>JAFQDD010000012.1 GCA_017416145.1 Spirochaetaceae bacterium | reverse complement strand
CTATTACATCAAGCGATGATGAATCGCCGCGGTAGCTCAGTCGGTAGAGCACCGGACTGAAAATCCGTATGTCGACAGTTCGATTCTGTCCCGCGGCAAACCTGAAAGATTAGTCTTTCAGGTTTTTTTTTGCTTTAAATCATTTTTTTTGAGAGATATTTTCCTATTAGCCATGAATCATAAATTATGTTGAATAATAGAAAAATATCAAAATCTAAAAATTATAAATCTCCACCAAGAAGTTTGCTGCCTCTATCCATAGCAGTAAGTCCGGTTCGTACCAACTCTTTGATACCAAAAGGTTCTAGAAGTCTTATTAAACTAGCGATTTTGTCTTGGCTTCCGGTGGCTTCTATCACAAGGGTTTCTATTCCAACATCAACTACGTGGGCTCGGAAAATATTGGCAGTTTCAATTATTCCAACTCTTGCTTCTGGAGGAGCGGAAACTTTTATCAAGGCTGTTTCTCTTAGAACTGTTTCGCTTGGATCACAATGTTCAATCGTTATTACTTCTTCCAGTTTGAAAAGTTGCTTTTCAATTTGGTCTAAAGTATGATCATCACCTTGTACAACGATTGTCATACGTGATTGACCTGGATGAGAGGTGACGCCTACAGTCAAACTGTCAATATTGTAACCTCGACGGCTGAATAAACCTGAAACTCGGCTTAAAACTCCAGCATGGTTTTCTACTAAAACGGATAAAACAAATCTTTTCATAGAATTATTATATCATTAAAATAAAAAACTTGCACCCATTTTGTTTTTTCAGTATACTAACCTATAATGAACATAAATAATAATAATTTTCAGAAAAATTCAAATATTTCACGTACTTTGGAAATCCTTTGGAGATGTAACTCGGTAAGTAGGGTAGAAATTGCTCGGCAATTAGATTTATATCGTTCTACGGTATCGAATATTATCAACTCACTAATTGATGTGGGGTTGGTTTTTGAAACTGAAGAAGGTACTTCTCAGCCACAAGGTGGTAGAAAACCAATATATCTATCTCTTAATGAAAAATTTGGTGGAATATTAGGAATTGAGATTCAACCTGGAAATTATAAAGCGGTTTTTATTAATTTGCATGGAGAGGTTTTGTTAAAAAAATCTCAAGATGTTCAGATTGATAGTTTGGAAATTTGTATAAAAAACATTATAGATGATTTTGTGACAGAGATTGAAAAACTAAATATTCCACTTTTGGCAGTATGTGTAGGTTTGCCTGGAGTAATTGATTCTGAAAAATGTAAAATTATCAACTCTGATCCATTTTATTTGAATGATTTTTCTTTTTTTGAATTTTGTGAAAAAAATCTAAATGTGCCATTTTTGGTGGAAAATGATGCAAATTGTCTTGCTTGGCTTCAATTAGCTCGAAAAAGAAAAACAGATTTGCGAGATTTTCTTGTTGTGATGGCAGAAGAACATGCTAACGGAATTGGGGTCGGGGTTGCTTTGACTTTTGATAATAAAGTTCGATATGGGCGACAGTTCGGTTCTGGGGAATTTATTTCAAATTCTTGGAGACCTGGAAAATCTGGGCAAACTGGAATGTCCATAGAAGAACGGAAAAAGATTTTAACGGATGAAAACGCTTATTTCCAATGGATAAAAGAATTGTTTGAAACTTTGACTCCAACTATTTCTCTTTTGGCTCCAGATTGTGTTTTTATTCACGGGGAACCAACAAAACGTCAAAAAGAAATCCAAAGTTTTTTGAAAAAAGAAGTGCCTCAGTTTTTTGCTGTATTGGAAAAGTCAAAATGTTTGTTTGAATTTGCTGTGGAAGATAATTATGAAGTCGCTTTGGGTGCTGCTTCTATGATGTTGCAAAAACTTTTTACAGTTCCTGATATTACAGAAATTGATTCTCGGACTCGTTTTGATTGGGAATATTTATTTTCAATTGCAAAAGGAAATAAATGAACTTATAATTAAAGAAACTATACTAATTTAATTTTAGGAATTTTTTTTATGAATAAGTTACCAATACCACAACTTTCTTATAAACTTGGAACAAGCATAAATTCACTTACAAAAAAAGTGACTTTTGCAATTTGGGCTCCCAGTGCAAAATCTGTAAATTTGCAATTTTTCAAAGATGGATACACAAAATCAATTTATCAAGAACACGCTCTTACTTTAGATGGAAAAACTGGGGTTTGGTCTATTGTTTTGCCTTTTGAAAAAGAGATTTTTTACGAATACAAAATTGAATCTAGTAAAGGCGTAAAAAACTGTTTAGATCCTTATGCAAAATCAATGGCGGCTTATTGTAATGACGGAACTTCTGGACGAGCCGCTTTGGTGGATTTATCCCTTGCAAAACCCTACAAAATAAGTTTAGCATCTTCGGTAGAAAAGGTTTCTCCACAAGAAAAAGATAAATCAAAAACTGTAATTTATGAAATATCTGTTAGAGATGCCACTATCACAAAAAATGGCGGTGGAACTTACTTAGATTTTATCAACAAATTAAAATACATAAAAGATTTAGGCGTAACTCACATTCAACTTATGCCAGTTCAAAATTTTTATAATAATGATGAAACAAAAAAGGATTTTGAAGATTCTGGTACAGTTCACAACAACAATTACAATTGGGGCTACGATCCACACAATTATTTTACACCAGAAGGCTGGTATTCAAAGCAAAGTGAAAATCCTTATGAAAGAATTAGAGAACTTCGTACTTTAATAAAAGCCGCTCATATTATTGGATTAAACGTGATTTTAGATGTGGTTTATAATCACATGGCAAAAACTGATTTTCTAGATGATATTGAGCCAGATTATTATTTTAGAAAAAATCCCGACGGAAGTTACAAAAACGGTTCTGGTTGCGGAAACGACCTAAAAACCGAAAATTTTATGACAAGCAAAATGATAATTGATTCTTGTGCATATTGGGTAAAAAATTATGATGTGGATGGTTTCCGTTTTGATTTAATGGGCTTAATTGATTCAAAAACTATGCTAACAGCTTACAAAACTTGTAAAAAGTTAAAAAGCAATATTTTGTTTATTGGGGAAGGCTGGAAAATGTACACAGGGGAAGAAGGAACTTGTGGACTTGACCAAAATTATATGACTAAAACAGATGATATTGCAGTTTTTAATGACGAAGCAAGAGATTTGGTAAAAGCTGGTGGAATGAATGAAAGAGGTCAAGGATTTTTAACTGGACGACAAGTAAACTTAAAGCATTTGTTTTATAATTTAACAGGTCGGCCACAAATCAATTATGAAGCTGATTCTCCTTTAGATAGCGTTTTGTATTTTGATTGTCATGATGGTTTGACTCTCCACGATTCTATTGTGGTAAATGGAAATATTGATGAATCAAAACCAGAAGATAGAAAAAAAGCTTTGGATTTGCTAAAAGTTGGAAATGCTATGCTTTTATCAAGCCAGGGAATTGTTTTTTTACACGCTGGTCAGGAATTTGGTAGGACAAAACCGGCTTTTGCTGGGGCTTTTTCAAATGATGGAGAAATTATAAATCAATTTGTAAAAAATAGTTATGATTCTAGCGATAACGTAAACCAAATTCACTGGTTTGCCACAAATGAAATAGAACTTTCTTACAGACCACTTTTAGAGTACACAAAGGGATTAATAGCTTTACGGAAAAGGTTTAAAGCTTTTACTCTTGGCTCTCAAAAGGAAGTGGAAAAATCTACAAATTTTATTGAAACAAATAATCCATTTGTGCTTTGTTATACAATCGAAAATGAAGGCAATTTATGGTATTTGTGTTTCAATGCTTCAGAATATTCTTATCCATTGATGATGAAAAAATCTGGAAAATTAGAAATATTTGTAAACAAAGATATTGCAAGTTCTGAACATTTTGCAGAATTTGAAGTGATTGAAGGAAAAGAAATCCAAATATCACCTTTATCTAGTTTTATTGCAAAGATAAATCTACAAAAATAAAATATAAGGATTAAACATGGAAAACTTGCAAAACTTAAAAATCACTAAAAATGATTTAGGGCTAATTCCTTCTCCTCAGAAACTTGATTTAACTGAAGGTTTTTTTACAGGAAATCTTTCTGATGTGAAAAAAACTCTAAAATCAAGTGATAAAGAACTTTCTCCAATGGAAAAAGAAGCTTATACATTAGAAATTACTCCTTCATCAATAGAAATTACTGCCAAGGACGAAGCTGGTTTGTTTTATGGCGAAATGACAGTAAAACAACTTTCTATGATATTTGAGGATAAAATTCCTTGTTTGAAAATTGATGATAAACCAGAGTTTGAATGGCGTGGTTTTATGCTAGATTGTTGTAGAAACTTTTATCCAGTAGAGTTTATTTTCAAAATTCTAGACGCAATTGCACTTCACAAAATTAATCGTTTTCACTGGCACCTAACAGACGACCAAGGCTGGAGAATTCCTGTAAAAGAATATCCGCTTTTAACAGAAGTTGGAGCTTGGCGAAACGATTGTCGCTATACTTGGGAAGAAAAAGTTGGTGGATTTTACTCAGAGGATGAAATAAAAGCTGTTGTAAAAAAAGCTTCAGAATTACATATTACAGTTGTTCCAGAAATTGAAACTCCAGGTCACTCATCAAGTGTTTTAGCTGCATATCCAAATTTAGGTTGTACTGGTGGCCCATACAATGTAGAAAGCCGTTTTGGTATTTTTGATGATGTGCTTTGTAGCGGAAATGATGATATTTTCCCATTGTACGAAAAAGTTTTTGACACTGTTTGTAGACTTTTCCCAGGACCTTATGTTCATATTGGTGGGGATGAGTGTCCTAGAACAAGATGGGAAAACTGTCCAAAGTGTCAGCAACGTAAAAAGGATTTAGGGCTTGAAACAACTGGGGAACTTCAAAGCTACCTAACTGTAAGATTTGCGAAAATGCTTGAAGAAAGAGGAAAGATTCCAATCGGTTGGGACGAAGTTTTAGAAGGAACAGAAAAACTAGGGCTTCCAAAGTCTTTGATTGTACAGTCTTGGCGTGGTCTTTCAGGTGGAGAAACTGCTGCAAAACTTGGTCATAAAGCAATTATGTCTCCGCAAACTGCTGGTTGCTATCTTGATTATAAGCACAAAAACACGCCTTTAGAACCTGGTATGATTGGGGTTACAACCCTAGAAAAATCTTTTGAATTTGAACCAACTACAAAAGAAATGACTGCTGAAAACAAAGCAAATGTTTTAGGTGGACAAGGAAATCTTTGGACAGAATGTATTTATTCTTCTAAGTTGGCAGAATATATGATTTTTCCACGGTTATGTGCTATTGCAGAAAAATTGTGGAATTGCGAAGGAAACACTGATTACAGCAATTTTCTAGAAAGACTAAATATCCATAAAAAAAGACTACAAAAAATGGATTTCCTATTTTATAATGGTAATTAGACAAGATTTTTTTTCTGTTAATAAAAAATCTTGTCTGAAAGTTTGCGAGGCAAACTTTCTTATGGAAAAGCTGTTTTGCTCGGAGGATTTTATGAAAAAAATATTGTGTGTGGTTTTCTCTTTTGCTGTTTTAGCTTTGATTTCTTGTACTGCACGAGAAGCTGCATACAATGGAAGTGAGTACTCTTTTTCTGTAAATTATTCAGAAACTGTAAATCCAGGAGACATCGTTTATATCAATATGAGCTTTGTTGCTGAGAACTACGATTACAAAGTTCCAGAATATGCCACCGCTGAGTTGATTCGACTTTCTTCTGGGAAAAGTTACGGAAAACAAGAATTATACACAGTTCGCCAAAATCCTCCTGTGATGTTTGCCGCAATTCCATTATCCACATATCTAGAACCAGGTGAATTTGCTCTAGAAGTTCACTACAAAGAAGCAAATGGACGTGAGATGAAGTTTTCTTTACCAGTTGTGGCTGAACCAAAAGAGTTTGTAGAAGAAGTTCTGTATCTAAATGCAACAAATACAGCTATTAAAACCGATAATAGCCCAAAACGAGCTGCTCAAATTGACCGCTTAAACGACATTTTGTATTCAGTAAATAAAAACGCAATTTATTACACATCAAATTTTGTTTATCCTGTGGAATCCACAAGAAGAACTGCTTTCTTTGGGGATAGAAGAACTTATCAATACGATACAGGAGCTTCTTCAACGTCTTTACACTATGGAATTGATTTTGGAGTGCCAACTGGAACTCCTGTCTATGCCTGTGGGGATGGAAAAGTTGTCCTCGTTGAAGATAGAGTTTCTACAGGTTGGTCAATTGTGATTGAGCATTTACCAGGCTTGTACAGTTTGTATTATCACTTAGATTCCACATTGATAGAAGAGGGAATGCTTGTAAAAGCTGGAGAACAAATCGGCTTCTCCGGGGCAACTGGACTTGCTACTGGACCTCATTTACACTGGGAAGTGCGATTTTTAGGAGAAGCTATAAATCCTGATTTTTTTGTGGAAAACAAATTATTTTAAGAATTTTAAGCCCACAGATTAAGAGTCAGTTGCTCGAAAAAAATGAATTATGTTCGTTTTATAAGTTCGTATAATTTTTCTTTGCTTAATTCTATCCAAAGTGGACGACCGTGAGGGCAATGAGGTTCTTCTAAAGAAAAAATATCTTTTATTAAAGAGATTGCTGTTTCTGAATCTATAACATTGCCTTCTTTTATGGCAGAACGGCAAGCGGCTGTAGCATAAATATTATGCATTATTTCAGCTGGAGAAACTCGCTTTTCAAGCAACAACTCTTTTAGTTCTGCTTCTGTTCCCTGCCAAGTAATTGGTACGCTTTGAATTTCCCAAGTATTATCATCTCTTTTTTCCGCTTCAAATCCTGCATCTTTTAAATCTATTAGCAATTTTTCAAAATATTCATCTTCTTCTTTTGAATCTGTTTTAATTCGATATGGAATAAGAAGATTTTGCTTTTTGTTGGCGTTTTTCATTAGTGCTTCATAGCGAAGTCTCTCATGTCCTGCGTGTTGATCAACTAAAAACAAAGATTCCCCTTTTTCTACAAGAAAAAAAACATTAAATAATTGACCAAAATATTTAAAATCAACTTGATTTTCCACCTTTTCTGAAATTGCAGCTTCTGCCAATTGTGAAATGTTATTCTGTGAGTTTTCTGGAATTGATGAAACCACATTTTCTATTACACTATGAAAGTTTCCTGCATATTTTGGAGTGTTTTCTTTTGGAAAAAGTTCGCCTGTGGATTTTGGCATTTCATAGTTTGATTTTGAGCCGCTTCCAAAATTGCTAGAATATCCAAAAGTTGAGTTAGATTCGCTGGAAGAAGGCTTATTGTATTTGTAACTGCTGGAAAATCCTGTAGAAAATTTAGTTGATGATTTTGATGAAAATCCGCTAGAGTGTGAAATTGCGGTTTCTGGAAGGGAAAAATCTGAGCTTGGCTTAATGCTAGTTTTTGCGTAAAAATTTCTAACAGAAACAGAAACTGCGTGATGAATTGGCCCAATATCAAGAAATTTAACTTCTTTTTTTGCTGGGTGAATATTAAAATCCACTTGGGAAGAATCTACATCTAAGAAAAGTGCCGCAATTGGATGGGTTCCGTTTGGAAAAAATCCTGTTGCACCGTATTCAATAGCTTGTACAAGGGAAAACTCTGTAACTCGGCGACCATTTACAAAAATATAAATATGCTTTTTGTCAGTGCGAGACTGGCTAATATCACCTAAAACCAAAGTTCCTTTCCACAAGGCTTTTTCTTTGTCGTAAAAACTTACTTCTTGGAAAAGTTTTGAATAAGCACTAAGTTCAAGACATTCTGCAAAACGGTCTTTTAGGCTTTGATTTTTTACTAGGTTAAACTTTTCTTTGCCATCGATAATAAACTTAAAGCCCACTTCTGGAAAAGGCATTGCTTTTTCGATAAAAGTTTGCTTACACAAGGTTGTTTCTGTGGCAGGTCGCTTTAAAAAAAGCCGCCGAGCTGGAATATTTTCAAAAAGATTTTTGGAAGAAACCACAGTTCCATCTGAAAGGGTTGCAACTTCCACTTGATTTTCACCGTTTCCTGCAAGAGGTGCTGTCATTTTGTAGGCGATTTTTTCTCCTTTTCGTAGGGAAGTGATTTCAAGTCTAGAAACCGCTGCAATAGAAGCTAAAGCTTCCCCACGAAAGCCTAAAGTCGAAAGTTTTTGTAAATCATCTTCTGAAGTGATTTTACTAGTGGAATGAGGTTTTGCACAGGAATGTAAATCTTCCTTTGTCATGCCAGTTCCGTTATCTTTTACGCGGATAGAATCAATTCCGCCCCCTGTAATGTCTACAGTTACAAAATCAGCTCCAGAGTCTACAGCGTTGTCTAGCAACTCTCGAAGAATTGAAGCTGGGCGGTCTATAACTTCACCAGCTGCAATTTTTCTTGCAACCTCTGTTGGCAAAAGTCTAACAGGATTTTTAGAACCTGCACGGGATATTGTGTTTTTAATTGATATATTATTTTTTTCAGTAATATTTGAATCCATAATGAGTAGAAAATCCTAAAAATTAGTTTAAGTCGTCAAATAAGCCAATTTCAGGTTTATTTTCTAGAACGGGAGGAACTGGATTATTCATTAGGATTTGTACCTTACTTTCGATTTTTTCAAGTTCTTTTTCCATTTTTCGAGCAAGGGTAATTCCTTCTTCAAAATAATTTACAGCTTCTTCTAGAGAAACGTCTGTTTTTTTGATTGCATCTGCAATTTCTTCAAGTCTATTTAATTTGTCTTCAAAGTTTTTCATTATTTTCCTCCAATAAATGTCTCTATAAAATGGATGCTAATTTGTTGTAGAATTAACAGTTACATTGATTGTGCCACTTTCCGGTACAATCTCTAATATTTGACTAGGCTTTACGCTGGAAGCCTTTGTGATAATTTTTCCAGTTTCTTTATCCCGAACCATAGCGTATCCACGGGCTAAAATCAATTTTGGGTTACTCGCTTCTAAAATGATTTTTGCATTTTCTATTCGTTTTTTTACATTCTCCATTTTATCATAAATATTTTCCAAAAGCTGTTCTTTTACATCATCAAATCTGAGCAAATAAGGCTGCTCAATGGTTCTAAAACTCATTTCCAAAGATTCTGGAGTGAAACTTTTTATCAATAATTTACAATTTGATATTTTACTTTCTATGGTTTGGCTAAGTTGATTTTTAATCTGCTGAATGTAGTTTGTAATGTCTGAAAGTAGGGGCGTACACAATTCGGCTGCGGCTGATGGTGTTGGGGCTCTTCTATCCGCGGCAAAATCGCTGATGGCCCAGTCAATTTCGTGACCAACTGCAGAAACTGTAGGAATTGCAGATTCTGCCACAGCTCGAACAACGATTTCTTCTGAAAATGGAAGTAAATCTTCCAAAGAGCCACCACCGCGGCCAACGATTAAAACATCACAAAGTTGGTGAGCGTTTGCGTAGCGGATTTGTGCTGCAATTTGTGAAGCTGCTTCTGTACCTTGAACACTACAAGGCAAAACTAAAACATTTACCAAAGGATTTCTTCGTTTTGTGATATTTAAAATATCTTGCAGTGCAGCCCCAGTTGGGCTTGTAACCACGCCAATAGTTGTTGGAAAAAATGGTAGATTTACTTTGCTTTCTTCACCAAAAAGTCCTTCCATGGCAAGACGACGTTTTCGCTCTTCGAGCATTTGAAGAATATCTCCAACCCCAGCTTGTTCCATTCTAGAAACGATAATTTGATAACTACCCTGTGGTGGATAAACAGAAATTGAGCCTTTTACCCGAACCATCATTCCGTCTTTTGGTGTGAAGGCAAGTTTTAGAGCATTTCCACGAAATAGACAGGCTTTTATAGCAGCCTTATCGTCTTTTAGAGTGAAATAAATATGACCGCTACTTGATGGACGATAATTTGAGATTTCTCCTTCTAAAGTAAAAGGAAACTCTGCAAACTCAGATTCTAAGAGATTTTTTATTCTGTTGGTTAATTCTGTAACGGTAAAAACAGTTTCTTTTTGCTCTATCAATTTTTTCCTCAAGAAAAAGTATATCATAAAATGGGGAAAAGTTGAATATGCTATTTATGATATAGGCTTCTGAGTTGGCGAAGAAAAATTAGGAAATTTTGCTCTAGCTGTTTTTTCAGTTTTCCATTGTTTGGGATTACTTTATATAGATTTTAGAATCTTCTATTTCTTTTGCTAACTGCTCAATAGTTTCTGTAGAAAGTCCTGTGCATTCTGCAATTATGTTTAATGAAATATTGTTAGAAAACATATTTTTTGCTGTTTCAATAGCTTTCTGTTGAATCCCCTCATCGAAGGCTTCTTGGCGTTGTGCGGCTATATCTTCGTCGTAATTGTATTCACCCCATAACATGTTTGACACCTCCGTAGTTTTTCGATTTAGGTAGTTTGGCATTACGTTTTCCTTGATTGCTATCTGTATTGCCGGTGTAAAAGTTTCCGGATTTTTTGGGTCGTAATGTGCCCTCATAATTTCTACAAATCGATTGTATTCTCGAATAGGTTTACAATCTAAGAATCCAGAAATCTCTTTATACTTTATAATATTAAATACTTTGACGATTATTTCAAGAGTTTTTTCTTCTTTTTTGTGAATAAAAGAATCAGAAAGTCGCATTATAGAAACAGCTGGAAAGTTTTCTGTTCCATTGTAAATAACATAAAATTCTGGAGTTGGGATTTGCACTGGGTTTTTGTAATATCGCTTAGGAGTTGGGACGTAGGCTTCGTACAATCTTGAAACATAGCTTAAAAGTCGCAAGGGCATGTTAAAATTGATTGTGGATTGATGCTCGATTAGGACAAAAAGCTTACCGTTTACCATTTTGCAAATATCGTTACGAAAATCATGATAAATTGTGTTATCAATTTCTTTTCCTTCAAAGTGTAGGTCTTCTAATTTTAAGTTTGTTTGATGGATAGCGTTGTAAAGGGCTAGAAAGTTTTCTTGGCCAACTTCTTCGTCTTTGTCAAAATAGTCTACAAAAACAGAATCTTTGTAATTGCGATTGCTCATAATTTTCTCCAAAAGATTTTTCTGTAGAGAAAAAATCTGATTGCAAAATCCCAAGTTTAGACAGTTCGTAATTCTGCATTTGAAATTCTCTACATATAATTATTAAAGAAAAAAAATAAAATTTTTGAATAAAATCTGAAAAATTTTAAAAAAAATGAAAAAAAAGGTTAGTTTACAAAAATTTTAAAACCCGAAACCGTGTGGGGATTTTGCTGTCACAGGTAAATTTCCCAATTCATTCTTCTAAATTCTCCCCAATAACTTTCCGATAATCAATTTATGAAATTTGCAGTAGCTTTATATCACGGAGAATTTGAAAAATCCGCCTTTGAAAAAACACAAAAATGGATTTCCGCCCTAGACACAAATCTTGAATATTTTGAAATCCAAAAATCAACTGTTACAGAACTTTTAGAAAATCTTATTGCTGGAACTGAAAAAAAACAAGCTGAATCTGTAATTTACACTTGGTCAGATTGTCCATTTTTAGATTTAGAACTTACAAAAGAACTTTGCCACCAACATGAAAAATATGGTGCAGAATACACTTTTGCAGACGGATACCCTTACGGAATTACGCCAGAAATTATTCACCTTGGCACTCTAAAAATTTTATTGCAACTTTCAAAGCAAAATCCAGAACTTGGGGAAGGAAAAGTTTCTCGCACATCAATTTTTGACTTAATCAAAAAAGACATAAACTCTTTTGAAATCGAAACTCTAATTTCAGACAAGGATTTTAGACTTTCTCGCCTAGAATTTGCTTCTGGCTCAAAATTTGGAAAAATCCTTTGCGAAAGATTTGAAAAACTAATTGAAGCCGAAGAAAAAAAACTCGGAAAAACTCTTTGTGCCACAGAAAAATGTGAACTTGCAGAAAAATCTCCAGAAATTTTACAAGTTCTTCCAGGATTTTATAATTTGCAAATTGCAGCCGGTTGCCACGGAAGCTGCGATTATTGTCCGTATCCAAATGCTTGTAAAAATCACTTTGGAAAAAATCCAGCTGAAATCACAAAAAACGACAGTTTTGCCTTTATGGATTTTTCAAATTTCCAAAAATTCTTAGAAAAAGCCAGTAATTTTTCTGATAAAGCTGTAATTTCTCTTTCATTATGGGGAGAGCCTTTGCTTCACCCAGATTTTCCAAAATTTGTAAAAGCAATTTTAGAAAATTCAAAATTTTCTGTTTTAATCGAAACTTCTGGTGAAAATCTTTCTCTTGAATTGATAAAAGAAATTTCTGAAATCAAAAAATCTTCAAAACCAAGAGAAAACCAATATCCACCTGTAATTTGGATTTTATCCTTTGACGCTGGAACAGAAAATTTATACAAAGTTTTACATCCAAACAGCAAAAAAACTTATTCTGAACTTCTAGAACTTTCTGCAATCCTTGAAAATGAGTTTCCAGAAGAACAGGGCGTAAAAGCTGTTTACAAACAATTTGTCCGCCTTACAGAAAACGAATGTGAACTTGAACAATTTTTCCGAGGAAACAAAAATCCTCTTATCCAAAAGTACGACAATTTCCAAAATCGGCTTCCAAACAGAAAACCTGCGGATTTAACTCCAATAAATCGTTATCCATGTTGGCATCTTCGCCGGGATATTTCTGTGTTAATCGATGGTTCTGTTCCGCTTTGCAGAGAACATCTTTTTGAAAATATTTTGGGAAATGCTTTTACAGATTCTTTGGAAGAAATTTTCCAAAAATTAAAAAATCCACTAATTGAACAAATAAACTGCGAATACAAGGGGCTTTGTGCTAATTGTGATGAATACTATACCTTTAACTTTTAACGAAAAACAAATTAACACAACTATAATCGGTGGAAAGGAACTCTCCTCTGGAAAAATACCAATTTCAGTAATTCTCTTAAACAAAAGCGGTACAACTTTCAGAGTGAACAATCTAGAATCTTTGTTACGCCTAGGATTTACAGATATTGTATCGATTGAAGCTCCACAGCGAAATTTCACACTTGATGAACTTGCAAAAAAATATTCCTATGTAAAATTTATAATTCCTGGAGAACAACTATCTACTGGTGAAATGATAAATCTTGGAATGCAAGAAGTTCGAAATAATAAAGTCCTTGTTTTGTGGGATACTATGCATGTTTCTACAAAAGTGATAACAGATAGACTTTTGACAACTTTGCTAAATGACGATGTTTTGTGTTTTGTACCATTTTTGTTTACGGATCAAATGCAAAACCTCCCAGTTAAAAATATTCCTTCAATTGATGATGGAAGTTTTAATGTGAAATCTTTTTCTGTTGCCCAAGATTTTTCAAAAACTCTTTATCCTTTTGATTTTGTGGGAGTTTATGATAAAAATCGATTTATAAATCTTGGAGGATTCGACTACACATTAACTTCAAGTTATTGGCAACTTTTAGATTTTGCAGTCCGTTCATATTTATGGGGCGAAAAAACAATAATTTGTAGCAATCTTAGAATAAATTATGAATGTGATTTTTCTCTTGAAGACACAACCTTAGACAAATCTTATCTACGATTTTTTCTAAAAAATTTATCTCCTAGATTTGTGGGTGATTATGCCTATATTCCAAAAAAAGAATTTTTTTCATACTTAAATCGATCTTCTTTGGGATTTTTCAAAGCTTTCAAAACTTTTAAAATGGCTAGAAATTGGGTTTCAAAAAATAAATTCCGATTCAAAACCGACGCTCAAACTCTAATTTCATCTTGGGAAAATGAAAATGAATAAGTCGATATTAGAAAATCCCAAAATTATTTTGATTGTGCAAGGAAGAATCGGCTCTTCAAGGCTTCCAAAAAAAGCTTTATATCCTCTTGGAAAAAAAACAGTTTTACATCAGGTTTTAAAAAATCTAAAATCAGTTGATGTAAAAGACTATTTTTTAGCCACAGATTACAATTCAGAAGAATTTTTTGCTCCAATCGCAAAAGAGTGCGGATTTAAACTTTTTTCCGGCCCTGAAAATGATGTTTTAGAAAGATTTTGTCTCTTAATCAAACAAGAAAATCCAGACGTAGTTGTTCGTGCCACAGGAGATAATCCATTTTTATTTACAGATGCTGCAAATTTTTCCATCAAACGATTTTTAGAATTAAACGCAACTTCAAAAGTTGATTATTTTACTCTTTCTGGTTTACCCCACGGCTCTGGAATCGAGATTTTTCTTGGAAAAAGCCTGTTAGAAGCCGCAGAAAAAACAAATTTGCCTTATGACCATGAACACGTAGGCCCAGCCTTATACAATCATCCAGAAAATTTTGTTTCAGTTTTTGAACCAGCTCCAGAAAAGTGGAATTTTCCAAAACTTAGAACAACCATAGACACTTTTTTTGACTACAAAAGAGCAGAAAAACTTTACAAAATTCTAGATTGCGAAAATCAGCCAAATATCAATTCAGAAAAGTTGATAGAAGTTTGTAATCTTGATTTTATAAAATATCCAATTTTGTTTATGCCAAACACACAAAAAGGGAAGGGAACTGGACATTTTAGACGTTGTCTTTCTTTGGCAGAAGAACTTAATGGATTTTTATTTTTGGATTTTAACAATAAAACTGAACTTCCAGAACATTTTGAAAATCTTTTGGAAAACTCAAATCTTTGGGATGAAAATTTGATTTTTGGCAAGGAAAACTTAAAAAAACTTGCAGAAAATCAAAATGAAAAGCCATTTTCTCTTGTGGTTTTAGATTCTTTTGTAACGCCAAAAGAAAAAGCAGATTTTGCTTCAAAACTTGGAAAGGTTTTAAGTCTAGATGATGGTCAAGAAAATCCAGAAATTCTTGGCAAAATCAATTATTTACTTGATATTATTCCATCTTCAAAATTGAAGCGAAATCCAAACTGGAAAAATAGTGATTTTATTCCAAAACCAAAAAATAAAAAAACAGAAAAAGTTTCAAAAATCAAAACTGGGCTAATTTCAATCGGCGGAGAAGATCCAGCTGGTTTTACGAATCTTGCAAAAATTGCCCTTGGAAAACTTGGTATAAAAACCACCACAGTTGATGCGGAAAATCCAATTCCAAACCTAAAGGAAGAACTTTACAAATACGATTTAATTTTAACACATTATGGATTTACAGCCTTTGAAGCAAAAGCCGCTGGTGCAAAAGTGATTTTAGTTGCCACCACAAAACTTCACAAAAGTCTTGCAAAGTCAGAAGGCTTTATTTGCCTTGAAAAAAAAGATTTTAAAAACAAAAATAAACTTAAAGAAATTATTAAAACTCTAGAAACAGAAAATTCTCAAAATCAAAATGATAGAAATTCACAAATTGATATTGAGGAAAGTTCCAAAAACGAAGCATCTTTAAAAAATTTTATTTTGAATTTTTCAAAAACAAAAGAACATTTTTGCCCAGTTTGCAATTCTTCCAAAAATCTTGATAAAATAATTTTTAGAAACGAAACTCGCACTGTAAAAAAATGCTCAGAATGCCACACAATTTATTTGAATATTGAAAAAACTCCCATTAGCGATTATTCAGAATCATACTTTTTTGAAGATTACAAAAATCAATACGGCAAAACTTATCTTGAAGATTTTGAATCCATTAAAAAACAGGGAATACGCCGTGCAAAAATCATGTGGAAGCTGGCCACTCACACTGTACAAGCTTTCAGTGGAGAAAACGCCCAAGAAAACTGTGTTCAAGCCCCGTCAAAGGGAAGCTGCTTTTCAGCACAAAAAAGCTCTCTAGAAAACTGTGTTCAAGCCCCATCACAGGAAACCAGCTTTCTAACCCAAGAGAATTCTTCCCAAGAAAAGCGTAATCTCTCCCCGCAAACTGCACCAGCTCTTCTAGACATTGGTTGTGCTTACGGTCCATTTCTTGCGGCTGCCAAAGAAACTGGTTTTGCCCCCTTTGGCACAGATATTTCAAAATCTGCCACAGATTACGTTTCTGAAAAACTAGGTTTTTCCGCATTTCACGGAGATTTTACTACCACAGACTTTCAAAAACAGTTTGACGCTGTTTCCATGTGGTACGTAATCGAACATTTTGAAAACTTAGATACTGTCCTAAATAAAGTAAACTCACTCCTAAAAATAAAGGGGATTTTCGCTTTTTCAACACCTTCAGCCTCTGGAGTTTCTGGCAAATTTAAAACCAAAAACTTTTTGCAAAACAGCCCAGTTGATCATTATTCAATTTGGAGCTTCAAATCTGCAAAAAAAGTTCTAAAAAAATACGGATTCAAAATCCTAAAAATACAATCAACGGGACATCACCCAGAAAGATTTTTCAAAAAATCAATTTCAAAAGAAAAAAATCCATTTTTATGGAATCTAATCCTTTATATCAGTAGGATATTTAAACTTGGAGACACTTTTGAGGTTTATTGCCAAAAAATATCTTCAAACCCAAAATCTAAAAATTAGGAAAACAAAATGAAAGAAAATTACATATTGATATTAGGCGCAGGCCTCATGCAAAAACCAGCTATTCAATCAGGAAAAGAACTTGGTTACAAAATTGCTTTAGTAGACGGAAATCCAAATGCCCTTTGCGTCCCAATGGCAGACATTTTCTCTCCCATTGACCTAAAAGACAAAGAAGCAATTTTAGCCTTTGCCCAAAAACTAAACCAAGACCACAATCTTAAAGCCGTTTTTACAGCTGGTACCGACTTTTCCAGCGTAGTTTCTTACGTGGCGGGAAATCTAGGTTTTGCCGCCCACACATACGAAGCCGCATGTAACGCCAGTAACAAAATCCAAATGCGACAATGCTTTGAAAAAGCCCAGGTTCCATCTCCAAAATTTATAGAAATTGACCACAATTTTTTAGAAAATCCAGTTTTACAAAACCTAGATTTCCCCCTAGTTGTAAAGCCTGTAGATAATATGGGAGCTCGTGGTTGCCGAATGATTCGTTCCCAAGATGAACTGCTAGAAAACGCAAAAATTGCCATAGAATATTCCCGTACAAAAAAAGCAATCCTAGAAGAATATATGGAAGGCATGGAATTTTCAATTGACGCCCTTGTTTTTGACGGAACTCTTACAATCACAGGCTTTGCAGACAGACACATTTATTATCCCCCATATTTTATCGAAATGGGACACACAATGCCTTCTGGTTATAGCCCAACTTCCTCTGAATGGCTTAGCCTTGCAAAAACCTTTTACGAAGGTGTAAAAGCCCTTGGATTAACTCACGGCGTTGCAAAAGCTGATATTAAACTTACTCCAAAAGGCTCAATGATTGGAGAAATTGCTGCCCGGCTTTCCGGTGGATACATGTCTGGCTGGACATTTCCATACTCTTCAAAAATCAACTTAACCAAACAAGCACTTTTACTTGCTTTAAACGAAACTCCAAAAGAAGTTTTAGAAAACCGAGAAAAAACCAGCATTGAAAATATTTACAACCTTCCTTCAAAAGAGGTTAGTGCAGAACGAGCTTGGATTTCCATTCCAGGAACAATCGCAGAAGTTTTAGATTTTTCAGAAGCAGCAGAAAATCAAAATATCAAAGATGTTTTCCCAAGAACAAAAGCAAAAGACAAAGTTTCTTTCCCTTTAAACAACGTGGAAAAATGTGGAAATGTAATTTCAAACCACAAAGATTACAAAATCGCCACAGAAAGTGCAGAAAGAAAAATCTCAAAATTGATATTAAAACTGGAAAAAAACAATTCAGAAACTCTTTCATTTTTGCAAGAAAGCCTAGATACAGATTTCCCACCATCAGCTTTTTCCCTTCCAAAAGAAGTTTACAAAAAAATTGATGAATTGCCTTTTATTCTGGAAAACCTCGAAATCCCAGAGTTTTTAAAACCATATTTAGAAAACGTAAAAGATTACAATCACAGAACCATACAAGAAAGCCTAGATTTTTTTGAAAAAATTACTAAAACAAATATAAACACAAAATTAGATTTTTCCGATTTTAAAATAAACTTTTGGCATAGCCTAATTCGAGGCGGCTTACAAGGAATTTTGTACTTATATGAAAATAAATAAACATCACACACTAAAAATATTGATAATGAGTCTCTTTTTCATCTTTGGATTTGTTGCATTTGCTCAAAATCAAAGTGATGTAAAACTTTATAATCTAACAGAATACATTGAAAACCAAGGTGCAACACTTTCTTGGGATAGCCTTTCAAGTTCAGGCCTTTTAGAAAAAAACGGCCACACAGTTTCTTTCCGAGTTGATGATGAACTTGTAATTGCAGATTACAGAAATTTTTACATAACCGATGCTCCAATCCAAAAAAATGGAGACGTTTTTATTACAGAAAATTTTGCGGAAGTTTGCTCAAAGGTTTTTTCACTAACATCTTCCACAGGCTATTTTAAAATTGGAGCTGTTTTAATTGATGCAGGACACGGTGGAAAAGACCCAGGAGCTGTAGAAACTCACACGATTAATGGCAAAAAAACACAAGTCCAAGAAAAAGACATTACTCTAAACGTAGCAAAAAAACTTTTTGCATCTTTACAAGCTCAATATCCAGACAAAAAAATCCTTATGACTCGCACTGATGACAGATTTTTATCTCTTGAAGAGCGAGTAGAAATTGCAAATAACGTAGAATTAAAAGAACATGAAGCAATTTTGTATATTTCAATCCACGTAAATGCTGCCTTCGATAAAAAGGCCTCTGGATTTGAAGTTTGGTATTTAAGCCCAGGTTATCGTCGCACAGTAATTGATGAAAACACAGTTGAAGATAAAAGCCTTGCAACAATTCTAAATTCCATGCTAGAAGAAGAATACACCACAGAAAGTATCTTAATTGCAAAATATATTTCAGAAGGATTAGAAGCTCTTTGTGGAAATGAAATGAATAACCGT
This sequence comes from Spirochaetaceae bacterium, assembly GCA_017416145.1. Classification (GTDB taxonomy): domain Bacteria; phylum Spirochaetota; class Spirochaetia; order Treponematales; family Treponemataceae; genus Treponema_I. Next base: position 231,464 of record JAFQDD010000012.1, on the reverse strand, counting down.
GGAATCAAGCAAGAAGAGTGGTTTGTTGTGCGAAATGCAAATATGCCAAGCGTTCTAGTGGAACTTGGATTTGTAACAAATCAAAAAGAAGCTACTTTAATGACCAATGATGAGTACTTGCAAAAAATGTCCAACGGAATATATAATGGTTTGGTGCAATTTATTACGCACTTTGAAAAATCACGAGGATTTACAGGATTATAATGGAATCAAAAAAAATATCAAAAAACTCTAAAAAACTTATAATTTTTTCATCAATTTTATTTTTAATTTTACTAACTTCTTTAATTTTTTATTTTGTTGAGTTAAAATCTTATAGAAAGGTTTTCATTTTTCAATGTATTGATGATGACAAAACTCATTTTGAGGTTAGATATTTACCTAAAGTTGATAAAGAGCAACAAATTAAACAATATGTTGACGATTTGCTTTTAGGACCAATAAACGATAGATATCGACCCTTATTCCCCGCTGGAACAAAGATAAATTCTTGTTTTGTGCGAGACAAAAAAATATATATTGACTTGTCAGAAGAAGCACTTTTACAAAAAGGTATTTCTTCTGAAACCAAAATAGCTGTTGAACTTCTAAAGTTAAATATTACAAAGAATTTCAATGGCATTGATGATGTGATACTATTTATGATGGGGCAAGAAGTTTATACACAAGAATCTGTTGAATAAAAAAATAAACATTGACAAAACAGATAACTTACGTATAATTAAAATAAGGCTACATCAAAAAAACGTATAAGTATAAAGGAGCTTTCAATGAAGAGGACTTTTATTTTGATTGCAATCGCTTTCTTTTTAGTTGGCGGACTTGCAATTTGTGATGAGGCAACCCTTATCGATTTTACTTTATTAAGTGCAGATATTTCTGTAAACACAACTGATAAAGATGGAAATCCTGTAAACGACCAAAACCGTCGTACAGTAATGGATTACGGTGCTTCAGCTGGTGCATCTTTCACAGAACAACAAAAATCACTAATGAAAACATCATTAGCATTGGCAAACTGGGAAGTTGAACTAAATAAATCAGCACAGAACGTAAACAGTCTTGCAACATCAAGAGTTGTAGCTGCACCTGTTCGCACTGAAAAACCAAACGCATCTGGTTCAACAGATCCTGTTACAGTTCCATTTGCTGGTTCTGAAGTTATGGGTGTAAGAATTTTATTCCCAACAATCAGTGCAAATTCAAATGCAAAAATTCTTCCACCTTATGAAATTCCAGCTTATGAATCAATGGTAGACGTTGATGACAATGGTGATTTCGTAACAGACGAAAATGGAAACCGTGTTAATTCTTCAGACGTTACAACAACACGTTTTGAAGGTGGTTATGGTGTTGTAAAAAATGTTGGTACAATTAAATCAATTTCTGTTACAACAATGGGTATGAACTTCCCACATGGTCTATATGTTCGTCTAAAAGACACTGACGGTGTTGAACGACGCTACTTTATGGGTTACTTAGGTTTCGACGGATGGAAAGAATTAGTATGGAACAATCCTTCATACATTTCAGACGTTCGTTCACGTGAAATCAGACTATATCCAATTTATCCAAGAGGACTTCCTTTTGTTAAATTCGTAGGTTTTGAAATCACAAGAGATGCAGCTCACGATGGTGGAGATTTTATCGGATATTTCAAAGATGTAAAAATCATCTTCGATAAAGCTACTCTTACAACAGAACGTGATATTGCTGATGAAGACCTATGGCACATTGTAGGTGACAAAGAAGCAGCAAAACAAAACTTCGAAATGTCACGTTTCGGTAACACACAAGTTGAACGTTACCTAGAACAACAAAAACTAGCTACAGAAGCAGGATTTACTTCAAGTATCGTAAGTGATTCTGATTCAAGTAGTGACTATAGTTCTGCTAAATAAGTTTCTTATACAGTACGATAATTAACCGCTGGGCAAAAGCCTGGCGGTTTTTTTTGGTTTTATAATGTTGAAGAACATAAATAAAGTAGAGTTAATGATTTGTCATTTCACTTGCTAATATTGGAATCAAAAGGCATCAAAGACTTAATCGAAGTGTTCCTTGTCTACCTATTTATTCATTATTTTTATAACTTCATCACAGTAATATTCATATGAACTTTTGGGATTCCAAGCAATTTTTTGTGATACAGCTTTTTTTGTTTCATCCCAATAAGTTGAATTGTCAATATTATCTTCAAGATAAATAAGCCCTGCTATGTTATTTCCGCTACTTAGTTTTTCTGTTCTAAAACCATATTTACAGTTTTTTATTATATTTTTTTCAGCATAAATATTAGATTTATATCCTGCTCCAATACAAAAACCACTTTTATTTCTGTCAATACAATCATATAAATTATTATAAACATGAACTGTACCATATCGAACCAAAGGCAGACGACTCTTGCAATTATTAAAATAATTGTGATGAATAGTAACTTGTAATTTGCCTTCGTCCTCTGTATATTCTGGACCATATCCAATTAGCATAGTTTTGTCATGATTGTTAAATTCGCACCAAGAAATTGTAACAAACTGACTTCCTCGGCCAATATCAATGGCTCCATCATAAGTAACCCAATCTAATTCTCCTACGGGAGTTATAACTTTATCGTACTCATAAGAATCTTCTCCTATTGTACAATGATCAATCCATATCCATTTTGAATTATCGATTGTGATATTGTCGTAAACGCTATTAAAATTATTCTCCTTAGATTGATACCATAACGGAAAATAATCTTCTGCATTCCATATTTTTAAATTACGAATAACTACATTTTCTTTGTTTGTAATATTAATTTCACCGTTTAAAATTGCTGCTTGTGAATTTTTTCCAATAATTGTTGTGTTTGAAGGAATATTGATTCTGACTTGCCTTTTTTGTGCGTTAAATAGATTTTGCTGAACATCATGTAATTCCGATTTTGAATCTTTTACACAAGTTTGAGCAAATTTCTGTTTATAATCTTCATAACTTGAATATTCATCTCCATATCCACAATTTACAATATAATCGTAGGGAGTTTTTCCTGCGTTTAAGTCGATAGCATTCGTAATGAAAATAATTCGTCGTTCAACTGCTTCAGAAAGTGCTTGTTTGAGTTTTTCATAAGAATCAACATTGTCGTATATCTTCCCAGAATTGTTTGGAGAATATCCACCGTAATTTTTGGGGGAATTTTGGGAATTTGCCCATCCGATAGGTCTGTCAGATAAATTTATTACCTTAAATACTTCTAGGCTATTTCCTATTAAATTTATAGATTCTGAATTAATATTTAAGTGTTCATCAGTATTTGTGGAATTACAGCCGAATATTGCAAAACATAAAAAAAGTAATAAATAAATTTTCTTCATACAATCTCAAAAAAATGCCTTAGAAAAAGCAAGACTAAAATCAGCAATTTCTAAGGCATATTAAAAATTTTATTTAATTACAGATAACTTACCAGCACCAGCATTTTCTGTTACATCATCTTTTGCCTCTGCTGCAGAAAGTGGAGTGTAGGTGTAGTAACTAGAAGGTGTCCAAGCAGCTGAACCTGTATTATCATATCCATAGTTGCCTGTAAAATAATAACTACCTTGGGAATTAGATACAGGTGTTACATTTCCAAAATAGTTATTTTCTGCATACACCTTATTGTTTTCACGCAAACCTATACAATAACTATTTTTTCGTCCTGTTCCGTCTGTATCATAATAGTTATTATAAATATGAATTGTAGCAAATCGAACCATTGGCAAACGCTGACCACAATTCAAGTAGTAATTATTGTGCAATGTTATAGTCTGATGGTTTGTATCATCTGTATAGTCAGCACTATGACCAATTAGTTGTGTTTTATCGTGATCCATAAATTTACAATATGAAACAGTAATAAAATCACTTGCTTGTTTAATATCACACAATCCATCAAATACTTGATACTTCTTTTCAGCACCATCACTTAAAGTAACAGTATCAAAATCACTATCTGTTTTAGAAATGGTGTCTCTAAAAGTACAGTGGTCTATCCAAACATATTTACTTCCATTAGAAATTTCTATGGCATCATAATTTGCATTAAACCCATCACCTTTTTCAATTTGAGGGAATGGATCATAAGCATCTTGAATTATCAAATTGCGCATTACAATATTTGATTTTCCACTGATTTTAAAACAACCACCTTTAATACCACTTTCATCGGTTAATCCAATAATTGTAGTATTTGAAGCAACATTTATTGTAATTAAACTGCTCCAAGCATTTGACAATGTCTGTCTATTTGTTTTGTAAGCACCGCTTTCATCAGCAGAATCAGTATTTCCATCTGCATAATAGGTTTTCCATGTTGACAAAGATGTTGCTACACTGGATTTTGATGCAATCCAAGAATCCAAAGCACTTGTTGATTCACTAGCTTTTGAAGGCAACATTCCATCAGTCATATCAATCATGCCATCAATGTAAATTACATAATTTCCATTTTTAGCATAATTTTGTAATTCTGATCGAGTAGAAACAGTAACTACACTTCCGCCATTTCCGCCATAATTTGTAGGAGGTGTAACACTTCCTCCTGCTAAATCTTTTGTTCCTGTATAACTTGCCCAACCAGTTGGCACATCAGTTACGCGAATAGCTTTTTCAAGATCGGTTGATGGATTATCTGGCTCACTTGGTGTACCTGTAGTTTCATAAGCAATTTTTATACCATAAATGTTTATTCCACTGTTTGATGAATATAGATAGTAAGTTCCTGCTGGAACATCTGAGTACACTAATTTTCCAGCAGTTAGAGGAGCTTCGTTGGTATCGTTGATAACATTGTCTGCTGTTGCCAAAACAAGCATTCGACCTGTTCCTGTAGAACTACTTGAAGCACAATAAACTGTAATATCACTTTTTCCTGTTGTTGTGAACTTTAACGCAGCACTTGAAGTACTTCCTGTACCGCCCAATTTAAGTCGCTTAGTAAAAGCAATTTCATCAATTGTTTTTGAATTTTCATCTATAGCAGTTTTGCTACTAGCTATTAATGTTATATTTCCAAATACAGTTTCGGTTGTATATGTGCCTACTTCATAATCACTTGCGTTCCAAAAAACTTCACTACCAGTTGTTTGGTTTGGATTGTTTTGATTTTGGTTGTTCTGATTTTGATTATTTGAGGTTGGGCTTGTTGTTTCTTGTTGACAACCGAATAGTCCAAAAATCAAAATGGATAAAATTAGTATTTTACTGATTGTTTTCATTATTTGCTCCTTTCAGCATTGTGTGGGATAATAATTGAAATATAAATCTAAACTCTCTTTTGTATTATATTTGTTTTTTAAATTTTACAGGTTAAGAATTTAGAATTTATAGAAATATATTATCAAAAAAAATGATAAAAAAAATTGTATTTTTCCATCTAATTATTGACGTATTCATTTTTCCGAAAATAAAACTTGTTAGTATGTAAATTCAATGTTAGAATTATGCTATGAATAATACTGAAATCTTACTAAACCGAGATGAATTACAAAGTGCATACAACAAGCATAAACCAATTTTACAAAGTATTTTGCTTTGTATCGAAAATAAACTAAAATTGTCACTAAAAATGGAATCAGTACCTTCCTACAAAGCACGTGTAAAATCTTTTAATAGTTTTTACAAAAAGTTGCTCAGAATCCAGCCTCCAAGCCTTGGTAAACAAGAAATGCCAGTTTTGACTGATTTAATTGGAATACGGATAATTTGTCCATTTTTGGAAGATTTGACTATTGTTGAAAAACAGCTTGTAAAATTATTTGATATTGTTGAAATTGAGAGAAAGGGTGCTGGACGTACTTTTTCGGAATTTGGTTATGAATCAATCCATATTTTGCTTGATATTCCAGAAGAAATCAAAAAACAAGTTGAGCAAGAGCATTCTGGATTAAAGGTGCCAAATAGTCTTGTTTGCGAGATTCAGATTCGGACAATCTTACAAGATGCTTGGGCGGAAGTTGAACACGAACTTGTTTATAAATCTGAGTTTAGTCCCTTTGATTTGCCTTTGCGCCGAAAATTGGCATCAACAAATGCTAGTTTAAGTCTTGCAGATATTATTTTCCAAGAAATTAGAGATTATCAAAATAAATTGAATCGAGAATTGGATTTTCGACGTACAAACTTTTACGAACAAGCCGATATTTTGTCACATCAAAAATTGGATGATGAATTGTTTGTGGAGAATGTTACTGAACCAGAGGATGAAAAAGAAATTATTAATCCAAATATGCAGTATGTTCACGGAACAATTGATGATATGATTTTGGAGGCTATTCACGCTCATAACTCTGGTGAACTGGCAAAGGCACAAAACATTTATACTCAAATTTTGAATGCAAATCCAAACGAAATTGTAAAATCCGTAATTTACAAGCATAGAGGTATGGCATATTTTGCACAAAATAAGTATTACGAAGCTTTGGAAGATTTTACAAAAAGCGTAGAAAATGATCCTAAAAACTTTAGAAGTATGTATTACATTGGAATTGTATATAGTTTACAGGATGATGATGAAAAAGCAGTTGAATATTTTAACAAATCCCTTGAAATAAATGAATATCAATCTCACGTTTATTACAGAAAGGCTTTGTCTGAATATCATTTGTGCAATTTTAGTTCTGCTATGGAAGATTTGAAAAAGGCTATGAAACTTGGGTTAGAAAATGATGAAGTTCAAAAGTTATATGAAAATCTTTCAGCAAAAATCGAACTTCAATTCTAATTTAATATGATAAATATTTGTTATATTTGGAATTGTATGTTTATGAAAAAAAATGCAAAAAATTTTGATTTTTTTTTGTTTTTGGTATTGACTAAAAAAAGATAAAGATGTATATTCTTAATCGTTGAGTGAATGTCTCCTTCGTCTAGTGGTTAGGACATCGGGTTTTCATCCCGACAACAGGGGTTCAATTCCCCTAGGAGATGCTAAAGGAACTAGTTAAATCTAGTTCCTTTTTTTTTGCTTTTTTTTTGCTTTTTTTTCTTTTTGATATAGAATAAAATTAGATATGTACAAAAAATTAGATGAAAATAAAGTTGCAAAGTATTTGTCCAATGAAGGAGACTTTGCAAAAAACAATCTTGATTTTGAAGAACGACTTTCTCAATTAGAGCTTACAAAAAAAATTGCCCAATGTTTTAACGAAAATCAAATTGGTGTTTTTGAAGCTGGAACTGGAGTAGGGAAATCTTTTGCATATTTGTTACCTACTTTAATGTGGGTAAAAGAAAATAATCAACGAGTTGTAATTTCCACAGGAACAATAAATCTTCAACAACAACTTGCAGAAAAAGACATTATTCAAGCTCAAAAAATTCTTGGAATAAATGAGAAGTTTCTTTTGCTAAAAGGTCGGCAAAATTATGTTTGTTTGCGAAGACTTTACGATTTACAAGAAGAAAAGGATTTGTTTTTTGAAGAGGAAGAAGAACTTGAACTTATTTCTGAATGGGTGAAAACTTCTGAAACTGGCTCAAAAAGCGAATTAACTTTTTTGCCACAAGAGGCGATTTGGCAGCGGATAAACTCCGAGTCAGAGGCTTGTATGGGGAATCGCTGTAAATTTGCTGAAAATTGTTTTGTGATGCGGGTGAAAAAGGCCGCAAATGAGGCAAAAATCCTTATTGTAAACCATCATTTATTATTTTCTGATATCCAAGTTCGTTTATCATCACAAAACTATGAAGATGCAGCTGTTTTGCCACCTTATACAAAGTTGATATTTGATGAAGCTCACGGAATCGAAGCTGCTGCCACAAGTTTTTTCTCTGAAAGCTTGAATAAGTTTTCTATCCAAAAGCAACTAAATCTTTTATATCGCCAAAGACGAAAAGCAGCTGCTGGTTTGCTTTTTTCTCTTCACGCTTTGTCAGATTCTCCTGTAGAAATGAATGAAGTTGTGGCAGCCTTAGATCAAATCAAGGTTGATATGCAATTATTAGAAGATTCTGCCTTAGACTTAATCCAAAATCAGTTTACTTGGCGGTTATGTGAAGCAACAGCTTTTTCAGCAGGTACAATTTTAGAAAAATTCGAAAAACTTAATGTATCAATTTATGAATTTGTGGGATTGGTGAGAAAAGTTTTAGAAGGAATAAAAGAAAAAGACACGGAATTACCTTCTGTATGGGAATCAAAACAAGTTTTAAAACGGATAGAATCTTTGGGTCTTCTTTGTAAAAATTTTATTACTTGGGAAGAAAGACCAAATTCTGTGTTTTGGCTTGAAAAACGAAGTTTGTCCTCTGGTGGAATTTTTGTACGATTTATTGAAACACCACTTCAAATTGCTTCTACGATGAATGCTGGAGTGTTTGAACCTATGGAATCTGTGGTTTGTGTTTCTGCAACTTTGCAAGTGGCTAGAGATTTTTCATACTGGAAATATAGGACTGGTTTACATTTTCAAGATTCAGAGCGAGTCGACTCTGGAGTTTTTGATTCGCCTTTTGATTATAAAAATAATGTGCTATTTTCGGTTGTGACAGATGCACCTTTCCCAACTCAAAAACTGTTTCAAAATTGGCTTGAGCAAAGTCTTGAAAAACTAATATTAGCTTCTTCTGGTCGTTCTTTGGTTCTTTTTACATCCTATGATTCTCTGATTTTTGCTTATAATTATTGTTCTGCAAAATTGATTAAAAAAAAGATAACTGTTTACAAACAAGGTGATGACGACAGATTTAGATTGTTAAAAAAGTTCAAAGATGAAACTTCTAGTGTCTTGTTTGCAACGGATTCCTTTTGGGAAGGAGTTGATGTTCCAGGTGAATCTTTGTCTCACGTTATCATCGTAAAAATGCCCTTTCCAGTTCCCTCAGATCCAGTTTTTCAAGCTCGTTCAGAAAATATAGACAAAAATGGCGGAAATTCTTTTATGGAGTTAAGTGTGCCAGAGTCTGTAATCAAATTTAAGCAGGGGTTTGGTCGTTTAATGCGTTCTTGCAAAGATAGAGGATGTGTTACAGTTTTGGATAATAGGTTAATATCAAAATATTATGGAAAATTTTTCTTAGAAAGTGTACCAAAGTCAAAAAATTGCTTTAATACCTTAGAAAATGTGGTTTTATCAATCGAAAGATTTTTGGGTGAGAGTTAGCGGGTAAAAGGTTATCTTAATATTAAGAGGTTTAATAAAAAAAGGACCATCTTTTAGGATTTTTCCTAGATAGTCCTTTTCACAAACAATGTAGATTTATTTGAAGTCTTTTGGACGACGTTCAACACGGTTACATTTTGAACATTCGGCAACGTTTTTTAGTCTACCATTTTCAAACAATGTCTTCATTGCAACTTCGCCACCACAAGAACAGAAGAACTTATGGGTAGCAACTGTAGTACGAGAGTTTTTACTTGCTCCAGCCATACTATGCCTCCGAAAAATGATTTTCCTTTTTGAAATATACACAAATAACAATTTGTAGTCAACACATTTTGTCTAATAAAATTCGCATAAAATTATGCAATAATATATTTTAGATATGCAAAACATACTTGACTAATCAAAATCTGTTTGGTAACATAACCTACAGTTTTAGTTTGGAGGGTCTCCTTTGGCAGTTAAACAATCATCTGCAGAAAAAAGACATAGACAGAGCGAAGAACGCCGCATGCGTAACAAAGCAGCAAAAAGTTCAGCACGCACTAGCGCTAGAAAATTTATAGAAGCTGTACATGCTAAAGACTCTGCCCTTGCTTCAGAAAGACTACAAGCTCTTGTAAAAGAACTTGATACAGCTGGAAGTAAAGGAATTTTGTCTAAGAATGCCGTTTCTCGTAAGAAATCTCGCATGATGAAACTTTATAATGTTACATTTGCAGCAGAGAAATAAGGCTTAAGGAGGAACCGGGGGATTCATAATTTTTGGATTCCGGTTTCTCCGCTTTCTTTTTTAAATTATTTAATTTACATAAATCTTATAATAGTACCTCGGAAAAATTGATAAGCAGGTACAAAAAATCAAAATAATATTTTAATATTGAGGTGTATAATGGCAGGAAATAAAGTTACAAAATTTGATTTAGTAGAGTCTGTTCATGCCAAAGTTAATTGCGAAAAAAAAGTAGTACAAGCTGTACTTGAATCATTATTAGATGAAATAAAAAATAGCTTAAAAGATGGTTCTACCATAGAATTGCGTGGTTTTGGAACTTTTGAATTAAGACTTAGAAAGGGAAGAGAAAAAGCTAGAAATCCAAAAACAGGAGCTCCAGTTTCTGTTGAACCACACTATGTGGCAGCTTTCCGTTCTGGTCAAGAATTAAAAAATGCTTTGTGGGAATTAGAAACTCCAAAAACAAAATAGTGGCACTTATAAATGATAGATAAAAAAATCCTTTTACAAAATCTTGGTTTGTTGATAATTGGTGTGTTGTGTTTCGCTTTAGCACATCCTACAGATTTGTGTAATATGGGATTACCTTTTTTATCATATTTTGCATTTATACCAGTTTTTTTATTAACACAAAGAGCTTCTTGGAAGACTGTTTGGCTATACGGTTTTGCTTATGGTACTTTGTGTTATTGTGTTTTTGTATCTTGGTTAGGCACATTTAACCCAGCATCTATGCCTGTTATCGCTGGAATGTATGGTTTATACCTTATGGTAGCCTTTCCCCTTATGAAAGCAGTTACCGTATTCTTTCCAAAAAACAAAGCTTTTGCCCAGTGGATTGTTTGGTGTGCTTATGAATATGTCAAAACCTTGGGATTTTCCGGTTTTAATTATGGAGTTACAGCATATTCCCACTGGAAATTTATTCCCTTTATTCAGGCTGCTTCACTTTTGGGCGTGTTTGGTTTAAGCGGAATTATTACATTTCCATCTGCTTGGTTTACAGCCCTTATCAACGATTCTTCAAAATCTTGGAAAACTAAGATTTACAATCATAAAATATCAGCAATAATTTGGCTTGTTGTTTATGTTTCAGTGTTGATTTTTGGATTTGTTTCACAAAAAGATTATTCAACTTATGAAACTAGAACAATCGCTTTGGTGCAAACAAACTCTGACCCTTGGGTCGGCGGTGAAGAAGCGTACAAAAAAGATTTGAATGTGCTTATGAATCTATCTGATGAGGCTTTGAATTCAAATCCGAATATCAGTTTTGTAGTTTGGCCAGAAACAGCTTTTGTTCCAAGAATTCAATGGCATTATGAAAAAAGATTAAATAGAAATTCTTTTAACCTTGTAAATACTTTGTTGACATATATTGATTCAAAACCTGTTCCATTTGTTATTGGAAATGATGATGGGGTTATGGGTTATGATTCAGAGGGAAATTACACTCTTTTGGATTACAATGCTGCATTGGTTTTTACTCCAAAAGAAAATGTAATTCCTCCTCAACCAGAAAAATATCGAAAAATGCACTTAGTTCCTTTTACTGAGCATTTTCCTTTCAAAAAACAGTTACCTTTTGTATACAAACTATTGGAAGAAAATGATACTCACTTTTGGGAAAAGGGAACTGAACCTGTGGTTTTTGAAATTGATGGATTAAAATTTTCAGTTCCTATTTGCTTTGAAGATACTTTTGGTTATATTGGAAGAAGGTTCGTAAATAATGGTGCTAGAGCCTTTGTGAATATGTCCAACGATTCTTGGGCAAGAAGTAGAGCTTGTCAATTACAACATTTGTCTATGGCTGTATTCCGTTCTGTGGAAAATAGAGTTCCTTCTGTGAGGGCAACAGCTTCTGGCGAAACTGTTTTTGTAGATCCAAATGGACGAATAACGGCTTCTATTGCACCATTTGAAGAAAATTACTTAGTTAGCACAATTCCTCTAATTACTGACTATAAACCTACGATTTATACAAGATTTGGTGATTATGCGGGAGTATTATTTACAATATTTGCCTTTATTCTATTGATTTTTGGTGGAATAATGCAAATTTATAAAAAATCAAAAAAGGAAAAATAAATATGACTCGAAATAAAAATCAATCAAATCTTACAGTTTTTGGAGAAGAAACAGTTTTTTCTGGAGTTTTAGAATATACAGATAATTTGGTTATTACTGGAAAATTTGAGGGAACTATAAAATCAACAGGAAATCTTGAAATCGCCAAAACAGCTGAATGTAATGTTGATTCTTTAACTGCAAATGAAGTTATCATTGCTGGAAAGGTAAAAGGTAATATTTTTGCAGATACAAAATTGGAAATGAGTTCTGGAAGTAAAATCGAGGGTGATGTTTCTACAAAAAAATTAAGAATTGCAGATAATGTAGATTTTAAGGGAAAAATTTCTATGTTTGACAAATTGCCAGATGTGGATATTTTTTCTGTAAATGCTACAGAATACAAAGATGCAGTTCAAGGAAAGGTTGAAAAAGAAATCAAATCTGATGAAGAAGAAGTTGAAGAAGAAAAAGATTCGTCAGAGGATGATACAGAAGAAAAATAATCTTGACAGGAAATATTATTGTGAATTATAGTTGTTTTACATACTAAAATTCACGTCTAAAGGATGCTGATTCGAGCATTTTATATTCATTTACATTTAATATGGAGTTTTTATGGCACCGATTCAAAGAAGACGTTTTGTAGATACGTCTGATTCAGAAATTACATCGGGAATTGAAGAGCAAGACAACTTAAATCTTGACCAGTCTACAGAAGATACAGTTGTAGAAGAAGTTTCCACAACTGAAGAAAACCCTGTTGATGAACCTGCTGTTAGAGCAAAAGTTGTTATTAGTCCAAAACTAAAAAGACGGGTTGAAAAACTAGACGGAGAAGGTCAACCTGTAAAAGCTGTAAAGAAAGTTATTAAACACAAAGTTGTTGAATCAACCAATACAGAAGAATCACAAGAAGAAATTAAAACCCAAAAAACACTAGAACCAAAATCCAATTTAGATACAAATCGGGAAGATAAACCAAAGTTAATCATCAATGATTTATCTGTTATGCGTATGCATGACTTGAGAGATTTAGCAACACAATACGGATTACAAAGAGATGAACTTGCTCCAATGAAAAAGCAAGAATTGATTTTTGTGATTTTGAAAGCTCACACAGAACACGGTGGAATTATTTTTGCATCTGGTGTTCTAGAAATTCTTCCAGACGGATACGGATTTTTACGTTCTCCACAAAATAGTTATTTACCAGGTCCTGATGATATTTACATTTCACCAAGTCAAATTAGACTTTTTAACCTAAAAACAGGTGATACTGTTTATGGTCAGATTCGCTCTCCAAAAGATGGAGAAAGATTTTTTGCACTTTTACGCATTGAAACAGTAAATGATGATGATACAAGAGCTGCTCAAACTCGTATTCCTTTTGAAAATCTTACCCCATTGTATCCAAATGAAAAAATCCGCTTAGAAACAAAAACAGAAGAACTTTCTACACGTATTATGGATTTGTTTTCACCAATTGGAAAAGGTCAACGTGCATTGATTGTTGCTCCGCCAAAGGCTGGTAAAACAATCTTTTTACAAAAAGTTGCCAATGCAATTACAGCAAATCATCCAGAAATCAAGATAATTGTGCTTTTAATTGATGAACGTCCAGAAGAAGTTACAGAAATGGAACGCTCAATTAACGCCGAAGTTATTTCTTCAACCTTTGATGAACAAGCTTCTCGTCACGTTCAAGTTGCAGAAATGGTTTTGGAAAAAGCAAAACGACTTGTAGAACACAAACGAGATGTTGTAATTTTCTTGGATTCAATTACTCGTTTGGCTCGAGCATATAACCAAACAGTTCCAACTTCTGGAAAGGTTTTATCCGGTGGTGTTGATTCTAACGCACTTCATAAACCAAAGCGCTTTTTCGGAGCTGCTCGAAATGTGGAAGAGGGTGGAAGTTTAACAATTATTTCTACTGCATTGATAGAAACTGGTAGCCGTATGGATGAAGTTATCTTTGAAGAGTTTAAAGGTACTGGTAATATGGAAATCAATCTTGATAGAAAACTTGCAGACAGAAGATTGTTCCCAGCTATCAATATCAAAAAGTCTGGTACTCGAAAAGAGGACTTACTTCTTTCCGAAGAAGAGCTACAAAAGATTTGGGGATTCCGAAATATCATAAGTCCTATGGATGATGGAGAAATTTTGGAATTAGTTATTGACAGAATGCGAAAAAGTAAGAATAATGAAGCATTCCTACGTTCAATGAATAGCGTAGGTGAATGATAAAATTTTGGATTTGTGAATACTTTTTGAGTTAATACTTTAAGTATTCGGGCAAATCTTTTATTAATATTCAGGAGGCAAAAAGATGAAAGAAGGAATTCATCCAAACTACGAATTAACAAAAATTACATGTGTATGTGGAAACGTAATTGAAACACGTTCTACAGTAAAAAACATCAATGTTGAAATTTGTTCAGCTTGTCACCCATTCTTCACAGGAAAACAAAAATTGGTTGACACAGCTGGTCGTATCGAACGCTTTAACAAGCGCTACAACATTAAACAATAAATCTTTCCAATTTGGGTGGGATTTGAAAAGGACTGGCTTTGTAGTCAGTCCTTTTTTTTACCAATTTTTCTAAATTGTGTTGTATTTTCATAAAATTAGAAAAAAATTATTACATATTTTTCTAACTTGTAAAAAAAATCAAATCATTGTATTCTGATAATTGAGCATTTTATGCTATAATATTTGTATACTAAACTTTAGGAGAAAAAATGGCAGTCGGCGAATCTCAATTTCAACTAGTTACTTTTCAACTTGGTCAAGAGTTGTACGGTGTTGATATTATGGATGTTAAGGAAATTGTAAAAATCCAAAACATTCGTCCAATTCCTAATGCTCCATACTATGTAGAAGGTATTTTTAATCTTCGTAGTGAAATTATCCCTGTTATCAGTTTGCATAAACGATTTCGTATTGAACAAATAGAAAGAACAGATGAGGATGAAGAAGATGAAGGCGGATTTATCATCTTAAATATCGATGGAATAAAAATCGGTATCATCATCGATAGAATCGAAAGAGTTGTTCAAGTTAAAAACGAAGAAATTAAACCACCACCACAGATGCTAACTGGTATTGGAACAGAATATATCCACGGTGTTATCCGTCAAGAAAATGGATATCTAATTATTCTTGATATTCGACGAGTTTTCAATCCAAAAGATTTGCAAAAACTTGTTGGTGCAGACGTATAACAAAAAGAAAAATTTAGGAATAGACATTTAATAATGAAAGTTCAATTATATAGTTCAACTATCCGCAGAAAAGAAATGGATGCAGTTTTGTCTTGTCTTGTTGAAGAAAAAACTGGTCCAGGCGAGATAAATCTGCGTTTAGTACAATCTGTAAAAGAATTTTTTGGGGTAAGTGGGGTGGTTGCTCTTAGAAGTCCAGCCCTTGCCTTGAAGTACGCACTAAAAGCTTTTCAACTAGAAAAAGATTCAAAAATTATGATTTCAGCCCTAGCTCCAGATTGGCAATATTCTGCAATCGAGGATTTAGGTTATACGCCTTTGGTTTTGGATGTTTCTCCGTCAAATGCTTTGGTAGAAGTTGAAACAATTAAGCAAGGTATGATAAATGGTGGAAAAATTTTACTTTATCATGAAACATCTGGTTTACTTCCAAATATGGAAGAAATCTTAGAACTTGGAATCCCACTTATCGAGGATATTTCTCAAAGTTCATTGGCTTCTATCGGTGAAAAAAAAGCTGGAACTTTTGGTGTGTTTTCTATTCTTGGTTTAGAAGAAAGAGATTTATTGACAGCTGGTGGTGGAGCTTGTTTATTAGCTCCTTTAGCTCGAGATTGGGCAGTTTTAAGAAATCTAGCAGAAAAAGCTCCGATAACTGATAGACTTCCTGATATTAACGCTGCTTTAGCATTTGTTCAACTAAAAGAATCTTCCAAAAACGAAGAAATTCGCAAAGAAATGTACGAAATGTATATGCGTTCTTTAATGCAAAGTCGTCATAAATCTTTAGTTTGTGCAGTAGAAAACGGCGTTCAAGCGGTTTTTTCATTTCCTGTGGTTTTGGAAAGTGGGATGAAAGACGTAAAACAGTATGCAAATAAAAAAGAAATTGAAATTGCTCCAGCATTTGAAGATTCAATCGTAGCAAATCGAAGTGATGAAGGAAACGCTGCTGAAAAGTGTATAAATGCAAAATCTTTATTTCTTCGATGTGTAAATTTTCCTTTGTATCCAATGCTTGGAAGTTCACAAGCCTCAAAAATTGCTAAAATATTAGCGACCTTGCCATAAAATATGAAAAAGTGTCTCATTATACTGAATCGATATAAAGAAGAAGCTGTATTGATTTCAAAAGATATAGAAGATTTTCTCAAAAAAAAGAATATCGAGTCTATATCTTTGTTTTTTGAAAAAGATACAAAGGGTTTTTCCTTGGAAGGTATTTCTTTTGTAATAACCCTTGGTGGTGATGGCACAGTTTTGTATGCAGCTAGAATAGCTTGTAAACATCAAATTCCTGTTTTTCCAATTAATTTGGGGCAATTTGGATTTATTGCAGGAATTGATCCTCAAAAATGGCAAGAACCATTAACTCAATTTATCGAAAATAAACTTCCCGTGGCAGAACGAACATTGTTAGATGTTAAAGTTTTGAGAAAGGATGAAATCATTTTTACATCAACTCCACTAAATGATGCTGTGATAAGAACTGGAGGCCCAGCTCAAATCTCTGAATTGATAGTTGAATATAATAATCGGTCTTTTGGAAAATTCAAAGCAGATGGAATAATTGTTGCAACATCCACTGGTTCTACAGCATATTCAGCGGCGGCTGGCGGACCAATTGTGGATCCTGATTTGGATGTTTTTGTTCTAAGTCCAATTTGTCCTTTCTCTCTATCAAATCGCCCCTTGGTGCTAAACTCAGAGGGAAAATTGATGATAAAAGTTTTACCATCTCGAGGAGCAGAAATAGTTTTGTCCTGTGATGGTCAAGAAATTAAAAAATTAATGAGAGACGATATTATAATTATAGAGAGGAATAAAGAAAAAGCTTTACTTGCAGGATGTGATTCATCTGTTTTTTATTCAGCTTTACAATCTAAACTAAGTTGGTCTGGTGGTCCTAATGCTTGACACTTTACAAATTAAAAATTTTGCGTTGATTGACTCTTGTAGTATTGATTTTTCAGAAGGTTTTACAGTTTTGACTGGTGAAACAGGAGCTGGAAAATCTATTTTGATAGGAGCTTTGTCTTTTTTGCTAGGAGGCAAAGCAAGTATTGACCAAATTAGAGCTGGAACAAAGGAAGCCATAGTTTCTGGTTCAATTTCACTAAACAAAAATTGTAAAGATGCCTTTACTTGGCTAGAAGAAAGAGCTATCGATGTGGAAGATTCCACGATTCTTATTAGACGGGTGATAAAGGATTCTGGAAAATCTGCTAGTTGGATACAAAACACACCTGTAACACGTGCTGAACTAGCAGAATTTACAAGTTATTTGTTTGATATTCACGGACAACACGAACATCAAGCTTTGATGTATGCTCAAAATCACCGAAAATATCTTGATTCATACGCTGGATTAGAAGCCGAAGTTGAAGATTTTACAAAATTATATTCAACACTTGTGGAAAAACGAAAAATTTTAGCAGAGCTTTCAACTTCAGATACAGAAAAAAAAGAAAAAGTTATGTTACTTTCTTTTGCTATCGAAGAAATCGAAAAAAGCAAACTTAAACCTTTTGAAGATGAAGAATTAGCCGCAGAAGAAACTAAACTTTTACAATACGAGCAATTATATAGTGATGTTGATACTAGTGTTGCTATGGTTTCTAGTGGTGAAGGTACAATATCCTCGTTGCTTAAAAAATTAAATGGAAACTTATCCCGAGCTTCTGAAATTGATAAGGATTTAGAAAGTTTACAAAGTCGCATTGAAAACGCATTTTATGAAATTTCTGACATTGCAGAAGAATTAAAAAATTATAGAAATTCTTTAACTTTTGACCCAGAAAGATTACGGGTGATTCAAGAAAGAAATACTGAACTTTATAAATTAAAGCAAAAGTATGCTTCTAGTGTAAACGCTCCTATTTCAGAAGTGATTGAATATGGGGAAAATGCAAAGATTCAACTGGAAAATTTAAGTTCTTCAGAAGAAAAGATAAGTCTTTTGAAAAATGAAATAAAAGAACTTGAATCAAAGGTCTACGGGGATGCTAAAAAACTCTCTGAGAAGCGAAAAATGGCCGCTACAACAATGTCAAAAGCTGTAGTCGAGGTATTGTCCAATCTTGGTATGAAAGCCACAGAATTTACTGTTTTAGTGGATTTGAAGCCAGGAGATACAGAAGCCCAAAAATGTGGACCTTATGGCATAGATGATGTAGAGTTTATTTTTAGTGCAAATATTGGTTCTCCTCTAAAACCTTTGGCAAAAATTGCTTCTGGTGGTGAATTGTCTCGGGTAATGTTGGCACTGAAAACAGTTTTGTGCAGTGTTGAAAACGAAAATACTACAGAAACTCTAGTTTTTGATGAAATCGATACAGGAATTGGTGGTGAAGTTGCCGTAAGTGTTGGGCAACACATAAAAGAATTGTCTAAAAATCATCAGATTTTTTGTATTACCCATCTTGCAAGTATTGCAGCCTTCGCCGATAATCAAATTAAGATAGAAAAATCACTAAAGGATTCTATGACAACTACGACTGTCTACGAATTATCTCCAGAAGAAAGAGTTACTGAAATTGCTCGAATGTTGTCTGGAGATGCTTTTAGTGAAGCTTCTTTGGAACACGCAAGATTATTGCTTCAAAAAAAATAATTGGAGATAATTATGGCAAAAATTGCAGCAGAAAGTAGAGAATTATTTAACACAAAGATGAAACCTTACAAAGATTTAGTTCAAAAATCTTTTGAAAAGGAAAAAAGCATTTTATCATTGATTACTCGGGATACTACAGGTGTAGCTTACAAAAAACTGATTTTGTGCGAAGAAATGATTTATGTGTCCTCTTTGTATATGATAATAAACAATCTATCAGTAACTCTTTTGGAAACAAAAAATACTGATTCTCTAAACGAAGCTCGAAAAACTCTTTATAAAGCAATAATTTATCTAGAAGAAATTGTTACAAATTATGTTGATGCACCCTACACAGATTATGCTGAAAAAGTTGCAGAGATTTCTTCTGTTCCTTTGGAAAAACGCTTTTTTATTACAAGAAAACTAGGGTTAGCAATCCGTCTTTTAATTGACGCTTATGGTGATAATACAAAGTGGCGTTGGTCGTTTGTTGAATTGCAAGGACGATTTGCTACGGTTGCAAAAAATTTGATAGATATGCGACAAGCATCCAAAAATTATTTTGATCCTCGTTCACCTGATTTTGATAATACAATTTATTATTTGCGATTAGTAAAAAAATTGTTAAATGAATCAGCAACAAATTATCGAGATAGATATGAACTTTCTACAAAACGTATAGATGATATTCGACTTGCAATCAATTATCTTTTGGCATTACGAAGAATTAACATTATGCTAAACGAAAAAGAAGAGGCAGAAGAATTAAAGAAAAAAATCATCGTATGGAAAAATAAGATGGAAAGTGATCAAAAATCTGGTGTCGGAAAATAATTGTAAATTTATACGAAGTTGTATACAATAAAAACAGATTAATTTGCCCAGTAGGGTGATTTTATATTATTTGGAGGATTTTCAAATGAAAAAACTTGCATTAGTACTTATGGTACTTGTTCTTGCTTGTGGTGTAGTTTTCGCAGGCGGAAAAAAAGAATCAGTAGCAACTGACACTCGTCCAACTGTACGTCTTATTACAGACGCAACTGGTATTGATGATAAATCATTCAATGCTGCAGCTTGGAGAGGAATCCTAGAATTCTATGGAGATACTTGGGAAAATCAAGCAAACCGCGGTACTCTATATGATGTTGTAACTTGTCAAACACAAGATATGTACATTCCTACATTAAAACTTGCAGCTGACGAAGGTTATGACCTAATTCTTACAACTGGTTTCACATTTGCAGACGCTTTAACAGAAGTTGCTCCACAATATCCAGATCAAAAATTCATGATTGTTGATGTAAACTGGATTGGTCAACCAAACGTAATCGAATATGTTTACGCAGAAGAACAAGGTTCATATCTTGTTGGTTTAGCAGCTGCTCTTCAAGCAAAAGAAGACGGTGTTGCAAATCCTAAATTCGGATTTATCGGTGGTGTTCCAGGTGCAACAATCACAAAATTCGAAATGGGTTACATCCAAGGTATTAAAGCAATCTATCCTGATGCAGAAATCGTAGACTACTACGCAAACGACTGGGGTAAACCAGAACTAGCTAAAGCACAAGCTAAAAACTGGTACGACAATGGCGTATACGCTATTTTCTCAGCTGCTGGTGGAACAGGAAACGGAACAATTGCTCAAGCTAAAGAATATCGCTCACAAGGTAAAAACGTATGGGCAATCGGTGTTGACTCAGACCAATACGCAGAAGGTGTTTACGCAGACGGAAAATCAGCTGTTCTAACTTCTATGGTTAAACGTGTTGAAACATCTGCAATCTTAACACTAACAGCTATCGAAAACGATTCTTTCAAAGCTGGTGCTGTTACTCTAGATATGGCAGCAGACGGTGTTGACTACGCAAAAACAAATAACGAACTATCTGCAGAAGTTATGAAAAAAGTTGACGCTGCAAAAGCTGACATCAATGCTGGAAAAATCAACGTAATTCCAACTTATGCTGAAGCATTAAAAGCTGGTGTTGTTCCTGCAAATCTTGGTGCAAAAGACGACTAATTTTTCTTAAAAAAATAGACTGTGTAAAGTTATGCTTTATGCAGTCTTTTTTTGGAGGCAACCTTTGAATAATGCAATAGAAATGATTGGGATTACCAAAACTTTCCCTGGGGTTATTGCAAATAATGATGTTTCAATTTCTGTAAAAGAAAATGAAGTACTTGCCCTTTTAGGTGAAAATGGAGCTGGAAAATCAACCCTTATGTCAATTTTGTTCGGGGCTTATGATCCAGATTCTGGAATCATCAAAATTCGAGGGGAACAAGTAAAGATCAAGGATCCTAATGCGGCTACAAAACTCGGAATCGGTATGGTTCACCAGCATTTTAAATTGGTGCATAACTATACTGTTGCAGAAAATATTGTGCTGGGTGTTGAGCCAAAAAATCGCTTTGGTATGCTTGACCTTGCATCAGCAGAAAAAAAAGTTGCTGAATTATCTGAACAATACGGATTACATGTTAATCCAAAGGCAAAAATCGAAGATATTACAGTTGGTATGCAACAACGGGTTGAAATCCTAAAAGTTTTGTACCGAAATGCTGATATTATCATTTTTGATGAACCTACAGCTGTTTTAACTCCACAAGAAATTGATGAACTTATGGAAATAATTAGACGGTTGAAGGCTGAAGGCAAAACAATTATTCTAATTACCCACAAACTAAAAGAAATCAAAGCAGTTGCTGAGCGTTGTACAGTTTTGCGTCGTGGAAAAGTAATTGGAACAGTTGATGTAAAAGAGGTTTCTGAAAATCAACTTGCAGAAATGATGGTTGGTCGTGCTGTTAAGTTTGAAATTGATAAAAAACCTGCAAATCCTGGAAAAACTGTTTTATCCTTGGAAAATGTTTCTATTAAGAATAGTCGTGGACAGTTGGCAGTAAACGATTTAAGTCTTGATATTCGTTCTGGAGAAGTTGTTGGTATTGCTGGAGTTGACGGCAACGGCCAAACAGAATTGATATACGGAATTTCTGGTCTTCTTCCAATAGAAAGTGGAAAAATCCTTCTAAATGGGGAAGATATTTCAAAATTAAGCATTAGAAAACGAATTGAGCTTGGAATTGGTCATATTCCAGAAGACAGACAAAAACACGGTCTTGTGGCAGAATTTACTGTGGCTGAAAATATTGCTATAAAAAATTACTACAAAGAACCATATTCAACTAAATCTGGCATCTTAAATATGGAAGCTATGAAATCAAAGGCTTCTGAATTGATAAAATCTTTTGATATTCGAGCTGGAGAAGATTCTCTTACAAAGGCTGGAAGTATGTCTGGTGGAAATCAGCAAAAAGTTATTATTGCACGAGAAATTGAGCTTTCTCCAGAATTGCTTGTGGTTGCTCAGCCAACTCGTGGACTTGATGTTGGAGCTATTGAATACATTAGAAAGCGTATTATTGAAGAGCGGGATAAGGGCAGAGCGATTTTGCTTGTTTCCTTTGAATTAGACGAAATTATGAATCTTTGCGATAGAATTGCTACAATTTCAAAAGGTTCTATTGTTGGTGTCTTTAACGAAGGCGAAGTTACAGAACGTGAAATTGGAATGATGATGGCTGGTTCAAAAAAATCAGATGATAAAGTTCCAGAAAAAGTAGAAGGGGAAACAGATGAAAAATAAAAATCCACTTGAAAAAAAGACACTTTCCCAAATTATTCTAAAATCTGATGGAGCAATTTCTATAATTGTTGTTCTACTTGGATTTTTGTTTGCTACGATTTTGATTGCTTGTATGGGTAGAAATCCCTTGAATATGTACAAGGCTTTAATTCAATCTTTAACAGGTTTATACACAAACAGAAAAGGCGAACTTGTTTGGAATCTTCGCTACGTTGGGGAATGGCTTGCAGTTTCTGTGCCTTATATTCTTTGTGGTTTGTGTATGGGCTTTGCTTCTCGAGCTGGTTTGTTTAATATTGGTGGAGAAGGTCAGTACATTGTGGGAATGACTGTAGCCCAAGTTATTGCTCTAAAGTTTTTCCAGATTCCAGGGCTTCACTGGATGGTTGCAATTGTGTGTGCAATCTTAGCTGGAGCAATTTGGGGCGGAATTGTAGGTTACCTAAAGGCAAAATTTGAAGTTTCAGAAGTTGTTACAACAATTATGTTAAACTACGTGGCTTTGTATCTGTCTCGTATCATTATTTCAGCAATTCCTGGTACAAATACTTATAAAACAGTAAATTATCCAGAAACAGCAATGATTCGCTGGGATTTCTTGGAAAAAATCACAAATAATTCCACATTGAACTTAGGTATTTTCTTTGCAATTATCGCAG
The DNA here is from genome assembly GCA_017416145.1 of Spirochaetaceae bacterium. Taxonomy (GTDB): domain Bacteria; phylum Spirochaetota; class Spirochaetia; order Treponematales; family Treponemataceae; genus Treponema_I. The sequence goes on along the minus strand of JAFQDD010000012.1, from coordinate 208,389 downwards.
TAATTCTTTACTGGTTCATTATGGAAAAAACAAATCTTGGTTTTGGTTTACGTGCCACTGGTTACAACAAAGATGCAGCAAAATATGCTGGTATTCCTGTTGTGGCAAGTATCGTAATTTCTATGGCAATTTCTGGTGCTTTTGCAGGACTTGCAGGTGGAACTGTGGCTCTTGGTTCATTTAGATATGGCCGTGTTATTTCTGGAATGGATAACTACGGATTTACAGGAATTGCAGTTGCTCTAGTTGGAAACAATACAGCCGGTGGAACACTTTTGGCAGGGCTTTTGTTTGGATTGTTAGCTTCTTCTCAAGGTGCAATGCAATCTATGCAGATTCCAAAAGAAATTACCTTTATTATTCAAGGTTTAATCGTTGTATTTATTGCTATGCGTGAAGGTTTACGTATGTACGTAAAATGGCAAGAAAAGAAAAAACTTGAAAAAGTAGAAAATAAAGAAAAAACATTGGAGGAAGAAAATGTCTAGTTTAATTGGAATGTTGCCTTCAGTTTTAATGATAGTTTCTCCAATTCTTATAACTGCTTGTGGTGGAATGATTTGTGAGAGAAGTGGAGTTGTAAATATTGCTCTAGAAGGACTTATGGGAATTGGAGCCTTTGCAGCAGCTGCCTTTCACGTGCTAAATGAAGTTGCCCTTGGTGGTGCTTCTGTTTGGATTGCTTTGCTAGTTGGTGCTTTTTGTGGAATGCTTATGTCTTTGATTCACGCTTTTGCATCAATTTCTCTAAATGCAGATCAAACAATTTCTGGTACTGGAATTAACTTGATTGTAAACGGTATTACAATTTTTATGGCACAAATACTTTTTAATGCCGATAGAACTCAACCCTATCAAATGGGAATGAAACCAATTATGAGCATTGGTGGCATTTATCCTACAGCATTTATTGCACTTGCAGTTGTGTTGATTGTTTGGTTTGTAATGTATAAATTGCCTTTTGGTTTACGATTAAGAGCTTGTGGTGAACATCCACAGGCAGCAGCCTCTGTTGGTATAAAAGTTAAAAAAATCCGATACATTGCCGTTTTAACTTCTGGATTTTTAGGTGGTCTTGCTGGAGGATGTTTGGTTTTAACACAAACAATTCAGTTTACTTCCACAACCATAAACGGAACTGGATTTATTGCTTTGGCTGCTGTTTCTTTTGGTAGATGGCGACCTGCTGGAATAAGTTTATCATCTTTGCTTTTTGGTGCTGCTGTAGCTTTTTCAATTTATGTTGTAAATATTCCATCATTGAAAAATTTACTACCATCAGAATTTTTCAGTTTGTTACCATATGTGATTACAATCGTTGCTTTAGTTGTATTTAGTGGCAAAAATTACGCACCTCTTGCTGCTGGAAAACCTTACGACAAGGGTTCTAGCTAAGATTCAAGGTAGTTGCTCTTATGCTAACAAAAAAACTTGTTCTAAAACTTTTTGAAGCTTTCTCCATTGAACGATGGAATGATTTTATCCGTCCTTTTGAAATGATAGAAATGGACAAATCCGCAGAAAAAATGGTTTTGGCTTATATCATTGGGAAATTCGAGGAAAATCAAGGAAATATAATCAATTGGGATTGGATGATTTATGCATCATTTTTTGATTTGCTAAAGAAAATTGCCCTTTGCGACATAAAATCTCCAGTTCAAAGAATGATAAAAACCGAATATCCAGAGGAATACAAAAAGTTAAATGAATGGGTTGTTGCTCAATATAAAGATGTTATAGAAGACGCAGAATTATATCAAATGTTTTGCGACTATATGACTGGAAAAGATATTGAGGATGTGAAAAATCCTGAAGAAAAGGCAATTATCAAGAGAACACAGCGAGTTTTACGGGCGGCTCATAAATTTTCTGCTATGCGAGAATTTCAAATGCTCCAAGTGGTAAATGAGCCTTATCGCACAAAAGACATTGAAAAGCAACTTAACAAGGATATTGAATCTTTTTTGGATTTACGAGGATTGCAACTTTTAATCACAAAACAGCGTCCTTATGAGTTTTTGTTGATGGTGGAGCAACTTCGGTTTCAAACTCGTTGGAATCAAACTCCAAGAGTGCCAAAAACTTCTGTGTTAGGGCATTCTTATTTTGTAGCAATTTTAACATTGATTTTGGGCCGCCAACCAAATTTGGAAATGTGCCCAAATCGTCGATATAACAACTTTTTTAGCGGGTTATTTCACGATTTGCCAGAGGCTGTTACTCGGGATATTTTGTCTCCAGTAAAACAAGCCACAGATGAGCTTCCTTCAATTGTGAAATCTATCGAAGATGAAATCGTAAGAAAAGAATTGCTTCCACTTATGGAAGATTTTTATCAAGATGAACTGATGTATTTTACTAGCGACGAATTTGAAAATCGCATAATTATTCCACAGCCAGAAACTACGGAAAATAATTCTAAAACTTCAAAATATACATACACTTTGGAGCGGGTTTCTTTTGAGGATTTGAATCAAAAATTCAACGAAGATAAATATTGTCCAGTGGATGGAAAACTTGTTCGCCTGGCTGACCACATTTCTGCCTTTGTGGAAGCTGATAGTTCTATTAAGTTCGGGATTACGTCTACACATTTGCAACAGGGAAGAGACAATATCAAAAGAAGCTACGAAAAAAAAGGTAGCGTAAACGGGATAAATTTGTCTGAGTTTTTTGCATTGTTTAACTAAAAAAAACGCTATACTTTGCCGATAATCAAACAGTATGAGTAAATTTCGAAAAAATGTCGCTGTATTAATATTTTGTCTTTTAGCTTTTTCTCTTTTTGCTGAAAATTATACTGTTCAAAAGGGAGATACATATTATTCTATAAGTAAAAAATATAATATTTCTTTGCAAGAATTATATTCTGCCAACGGAATTGATGAAAATGATGTTTTAAAAGTTGGACAGGTTCTAAAAATTTCAGGAAAATCAACTGCTGAAAACACTTCTGAAAAATCTACAAGTACTGTTTCAACTGCTAAAACTTCAAATTACGAAGTTGTTGCTGGAGACACTTTATATAGCATTTCAAAAAAATTTGGTACAACGGTTGATAATTTGCGTTCTCTAAACGGATTAACTGAAAGTTCTGTGCTAAAAATTGGTCAAGTGTTAAAAGTTCCTTCAACAGAAAAAGTGGCTACAACAACAGGTTCAAGTTCTGCTGGTTCAACCAAAACTGAAATTAAGCAAAATACAAATGTTACACCATCTGCTCCTTTAGAGGATGTTCGCACTTACGATACAAACAAAAAAGGCAATGTAAACCTTGTTTGGCCTGTAAAAGCTTTGGACGTAACTTATGTAAGTGGTAAAATTTCTGGTGTTGCTATTGAAACAGAGCGAAATGCCACAGTTTCTTGCATAAAGGCTGGAAAAGTTATTTTTGTAGGTCCTTATCGAGGTTTTGGGCAAGTGGTGTTTGTTCAGTCTGATTCAGGATATATTTACGTATATTCTGGCTTGGACAAAATCACAGTTTCTAACGGCGACAAAGTTGGATTTAAAACAAAACTTGGAATAGCTGGAATTGATGCATTAACAGGAAATCCACAAATTATTTTAATGGTTTATTTAAACGGAAAAGTTCAAGACCCGGCTTTAGTTCCGCGAGATAAATAAAATTGTAAAAATATATAAGGACTGGCTTAACTGATAAGTCAGTCTTTTTTTTTAATCCTTCCTCAAAAATCTTTCATAATCATTGTAAAAAAACTAGACATTCTCAAAAATTAACCTATATTAACAGAACATTGATTTTTTTTAAGGAGAAGATATGGCAATAAGACGAAGAAGAAATTTACGTGATTATGTAAACAATGAAAATGGTGAACGCCAAAGAGATTTCTCAAAAAAAGAAATTCGAGTTTATGCGTATTATTTATTTCATATTTTTGAATATTTTAAAAAGAAATTACGAATTACTGGTGATGATGGACTTTATCATAGCTTTATAAAACTACTTCACCATCTTATTATTCGTTCAGATGTGAATGATTCTGTTTCTGCTTATTTAATCCAAACAATATCAAAAGCTGAAGAAGCAAAAAAACTGACTCCTAAAGGTAGTGAAACAACTGAAAGGTATTTTTATGGTGACAATATAGAAATAAAATACAAGGAAGATAATAAAATAAGTAGTTTGATTTATGGAGATTCTGAAATAGATGATTTGTATATAAATATTCATAGATGTGCATTTCTCAATCCTGAAGAATTTTTTCCAACATTACTTTTTAATTATTTGATTTCTCCAAAAGAAAAAATTGATTTTAGACAAGAACTTCCTAAAAAAATCAAAAGAATTCCAAAGGATATTTCTCTTGTAAAATTTCTAAAAAATATTCTCAATCTTTCAGTTGTAGAATCCCAATTATTGAATTATTTATATATTGTAAAAAATTGTTATAACTTATATAACCTCTTAGATGATTTTACAGCTTTAACACAGGAAAAAATTACTTTAAGTATTTTGGATATTTCTCGAATTGAATATAACAAAATGCTGCGAGATGGAAATAAACTTTGTTCTATGGGTTTGGTAATCAAGCAAAACAACAGACTCCAATTATCTGATGATTTTGTAAATTGTATTCAAGAACAATCTTTAGAGCCATTTTTTTCTGATTTAGTAACAACTTGTGAAAAACAAAAGGCTTTTTCATTAAATTCTTTTAATATTCCAGAAGATACTAAAATTCTTATGAAAGAACTTTTAAAAGGTGATGAACCTGTTTCTCTTTTGTTGTATGGCAAACCTGGAAGTGGAAAAACTGAATTTGCAAAAGCCTTGGCAAAATCAACAGGTTTAAAAACTATGATTTTCAAAAATGAAAAAGAAAATTCTAGCGAAGACAGAATTTATGAAAAATTAAAATGCTTTTTATCAATGAAAAAAGAAGATTCTGTGATAATTGTTGATGAAGCTGACACAATTCTTCAAACTATTGACTCATCTTTTTTAGGTTTTCGTAATCCATCTCAAAACAAGGGAATTGTAAACAAAATTCTTGAAGAAAATCAAAACAAAATCATTTGGATTGTAAACTTTAAAAATCAAATTGATATTTCAACTTTGCGTCGTTTTAATTTTTCTTGTCAATTTGAAAGTATGACATCAGAACAACTTAGAAAAATCACGCAAAAAAAGCTTAGCCCATTAAATCTGCAAAAAGACACAGAAACTCAAATTCTTGATTTATTATCAAAATACAATTTAACTGGTGCTTCTTCTGAAAATGTGATTAAGACTGTGAAGTGTCTCGGCACAAAAAACGAAAAACTTGTGGATTTAATTCATCAGGTTATAAAGGAAAATGCAAATTTGGTATCCAATCAAAAAACTATGCGACAAACTGTTTCTTCAAGTTATGATACAAATGCTTTAAACACTTCTCAAAATCCTGAAGAAATTATTGAAATGATAAAAAACGCAGAAAAATATGCTGAAAAAAATCCAAATGCTTCAAGAAAAGGCATTAGAATGTTGTTTTATGGCTTGAGTGGCACAGGAAAAACAGAATTTGCTCGGTATATTTCAAGTTGTCTTGGTAAAGATATCTTATTAAAACGAGCTTCTGATATTCTTGATAAATATGTTGGCGAAAGTGAAAAACACATAAAAGATGCTTTTCAAGAAGCTGAAGCTACAAATAGTATTTTGCTGTTTGACGAAGCTGATAGTTTTTTTGCTGACAGAAATAGCGTACACAATAGTTGGGAACGTACCCAAGTAAATGAATTTTTAACTCAAATGGAAGAATTTGGCGGGATTTTGATTTGTACTACAAATTTAAAACAAATTATGGATAGTGCAATGAATCGTCGTTTTCATATGATTGTAGAATTCAAAAGTCTTACAGAAAATGGAATTGAATGTATGTTAAAACGCTATTTTGAAGATTATGATTTTTCAAAAAATCAGATAAATTCCCTTTATCAATATGAATCTGTAACTCCAGGAGATTTTGGCGTTGTTATGGATAAAATCCGTTTTATGTCCTCTGAAAAAGTTTCTTCTCAGTTGATTTGTGATGAACTTCGCAATATTCAAGAAGAAAAAAATAATGGTGAGTTTTGTAAAAATTCCAAGAGAACTGTTGGTTTTGCTATGTAAATTAAGCATAGACTTATTTATTTCTCAGTATTTGTAATATTAGCCCCTGTCATTTACACAGAATTTATGACAGGGGCAAACCACCCGTTTGACGGGTGATGCTGATTGTCAATATTTATTTTGGGCTATTTTTTTCAATATTTTTTTTTGCTCCTCTGAAAATAAATTACAGGTAAATAATATAGTTAATTAGACACAAAAAAAATCGAAAAAAATGTAAAAAATTTTAAAAATATTCGGTGTAAAATAATTGATCTTTTTGAAATAGTCAAAATATTTTTTATGTACAGTTTTTTTGAAATTGATGTATAATGAAACTTATGGAGAAAAAATGAATCAGTTAGAAGAAGATTTGGAACGTATTATAAAGGCTAAAAATGCAGATTTAGGACTTTTTGTTTTGGCAATGCATTCTCTTATGGAACGCTGTCTGTGTGAAAAATATGAAATTACAAATGATTATGACACTGAAAATACATTTGGAACTCTTATAAACAGATATACAAATGATTTTTATAATAGTCATGGAAAACCAATTTATAAGGGTGCTGAAAAACTTAGACTTTCAGATGAAGATTGGAAAATACATAAAACTCTAAATAAAATTTATGAAAATCATTTTCTTGCAAATGATGTTCGTCACCGATTTGAAACAAAATCTCCAGAAGAAGCTCAAACAACTGTAAATTGCTTTTTGGCTTTTGCAAAAGCAGAAAATTGGGGAAGACTGCAAGCTCTTGAAGAAATAAAAAAAGAATTGGAAAATTGGGATTCAAGAAGTCCTTATCAAAGCCCAGAACTTACAAAAGCAATAAAAGAAATAGAACAATTAAAAAAGGAAAACGAAAATCTTGCAGAAAAGGCAAATTCTTTATCGGAATTGCAAAATCAATTGAAGGTTTTAATTTCAAAAGAAAATCTATTAAAAACTGAACTAGAGGAAAAACAAAATAAACTTTCTAAAAAAGATGCAAAACTTGATGAAATGCGAAAAACTTCATTCGAAAAAATGCAAAAATTGCAAAAAGAAAAAAATGAAATTTTAGAACAACTAAAAGATTTTGAAACTACAAAAAAATATCTATCTTATTTGGAAAAAATTGCTTTTTACACAAAAACTCGTCACGATTATGAATCTTCTGTAATAAAATTAACAAGTGAACAACAAGATGTTTTGCAGCAAATCAATATGAACAAAGATTTTCTTGTAAAAGGTTCGGCGGGGACTGGAAAATCTTTGGTTTTATTAAAGACTTTGGAAAAAGCTATAAACACTTTAAAGTCAGAACTAGATTTTGACTCTGTAGAAAATCATTTTAGACTTTTAACTTACACAAAAAGTCTTGTAAAATATAATCAATACGTTACAAAAATATTAGGTGCGGATGTTCCTGAAGGAACAATCACAACTGCCGATTCTTTTCTTGTTTCTATGCTAAAAAGATTTTTTCCAGAAAAAAATATAACTTATAAATTTGAAAATTCCTTTGAATCACTTTTTGAATGTGAAAAATTTACTGCTTTAGAAGTTTTTACAGAATGCCAGGAATTTATTTGGGCAAATTGCATTTCAAAAAAAGATTATGTAGAAAAAGTTTGCGATCGAACAGGCATGAAAAAGCCAATCAAAAAAGAAGAAAGACTCTTTTTATGGGAAACTTTGGAAAATGCTGAAAAAAATCTTGAAGAACAAAAAATGTGGCCAAGAAATTTTGCAGCAAAAAGAATAATTGAAGCAATGGAACAAGCCATAAAAAACGAAGAAACAGATTTTTGTGCAGAATATTCTTTTGTTGATGAAGCACAAGATTTGCCACCTGTAATTCTTGCACTCATAAAGAAATCTACAAAACGAGCCGTTTTTCTTGCTGGAGACAGCGATCAATCAATTTATAGAAAAGGCTTTAATTGGAATTTATCTGGAATTGATATTAGAGGAAGAGCAAAAATCCTTAAAACAAATTTTAGAAACACAAATCAAATTCATGAATTTGCTGAAAATTATCGCAAGAAATTTAAGAATATGGACCAATCTACACAACCTTTATCATTTAGACCTGGTCCCCCAGTTGAAATTTCTACAGGAAAAAATACAGATGATTTAATGAATCAAATTGTTCAACAAGTAAAAATGCTTTTGAATGCTCTAAATTATGATGAAGAAAATATTTGTATTATTACAAATCAAAAACAAAAACTTGAGAAAATTCAAAAGTTGCTAGATACAAATCTTGGTGTAAAAAGTTTTCAAATTTTGGATGAACAATTTGATTTTGCAGAAACAAAGGGAATTAGACTTTGTACAATGCAAAATTGTAAAGGTTTAGATTTTCCTGTTGTTTTATTTTTGGCAGATCATCGAGTTCAAGGAATGGAACAATATTCAGCTTTTGATTCAGAAACCTATTATGAACAGCAATATAATATGGTTTATGTTTGTCTTACTCGTGCAATGGAAATGCTTCACATTTTTACAGTCCCAACTTCTGAATTTAAGCCATTTAAGGATTTGAATTTACAATAAAACTTTACAAATTTGCAAAAAAAACTATATTGTAATGTGGTATGGTAGTTTTTTGTTCATATAAATATAATTCGACATCTCAATGCCTTGAAAAACCAACATCTTCATTAGTTCCTCAGATTTTAATCCCCTTTAATAACAGAACAAAACGTGGCTGGTGTGATTATCATAAGCGATGGGAACTTGTTACGATTTCTCCAGAAAAAAAGATGTTTTTTTCTTGTGGATTTCCTGTACCTGGAAATATTGGGTTGAATGGAAATTGGAACAAAAATCAGTATGAATTTTTTGTTGATACAGAAAATTTTGTTATTCGGGTAAACGAAAGATGGTCTTGGATTGATGTTTTTGAAAATCAAATTTATGCAACAGAAAAACTTTGTTCAAAAATAATTGACTTTAATCAAGGGATAATTAGTCATCCTATAAATTTTGATATAGAAGAACTTCCTCCAACTATAAACCAAAAATTAATGGATATAATTTTAAAACTTTTCAAAAAAATATATGGAATTGACTTACATATTGAAAATGTTCCATTTACTAATTTTGTAAAATATCCATTTTGTCCAGAATTCAGAGAAATTGAAAGTAGGGTTGATGATGTTAAAAGGTTTAATTTCCGCGGTGATTCAAATTTATTCAAAGATTTTTGTCGTCTTGTCCAAATAAAAGAAACCAAACAACTTCGCAAGAGTTTTCATAAAAATCCAAAATCAATTCTTCTTCACGCAATGGCACAATACTTAGGTTTTACAAACAGCGATGCAATCAAAACCTTTGTATCAAATGAAGATATTTATAATACTTTTGTAGAAAGTAATTTACTCCGTTTTTCAATTATGAGAAGAACTATTTATATATCTGGAAATGGTTCTGTTTTAAATGGTTTAAGACTTTGGGTTCAAAATGCTCGAACAGATAAATCTGAATCTGTTGTAGCAAAGAGACTTGTTAAGATTTTTAAAAATGCAAATATTAACGTTGTGTTTGATGCAATTGATATTTATTATCAAAATGCAAGAAATTTACCTGTGGCTTTTCATGAAAGAATTTTAAAAGAAGGATTTACTCTTCAGATGCACGACCAACTTGTTCAATATTTTGGACATGATGATTTTGATGGTTATGGTTATTCAAGTAATGAAAAAAAGGTTGAAAACAGAGAAATTAAATATGATGATGATGTTTTCAGATTTGAAGATTTTATTGAAGGTATTTCTACTCATAAAATTAAAAAAGATTATGAATCTGTAAAGCAAAATCGATTGATGATGTTAAAAGCTCAACGAAAGCAAACTGATAATTTAAATTATTACAATGCAGAGGAAACTATTGTTTCTGACGAGGTTGAAAATGAAGAAATAATGGCTGACTACAAAATGGAAGATTTATTTGACTATGAAAAAGTTGAAAATGAACTTGCTCCAATAGAAACAGGTTTTGAACTTGGAAAAGACATAATGAAAAAAGGAAACCAAGATTCATATTTTTTTGCACTTCCAAGAGATACAGATGAACTTTATGAAATTAGTACTCATATGAGAAACTGTGTAGGCTATCTTTATCGAACTAAAGCTGTTTCTAGGGAATCTATAATTGCAGTTTTAATTAAAGACAGAAAAATGAGGGCTTGTTTTGAGATAAAACAAAATCCCAAAACTTATCGTTATGAAATAGTTCAAGCATCTGGCCCTGGAAATAGTACAATTAACAGAATATATATGTACGCAATTGAAGAATGGAAAAAAAGACATGATTTATCTGGGGATGTATTTTATAAATTGTAGTCGGTAGAAAATGTACTATGTTTATGGGGATTTTTTATGAATTTTCACTTCCTTGAAAAATCCCATTGTCAGAAAAATATTTATTCATAGAGTTCATTACATCTTTTTTGTTGGCTGTCCAAAGTGGGGCAATCAGTTGATTTTTTGGACCATCTCCAGTCAATCTGTGAATTACAATATTTTTCGGAATGATAGAAAGAGCTTTTCCAAGGATTTCAAAATATTCTTCTTTGTCCATCACTGAAAATTTTCCTTTGTGAAAATCTGTTGCTAAATCCGTATTTTTCAAAACGTGGAGCAGGGCAATTTTTATTCCGTCAGTTTGGGCTTTTATTGCAGTTTTTACAGAATCTAGCATATCAGCTTCTGTTTCAAAGGGAAGACCAAAAATTAAATGGGTTACCACGTGAATATTTTGATTTGTGGCCTTTATCCGTTTAATTGCGTCAAAATAATCTTGATTTGAAAAGTGCCGTCTAATGTATTCAGAAGTTTTCACATTGCTGGTTTGAAATCCAAGTTCTATAGAAACATAATGCTTTTCAGCGATTTTTCCAATTTCGGCTAATATCCAGTCACTTATGGAATCAGGCCGTGTACCAATAACAATTCCAACAATTTCAGAATCTTCCAAAACAGCTTTATATTTTTCTACAAGTTTTTTCTCTTCTTCTGGAGTTTGTCCATAAGTGTTTGTAAAAGATTGAAAATAAGCTAAATACTTTTTTTCCCCAGATTTTATTTTTTTTGAAACCAAAGATTTTGCCCTTTCTAAATCTGAAAAAGCAAAATCTCCAGAACCTGCGTTGCTACAAAAAATACAACCTCTTCTATCTTTTGTACCGTCTCTAGTGGGACAAGTTGTTCCAAGGTTTAGAGCAATTTTATAGACTTTACATCCAAAAAGTTCTTTGTAGTATTCGTTTGCTGAGTAAAAAAATCCTTTATCCATTTTAATTTTCTATTTGCTATAATCCTAAAAATTGAAAAATATAGTAGACATCACCAAATCGTTCTGTACCCTGTATACACGGAATGCTCGAAGAGCCATTCCTGACAGCATCCCAATCCCGAAAGGAATCAGCACAAAACATTCAGAACCAACATCCCCTGCCCAGAGTCCAGAGACTGGCAAAGTCTCTGGTCGTTCTTTTGGAAGGAGTGGGAGTATGAGGGAGAGGAAACCGTTTTATCGAAAAAAATGGTTTCCTCTCCCTCATATAGTTTACCAGCTTTTCAAAGCTGACTCCTCCAAAAGTCTTTGGAACTTTATTCTAAAATCGTAATTTCTACACGACGATTCAAGGCTTTTCCTTCACTTGTGCTATTGTCTGCGATTGGAACTTCAGAGCCTAATCCTCTAAAAATAAATTGATTTGCAGGAATTCCTCGTTTTACAAGTTCATCTACAATGGATTTTGCACGTTCCACAGAAAGATTTTTTTCACCAGTTGGATTTCCTGTAGAAGCTGAGTGTCCTTCCACCAAGAAGGTTGCCTTTGGAGCAAGTTTTAGAACTTTTGCAATTTCGTCTAGGCGATTTCTTTCACTTGGAAGCAACTGTGAACTATCTGGAATAAATTGCAAATTTCTAACAGAAAGACGAAGCCCAGCATCCGTTTCTTCTACAACCATATCATTTTTTGCTTCTTCAGCAGCTGGTTTTGTAACAACTGTTTGATTGCTTGGTTTTGGCACAAAGTTTGTTTCGCTTCCACCATTTCCAAGATATCCAGAAGAAGTGTTTACTTGGAACGGCACATCATCATTCCAAGAATTTTCAGAGGAATATCCGTTAGAAATAGGAGGATTTCCAGAAAGTACGCCATCTTTGTAATAATCTTCTGAGTTGGATTCTGTTTTGATTGTTGCAATTTTGCTTAAAGCATTTGTGATTTCTGTTTTATCTATACTTGGTGGAAATTCTGTAAATAAAGTGATTTTTCCCTTGTAACTTACATTGTTTCCATCATCATAAAAAAAAGTTTCGTCTACTGTGTCTGAAATTAAAATCGCTGCTCCAGTTTCTATAGAAACCATAATATCAGCTTTGTGGCTTCCAGTTGCTTTTGCAAGACTTTCATCACCTTCCCAATCGTGATACAAAGTACCACTTCCATAACGTGTTGCCCAGTTTGCTTTTAAGTGATAAACAGGAGTTCCTTTGTAAGTTTCTTTTCCGATGTATGTGTACTGAACAACAATTTGAAGTTTTGTATAAATCCCTTTGTTTAGGGGATCAACAGTTCTAATTGCTTCACCAACCCAAGTATCACCTGGTTTTATTTCCTCATCTGGAAATGTTGGGAAACTTCTAAATGTTGGAAAACCTTTGTCTTTTGGCACTACGGTAAGTTTTCCATTTGGAGAAATGTGAAAAGTTGATGGAATAAAATCGTCTAATCCTTTTGCGGTTAGAGAATTAGCACTTTTTGTGGATTCTAAAACCATAAAGTTTCCAGAAAACCAAGTATCGTATAAATAATCTGATGCAACATTTTTCGGAGCGGAAATCGGAGATACAAAAGAACGCACTTCACGGCTTGTAAGTCCTGTGTAGCGTCCGTTATCATATCGGCGTAAATCTGTTCGTTCAACTAAAACGTATTTTTGGGTGTCTCCAAAATATTCAATTCTGTCTTTGGAAAACTCTAGTTCAGAATCTTCAATTACTTCTAGAGAAAAACATAAATTACAAAATAATATAAATGCAAGTAAAAATAATGATTTTTTCATATTATACTTATCGGAAAAAAAAGTATTTTGTAACATAAAAACTCTTAAAATGTTCACTTTATATCACGATAATATATAAAGCTCCTAGTTTGCGTTGCAAACTTAATATTTTGCTAATTTTTTTTGGAGAAAATATGAAAAAAACTTTTCTTACACTTTTTGTAGTGTTTACTATTTTTTCTATTTTTAGTTGTTTGTCTGTTCCAGAAACTACAGAAGAACCACCTGTAAATAGAGAAATGTCAATACAAGAATTGATTTTGTCTGGACGAAGTGATGAAGCAAGAACTATGTTTCAATCAAAAAATGATATTAACGGAACTGATGAGTACGGAAATACAGCTCTTCATTCTGCTGCAAGTATTGATGATTATGATTTGATTGACTTTTTGCTTTATATGGGTGCAGATTCTTCAATCAAAAATATGAATGGTGACACAGCATTGCACGTTGCAATTAAAAATAATGCTGTAAAATCTAGTGAAATCTTGGCTGCTATTGAAAAAAACATCTTCGCTAAAGATGGAGAAGGTGTCAGTGCTTTGGAAATGGGTATCAAAAAAGGTAGCAAATTTTATGATGCTTTGATTACAGAAAAAACTGGAAACATTGTAGATGGTCAAGGGGAATCAATTGTTCATTATTTTGTAAAATGGCAAAATAAAGATGCATTAAATGTCGCTATCAAAAAAAGACTTCCTATTTCTGTAGATGATATTTATGGTATTTCTCCTTTGGAAATTTGTTATGAAAACTCAAATAGTTTAGTTTCTATTCAAATGGCAGCAGATTTGCTTTTGGCAGGAGCTGCTCCACAACGGGGAAATTTCAGTTATTTTGAAGATTCTGTCACAACTAGAAATCCTTCTCTAAGATTTGATGATGGTCAGACTCCTCTTCATATTGCTACTATCCAAGGTCAAAATGGAGTAGTTGAATATTTGATAAATCGTGGTGCTTCAACAAAAGCCAAAGATATTTCTGGTTCAACACCACTTCATGAAGCTGTACGCTACGGAAGAACTGAAATCGCTAATTTATTGCTAAAAGCTGGTGCAAACCCAAATGCTCAAGATAGTCTTGGTAAAACCCCTCTTTTAATAATTAGCAAACAAGAAAGTCGAGCTGATATTTATTCATTATTGTTGACTTATGGAGCAGATGCAAATTCCAAAGATATGTATGGTGATACTCCGCTTCATATTGCCACAATGGCTGGAATGAAAACTTCTATTCTAGAAAAACTTGTTAATTCTGGTGCAGATATTAACGAGCGTAACAAAAAAGGGGTAACTCCACTTTCTTTGGCTGTTGAACATCAATGGACAGAGCATATTGATTTTTATGCTAAACGTGGTGCTGATATTCACGCTGAAGATATGGAAGGCAAAACTCCATTAAGTAAGGCTCTTGATATTAGTTTGGAAATGACTCAAAAAGTTATCAACTCAAATAACTGTTCAACAAGAGATTCTCTTGGAAATACTCCGCTACACATTGCTATTTCACGAGGTGCATCTCACGAACAAATCGTTTATTTGATTACAACTGGAAGTGATATTAACGCTCGTAACAGAAATGGAGATTCTCCGTTATTTTTGGCTGTTAAGAGCAATTTAAGAGCTGTTGGAGAACTTCTTTTAGCAAAGGGTGCAGACGTTTTTGCTACAAATACAGAAAATTATTCTCCATTAAAAATGGCTATGATGTTAGGTGGTGATGTTCAAGATTGGATTCTAAGTTCAGAAGTAATTCGTGCTACAGACGGAATCGGAAACACACCTCTTCATTATGCTGCTGAATGGCAAATTGATTCTGCTGTTTCTGTGTTGCTAGAAAAGGGTGCAAACACAAATATTCAAAACTCTAGTGGTGAAACTCCTTTATTTAGTGCTGTGAAAACAGATAGCGTTTCCACATTACGTTTGCTTATCCAAAAAGGTGCAAACACAGAGATTCGTGATTTCCTTGGAAATACAGCTTTACATTCCTGTGTAAGATTTGATTCTAAAAACACAGCTTTAGTGTTAATGTCAAGCGGAATTGATGTAAATGCACAAAATCTTTCTGGAAAGACTGCATTACACGAAGCAGCTCGAACTGGAAAAACAGCTATGGTAACTTTGCTTCTTGATAATGGAGCAAATATCAATTCAACTGATGCAACTGGAAAAACTGTGCTTATTGATTCTATTCACAGCGGAAATATCGAGCTTGTAAAAATGCTTTTAACAAGGGGTGCCTCTCCACAGATTCAAGAAATGTACGGAAGAAACGCATATCACGAAGCAGCAGAATCCGGTAATATTGAGTTGATTAACTTGATTCGTACAGCTGGTGGAAATCCTTTATCTCGTGATACTCACGGAAGAACACCATTTTCTCTTGTACTAGATAAATCTGATGAAACAATAAAGGCTGTTTTAGGAAATGATATCAATCTATCCGACTCTGATGGAAATACACCAATTCATATTGCTGTACAAAATAAAGTTTCATCTGACAAGATATTTATGCTAATTTCTATGAATTATCCATTAAATCGTAGAAATAGTCTTGGCTTGACTCCTTTAACACTGGCTGTGAAAAACAATCAAAACGATTTAGCAAAAACTTTGATTGAATGTGGTGCAGATCCTTTCGTTACAGACAACTCTGGGGAATGTGCAGTAAGTTTTGCAATTTCTGATAATGCAGAAGTTTTAAACTACATTGTACAAACTACAGGAAACAAAAAAGATATGACAGGTGAAGGAATCCTTCACTATGCAGCAAGAACTGGCGACTTAGACACAATTAAAAAGCTTTTATCTATGGGATTAGACAGAACATCTAAAAATATTTCTGGTGAAACTCCTTATGATATTGCAATTCGTTGGCAAAGAGAAACTAGTATCTTAGATGTACTAAAATAACAAACTAATTTTGCGAGAGATTTTATAAGTAATCTCTCGCTAAAAAAAAGACTGGTTTGAAATCATAAAACTTCAAACCAGTCTTTTTTTTGAATGTAATATTTGCTTATTTTTTTTGTGAAAGTTCAGCTTCTGATGGTCTAATGTAAACAGGACCTTGGTATTCTTCAAGAGGCTTTTCTTTGTTTAGAAACTTTTTATTAGCCATTTCCAAAAGTGAAAAACCACAAGAAGCAAACCCTGTATTAAAAGTTGTTATAGAAAGATTTGGTTTAGCTGATAAAGACATTTCTGCAAATAATTCTGCGTCAGGTCCGACAACTAAAACATTTTCCTCTGAATCAATATATCTTAACACCTCATCAAGGGTTGCATCCATTGGTTCAGTGTTTTCTTTGCCATTTCTAAAAATTGATGCGTAAAATCTTTCTTTTTTTGCGTCAATTACAGAAACCACAGCACCTCTCCACATTAGATAGGGATGAGCATAGGCTTCTAAGCTCGGAATTGCATAAACTGGTATATTATTTGTGATAGAAAAGGCTTTTAGTGCTGCAAATGCAAGTCTAAGACCTGTAAAAGTTCCAGGACCTAAGCATAAAGCTGTGAATTCTAAATCTTTTGGAGTTAAAGCTACATAAGATAAAACTTGTTCTATGGAAGGTAAAATCATTTCTGATTGATGCATTCCAATATCCAGAGAAATACTTGCTTTTTTTTCTTCGTTAATTGCTACAAAAGTAATAACTGGTGATGCACTATCAATTGCAAGAGCTTTCATATTTTTTTACCTTTTCTAAAAAGTCTTTGTTTTCAAAGTTTGATATTGTGATTATTCTAGAATTATCAGATTGAGCTTCTAATTTTAGGACTATGGTATTTTTGGGAAGTGCGTCCATTACTTTCTCGCTCCATTCAATAATGCTGATTCCTTTTCCATAAATTAAATCTTCAGTACCAAGATTTATAAAATCTTCTGTGGAATCCAAGCGATAAACGTCCATATGATATAACGGCAAAGAACCTTCGTATTCGCTAATTAGAGTAAAAGTTGGACTTGTAATGTCTTCTTCGATTTTTAGTGCTTTCGCAATACCTTTTGTTATTGTGGTTTTCCCTGCAGCCAAAGTTCCTTGCATAGCGATAATGGCTCCTGGTTTAAGGAATTGACCAAATATTTCACCAACTTCTATAGTATCTTCTGCAGAAAGTGTTTTTAGAGTAATCAGAGTAGTTTTCCTTCGTAATCTTGTTGTTTAATGATTTCCTTTAAGATTTTTAAAATAGGCAATAAAGGATAATCAATTGTTTCTAAAAAAACGATATCAATTGCTTTTTCACCAAGAGGCGACATTTCAATTGTAAAAGATATGGGAGTATTTATTGTTTTTAGAGGAAGTTCAATTTCCGCATTTGCTGTGAAACATTTTCTGTAGTAAATTACACCTTCTTCTCTAATTATGTTGTTCAATCCCAAAACTTTCATGCTGCTACATTACTCCAAAGAAAAAAATAAGTCAACGAGAAATAGATTTTTTAGGAAATATATTCATAAACCCTTGAAAAAATCTTGTTTCTTGTTCGTTTGTTTATATTTACAAAAACAATATGCAAAACATAAGAATTATCTACTTGATTTTCTGATGTATTTACAATTAAACCTATAACATTATCGGCAGTTTTTCCGTCAATCGATAACTCTATATGAATATATTGTTTTTCTTTTATGTGTAATTTTGTGGAAATACTACATCCTCCAGCTGATAACTCAATCAATTTTCCTTGATGTTTTCGCTCTAAAGGTTCGTATTTTATTACAGTATCTTTGCCTTTTGTAATTGTTGTTGTTTTTACAGCAGAAAAGTTACAAGTGTTGTTTATTCCAACACGTTTGTATTTTCTTCTCTGATAACATTTTATGTGATTTGAGTGAGATACAACCATTTCTCCTGCTTCTGTGTTGTTTTGATAACGAATTACTCGTACTTCCAAAATAAAGGCTGTTCCCAAATTTGACTGATAAAATAAAGAAATTTTGCTAAGTTCTTTTGGTTTACAAAAGGATTCAAGATTGTTTTTAGGAATCGACAAAACCAAATTGTCTTTTGTGTTTTCTAAAACTGTACATTCATATTGTTCTTTTATATCGTTATAATAGTATAATTTATGACCTTCTGGAATTGCTACACTTGATGCTAAGTTTGAGAGATTTTTCTTTGCATTTTCGATTTTTTGTCGTAACGCAAATAAAATTGCAATTTTGTTTTCAACTTCATCTTCAGATAGTTTTTCATTATTTTCTCTAAAATAGTGATAATATTTCATAAAGAAATTGTTGCAAAAGTTTTCTGAGTGAAAATTAACTTCTAAATTTGGAATTTTATGTTTTTTGCAGAGAGCAATTAAAAAATCTTGTTGTTCTAAAGTTAGATTATAAAGTTTTGTAATTCTTAGAATTGTGGCAAGATTTGTAGTTTTGTTTGCTTTTTGTTTTAGGGATAAATCCTTTCCTTTAATGATTTTAATCATAAAATTGATTAAGATCAAAACTAAGGCAAATATCACAGTAAAAATGATAATTGAGTAAACAGATTGATTTTGTCGTGCTTCCAAAGGACTTCCAGCTAAAAAAAACATTAAACTTCCTTCATTATGTTACAGTAAGTTTCTAATCGTGGCTTAATTTCATATTCAGCAATATCACCGATTGTCACTGTATCATTTTCCTTGATTGCGGTTTCAAAGTCTTCCAAAAATGGAGAAAATTCTTTGATGAATTCCAAAAGATTTTTTTCTTCGATTTTTATATCAGCAAAAAATTCTGGAAATAAGGGGGTTAAAGAGATGGTTTTGCAAAGTAAGTCAAAATCATCAGCGAAATTTTTCAAAACCTCTGAAACTTTTGCCATATTATTTCCTTGTAACAAAACTGGAAATTCTTCAAAACCTTGATTTATCTTTTCAAAATTGTAAGCAAGAGCACTTAAAGTTCCTTTTATGTCTACTGCTGCAACCGCCAAAAGATCAATAATCTCAACATCATCAATGCTAACTTGTGATAGTGAATCAATTTCATCAACAGAAATATTTTTTTTATTAACTTTTATTCCAATAATTGTGGCGTTATCTTTTTCAAGTTGCATTTGAATTTGATTTAGTACATCTCCACAGTTTTTTTCATTTTCAAGTGTAAAATCTAATTCATTATCATTGATATAAATTTTCATAATTTCTCCTATAAATACAGGTGATTAAGGGGAAAACTCTTAAATCCTATACTCCTTATCTGTTTTTACTTTGTTGATTGTTAAAGTTTGTTATAGAATCAGATTGAGATTCTAGATTGCTTAAAGTTGATTCCATATTTCCAAACTTTGTTTTATATTCTTGTTCCTTTGTTGCAAGTTGGGTTTCAAGTCTATCTATTGTTTTTTCAGAATTTGAAATCTTTGTATCCAAAGTTCTGGTTTTTGTGGCTAAGATGCCTCCAGTTTGAACATAGGCTTGAAGATTTTTTTCCATCAAGTATGCGATTCCAGTGTCAATTATTAAATCCCCATCAGAATCGTATCCGAATAGATTTTTAATATCACCAATATTATTTTCTAAGGCTTCATCAAGTTTGTCTTCGTCAATTTCAAAATATCCCCGAAGTTTTGAAGCATCATAACCTGTAGAGCCTGTTGCATTACTTGATATACCAATTTGTGATAAAAGTCTAATTGTTGATCCCTCAATTGGATATGTGTTTGTCATAATTCTTTGTAGAGAGGATTTGCTAGAGGTTAGGGTAGAATCTGATGAAAACATCCCAAGTTTTTCCTCGTAGGCTTCAACTTCTTCAGATGATAAATAGTCTAATTCCGAAATTAATTCTGGTTTGTTTTGAGTTAATATATTTATTTCTGCAATAAGTTGATTGTAATATCCAACTAATTCAATAATTGCTTCTTTTGATGTTTCTGTGTCTGGCTCAATTTTTATTGTGGCAGTTTTTTCAGTTGGAGCTTCTAAATTTAATGTTACGTTTTCAACAATGTCGTCGATTTTGTTTGTGCTTCGATACATTGTTATACCTTCGTATTTTAATTTGGCATCTTGTGCAACAGAAATTGGATTGCTAGGTTCAAATCCTTTTGCCACATTGGGATTTGTGGATTTTGGGAAAGTAATATAAGCAGTTTTTCCCGTATTATTATTTTTTACAACAATATTTTCTATTTTTTCTGCATAATCTGATAAATTGATTTTGAACTCTGTTTCAAGTCCTGTTTCATCAACTTTTCCAAGGGGAATTTCTTCGTTTTCTGTTTGCAAAAAAACAAGGGAAAAATCTTCTACTGGTTCGATTTTTGTAACCTTTGTTTCAGGAGTGTACCCAAGTTCAGATTCAATATTAAAAACAATAGCGTCTTTGAATTGAACCATTGCAGCACTTGGTAAAATTGGAAATTTCTCTTTTTCAACCTGTGTTGTTGCTTCTTCTTGTCCTTCAAGTCGAACTGAAAAGTTTATTTGTTGATTTTTATCATCTTTTATGCTTCGAGGAATTTCAACATAAAATCCAGATTTTGGTGGAACTGTAATTAAGTCATTTTCAACTCTCACAGAGGTTAGGGCATAGCCTGATAATTGCTCTAAATCACTTTTTGTTGAAGCTAAAATCTTTTCTTCGCCCTTTTTTTCTCGAATCATATCGATGTTTTGGGCAAATGAAAAGGCATCATCTTCAAAAATTAGGGCATTTTCTTTCCCTGTAAGTAGACTTTCTATTAAAAGGGATTTTTTTGAACTCGAAACACCGATTAAAGAGGCTTTAATTGTATTGTTTCCTCGTCGATTTAATGATGTTACGAAATCGGAAACTTTACCTCCCTTCCATTTGAATGAAATCTCTTTTTCATTAACTTTAAATGTATATGTTCCTTCTGGAACTTCATAATTGTTATCGATTTCACCCGATAAAAATCTGTCTGCTTCTGCGATTTGTTCTACTTTGATTTTAAAAGAGCCAATATCTGCATCACGAGATGGATCTGCTGTGATTGCATCTTCTTCGGTGGAGGAGGCGAGTTTTGTATTGAATGGATTGTCGAAAGAATAAAGCGTACGTACACTCTCTCTAAGTGAGGACATAGCTTTGTTTACACTACGCCAAGCATCTTGTTCTGCTTTGTATGTGTCTAATCTTTCTTGTTCGCGAGTAAGTGGAACACGTTCAACTTCCATCAATTGTTCTATCAGGCTAGTTGTTCCGTATTTATCACTTACTCCAGGTATTGTAATATCGGCCATTGGCAGTTGCTAATGTCCAAAAAAGTTCAAAAATTATACCATTTCATCAAATAGAAAACCGATTGTTTCTCTAATTCTGATTTGCATTTGTTGAACTTCTCGGGACGGAATCTCCTTAATAACCTTATCGGTAGAAGGGTCTATCACCTTAACAACAACTTTTCCAAGGGCTTCATTTACATTGAATTGAAGCCGTCTTCCCAAAACATCAGAAATATGTTGCAACTGTTGAACAGAAGCCTTAGTTTGCTCCATTTCTTTTGCTAAGGATTGAGCTGTGTCATTAAGTTCTTCATTTACTTTTACATTAGCCACAGGACGATTTGCTTTTGTCAAAGCTACAGGAGTATGTACAATGTTCCGATTGCCATCCATGGCTGGGTTAATTGCATTAAGCATAAGGTACCTCCTTGTAAAAACAACCGAGAAGGGAGGCGCATCCCTTCTTGATTATTTTCTTTCTGTAAAAAAGATTACATCCAGAGATCTCTTATACAGAAAAACAGAATTAGCTTAATAGAGCCATTACGTTTTGTGACTGTGTGTTAGCTTGTGCTAGCATTGCAGTGCCAGATTGTGTGAGGATCTGGTTTTTAGTATACTCTACAATTTCTGAAGCCATATCTGTATCACGGATTAGTGATTCAGCTGCTTGTAAGTTTTCAGCTGCTACAGATACACCTTGTGCTGCTAATTCAAAGCGGTTTTGATAAGCACCTAAGTTTGCTCTTTGTTTAGAAACATTCTTAAGAGCTTCGTCAACAGTGCTAATTGTCATATTTGCAGATTCTGGTGTTGAAATAGAAACTTGTGTTCCTTCTTCACCTTGAATTCCACTTAGTCCAAGAGCTTTAGCTGTCATTGTACCAATGAAAACAGTTTCGTTTTGGTCTACGTTTGCACCGATTTGGAATTGCATTACACGACCTGAAACAGAATCTTGTGCAAAAGCACCTGTCAACATGTTCATTCCGTTAAATTGAGCTTGTGATGCGATTCTGTCTACTTCTGCAACAAGTTGAGAAACTTCAACTTGGATTTGTAGGCGATCTTCATCTGAATAAATACCGTTTGCAGATTGAACAGACAATTCACGAATTCTCTGTAGAATATCTGTTGTTTCTTGTAGGTATCCTTCTGTTGCTTGGATAAAAGAAACTCCGTTATTGATATTTCTTTCAGCTTGATTCAAACCGCGAATCTGTGAACGCATTTTTTCAGATACTGCTAGACCTGAAGCGTCATCAGCTGCTCTATTTACACGCTGACCTGAACTGAGTTTTTCTATGTTTCCGCCAATAGCAGAACTAACATTTCCTAAAGATCTGTTAGCATACATAGCACTCATATTGTGATTTATAACCATAGTAACCCTCCATGTAAGGTAAAATCGAAACAATCCTTTGTTTCAGAATTTTTTTTATGCCTCTGTTGTGTCGATTTTTAGTTTGGTTGTTGCGCCCCCGAACCAAAATATCAGTACAACAAGAATAGATAACCTTGTAAAAAAGTCATCCGTTCCTGTTGTCACACAACTTATGGAAGGTTACAAAGTTTTCAAAGATCATTTTGTAAAAGGGTAATGGTATCCTTTTACAGTTTTAACTTGCACGGGGAAAAATCCCCATGCAAGTATTATAATACACTATTGTAGCAAAGACAATACATTTTGTGCACTTGTATTTGCTTGTGCAAGCATAGCAGTTCCAGCTTGTGCAAGTACAGAATTCTTTGTGTATTCTACCATTGCACTAGCCATATCTGTGTCACGAATGCGTGATTCAGATGCTTGTAGGTTTTCAGCTGCGATATCAATACCTGCTACAGTTAGTTCTAAACGGTTTTGATATGCACCAAGGTCTGCTCTTTGCTTGTTGATTTTTTTAAGAGCTTCGTCTAGTGTACCAATTGAACCGTTGGCTTCATCCGGTGTAGCAATGCTCATAATGCCTTCACCACCAAGTTCTCTTAGTCCAAGAGATGTTGCAGTCATTGTACCAATGAAACAACTTACTCTTTGATCCATGTTTGCTCCGATATGGAACCACATAGAAGCGGTAACAGCATTTTCGCCTTGAACTTGAGCAAAACGACCAGTTAGCATATTCATACCGTTGAATTGGGCTTGAGATGCGATTCTGTCAACTTCTGCAACAAGTTGTGAAACTTCAACTTGAATTTGCATTCTGTCTTCTTCAGCATAAATACCGTTAGAAGCTTGAACTGCTAATTCACGAATGCGTTGTACAATATCAGTAGTTTCTTGTAGATATCCTTCTGTTGTTTGGATAAAAGAAATACCGTTTTGAGCATTCTTTGAAGCTTGATTTAACCCTCTAATTTGGCTACGCATCTTTTCAGATACTGCTAGACCAGAAGCGTCATCTCCAGCACGATTGATTCTTAAGCCAGAAGATAGTTTTTCCATGTCTTTAGACAAATTTGAGTTGTTTACACCAAGTGTACGATTAGCGTACATTGCTGACATGTTGTGGTTGATAACCATAGTTTTTCCTCCGTGGAATAATTTTAAGTAGAATCCTTTCTACTCGTTTGTGTAAGTTTTACACGTTTGTTTAAGGCTACATCCGTGATTTAAACCTTCACGCTTTTGGAAAATTAAAAATATATAACTTTCCATTTACTTTATCGGAGGAGTTTTACTGAAACTTTAACGAAAAATTTAAAAAAAATTAAAATTTTTTTAGAATTTTTAATCTAATATTAAAGTCTTTCAGCACCTTGAATAATCTTTTGCAAAACTTTTGCAGCTTTACCGCGGTGAGAAATAGCATTTTTTTCTTCTGAAGATAATTCTGCAATAGTTTTTCCATATTCTGGTAAATAAACGATTGGATCGTAGCCAAATCCACCTGAACCTTTTGCAGATTCAATATCTTTTACCAAAAAACCTTCTATTGTTTCTTGAGCAATATAATATCTGTCTTTTCCAAGATAAAGAACCATAGCACAAACAAATCGGCAAGATAGAGGGGTATCTGGAGCAATACCTTTTTCTAAAGCAACTTTTTTTGCTTCTTCTAATAGCAAAACATTTCTTTCAGAATCAGAAATTTTTTTCTCAGAAAAAGTATTATTTCCAACATATCTTGCAGAATATATACCTGGCTTTCCATCTAAAATATCAACACAAATCCCTGAATCATCAGCGATAACTGGTTGATTTACAATATCAAATAATGCTTTTGCTTTGATAATTGTGTTATCAACAAAAGTATTTCCATTTTCTTCTGGATCAAAATCAATTCCCTTGTCTTTTGGAATTACAATTGTGTTAGGAGCAAATAATTGACTTAATTCTTGTCTTTTATGCTCATTTCCTGTAGCTGCGTAAATTATCATAAATTTATGATAGTTCTTTTTTTGCATTTTTTCTATACTTTTTTGCAATATCAGCAAAAAGGAGATTTATAGCGTAATATGGAATGTTTAAGGTTTCACTAATAAATTGATTAGATGGTGTAAGTGGTTTGTCTATATTTTTATTAATGTATTTGAGCCAGATTTCTTTAGCTTTTTCTAATGATTCTTTGGTTTTTTCATATTGAATAGATTTTTTGTTTAATAATTCTAGTTCGAATCGATATCGATTTTTCAAGAAATATATCCGATTGGTGTTTTGCTTTTTTTTGACGCTTTTTTGATATCTTTTCTCAAAAGTTTTTTTTGCTAAATCAATGTTTTTTTTGATTTCAGTGTAAGATAATTCATATTTTTCACAAATGTCTAATATATTTTCCTCTGAAAGATAAAAACAACATTTTAATAAGACAATTTTTAGCCGTTGTTCCGTAGAAAGCTTTTTTTGATTTTCTGTTTCCACAAGGGATTCAAAATCAATTTCAAGTTTTTTAGAGGATGAGTATTCTGGTTCTTTTTCTTGCAATTCAAAAGAAGCTTCTTCAATTGCGTAGTTTGTGAGTGCCACATCTTTTGATTTTTCTTTTACTGTTCGGTAATATCTTGCTTTTTTTAGAAAATTTAGAGTATTTCTGATGTAACAGGAATAAGTACAGCGATTTTCTTTGTAAGATAAAATTACTTTTGTAAGAATTTTCCCTAAGGCAATAATTAAATCCGTTAGTTCATCTTCTGTATTTTTGTAAAAATTAAAGTAATATCTTTCTTTGAAAATAAATTCTAAGGTTTTAGTTTTTAGCTCTTCGATAGAAATCCTTTTTTGTTTGTAGTTCAGATAATCCTGATTTAGTTGATTCATATACATCTCCTTGAAAATTGTTTGAAGATGTATACGCAAAATCTATGCCAATTTTTTTGTGAAAAAAAAGCTAAAAAAGCTACTTTTTTGCGTAAAATTGAACAAAATCAAAAAAAAAGACAAGGAATCTTTGGAAACCTTGTCTTTCATAAAAAAAACTTAAAAAATGTTAAAAGATTTTTGCAAATTCCTGTTTAATTTTTGGAATAAGTGTTTCAATTGTGCCAGAAGTACAGGCTCCCGAAGCATTTTTATGACCACCGCCACCAAAAACTGTAGCAATCTCTGAAACATCAACTTCATCTCTTGAGCGAAATCCCAATGTACAAGTTTTATCAGTTTCTTGGCGGACGAAAACCACAGCTTCTACATTTTCTACTGCCAAAAGCAAAGAATAAAGTGCATCTGAATCTCTGCCTTCTGCACCCAAAGCATGAGTGTCCGCCATTGTTTCGTAGGAAATAATTAGTTTTCCATCAAAATAACTTTCTGTGTGATTCAATGTTGCACCAAGAAGTTTTCGTGTTGAAAATGGTTTACCACTGGAAATTGCGTCGTAGGTTTGTCTTGGATTTGCTCCAGCTTCTACAAGTTTACTTGCTAGGATAAAAACTTCTGCACTTTTATCATCTAGAAATTTGAAAAAACCTGTGTCTGTAGAAAGTCCAAAGAAAAGGATAGAAGCTGTTTCTGAATCAAGCTTACCAACAGTTTTTTCAAAAAGTTGTTGTACAAGACAAGCTGCGGCTGGAGAAGTAGGGTCGATAATTGAATTATCTGATGAATTTGTGGAAGTTTTGTGATGGTCGATTATGAAAGTGTCCAAATGAGCAACTTGACTTTCCATATCTCCAAGTCTAAAACTATCTGAACAATCAACGATAAATAAACCTGTATCATCAATATTGTTTGTTTGTCTTATAAATTGATTTTTGAAGAATTTTTCGTATTTCTTTGTTTCTGTTCTTTTGAAAGGTCCAGCATTTAAGATTTGATAAGGTTTTTTATAAAAATCAAGAATTTTTGCTAAACCTAAACTAGATGCGATACAGTCTCCGTCAGGTTCTTTATGACCACAAATTACAAAAGCTTTGTGATTTTCAATAAATTTCTTAAAATTTTCCAAGTCTGAATCTGATAAAATTTTCATATTATTTTCCTTTTTCGTAAGTTAATATTTAGCAAGTCAAAAGTTTGTTTTGAGGAATTGTTATTCCCTCTGGAGTTTTTGTATCTGCTCCGGGAATAAAAGCTTTGTTTTCAAAAATTGTTACGTCGATTTCAGTTCTAAGTCCAAAATCTTCAAAATATAGACCAGGTTCCACGGAAAAACTGCAACCTTCTGTAATAAGTCGATTATCTGGAAATTCTACGCTGTCTAGGTTTACGCCTGTTCCGTGACATTCTGTGTCGATAGAATGTCCAGTTCTGTGTTTAATTCCATCTTCATATCCGTTATTTATTAGAATATCTCGCACTTTTTTGTCGAGAAAACTTCCTGTGATGTTGAAATCCTCATTTGGTTGAAAACTATCTTGTTGTTTTTCATTTATGGAAGAAATCACAACATCTCGAGCGGATTTTAAGCACTCAAAGCATTTTTCAACTTTTTCTGGGATTTTGGAATCATAAATTCCTACCCAAGAAATATCTGCATAAACGCTATTTTCCACATTTGAAAGTTTTCCCCAAATATCAAGTTGGATAACATCACCTTTTTGACACTGTGAATTGTTGACAGAAGTTACATCGTAATGAGGATTTCCTGAATTTTTTCCAAAGGCTACAATTGGTGGATGATCAGTAATGATATGATTTTTCTCAAAAGATTCCACGATAAAATCCTGCACATCTTTTTCAAATAATGGCAAATTATTTTCGTAATGAAATATTATCTTTTCCCAAGTTTTGAATATTGTATCGTATAAAATTTTTCCAGCTTTTTTTTGGCTTTCGATTTGCTCTTTTGATAAAATGCTTTTTGTTAATTGTACCAACGTGGCAGCAGAAACAGTTTTTATTTGATTTTCTGCTAATAGTTCAACAAATCCGCCATCAACTGTAGAAATCACTGGAATGTTTTTGTCTTTGAGGATTGCATAGGTTTTATTTTTACAATGTAATGATAAAATTTCTACCAATTCTTCTTGGCTAGAATAAAAATATTCATCTCCTGGTAGGTGAGAAAGAGCTTCTTTTTCGATTTTATGGAGAATTTTTATGGGATTCCCAAAATCCTTTACAATATAAATCCATCTTCTTGTGGAAACAGATTCTGAGTCAATCTTTAGCAAAAAATCAGTTAAAGTATCTCTATGGTGAAAATTTGTAAAAATCCATCCTGAAACATCTTTCAAGATGGATTTTCTGAATGAGAGTTGAATATCATTTATCAATTTGTGGGGCATTAGTTTCCTGCTGCAACCTTTTTTGGATCCATTTCTTCTGGTAGACCTTGTCCTGTAGGATAAACTCCCCAAGCATTGTCTAGTTTTGAAACAGGCATAGAAAGATATAAGAAATAAAACTCTCCATCATCAAAACAGATTGTCATATATGGATTTAGTTTTTTCTGTAAAGCTCTAACTTCTGCTTGTTTTTCAGGAGTTCCTTGTTTAAACCAAGTTTTTGGAGCAGAAACATAAGTAATTTTGTTATCGTTATTTACATAAGCAATAACGTAAGCTTCTCTGTGCTCAAAAACTTTTAAAATTGGCACATTTACATAAGAACGGGATGATTGTACAAAAGCTTTTTGTGCAAAAACTCCAAATGTACAACAAAAAATTAGTGCTAAAGAAAGAAAAACCTTTTTCATAAAAGAAAACTCCTGTGAAAATTATAGAGTAGAGAGCATAATCGCTTTAATTGTATGCTTACGATTTTCTGCTTGTTCCCAAATTAAGCTATTCTCGCTCTCAAAAACTTCTGTGGTAACTTCTTCGCCTTTTACAGCTGGTAAACAATGCAAAAAGATGCCTTCTGGTTTACAAACTGCATTCATTAGCTTTGTGTTTACTTGGTATGGTGATAAAAGTTTTGTTCGTTCTTCTTTTAAAGCTTCTTCACCCATAGAAGTCCATACATCAGTATAAACTGCATCTGCGTCTTTTACAAGTGAAATTTTGTCTGTAACTGTAATTGTAGCACCACTTTCTTTTGCAAAAGGTTCACAAATTGATAGGATTTCTTGATCTGGATTTAGTTCTGGTGGAGTTAATACTGTAAAATTGATACCCATTTTTGCTGAAATCAACATTAAAGAACGAGCTACATTGTTTCTTCCGTCTCCAGAATACACTAAATGTAAACCTTTTAATTTTCCAAAGCGTTCAAATAATGTCATAATATCAGCCAAAGCTTGTGTTGGGTGAAAATCGTCTGTTAGTCCGTTGTAAACTGGAACGCCAGAATATTTTGCTAGAAGTTCTACGTGTTCTTGTTTGAAACCACGGAATTCTATAGCACTAAACATTCTTCCAAGAACACAAGCTGTATCTTCGATAGATTCTTTTCCACCAAGTTGAATGTCTTGATTTGATAAAAATACTGGGTGACCACCTTCTTCTCCAAAGGCTGTTTCAAAAGAGCAACGAGTTCTAGTTGAGCGTTTTTCAAAAAGTAGGGCAATAGATTTTCCTAAAAATCTTTGGTGAACTTCTCCAGCTCTTTTTTCTTTTTTTACTTGAAGAGCAATATTTAAAACTGTATTGATTTCATCTGGAGTCCAGTCAATCCAATTTAATAATGATCTTCCTTTGAATGGAGCATTAAAAACTTCTGGTGTCATAATAACTTCCTCTTTTGATAAAATTGCAGTAAAAACAAAAAAAGACTGTTCAACTTTGAACAGCCTTGATTTAGCGGCAATGGGATTTGAACCTATGACCTGACGGATATGAGCCGTATGCTCTACCTGCTGAGCTATGCCGCCATAAAAAAGCACTTCAAAAAAGTTGAAGTGCTAAGTGGGCGATGAGGGGATCGAACCCCCGACAACCTGGGTGTAAACCAGGTGCTCTCCCAGCTGAGCTAATCGCCCGGGAGTCGGAACGACAGGACTTGAACCTGCGACATTCTGGTCCCAAACCAGACGCGCTACCAACTGCGCTACGTTCCGTTGATGTTCATTACTATATATCTTAATAAAAAAAACGTCAATAGGTTAAAGTAAAAAAATTAAAAAAAAATAATTTTTTTTGAAATATTAAAGTGTAAAAAAATCTAAACATCGAAATGTAAAAATCCGAAAATCAAGTATAGGAAAATATTTTATGAAAA
Organism: Spirochaetaceae bacterium; assembly: GCA_017416145.1. Lineage (GTDB taxonomy): Bacteria > Spirochaetota > Spirochaetia > Treponematales > Treponemataceae > Treponema_I. The sequence goes on along the minus strand of JAFQDD010000012.1, from coordinate 178,487 downwards.
TACACAAAGGATACATTACAGTTTTAACATTTCTACTATTAAATGTAATAAATCTTTATGGTTTGAATGTTAGTATTTTGATTTTTCAAAAAGATGGTATAGAAAAAGTTTCTGAATCATCACGAGTGTTTGAAAATCAAATTATGAATACATTGTTTGATTATGGGCATATTGTGACAAATGAAACAATTTCATTGTATGAAAACTACGAAATGGCCAGTGTAAATGGATTTAATGCAGCTGTAGATGGTTTTATGGATTATTTTGTTGAAATTAAGTTGGAATTTGATGTTTCACAGTCCAAAAATCCAGAAGCAGTTTCTTTGGAAAATCTAAAATCTGTAGACTATGTGATAAAAAAAGTTTCTACTGGAGAAATTTTTTACAAAAGTGAAGAAATTAGTCCAAATAAAACATCAGTTTCAAATCAATATGTTGGATTTAATCGATTTGCTTGTGAAATTGCAGATAATATCAATTTGAAAATAAGTGGGAGGATGTAAATGAAAAAGGTATTTTTAGCTTTTTTTGTTGCAGTATTTTGTGTTTTTTTAATTGGAGCATCTAAGCCATCTCTAGATGGTAGAGCTATTGTTGCGGACTCTGGAGAATTGCCTAGTGGTTTGTTTGCAAAATCACCTGGATATTTGCCTGGGGACATTGTTGTGGTAACAAATCCTCAAACTAATATTAGTATTGAAGTAATGGTTTTTGGGTCTTTTGATGCCACAGAAGGAATTGCAATAGTATTGTCTCCTGAAGCAGCAAAAGAACTTTACATTTCAAAGGGAAGTAATGTAATTGTTCAAGTTACAAAGAAAAGCGATGCATATTCTGAAAAGACTATTCTTTCAAAAACCTTGGAAAATTATGTTCCTGAAACTACTCCAGAAATGGATGAAATGTTAAGCGAAGAAGAACTTGAAGAATTGATTGAGGAAAATAATATAGAAGATTCTCTTGAAGAAGAAGTTGAAATCCAAGAAGAGGATATACTTTTTGTTGAAGATGTGGAAATAGTTGAAGAAGAACTTGTTGCAGAAGTGATTCCAGAAGAAAGTGAAATCGTCGCTGAACCTGTTGAAGAAGAGCTTGTTGCAGAAGTGATTCCAGAAGAAAGTGAAATTGTTGCAGAACCAGTTGAAGATGAGCTTGTTGCAGAAGTGATTCCAGAGGAAACTGAAATCGTCGTAGAACCAGTTGAAGAAGAACTTGTTGCAGAAGTGATTCCAGAGGAAAGTGAAATCGAAGCAGAATCAGTTGAAGAAGAGCTTGTAGCAGAAGAAGATTTAAGTAAAATTCCACAAACTTTGCCAGATTGGTCAGAAGAACGTCCAATTCCAGATTTTGGATTTTCTGATGGAAATACAGATTCAGAAACTTCAGAAGAGTTTATTGCAGAAATGGACAGAGGAATTGAAGATGAACCTGCTGTTGAAACAACTGAAGATACTGAAATCATTACAACAGAAGAAGTTGCATTGATTCCTACAGAACCAAAACCACCTGTTTTTACAATTATTCCAGTTCCTGTAGAAGAAGAAATCTTAGAGGATGATTCAATCTTGGAAGAACCAGAAGTAATTTTTGTAGAAGAAGTTGATGAAGAAAAGATTTCTGACGTTGAAATTATACCAGAAACACGAAATATTATTCCTGTGGAAGATGTGGTAGAAATTGTGGTAGAAGAAGTTGTAAAACCAAGTTTAAATATTGTAGAAAAACTTGAATCTGAAAAATATTTTGTGCAAATTGCAACTTATTCAAAGGTGGAAAATGTAGAAAAGATTTTATCTACATATGGAAATAATTATCCGATTGTGTGTTATCAACCAAGTGGTAGAAGTGATTATCAAGTAATGATTGGTGGCTTAAACAAGGATGAATATGCTATTGTTTTGGAAAGATTTAGAAAAGCGGGATATAAAGATGCTTTTTTAAGAAGTACTTTCTAGAAAATTTCTAAAACTTCTAATAAAAAAGAATAAAGGCTGAGTTTGGTTATTAGGAAACTGAACTCAGCCTTTTTTTTGTTTAAAAGCCTAGCCCGGATTGGAAGGGCAACGAAGTCGTAAAAAAGTTGCAGATTTTTATAGACATTAGTTTGTTTTGAACTAGATTAATGTTTGTAATTGGGTGCAACTTTTTTATGGAGCAGGTTTTCCCTGCGGAACCCTGAAAAGCCGGAACACAGGGAAAAAGGTTGCTCCATAAAAATATTTGAAAAATTAGTCTCCAAAGTTGTCCCAAACGTAATTTCGGGCGCTAAACATTTTGATTTCTCGGTTTTTGAATGCCTCTTGGATTAGGTCTTCTACGTTTAGGGCGTTATAAAGGGTGTGGGCGTCTTCTAATTTTGCTTTGATTACTGGGTGTTTTGGTGAGAAAAGTACGCAGCAATCTTCGTAGGGCAATATTGAGGTTTCGTAAGTTCCGATTTCTTTTGCGATTGTAACGATTTCTTCTTTGTCCATGCCAACTAGTGGGCGTAATAGTGGAAGTTCACAACAGCTTTCTGTAACTGCCATATTTTCTAGGGTTTGACTTGCAACTTGGCCAAGGCTTTCTCCTGTGATTAGGCATTGGCATTTTATAAATTTTGCCACGAGGTTTGCGGTTTTCATCATGCACATTCTAAGTAGTAGGGTGGAAAATGCTTCTGCAGGAACGCCGTTTAGTGGTTCGTGGCTGCGGGTAACTTCTTTGATGCGCATTTGCACGTCTGTAAATGGAATAATGTTAATGTGAGTTTCAACCCCGTATTGGGAAATGATTTGGGCTAAGTCTTCTACTTTTTTTTGAGCTTCTTCTGATGTGTATGGGTATGCGTGGAAGTAGCAACATTCAACTTTCATGCCTCGGCGCATCATTCTGTAACCAGCAACTGGGCTGTCTAGGCCACCTGAAAGCAAAAGTAGGCCTTTTCCGCCGGTTCCAACTGGTAAACCACGGCAGCCTTTGTTTGCGTTTCCGTAGACAAAGCATTTTTCTCGGATTTCAACTCGAATCATTATGTCTGGTTTTTTTACGTCTACTTGAAGGATGCCTTGGTCAAAAATGTCTCCTGCGGCTTCGCAGTTTGTTTCGTATGAGGTAAGTGGAAATGATTTATCTGGACGGCGAGTTTCAATTTTGAAGGTTTTTAGACCTTTTTCTTTTGCTTCTAGGGCAATTTCTAAACAAGCTTTTTTAATATCTTCTATATCTTTTGAACAAACTCGTGCTTTTGCCCAGCCTGTTATTCCAATTAGATGATTTAGGGCGTATTCTACAGCTTCACAGGATTCTGGGGGACATTCAACGTACATTCTTCCGGCACGTAAATGAACTCTTGCGTGAACTTTTTCTAGATATAATTGTAAGTTTTGAACAAGGCGTTTTTCAAAGTCTTTAATGTTGCCGCCTTTTAGTGTTAGTTCGCCTACTTGAACAAGGTAGGTTTCTGAAAAATCGATTGCTTTTGACATGTTTTCAGTTTAATGGAAATACAGGAGTTTGTAAATAATTGGGGGAGGGGGTTTTTTTTGGAATGTAAAAATAAAATGCTTGACAGGAAAGGTCGGGGGGGGGGTATGATTATTTCCATAATATGTAAGGAGAAAAGAAAAAGACTTCTTTGAATATGAAATTGGAGTGTTTTTTCTGAGTAATCCTTGATTAGGAGTGTTTTATGAAGTCTTGTTTAAAAATTTTTTTTGGAATAATGCTTGTATTAAGTGTTATTTTTTTAGGATGTGAAAATCCAAGTTCTGGGGGCGGTAATCCTGCTGTTGAAGATTCTGGAAATCAAACAGAAAAACCAAGTGATGATAATAATTCTAATGATAGTTCTAATAACAATTCTAACAATAATTCAAATGGGAATTCCAATTCTGATGGAAATAATATATCTAATGAACTACAAGGAAAATCCTTTACATATGTTTTAGATAATATGAAAGAATCATATGTATTTAATGATGATGGAACTGTAGAATATGTTGAAAAAAACGGTGAAGATGAAATAAGTGCAACTTATAAATACTCTGTCAATGAAGAAATGACAATTTTGGTTCTTGAAAAAACATTTCCTTCTTCAGATGAATACAAAAAAATAACAAAAACCGAAAATAATTTAACTGATGACACTTTAAGTACTTGGTTAAAAGAAAAGGGCTTTAGTAATTGGGAAGAGTTTTATAATGAAGAAAAGAATAATAACATTACGGAGCAAAGACCATATAGACTTGAATATAATGATAAACCTGTATTAAAACTTTACAAGTCTTATAAGTCAAGTTCTATAACTGTAAAAGAAAACCCAAGTGATGATACAAAAGAGCTATCAGGTACTTTATATTCTGATAATAAAATAAAATGGGAAAATGGTCAAAAATCTGATTGTACTGTAGTTTGGAAACCTGCAGAATGTAAATATGAAGTTACATTTTCACTAAATGGAATAGATTATAAAAAATCTTTGGATTTTTCTAATGAGTTTGTAGAATATGTAGATGATGAATTTGTAGATACTTTAGAAAATAATGAAAATGTATTAGTAGCAGCTATAAAAGTACCAAAAGAAATAACAACTGTGAATTTTATTTTTAGGTATTGCATTGATGATAGAAACAGTTATTCGTTTAAAAAAACAGTTGCTTTGGAAAATGGGCAAACTACAATAAATGTTGGTTATAATTCAGAGACATTGTCAGATAGAAATTATGATTTGATTATTCAAGGAGTTAAGGAAGTAAATAAAATTTCTGTTGGAGATTTTATAGCATATTATGATGGCTCAACTTTCCAAAGTTCATCAACTGCTGATTATCCTTTGACTATCAGTTCTGCTTCCCAAAAGGTAATATGTGCAGATTTTACTAATAAAAATCTTAGCCAAAACTTTACAAAGTTACATAAATTATCTGGCTCAATCATTGTTGATAATGTTGAAACAAAAGGGCTTGAATTTGGAGAAGTATTAAGTGAAAATCCAATTTCTATTCGTCCACATATTGGTCAAATTTCATATAAGATAGCAGATTGTATTTTAGATAAGCGATATACAAATGACGGGAAAATTTTCTTTTCTTATGAAATTTATTTACCAAGTGATGTAGAAGTTATTTTGGAGGTAATTTATCAACCTTTCAACAATAATAAAGTTACGAGAGAAAATTTTGTAGAAGAGTATAAATTAACAAGTGATACAAAATTAGATATTGAAATACCAATCGACTATATAGATACAACAAATTATTACAAAAATAAATTTTATATTGCAAGAGTTGATGAATCAGTACGTGGATATATGGAATTTGTTGATGATGAGAATGGAATTTTCGCCTTGATAGGAACTAGTTACAATGGAATAGATTATGGAAATGAATATATAGAGGAACATAGTTTTACTTACAAAGTTGAGAATAGAAAAGCAACGATAAAAATGGGCGAAAGTTTTTATTCTGTTAGGTTTGAAACAAGTGAACTAAAAGATGACACATTTTCAATTAACGGTGTAATTAGTATGGGAGATATTTTCAATTTTGAAAAAGGTGAAAAAAGTCAATTTGAAAAATGGACTATGGAGTTGTCTTTTGGAAATTCTAATTATTCAAAAACAGATTATTTGATCAAATTGTTGGATTTTATACAATCAAATGGATTAGTAGAAAATGTTGATTATACAATGAATTATGAAACTAAAAAAATAATTCTTAATATTTCAGGTTGGTCAAAACTTCCTGATGATGATACTGCCACAAAACTTACTGGAACTGTTTCTGTTACAAATGTTATTGATTATTGTGACCAATTAGGAACAGACATATCTTCTAAAAATCACTTTTCGGTTGAAATCAGTGATGTGGACAATAATAAAATGGTATTAGAACCTAAAATTACAGAAATTAAAAAGACAGATTTTGAGGTTGAATATTCCTATGAAATGTCTTTACAAAAAGGAGAAATAAGTCCATTTTTAGGATATGTTGAGGTAGAATTGAAATATCATCCATTTGGAGAAAATAATGAGTATCAATGGTGTTCTGATGCAAAAAATGTTGATTTAGAAAATTTAACAACAAATGATTTTTTAATCTTAATCAATATTTATCTTGAAAAAGGAGAACCTCTTCCAGAAACTGTTGGAGATGATAATTTAGCTGGAAAAACTTTTATGTATGAAGAAACTTATCAAGGTGCAGACGGAAATCTTAAAACAACTATAGATAAACATATTTTTAATACAGATGGAACTTATGAAAATATATATGAATCTGGAAAAATGAAAATGCGTTCTATTGCAAAATATTCTGTAGACTCCGAAAAAGGTATTTTCAATTTGAAACCTATTGGATGTGCATTTGGAAATGGAGAATATTTATATATTAGTTTACCAGCAGAACAATTTTTACAAAAAGCAATGGATGGATTGGAAGTTGAATCTGAGGAAGATTTATTAGAAATATTAGGTTGTGAATCTTTGGATGAATTCTATGAAATTTATAGTCTGCCTAATGAGGCTTTTATGCTAACTTATATGTATCAAATAATTGGAGATGATTTATTACTAATTGATGATGCAGATTTTAAAGGATTTGATGTAGATTTTGAAACCATACTAGAAACTGAAAACTTCAAGCCAGGTTTTAATCAACCAGAAAATAGTTATTTGGAATTTTCAAAATTAGAAGATGGTTCAATATGCTTAGAAAGCTATACTTCTGAGGAATTTAGACTTACTGGAATCGTAAATGGAAATACTATTACTTGGAGTGATGGACAAAAATCAGAATGCACTATAGAAATGCCTCATCAATTTGAAGAATTTGTAGAAAAAGATGGCTATTATATACTTGTTTGTAATGTAGATTTTGAACTAAATGGCTATGAATATACAGTTATAGTTAGATATTTTGCTACACTTTACCCCAAACAATAACCCATAAAAACATTCCTCTCGAAGGCGACAGATTTTTTTCTGTCGCCTTTTTTTGACAAAAATTAAAAAAATGTTTAAAACCTCTTGCAGATTTACGAAAAACGTGATAATGTCATAATAGATATTAAATTGTTTATATGAGGGGAAAAATGAAAAATCAAGTTATTGTAGATAAATCATTACCTAAAAATCTTCCATTGTTGATGAAAGATAGAGCTTGGAATTATGGCGACTATGTTTGTCAACGTGCGAGAAATAAAGATGGAAAATATGTAAGTTACACTTATAAAGAAACTTATTCTGATATTTTGGCATTTGCTATTGCTATGCAAGAAATTGGTGTAAAACGTGGAAGTCATGTTGGTTTAATTGCTGACAACCGTCGTGAATGGCTTGTTACAGACTTAGCACTTCTTTCTTTGGGTGCTGCTGACGTTCCTCGTGGATGCGATACTATGAGTACAGAAATCTGTTATATTCTTGATTATGCTGATTGTTTGCACTCATTTTTTGAAAATGGAAAACAACTAGAAAAACTTTTGGATAATGCTGACAAAGCTCCAAATGTAAAAACTGCAATTTTGTTCGATGCTCCTTCTGCTGAAGTTCTAGAAAAAGCTATGGCAAAGGACATAAAAGTTTACACTTTTGAGGATTTGTTGTCTCTTGGAAAACAAATTGCTTTTGATAATCCTAACAGAAAAGCTCGTGTAGAAGCCGAAATGGAACTTACAGACGCAGATGAAATCTGTACTTTGATTTTTACATCTGGAACAACTGGTACTCCAAAAGGTGTAATGCTAACTCACAAAAATTTCTTGGTTCAATTAGAAGTAATTGGTTACGTTCTTCCTATCAAAGAAAAAGATGATTATATGTCTGTTCTTCCTGTATGGCACATTTTTGAGCGTATTTTCCAATATATCCCAATGACTTTGAAATGCTCATTATGTTATTCAAAACCAGCTGCTCCAATTATGCTTCCTGACATGGCAGAAATTAAACCTGATTTTATGTGTGGTGTTCCTCGTGTTTGGGAATCTTTGGCAACTGGAATCAATCGTGCTATGAAAAAAGAAGGTGGATTTAAATTCTTTATGTTTAAGTTCTTCCTTTCTATTGGAAAAAAATATTGTAAAATGTACGAGCTTTTAACTGGTCGAATTTGTAGATTTAAGCCACGTTTTAGACCTCTTGATATTCTTGTATCAATTATTCCTTTTGTTTTGTTGTGGCCTCTTGATAAACTTGGTGATAAATTAGTTTTCAGCAAAATTAGAGCAAAATTCGGTGGAAATATGCGTTTCGTAATTTCTGGCGGTGGTGCTCTTCAAAAAGAAATCGACATTTTCTATCGTGCTATCAACATTTCTGTAATCGAAGGTTACGGAATGACAGAAACTGCTCCAGTTTTATCTTTGCGAGATTACAGAAAGCCACGTCCTGGCTGTGTTGGTGTAATTATGCCTTGTGTAGAAGCTAAAATTGTAAAAGAAGAACATGGCAAAATTATTAGTTCAGAACCACTTCCTGCTGGAAAAAGAGGTCTTATCCTTGTTCGTGGTGAACAAATTATGAAAGGATATTATAAACGTCCTGATTTAACAGCAGAAATTCTTGATAAAGATGGTTGGTTAAATACTGGTGACCTTGGAATGATGACTTTGGATAACGAAATCAAAATCACAGGTCGTGCAAAAGATACTATCGTATTACTTGGTGGTGAAAACGTAGAACCACTAGTTGTAGAAAGTGCTCTAAAATCAAGTGCATATATTGAAGCTGCTGTTGTTCTTGGTCAAGATAAAAAATATCTTGGTGCATTGATTGTTCCAGATCACGATGCTGTAGAAGGTTACGCAAAAGAAAACGGAATCAACTTTGCTGACTATGAAACTCTACTTGAAACTTCAGAAATCAAAAATTTGATTAGAACTGAAATTGATACAAAGGTAAATGCAGAAAATGGATTTAGAGCTTGTGAAAGAGTATATTCATTCTGTCTATTATCTGAAAGTTTCAAAATTGGTGAAGAATTATCTGGAAAACAGGAATTTATGCGTCATAAGATTAACGCAAAATACAAAAAAAAGATTGAATTATTATTCCAAGACAAGTAGAATATAAGTATGAATAAGAACGCTATTGATACTACATTACCAAAAAACTTGCCTTTGTTGCTTAAACAATCTGCTGAAAGATATCCAGAAATGGTTTGCCAAGCTGCAAAGGGAAGTGATGGAAAATTTGTAAATTATTCTTATAAGGATTTTTACAATACAGTTTTAGGTTTGGCTCTTGCTTTTAAACAATTAAATGTTAAAAAAGGTGAGAATGTTGCATTGATTTCTGATAATCGTCGAGAATGGCTTTTGGCTGATATGGGGTTGTTGTCAATTGGAGCTGTTGATGTTCCACGTGGCTGTGACTCTATGGCTCGAGAAATAACTTATATCATTTCTTTTTCTGGTTGTAGAATTGCTATTTTTGAAAATGAAAAGCAACTTTACAAAGTTACAGACTCTGATGCTGAAATGCCAGATTTAAAGACAGCAATTCTTTTTGATTGTGATAATATGGCAGAAGCTGAAGAAAAAGCAAAAGCTAAAAATCTTGAAGTTATTTTATTTTCTGATTTATTGGCAAAAGCTGAAACTTTGGTTACACCAGAATCAAAAAAAGAAATTGAAGATGGTATGGAAGCTATTGATCCTAATGACAATGCCACAATGATTTATACTTCTGGAACAACTGGAACTCCAAAGGGTGTAATGTTGACTCACAGAAACTATATTGCTCAGTGTGAAGTTGTAAAATCAATTCTTCCTGTTCAACCAGGTGAAATGTGGCTTTCTGTACTTCCAGTTTGGCACAGTTTTGAACGTGCAATCCAATATTTTAGCTTTACTTTTGGAAGTGGACTTGCTTATTCAAAACCAGTTGCTCCAATTATGCTTCCAGACTTTGCTGCAATTAAGCCTCAATGGATGTGTGGGGTTCCACGTCTTTGGGATTCTCTTGCAAAGGGCGTTATTAAAGCTATGAAAAAAGCTGGTGGCGTAAAATACGCTATGTTCCGCTTTTTTGTTAGCGTTGGTGCAAAATATGCTTGGGCAAAGGATCACGTTACTGGTCGTGTAACACGATTCAAAAAATATCCACGTTTCTTGGATTTTATCAAGGGAATTATTCCTTTTATCCTATTATGGCCACTTCACGGACTTGGAGAACTTCTAGTTTATAAAAAAGTTCGTGAAAAAATGGGTGGACAAATTAAAGCTGCTATTTCTGGCGGTGGAGCACTACAAAAAGAAACTGATAATTTCTATCGTGCTATTGGATTAAAACTTCTTGAAGGCTACGGAATTACAGAATGTGCTCCAGTTCTTTCAGTTAGAAATCCACGTTATCCACGTCCAGGTTGTGTTGGTGAAATCTTCCCTTGTGCTGATGTAAAAATCGTTGCTGAGAAAAATGGTATTCCAACATCTCTAGATCCACTTCCACCAGGAAAAACAGGTCTTGTTTTTGCAAAAGGTGACCAAATTATGAAAGGTTACTACAAACAACCTGAACTTACAGAATCTGTAATGTATGAAGGTGGCTGGTTTAACACTGGAGACCTTGGTATGCTAACTGTTGACGGTGAAATCAAAATCACTGGTCGTGCAAAAGATACAATCGTTTTGGTTGGTGGTGAAAATATTGAGCCTCTAGCCATCGAAATTGCGCTAAACAGCACAACTTACATTGATACAGCAGTAATTCTTGGACAAGACCAAAAATATCTTGGTGCATTGATTGTTCCTGCAAAAGAAACAATTATGGCTTATGCAAAGGAAAATAATATTCCTCATGCAAGTTATAATGAATTGATTGATACTCCAGAAATTACAAGTATCATTATGAATGATATTAGTAAGCGTATTTCTGCTTCAAATGGTTTTAGAACTTGCGAAAAGATTTTCAAAATCAAATGTATTCCAGAACCATTTACAGTTGGAAAAGAACTTTCTGCAAAGCAAGAACTAATGCGTTATAAAGTAAATGAACTTTACAAAGACGAAATTGCAACTTTGTGGATGTAGTTTTTTGACAGTTTAATAATAAAAGATAAGGCCAGAGAAAGCAAAAAAATGCTAACTCTGGCTTTTTTTATGAAAAAAAAATACCACTTGTTTTTCCAACTTTATTATTGTTAAATAAAGAGAAATCTTTTACAATTTCAAGAAATTCTTAGCTGTTTCAATAGCCTTTTGTTCAATTCCTTGTGCAATTCCATCATTGCGGCCTTCTTCGTATATGTCTGTTTCTCGAATATTCATAGCTAAATAATCACCTCTAAATTTTTCGTTGATTTTGCTTTGTCTGCTCTTTTGCAAGTTGTTCCACAATTTCAAGCGGAAGTCCAGTTCCTTGTACAACTTGCTCAGGAGATAGATTCATACTTAAAAAATTCCTAGCTGTTTCTATAGCTTTTTGTTCAGCACCTTGAGAAATGCCTAATACAATTCCATCGTTTCGACCTTCTTCGTATATGTCTGTTTCGCGTATATTCATAGCTAAATAATCACCCTTAAATTTCTCATTGATTTTGGCTTTCTTGTTCTTTTGCAAGTTCTTCAACAATTTCTAGAGAAAGTCCTGTACCTTGCACAACTTGTTCAAGAGATAGATTCATATTCAACAAATTTCTGGCCGTTTCTATTTTAGCCTGTTCTGCACCCTGAGCAATTCCTAATGCAATTCCATCATTTCGGCCTTCTTCGTATATATCTGTTTCTCGAATATTCATAGCTAAATAATCACCCTTGAATTTTTCATTGATTTTCGCCAGTTCTACTATGTGATTTATTTTGTCAGTAAAATCATCTGTGGCTTCTTTACTATCAATATACTTTAGAAATGCGGATATTTCAACATCTTCTTCTGTGGCATAGGCTGTGGCGTTAAAGATTTCTTTTATTGCACCGTCTTTTATGTCAACTTCAGAATCTTGGAGGCACCGAGTTTTGAATGTGTAGTGTGGAAGCCCTTTTTCAAAGGGATCAAAGGTGCAAAGAAAGATAACATAGCTTTCGTTTAGGGATGTGTAACTTGCACCTTTCAATAAATTGTCTATATCAATCATAGACTGGTAATATCGAGTACGTTTCCCAATGTTTGACTTTCTCCCATTTTGTATCTCAATGTCAAAAACTTTGTCACTGTCTTTTACGTAGACGTCTAAGCGAACACCTTTTGCTTCGTAATATGGGCTAATACTTTTTTGTAATTCTGGATATTCCAGCCTTTCAATCTTAATTTTCAAAAGTCGTTCCAAAAGTTCTTTACAGATTTCTGGATTTCGCATCACGTAACCGAACATATAGTCGTCAGTAAATTCGAGTTCTTCCACTGGCTTAAAATGTGATTTTCTTTGGTTGATGTTTTCCATTCTTAAAACTCCTTTTAAGTAATAATTTTACAGAAATTTTTCTACATAATAATTATTAAAAAAAAGTTTCAAAAAATTAAAAAATAATGGGAAAATTTTGGAAAAAAAAAGATTTTTTTGATAAATAAAATTGCCACGCAGATTTGTTCAAGGTTTCCTCGTCACAGCAAGAGTCAAAAAACATCTATGGAACAAAAGTGAGGACGCTAGTCCTAACAGCGTAAGCGAAAGTTCTGTGTGATAGCAAAATATCTTTGGAAGATTTTCCCCATCACCGTGGGAAAACTTGAGGAACTAAAAATTCTGGATGTTGGAAAAATCCAAAATCAGTTTCGTAAGCGGTTTCTAGGTTTTCTTTTGTGAATACAGTTTTTACATCCCCTGTGGAAAGAATTTTTCCTTCTTTTAACAAAATAAGATTTTCACCGTAGATTGCAGCCTGATTCACTTCGTGCAAGGTAATGATTACACTAAGATTTTTTTCTGTTACCAATTTTTTCAAGAGAAGCAAAAGTTTGTGTTGCTTTGAAATATCAAGATGGGTGAAAGGTTCATCTAATACTAGGATTTTTGTTTCTTGGCACAAACTTCTAGCAATTAAAACCTGCTGATATTCTCCTCCAGAAAGTTCAAAAATGTAACGGTCTTTTAAGTGCAAAATATCACATTCGGCTAGGGCTTTTTCTGCAATTTCTGTATCTTCTTTAGTGTAGCCAAAAAATCCCTTAGAATAGGGGAAACGTCCCATCATCACCACGTCTAAAACAAGGTGATTCCAACTGTACATTTCAGATTGAGGCAAAAATGAGATTTTTTTTGCAATTTCTTTTTTGGGGATTTTTTTTATATCCTCTGATTTTAAGAAAACTTTTCCATTTGTAATGTCTAAACTTGGATTATTGATTCCACACAAAACATTTAGCAAAGTTGATTTTCCAGAGCCATTTGGTCCAATAAGACAGGTAAAAGATTTTTCAGTGAACTTAAGATTTATATCTTGCAAAACATTTTTTTCACCATAAAAAGCCTGAATATTTTCCACTGTGAGAATTGTTTTCTTGCAGGAAGCTGATTTTTCGATAAAAGCTGATTTTTCACTGTTGCCCATAAAATCCTCACAACTACAAAGAGTGTTTTCGCTTTCTGCCGCTAAGCAAAACAAAAACAAAGAAAGGTGCACCGATTAAACTGGTAACAATTCCAGCTGGAATGTCTGTTGGAGCGGCAACTGTTCTACAAAAAATGTCTACTATTCCAAGAAAAACTGCTCCTGCCAAAAGTGATATGGGGATAATCTTTTTGTAAGAGCTACCACAGAGAATCCGTATGATGTGGGGACAAATTAACCCAACAAAGCCAATAACCCCACCAGCACAAACTGCAGCGGCTGCGGCAATGGAACCAGCAACAAAACAAAGAATCTGGACTTTTTTTGTGTTTAACCCAAGTCCTTCTGAGGTTAAACTTCCACTGGAAAGCAAGTCTAGTGGCTTTATGCAAAACAAAAAAAGCACAAAGGAAATAATGGAAGGAATAATCAAAAACTTTAGCTCGTCAAAGCCTTTTGAGTTAAAGCTACCTAAAGTCCACATATACATTTTGTACATTTCCTTGTCACGGATTAACATAATTGCAGAGGTTAGGGCAGATAAAAAAACGCTAACTGCATTTCCAGCAAGTAAAAGTCTAATTGGTTCATGACTTGATTTTTTGCCACAAGAAAGAAAAAACACTAGCACAATGCACAAAATTGCCCCAACAAAGGCTCCAAAAGGCATCCAAACTCCAAGACCAGAGCCAATGGTTGCCCCAAAGGCTGCCCCCGCTGTAACTCCCAGCATAGAAGAATCTGCCAGTGGACTTCTGAAAAATCCCTGAAATACAGCTCCAGAACCTGCCAAAAGAGAACCGCACAAAAGAGCTAAAAGAGTTCGAGGAAGGCGAATATCAAATAAAATGATTCTAATAAACTTGTCTTGTTTTATATCCTGCAAGGAAATAGATTCACTTCCTAAAAGCAATCCTGCAATAAAAACCAGGGGGAGCATGATAAAAAGAGAAATTACAACTATTCTTGTTCTAGATTTTTCACTCAAAATGAATATTCACCTTCTTTTGATTTTCATCAATTTTTTCAGTTTGTAAACAATTTTCTAAAATTATTTTGCTAAAAATTCATTTATCAACAAAATTGCATCTTTTATTCTAGGACCAGCTCTAGAAGTGATATCTGCATTGATTTTATAAATTGAACCAGTTTTTACAGCAGAAATATCTTGCCATCCATTACGATTTTTAACATCTTCCACAGTTACAGGAGAATCTGAAGGAATAAAAATTACTTCTGGATTTCTTGCAATAATGCTTTCTTCGTTTACAGATGGATAAGATTGTTCTAGGTCAGCAAAAATATTTTTTCCACCAGCCTTTGTAATAAGCTCGTTTATAAAACTTGTGGCACCGATTGTCATGTAAGGAGCGTTCCAAACTTCCCAATAAACTGTTTTATTTGATATTAAGCTTAAATTTTCTATGGATAATTGGATTTCTTTCACCAAAGCAAGGGCATTTTCTTCATGGCCTGTAATTTTTCCAATTTCAGTGATTTCTTTTAGCACATCTTCAATGGTGTTGGCATCTGAAACATAGTAAGAAATGCCATATTTTTCCAAAGGTTCAATTAAATGGTCGTGCATAACTTTAAACAATACAACAAAATCTGGCTTGTATGAGATAATTGATTCTAAACTAAAAGTTTTCCCATCAAATCCACCAATGGAAGGAATTTCACTTGTTTCTGGTGGAAAATTACAAAAATCTGTACGAGCCACAACTTGGTCTCCAGCCCCCACAGCAAACAAAATCTCTGTGGCAGAAGCTCCAAGACTAACAATTCTAGTTGGAATAATAGTTTTTTCTTCTGAAACCACATTTTCCTTTGCTCCAAAACTAAAAATAGGAGTGAAAAAAGCTAAAAAGATAAAAGTAAAAATAAGTTTTTGTAGTGTTTTCATAGCATAAGAAATATAAAACTTATGGGATTTTTTGTCGATAGTAAAATGATATGAAAAAAATCCTTTTTCCTTTGATATTTAGTTTGCTCACTTTGCCAATTTTTTCTCAAAGTTTACAAGATAATCTTGAAGCTGAACCTACTGAAGTTGCAGAAGTTACTGAAACAGCTGAAAAATCCCTTATTGAAAAAGGTGTTTACGAAAATGTTAATAAATTTTTGGTATTTGAAGAAAATGATATTTTGCAAGGAAAAAACACAGAAAAAGGCATTGCAGAAACTGTAAAAATCTACTACGGATTTTTTTATGATGGACAATTTCAAATTGAAAAAGACCCAGAACCAATTACTGCCGCCACCTTAAACAATGGCTTATATCTTGAATATTATGCAAAAAGCGAAAAATCCATCTTTCCAAAGGGATACGAGCCACTTTCAGAAAATCAGGGCTATTTTTTACCAGCAAGTAATATGACAGATATTGCTCTAAGTCCTGCTCGTCGTTTAGAAAAACTCTACGGATATTTGGTTTTGCCTCAAAATCAGGCTGAAAGTGAAGTTGGAAATGAAGCCGAAAATCAAACTGAAAATCAAGAAATTATTTACAAAATCGAATATTGGCTTACAGACCAAGAATACCAAGAAGCTCTAGCATATTTTTACCTTGAAAAAGGGAATGAAGAAAGCAAAGTTCAGCTTGAAAAATACATTCAAATTGGTTCTTACGTGTACACTTGCACCGTTGGCCGCCGCACATTGATTCGTAATCCTCAAAGAATCCAAAACCTTCCAGAAAATCAAGTTTTTAATGAAGATTTTTCTCTAATGGCTTTTGGAGATCCTAATTTCATAAAATCCACAGAATTTGAAGGCTATGAAAGTTTACAAGACGAAATAGAAAAACATAACGCAATTATAAATCCTCCACGATTTGCTGTTCGACCAATAAAAGAGCCATCAATTTACAAATTCTTAGAAGAAATGGAAATAAAATAAGAAATAAGCCCTAAAACGATTGAAAAACAACGTGTAAAAAGGTAGAATTAAAGAAATATTATACAATTTTTTGGAGTATACGATGAGTGTTCATTCAACCGTAAATGCTTTTTTAGGACGTCATGGTTTTTCAGCAAAAGCTTATGATGTAAATACTGTAATTGATAGTCTTTTATATGATATGGAAAAAGGACTTGATGTAGGACCTGGAAATCTTGATTCTATGGATGCTACAGAACCAATGATTGCAACTTGGGGATTGCCACCTGAATCATCTCCAAAAAATCAAACTGTAATCGTAATTGACGCTGGTGGAACAAACTTCCGCTCTTGTCTTGTAACATTTGATGCAAATGGAAATTCTACAATTTCAGAATTAGAAAAAACTTCTATGCCTGGAATTGAAAAAGAACTTTCTAAAAAAGATTTCTTTGAAGCAATCGCAAAAAATCTAGATCACTTAAAAAACAAAGCATCCCGCATTGGTTTTTGTTTTTCATATGCTATGGAAATCACTCCAGACGGTGATGGTCGTGTAATTCGTTTTTCAAAAGAAATCAAAGCAAAAGAAGTTGAAGGTTCTTTAGTTGGTGAATGTTTAGCAAAAGCTCTTGAAGAAAGAGGCTGGAACAAACTAGAAAAAATCACACTTCTAAACGATACAACAGCTGCCTTACTTGCTGGAGCTGCAAACGCTGTAGAAGGTAGAGCATATTCATCTTATGTTGGATTTATTCTTGGAACAGGAATGAACTCAGCTTATATTGAATCAAACCCAATCGACAAAATCGCAGGATTAAAAGATTCTAAGGGAAATCCACCTCCAGCTAGTCAAATCGTAGTTTGTGAATCTGGAAACTTTAACAAAATCCAACGTTCAGAATTCGACCTAGCTTTTGACAAAACTGCAAATACTCCAGGTCTATATGTAATGGAAAAAATGTGTTCTGGAGCATATTTAGGTCCAGTTGCTGGAATCGCACTAAAAACAGCTGCAAAGGACGGACTTTTCTCTGATGCTTTTGCAAAAGAAATTCTTGCTCTAGAAAAACTAGAACTAAAAGATATGGATCAATTCTTCTATGCTCCAAGAAAAACTGATACTTTACTTGGTGCAATCGCTGCAAAAGGCACTCAAGAAGATGCAGATATTATGTTTGAAATTCTAGACGCCATTGTAGAACGCTCAGCTCGTCTTGCTTCTGCAATTATTGCAGCTTCAGTAATTAAAAGCGGCAAAGGAACTAGTGCAGCTTTACCAGTTGGTATTGTTTGTGACGGAACAACTTTCTACAAAACTCACAACCTACAATACAGACTACGTGGATATCTAAACGAAGTTCTAATTGCACAACGCCATTTGTATTTTGAAATCCTAACAATCGATAACGATATTACACTTGGTACAGCTGTTGCTGCTTGTTAAAAACTGATAAAACGGGGATAGACTTTTTTAGTTTATCCTCTTTTTTTTATTATAAAAAACTAAAGAATATGAAAAAGTTTATTTTTGTTTTTACATTTTTAACAATTTTTTTTAACATTTTTCCTCAAGAAAAAACTGAAAATCAAGATAAATCCTACTATCAAATCAACACAAAATACTTCCAAATTATCTACCAGCCAAAATCTTTGGAAACTGCCACTTTGCTTTACGAAAATGCAGATAGAATCTACGAAGAACTTGCAAAAAAACTTAACACCGAAACAAATCTTTCCCTTCCTGTTTTAATTCGCTCTGATATTCAAGCATTAAATGCCTATTTTTCTTCATATCCATACAATAGAATTGTAATTTATGATACAGTACCAGATTCACAAAATCTAGCTGTTTTTTCAGAAACAATTTTATCTGTTTTTTATCATGAACTTACTCACGCAGTAACTTTAAACATGAAAAGCAAACCTTGGGAGATTGTTTCGTTTCTTTTTGGTGATTTTTTCTCCCCAACAGTTTTGACTTCTCCAACTATGTTTAGTGAAGGTGCCACAGTTTCCTTTGAAAGTGCCACTGGAGAAGGCCGCTTAAACTCAGGTTACGCAAAAAATATTTTGGTTCAAGCAAAACTAGAAAATAATCTTCCAGATTGGAAAGAAGCTTCTGGAGCAAATGATAAATACCGAGTGGGAGATTATCCATACATTTTCGGTGGAGCTTTTCATCAATTTTTGCAAGAAAAATACGGATTGGAAAAATATTCAGAGCTTTGGAAAGAACTTGGCTCTACACATTTATTTACAGAAGCGGCTTTTAAAAAAGTTTACGGAACAAAATTAAAAGATGAATGGAACCTTTTTTTAGAAACAATTCCTCTTTTGCCAGTTGTAGAATCAAATCAAATCGAACTTACAAAAAAAGATAATATCACTTGTTTTGATGTTGTAAATGACAATGTTTATTATTTTTCAAAAGTTGATAAGGGAATTTTTTTACTAGAAAATGATAATCTCACAAGAATAATGAATATAACTTCTGTAGTTGATTTAGCAATTTCCCCAAACGAAAGATTTTTAGCAATTACAAAACTAGGTTTAAATCTATACTATGAAACCTTTGTGTATGATTTAGAAAAAAAACAATATCTAAAAGGTTCATTAGTAGGAGTTCGGCTTCCACAATTTACAAAAATCAACACTAAATTGTATTTAATAGGTTTAACATCATTACAAAATCAAGAAGCTTTTGTTTCTTATGAAATTACAGAAAATACAATTTTAACAAGTGATTCTATGAAGGAATATTCTACCGAATCTTTTAACAAAGTATATTTTTCTGAATTAGAAGTTTTTGATTTTACATTGTCTAAAAATCAGAATTTTATTACAGTTTTAGCAAAAAAAGATTCATCTTGGGTTTTTGGAAAACTAAATATAAAAAATTTAAGCAAAATATCAACTCTTGATTCTATGCTTTTAGATGATGTTTTAACTTTTCCAGCAAACATTATTCCTTTGAGTATAAACTATGTTTCAGATAATGAATATTTAATTAATTATGTGGAAAAAGATTACTCCCTGCCAAGAGTTGCAAAATTAGTTGGAAATAATATTTGTTTTCAGCAAGAAGATATTTCTGGAGGAATCCAAAATCCAATAAAAACAGATTCTGGCTACGTTTTTCTAAATCAAATGTTAAACTTTAACACAATTTCTGTTTTAGAAGAAATTCCTGGAGGATTTTCAAATCCTATAACATTGGAATATTATTCAGAAAACTTAAAAAACAGATTTAATGAATTTCTAAAATCTCAAAATATCGAAAAATCAAATTTTGACATTGAAAAAAATTCTACAAAATACTCAAATTGGAAACATTTGGACAAATTCGCAATTATTCCACTGTTTTCTAACTTTGATTTAACAAATGAATTGTTTTTATCCAGTAAATCAGCTTTAGGATTGCCTGGTTTTACATTGCTTTGGCAAAATCCTTTGGAAAATCAAACTGTGGGACTTGGATTTGGATATCTTTCTGATACGATAAATAGCCACATTTCTTATACTTCCATTGGCTTTTTAGATTCGACCATTGTTCTGACTGGCGTTTTTGCAAATCCAGAAAAAAACGGTTTTCAGTTTTCCGAGAGCAATATTTCATTAAGTTTGTCTAAAAATTTCATTATTCCAAAAAAAGACTTGCAAGTAGGTTTTGATTTTGATTATTTGTATTATCTTCCAGTAAATTTGAAAACGGCTCATATTGCTGATTTGAAAATTGATTTATCTGGAATGTATACAAGTGTTGGCTTTGGATTTTATACAGAAAAAATATTTGGTTCACAAGTTTTTTTCACTCCAAATCTCTACGGAAAATTAAATATTCCAAGATTATTGCCATTTTCATCACCTTTTGGATTTACCCTAAATCTTCCAGTAAACTTCGGAGCAAGTTTGTGTAAAGATTCCACATCATTTTTGACATTTGATACTGAATTAACTTTATTTTCTGCCGAAATCCAAAAATCAGTACCATTTATTCCCTTGTACATAAACAGATTTTCTGTAACTTCTGGATATTTTTTGCGGTTTAATAATAAGAAAATACAGAGTTTTTCATTTGATAATTTTCAAGAAAAAATCACAAATCTTGATAATACAACAAATAAAGTTCAAGGCTTTTCAGCTTCTGCTTTTTTTGAATTGACACCTGTAGTTGGAAATCTTGTTAATATTCACCCGAAATTTGGAGTGGATTTTGTATATTATCTTGATAATCCTTTTGAAAATGAATCTAGATATAAAATTACTATTGCTGGAATGTTTACATTTTAAGTCATCATCTGTTATAATATAAGGGATTTGTTTCTAAAATAAGAACAAATTTTAAATTAGGACGGTAAAAATGGGTTTTGGAAAAAGTTTAGGAAAAACAATTGTTCTCTTGATTTTGGTAATTATCCTAATTCTTGGTGGATTACTTTGGTTTGATTACTTGGGTGTAATTCACGCAAAAAAAATATTTGCACCATTTTATCGCTTAATTGGAAAAGAACCACAAACTTCTGTGGCAGTAACTACAAATCAAGAATTATTACAAGTGGATTTAGATGAGGAAAGACTGGCTAAACGCTTAGAAGAGCTTTCTCTTCGCTCTGAAGAGTTAGATAAACGGGAACTTGATATTCAAGCTATGGAAGCTGAAAATACTCAAATTGCTCAAGAATTAGAAGAAAGAAGAATATCTCAAGAAGAACGAGAAAAAACATTTAATAATATTCAAAAAATGTACGATGATAGAAGTGTAAACATAAGAAAAAATGCTGAAAATCTAAACGGTATGGCTCCTGCCAACGCTGTTGCAATTTTGAACGAAATGGATGATCAAGATATCATAGACACACTTCGTATGGTTGATCAAATTGCTGCAGAAGAAGGAAAGGCATCTATGGTATCTTACTGGCTTTCTCTTATGCCAGCAGAACGAGTTGCTGAGCTTCAAAGAAAAATGGCAAATAAACCCACATCTCTTTAAGTAGTTTTGGCATATTTCCTGTGTTTGCAATGGAGGTATGCCAATGCTACATATGAATATTCAACCTGATACAATTGATTTATCTCTAAATTTAAATCAATCTTACAATGTTCAAGGAAAGAACCAAATTCAGGGTGAATCTTCATTTAGCTCTATGTTAGAGCAAGCTCAAGAAGCAAGTTCCACGGAAGGCAATCAAACACAAAATCTAGAAAAAACTCAAGTAACAAAAGATTTAGAAAATGTAAAAGAATCTAAAACTGATGAAAAAACATCAATGGAAGAAATTAATTCTCAAAAAAATGATTCTTTAACTACAAATCAAATTGATGAAAAAGTTTTTTCTGCATCACAACTAGAAAATCTACAAAATCAAATTGTATCAAATGTGATTTCTGATAACAAAATCCCTATTTCAGAAAAAAATACAATTTCTAAGGATATTATTTCAAAAATAGATTCTTTTGTAGAAAATCTAGATTTAACAAAAGTTTCTGATATAAAAGAATTAAACGTAAAAAATCCAAAAATTGACTCTAAAATTATTGAAAAAGGTGATTTATTTTCCATCATTGAAGATTTGAAAAACGGTACAAAAGAAAATGATGAAAAAGATATTTTAAATGATGCTTTTCCATTTTTAAATTTTGAAAATCAAATTGGAGAAAATAAATCTACAGAAAATCAAATTGTTTTAGAAAATGATTTAATTGCAGAAATCCAAAATCCAGAACAAAATGACGGAAAAATTTCTGTAATTGATATGAGAACTGAACAAGTTGCAGAACAAATTGCAAATCCAGAAGATTCTGCTGTTACAAAAGAAGGAGCTAAAAAAAGCGACTTTGTAAAAACTGTGGAATATGATTCTAATGGAAATGCAACAATTTCTTTAAGTTTAAAAGGTGGAAATCAAGTTGTGGATAATGGAGTTGTTCAAACTTCAAATCAAGATTTTTCATCAATGCTTTCAAGAGAAATTGCTTCATCTGCAAATGATTTAGTAAAAACAGGCTCAATTATTCTAAAAGATAACAATGCTGGAACAATTAATTTAATTTTGAATCCAGAAGAGCTTGGAAGTGTAAAGATAAAATTAGAAATTTCCGATAATCAAATTACAGGAAAAATCCTTGTAGCAAGTAAAGAAGCCTACGATGCCTTTAATCAAAATTTGAACCTACTTAAAAACGCTTTTATAGATAGCGGATTTTCTGCAGGTGGTTTTGACTTAGCATTTACAGGTTCTAATCAGCAAGGTGATTTTGGACAAAATGGGAACCAAAACTCATCATCTGATTCTGGCGTAAACTACAAAGCTGGAGTTTACGAACAAGCTGTTGCAGAGGTTGTTCCTGAATCAACTACAAGTACATCAACCGTTAATCTTGTAGCCTAATGTGATTAGAGGGGAAGCACAATGACAATTAACACAACTTTAAGTGCACAAGAACAGACAATCGTACAAAATGCGGTTAATCTTCAAAATGCAAAAAATACTGCGGAAAATGGACGTACCGCTAGTTCAGAGTTGGGCAAGGATGATTTTTTAAAGCTGCTAATTACACAATTACAAAACCAGGATCCTACAAGTCCTATGGAAAACACAGAGTTTATTGCACAAATGGCTCAGTTTTCTTCCCTAGAGCAGATGACAAATATGTCTACAAGTTTTACACAACTTGCAAACACATTATCAGCATCTGAAGCTTCTACAACAGTTGGAAAACGGGTAGAAGTGCAACTTGAAGGCGCAACAATTTCTGGCGTAGTAGAAGCAGCTACCAGAGGACAAAGTCCAATGGTTCAAATCAATGGAAACTTTTATGATTTAGAAAAGATTTCCAAAATTTATGCTAACTAAGGTTTAGAAAAGAGGACTAGCTTTATGATGAGATCACTTTATTCTGGTGTTTCTGGTATGCAGAACCATCAGACACGTTTAGATGTTATTGGAAACAACGTATCAAATGTAAATACAACAGGATTTAAAAGAGGTCGTGTTAATTTCCAAGATATGATTTCACAACAACTTACAGGGGCAGCAAAACCAACAGAAGAAGTTGGTGGTGTAAACCCAAAAGAAGTTGGACTTGGAATGACAGTTGCTTCTATCGATACAATTTTTACGCAGGGAAACCTACAATCAACAGGTGTTTCAACTGATATTGCAATCCAAGGAAATGGATTTTTCGTTCTAAAAAACGGACAAGAAACATTCTATACAAGAGCCGGTACTTTCGGTGTAGATTCAGAAGGAACATTAGTAAACCCTGCAAACGGGCTACGTGTTCAAGGTTGGATGGCACAAGAAGTTAATGGTGAAATGGTAATCAACACAGCAGGTTCAACAGAAGATTTAATTATCCCAATCGGACAAAAAGATTCTGCAAAAGCCACAACAAACGTTGATTTTGCTTGTAACCTAAACAAAAATACACAAATCCTAGAAGAAGGTGCTTCAGATTCTGATATTCTAAAAGCAACATGGGGAACAGAAACAAAAGTTTACGACAGCTTCGGAAACGAACATATGCTTTCAGTTTCTTTCACTCGTGTTCCAGGTACAAACAACCAATGGCAAGCCACAGTAAATGTTGATGCAGAAAACGCAGCTGAAACAATGACTCGTGTTGGTCTTGGCACAACAGACGGGGTTGAAAACACATTCGTTGTAACCTTCGATAACTTTGGACGCCTACAATCTGTAACAGACTCAGCTGGAAACGTAACTAACGAAAACGGCCAAGTTTCAATCCAAGCTTCATTTAACGTACCTGGGGGAAATCCAGATGCAGACGGAAATCCACTACGCCAAACAATGAACATTAACCTTGGAACAATCGGTTCAATCGAAAATACAATTACACAGTTTGCTGAATCAAGCTCAACAAAAGCTTTTTACCAAGACGGCTACACAATGGGCTATTTAGACAACTTCAAAATCGATGCCAGTGGAATTATCACAGGCGTTTACTCAAACGGAACAACTCGTGCCATCGGACAAATTGCAATGGCAAGTTTCACAAATCAAAACGGTCTTGAAAAAGCTGGAGACAACACATACGTTGCTTCAAACAACTCAGGACTTGCTAACATCGGAACATCTGGTGTGGCAGGAAAGGGAAGCCTTCTAGCTGGAGCTTTGGAAATGTCAAACGTAGACCTAACAGAGCAAATGACAGATATGATTGTTACCCAACGTGGATTCCAAGCAAACTCAAAAACAATTCAAACCGCGGACACACTTTTAGACACAGTTCTAAGTCTAAAACGCTAATTTGAATAACAGTTAAAACAAAATAAACCATAAACAAAAAGCCAGAGCAGCAATTCAATATGAAAAGCTAAACTCTGGCATTTTTTTTTGGAGCAACCTAATACAGTTTGGTCCAGCCAACCGGGATTCCGACTTACGTCTCCATTCTTGGTGTCTCCAATAAATTTCCGCCCCCAAGAACGACTACGTCGTCCCTAATGTCTGGGCTAGGCTGCCTCTCAAATAAGATATTTTTATAGTTCACAAGATGATATATTTCTTTTATTTATAAACAAGACATCAGATTAAATTATCCTAATATAAACATATCAAATTAAACTTATTTCAAAAAATCTTTGAAAATATAATGCATAAAAAAACACCCATAAAATTAACTAAATAAAAGCTAATTTTATGGGTGTAATCATTTTTGTTAGATTATTATCTTTTATGCTTCTTCAGAAACATATTCTCTATATTTTTCATGATTTACTTTGAAAGCAACAATAGGCATTGTTTCTTCATCCAAAGCTTTTTGAGCAGCTTGATCAGCTTCACTAATAAGTCTGTTTCCAGGAACAAGTCGCATAGAACGAGTTGAAATACCAATACCAATTTTACTAGTTAATCCGTAAACTTCAAAAATAGAATACAAATTGATAAATAATTGTTCCGCATAAGTTATTGCACTTTCAAGATTCATATTGATATGAATTCCGGCAAAAGAATCATCTTTGTATTCAAAAATCATATCTCTATATTTGAAGAAATCCAAAATTACTTGATAAACTTCTTCAGCAGCCTTGCTTCTCTTGTTTAATTCTGGCAAAGTAATGATAAAAAGCGAAACATCCTGTTCACTAGAAGTTGCTCGAACTAACTCTGAATCAAGTCTAGGTTCAAAATAACTTTCCCAACCAAAGCCAGAGATTCCTGAAAATAAACCCATAGGATCATTTTTTGTTGTAAATTTCAATGGAATATCTTCATCTTCTTTTAATTCTTCTTGTGAATAATATTCATCATCATTAGAAAAGTTATTTTCTGATTTTATTTCATCTAATAATTCTGAGTCAAAAACTTCATTATTTTCTACGATTTCTTCTTGAACTAAATCTATTGATTCAGAAATCTGATTATCATCTTCTTGAATTTCATCATTTTCTTCAAAGAAAACTTGATTTTCTTCATTTAACAATTCTTCATTTGAAAAGTCATCTTCTTCTAGATAATCCAAATTCTTTTCTGAAATAGAATCTAAATTATCAAGCTCAATATCAGATTTTTCAGTAATATCAGCTGAATTTGATTTATTTTCTTTTTCTTTCATTTTGATATATGGAATTGCAATAAAAGTTAGAATTACACAAATCAAAATTATTAAAAAAGTAATTCTGCCAAGGTAAAAAATCTGTGTTGGTAAAATTGTATTGTAAGCTACAGAAAAAGTTAATGTATCACCATTTAACAAAAAAGTGTTTTTGGTAAAAACCTTTTGAAGTGGTGAAGAACTTTGAATAAAAGCGTTTCCTTTATCGTCAGTTTTTAGGAGCTTTGATGTAATTGGATATGCAAAAAATACTACTTTATCTTTTTGAATTGTGATAGCATTGATATATTCTTCTTGAATAAGGATATTTTCAGTTTGAGTCAAAAAGTTTTCTGTCAATATTCCATAATCATCAGCAAGTGATGTAATTTCTTTTGTGATTTTCGCAAAGGAATCCTGACTCTCTTTTGCACCTTTAGAAGCGTTTAGAATTATTCCTGTTAGAAAAAATATTCCTGCAAGAGATAAAATCCCGATTATTGAAATTGTAAATATTTTGAATTTTTTTGAATCCATTTTATTCCTCATTTAATAAACAAAGTAGCAGTTTTTTCGTAAAAAACAATGCTTCATTATAATTATCGGAATTTTTTTTATAATTGTTAATCCAAGCAAGTAGTGGAAATAAAGATTTTTTTACATTTTTTTCGTCGTTTTCTAGAGCATTTATATACCAATGAAAAAAATCTTTGTATTCAAATTTTGGTGGAAAAAAAACATCCTTGTTGTAAGAATATTTTTTGTTTTCTAAGTAATTTTCTAAAAAATCTTTATAGGCTTTTAGATTTTCTGTGGTTATTTTATCTAGATTTCTTATAATTTGGGTTCTATACATCAAACTTGAAAAAGAATTTTCAGTTGAATTTAGCTTTGTTGATGAAAAATTATATTGATAATCAAAATATGTCCCCTTTGCGTAGGGTTTATTTTTCGTATAAGCAAATTCTGCTCCAAATAATTTATATTTTGTAAATTCGAGCGAAAACCCAAAATCCAAAGCAAGTTGCAAAACTGTTCCGTTTCCAGCTGAAACTCTGTAAATTGATTTTTTGTTGTTTTTTTGAAAAAGCCACAAATCAAATAAAGATACGAGAGGATGACCTGTATTTGTAAAAGCGATTTTTGATTTGTTTTTTAAAAACTTCTCGATAATATTTGGATTTGCACAAAAATCAGCTAACAAAATCGTAGAATTGGGAATTTTTTGAATAAAATGCCTTGAGCTAATGACTTGACCGTCTAAAGTTGCCACAACCTGTGGAATAATTTTATGTTGTATAAGAATTTGAAAGCTGGTATCAGTTGCAATTATAAAATATTTTTCAGGATTTTCTTTTAATTCTGAAATTGTGTTATCTAAATTGGGTGATGCACCAATAATTGCCAAAGTTTTATCAGTGTGAAAAAGGGAATTGTCTGCTAAAAGTTCACTATTGTAAGCTTCGTAAAAGTTTTTAATATTATGAAAAATATTTTTATGCCAAATTTTTCCAAAAAAACTTTGAGTTGCCACATCTCTTGAAATATTTTTAAGGGTAGATAAAACTTTTTCTTGAATAATTTTCTCATCAAAAGTTGCATCATATTCTTTTAATGCCAAAATCCAAGAATTTAGACTTTTATAAGCAAAATCCCCGTGAATTTGTGGAATATAGTTTTCTAAAATTGTATTTTCAAGATTTTCTAAAGTACAAAAAATAATTTTATCTATATTTTGAAAATGTTTTTTTGAAAATTCTATGGATTCCTTGTCGTTTTCCAAAGCAAAAATTATAGAAATATTTTTTTCTGCTTCCAATTTTTTTATGTGAAGTCCAGTTCCAACTCCACCAATAAGCAAACATTTTTTTTCTTGTAAATTCAAAAATTGATTTGTAAATATTTCAACATCTTTTAAAGGATTGTACTTTGAAAACATTGGTTTGTTGTTAAAAAATAGTGGAATTGGATTTTCATCTTTTGCTTTGATTATTTCTTTATAAAAACTCATTTTTTATCCTAAAAAATCAAAGATTTCATCAAATAATTTTTTTGTCTTTTCTAAAAGTATATCAAAAAACTCATTTTTTTCATCTGGTTTTGCTTTTATAAACTGAATAAAATCTGTATAAGAAGCTATACGAAACCAATCAAATTGAGTTTTTTGATGATTTTCCTTGATTTTTTCAAATTCTTTTTCAAAAAAATCTTTACATTCTTTAGAAAAAGAAAAGATTTGCTTTGTGTTGTTAGAAATTATTTTTGATTTATTATCTTGTTGCAATTTTTCTAAGTTCACCACTTGAATATTTGTAACATCAGTCATATTTTGGATTTTTTTTAGATTATCCTTTGGCGTAGTGATTCTAAAAACTCGTTGATAAAAATCCTGATTACGTGTGGCAAACCAGTTTCTATAAATATCGAGACTTTGATTAGTAAATGTTGAAGGTGTAATTCGATTTTCTGTAGAAGAAATTTTTTTATCAAAAAGACAATTATCAATTTCAAGTTGATTTGGTTGAGTGTGTGAAAATCCCTTTGAACTAGCTAAATCCAATCCTATAAAGTAAATATTTCTCTTTGTCAATGAAAGAGCCAATTCAGCTGCGGTTCCGCTAACTGTTCCATTTCGTTTTCCCTTTAGATAGTCGAGATGAAAATAATTTATTAGCTTAGAATCCAAAGAATCTTCATAAATTAATGGAATTATTGGATTTGTTGATAACAAAAAATTTGAAATTTTTGCTTCAGGGGGCACAATTATTGGAATTGATTGATATTTTTTTTTCGTTTCTAAAACTCGTAAATGGCGTTTTGCGTAATATCCGCCGTCCGTTGTTAAAATACAATCTGGAATTATTTCTTCAGATAACAAAACATTTAAACTAGATGACAAGGCGATGATAAATAGGGAGTTATTATAGTTTTTCAAAAAACCGAGTTGATTTTTAAGAGAAGTTCCAGAAGCTGTAATTATCACAGGTTTATTCAATTTTGATAAAAATGATTTTTTATTTTCATCTACAGAAAAAAGTAAATTTGTAGAGTTCTTGAAAAATCTAAAACTATTAAAAAGCCAAACTTTATTAAAATAACTTTGAGTTCCAACCAAAATTTTTGCTTTGTCTAAAGCGTTTTTAATTGCTGTCCAAGTAATATTAAACTCTGTAATGAATAATTTTTCAGAAGGTTTCCAAGATAAGAACAGAGATGAAAAAAGATTTTCTTCTCCAAAGTAATTAAATAAAACTTCTTGAAAATCTAAAATCGAAGTCTCTCCAGTTACCACAAAAACCTTATCCCAGTTTTTGTCATATTCTGAAAAATCCTTGCAAAACTGAATTGTAATAATTTGTGAATTGGGAAATTTTTGCCTTAAAGGTTCGCATAAATATGGTAAACAAGCTCCAGTTATTATGATGTTCAATGGGGAATAATCAACTGTTAAACTGTTTACAAATTTTTTTGCTTCGTCTTTTGGATTATATCGTGAGTGAAGGGGAAAATTATCAATAGAACAAGTTAAATCGCCAGTTTTACTTGCACCAAAACTAACTTTCAATTAGTTCTCCGAAAACAAAAAATCCAAAATTTCTTGTTCGTCTATAGAATTACCTTTATACATAATTTCCAATTCTGGATTTTCGATAGAGAAAGAATCTTTGATTATATTATTTAAGTTGTCAATATATTTTGACAAATCCATTTCTGTTTGAGCAAAAATTACATTTCTGATTTCTAATTCTTCTGTGAAATACCAAATTTCGTTTTCATCTTGATTTGAAGAAACCAAATGAAAAATGAATGAAAAAATGTGAAAAAAATCATCAAAAGAAACAGAATCTTGTAGTTGTCTAAAAATTGATTGTAAAGAAATTGTATATAAAAATCCTGTATTGAATTTTGCAATTTCTGAATATACTTTATCTTTTATGCAACTAATTTCTTGGTTTTCTTTGAAAAATACATTTTCATTTGATAAATCAATCATATATGCTAAGTATGATTTTAAATTTGGCAAAATAATTTCGATAGTTTCCAAATCAATTAAAGAATTTGCATAATTTTCTAATATCAACAAAATTGCAAAAGTATTTTCAGCAATTTCTATTTTTTTAATATGTAGATATTTCAATAATTGTGCGTCATCACTTGAAAATAACTGATAAAATGGACATAAATCTTCTCCAAAAAAAGAATACCATTTATTTTCGCTTATAGTGCCATCCCAAAAATCAAATGTAGATACAGATTCATCTCTGGAAGCAGATTCAACTCCATAAGAAAAAATAGCTTTATATTGGTTCTCGTGAGGAATTAGCAGTACGGTTTTTTGCAAACCTATTTCTTCGCAAAAGTTCTTAAAAAATACAAAGGGATCATCTATTTTTTTTGCGTACGGATTTGACGATTCTTCCTCAGTATTTCCATTTACTATTTCATTTTGAGTTGTTGATTCTTCAACCTTGGATTCATTTGCTAAATACATTTTTGCTTTAGCCAATAAACCCATAGGTTGTTCAACTTTTTTTGAGGAATCTAAATAATTATCGCAAATTATTTGATATAATCCCATAAATTATTCAAGTCCTAATTCTGAAAATAATTTTCTATAAACTTCAAAATGATCAGATGCTGCAAATTCTTTGATTTTTTCTTCTGGTAGATTTATTAGAAGTTTATCCATATATTCAAGAACTGATTTTACGTCTTGTTTCAAATCTTCAGAAAGATTATCAACTGTTGAAGCAGGTTTTTCTGAAACAACTTCTTCTGAAACAACAGGTGCAATTGGTTCGTTTTCTTGACTTTCTGCTAACATTCTTGCATTTGCCAATTCTTCCATTGTAATTGCAATTGGATTATCATTTTCTTGTGAATCAGTTTCATCTTCACTTGTAATATCAAGAGAATCCCATTGACTATTGAAAACTTCTGTTGCAGGTTCGTCATTGAAATCATCTTCTTCGTCTAAGGCATTTAAGATATCATCATTTTCAACTTCTGCAACCTCTTCTTCAATGTTTCCATCTTCTACAAGTTCCATTTCTTCTTGTACAACATCTGTTGAATTAGTTGAGTTTTCTTCTAAGAAATCAGTTGTTGAAGAATCAACTACAAAATCATCAGCCAATTCTTCTTCTGGCAATTCCTGTGGAATATCATTTTCAGTTTCGTCTTCAAAATTGATATTACACAATTCTGGTTCAACAATTTCTTCGTTTGAAATGTCTAAAGCAGGGGAGTTGTCATCATCATAGAAGGTTTCATCTGTAACTGATAAAATTTCATCAGGTTGGATTTCTTCTTCTTCGTCATCATTTTCAATGATAATTTCTTCATTTTCTTGGTTAATATCAGCATCTTGGATTTCAATTTGTGATTCGATAGTATTTTCTTCTATAATTGAATCATCAATTGATAAATCATCTGATATTAAATCTTCTTCTATAGCGATTTCTTCTGAGTCTGATTCTTCAGTAATTTCATTTTCAATTACTTCATTTTCAATCATTTCTTCTGTTTCAGAAATATTTGATTCAGGAGTAATTTCTTCTTGAACAGTTGATTCATCAACAATTTCTTCTGTGAAATCAGCACTATTTAGAATGTTATTTAATTCATCGCCGGATAGAGCAATTGTTTCATCTTCACCATCATCAGCAAAGAATCCAGTTGATTGAGATTCTGGGATTGAAATAATTTCTTCTTCAACTTGTTTTTCTTGTTCTTCTGATGTGGATTTAATTGTGTTTAACTCTTGTTTTAGAGATGCCATTTCAGAACGCAATTCTGAGAGTTCATTTACGATTTTTTCTAGTAAAGAGTTGCCCATATTATCTATTGATGTTTCGTTTTCGTTCATTGATTCTGTGTCCTCCTTAGGACTAATTGATTCATTATATTCCATTTCTGGTGTTTTATCAACATTTTCTGTTGTATCCATTTCATATTCGTTTTCAAATGGCGAAACAGAGTTTATTGTGGCACCAGCGAGAAGGGCAGCAGCTGTAATTGATGCAACAGTTGGCAAAGCTTCTTCAATGGCAAAATCTTTTTCTTCTTCGAGAACGTCTTCTTCAAGGAATGATTCATTTACTTCTTGTTCTTCATCTACAGCAAATGGATCATCTTCTTCAGTGAAAGTTGGTTCTGTTTCTTGTACAGCTTCTTCCTCTGCAAAAGCAGGTTCACTTACGAAAGCGTCGTTCATAGCAAAAGCGTCGTCAGTTTGTGTAGCAACTTCTTCTGTGAAAACTGGTTCTGTTTCTTGTACAGCTTCTTCTTCAGCGAAAATTGGTTCGCTTACGAAAGCGTCATCCATAACAAAAGCGTCGTCAGTTTGTGTAGCAACTTCCTCTGTGAAAGTTGGTTCAGTTTCTTGTACAACTTCTTCTTCAGCGAAAGTTGGTCCGCTTACGAAAGCGTCATCCATAGCAAAAGCGTCGTCAGTTTGTGTAGCAACTTCATCAACGAAAACTGGTTCAGTTTCTTGTACAGCTTCTTCTTCAGTGAAAGTTGATTCGCTTATGAAAGCGTCGTTCATAGCGAAAGCGTCGTCAGTTTGTGTAGCAACTTCTTCTGTGAAAGCTGGTTCAGTTTCTTGTACAGCTTCTTCTTCATTGAAAGCTGGTTCAGTTTCTTGTACAGCTTCTTCTTCAGCGAAAGTTGGTTCGC
Source organism: Spirochaetaceae bacterium (assembly GCA_017416145.1). Taxonomy (GTDB): domain Bacteria; phylum Spirochaetota; class Spirochaetia; order Treponematales; family Treponemataceae; genus Treponema_I. Next base: position 145,898 of record JAFQDD010000012.1, on the reverse strand, counting down.
TTACGAAAGCGTCGTTCATAGCGAAAGTATCATCAGTTTGTGTAGCAACTTTTTCTGTGAAAGTTGGTTCTGTTTCTTGTACAACTTCTTCCTCTGCAAAAGTTGATTCGCTTACGAAAGCGTCGTCCATAGCGAAAGCATCATCAGTTTGTGTAGCAACTTCATCAACGAAAACTGGTTCAGTTTCTTGTACAACTTCTTCCTCTGGGAAAACTGGTTCGCTTACAAAAGCGTCATCCATAGCAAAAGTGTCGTCAGTTTGTGTAGCAACTTCTTCTGTGAAAGTTGGTTCAGTTTCTTGTACAACTTCTTCTCCAGTGAAAGTTGATTCTGTTTCTTGTACAGCTTCTTCTTCAGCAAAAGCAGGTTCACTTACAAAAGCGTCGTCAGTTTGTGTAGCAACTTCATCAATGAAAGTTAGTTCAGTTTCTTGTACAACTTCTTCTTCAGCGAAAGTTGGTTCGCTTACGAAAGCGTCATCCATAGCAAAAGCATCGTCAGTTTGTGTAGCAACTTCTTCAGTGAAAGTTGGTTCAGTTTCCTGTACAACTTCTTCCTCTGCAAAAGCAGGTTCGCTTACGAAAGCGTCATCCATAGTGAAAGCGTCATCAGTTTGTGTAGCAACTTCCTCTGTGAAAACTGGTTCAGTTTCTTGTACAACTTCTTCTTCAGCGAAAGTTGGTTCGCTTACGAACGCGTCATCCATAGCAAAAGCGTCGTCAGTTTGTGTAGCAACTTCTTCAACGAAAGTTGGTTCAGTTTCTTGTACAACTTCTTCTTCAGCGAAAACTGGTTCGCTTACGAAAGCGTTATCCATAGCGAAAGCGTCGTCAGTTTGTGTAGCAACTTCCTCTGTGAAAACTGGTTCAGTTTCTTGTACAACTTCTTCCTCTGCAAAAGCAGGTTCACTTACGAAAGTCTCGTCCATAGCAAAAGCGTCGTCAGTTTGTGTAGCAACTTCATCAACGATAACTGGTTCAGTTGCCTGTACAACTTCTTCCTCTGCAAAAGCAGGTTCGCTTACGAAAGCGTCATCCATAACAAAAGCGTCGTCAGTTTGTGTAGCAACTTCCTCTGTGAAAGTTGGTTCTATTTCTTGTACAGCTTCTTCCTCTGCAAAAGCAGGTTCACTTACGAAAGCCTCATCCATAGCAAAAGCATCGTCAGTTTGTGTAGCAACTTCTTCTGTGAAAACTGGTTCAGTTTCTTGTACAACTTCTTCCTCTGCAAAAGCAGGTTCGCTTACGAAAGGGTTGTTCATAGCAAAAGCGTCGTCAGTTTGTGTAGCAACTTCTTCTGTGAAAGTTGGTTCAGTTTCTTGTACAGCTTCTTCTTCAGCGAAAGCAGGTTCACTTACGAAAGCGTCATTCATAGCGAAAGCATCATCAGTTTGTGTAGCAACTTCCTCTGTGAAAACTGGTTCAGTTTCTTGTACAACTTCTTCTTCAGCGAAAGTTGGTTCGCTTACGAAAGCGTCATCCATAGCAAAAGCATCATCAGTTTGTGTAGCAACTTCCTCTGTGAAAACTGGTTCAGTTTCTTGTATAGCTTCTTCTTCAGCGAAAGTTGGTTCGCTTACGAAAGCGTCATCCATAGCAAAAGCGTCGTCAGTTTGTGTAGCAACTTCTTCAGTGAAAGTTGGTTCAGTTTCTTGTACAGCTTCTTCTTCAGTGAAAACTGGTTCGCTTACAAAAGCGTCGTCAGTTTGTGTAGCAACTTCCTCTGTGAAAACTGGTTCAGTTTCTTGTACAGTTTCTTCCTCTGCAAAAACTGGATTATTACCATCAAAAAAAGTTGTTTCTATTGGAAAAATTGGTTCGGAAAGTTCTTCTGTTGAAGCGAAGAAATTATCGTCCAGGGGAGGTAGACCAATATCATCAGCTAAAATATCTGAATCTTCTATATTACTGGGAGAATCTGAGTTTGGTGTTTCGTCGATTACAGGAATTCCATCAATATCCATTGGTGTTTCGTCTACAAAGGAAATTGAATCGTCTAAATCATCAATAGAGAAGAATGAATCATTATTATTTGTCATAGGTGATACCTCCACAGTATTCTCGCCTTGTATTTTGTTTGCGGATTGTGTCGAAGTGATGTTATCAAATTCTTCATCAGAAAAGAGGGATACATTAAAATCTTCTTCATTATCATCAATTTCTGGGGTAGAATCTTGGATAATTTCATCTTCTTCGAGATTTACGCTAATATCATATTGATATGTTTCGGTATTTTCTTTCTGTTTTTCAACTATATTTTCAGAACTTTCTGATGTTTCAGATAAAGAAGCTAACAAATCATCAAATTCTGATACAGAATCAAATTCTACAGTTTCAGAAGTTGTAAAATCTGAAACTGTTTCTTCAACTTTAATTTCTGGTTCTGAAATATCTGTAACATTGTCGAAAATATCGTCAAAATTGTCTAAAACATCATCGCCAGTTGGTAAAAATCCCTCTGTAAACTCTGTTTCCATTTCATCAAGAGGATTTGCACCTGTTGATAATGCATAGTTATCATCAAATGTAAGTTGAATATCTAGTGGTTCATCACCAATGATGTCGTTTTTTTCTTCTGTTGGAGTGATAAAATCATCCAAAGAAACAAATTCTGAATTTGAAAAATCGATTCCAAAGTCATCAAGGCTGACTTCTTCTGTGCCCCCAGATGAAGGTTTAGGAGTTGGTGTTGGAATTGAAGCTTCAAAATCGCTCATAAAAGAACTTAAGTCGATTTCTTCTGTTAAATTTGATAAATCAGGAATATCAAAACCTGCTGGAAGTTCATCAAAAGATTTATTTTTTGTTTCTTCTATAAATTCTTGATTATCTTTAATTTCATCATTTTTTGCATCAATTACTTTTTCTTCAAATTGATTTTCAAATGCACTTAAATCCAATCCATCGATTTCAGATGCTAAGTTTTCTATATCAAAATCATTAGCATTTACCTGTGCATCAGAAGAAATTTCATCAAGTATAGTATCTGTTGAATCAGAAGAGCTTTCTTGAATTTCAGGGTTGTCAGTTTCTAAATTATTTAACACAGAGGAGTCTGTTGGAATATCTACTAAATTATCTACTGTTTTTTCTACTATTTCAGTTTCTTGTTCTTGTGGAGAGTTTTCTATCATTTCTTGAAAATAATCAGGATTAAAAATGTCGTCATCAGACAGAATATTATCAACGATTTCTGGGGTTTCTTTTTTTACCCATACACCATATTCTTCCAATTCCATACTTTGAGTTTTTTCGGGTTCGAAATCATCCATGTTTTCAAATTCTAGCGACATATTAGCTCCACATCCATGTTTAGTTTTATACTTTTTTCAAATGAATAAAGTTATTCAGTTATTTATCGGTAGAAAATAGCTGGAACTTTAACAAAAAATCACGTATAAAATCAATATCATTATAACACGAATTTTAATATAAAGAAAAAAAAATAAAATGCCGTAAAGAAAGTATTATGAATTACGTAAAATTTTTACTATCAATTTCTATTGGGATTTTAGTTTATGTTTTGGTTGCAACTTTTGCAGGTCCTGACGGAATTTGGGCATATAATCAATTAAGTGAACAAAAAAATGTGTTATCAACTAATGTTGAAAAAGTTCAAAAAATTAATGATACTTTGATTTTGGATCATAGGGCTTTGGAAAATGATGTTGGAATTATTACATCAAAAGCGAGAAATCTAGGATTCATATATGAAGGTGAAAAACTGGTAAAGATTTCGGGAATTTCTGAAAAAGGGGTTTCTGTTTATGACACAGGTTCAATCGTCAAATTAGAAGAAATATCTTTTATTTCAGAACAATCTTGCAAAATATTAGGCTTTGTTTGTTTTTTATTAAGCTTAACGATTTTTTCTTTGACAGGATTAAAATCTAAAAATCGCTTAAAACCTATGGCAGTTGCATCTTCTGTCTTTACTCAGTATAAATAATTTTATGATTATCAAAAAAAATGATGAAAAATCTTTGGAAATTGTTGTCTCAGCCTTAAAAAATGGGGAAGTTGTAATTATTCCTACAGATACTGTATACGGTTTTTCTGGTATAGTTGATGAAAATTTCTTTACAGATTCAAAAATCCGAAAAATAAAGGGCCGGGAAGAAAACAAACCATTTATTCAACTGATTTCTTCTCCCTCAGAAATTTTTAATTATACAAATGATTTTATTCCTCAAAAACTTATTGGCTGTTGGCCAGGAGCTTTGACCATTATTGTAAATGATAAAAGGGGCGGTACAACGGCTTTTCGCTGTCCGGGTGATAGTTGGCTTCGTAAAATTATTGAAAAAGTTGGTTTTCCTTTGTATTCAACCAGTGTAAATAAATCTGGTTTTCCAATTTTAGAATGTGAAGATGAAATTATTTCTGTATTTGAAAGTGAAGTTTCTGTGATTGTATTAGACGGGGATAAAAAAAATGCCTTACCATCAACTTTGGTAAAGATGGAAAATGGTATTTATTCTGTGATTCGTCAAGGAACTGTAAAAGTTTAATTAAAACTAATTTGCTCTTTCCCAAGTCACGTTTACAGATTGAAGTTCAGCACTGTTTTCAGTTGGCATAAGGGTGAGTTTTTCGCCAGAAAGGGTATTATCGTCTACTAGAGAAAGTTTCCATTGAATTGGAGAAGCGTTATTTGCCATAACAAGGGCAACTTCTCGTGGTAAATCTGGGAAAAATGATGCGTTTGCACGGCTTGTTTGTTGGGCAAAAATCATATTATCTTGGATAGAAACTTGAATATTCATTGAAGCACCGTTTTTGTAAATAACAAAACCTTTGCCACCTCTTAAAATAACTATTTTAGAAATGTGATTATCTCCCTTCCATGTGCCAGATAAATTGTCTAAGGATAATGAAATATTTGTTTTTGGACTTGAGTTTTCGTTTTGAAAAGTTGTATTTGGATTATGATTTCTAAAATCTTCTAATAATTCTTGCAAAGAATTTTTTGCTTCCATTAGGATTTTGTAATATCCATCAAAAATCTCGGTTTTTGAAACCCGTTTTTTTGTTTCTGAATCAATAATCGTTAGAGTACATTCCCAGTTTTCTTGATTTTTGTGTATTTCAACATAAAAAAAAGCTGTATCACTTTGATTGATTTGATTAACAAAATCTTCTTCCCAAATGATATTTCTGTTATCGATTAAAATATATCCAGATGTTGATTGAAGCTGAGAGAAAAAAAGGTCAGAAGTGAGTTTTGTGGTTGTGTCTTGCGAAGATGTGACAGGTCCATAAAAATAAACTGTGGTTTCTGCCATCAAGAAAAAGTGAGAAAACAAAATTGCTAAAGTAAATAGTATTTTTTTCACAACTATCTAGATATTCCTTTTATCAAGTAAAACAACACAAGATAAAATTAGTTATCAAGTTTTTTGCGAAATTCACGCTGCATATCACGTTTTACATCTCGCTCTTTGATATCTGCACGTTTATCAAATTGTTTTTTACCTTTACATACTCCTAATTTAACTTTTACTCGCCCATTTTTCAAGTAAAAATCTAGTGGAATAAGTGTAAAACCTTTTTCTTGGACTTTTCTATCAAGACGTTTGATTTCTTCTTTGTGTAATAATAATTTTTTGGGGCGGTCTGGATTATGATTAAATATTGAAGAAAAAGAATATTCTGAAATATGAAGATTTTTTACCCAAACTTCATTTTTGATAATTTCTGCAAAAGCGTCAGGAAATGAAATATTGCCGTTTTTGAAAGACTTTACTTCTGTTCCTTGTAATTCAATTCCACATTCGTAAGTGTCTTCGATTGAGTAGTTAAATCTTGCTTTTTTGTTTTGTGCTATTAATTTTGTACCGTCTGACATAGTTTTATTATATTGTGAATACTTGAAAACGACAAGTACATATATTATTATGTATAAGTTAATAAATGATTTTTGGAGTTTTGAAAAAATGGCTACTAATCCTTATGATTTTTCTTTTGTGCTTAGAAAAAAACTACAAAGAAAGATTATGCAAATATTTTTGTTTTTTTTAATAATTTTTGCTCTTGTTAATTTGATTTTGACATTCTTGATTTTCCCCTTTCAAGTTGGTGAAAATGCAATGAATCCAGAATATCCTGATAAGTCTCTTGTTTTTGTGGCACCTTGTAATTTTGAAAACCCACTATTTTTTCAAAATTATGACATTTATAGAGGAGCTGTGGTTTATGTGGAACCTAAATATTCACAAGATATTTCTCTTTCAAAAAAAATCATAAACAATTTTTGTAGTTTTTTTTCGCTTCAAAAAATTGTACCCTTTGCAATAACAAATAAAATTACAGAAAAACCAACTTTGCGTCGAGTTGTTGGACTTCCTGGAGACACTTTGTATATCAAAGATTATGTTGTTTACATAAAACCAAAGGGAAACGAACACTTTTTAACAGAATTTGAACTAACTGATAGAATGTATGAAACAATTGTTCATATTGATTCAAGTTTAAATTCCACGATTGGGTGTGCTAGAGAAATGGAAGAAGTTGTTTTAGGCGAAAATCAATATTTTTTACTTGCGGACAATCGGGTTTCTTCCATAGATTCAAGAATTTATGGTGCGGTTGATATTTCAGCTCTAAAAGGCAAAGCATTTTTGCGATTTTTCCCATTTAGTTCTTTTGACTCATTGTTGTAATCTATAAAATAATTGAAAATGGAAACTTATTCTCTTTATATTCATATTCCATTTTGTACTTCAAAGTGTACTTATTGTGATTTTTTTTCTATTCCTGTTGGAAGTGATTTTTCATTTTGTGAAAAAACTCAGAAGATTTTTAAAGATTATGTTTTGGCTTTGAAAAAAGAACTGGAATATTATTTTGAGAAATTTCAAATAAAATCACTAAAAACTATTTATTTTGGTGGTGGAACTCCAAGTTTGTTGTCTGTTGAGCAAATTCAAGATATTTTTAACTTTATCAGTTCAAAGTTGAAGATTGAAGAAAATGCTGAAATTACTTTAGAAGCAAATCCTCAAGATATTTCTGAAGAATTTTTGGAAAAATTAAAAAAAACGCCTGTAAATCGATTGTCTTTGGGAATTCAATGTTGCAATGATAATGTACTAAAATCTTTGGAACGCCGTTGTGATATTAACCAAGTAAATTTTGCTTTGGATATTATTAAAAATAAATGGGTTAGTTGTGGTTTGTCTTTTTCCTGCGACTTAATTTCTGGTTTGCCTTTTCTCTCAGATGAAGATTTTATCTTTGGATTGGAAAAAGTCATTTCTTCAGGTGTAAATCATATTTCTTTGTATTCCTTGATGATAGAAGATGGTACAGTTTTGGAGAAACAAATTTCTCGTAATGAAATTGAATATTCTGATGAAAAAAATGATAATCAGTGGATTTTGGGAAAGGAATTCCTTGAAAAAAAGGGTTTTTATCAGTACGAAGTTTCTAATTTTGCAAAAAAAGGGTTTGAAAGTCGACATAACACAGTTTATTGGCGAACAGAAAACTATTTAGGTTGTGGTGCTGGAGCTACTGGAACTGTAGATTGTTTTCGCTGGAATAATGTGTGTGATGTTGGAAAATATTGTGATTTTTGGTTAAGTGCTGATTTTGGCGAAAACTTTGTTTATGAACTTGAAAAAGTGCTAAACGAAAAAAATCCTAGAATTGTGGAGATTCTTTCTGAAAAGGAAAAAGAGTTTGAGTTTTTAATGATGGGATTTCGGCTTCGTGAAGGGGTAAAATCTTCGGTTTATAAGAAGCGATTTGGCTTTGATTTGGGAAAACGGCTTGGATGTTCGCTGGATTCTAAAATCGAGAAAAAAAATCTAGGTGTATTTGACAAATGGAAAGAAAAAAAACTTTGTGATGTGGAAAAGACTTTAGATACAGAAGATGAGCGATTTTTTTTAACAGGGGATGGACTTTTGTTTTTGAACCAGTTTTTGGAAGAGTTGATGTAAAAAGTTTGTTTATAAAAAAACAGCCCAAAGACATTGTAATCTTGGGCTGTTTTTCTTTGTATTTCGGTTCCACATTATTTGAAGAACCGAAACAAAGTTGAGTCAAGGAGTTTATTGAAACGTCCCTTTATCACCTGTATTTATCTACCGCAACATTGTTTGTATTTTTTGCCACTTCCACAAGGACAAGGATCGTTTCGTCCAACCTTAGGAGAAGTACGAACAACTTGTACGCTGTCTCCTTGGCGGCGAGATGCCATTGGACTAGCATTTGCCTTTGCTCTTGCTGCATTGCCGTCAAAGGCTTGCATTGCGTTGTGCTGAGCGTTCATTTCTCTTGGTCCTTTTGCAGTTCTAACAACAGATTCTCCAGTTTGTATTTTTACTCGGAAAACCTTAGAAACAATATCCAAACGGATGCTATCTAACATATCATAGTAAATATTAAATCCATCTAGTTTATATTCTGTTAGAGGATTTTTCTGGCTATAAGAGCGCAAATGCACAGCGTCACGTAATCCCTCTAGAGTTTCCAAGTGGTCTAGCCATTTTTTATCAATATTTTGGATATATTGATAACGAATAAACATGTTTAGATTTTGTTTTCCAACAAGACTTTCTTTTTCTGAAATATCTTTTTGGAGTGTTTCAATAATTTTTGTTTGAATTTCTGGAGCTTTTTTTGGATTCTTAGCCAATTCGTCGATTTCAAAATTCATTGCAAAAGTGTGCTTTAGGTTTTCAACCAAAGTAGAGTAGGCTTCCTCTGGATTTTTACGAGCTTCTTCAACAAAATCTGCAAAAAAGTCTTCTACAGCATCTTTTGCGTTGGTCATTACACGAGTAGATAAGTCATCATCACTTAAGATAGCATCTCGTTGAGAATAAATCTCGTTTCTTTGTTGATTTAGAACATCATCGTAATCTAAAAGATGTTTACGAATCTCAAAGTTTCTTTCTTCAACTTTTGTTTGAGCTTTTTCAATTCCTTTATTTAGCCATGGGTGATCGATAGCAACATCTTGTTCCATACCAATTCTTCCCATCATGGCTTTCATTCTGTCCCCACCAAAAAGACGCATCAAATCATCATCAAGGGAAATAAAGAATTTTGAGCGTCCTGGATCTCCCTGACGACCAGAACGACCGCGAAGCTGATTATCAATACGGCGGCTTTCATGGCGTTCAGAACCGATAACGTACAAACCACCACAAGCTTTTACTTCTTCATAGTCTTTTTTCCAAAGCTCTTTTTCTTTTGCAAGAACTTCTGCATAGTGTTCTGGAGTGGCGTTAGTTCCAGCTTTTTTTGTGGCTCTAAACTCTGGATTTCCGCCTAGTTTAATATCAGTACCACGACCAGCCATGTTTGTAGCAATTGTTACAGCACCTTTGCTACCAGCTTCTGCAATAATCAGTGCTTCTCTTGCGTGATTTTTAGCATTCAAAACTTCGTGGCGAATACCTTTTTTTGTTAAAATGCTAGACAATAATTCAGATTTTTCAATGGAAACAGTCCCTACCAAAACCGGCTGACCTTTTCCGTGAGCCTCTTGAATTTCTTTTGCGATTGCTTCCCATTTTCCTCTTTCGTTTAGATAAACTTCATCGTTTTCATCAATACGGGCAACTGGCTTATGAGTTGGAACTACCACAACATCAAGATTGTAGATTTTGTTAAACTCAACAGCTTCAGTTTCTGCTGTACCTGTCATTCCAGAAAGTTTTTCATACATACGGAAAAAGTTTTGGAAAGTGATAGTTGCCAAAGTTCTGTTTTTCTTAGCAATTCTAATATGTTCTTTTGCTTCGATAGCTTGATGTAAGCCGTCTCCGTAGCGTCTACCTTCAAGAATACGACCTGTGAACTCGTCAACGATCTGAACAGCCCCGTCTTTTACAACGTAGTCAACATCAATTTTGTAAAGCGTGTGAGCACGAACAGCTTGTGTAAAATAGTGGATATATTCAAAATTTTCTTCATCAAACAAACTTCCATTATTGATAATATTATGCTTTTTCAAAATACTTTCGATCTTTAGCATACCAGCGTCTGTAAAAGAAACCCGTTTGCTTTTTTCATCGATTTTGTAATCACCAATAACTTCTTGACCTTGCACTTCATCAGGATATTCGTCGGTTGCAGGATCTTTTTGCACTTCCTCAAGTTGACCAACATATTTATCAACTTCATAGAATTTTGCTGTGTCGTCTTCTCCTTGACCAGAAATAATAAGTGGAGTTCTAGCTTCATCAATCAAAATAGAGTCGATTTCGTCCACAATACAATATGCGAATCCTCTTTGAACTTTTTGGTCAAGAGAAACTTGCATATTATCTCTTAGATAGTCAAAACCAAGTTCATTATTTGTTCCATAGGTAATATCACAATTATAAGCAAGTTTACGAGCTTCATTGTCCATATTAGCCACAATGATACCTACAGAAACACCCAAATATTCATAAACAGGACGCATCCAGTTAGCATCACGTTCTGCAAGGTAATCGTTTACTGTAACAACGTGAACACCTTTTCCAGTTAAAGCATTTAAGTAAGCTGCTGCAACTGTCATCAAAGTTTTACCTTCACCGGTTTTCAATTCAGCTAATCTACCTGAGTGAAGCACTAAAGAACCCATAATCTGAGTATCGTAAGGACGTTCTCCCAAAACTCGTTTAGCAGCTTCTCGAGCTAGAGCAAAGGCTTTTGGCAAAATGTCGTCTAAAGATTTTCCATTTTGGATTTCTTGCTTAAAATTATTTGTAGCTTCTTTGACTTCTGTTTCAGAAAGGGAAGCTGCCCAGTTTTCTTCTGCATTTACTTTTTCTACTATTGGCAAAAGTTGTTTAATATCTCGGTCTTTTTTAGATCCGAAAAAAAAGGTCAAAATTGAATCAATCATTGTTATAATATAAGAAGAAATGTAGTTTTAGTCTAGATATTTTTTCAGAGGGATAAAATACATTGTTCACATTTTCGTTTTTTTGTGCTAAAATTAAAATGAGGATTTTTATATGACAAAAGAATTTTTACCATACGATGTAGTTAGAAATGATGCCTTAAAGTTGGCTCACAAAATTTTAAAAGATGACTTTATTCCAGATGTGATTTATTGTTCTCTTCGTGGTGGAGCCTACATGGCAAACGTAATAAGCGAATATTTTAAAATTGCAAGAAAAGGTTGTCGTCCAGTTTTATATTCAGCTGTAGTGGCTCGTTCTTATACAGATATTAGAGCTCATGACCGAGTTATGATTGACGGTTGGACATATTCTCCAGAACATTTGCGGCCTGGAGATAAAATCCTATTGGTTGATGATATTTTTGATACTGGTAAAACAATCAATTATCTTGTGGAAGTTTTGCTAGAAAAGGGTGTTCCAAGAAAGGATATTAAGGTTGTTGTGCACGATTATAAATATTTTACAAACAAAAAAGAGCAGCTTCCTATTCAACCAGATTATTATTGTCGCAAATTTGAAATTAACTCTCCAGAGGAAGATAGATGGATTCACTATATGAGTCATGAGTTAATTGGACTTTCAAAGGAAGAACTTGAAGAACATTACTTCAAACAAGACCCAGAATTACGTGAAGTTTTTGAAGATTTATATAAGGACAAAAAATAGTACATTGTTTCATAGATTTTGGGTAATTTTATAGGAGAAATTGATGGCAAAACTTAGTTTAACAAAAAGATTTTTAACTTTTGGATTATTACTTGTTTCATCTGTATTGATGGCAGCAACTCCTGTAACCAAGATAATTAGTCCAGTTGAAGGGACTTGGGCAAATCCACAGAGTTTAATTGTTGATACAGAGCCTGGAACAGAAGTTTTTTACTCCTTAAACGGCGAAGATCCCCTTGTTTCTGGATTTGCCTATGATGGACCAGTTTTGCTAGATGGAAGTGGGGATTTTTCTTTAACAGTTGTTTCCGTTTCAAAAGAAGGAACCTCTCAACCAAAAACAATTCATTATACTGTAGAAAATAAACCACTACTTTCCTATGTAAAAACTTCTGTTGATTCTCCTGTAATTGCGATGTACAAAGATTCTGTAATTGATATTCCAAAAGATAATTTTTGGTTTGTTGGAGATTCAACATCTGTTATCCCAGAAGAAAAGTATTTCCAAAATGGTGGCAAAGTTGGACTTTATTCAAATTGTGATGTTGTAAATTACATTCCATTGATTGTAAAAAAGGACAACGATTATTATCGATATGTACTAAAAACTGGATATTCAGATTCACTTCGATATTCATCACCTGTACCAAGTGTTACTGGAATTGAATTTTATTCTTGGAATTACATTAGATTATTAGAAGGTGAAAAAGCAGTTTATTCTATTGATGATGGACCTTGGATTGAAACAAATACCCTTATTTCTATTGATAGAACTAAAAATCACACTATAAAATGGCAAAAAGCTGATAAATCTGATTACATCAAAGTTTTTTATATTCCTGCAAAACCAAAATTATTGGGAATTCCTGAAAAAGGTTTTACAAATCAAAATGTTAAACTAAAACTAGATTCCAATGATTATCAACTTGGTTATAATTCTCCAGATGGTAATTTATTATTTACCAAAGAATTAAATATTGATACTGTAACTGGAGATTGTGCTAGTATTTCTATGGATTTTGATATTTACTTCCAAGGAATAAAGCAGGGTAGTATAAATCCAGTTTTTATCATTGACAGAAGAAATCCTTTGGTGCCAGAGATTGACTCTTCTACAGAAACAAATTTTTCACGAGAAAATATTGAAATCCAATTTGTATCAAATGACGAAGTTTTCTACTCACTTTCAGAACCAATTTTGAGTGAAGAAGGTTTTGATTCTTTTGACATTTTAACTTTTGAAGTATCTCCTGAAAAAACTATGTTCAAAAAAGCTGAAAATAATCATATTACGCTTCCTGCAAAAAATGATTCTGCAATTTTTTACACAGTTTATGCTTATTCCAAAGATATTTCTGGGAACTGTAGCGATATCATTTCTTATTCTGCTATAATTGATTCAAAAAACTATTATGTTGATTCAAGTGCGGACAAAGCTGTTTCTCATCTTGGAACAAAATTTGATCCATTTCCAACAATAGAAGAAGCTGTAAAAAATACCAAGGGCAATAATATTTCCTTTTATTTGAAAGGTAATTTTACAATTTCAAAACCTATTTCTATTTTTGCAGATTGTAAAATTATTGGTGAAGGGGATGCTCGGTTGAATTTTACATCAAATGCTCAACTAACTATTGAAAACGCAAATGTATCTGTAAACAATTGTACATTTGTAAAACAAGTTCCTCAAACTGGTGATGTAATTCAAAAAAATCTTTTACGAGTTTATGATTCTGTTTTATCGACACAAAACTGTGAATTTGTTTGCTATTTTGACTATAGTGGAAATTGTATTTCTGCAAAACAATCTACAATTTCTTTCGAAAATTCTGGATTATCAATTTATGCATCGGCTTATGCTTCTGCTATAAATGCTGAAGATTCTTTTGTAAAACTTCAAGGGCTTAGAATCAATTCCTCTGCAAAAACAGCAGTTGGAATTAGTGCAGCAAATAATTCTTGTATAATTGACAATTCTGAAATCAATGTAATTGGCTCTTACACTCGTGCTTGTGAATTTTTGTCTGTGGTTTGGGATATCCAAAATACATCTTTTAGTTCCCAAAATGCCATAAATCCTCAAAGTGCAATTTGGATGGACGCTTTTTCAACAAAAAATGTAGATTTTAAAAATAAGGTTCAAGGTTTTTCTTCTTTGTACCTTCAATCAAAATAAAAAAAGTTTGTTATTTAGTTTGGAGATTTTTTTATGAAAAAAATGTTAATTTTTGTGCTAATTTTTAGCATTGGAATGTGTTTCCTTGGAGCTGAAGAGAAAATTACTGGAGACATAAGTGAAAATTTAATTCAGGAACTTTTTCAAGCGGCTTTAGTTGATGGAGATTTTTCTGTTTATGAAAATCAACTTATTCAAGGATTAGAATCTGAAAATCCATCAGAGGAAATCCTTGCAGAAGGGATTTTTTATGTATATTTCTATGGCAATTTAAAATTTTTTGATGAAGCACCAGAGGGAAATTCTAGTTTAATTTATACAATAAAAAACTTGGTTAATACAGTTTATGCAACTCCAGAATATTATTCTGTGGTGAGATTTTTCAAAGGTAAAGCAAACAATTCTGTGTTTAAAAAATTTGATATTGGTCAAGGAATTATAGAATTTCTTGATTATGATTCTATTGATGAAGAAATTATTTATTACGAAAATCCAAAAGTAGAACGAAAAGCTTTGTTAGATTCCATTTCGGAAGTGGAAGCTATGTTTCAACGATTTTCAAAGTTGTCTATGACAGATTCTGAGAATGCTCCCATGAGATTTTCTGATGAGGCTTACATCAAAACTACAGAAAAGCCTGATTTGGTTTTTGTAATGAAAAACGAACCTGACTACAAAATCCTTTATGAGGCATATTTGGAAACTGGCAAAAATATTCAAGGAATCTCTTTTGGAGAAACTCAGGACGCATATTACAAATTGATTCCAATGCTTGAAAAACTTGATCTCATTGCAACTAAAAATGGTTTGATTTTATCAAATATTTTGTCTAATTTTTCATCAACAATTTTGAGATTGTATCATACATCACCTTATGTTTTAACTTTGTTAAATTTTAATCAACTTCAATTTGTTATCGATGAAATTGATTTTATGATTGATTTTGAGTCTTTTAATTCTCGCATTGCTGAGTTGCTAAAAAAATAGGGGTGAGAGATGAAAAAAGGCGTAAAAATTTTCTTTGGGATTTTCTTTCTTTTGGCAATTTTAGTTGCTGCTTTAGTTTTTGCTTATTTTAACAAGTCTTTTCCTGTATTAAATGACTTTGTGGATTCTGTTTTGTTTCCAGAGAATATTCAGGAATATGTAGAACCAGTCGTTGAAGAAGAAGTTTATGTTGCTCCGAAGGAAAAATTACCAGAGATTTTAACTTTAGAAAATTTAAATATTTTACCTTCAAATCAAATAAAAAAATCCTTTGTTTCAAAAAATGAAGAAGATTATGAATTGCCTAATATTACTCTTTCGTCAAACGAAACATTTAATAAAATTATATGTTCTGGCGACTTTGCTTGGGAACAAAATATCGGTTTTCCAGTAATTTCAAATTTTACAGTTTATGCAGATTCAATAGGTTTTGTCACTGCAAATTATGATTTTGTTTTGCTTGATATAAAAACTGGTTCAAAGGTAAAGGATTTTTCTTTGGGAATAAGTTGCAAAGCTGTTGAGGGAAATCTTGGTACAAACTTAGGTTTCTATCCAATATTTGATTTTATAACTGAAAATGATGAAAAATATTCTGTAGTTTTTGGAAATTCAAATGAATATTTTACTTTAATAAATCAAGAAAAAAGCCAAACTCCTCTAAAGAAAAGTTTTTCACCTACTGATTCTGCAAAGGAATTTATGATTTCTCGATTGGAAAGTTGGGGACTTGAAGGTGTTTCTGAACTTCCATCCTTAGATATTTTCTTGGAAGATGGAGAATATGTTTTTTCTGATTCAACAGTTCGATTGTTTTTGTATGCTCCTTCTACTCCTGGCAAATATCAAATCGGTTTAATGAAAGAAAACGGTGGATTTGCAACTGATAATGCTGTAGTGGCTGTATTCAAAGAAGACGGAACTTTGGTGGAAGTAAGTTTAGGTTATGTAGCCACTGAACCAAATGTTTCTGTTTATTTAGAAGATGAACTTTACTACATAATTGCTTATCGTGTTTTTGTGGATGAATCCTCTTTAAAAGAAGTTTATTTGGGCTTAAAAAAGGTACTTTAATGGCATTTGTTTTTGGAATTGATGAAGCAGGTCGGGGACCTTTGGCTGGACCTGTTTACGCTGCTTGTTGCATTTTACCAGATGATTTTCCAGTTGAATTATTAAACGATTCAAAAGCTCTTTCTGAAAAAAAACGAGCCAAAGTTGAGCCGATAATCAAAGAAAAAGCTATTGCCTACGGAATTGGCTTTGCAACTCATACTGAAATCGACCAAATAAACATTTTACAAGCTACACTTTTGGCTATGAAAAGAGCTTTTGATGAAATGTTTTCAAAATTAAAAACTGAATATCCAAGTCTAACTGAGGGTGAACTTTTTGGCGTAATTGATGGGAACTGTATTCCAAATATTTCTTGTTCTTGTAAAGCTGAACCAAAAGCTGATGGAAATTATCCTTGTGTAATGGCGGCTTCAATTCTTGCAAAAAATGAGAGAGATAGGGTGATGGTTGAATATTCTAAAATGTATCCAGAATATGGTTACGAAGGTCACAAAGGTTACCCAACAAAGTCTCATAAAGAAAAATGCCACCAATTAGGACCTTCTCCTATTCAGCGGCATTCGTTCAAATATTAATTAGATTCTTCTTGGTTTGTACGTTTTGAAACAACGTGAATAACTTTTCCAGTTTTCTTAATTCCTTCAGGCTTTCTTTCGTTTTTGCTGTCTTTAGTACCTTTTTTCTTGTACACTTTTTTTCCAGCGGCAGAAGCTTTTGCAGCTTTCTTTTCGGCAGCTCTTTTACTTCTTTCTTTTCTTTCCTTGTCGATAAAAGAAACAGACTCATCTAGACCCTTGAAAAATTTTTGCATATCTTCTGCAAAAATACAAATTGCGTGTCTGTCGTAGTCTTCACCGTTTCTGCTTTTGCTTTCTACTACTTGTAAAAAAACGTCACCTGTACGATTTTCTTTTACGTTGAAAAAGTATGAACGATTGTCTAAAACAACTTGTGTTGTAAAAAGTTCTCCGCGTACACCCATAAAAATCCTTCCTTAGTTTTGTCAAATTCTATATGAAAAATCTAACATATTTTACGGTTTGTTGCAAGATATATTAGATTTTGTTTCTATAATTTTTATTGATTGTCAGCAATTGTAATCATATCTGAGTGCCATTGTAACAATTCTTTTTCCATTTCAGAATTATTTCCTTTAACATCACACATAACTCTAAACACAGGTTCTGTGCCGCTTCCTCGCATCCAGATAAAAGCCAAATTGTTTTGATTTTTGTCTTTTAGAAGGATTTTTAAGCCACCTTTTCCAGAAATTGAAAAATCAGTAATGTTTTTAGTTTCTTTTGTACCATTATTACAAACTGCTTCGTAATTACAAATACCATATTTTTCTTCTAGAGATGCCTTTTTTTCATCCCATTGTGATAAAAATACTTTTTGATATTTAGCTTTTAGCACACTGTGGTCTGTTGTTTTGATTTTTAGCAATGCTCGAGCTTCAGAAACACCTGTTGTAGTGTAAACTGGTAAAGTTTCGATTACGTCAATTAGTGAAAAATCTTCTGTGTATTTTTCTTCTTGATTTGAAAGGCTACACCACAAGTGGAACAATCCTTTCTTTTCGCTGCCGTCTGGATTTTTACCATCTTTAATTGCAAGAAGTTTGATTAAAGCAAAAATACTGTTTAGAGGATCTCTTACAGCTGCTGGATGAGTAATGTTTCCACCGTTTGAACCTTCTCCAAGGATTCTAACTTCATATCCTTCTGCTCTAAGTTCACGAGCTCTGTTTACAACGTTTGCTTCACCAACTTCAGCTCTTGCAACTAAAGCATCAAAAGCCTTTGCAATCTCTTCAATTCTCATGGATGTTGGATCGTTTACAGAAATAGCGATTTTAGAGTTTTCACCAGTTTTTCCAGAATAGGCTAGGAAAGCTAATTCGCTTAAAACTGATAATGCAAAAACTTCTTGAGCTTTTAGAACTTCAGCTTTATTTTCTTTTTTGTTCCAAAAAACAATGTTTCCACGGTCTCCATCGCAATCAGGCATATATCCTAAAATAGCATCGGTTTTACCTTCTTTTTGAAGTCTTTCCATTTCATTGGCACAATAAACTAAGTTTTCTGGCTCTGGAATAATTGCGTGAACAATTTTTCGAGGCTCATTGTTTATTGCATAAAAGCCAAGTCCCTGTTTGTTAAAATATGAATTATCAATACTTAAAGTTCTTGCACTTCCGTTCATATCACAAACAATGGAAAGTGGGGTAGTTTTTGTAGTTTCTTTTATGCTTCCAAAAATTAAATCTGAATCAGCGTCGCCACAAATTACTTTTGTAGAAAAATCTTCGTAAAAAGCGATTGCAGCTTTTTTGTGGATTTCACTTTCGGCATAAACTTCTTTTAGTAGCTTTTCATCACAGTTAGAAAGAATTTCTGCTTTTTCAATTGGATTATCAACATTGCACAAAGAAAGAAAATCCTTTGCTAAAACAGAAGCTTCAGAGCCAGGAATAACTCCACCATCATTTTTGCCGAATTTAACACCGTTGTGTCCAATTGGATTGTGACTTGCAGAAATATAGATAAAACCGTCTATTGTGTGGGAAAATGCCATAATTTCTGGTGCAGCTGTAATGCCAAGATACATAGGTTTAATTCCATTGGCCAGAAGCACACGAATCATAGAATCGGCAATGACTGGACCTGTAGGTCGAGCATCAATTCCAATAGCGATTTTAGGATTGTTGTTTGTTTTTTTTATGAAATCAACATAGGCTTTTGCCATAAATGCAGAAATTGCTTTGTGTTCAATATCAATTTCTGTTGTTCCGTCTTCTTCTTCGCCAGATTTTGCAAAGATACCCCGCCAGCCTGAAGCGGATAAAATCAATTTTGATAAGGCTTCTTGAAAGTTTGTTGTATTCATGTACTAACTATAACACGGAATAAAAAAAAAGAAAAGAGATAAAGAAGAAAAAAGAGAAATAAGTTTTATTATTTCTCTTTTTTTGGAAGTGGCGGGAATTGAACCCGCGTCCGAATGTGCGGACCAGGAATCTCTACAGGTTTATTGGTGCGAGGTGATTGTCGGGAAACGGTAGCAGCACCACAAGCGTCGTCTCCGTATTTCAGTAAAAGTCCCTAAAGCGTACTGAACACCACTTTAAGCAAGCCCTGATTGCGTCGGGTAATTAAGCCGTTCAGAGCGGCACAACTTAAAACCCGGGTTATGCAGCTAGTGCGTAACCGTAAGAATTGTCGTTTTCGGCAATTATAGTTTTTGTCTGTTTAGAGGACAGGCAACCTCACCTGCAACTCAAGACCACGAATCACACCCGTCGAAACCGGTGCACTCCCTTAAGTCATATTAAAATATAACGGTGATTTACGTAAAAATCAATAAATTTGTGATTTATTTTTTGATTTTTTTAGAATAAAAAGTCTAATTGTAAAAATTAAACCACATCCCATTAAACATACATTTATAACATCAATAAATGCTCTCACAATTCCACTAATTACAGAGGTTTTGTAGAGAATCGAAAAAACAATCACAGAAATTATACCAATCGGAAGAAGTAGTGCAAACTTGAAGGATTTACTGATTTTTTCTTCACGGATTTGTTCAGATTTTTCATTGCAACAAGTGAAAAAGTTTTTAATCCCATTCATAATTCTTGTAAAAAGTGGAGGATTTTTTAACTTTTCTAAAGCGTTGTAACCAGCTAAAAGTTCTTCATCTGTAAATGGTAATCTTTGAGTGTTTTCTTCTAATTCCATTTCCAATTGACCAATTTTATCTTCTGCATCAACAACATTTGCTGTAATTGTTGTCCAGCCAAGTTGTTTTGCAGATTCTAATCGACGTTGACCGGCCACAAGTTCATTTCGTGTGTTTATGGTGATAGGAGAAAGTAAACCGTACCGTCTAAGACTGTCTTTTAAGGTTTCCAAGTCTCCTAAATCTTTTCGTACTCGCTTTTTAATCTTGATTTCATCAATATTTATAAGCATAAAACCCTCCGTAAAATGCTTAATCAAGCAAATAATTGGTGGTTGGTAATTCTGGTTCTTCTGTCAATTCAAAAGTATTGTGTGATGAGCCAGAATTATTTTTTTGATTTGAATCATTTTCAAATGAGTAGTCATCATCCAAAAATGATAAATCCAAAGTGATTGTAGTTAAGGAAGATGTATCAGTCACACTTCCTGATTGTAATAATTCTTGTCGTAATCTATCTTTTGCGATAATTCTGTCGTTTTCGCGAGTGCTGTGCAAACTACACATTGTTGTAGGCTCTGTTCCCTCTAGGAAAATGTGTGTAACTTTGTGGTTTCCACAAGCAGATGTAAGAAGTTGTCCAGATACTGAACAAACTGTAGCTTCGATAAGCCCTGTTTGAGGTTTTACAAATTCCTTATAAGGTAATCCTTTGTGGATTTCGTTCATATATTCACCCCAAGCAACCCCGGCCAAAGTTGCTCCAGTTAATTCTGTTCCAAGGGAAATACCTTTTTGGTCAAAACCGAACCAGAATGCTGCTGTGTAATATGGGGAATACCCTACAGTCCAAGCATCAGACCAGTTTTGTGTGGTTCCTGTTTTTCCAGCAAAAGGCATAGTAAACTTTTTACCGTTAGCATCTGTATATTTAAAATAACTTCCCCAACGTGAACCACGAGCCAAAGTTCCTGATTTTACAGTATTTGTTAAAATATTTGTCATTACATAAGCATTTTGAGGTGTGATAACTTGAATATTTTCACCTTTTTCTTGTTGCTCAAGTCTTAAATCCTTTTCTGGTGTTAGGAAAACATCACCATTTCTGTCTGCCACAGAACGAATTGCTATTGGAGTGACTTCTTTTCCTTGATTTCCAAAAATTGCAAATGCTCTTGCCATTTGAATAGGTTGAACTGTACAAACTCCAAGTCCAAGTGGATAAACTGGAATAATGCTTCTTGCTTCTCTTTCTTCTTCTGGTACTCCCAATAAAGCAGAAACTCTTTCAATAGCTGCATCAAATCCAACACCTGACAATACTCTGATAGATGGGATATTCATTGATGTTGATAGAGCGTACCATAATTGGACTGGACCTTCCCAAGTTCCTTTATAGTTTTCAATAATATATGGACTTCCATCATTATTATAGAAAATAGTTGGAGTATCATACAAAATTGTGGCAGCTGTAAATTCTCTTGAATCAATAGCTGCAGAATAATACAAAGGTTTAAATGTACTACCTGGTTGCAAAGTAGCTTGAGTTGCACGAATAAATTGGTTTTCTTCATCAAAAGAACTTCCACCAACAAGGGCTGAAATATAACCTGTGTTGTTTTCAAGAGCAATCATTGTTCCTTCGATTTGTTTTTTTACACTTGTTTCTTTTTGTGTTGTATTAACTTTATTTACAATACTAATTTTTAGATCTTCAATCCCACCAAGAAGTGAAAAAATGTCCAAAATCGGATTGATTTGTTTATTAAAAGTTGAAGTAACTTCTTTATCGCGTCTTTGATTTGAGGTTTTTAATTCTGGAATATTAAACATCAAAGACATTAATTCTGTAATTGGAATATATGTGTTTACAGCGTCTAATTTTCTTACGTTTGAGGAGGATTGATAGGATTCATTGGCTGAAGCAATATAGTGAGCCATAACTCTATCAGCAACTTTTTGATGAGCTAAGTTTAATGTAGTGTTTACAGTAAATCCATCAGTGTAAAGATTTAGAGTTCCGTACATTTGTTTTGTTAATTCACGTAAAACGTATTCGCTAAACCAAGGGGCTGCATCTTCACGCATTTGGTATGCAGACGCACTAGTTCTTGTGTAGTCAAAGTTTAGCCAGAAATCTTCAAAAGAAGCATCAGCATCGGCTTTTGTTAAGTATCCGTCTGTAACCATTTGATTTAACACATCTTGTTGTCTTTCTCGAGCACGGTTTGGATGGTCAAATGGATTGTAATATGCCGGATTTGAAAGTTGAATAACCAAAATTGCAGCTTCTGCTGGAGTGATTTCTGCGGCACTGTGTCCAAAATAGTATTTAGAAGCTGCATTTACACCATAAGTTCCGCCACCAAGGTAAACTTTATTTAGATATAGTTCCAAAATTTCGTCTTTTGAATAGCGGCGTTCCATTTGAATAGCCCACCACAACTCAACAAGTTTTCTTGTATAAGAATAGTCAGTTCTATCACAATACAAAGTACCTGCAATCTGTTGAGTAAGAGTACTTCCTCCACCAAGAGATTGGTTTGTTAATTTACCAACAATCGCTCTAAAAATTGATTTTAAACTAAATCCTTTATGTTTATAGAAAATTCTATCTTCACGGGTGATTAGAGCATCTAACATATGTTGTGGCAACTCATTTATTCCAATCATTTCACGTTTTTCATCGGAAGCGAATTCTGTAATGAGTTCACCATTTATGTCTAATAATTTTGTTGGTAGAGAAGGGTTAAATTCTGTAAAATATTCAGTGTTTTTTGTATTAACTGTAAGAGCAACAAGGAATCCAAGCCCAGCACCAAAAATTAGTGCAAAAAATGTAGTTCCTAAAATAAAAAATACAGTTCGTTTTTTAATCAATTTCATATCAGTTTAATTTAAAAAAAAGGCGATAGACTGTCAAGGGTCTAATCGCCTTTTCAAAGTTTTTTTATGCTTTATATTCTATAGCTTTTATCGTATCATCTTCCTTATTTAATCTAAAGAATTTTATAGCTTTTAATAAATCTTCAGAATGTTCAGTTAATTTTGCAGCCATAGAAGCAAGTTCTTCAGATGCCGAAGCATTTTGTTGAACAACCGTATCAAGCTGTTGAATAGCATTGGTGATTTGTCTTGCACCGATGTCTTGTTCCCTTGAAGCAGCTGAAATTTCCTCTACTAATTGTGTTGTATGAACAATGGATGTAACAGTTTTTCCCATTAAATTTTCAGCAGTTTCAGCAGTTTTTACAGTTGAAGTAGACAAAGCAGTTATTTCTTTAGCAGCAGTTTTACTTCGTTCAGCTAGTTTTCTAACTTCTCCAGCTACTACAGCAAACCCTTTTCCAGCTTCACCAGCTCTAGCAGCTTCAATGGCAGCGTTTAGTGCTAACAAGTCAGTTTGTCCTGCAATATCTTCAATAATAATAATTTTCTTAGCGATTTCGTGGATTGCATCCAAAGATTCTCGCACAGCAGTTCCAGCCTTTGTCCCATCTTCTTGGGTCTGTGTTGCAATACTTCCTGTTTTAGAAGCGTTATCCGCATTTTGTTGAATATTTGAAGCCATTTGTTCCATAGTAGCAGAAACTTCTTCTGTAGAAGCAGCTTGTTCAGAAGCACCTGTTGAAACAGATTGACTTGTGCTAGAAATTTGCTCAGAACCATTTAAAACTTGTATAGAAGCTTCTTCAATATTTGTAATGATTGAAGAAAGTTTACCAACTAATTCTTCTATATTTGTAGTAATTTCTCCAAGTTCATCTTTGCGACCTTTTGTAGAAGCAAGAACAGCTTCAATTTCATCGTCTCTGTACAATTGACCGGAACATAATTTTTTTACGATTTTTGTGATACCTTCAATTGGTTTTGTGATTGTGAGAGAATAAAAATAGTTTACCAAAGAGAATGCAAAACTAATAAGAAGTGATAAAACAAGTAATGTTATTCCCATTCGTTGATTATTTGCCAAAGCTTCTTGTCGTGGCATTGGGATTACTACAAGCCAATCTGTACCGTTGATTGTTTCGTGACCAACGATAATATCTTCTTTTCCGTTATGATATCTATGAGTATTTGAACCATCTTGCAATTCTGAAAATGAAAACAGAGTAAATCTTTCATTGTTATTTGCGACTTGATTTCTATCTACACTAGCAACATAAAATCCGTCAGAATTGATAATGTATGGATGATGCCCCATAATTTCAATTGTATCAATATCATTACATAAATCATAACCATCAACAGTAGCAATCAAAATACCAACTTGATTATTATTATGATCCTTTACTGGTAAAGCAAAAAATAAAGATGCAATTCCTTTATATTCATCCAAAATTGGGGTAGAAACATATTGTTTTCCAGTTAGTGGAACTGTGAAATATTCTTTTTGCTTTTGAACAGAAAATCTATTTCCATCAACCCCAATAGCATTTCCCTGTAAGTCAGAATAAAATAGATTTAAAATCGAATCATCTGTTTTTTCAGTAAAAGCAAGTAAGTCTACAATGTCTTTATCAACGAAACCTGTTGCAGGAAGCATTCGAGCAATGGTGTTAAGTTGTGAAAAACGTGAATTTAGTTTTGTATTTATGTCCTCACTAACAATTTTTGCATCTCTTGCTAAGGAATCGTAAAATTCTTTTTCAAGAGTTCTTCTAGAAACGAAAGTTGCAATAATAGTTAGAACAATACAAACGAAAAATATCCCAAAGGATAACAACGTAACTAATTTTGATTTAATTCCTTTTACGAGTTTCATATTTCCTCTAATTTAATTATAGATTTTTTTCAATTATAATTATAAATGTTAATATAAGATTTACAAATCAAATTTAACGAAAATTAGTAAAATAAAATGGAAAATATGAAATAATTTAAAAAGAGCAAAAAAAAAGGCCAGCTACAAGAAGCCAGCCTGCCATTTTGGCAATCTGACATACAATGGGTGGGAGGGGAATTTGTATGTCAGATATTTAATTTATCGGTTTTATATTGTAAATCTTTAAAAAAAAATGAAATATTTATCAAAAAAATTGATTTTTGACTCGGTTTTTCAAACGTAATTTATTTGTATTTTCCCCAATCTTCAATTTTTTCTAACTCTTCAATAACTTGTTTTGCAACAGCTTGTTCTGCTTCTTTTTTACTTTTTCCTTTTTCAGGACCATAGGTTTTTCCATTTATTTCTACAGTTACCCAGAAAACCATATCGTGATCGGGACCAGTTTTGTTTACAAGATTGTATTTTGGACATTGCTTGTATTTTTTTTGGTACATTTCTTGAAGCATTGTTTTAAAATCTTTGTGATGGCGATTTTCCCAAACTTTTTCAATTTCTGGAACCAAAAGTGTTAAAATCAATTTTTCAACCTTTTGAAAACCAGAATCAAGATAATATGCCCCAAAAACAGCTTCAACAGCGTCAGCTAGGATTGCTTTTTTTTGGCGACCTCCAGAGTTTTCTTCTCCTTTACCAAGGGACAAACATTTATCAATTCCAATTTCAACTGCAATATCACTTAATGTTGCTTCAGAAACAACAACTGATTTAATCTTTGCTAAATCTCCCTCAGGATGATCACCCATAGCACCATAAAGATAAGTTGCTACAACCATTCCGAGGACAGAATCTCCAAGAAATTCTAATCTTTCATTGTTTAAGAGAAAATTTCCATGTTCATTTGCAAAAGAACGATGATGAAAAGCCAAATCCAACAATTCTAAATTATTAAAACTAATATTTAATCTTTTTTGAAAGTTAAATAACTGTTCTTTTCTAAGAGGAGATAATTGATTAACATTTTTATTGAATAATTTTTTTTCTTTCATAATTCTAATATACGAAGTAAATTACAAAATGACAATATTATTGAATAAAAAACTATTTAAGCAAAAAAAAAGACCTTTGCATAAAGCAAAAGTCTTTTTCCACTAAAACAAATCTTAGTTTTGTTGTGATTTGATGAACTCGTATGCATCACGAACAGTTTCAAATTCGCTAGCTTTTTCATCTGGAACTTTTACACCTAGTTCTTCTTCAATTCCGTAAACTAGTTCGTAAGTATCTAGACTGTCAGCGCCTAAATCTTGGCGGAAGTTTGCATCAAGTGTGATTTTTGATTCTTCAACTTCCAATTTGTCTGCAATAAGTTTCTGCATTCTTTCAAATAATTCGTCCATCATTTAACTCCTATTAGTTGTTGCTTTCTGGTGCAATAATTTGTCTACCGCGGTAAAAACCACATTTTGGACATACACGGTGCAACATGATTAAGTTTCCACAATTGCCGCACTCTGTTAGAGTAGGAGCAGCAAGTTTCATATTGATTGTCTGTCTTCTCTTTGTGCGTGCTTTTGATGTTTTCGCTCTTGGTACTGCCATATATTAACCTCGCTATATAATTTGATATTTCTATAACAAATACAACATATCACAGATACTAACTGAGTGTCAATGAATGTATTATAACATTTTCTGTTTTTTTGTCAATCTTAAAAATTACAAAAATATAAAAAATGTCGAAAATAACTCAATTTTTTCTGTTTTTTTGTATTTGTTTAATATTTTTCACTTCAAAAAATAGTAAAATTTTCGAAATTGTAGAAACCAAAAAGAAAATCACAACTCGGCAAGTGAATTCTACTCTACAATTCCATATTTTTCTTTTAAGGCTTTTTCAACTAAGGGTGGAACCATTTTTGAAATGTCGCCGTTAAAAGCTGCTAATTCTTTTATTGAACTAGAACGCAAAACGAAAAACTCTGGATCTGTAGGCAAGAATACTGTTTCAATATCAGAAGCCAACCCTTTATTTAACAAAGATAGGTCAAACTCATAAGAAAAATCTGAAAAGTTTCTAACACCTCGGAGCAAGACAGAAGCATTGTTTTCGTGTGCATAGTCAACAATTAGTCTGCTAGAAGTATGAACTGTAACATTGTCCCAACCTGAAACAAGTTCTCTTATCATTGAAAGTCTTTCTTCTTCAGAAAACAAGTATTTTTTTGACTTATTTACTGCAATTACAACATCAATTTTGTCAAATATTGTTCTTGCTCTTTCAATAATATTTAGATGTCCATAAGTTGGAGGATCAAAAGATCCTGGAAACAATGCGATAGCCATAAAACCATAGTATATAAGATTTTAATTTGGGTCAATAGATTTTATGTCTTTTATTTATACTTGTAAAAACAAATATTGTCTGTTATTCTTTTCTAAGATTATTTTTTTGGGAGCGAATATGACAAATTCAGAAATTGCAAATATGATTGACCATACAATCTTAAAATCAACTGCTACTTTATCAGATGTAGAAAATCTTTGCCAAGAAGCCATAGATAACAATTTTGCTTCTGTGTGTATAAATCCTTGCTGGGTAAAAGCTGCAAGTCAATACTTAAAAGCAAATAAAAAACCTGATTATCAAGTGAAAACTTGCACAGTAATTGGATTTCCTCTTGGAGCAAACACAAAGGATGTAAAAGTTTTTGAAACTGCAAATGCTGTAGAAAACGGTGCAGAGGAAATCGATATGGTTATCAATATTGGACTTGCAAAAATGGGGTCTTGGGAATTGGTTGAAGAAGAGGTTAGAGCTGTTGTAGAAGCTGCACAGGGGAATTGCGTAAAAGTAATTCTTGAAAACTGTTATTTAACAGAGGAAGAAATCAAGTTGGCTTGTGAAGCTTGTGTTCGTGCAAATGCAACCTTTGTAAAAACTTCAACAGGATTTGGATCATCTGGAGCAAAAGCTGAAGATGTAAAACTTATGCGGGAAACCGTTGGAGATGAACTTGGGGTAAAAGCTGCTGGAGGAATCAGAGATAGAGAAACAGCCCTTGCAATGATAGAAGCTGGAGCAAATCGCCTTGGATGTTCAGCGGGGATTCAAATTATTTCTGAATAAATTTTGCTCTGATATAATTTTTATAAATTTACTTGTTTTTTATAAATTTATATGTTAAGTTATAAATATAATTTAATTTTAAGAGGTATTTATATGGCATACAAAATTTCAGATGCTTGTGTAAACTGTGGTGCTTGTGAAGGCGAATGCCCAGTTGGAGCAATCTCAGAAGCAGACGGAAAACGCGTTATCGACGCATCAGTTTGTGCAAGTTGTGGTGCTTGTGCAGCAGCTTGTCCTACAGAAGCTATTGCAGAAGAATAATCTCGATTAGCATTGAGAAAGCTGCCTTTTCAAGTTTTTCTTGGAGGCAGTTTTTTTTACAAAAATGATTTTACCAAAGATTTTACAGTTTACTATTTTTACTGTTTCGATATAAAATCAAATTAATGTATAAAAGAATCTTTTTACTGATTTGCATTTTTTTTTGGTTTTTCTTTGCATTTTCAGAAGAATCCACATATCAACAAAATTATCAAAATTTCCCAGTTATTGAAACCTTTTCGAAAACTGATTTTTTTCCAACTATTACAGAACTTTCCTCAAAAAATCCAATTTTTAAGCAATTCTCTCAAGATGTTGAAATAAATTACAAAAAGTTAGCTATTGAAAAAGAAACAAATTTAATGTTTTACAAATATCGTGCCACAAAGGATGATTCTTTGCATTTCATAGCTGCACGTTGCAATATTTCATATGATTCGATTGCAACATTAAATCATATATCTTCTATTCATTCTGATATTTCTGGAAAAATTCTGCTTATTCCTACTGTTCCAGGATTATTTGTTCCAAAAAATGGAGTATCCACAATCGAAAAAATAATGTTGTGTAGAAACTTTGATACATCTGAGATTTTGTGTTATAATATAAATAATGAGGAATTTTATTTCCTTGAAAACACAAAATTCGATGAAACAGAGCGTATGTTTTTCTTAAATGATAATATACGCTCACCTTTACCAAATGGAATTTTGTCTTCCAGATACGGCTTACGAAACAGTCCAATTTCTGGGAAACCGCTTTTCCACAATGGAATTGATTTAGCAGCTGAGTTAAACAGTCCTGTTTTATCTTGTCTGTCTGGAAAAGTTTTGGAATGTAACTATAATGATGTGTATGGAAACTATGTTGTTATTTTGCATGATAACAATATGAAAAGTTTCTATGCTCATTTAAGTTCTTTTGCTTGTGAAAAAGGAGCTTATGTTACAACTGGGCAAATTATTGGATATGTTGGTTTAACAGGATTAACAACTGGTCCACATTTGCATTTTGAAGTTTATGTTTCTGGACAAACTAAGGATCCTTGGGAATTGATAAACTAATTGGATAATTTAAATGGATATTTTTATGGAAAAAAATAATAAAAAATTTGTTTTTTTAATTTGTTTTCTCCTTTTGATGACCGGACTTTTTGGTGATAATTTTCGTGTAGCCAAATTAAAATCCATTGAAATTCCAAAAGATTATAGTCCTGTGACAGTAAATGTTGGACTAAACGAAGGTCTTTTTCTAAAAATTCCAAAAGATAAAACTTTTATTCAAGGTTTTGAATTTGAAATTAAAATTCCAAAAATAGTAGCGACTTACCGAGATTCTGTAATTTATACTTTTTATAGTGATGTTTCTCCAGAACCAAAAGAAAATCTTATTGATTATTCTGGAAAAAAATTGATGGTTGATACAATTCCTCCACGGTTAAGCATAAATCTTCAAACATTTTTTGAAAATAATACAAAAACTCAAAAATCACCTTATAGTACTTTGTTACCTTTTACTTTATCTGAAAATCAAGAAAATTTGGCTATAAGATTTCAAATGGCGATGAAAGGTGTGCCTGAAAGCTTTTTTTCATCAGAATTTTCTATAACAATAAAACCAATCTTAAAAGATGAAGGTTTGCTTTCTATCAATTTGATTTATCCAGAAACAGAAAAGGAAACTGAAACTGAAACAGATATTTCTGTTGCAAAAGGTAATATTTCTCTTTTTATTGATGATAATGTAATATCTGATTATTCAAAACCAATTTTACTAAAGACAGGAACCCATCATATTTCTGTTGTTTCCGAAGATTATAGAAATGAAGTTAGAACAATTATTATAAATCAAGCAAGTAATTCTGTGTTGAATATAGAATTAAAATCAATTTCGCCAGAATTAACCATTGTTGCTCCTGCAAATACTAAAGTTTTTTTAGATGATGTAGAGCTTGTTACATTTTCAGATAAGATTTCTATTTCTCCAGGTGAACATACTGTGAAATTTGTGATAGGTGATTACGAACTTACAAAAACTGTTTTTATCCAAAATGGAAAATCATATGAAGTTTCTTTATTGGTGGATATTAACGTCTTAGAATCATCAAATTAATTTAGCATATCTTCTCAGAAGTCTATTTTTGAAAAATCTTTTTTTAACTTAATTTTGTAAAGTGTTTTTTTAATTAAAAATCTCTAAAAGAATAAGAGAAAAGTATTTTAATGAAATATGTTTTTGGGCAAAAAAAAACTACTGATTTTACTCAGTAGTTTTGAAGCGGATGATGGGAATCGAACCCACGTCTCCAGCTTGGAAGGCTGGGGTAATAGCCATTATACGACATCCGCAAGGTTTTCAATGTCAAGCACTCTTTCGTACCTGACATTGTTAATATACCAAATTGAAAAAAAATGGTCAATAGGTTTTGAAAAAAAACTTAAAAAAATTATAAATTTTCTATTAACCAAGATTTAAAGGTATCATAGTTGTTTTCCATTGGAATTGCGTTATTTGGCAAAGATAAAACTTTTTCAAGTCTATCTGGCATAACAGGATCTCTTCCAATAGCAGATTTTACGATGTCTCCAAATTTTGCAGGATGAGCTGTTTCTAAAATGATACCAACTGCTTGTTTGTTGATAACTTCATTAGCCCAACTTGGAAGGTTTGGAGTCAATCCTGGGTTTTCAATTGGATTTTTTACTCCAGCTGTAAGTTTATCCAATGCACCTTTTCTAATATCATTCCAAGCTTGATATCCAACTGCACCGTGTGGATCGATAATGTATCCTGTTTTTGAATTACAATCTTTGATAGCTTTTGATGTTCCTTCATCATCTAGCCAATAAGATGCAAATAATTCTCTAACTTCTTCTAGAGTGTACATAGCACTAATTCGTTCATAGTTACTTGGAGCACCAACATCCATTGCATTGGAAAGGGTAGCAACAGAAGGACGAGCTTTGTATTCTCCAGTTGCAATCCAATCTGGTATTGTTCTGTTAGCATTTGTAGCTGCCACAAAACCTCTGATTGGAGCACCCATTTTTTGTGCAATTAGTCCAGAGGTTAGGTTTCCAAAGTTACCTGATGGAACAACACAAATAATTGATGGATTATCAATTTTACAATCGTGTGGAGCTCTGTTTTTCACCAATAAAGAAGCATACATATAATAAAAACTTTGTGGCAAAAGACGAGAAATATTGATTGAGTTTGCTGAGGATAGTCTAAGTTTTTTTCGTAATTCTTCGTCTGTAAAGGCTGTTTTTACGAGTTTTTGACAATCGTCAAAGGTTCCTTTTACAGATAATGCTCGAACATTTCCAGTGAATGTAGAAAGTTGTTTTTCTTGAAGTGGAGAGATTTTTCCCTCTGGATATAGAATTGTAACATCTAAGCCTGGTACGTTGTGGAAGGCACTTCCTACAGCACTTCCGGTGTCGCCTGAGGTTGCTACAAGAATATGTAGAGGTTCTAACTCGTTTCTATTGAAATAAGACATCACTCTTGCCATAAAACGAGCACCAAAATCCTTAAAAGCACAAGTTGGACCGTGAAAAAGTTCTAAAACATAAGTTGTTGGATCAATTGGTACAACTGGAGCTGAAAATGGATAACAGTCAGCAATAATTGCATTTAAATCCTTATCTGGGATTTCACCTTCTACATAAGGTTTTGCCATTTCGTAAGCAAGTTCTCTAAATGAAGGTGGAGCGGCTCTTTTTAGGATTTCATCTGATAGTTTTGGAAAATCTGTTGGAATAAAAAGTCCACCAGTTTGACTGTTCATTCCAGAAACTACAGCTGTTTTGAAATCAACTTTTACAGATGAATCTCGTGTGTCTGTATAAATCATTGTTATTTCCTTATAATATATTAAATTCCGTAGATTATTTTTTCTGTAATAATTGCAGGAATTGTTTGTGTACGTAATTTATTTGTGGCTTCCCATTCTGAAGCACCTGTTTCAGTTGTTAAAAATTCTGTTTGATAAACAATTTTGCCGTCTCTTAGGTTCATCACAGCAAAATTTGTAACAAAGGTTACAATGTATTGTCCGTTTTCTAGTTTTTCAGCTGGTTCAGCATATTTTACTGTACCGTAAACCATAAAAGAAACTGTATTTCCTAATATGCTTTTTGCCTGATTGTAAAGATTCTTACTGGTAATAATACTTGCATCAAAAGGAGCATTTCCAATAGTTTGGAAACCTGCTTTTCTAAGTGGTGGTTGCAAAGCCGTTGCAGTTGTGTTTGTTGATAAAGCTTTGTTTGATGCGTTGTAATCAGCAATTGCTAAGATTCCAGAATCGTAAAATCGGTTTGTAATTACTTTGTATGGAATTGAAATAGCATTTTTTTCTGCATATTCTAAGGTTTCAGAATCTTCTGTTTCTGGAGTGAGATAGAAATACACTTCTGAATTGCAAGAAAAACTTGTATTTGTTGGTGTAAAGGAAGCAATTCCATTTTCATTTGTTTCGATAATTGTTTGTCCAAAGGAAATTAGACCGTTTGTTTGAGCAGCAGGATATTTTACAGAAATCAGCATATTTGGAACTGGATTTCCATCCTTTGTACATTTTACAGAAAATGGTGTTGCAAATTTTTTGTTTTTTGAAATTTGCTTTGGAGTAGATGTAGGTTCTAAGACACATCCTGCAACAAAATTTTGATACATTTCAACTGCGGTAAGTTGTACAACTTGTTCAGTCGGAAATTCGCTTTCAACAATAACATCAAGAGAATCATCAGAGAAGTTGTCAGTAATTTCTGTAGTTTCAGATTTAGCAAGATTTTCTGAAGTTTCAAAAACTTTAGAAGTTTCTTTCTCAGATTCTACAACAGGTGATAGAGGAGTATTATCCACTTGAGGTTCAACTTTTTCTTCGGATGGATTATTTTCTACTACAGGAATAACGTCAGAGGTTTCTAGGTTTCCAGAAGTTGAATTACATCCGAGAAAAGATAGTAGTATTATAATTAAAGATAGTATGCCAATTATTTGCTTTTTCATAGTAAAGCCTCACAATTTTAAAAATCCATATATATAGTAAATATATAATATTTTCTTATCCCACGCAAGTAATTACAGTAAACTTCCATTATTCTTTCAACATTCTTTTCAAAAAATCTACTTGAATAGAAAATGATAATTGAAGTATTATAAAAACAAATGAGAGCAACACAGGCACATATTAATTTAGATAATTTACACGAAAATATAAATATCATTAAAAAATACATAAAACCTAGCACAAAACTTTGTTGTGCGGTAAAAGCTGATGGTTATGGTCACGGAGCTGTTAGAGTTTCTGTAGCAGCGTTGAAGGCTGGAGCTTCTTTTTTGGCGGTAGCTTCTATTTCAGAGGGAATTGAGCTTCGTGAGGCTGGAATTGTAGCACCGATTTTGTCTTTGAGTTTGCCATTAAAAGATGAAATTCCTTCATTGATTGTTCATTCTATTACTCCTTTGGTTTTTGATACAGAATTTATTGACCAATTAAATGAAGTGGCTATTTCAATGCACAGAAAAATTCCAGTTCATCTAAAAATTGACACTGGTATGGGACGAGTGGGATGTTCAAAAGAAGAGGCTGCCACTTTAGCAAAAAAAATTGCTTTTACTGAAGGTTTGTATTTAGAGGGTGTTTGTACCCATCTTGCTTGTGCTGATTCTTTGCTTGAAGATGATATTGCTTATACAAAAAAGCAAATTAGCAATTTTTCATATGCTGTTGAACAAATAAAAAAAGAGGGTATAAATCCGGGAATTTTACATTGTTCAAATAGTGGTGCAATTTTTTTACATCCAGAAGCTCATTTTGATATGGTGCGTCCTGGAATTGTAATTTATGGATATTCTTCTTGTGCAAAAGAAATGGGGATTGAATTAAAACCTGTAATGGAGTTTTCATCACAAATTGTTGCAATAAAACATTTTAAAAAGGGTGACTCTGTTTCTTATGATAGAACTTGGGTAGCAAAAGAAGATTGTGATATTGGGGTGATTCCAGCTGGTTATGCGGATGGGCTTTTGCGCCGTTTGTCTCCGGGACTTGAAGTTTCGATAAATGGAAGAATGTATTCAATTGTTGGACGAATTTGTATGGATCAATGTATGGTTTATCTTGGAAAAGATTACGATGTTAAGCGTTGGGATAAGGTAATATTTTTTGGTCCTGAGAAAAATTGCAATACAGCTGAAGATTTGGCAAATAGTATCGAAACAATTTCTTATGAAATACTCTGTGGTGTAAATAAACGCGTACCAAGAATTTATGTGGACACTGATAAAAATAAATAATTAGTTTTTTGATATTAAAATGTATAACAAAATTCCAAGAATTGAAATTGATAAAATGTAAACCCAAGCAGGAAGAGAATCTTCTTTTATTGTTTTGCTTTCTCGCTTTTGGATTTCTTGAATTGCTGCTTTTCGAGTTTTGTATCTTGCTTTTGGTGGTAATTTTGTTTGACTTTTGTTTTGGTTTGTGGAATTGCCACTTGTTCCGTTGGAAAAGGCGTAACCACAGGCTTTACATCCGTTTGCAAATTCTCGTTGGGTTCCAGTATGTCCACATTGAGGGCAGCGTACTGATGCGAAAAAATGTCCGCATTTTGGACAAACTATGGCTTTTTGAGGAACTTCTGTATCACAATATTCGCAAAAGAATTTGGCTTTGGGATTTGACATTTTTTACCTTATTTAGCGTAGTAGACAAAATTCTATTGAATTATCAGTGAATCCACGGATTTGGCATCTGTGAGTTGAGGATAATTCTTTGTTATTTACTACTTGTTTCAAAATACAATTTTCAAAAATTTGCCCAAATCGTAAAGATTTTTTTTCATCTTGATTGTTAGGAATAAAAATTAAAGTTGGATATTTGTATTTCTTTACTTTTCCAGAAATTATCCTATTTGTACTTGGGTTTGTAATGAAAAAATCACAACTTGATACGATTTTTCGCTGAAAAACTGGTTCAGTTTGTAGAGTTTGTACTGGCTCTAAAACTGGTTCAGCAGTGAGTGCTGGTACTGGCTCGGGAACTGGTTCAGCTGTGAGGGCTGGTACTGGTTCAGAAAGCGTTTCGGCTGTAAGTGTTTGTACTGGCTCAGAAAGCGGTTCAGCAGTGAGAGCTGGTTCTGGCTCTAAAACTGGTTCAGCTGTGAGTGTTTGTACTGGCTCTGAAAGTGGTTCAGCAGTGAGAACTGGTACTGGTTCAGAAAGCGTTTCGGCTGTAAGTGCTGGTACTGGCTCAGAAAGCGGTTCAGCTGTGAGTGTTTGTACTGGCTCTAAAACTGGTTCAGCAGTGAGAACTGGTACTGGCTTGGGAACTGGTTCAGCTGTGAGTGCTGGTTCTGGCTCTGAAAGCGTTTCAGCAGTGAGAGCTGGTTCTGGCTCAGAAAGCGTTTCGGCTGTAAGTGCTGGTACTGGCTCTGAAAGTGGTTCCGCAGTGAGAGCTGGTACTGGCTCGGGAACTAGTTCAGCTGTGAGTGTTTGTACTGGCTTGGGAACTGGTTCAGCTGTGAGAGCTGGTTCTGGCTCAGAAAGCGTTTCGGCTGTAAGTGCTGGTACTGGCTCTAAAACTGGTTCAGCAGTGAGAGCTGGTACTGGCTCGGGAACTGGTTCAGCTGTGAGAACTGGTACTGGCTCGGGAACTGGTTCAGCAGTGATGGCTGGTTCTGGCTCAAGAAGCGATTCAGCTATGAGAGCTGGTACTGGCTCAGAAAGTGATTCAGCTGTAAGAGCTGGTACTGGCTCAGAAAGCGGTTCAGCAGTGAGAACTGGTTCTGGCTCTAAAACTGGTTCAGCTGTAAGAGCTGGTACTGGTTCAGAAAGTGTTTCGGCAGTGAGTGCTGGTACTGGCTCGAGGAGCGATTCGTCTGTGATGGCTGGTACTGGCTCAGAAAGCGTTTCGGCAGTGAGTGCTGGTTCCAAAGGGAAGGCTGAAATCACTTTTTGTAAATCTGTATTGATATCATAGATAATATCTTGAATTCCAAGATATTTTACTTTTTTTTGTTCTTCTTCGGTGAGAGAGGATGTTAGTAGAAAAACCTTTGTATTATCATCTTTAAAATGAGCCTTTATGTGTTGGACAAAAACTTTCCAATGGCGAGGATAATCTTCGGCACTGATAATTACAAGATGAGGAGATATTTCTTCTAAATTGTCTAAAGCTTTCATTAACCACTGATAACAAATTGTATCAAATCCGGCATTTGTAAGCTTTTCACTTATTGATGATAGTTTTTCCTTATCATCTAAAACAATTAAGGCTTTCATTCTGATCCTAAATTTTCTACGCGATAATCATAAATTAACCAAATACCATCTCTTTGGCGTAAAAAATATTCATATCGTTTTTTTTCTGTAAAAGTATCGTATTTAAACCATTGAATTACAGTGACTGTGCCTTCAGTCTGAAAATAAGTTGTTCTTTCGATAGAAAATCGTTCTGGAATAGAAACAATATCATTGTCAATTTTTGAGAGCATAAGGTCAGCTTTGTAATTTGCAATCATTCTAGTTCGTTCATCTGCTGAGGCTGTGCGATATTTTCTATCTCTTGCTGCATCTCTTGTAAACATTTGTTCCACATCCATATACAAGAAAAATTGATCCCAAAGTTCTCGTTGACGTGCAATAATTGTTTGTTCAATAACTTTGTCTGGAGAAATTGCTTCTGGAGTCAAAACCGCAGAAGTAGCAACATTTGTTGGAAGCATTGCAACTGCAATATCTGGACTAGGTCTAACATCAAGAGTGAGACGATTTGATTTTATGAAGTTTAATTTGTTTTTGTATAATTCTGGATAAAATTTTAAATCGAAGTAATAAATTCCAGTATCTTCAATTACAATATAATCTTTTAAATTTTCGATAAATGAATATTCTTCACCGCTTTCGATAGAAATTTCTCTAAAATAAACAGTTTGACTTGTGGTTCTTTTGCTTATTAAGTTTTCTTGTTGTGGTAATGATTTGTTTTTTACGTTAAAGGCGTTGAAATCGATGCTAAACATTCTATCATCAGCAAGTTTGAATCTAAAAGGTTCTGTTCCGTTGTTTGCGATTGTGATATGTACGTAAATCGGATTTTCTTCTGATGATTCTGGATAATAAACTGTTTTATTATAATATTTTATAGAAACATCAATCCCATTATTTTGATTTGTTAAATTTTGAGCAAATATGCTATGGCAAAAGATTGATAAAAAAGTTATAATTAAAAATATACTACGTTTCACGACAGATTCTCCATTTGTCATATTATCGGAATAAATTGATGAATACCTTACAATCTTCTTTACTAGAAAATGAAATTAGTTCAAGTATTTTAATAAAAGAAATTATTACATCTCTTAATAATAAACCAAATCTGGGAAATTTTCCAACAGAAATACACGGTTTTCAGGGAAGTATAACAGGTTTTTTCTTAGCTGAATATGTAAAAACTTACAAAAAAGATATTTTTCTTGTTTTGCCTTCTGAAAAAGAAGTTATAGATTTAAAAACTGATTTAGAAAGTACTTCTTTTGATGGCGATGTCTTAGTTTTGCCTTGGTGGGGTACGGTTCCTTATCGAGCTGTGGCAAAAGGCTCTGTAATTTTCGGTCAAAGAGCTTCTGTCTTAGCAAAGATGGCAACAGTCTCTGATAAGCCTCGAATTTTTTTGATTCCGCAGCGGTCTTTTATGACACCTGTTCCTTCTCCAGAATATTCAAAATCAAATGTTTTTTCGCTTAAGATTGGACAGGAATTTGATTCTATAAAGCTTTCTGAAAATCTTATAAGAAATGGATACATTCGGGTTCCTCGAGTTACTGTTCGAGGCGAATTTGCTTTGCGTGGAGAAGTTTTAGACATTTTTATGCCTGGAGAAGAACTTGCTCACCGAATTGTTTTTGATTTTGACACAATCGAACAAATAAAAGCTTTTGATTCGGAAACTCAAAATTCTAAGGCAAGTTTGCAAAATCTAGTGATTTATCCAATGAAAGAAGTTGTCTGGACTGATGAACTTGTGGAAAATCTGATAAAAAATGGAGAAGCCTTTTGTAATCCTATTGTGGGACAAGATGAAACTGGTGCGATTCCTGTAAAAAATCCTGAAAAATTTCGGGAAAATTTTGAAAATTTTACCACAGAACTTATGGTGAATCGTGAAGCAGAGGGAGAAGAACTCTTTTATCCACTAATTTTTGATAAAAAATATTCGGTATTAGATTACGTAAAGGATAATTCTGTAGTTTTTTATGTGGATTATGACAGACTACAAAATGCTCAAGAAAGTTATGAGCGAGAGTATTTAGCCTTGTACCGTAGTGCAAGGATGGAAAGAGCTGTTCCTGCTCCACAGATGATTTTGTTTAACTTTGAAAAATTGGTAAATTCTTATGAAACTTCTGTGTATTTCAAGACAATTCATTCTGGAGAAGGAAAAACTGTTCAAAATTTGTCTTTAGAATGTGATCCTCCTAGAAGTTATTTTGGAAATATAAATTATTTAAAAGAAACAATTTCTAGTTTACTTGCTGAAAATTGGAAAATTTTCATCTATGCGGAAAGTGAAAATCAAGCTCTTCGTATTAACGAACTATTGATAAATTTTGAAGGACAACTTAATATTATTCCTCTTGGAATTTCTGCTGGTTTTGGCTTTCCAGAGAAAAAGTTACTTGTTATTCAAGAAAATGAGATTTTTGGACGAAGAAAACACGTTCCTCGTTCTGTAAAACATGCAAAAAGTGCTGTTATTGATACTTTCGTTGAATTAAATCCTGGAGATTATGTTGTTCACGTAAACTACGGAATTGGAAAATTTGTTGGAATTGAGCGAGTTGAAGCCCTCGAAAATGAAAGAGATTATATCCACCTTGAATATGCAGATGAGGAAACAGTTTTTATTCCCATTGA
The DNA here is from genome assembly GCA_017416145.1 of Spirochaetaceae bacterium. Lineage (GTDB taxonomy): Bacteria > Spirochaetota > Spirochaetia > Treponematales > Treponemataceae > Treponema_I. Next base: position 107,290 of record JAFQDD010000012.1, on the reverse strand, counting down.
ACAGGTAAATCTTGTTCAGCGTTATATCGGAAATGAAGGAGATGCTCCTCGGCTTGATAGGCTTGGTTCAAAATCTTGGGAAAATCGCAAAAACAAGGTAAAAAAATCTGTAGAAGAAATAGCCGAACGACTTATCGCTCTCTATTCAAAGCGAAAAGCCGCTCGAGGTTTTGCATTTCCAAAGGATGAAGAATGGCAAACTGCTTTTGAAGCAGCTTTTCCATACACGGAAACTGATGACCAAATCACAGTTTCAAAAGAAATCAAAGAAGATATGGAAAAACCAGTTCCAATGGATCGCTTAGTTTGTGGTGATGTTGGCTATGGAAAAACTGAAATGGCTATGAGAGCTGCATTCAAAGCTGTTATGGGGGGAAAACAGGTTGCTTTCCTTGCACCAACAACTTTACTTGCAGAACAACACTATGAATCCTGTATAAATCGCTTTGAGAATTTCCCTGTGAAAATCGCACAACTTTCTCGCTTTGTTCCTCCAAAAGAACAAAAAAAGATTTTGGAGCAAGTTGCATCTGGGGAAGTTGATATTTTGATTGGAACCCACAGAATTATCCAAAAAGACGTGATTTTCAAAGATTTGGGGCTTATGATAATTGATGAAGAGCAGCGTTTTGGGGTTAAAGACAAAGAGCGATTAAAAGAAATGAAAACCAATATTGACTCTTTGGCAATGAGTGCAACTCCGATTCCTAGAACTCTTCATATGAGTTTGCTAAAAATTCGGGATATGAGTCTTTTAACAACGCCACCTCACAATCGACAACCAATTGAAACTGTAATTGACGGATATAATGATGATAGGGTTGCAGCTGCCATTAGACGGGAAGTGGAGCGAGGGGGACAAGTTTTCTATTTGCATAATCGGGTTGAGGATTTGGAGGAAGTTAGAATCAAACTTCAAAATCTTGTTCCAGAAATGATAATTGACACAGCCCACGGAAAAATGTCTTCACAAGAATTAGAAGATATTTTCCGCCGTTTTAAGGTTGGAGGATTTCACGTTTTAGTTGCCACAACTATTATAGAAAACGGAATTGATATTTCAAATGTCAACACAATTATTATTGATAGAGCTGATATGTATGGTGTTTCACAGCTTTATCAGCTTCGTGGTCGTGTTGGTAGAAGTGACAGAAAAGCTTACGCTTATATGTTTTATCCAGAAAATAAGGTTTTGTCCGAAGTTGCCATGAAACGACTTCAAGTTATTAGTGATTTTACAGAGTTAGGTTCTGGTTTTAAAATTGCTATGAAAGATATGGAGATTCGTGGAGCAGGAAATCTTCTTGGAAAAGACCAATCAGGAGACGTATATTCTGTAGGTTTTGACTTGTATTTGCGATTGTTAGAGGAAGCTATACAGCGACTTTCTGATGAAAATTATATTGGTGAAGAAGAAGTATTGCTAGAACTAGAATACACAGGATTTATTCCAGATTCCTATATCTTAAATCCACAAACGAAAATGGAAATCTACAAAAAAATTGCAGCAGTTTCTAAAAAAGAAGAACTTGATGCAGTTTACACAGAACTTGATGACAGATTTGGTCCAATTCCTGACGAAGTGTATAGTTTGTTAGCATTGGCTGAAATTAGAATTATTTGTAAAAAAATCCATATTTCTACGTTAAAAGAAAAAATGGGAAAAGTTTTTGTGGAATTTTCAAAGGTTTCAGATATTTCAATGGAAAAACTTATGCGTTTAATTACGGAAAGTGGAGGAACTGTTCAACCAGACCCTGCAAAATCAAATATGTTGATTTTGAAAACTGGAAAAATCGGCTTAAAGGAAAAAAGCATTTTCATTAGAGAAAAGTTGGAAACCTTGGTATAAATTATCTGTTGTTTTCTATTGAAAAAAAAATTGATAAAATTTTTTCTTTGAAAAACTGAAATAATGGTTTATAATATCTTATAAAGTTTTTGGTGAGGGGCATAGACTTTGACTTTAGAGGATTGTATTTCATCAGTAGAATGTGGTGTTTTTTCTTTTGTAAACGATAACAATTTTACAATTCAAGTTTCAAATCAATATGTGTCAGATTTATTTGAATCTGCAAAAAAAACAGAATTTGACTTAAAATCAATTGTATTACCAAGTCATTTTAAAGAATTGAAAAGTCGTGTAGAACAAAACATCACAGAAAAAAAGAGCAATTTTTCTTATACAATGTTGATTTTGGGGACAGTTAATTTTTTCAAATGGCTAGATTGTCGTTTTTTTATAAACGAATCTAATTCTGATGAAAAAATCATTTCTTGCGTTTGTTTTGATGTTTCTGATTTAAAAAATCAATGTTTATCCCTAAAGTACGAAAATGATATTTTAAATCTTGCTTTGCAAAAAACTTCTACTGATGTATGGAAATTTGATTTAGCAACAAAAACCATTACATTACTTTCTGAAAAAGCAAAAAATACGTATTCTATATCGGTTTTGGAAAATGTACCGAATGTTTTTGTGGAAAAACAGTATATTCATCCAGATTCCTTGTTTCCATTTTTGGAAATGCACGAAGCAATCGATAGAGGGGAACCTTTTAGCGAAGCAGAAATTCGAGTAAAAGATACTTCAGGACATTACAAATGGTGCAGAATAAAATACGTAATTATTTACGATGAAGAAACAGGTTCTCCAATGGATGCAATTGGTATTGGGGAAGATATTACTGCGGAAAAGGATGTTCAACTTCGTACTTTGATGGATTTTCAATACAAAGAAGCTATGATTAGTGATGCTTTGTGTTTATTTGAAGTAAATCTCACTCGTAACTTGATATTAAAACCTGATAATCGAATTCGCGAACTTTTGAATGGTAATTATTCAATGGCCTTTGTTGGATTGGTGAATGATATTGCAAATATGATTGTTTTACCAGAAGATAAACAAAAGTTTTTAGCAGATTTTTCGCGAGAAAAACTTATGGATTTATTTAAAGTTGGTAAAACGAAAATTAATTTTGAATATCGAGTTGGAAAGAGTCTTGTGGATTATTACTGGGTTCGAGTTTCTATTAACTTTATTTTGGAACCAATGCAGGGTGATATTTGTGCTTTGGTTTACGTGCAAAATATTACTGATACAAAAGTGAGAGAGCAAAAACTTCAATCAAAAGCTGAACGAGATTCTCTTTCTAAATTATACAATCGAATAACTACACAAAAAAAGGTCGAAAAATTTTTATCTAGTGCTGAAAATACAGGAATGTCTGTTTTATTTATGATTGATTTGGACAATTTTAAACAAATTAACGACAGTTTAGGACATTTATATGGTGATGCTGTAATTATAGAAACAGCTCATAGATTAAAGCGAATTTTTAGGGAATCTGACATTATTGGTCGATTAGGCGGTGATGAATTTGCTATTTTTATTCCAAATGTTCCAACAATGGATTTTATCATAGAAAAGGCAAAATCTATATCTACAGCTATAAGTGCTCCTGTTTTGTTTGACAATATTCCCAAAAGTATTGGTTGTTCAGTGGGAATTGCTCATACAAAAGAAAAAATTGATTTCAAAACTCTATACGAAATGGCAGATAAAGCTCTTTATGTGGCAAAATCAAAAGGTAAAAATCGTTTTGAGTTCTTTTCTGAATAATTTTTTTGAAATTTAAGACTCATTTAAGGAAAATATCTTATTTTTAATTTATGAGAATATTATTAGTAGAAGATGAAATACATCTTGCATCAGCTGTTTCTGAAATCTTGAAAAAAAATGGATATCAAGTTGATGTGGCAAACGATGGTTATGACGGTTATGAATACGCAAAATCCAACGCTTTTGACCTAATTATTTTGGATATTATGCTTCCAAAAATGTCTGGAATCGATATTTTACGAAAGCTCCGTAGTGAAAAGTTTTCTGTACCAATTTTAATGCTAACTGCAAAAGACGAAGTTGAAGACAAAGTTGCGGGACTTGATTACGGTGCAGATGATTATATGACAAAACCCTTTGCCACTCCAGAACTCTTAGCAAGAATTAGAGCTTTGTCCCGCAGAAAAGGTGAAGTGTTAGACGAGGAATTATCTTATCAGGATATAATTTTAAAATTAAAGCGAAATGAATTAGTTTGTGGTGAAAATAAAGTAAAATTATCTCTAAAAGAATTCAAAATTATAGAATTTTTTATGAAAAATCCTGAGCAAATTATTACAAAAGAACGTATGATTGAAAAGATTTGGGGTGATGATTCAGATGCAGAGTACAATAATGTAGAGGTTTACATATCATTTTTACGAAAAAAACTTGCTTTTTTGGGTACAAAAGTTGAAATAAAAACTTCTCGTGGGTCTGGATATTTGCTTGAAAAATAATTTTTAGGATTTTAGAAATATGGATGTAATTAAAAAATTACAAATTAAGTTTATTATTACAGTGGTTTTGATTCTTACAGTGATTTTTAGTTTGATTCTACTTGGGATAAATCAGTTTAATATTCAAAAAACTGAATCAATGAACAAAATGTTTTTGCACGAACTTATTACCCATGATGGAATTATGCCAAATCGAAGACAATTTTCTGGTATGGAATTTGCTCCTAAAAATACTGGCAATGAAAAAAAGTCAAATTCGGATCTGTTTTTCGACAGAAATTTGTTTCGTGAACCTTTTGATTATCACCTAATTAGAAATTATTTTGCTGTAAAAGTGTCAAAATCTGGTGAAATTATTTCTATTGTGTCAGATTTTCCTTTGCATTATACAGATTTAGAAATTTCAAACCTTGTAAATGCTGTTTTTCTAAGCAAAAACTTTGACTCAACCTACGAAGGTATGCGTTATATGATTGCAGAAAAAAGTTATGGATATTTGGCGGTTTTCACAGAAACTCGTGCAGAAACAAATATGCAATCTCGACTTTATAGCATTTCCTTTGTGATTTTTGGGATAAGCTTAGTTGTGGCAGTTTTTATAGCTTGGCTTTTATCAATTTGGGCTGTAAAACCAGTTAGAACATCCTTTGAAAAACAACGACGTTTTGTGGGAGATGCCAGTCATGAACTAAAAACTCCGCTTTCTGTAATTTCTACAAATATGGATGTTCTAGTTTCTGAAGTTGGTGAAAATAAGTGGACAAACTATATCCAAAATGAAATCGCTAGAATGAGTACTTTGGTAAAAGATTTATTATATCTTGCAAAATCTGATGATGGAGTGGAAAAATTACAAAAATCTGAGTTTGATTTGTCACGAGCTGTTTTAAGTGTGGCTTTGCCTTTTGAAAGCAGAATTTTTGATGCTGGAAAAACTTTAACAATTTCAGTTCAAGAAAATGTGAAAATGTTTGGTATTTCTCAAAGAATTGAACAATTAGTTGCAATATTTTTAGATAATGCAATGAAATATTCAAATGAAAAAAGCGAAATTAGATTGGAGTTAAAAACTTCTGGCAACAAAAAAATTATTTCTGTTTACAATACAGGCGACGGAATTCCTCCAGAAAAGCAAAAAGCGATTTTTGAAAGATTTTATCGATTGGATAGTTCTCGAAATCGTGAAACTGGTGGATTTGGACTTGGGCTTTCTATTGCAAAAAATATTGTGGATTTACACAAAGGAAAAATCCAATTAAATAGCGAAGTTGGTAAATTTACAGAATTTGTGGTAACATTCTAATATTAATTTTGAAAATTTGGAGGATTTTATGATAATTCGTCAGTCTTGTATTCAGGATTTGCCTTATATTTATGATATTTGTTTGAAAACTGGAAATTCTGGAAAAGACGCTACAGATTCTTTTTTTGATAAAAATATGTTAGGTGCATATTACGCAGCCCCATACATCGTAAATTCTCCAAAAGATTGCTTTGTTGTAGTGGAAAATGGCTTAGTTTCGGGTTATATTCTTTCTGCAAAGGATACGAATGCTTTTTATTCTTGGATGAATAATTCTTGGCTTCCAAATATTCGAGAAACTTACAAAACTGGCTTTGTTTCAAAATCCGAAAGAGAAAAATCATTGCTTGAAACGATTTTAAGTGATTGCCAAAGTGAAAATGCTTCTTGGATAAAAGATTTTCCGGCTCATTTGCATATTGATATTTTGGACAGTTTGCAAGGAAAGGGAATTGGAAAACAGCTTATGAATACACTTTTCCAGCATTTAAAAACTGAAAACATTTCTGGAATCCATTTGGGCGTGGATAAGGCAAATGAAAATGCTCAAGGTTTTTACAAAAAAATCGGGTTTTCAGTTTTGGAAGAAAAGGATTGGGGGTTTGTTCTTGGGAAAAAGCTTCTCTAAAGCAAATGTTCCCACAAAAGACCTTCCCCGTCTTCTACATCAGTTTTTAGTTTCTTTCCTAAAACTTGCTCATAAAACTCTGGGCTAATTCCCGGTGTCAAAACTTTTTCAGTTCGCAAAATGCTTATGTGAGATTTTTTGATTTTTGTTCCAGCTTTCAAGTCTTTCATAAAATGAATTGAACGATTGGTTCTTGTGTAGTTTGCTTCTTCGGCTTTTGCAAGTTTTTTTTCGCCAGTTCCCAAAACTAAAGCAATTTTCTCTTTTCCAAAGTTATTTTCCAAATATTCTAGGATTTTTTCCTTTGATTCACCTTCAAATGAGCGTAAAGTTTCCACCATTTTTTTGAAGTTTTCTGGATTCAAAGCCACAGGATCGTCTAAACCTTCTGTTTCGTTACTTAAAGTTATGTGTTTTTCAACAATGCGACTTCCAGTTAGATATCCTGTAAGTGGAACAATTATCGGATTTAGTGAATGGTCGCTAATTCCAAGTTTTACATCAAATTGATTTTTAAGATTTTCCAAAACTTTTAGATTGTAATCTTCTTCTGGAGCAGGGTAACTTGTAACGCAGTGCAAAAGAGAAACAGTTTCTTTTTGATTATTTTTTTCAAAAATGTCTAGAGCTTTTTTTATATCTTCTAATTTTGAAACTCCACTTGATAAAATCACAGGAATTTTGATTTTTCGCTTTTTTTGTAATTTGCACAATTCCTCTAACATTGGGAAGTGATTCAATTCTGGAGAAGCAATTTTTATCATATCTGGATTTATGGCCACTAATTGACGGAGGCTTTTTATTCCAAAAGGAGAACAGCCGAAATCAAGATTTTTTGAATGGGCGTAATCTCTACATTTTTTGTAAAAACTTTTTTTTACTTCTAATTGCAAAAAACGATTGTATAAAGGAATCTTTCCTGTTGGTAAATCTACAAAGCCAGTTTTGGGGTGAAGAATTTCCTTTGCATACACCCATTGAAATTTTACACAATCAGCTCCTGAGTTTGCCGCTGCGTCAATCAATTTTTTTGCTTTTGTAAAATCTCCTTGGTGAGAAGTGCCAATTTCTGCAATTATGTAATTTTTCATAAAATCATTATATCAAAGGGAGTTAAAATAGTACACTATCAAAAAAAAATGTGATAAAATGAGAATATAAAGAAAAATTTTGGAGGCTCAAATGTACTTTGATTATTATTATCTGATTTTAGTTGTTCCAGCTATTTTATTAACACTTGTTGCACAAATAAAAGTAAAAACTACTTTTCATAAATATTCAAAAAAAATGAGTCAGCGAAATATTACAGGAACTCAGGCGGCGGCTTATTTGCTAAAAGTAAACGACATTACAGATGTAAAACTTGGTCGAATTTCTGGAAATCTTACTGACCATTACGATCCAACAGACAAAACCTTGCGACTTTCAGACTCTACTTTTGAATCCACATCTATTGCAGCTATTGGAGTTGCCGCCCACGAAACCGGACACGCTATTCAACACGCAAAAAAATATGGACCTCTTAATTTTCGCCGTTTTTTGGTACCAATCGCTAATATTGGCTCGGAAGCAGGACCTTTTCTTGCCTTGTTGGGAATTATTATGAGTTTTCCGCTTTTGATTGATATTGGAATTCTTTTGTTTTCTGGAGCTGTTTTATTTTATCTTGTAACTTTGCCAGTAGAATTTAATGCTTCAAGTAGAGCTTTGAAAATTCTAAAACAAAATCAAGTTTTATCAGATGAGGAACTAAAAGGCGTGAAAAAAGTTTTATCCGCTGCTGCTATGACTTATGTTGCTTCTGCACTTGTGGCAATGGCAAACTTATTACGCTTAATTTTAATATCAAAAAACAAAAAAAGATAACTACTCAATAATCGTAAAATCTATTAATTTTTAGACTTTTTCTTCAAAGTTTTGTATTAAATTTTGTATAAATATACAGAAATTATGCAAATTGTATTCATTTTTTTATTTATACCTATAGAATAAAGAATAACAATTTGATATTATAACATGAATAATTTTAAATACTTTTGGCTTTTTGATAATTATGTTTTGCTAAAAGTTTTGGGGGATGTAATGATTACATTAAAATTCGGTGGCACATCAATGGGAAATGCCCGTCGTATTATTGATTCAGCTACAATTATGAAAGAAAGAGCAGAAAAAGATAGAATTAGTGTTGTTGTTTCTGCTGTTGCTGGAGTTTCAAATAAATTACAAGAAAGTATTGAAAAAACATCAAATGGATCTTCTCCATACGAATTTTGTACTTCATTACGCACAATTCATATAAATATTTGTTCTGAATTAGAAAAAGAACTAAAGGATTTTGAAAAAAATGATGTTCTAGAAGTTTTAGAACCAGTTTTTGAAGAATACGAACGATTATTAAACGCTGTAGCTGCTTTTGAAGAATGTCCTTTATCTGTTCACTGTAGAATTATGGGGCTTGGAGAACGACTTTCTGCTCCAATCGTAGAAGCTGTTTTAAAAGCTATGGATCAAGACGTTTATTTACTTGATTCAAGAGACTATATTTATACAAACGGAAGCCAAGCCGAAGGCGATCCAGACTTTACACGTACAATGTCAGCTCTTGCCGAAATCCGTGATGGCAAAGTTGGAAAAAATGCTCGAATTCTTCTTTTCCCAGGATTTATTTGTTCTTGGAAAGACAGTAAATACGGTCTTCTCGGAAGAAACGGCTCTGATTTTACTGCTGCTTTAATTGGTGTTGGACTTGGTTCTTCAAAGGTAGAATTCTGGACTGATGTAGACGGAATTTACACAGCTGACCCACGTATTGTTCCAGATGCAATTATGGTAAACGATATGAGTTATGAAGAAGCTATGGAACTTTCTTTCTTTGGTTCAAAGGTTTTACATCCAAAAACACTAGCTCCACTTGCTGCAAAAGGAATTGAAGCTTGGTCACTAAACTCTATGAACCCAAAATCAAGAGGAACTAGAATTACTAATGGTAAATTTGAAAGTTCTGGTCCAATTCGGGGTATTAGTTGTCTAAAAGACACAGCTATGATTAGCGTTTCTGGCTCTGGAATGAAGGGAAAATCTGGTATGGCAGCTCGTATTTTTGAAGCTGTTTCTAGAGCTGGTATTTCTATGCTTTTAATCACTCAGTCAAGTTCTGAGTACACAATTAGTTTCTGTGTTCCTCAAAAAGATGCTCTAACAGTACAAGAAATCCTTGGTGCAGAGTTTGAACTTGAATTACGTGAAAATATTATCAATTTAATTGAAACAATCGAAAATTGTGCAATCGTTTCTATTGTAGGAGACGGAATGAAGCATAAACGCGGTATTGCTGGAATGTTCTTAGATTCTCTTGCATCTCAAGATATTAACATTTTGGCAATTGCCCAAGGTTCTTCAGAACGCTCCATATCAGTTGTAATTAACGGGGAAAATGGTGATACAGCTGTGCGCATTGCTCACCGTTTCTGCTTCAATACAGCTCAAACTATCGAAGTTTTTGCCTTTGGTGCTGGAAATATTGGTGGAACATTGCTTGACCAAATTAAAGAGCAACAAGAAGAATTGCTTTCTCAAGGTGTTGATATTAAAGTTATGGCAATCGCTAATGTTCACGGTATGATAATGAGTGAAACTGGTTTGCCACTTGCAAATTGGAGAGATGATGTTCAAAAAAGCGGAAAACCTACAAATCTTGATGAAATTTTGGCTTTCGTGAAAAAAACAAAACCTCTAAACCCGATTTTTGTAGATTGTACAGCTTCTTACGATTTGCCAGAACGCTATATCGACATTCTAAAAGCCGGTATGCATATTGCAACTCCAAACAAACGGGCTAACTCTATGAGTATGGCTTATTACAAGGAACTTAGAACTGTTGCAAATCAAATGCGTCGTCGTTTCTTGTATGAAACAAACGTAGGTGCTGGGCTTCCAATTATTGATACTTTGCAAAATCTTTTCAAATCTGGAGATAAACTTACAGGTTTCTACGGAATTATGTCTGGTTCTCTTTCATATATTTTTGGTCGCTTAGACGAAGGTGCAACTTTTAGTCAAGCTGTTCTAGAAGCAAAAGAAAAACGCTTTACAGAACCAGACCCACGTGATGACCTTGGTGGTTTAGATGTGGCTCGAAAAGCTTTGATTATTGCTCGTGAATCTGGAATGGAACTTGAATTGGATGATGTTGTTATTAACAAAATTTATCCAAAAGATTTTGACGATTCTGGAACAAAGGAAGAGTTTATTGAAAAACTTCCACAATTAGACAAATTCTTCTCTGAAAAAATTGCTGCACTTAAAAAAGAAGGCAAAGTTCTTCGTATGGGTGCTACAATCGAAAACGGAAAATGTAGCGTAGGAATGATGGAAGTTGATTCTAATCATCCACTTTATGTGATAAAAGGTGGAGAAAACGCCTTCGTTTTCCATACAGCACGTTACACACCAATCCCAATGACAGTTCGTGGATACGGTGCTGGAGCTGGGGTTACAGCAGCTGGTGTTTTCGGAGACATTTTGCGTACTGTCTCTTGGAACTTAGAAGCAAAAAAATAAGTTAATAATCAAAAGGGCAGGTGAAAGTTTTTTTACTTGCCTTTTTTAGTTGAAAATCTTACATAAACTAATTTTACATAAAAATGAGGACAAAAATATGGTTATTGTATTGGAAAAGGGGATTCCCCAACAAGAAAAAGATGGATTAAAAGATTTTTTAGCAAGAAATAATTTTAAAGTAAACGAAATCAACGGTGATGAAGAAACAATTTTCGGTGCAGTTGGTAAACTTTCCATTGACCCTCGAGAAGTTGAAATTCTTCCAGGTGTTGCTCGTGTTATTCCAATTTCAAAACCATACAAAATGGCAAGTCGTGAATTCAAAAAAGATAACACAATTGTAGAAGTTACAAATAGTCGTGGACAAAAACTTCGCATTGGCGGAAATCGCTTTGTATCAATTGCTGGTCCTTGTGCTGTAGAAAGCAAAGAACAAATTACAGAAATTGCCAGACAAGTTGCTTTGTCTGGGGCATGTATGCTTCGTGGCGGTGCTTATAAACCACGCACAAGTCCATATGCTTTCCAAGGTATGCAAGAAGAAGGCTTAAAAATCCTAAAAGAAGCTGGTGAAAAATACGGCCTTCCAGTTGTTACAGAAATTGTTTCGGCTGAACATATTCCGCATATGCTAAACTACGACATTGATGTTTTGCAAATTGGTGCAAGAAATATGCAAAACTTTGAACTTCTAAAAAAAGTTGGAAGCCTTGGTCGTCCTGTAATTCTAAAACGAGGAATTTCTGCCACAATCGAAGAATGGCTTATGGCAGCAGAATATTTGCTTTCTTCTGGAACAGACAATGTTATTCTTTGTGAACGAGGAATTCGCACATACGAAAAAGCTACACGAAACACTTTAGACTTATCTGCAATTCCAGTTTTGCGCTCACTAACTCACTTGCCAATTATCGTAGACCCAAGCCACGCAGTTGGTATTCGTGATAAAGTTTCTCCAATGGCTTTATCTGGTGTGGCAGCAGGGGCTGACGGAATTATTGTGGAAGTTCACAACAACCCAGACAAAGCTATGTCTGACGGTGCTCAATCTTTGTATCCAACTCAGTTTGAAAAATTGATGCGAGACATTGATGTAATGTGTCCTGTGGTTGGCAAAGAAATTACTCACATCCGCTCTAGCAAAAGTGAAAAAACTGAAAATCAAGTTGAAACACAAAAATCAGCAGACGAAATAACTTGTGCCTATTCAGGAAGCCGAGGTGCTTATGCAGAACAAGCTATAAATCACTATTTTGACGGAACTGCAACTCCAGTTTCTTGCAACAACTTTAGAGAAGTTTTCCAAGCTGTAAAAGACGGAAAAGCTGATTTTGGTATGATTCCAGTTGAAAATTCTCTAGCTGGTTCAGTTTACGAAAATTACGATAATCTTCTTCGTTTTGATGATATTGCAATTTCTGGCTCAATTAAGCTAAGAATCGAACATTCACTTTTAACTTGCAAAGGCGGAAATATTGATTCTATCAAAACAGTTTATTCTCATCCTCAGGGATTTGCTCAATGCCAAGAATTCTTGCAAAAACACCCTGAATGGAAATTGGTTGAATGTAGCTCCACAACTGCTGCGGCTCAACTTGTAGAAGAAAAAAATAGCCCAGAAAATGCTGCAATTGCTTCTATCAACGTGGCAAAATACACAAAACTAGAAGTGATTCAAAGCGGAATCGAAACTGACGCTAGAAATTACACAAGATTCTTGCTAATTCAGTTGGCAGATAACATCAACAAAACTGTGGTTTCTGATACAAAGCCAAATATGGCAACAATTTCTTTTAACGTAAAAGACGAAGTTGGTAGTTTGTACGATTGTCTTGGTGTGTTTAGAGAAATTGGAATTAGCCTTTCAAGATTGGAATCTCGCCCAATTCAAGGAAGCCCATGGAAATATATGTTCTATGCTGACGTTGCCCTTTCAGACAAAGATGATGGAACAGAACTTCTTTCAAAAGCAGAAAATATGCTAAAAAAATACACAGAAGAAGTAAAGGTTCTAGGAATTTATTCTGAAATCAACTAGGTGATAAAAAGATGTTAGCTGTTTTTGTAAATTGTTTTACTGTTATTGTTGGTGGCTTAATCGGGGTTTTGTTTTCATCTAGGATAAAGGAAAGTCTTTCAGTAACTGTGCAAAATGCCGCCGGAGTTATTACTTTGGTTTTGGGTTTTGAAATGGCTTTCCAGTATGAAAGCATTATTTGTCTTGCACTTTCATTGATTTTAGGCGGACTGATTGGAACTGCTCTAGACATTGACGGTGCAATTTACAAACTTGGCCAGTTTTTTGAAAAACTAGTTGAAAAGAAAAGCAAAAAAGCCAAAAATCTGCCAGTTACTTCCGTTGCCTCAGTTGATGGAGAGCAAAGTTCTGAAGTGGCAGATGTTAAAAATCAAATTGCACCAAAAAAAGATTTTGCCTTTGGGTTTTTAAATGCTTCTGTGCTTTTTTGTGTTGGAGCAATGTCAATTATTGGTTCTTTCAAAGCTGGAATCGAAAAAGATTACACAATTATCTTTACAAAATCCATTTTAGACGGATTTATGGCAATCGTTTTTGCTTCTTCTATGGGTGCTGGAGCAATTTTTTCATTTATTACAGTTTTTATTTACCAAGGAGCTTTAACTTTACTTTCAACTTTTATTGCTCCATACGTAAACGACTTGTTATTAAATGAGCTTTCAGCCTGTGGTGGTGCAATGATTATTATGATTGGAATAAATTTACTAAAACTAAAAGAGATAAAAACTGCAAACTTTTTACCAGGTTTAGTTTTGGTTGTAATTTATACTTTGGTGGCAGGTTTGTTTTCCTAAGAGAGCAAAAACCTCCCCTTGAATAAAATCAAATATAGGAATAAAATAAACCATTATGTTAGACTATCGTTTTATTAAAGAAAATCTTGAAGCTGTAAAAGCAAATATTGAAGCTAGAAATATGACAGCTGATGCTGACAAAGTTGTTGAACTTTTCGACAAACGCACAGAATTAGTTACTGCATTACAAGTTTTGCAAACTGAACGCAACGAAAATGCAAAATCAATGAAGGGAAAACTTGAACCAGAAGTTCGCCAAAAATTAATTGAAGAAGGAAAAGCTCTAAAAGAAAAAATTGCTGCTATGGAAAAAGAACTTTCAGAAGCAGAAGCTCTTTTAGATGAAGCTGGTCGTCAAATTCCAAATATGGCTCACCCAGATGCTCCAGTTGGAAAAGTTGATACAGAAAATCTAGAAGTTAAACAAGTTGGAACAGTTCCACAGTTTGATTTTGAACCAAAAGATCACGTTCAACTTGCTTCAGAACTTGACTTAGTGGACTTTGACGAAGCTGCAAAAGTTTCTGGACCAAAATTCTATTACCTAAAAAATGAAGCTGTTTTCCTAGAACAAGCTGTTGTAATGTATGCTCTAAATATCCTTCGTAAGCATGGATTTACACCTTTTATTACACCAGACGTGGCAAAGGCAGAAATCCTACAGGGTATTGGGTTTAATCCTCGTGGAAATGAATCAAACGTATACTGTATCGAAGAAGAAGGTACTTGTCTTGTGGCAACTGCTGAAATCACACTAGGTGGATATCACTCTGGAGAGATTTTAGACAAGGCTAAACTTCCTCTAAAATATTGCGGACTTTCACACTGTTTCCGCCGTGAGGCTGGAGCTGCTGGTCAATTTTCAAAAGGTTTATACCGTGTTCACCAGTTTACAAAACTAGAAATGTTTGTTTACTGTACTCCAGAAGAATCCGATGCTCTTCACGAACAACTTCGTCAAATTGAAGAGGAAATCTTTACAGGACTAAAAATCCCATTCCGTGTTGTAGATACATGTACAGGTGATTTAGGTGCTCCAGCTTACAGAAAGTGGGACCTAGAAGCTTGGATGCCTGGTCGTAACGGTGGTGACTGGGGAGAAGTTACTTCAACTTCAAACTGTACAGATTTCCAAGCTCGACGCTTAAATGTTCGCTTCAAAGACGATGATGGCAAAAATAAGTACGTTCATATGCTAAACGGTACAGCCGTTGCCGTTTCTCGTGTTTTGGTAGCAATCTTAGAAAATTATCAAAATGCAGATGGTTCAATTACCGTTCCAGAAGTCCTTGTTCCTTTCTGTGGATTTGATGTTATCAAAAAGAAATAAAAAAATTGGCTCTAGTTACGAAAGTAATTAGAGCTTTTTCTGTTTTTGCGTTATATTATTATTATGAAAAAATATACAAATTTTGCTCGACCAATTTTTTTATTATTGTTATTTTTATGTACAATTGTTGCAGCGGCAATTCTGAAAGTTACTTCATCAGTTTTGATTCCGCTTACGATTGCTGTTTTAGTTTCTCTAGTTTTTGAACCTGTACTAAACAAATTAAACAAAAAATTTAAAATTCCATGGGCTCTTGGAATCGTTTTTATTCTTATCATTTTGATGATTAGTATTTCACTTATTGGAACACTGCTTTTTAATAGTGTAAAAACTGTTTTATCGCTTTATCCTAAATACGAAGAACGAATTACATTCATTTATCAAACTGTAGCAAAATTGTTTCAACTTCCTTATGATGCAGAAGATTCTCTCTTTGCAAATCTTTGGGGGCAACTAGGAGTTAGAAAGGCTGTTCAAGATTTTGCTTTGACATTTTCATCTTCTCTAATTGGTTTTATGAAAGATTTTGTAATGGTTTTGCTTTTTGCATTCTTTTTCATGTTGGAATTAAAACATTTTCGAGCAAAAATTGAATATGCTTTTACCGTAGCAAGAGAAAATGCTGTTTCTCCTTTAGAGGAAGTTAATGAAGAAAAAAAAGGCAGAATTTCTGGAATAATCACTGACATAATTCAGCAAGTAACAAAATATATTTCGGTAAAATTTTTTATATCACTTTTAACTGGTATTTTGGCATACATTGGTTGTGTTTGTGTTGGGTTGGACTTCCCAATTATTTGGGCATTTATCGCTTTTGTATTAAACTTTATTCCAAATTTCGGATCAATCATTTCTGTTTTGGGAACAACAGTTTTTGCTGTTTTGCAATTTTGGCCAAATCCTACCAAAATGATAATTACTCTTTTATTTATGACCGCAATAAACTTCTGTCTTGGAAATATTATTGAACCAAGAGTTCAAGGCAAAAATCTTGGCCTTTCTCCTTTTATTATCATTGCATCTCTTTCTGTTTGGGGATATATTTGGGGATTTGTTGGCTTGATTCTTGCTGTTCCAATGATGGTAACATTAAAAATTGTTTGTGAAAATTTCAGTTTATTGCAACCAATGTCAGTAATTATCGGAAGTTTTCCACCTGAAGATTCTCCGAAAAAAGATAAATCAAAAGAAAAAAATAAGAAAGATAATGTAGAGGAAAATGATGAATTATCAAAATAGAAGTAGTGCTTTGTTTACTGATTTGTACGAATTAACGATGGCTCAAGGCTATTGGAAAAATAATATGGATTCCATAGCTGTTTTTGATATGTTTTGTAGAAAAAATCCTTTTAATGGAGGATTTTCAGTTTTTGCTGGATTAGAAACTCTTATAAATTACATTGAAGATTTTCGTTTTTCAAAAGACGATATTGATTATTTACGAACATTAGACACTTTTGAAGAAGATTTTTTGAATTATCTTTCAGATTTTAAGTTTTCTGGAGATATTTATGCTATGGAAGAAGGTTCTGTAATTTTTCCAAACGAGCCAATTGTTAGAGTTCATGCAAATCTAATAGAAGCTCAGCTTTTAGAAGGCTTAATATTAAATACAATTAACTTTCAAAGTTTGATTGCGACAAAAACTGCTCGAGTTGCTTTAGCTGCCAAAAAAGGTGGCATTATGGAATTTGGCTTACGCCGTGCTCAAGGCTATGATGGTGCAATGAGTGCCACACGGGCAAGTTATATTGGTGGGGCAAACGGTACTTCCAATACTTTGGCTGGAAAAGAGTATGGAATCCCTGTTATGGGAACAATGGCTCACGCTTGGATTATGTCTTTTCCAACAGAATTAGAAGCCTTTGAAGCCTATGCAAAAATCTATCCAGATAAATGTGTTTTCCTAATTGATACTTATGATACACTTAATTCTGGAATCAAAAATGCCATAATTGCTGGAAGCAAACTTGTAGAAAAAGGATACAATTTTGGTGTTCGCCTAGATTCAGGTGATATTGAATATCTTTCTGCCGAAGTACGAAAACGTCTTGATGCAGCAGGATTCCCTCAAGCTACAATATCTGTTTCCAACGAGCTTACAGAGGAAATTATACAAACTTTGGTTGACCACGGTGCTCCAATTAACAGTTGGGGAGTTGGAACCCACATGGTAACTGGTGGAAATGAGTCTTCATTTACTGGAGTTTATAAGCTTGCTGCTAGAAATAATCCAAATGGTGGGGAACTTCTTCCAACAATGAAATTTTCTGATAACCCAGAGAAAACCACAAATCCTGGAATCAAAAATGTTTATCGTCTTTTTGATGAAAACGGTTTTGCAAAGGCTGATATTCTAGCTTTGGATGGCGAAGAAATTTCTGAGGGAAAATTTGATAGATTTTATCATCCATCTATCGACTATAGACAATTTAGTTTTAAACCAGCAAAAGTTGTGCCTCTACTAAAAAAGGTTATGGAAAAGGGAAGTCGTATTGAAGCAAAACCTGATCCAGCCGTTTGTATTAGACGAGCAAGAGAAACTGTAAAAAAACAACTTGAATATTTACATCCAACATACAAGCGAATATTAAATCCTCATATTTACAAGGTTTCTATTACTGAAAAACTAAAAGATTTAAAACTACAGTTTATTTCAGAGAGAATCAAATAAATATCAAGGAATTTTTATATGAAAAGTATGACCGGCTACGGCTACAAAGAATATAGTGATGAAAATTATTTTCTAAGTGTTGAAATTAAGTCTTGGAATTCACGTTTTTTAGATTTATCGGTGTATCTTCCTTCATTTTTGGGTAGATTAGAAAAACAAATCCGAGAAAAGTGTTCAACTTTGATATTTCGAGGAAAAGTTGATTTAAGCATAAAACTCAAAGAAAAAAATACAGATATCACAGTATCAGTAGATGAAAATGCTGCAAAAGCTTACAGTGATGCAATTAAAAGTATAGCGAAATCTCTAGATTTTCCATCAGAAAACATACCTCTTTCTTTGGTTGTAAATCAAGAAGGTGTTTTAAATGTTCAAAAAAATACAGATTTTGAAAAATATATGGAAATGATAGACCCGATTTTATCTGCTGCATTGGAAGAATTTTCTAGAGATAGGGAACGGGAAGGTGAAAATTTAAAAATTGATTTGCTTGAAAAACTAGATAAAATTCAAGAATCAGAAAACATTTTTAAAGCTTGGATTCCAAAAATGGAATCGGTTTTTAAAGAAAATCTGGAAAATCGATTTAAAGAACTTCTCGGTGAGAATTACGATGAACAGCGGGTTCTAACTGAAATTGCTGCTATGTTAGTGAAATATACCATAAATGAGGAAGTTGTGCGTTTACAGAGCCATATTGACGCTCTAAAGGCAGAAATTCAGACTAACCCTTGCCCTGGTCGAAAAATTGATTTTATTTGCCAAGAAATGAATAGAGAAATAAATACAATTGGTTCAAAAAATCAATTTTTGGAAGTTGGCCAAGCTGTAATCAATGCAAAAGACGCTCTTGAAAACATCCGAGAACAAGCCAAAAACGTAGAATAAAACAACTTGTCAAGGGAAAGCTTTCAATCCCTTGACTTGGTTTTTCTAAAAGATTTCCAAAAATCGTCAAATCCTAATGCAAAAAGCTACTCACAACCTTGCTTTATAACATTTCTTTTTGAAGTTTTCTAATTATTACAATATAAGAAATTAACAATGGAATTGCTGCACTTAACCAAGCCACAGGTCCTGCTAAACAAATTCCTGCATATCCCCAAAAAAGTGGCAAAGTAAAAGCACACACACTTCTTGCAATAAGCTCAAAAAATCCCCCCATAAGTGGCATAAATGTTTTTCCGATTGACTGTAAAACATTTCGATAGATAAAAATCAAAAATAGTGGAGGGTAAAAAATAGCTGTTAAAAACAAATATTCTTTTGAATAATTGATTACATCGCTATAACTTGAACTTGTTGAATCCACGAATAAACTTGTTAGTTGCTCTGGGAAAATAAATGCGATTAACATAGAAATCACTGAAAATCCTAAAGTAAGAATTGTTCCAGCGTTTGTTCCAGAGCGAATTCTGTCGATGCGTTTTGCCCCATAGTTTTGTCCAGCATAATTTGCCATTACAACACCAAAACTTCCAGCGGCTACAGCTATAAGTTGTTCTACTTTTCCTGCGGCGGTATACGCTGCAATAACATTGGGACCAAAGACGTTTAAAGCTCCTTGAAGTACGATTACGCCGATTGCGGTAATGGAAAATTGAAATGCCATTGGAGCACCAATTTTTAAATGTCTACTGGCAAAGCTTGTACACCAAGAAAAATGCTGTTTTTTTACGTGCAAATCTGGATATTTTTTCAAAATTAGTATTATAGACAGAATTCCAGAAATAAGTTGGGAAATTACAGTTGCCAATGCAGCAGCTTCAACTCCTAAATTTGTATATTTGATTAAAATAATGTCTAAAATTACGTTCAGTACAGAGGATAAAATCAAAAAATATAGAGGAGTTTTACTATTGCCTACTGCTCTTAAAATACAAGATGTTGCATTATAAAGAATTGTAGCAAAAAGTCCACCGTAAATAATATCAAGATAAAGTTTTGAATCATTTATTATTTCTTCTGGAGTATTAATAAGTTCTAGTAAAAGTCTATTTGTTGCAAGGGCTAAAATTGTAAAAATTAGACCAAATCCTAAATTTAACATAATATTCATAGCTATAGAGCGTTTGAGTTCTTCTTTGTTTTTTGAACCAAATGCTTGAGCCGTAATTACAGCGAACCCAGAAGTAAGACCTGATATAAAACCTAATATTAAAAAAGTCATTGGACCGGTATTTCCAACTGCAGCAAGAGCATTTGTGCCTAAAAGTCTTCCTACAATTATAGAATCAGCCATTGAGTAAAAATTCTGAAAAAGATTTCCAAGTAAAACTGGAATTGAAAAAAAGAAAATAAGCTTAAATGGATTGCCTTCTGTCATATCGTGATTTTTAGAAGGTCGAATCTTTGTTGCAAAAAACTTCATAATTGGGTTATATCATTAAAAAAAGAGTGAAACAATAGAAAATTAGCAAAAAAATATAAAAAAAAGTACCAAATCTTTTAAAGAAATGTGTTATAAATTATACAAAGAAAAAAGAAAAATATATGTAAAACATATATGGAGGATTTTATGACAGAACTTGAACAAAAAGTAGAGATTTACAGACAAAAAAAGGCTAAAAACATTTCTATCGCTGTGATGCTTTACATTTTGTCTGTAGTGGCACTTATTGGATTTACTTGTTTGATTCCAATTCGTGGAGCAATTATCGGATTTTTGTTGATGCTAACAATGATTGCAACAGCAACTGGTTTGATTATTTACACTTCATTAACTACACCAAAGGATGTGGCAGATGCTTTATCAGGAAAGAGAAGTTTTTCAAAAGAAGTTGTAGTTCGAGATGGTCAAACTTGTAAAAAAACAGTTGATAATTCACTTTTTGAATCAATCCAAAAACTTTATTGGTTGATTGTAACGATTATCTACTTGGCAACTAGTTTTTTTACAGGTGCTTGGGGAATTACTTGGTTAATTTGGTTAATTGCTACAGCTGTTGAACAAGCAATAAAAATTATTTTTTCAATGAATCAAAGAACAACTTATGAAACAATTGATTCAGAAAAATCAGAAAACTAGTTTGGAGAATCTAAAAAAATGGATAAGACAATAAAAATAATTCTAGCAAGTCTATGGATTTTGATAGCTTTGATTTTAACAGTTTTTTTAGTTCGTGGTATTCAAGGAAATCTTCCTTCTTTTTCACGTGGATTTAATGTAAAGGATCTTTGGGAAGAATCTGGTGAAACATTACTAGAAGGGGATTCTGTTGGAAATAATGTTGAAGCTGTTTCAATTGGCGAAAAGTTTTCATCTCTTGATATTGAGCTAATCAATGAAAAACTTATAGTAGAAGTTTGGGAGGAAAATTATACTGAAATCATTATTGATTCGTCTTTTGATGATTCAAAACGTCCAAAAGTTTATGTAAATGGCGATACTGTTGAAATTAAAACTCCAAAACGCAACAATGCAAAACTACGAAATTTTAACGATAGTGTAATTGTAAAACTTTCAAAATCTGTAGCTGAAAATTTGTTTGATTTGGATGTGGATATTGTAAGTGGAAGTATAAATATATCAGATATTCAAGGAACAAAGGCTTCATTATCAACAGTGAGTGGAAGCATTCATCTAGATAATTCAAATCTTCTAAAATTATCTGCTGATTCTGTTTCTGGCTCTCTAAAAACAAATAATTGCAAAATTGAAGAAATCTCTGCTGAAAGTGTAAGCGGAAGTATTAATTTTGTGGCTGATGTTAGCAAAAGTTTTGAACTAGGTAGCGTTTCTGGCTCAATTCGACTTGAAACAAATACAATGCCTATTTTAGGTGGTGATTGTGAATCTATGTCAGGTTCCATAAAAATCTTCCTGCCTGAAAATGATGGTTTTAAGCTTGATTATGAATCAATTTCTGGCTCAGTATCCAATGAATTTACTTCTTCAAAATTAAAGAAATCTGGAGAAAATGTTTACAAAAACGGCAATATCGAATTTGATGTTGAGAGCGTGAGTGGAAGCATTTCTTTTTCAAAAATCTAAAAAAATGGTCAAGGATTTTTGATAATCCTTGACCACATTTCTTTTTATCTAAACAATCTCGAATAATCTAAAATAACTTTTTCAAAGAGTCTAACTTATCTGTATCAACATATTTATTTACAGTATCAGAAATTGCACTTTCGGCTTTGTCTTTTCCACTTTGAATAAGCTTATTTTTAGCATCTTCTAATTTTGCTTTTAATTCAGCAATTTTTTGTTCCAAATCTTTTTTTGATTTATCAAGAGCTTCTTTGTACTTGTTAAACTCGTTAATCTTTTCTTTTACAGGAGCTGAATATTCGTCCAATTTGACAGCAATTTCTTTTGTAGCTTTGTCTTTTATTGAAGTCAATTGGGCATTTACAAGATTTGTTACGCCTTTCATAAATTGGTTATCAAAATCTGTATTCACGTTAAGCTTTAAATCTCCTGCCTCTGAATAATTTGCCATAATTCCTAGATAAGTTGTATCGATTTCATTTACCGCTTGTTCACAAATTGAATAGGCAAATGCTGGTTCAAAAGAAGGAATAACCACATTTGCATTTTTGATATTTGCATTTCCGTAGGCTGAAATAGATTTATCATTTTCAACAGAAAGCTGAATATCCAAGGTAGAGTCAGATTTTAAGAAATCAAAGGATGTTGGCACTTCTGGAGCGTGATAACTAGCGTAAAACATTGGATTTTGGCTGTTTTCAACTAAATCCAGCGTTGCACTAAATGAATCTTCGCGACCAGCAATAGAGTAGGTTCCGTCTAATGTCATTGGTTCTGGAATAATCTTTGGATTGTTTGAAATATTATTTGCTAATACGTCAAAACCACTTCCTGAGGCGTGGGCGATACCAACATAAAACTGTGGCATTTCTGGTCTACCCCAAGTAAAGTTTGTTCCCTTTAATCTTTCGATTTTTTTCTCTTCAGGTTTTTCTGCTTTTGTTTTTGCTGGAAGTTTTGCTTTTATCTCATCTACAGAAGCTAAAACTTCTTTTATCGTTGGATACAAATTACCTAAAAGATTGTTTAAGAAATCTTCGATTGTGTTTGAAAGGATACGCATTCCAGATTTTGGAGTAAAGTTTTTGATACTTGATGTAATATTTGAAGCCATCTTTGTATCAGATTGAATTGCTTTTTCCAAATTTGCTGTAAGATTTTTTACAGATTTAAAATCAGTATCCAATTTTGAGTAAGTTGTTTTGAAAGAATTTGTAAGATTTTCCCCATCTTTTATAATCGAAGTAATTGTATCAATATTTTTTTGAAGTTGAGTAACATCTTTGATATTTGAAAAATTTATACTTGAAATAGAGTTTGCTTTTTTTATAAAATCAGAAACTTCTTGGCTAATTTCTTCAGGTTTGCTTTGCCAATATGGAATTAAAGTTGCCATTTCAGTAGAAATATTTTTTGAAACAATTGGAGTTTGCAAACTATTATAAAGAGAATTTATTATCGTTTCTGGATTAAATTTTTCAAATAGAGCTTGAAGTTCTCCTGTAACCTTGTTTTTTGCACCTTCTACAAATTCTGGTTTTAACAAAGGTTCTTTTGGAGCTTTATCCTTTTCTTTTTCCTTTTTCACTTTAACCGGCAATGCTCCAGAAGTTTTTCTTTCGGTTCCAGTTTTAAATCCAGCAGCCTCAATTTCATCAATTACAACCGATTTTTCAAGCAATCTGTTTATATCAATGTCTAAAACAATAGATTCAAATTCAAAAAGATTCGTCATAGGTTCGTCTTTGTTTGCAACTACAAAGTTTTTTAAGGTTAAAGATGAATCTAAATAATCTAAATGAGCATAACCAATTTCTGTTTTTGCATTAAAAATTTTTTGGCAAGTTGATTTTAGTCCAATTTTTAGAATTAAATCCGTAAAAATAAATACACAGGCAATAATCCCTATCAAAACAATTAGTGGAATAAACTTTACTGTTCCTTTTTGCTTTTTTATCTGCTTTGCAAGAACTTTTAAGCGTTTTGATTCCACTGGGGTGAAAAGTTTTTCATCAGGAATTCTGTAAAAAGTTTTTTCTTTTTTGCCAACTTTTATTTCTGTGAACAAAGATTCTACATATTTTTTATCATCTGCAATAAAAATCTTTGACAAAAGTTTTTTCTTAAGTTTTTTAGGAGAATACTTTTTTTTGTAGATTTTGGGTAGTTTTTTTCTTGGAATCTTTGCTGTATTTTTTTTAGAAACTTTTTTTGTTTTTGCTGGTTTCTTTTCTTTTTTTTCTATAACAGCGATTTCTGTGGTTTCATTTGCATTTTCTGAAATTTCGTTGTTTGGAACTTGATTATCTGTAAGTTGATTTTTATCCATATCACTTTTTTTCATTTTGATAGCTCCTTAGATACACTGATAAACTTTGAAATCAATGGGATTTTGTAAAATGCTTTTACAAGTTTGCTATTTACAAAAGCTTGACGGATAACACCTCGCCAAAGTCGTACAATCAATCGTGCAATAATGTAGACTGGAATATACAAAACTATACCACTGGCTAGAGAGCCCATTACGATTGTATTGTTAAATCTTGTTAGTGGAAGATAGGGAATTTCAAGCATCTTTATATATGTGGGAATAAGTGGCTCATAAGATAAGATAGCAAAACCAATTTTGTCAAAAATCGGATCTAAAAATGGTGTAATCATTGAAAATAATATAGTAAAAAGAAGATAACAAGCCTTATTTATTCGTAAAAAACAAAATATAAAAAATAATACATACCAAAGTGCGTTTGTTTTTGGCATAAAACCTAAAAGCATTCCACAACAAATAGCGTGGGCTATTTCCTTGGGATGGGAATTGCTGTTAAGTGTTTTAAAAATGTTTGTAATAAACTTTATCATTAGAAAAACTCCCTTTATTAAATTGGGATATTTAACTGAAAAATCAGAAAAATATCCCATATTTACAGAATTATTTTAATATTATCACAAAATATAAATCTAGTTTAGTTTGTTTAATGCTTTTTCGTAAACTTCCACATATTTTTTTGCAGATTCATCCCAACCAAACTTTTGTTTCATAGCTCGTTGTTTCATTGCTTCAATGTGGTCTTTTTTGTTGTACCAAGCATAAACTGCCCAACCAACTGTATCGTAAATACTTTGTGGTGTTAAATTATCTAGAACAAATCCTGTTCCTTCACCAGTTTGTTCATTGTAATTTTGTACAGTATCAGCAAGACCCCCTGTGCATCTTACTATTGGTAAAGTTCCATAAAGTAGAGAATACATTTGATTTAGTCCACAAGGTTCGTATCGAGATGGCATTAAGAAGAAATCACTTCCAGCTTCGATTAGGTGACTTAATGCGTCGTCATAACCAATGTAAGCTCTGAGGTTTGGAAGATTTGATTGAAGGGTTCTAATTTCGTTTTCGCACCAAGATTCTCCAGAACCAAGAATTACAAATTGCATATTCATATCTCTACACATACTGTAAGCACAACCATAAGTTGGTGCAAAGATTTCAGCAATTCCTTTTTGGTCAGCAAGACGAGTAATAATTCCAAATAACGGAATATCTGGATTTACTTCTAAGCCCATTTTTTCTTGAAGAGCAAGTTTGTTTTCAAGTTTTTTAGAAATGGTTTTTGCTGTGTAATTTTTTGGGATTTTCTTGTCTTTTGAAGGATTCCAAACATCTGTATCAACACCGTTTAGGATTCCTACAAGATTTTCACTTCTATAGCGAAGAATTCCGTCCATTCTAAAACCATATTCTGGACTTTGGATTTCTTTTGCGTAAGTTGGAGAAACTGTTGTTAGGTAATCTGAAGAAACTAGACCTGCTTTTAAGAAATTCATACAATCGTAGTCTTCAAATCCTGCTGCAAAAAAGTTTGTCCAATCAATTCCTGTGGAAGGGAATTTGTGTTTTCCGTAAATTCCTTGATATCCAAGATTATGAATTGTAAATACACTGGCAGTTTTTTCAAAGCCGTTGTATCGTTCATTGAATTTTAGCAAAGCTGGAGCAAGAGCTGCTGACCAGTCGTGAGCATGGATGATATCTGGAATCCAGCTTAACTTTCTACAAAGTTGGAAAGCACCTTGGCAAAGCAAAGAAAATCTTTCTGGATTATCGTGGAAATCTGTTTCTTGTGGAGTTCCGTAGATTCCGTCTCGTCCGAAAAGTTGTTCATGGTCAATAAAATAAACTGGAACAGGTGTTTTTCCTGGAAGAACAGACTCATAAACAGCTGTCCAAGTTTCTCCAAAACCACAGTGTACACACATTGGACCTGGTAAAATATTTAGTTTATCTCTGTCGATTTTGTAGTAACGTGGCAAAACGATTCTAACGTCGTGTCCAAGTTCTGTAAGTGCAATAGATAAAGCTGAAACTGCATCAGCAAGACCACCAGTTTTTGCAAAAGGAACAGCCTCTGATGTAACCATTAAAATCTTCATAATTCCTCCAGATATATAATTTGTTTACCATTCAGCCATAGCTTTGGCAAATGGTTCTTTGCTATTTACGATTGTTTCAAAAGAAACACAATAGGCTAGGCGGAAGTAACCTTCTTTTCCAAAGCCTTTTCCAGGAACAGCTAAAATGCAATATTTTTTAAGATGGTCGCAAAAAGCCCCGTCCAAGGTTTGTCCAGTTTTTAGTTGATTTTCAGCAAGTTTTGGTTCTGGAGCCTTACAGAAAAGATAAAAAGCTCCTTCTGGTTCAGCGTATTGGATTTTTGCGTTGTCCAAAACATCTGTTAGGGCATCACGACGTTTTGCATAAGATGAATAATCAGCTTCAGCATCCCAAGCCTTTGCAATAACCCGTTGGAAAAATCCAGGAGCATTTACGTAGCCTAAAGTTCTTGTACAGAAAATACAAGCTTGAATAAACTCTTCAGCATTTTCACAAGTTGGGTTTACAGCAATGTAACCAAGACGTTCCCCAGGAAGACTTAAATCCTTTGCAAAAGAAGAAACAACAACAGCATTTTCGTAGTATGGGAAAACAGGAGTAACAGTTTTTCCACCGTAAACGATTTTTCTGTATGGTTCGTCAGCGATTAAATATGGAGTGCGTCCAGATTTTGCACCATGTTCTTTTAATGCCTTTGAAAGAGATTCAATATCATCTTTTGAGTAGATTTTTCCAGTTGGATTGTTTGGTGAGTTAATCAAAACACCAGCAGTTTTTTCAGAAAGACGATTTTTGATTGCTTCTACATCAAGGGAAAAATCTTCTTTTGTAGGAACTGGAACCAATGTTCCCCCGTGATTTTCTGCATATCGAGTGTATTCTGCAAAAAATGGGGCAGGTACAATAATTTCATCTCCCGGTGAAAGAATTGATTTGAAAACTGTGTTCAAAGCTCCAGCAGCTCCAACAGACATAACTGTGTGGCCAAAATTTAGAGTAACTCCTTGTTCTCCAGAAACTTTTTTTGCAATAGCTTCACGAGTTTCCACAAAACCAGGATTTGGCATATATCCGTGGCGGCCTTTATCTTCGGAAAGAGCCATTTCTTTGATTGTGTCTAAAATCTTTTTTGGTGGTTCTAGGTCTGGATTTCCAATACTAAAATCGTAAACCTTGTCTGCTCCATGAATCTTTTTTAGAGCAATTCCTTCTTCAAACATTTTTCTAATGAAAGAAGAGCCTTCCATTTTTTCTCTAATATGAGGTGCAATAGCCATTTTTTTCTCCAATTATTTTTATTTTGCAGAACTATAATCTACAGTTTGAGTTGATATTGTGCTTAAATCAGACTTTGAAAGCAATTTTACAGCACCATAAGAATCTGTTACAACAATACCTTTGTCGGTAACAGTGATTGGAGTTGTTTCCATTACTTTTAGAGTTGATTTTGCTTGTAAACGTAAGTCATTAGAATATTTTGCAACTACAAAACCAGAAGTTGATTTCACAACTGTGTATAAATAATTGTCAGCAGAAACCAAAACTGCATTTGGAGCTACATCTTCTTCTGTTTGAGAAACAATTTCTAGATTTTCAGAATCAAGAATAACAAGTCTAATTGCTTGATTTTCCCCAGAATCTTCTCCAGCAATAGCTGCAAAACCATTTCCAGTTGAAACAATGCTTCTGTTTCTAATAACTTGAACTGGAGATGATTTTACGATTTTTCCAGTTTCTACATCTAAGAAAACAAGTTTTGAAAGTAGGTTAGAACTGTCTACAAGTTGTAAACCATAAGTTGTAACCATTTTTGCTTCTGCTTTTGCATCAGCAATATTTTTTTGCTGATCAGTTGCAATTTCACTTCTTTCAGTTTGAGCTTCGGATAATTTTTTATCTGCAAAAGATTGAGCTTCTTTTGCTTCTTCAGCTTTCTTTTCAGCTTCTTCTACTTTTTCTTCAACCTTTGCAACAGCTTCTTCTACTTTTTCTTCAACTTCTTCAACTTTCTTTTCAGCTTCTTTTACAGCTTCTTGAGCTTTTTTATCAGTTGGATTTTCAGCAAGTTCTTCTTTTGCTTCTTCCAATTCCTTTTCTACAGCTTTTTTTTCTTCTTCAACTTGTTTTAGCTCTTCTTTTGCCTTTGTTACTTCTTGTTTTGCAACAGTTGCTTCTTTTTGAGCTTCTTTTGCTTCTTCTTGAGCAACATCAGCTTCTCTTTCTTTTATGTCAACAAGATTTTTGCGTTCGTCTACGCCTCGTTCATCTTCTTCTTGCATTGATTCAATAACTGTGGAATCAGAAATAATTGTTGTATCAATAGTACTTAAACCACCGTCAACAGGATTTAGTAGAGGAATAACAAGTTGAGTTTTTCCAGCCCAATCTTTGTAGTTTACTGAAATACCACAATTTTCTTTTGTAAGATTTTTTGTAACAATTTCTTTGTATTTTGATTTATAAGTGTCTAAATCGTTTCTGTAAACAGCGTTATAAACTGTGATAAAAACAGCCAAAGTGTCAGCATCTGCTTTTGAATATCCGTAGGCAGAAACTAAATATGATGAAATAATGCTTCTAAGGTTTTTAATGTGGTCAACATTTGCATTTTTTCCTAAAATCAAAATATCTGCGTCTAGCCCAGTTTTTACAGAAGAATCCACAGCGTGAATAACGTAATATTTGCTGTTGTCTCCAGTTTCGTATTTATTTGCTACATTTGGAGCAACTTTTTCACCAAGGGCAGAACCAATTCCAGCAATTTCATCCTTTGTGTTAATTACAGTGTGTGGTCCGGTATAGTTTATAAATTCGATAGTATCTTTTCCAACAGATTCAAGTTCTGGTTGATTTACTTCCAAAGCATTTAAACTAAAAAATGCTAAAAAAAGCATAGAAAAAAGTACAAAACGTTTCATGTAAGACTCCGAAAAGAAAATAATTTGCTGGTTTTTTACTAAACAAAGAAAAAACCACTTTATATTTTAACGCTGAAAATCACATTTGTAAACTTAAAATCAAATTTAAAGTTTCTGTTAAATGATTTCTCACGCTTTGAGAAAAGTTCATTGTTAGCATTTTAGTTAATATTCGTTTTCCCTGATTGTATAAAACTGGAGTTCCCATAGTTTTACAAATATTATAAACTCCGTCGCAAAGTTTCAAATAAAAACCGTCGTCTTTTCTGTTGGCAATATTTTGCAAAAGTTTGTTTTCCATAGCATTTATCATTCTAGAATGAGGATCATATCCACAAACGGAAGCGTAGGAAAAAGCTGATTTTAACACAGAACTATCGTTGGAATTGGTGATAATTGTATAAATTTGGTCAGAAAAATCGATTCCAGAGTAGGTTGCCAAATTGATAAGGGAAATAAGTTCTTGATAATTGTCAATTTCAGAAGTTGTAACTCCAACAACACCCCCAAGAGCATTTGTTGTAGAGATTTTGTATAAAGAATCTTTTATGTAAGATAAAATTTCTTCTTCACGATAGGCATAATTTCCAGATTGTAAAATTGATAAATAATCGGTTTCTGGGAGAAAATTATTTTCTGTATAAAATTGTGGATATTTTCTTGCTTGTGGTTTCATAAGATTTTGTACAACTTTTGAAGTGTCTTGATAAGGTAAATATCCTTTGGCTGTCCAATCTTTGTCGCAAAGTGCTACTATTCCGTTAGAAAGATAAATTCCCTCTGTTTTGCTTGAAGCAGGTGTTGAAAATTCAAAAAGTTTGCTTCCAGAAAAACTATAACCTACTACGTAAATTGATGAAGAATTCTTTGAAAGAATTACGATTTTTTTTGTATCAGAATAAATTGAAACATTGTAAATTGATGTAGGATTTATTTTATTTTCTGAAAAACTAAAATCAATTTGTTGCTTTTTTAAGTCAATAACAGAGAATTTTCCATTTTTTGATAAAACTAATGCTTTGTTATTTTCAAGTTCTTTTAGCAAAGTTGAGCCAACATTTTCCCTTGATATAACCTCTTTTATGGACCAAGTACTTTCTACTTTGTTGTTTTTCACAGAACACAATCCTACAGTTCCGTCTGAAAACAAAAGCAAAACTCCATCAGAAATTGATGTGGAATAAGTAATATTTCCCGCAAAAGTGATGTCTTCTAAAAGTTGACCAAAGGGAGAAACTCGGGTTGCCTTTGACATTCCGTTTTCAGTTTTTCCAATGAATAAAAGACTTCCGTCGTTTAAAACTTTTAAGTTGTGGGTAATGCCTTTTTCTATTTCCAAAGACCATTTTTCTTCTCCATTTATACCAAAACAGTAGGCTGTTGTTCCAGAATGGACAAAAACTCTACCGTCATAACCTGTAATTGGTTTAGAAGTTAAAGCTTCATCTACTTCTTTTTGCCAAAGTAATACGCCGTCTGGGTTGTAAAAAGAAAGACTTTTGTAGTTTGCAGAAACCACATAAAAAAAATCTTTAGAAGTTACAGTTAGCAAAGAAGAACTTCGCTCTTTTAAGCCTCTTTCGTAGAGTTTTGTGCCATCCTTTGAAATGGCTGTAAGCATTCTTCCGTCGTTAATAAAAGCAAAACCGTAGGAAGTTGTTTGTAAACTTGTAATTGGAGTTCCACCAGTTACAACTTCAAATCTTGGAGAAAGTTTTAAACCTTCACCTGTGGTTTGGGAAAATGAAAAAAAAGTGAAAAATCCAAATATCAATAGTGAAAAAAAACTAAATTTGATATGAAAATTTGGAGATTTTCTCATTTTTCCCCCGAATATTCAAAATAAGATAAACTTTCTATGTGGCTAGTTTGTGGATAAAAATCTAGTAAATAAAGTTTTTTGCATTGATATCCAGCTTCTAGTAGGATTTTTGCATCTCGGCTATGAGTAACTGGGTCGCAAGAAAGATAGCGGATAATTGGGATTTTTTTGTCTATAATCCAAGATAAAACAGTTTTTTCAATGCCAGACCGTGGCGGATCGATTATTAAAACATCAAAAAATTCCTTTGCCCATTTTGTAGAAACAAATTTTTCACCGCTTTGAGAAAAAGTTAAAATCTTTTTATTTTTATGATTTTCAGAAAAATCGTTGTTTTCTAGGTTTTCTTTTGCAAAGGCAAGAGCTTTTTTGTTGTGTTCCACAAGATATATTTCTTGAAAAAATTTTTGAGCAAAACAAGAAAGGGTCCCAACCCCAGCGTACATATCCAAAAGTCTAGAATTCTTTGGAAGATTTTCGAAATCCTTTAGCAAAAGAGGAATTGTTTTTTCTAGCATCGAAATATTTGATTGGAAAAAGCCCCGAACATCAAAAGTGATTTTACAATCTAAAACATTTACAGAATAGGTTTCTGTATCAAGGGAAGTTTTGTCATCAAAGACGAAAAGACGGTCTTTTGTGGTGGGAATAAGCTTGTTTTTTAAAAGATAGTTCACTTTATCCACCGCAATTGGACAAAAATCAATTTTTACAGTTTTATTTTGAGATTTTTCCTGTAATCCACCCATTACAAATTGAAATCTGTTTCTGTAGCCAAAATCCTTTGAAGTAACAATTTGGATTTCTGGGATTTTTGAAAAATCATCTTTTAGGCTTCTTCTAAAACAGTCTGTAAAGATTTCCTTTCGCAAGGTGATTTGATATTGACTTTCGGCAATTTGCAAGTTGCAGCCCCCACATTGGCCGTAAAAAGGACACTTAGGGTTTACTCGATGGGGAGAAGATTCTATGATTTTTGTGGCAATAGCTTTGTCGTAATCTTTTTTTGATTGTAGTATTTTTATTTCTGCTTTTTCTCCGGGTAACATTCCAGAGACAAAAACCGTTTTTCCATCAATTTTTCCGATACAATCTCCGCCAAAAACTATTTTTTCTGCTTTTATTTCCATGCAAAAAGTATTATAATGAATATCAAATAAAAAGAAAATACGAATTTTACTTTGAGTTTGCATTTTGGATGTAGATTCATAAAGGTATTTAGGAGAAGAATTGAAAACTGAAACTTTGAAAGTGAAAATGTCAGATGGAAAAAATGTTGCACTACATACTTTTGTGCCAGAAGGAGATGTAAAGGCAGTTGTGCAACTAAGTCATGGAATGGCAGAACATTCTATGCGCTATGAACAGTTGGGTAAATTTTTATGTGATAATGGAATAGCTTTTTATGCCCACGACCATAGAGGACACGGAGAAACAGCTGAAAGTGTAGAAGATTTGGGATTTTTGGCTGAAAATGATGGATTTAATCGTGTAGTTGAAGATTTGGCTACAATGATTAAAAAATGCAAAGAAGATTTCCCTGGAAAAAAAGTTATTTTACTTGCTCATTCTTTTGGGTCTTTTGTTTCTCAATGTTATATCGAAAAATACGGAGCTGAAATTGATGGAGTAGTGCTTTGTGGTTCTGCTGGACCTAGATTGCTACTTACAGGTTTTGGTCAAGTATTTTCTGGTATTGTAATGAAATGTACTGGCAAAAGAAAGAAAAGTGCATTGCTAGATACTTTGGTTTTTGGTACATACAACAAGGGAATTGAATCAGATTCTCCTGCCGCTTGGATTTGTAGAGATGCAGAAGTTGTAAAAAAATATGATGATGACCCATTTTGTGGATTCAAAGTTACTAACGAATTTTTCTATGATTTTTTAGGTGGACTTACTTCTATTCACAAAAAGAAGAATATGAACAAAATTCCAAAGGATTTGCCTGTTTTCTTGATGGCAGGAGATGGAGACCCAGTTGGAGAATACGGAAAGTCTGTAAAAAAACTTTTTACATCTTACAAAAAACTTGGCATAAAAGACGTTTCTCTAAAAATTTATCCAGAAGCCCGTCACGAGTTGTTTAATGAATTAAACAAAGTTGATGTGATGAATGATTTATTAGTTTGGGTTTTGTCTCAATTGGATAATTAACAAATTTTGTAATAACTACAACGAAAAACGCCCTCAAGAGTTTGTGTGAAATCTTGAGGGCGTTTTTTTTACCTCTTGCAAAGAGCAAGAGGCTAGTGAGTTAAATGGTTAACGAGCGATTGTGAATGAGAAGCTATAAGAATACCAATCATTAGTATCTTTTGCTTTTGCAATTGCAACCATAATGTAGTTACCAGAATCTAGATTTTTAGTATTAATTGTGTAAGTATTTCCATTTAAATCGATTGGTAATGAACTTGTTTTGTTTCCACCAAGGAGGATAACTTTGAATTCGTCATATTCGATTGTTGCGTCAGTGGCATTTGTTTCTGCAATTGTAAGAACGATGTCTTTGTTTCCACCATTGCCGGTTGAAACATCAAAAGGAGCTGCAATTGCATTGGCTGTTATTGTTTGGTCAACGCTGTCAAATGTTACAGTAATGTTTCCTGCTGGTAGTTCGTATTTTGCATATTCTGGTAAAGTTACAGTGAACTCATAACTCAAGTCATAAACTGCTGTTACAGCCAAGTTTGCAAAACCGTCGTATTGAATACCAGCTGTACCTGCATCAGTATCTACATCACTAGAATCATCAGATTTAACCCAATTTTGTAGAGGGTTTTCACCGTTTTTGATTGTAATGCCACCATCTCCGCTTTGAGGTAGAGTTACTGGAGTTGCACCATATGTGTGGTAATTTACAACATTATTTTGTGTTGTAATTGTTCCATCATCATATGAACCGCCATCTAAATCATATGTAATTTTAAAACGATTAATTCTGTAGTTTGCATCAGCAGAAGCAAATACATAAGCTGTTTCTCCTGTTTCAGCACCTGTAGCTGTAACTCTATCTACAACTGTACTTGAACCAAGTCTGTTTACAGCTTCGATTGTAACGTCATATAGTTTTCCAAGTTTTAAATCAATTTCTGTTTCTGTGATTGAAGATAAAACTTTGTATTCTGCAACTACATCGTCAATCTTTGTATCTTTGTCAGAATATTCGTATACTTTGATTAGGAAGTGAGTTTCGTTGTTTGATTTATCAGTCCATTTTAGATTTACTTTGTAAGTTTCATCATTGTTTTCAGAATCGTCTACTAAGTAAGCCATTAAATCTTCTGGATCAGCTGGAAGTGAACCTAGTACAGATTCTGGAATAGCTATATCTGTTTTTTCTGTTGTTCTACCAGGAGCTACTTTTACAACATCTGACCAAACACCATATTGTACGTCATCATCGCCACCAATTGCACCATTTACTCCATATCCCATAAGTTGTACTTTGAAGATATATTCACCTGGGGCTAGTGTAAGACTTGTTGTTGAATATGAGAATTCTCCAGCATTTTCTTCTGTATTTTCTGTTGTACCTGTAACTAATTCACCTGTGTGAATATCATATAATCCAGAGATAGTGTAATCAACAACAGATGGAGTTAAGTCTGTATAAGTTCCTTCTAGAGTTACATCACCTTTTGTATCAACACCTTTTTCTGAAAGGGTAAAAGTGATAGGGGCACTTGCACCATTTGATAAATCTTGAATTGTTCTACCTTTTAGAATCAAATTGTCAGCTGAATCATATGCTTCCAAAGTTAAATCCCAAAGAGCATATGAAAGAACCATTACTTTATCTTCTGAAGGTAAAAGTTCATCATCTGTATATGTTTCACCACGTCCAGATGTTCCAGAGATTTTATATTTTGCAATCATAGATTCTTCTGGATCAGTTGGCAAAATTGTACGTGCATTTGGAAAGTTTGTTATGCTAAAAGAAACTAAACATTTACCGTTGTCGTTAGTTTGTGAGTTGTAAGCGGTTGATAATAAACCATTACTACAACTTGCAGCAAATAATACAAGCAAAATTAGACTTGTAACCTTAAAAAAGTTTTTCATATTTTCCTCCGAAATATTTTTACTGATTTAGAATCAGTTTTGTAAAATTTTGTGGATTTTTAGAATGTTCCTAAAAATCATTCAATTGTAAATTTGGTTTCTAAACTTTCTTCAGATTCGCCAAATTTGTTCTGAGAAGAGATTTTAGCTCCATAAATCCCAGATTCTAGAGTTATAGAGTAGGTTGTGTCTCCTGCAAAAGCATAATATGTTCCAACAAGAGTGCCTTCTGTAGACTCTTCTGATTCATATTTGTACACATAAATGTTAAATTGATTTTCATTGTTAGAATTATCAGTCCAAGAAAAATCAACTGTAGAATCAGTAGTATTTTTAGTTGCTGTTAAGTTACTTGGAGCACTTGGTTTTATCCCAAAGAAGTTATCTGAAACAGTAGTTTCTGAAGTACTAGTTAATCCAGCAGCAATGAACAAAACATCACACCAACAAGCCAACAATTCACTATTAGAATCATAAAAATCTACTTTCAAAATGTATTGACCGTGAGTTATTTCATCATTCTTATAGTTAATTGATTTTTGACTGTCTACACTAGAAATCTCAAAATCGTCTTTTGAGTATTGTGCTGTTCCCGTAGAAATATTAAGCAACTCAACTTTAACGGAGTTTACAGAGTTTTCGCTATCTGTAAACTTAATTGTTAAATCACAACCTCCTTCTGTTTCTTTAGAAACATTTTTGTCTGATAATGAAAAAGTTATGGAGTTTATGCCATCAGAAAAATCTTCTACAATGGTATCTTCCATCAGTAAAACTTTTTCAGTTTCAGTAGTTTTTTCAAAAAGTTCTAAATTTAATTCCCATACGGTGCGAGAAAGAGCTATAGTTATAGAATCAGTTTCAAATTCTTTTTCTATGGTTTCACCTCTAGTAGATTTTCCAGAAAGAATATAAAAATAATCTCCAGAATTTATTTCTTCATCTGAAATTATTTTTGGTAAAATCGTTCTAGTAGAATTTCCATTTCCAGAGTTTATAGAAAAAGTAACCAAAACTTCATCTTGGTTTTGTGATAAATCATTGTCTAACAACACATTAGAACAGCTAAAAAGAGAAAAAATCATCATTAAACAAATCAATATCAAAACTTTTTTTGTACAATTATTAAATAAAACTACTTTATTCATAGAAAATCATTTCTGCATCGTCTGTATATACAGTTCCCTCCTTTGTTGTGGCGTTAAGTGTAAGTATGTATAAAATACCGATTTTTATTTCTTCACTAGGTGTGTAATACAAAGTTGATGATTGGCTAACAGAACGTTTAATCAAAGTTCGAGTTGGAGCAGTGGATGAACTTGAATTTGTTCCTGAATTTTCACTTGCGTGTGGTAATTCAATAAGCCATTCATAAGTAGCAGCCCCTTTTGGAGCTGATAGACAAATATTGCAATCACGTTTCAAAGTGTATTGAAACTGAGGTATCATCATCTCTTCGTTAAAATCTTCATCACCAATATTTGGAATAGGTTTTGCTTGTCCAATCTCGATAAAATTATTATTCAAACTTTGAAACATCGAGTCATAAGAATTTTGGCAAGATAAACAAAAAACAAGAGAAAGTAAAAATATCGATGTTAATTTTATGTAATGCTTGATTTTATTCACTTGTTTTATCCTTTTTCTTTAATTCAATTTGATACCCGAACAATATTTCTGGATAAAACTTATTTGTAGCGTCATAATTGATAGACACATCAAGTTCAAATCCTTTAAAAGAAGCTCCCAGCTGGATTCCTGTTGCAAAAGCCAAAATTGGTTTTGTAATTAAGTATCCATTTTGTGGAAAATATCCCAATGAAGAAAGGTTTGTTCCGAGTTTACATCCTAAAATCAAAAATAAATCCTGTATCCAAGGACTTATTATTATTCCGATATTTCCGTAAATATTTACTCCGAAAATGTAAGGATTTTTTTGTTGGATTCCGTTTACCAAATAAGTGTATGGAAAATCTTTTCGAGGAAATCCACAAGAAAATTTTAGACTTCCACCAAAATAAACTGGCGAAATCAAGGTAACATTACGATATTCCCCAGTAATATTTAGATTTATCAAAAATGGAGATGATAAAAATCCCAATCCAACTTTTGGAATAATGGAATCATTGCTTTGTTTGAAAACTCTGATAGCATTTGGATCTAAAAATCCATCTCCTGAGCCTGTTCCAAAACCATTTCCACTTCCATCAACTGTGGCTTGACCACTTCCGTACGCGTTTCCACCTTGGATAACCACATCTAAACTGGATACAATTTGTACGTCTGGAGTAGATTGATTTGGCTGTAAAAATACCTTATCAATATCAAATTTGTAGATTGAACCGTCGGCGTATCCCAACAAAACATATTTGTTGTCGTTGCTAAATGCAAAAGTAGTTAATAGGGAAGAATTATAAGAAGGAATAAATCCTAAATATTCTTTTGTTTCTAGATCATAAATCTCAATTTGGTTTTCATCCGTTTGAATTGCCACTTTTGAGCTGTTTTGCAATGTTGTTATTCCCAAAATTGAATTTGTTGTTTTGATAGAATATTGAATTGCACCTTTTAGATTTACTACAGAAAATTCTTTGTCTTTTGTGGCACAAATTATGTTTTTTGAATCCTGTGTAAAACAAATTGAAGCATTGGTTATTGAATAAAATGGAATTGTAGAAATGGACTTTAAGTTTGTTGTTATATCAGTTGAATACAACTTGATAGTATTGTCTTTTGATGCTGTAGCAAAATACCAAGTGTTTGGGCTAAATGCAATATTATAGATAAAATCTTCGTGTTCTAAGTTTTTGTATGAAATTGTTTCGTTTGTAAATCGTAATTTGAAAAGTAGGGTTATAACATTTTCGGTGTCAGCTAAAACGATGTAGTTACTGTTTTGACTGAAAGATAATGCAGAAATTGATTTTGGATTTAAGCTTTCTGAATTTTCTAAATCTTTGTAATTTAGAGAAATAGTAGGTGTGTTTGATAATTCTAGATTATATGTTGATAGAATTCCATCTTTTGTTAATGTAAGTAAAAGTTCGTTTCCAGTTGTCCCTTCTTTTGAAAACATAATCTTTTCAATATTGGGAATTTCAATGGATTTTAGTAGTTGAAATGAGTTTGCATCCCGAATTAAGACAAGATTACCTTCTGTATACGCAAAAGTGGTGTTGCTAGGATTCCAACACAAATTTTTAATTGTATATCCTGTTTTGATGAAGTTTGAGTTTTCTGGTAAATAAAAACCCTCACAAAATAACACTTCAGCAAACAAGCAACAAAATGAGAAGAGAATTAAAATGTACTTTTGAGTATGATAATCCTTCATTTTTTTTTCTTATATTTTAACAAATTGACAAAAATTGTCAATTAAGTTCCTTTGTAAAATTCAAAAAGTTAATTTGATAGTATATAAAAATTTAATGTTGGTTTGTCTTTGTAAGGTTTTAGCATTTTATTGATGTAATAGAAAAAATGCGTTAAAATGTTAATTAAAAATAAACCAACCTTTTTTTTTAACACTATAAATCATACTTGACTTTTTTTGTTTTTAGATATAGTATGTTGAAAGTTCAACGAACTTTGGGACCATAGCTCATCTGGATAGAGCAACTGCCTTCTAAGCAGTAGGTTGGGGGTTCGAGTCCCTCTGGTCCCGATAAAGCACATATCAACTTTGGTATGTGCTTTTTTTTCGCTTCTAACAATGTTTGAACCGAAAAAAGTGAGCTAAGGGCTTAATTGCAAAGCTCCTTGTTCATATATATATGTAAAAACTCTCTCTTCTCTATCAAAATTTACTATAGTACATTTTACTTAAAAATCCACTTTTATCACTAAAAAAAGAAATTTTTTCTTCTAACTCACTATTTCAAAGTTATTAACACACGAGTTTTATGTGCGTAAAACTCACATAGTGAAGTTTGTATACTTTTTTATTGTCTTTAAACAAAAAAAAGCGTATTCAGTTTCCTAAATACGCTTACTGAGCTACACAGGATTCGCCGGTCTAAGCCGGCCGCCTTGAACAAAATCCTCCGCACTGCTCGGATTTTGTTCTTCGGATCGAATCCTGTAAATAGTTAATACGCTTTTCTAATGTTTTTAAACAAAAAAAAGAGTAATCAGTTTTCTGATTACTCTTACTGAGCTACACAGGATTCGAACCTGTGACCCACGCCTTAAAAGGGCGTTGCTCTACCTACTGAGCTAGTAGCCCATAATTCATTGCTGAATGTTTCATTATAGTATAATGATAATAAAAAAATGTCAAGAGTGAAAAGTGAAAAATATACAAAAACTCCAAAGTTTTTTGACTTTGGAGTTTTTAGTTAAATACAGGTGTCAAGAGATGTTTCATTTTAACCCTTGACTCATCTTTGTTTGGGGTCTTCAAACATTGTAGAACCCAAATCCTAATATCAAATTATCTGTGGAAAGAAATTGATAATGCTGCATTTAGTTGAGGTTTTGCACCTGGTTCAAGACCTAGTTCGCTTCCGAATACAGCTGCATCAATATGGAATGCTGCAAGTCTGATTCCACAACCAGCTGCTGGGTAAGATTCGTGGATACCAAGGCGTAAAGCAATTGTTTTGAATAATACAACTTCTGTACCAGCACTTAATCCTAAAATAGGGTTTCTAACAATTTTGTCTTTTGCAAAGAAATCCAAAATATTATCGTGGTCAAGATAAGCTGTCCAAGAAGAGATAATTCCTAATGTAAAACTTGTAGGAATTTTTACACCAAAACCAACTGCTAAAGTAGGGTCAAGTTTCTCTTTTCTAGCATCTTTGAATGTAAACTCTTTATCACTATCTTCATCTAGTGGAATGTCTGTTGTGTATGTTGGAGCAAGAATATTATTCCATACAATACCAGCAGATAGGAAATTTGCAAATTCATATTGAACACCAGCGTTAATTCCGTATCCAATCATTGATGTTGCAGGAAGGTTATCCATATCTTCAACTTTATCAAAGATTTCTGTTAAAGAACCATCTACACCGATGTTAATTGCTCTTGAAAATAGATTTGCAGAAATACCGATAGACAAATCACTTATTCCCAAATCAATTTTGTGTCCATATCCTAATAAAAGATTTGCATCAAGACCAATATTAACTTTTCCTCTAGAAATTGAAGGAACATTCACATCTACAAAAAGTTCTTCTGAAAATAGTAATCCAAATCCATTTTTAGTAAAACCGAATTGTAATGGACCAACAAGATTTACACCTGTTGCTAAACCATTATTTTTTTTCACTAAGTCGATAATTGCATCTTCAATTTCAGAAGAATCATTATCAGAATCGTTTGAATTTAGATTATCGTTTTGACTATCCCCTGAATTGCTTAATTTATCTGCAATGTTCATAAAATCTTCAAGTGGACCACCAATTTCAACTTGAGTATTTGTCCACAAGTCGTGTTTTCCAGCAAAACCTAATCCTGCTGGGTTTTTTTGTGTAATATAAACATCAGAATAGTCTGTAATATGATTTCCACCCATACCCATTGAACGCACATCTTCTTGAGCAAAAAGTGAAACAGAAATAACTAAGCATAGTAAAATAGTAAATATTTTTTTCATATTATTTTCCTCCTAAGTTAGTTTGAAGAATTTTCATTTTCTTCATCTTTCACACCGATTAATTCTCCAAGGTTGAATCCACCGATAGAAAGTGATGAAATATCATCTCTGTCTTTTAGTGTTAAAGCAGCTTTTACGGCTGTTTTCATAGCACTATCGTCTTCAAATGCAGTTCCTGCAAGGACTTTATCAATTGTTTCATCTGTAACACCGTCTTTAATTTCTTCAGATGAAATATTACTTAAGTTTTTAGAGATTTGTTCTAAAATAGCCTGTTGCTCTTCTGATTCTAAGTCTTTTTTTGAAAGAGAACTTGCCATAAGTGAAACTGTAGCCATTGCAACATCACCAATTTCAGCTTCTTTTACAAGGTTTTCATTTCCTAAAACCTGTTCAAGTGCAGCTGTATTAACAGGTGGAATTGAATCGAGAATTTCTGCAATAATTTGGGTTGCATCATTAGATTCTTCTTCTGTTTGAGAGCCATCAGGGTTATCTGAACTTTCATTATCATCATCTTTTTCAGAATCTATAATTTTGTCTAAAGCTTCCATTAGGTTTGAAACTGGAAGAATTGCAGAAGAGGCTAAACTACATACGTTGGAAGCTTCTTCTGGAGTAATTTCAGACAAATCTTTTCCAGCTAATGCATCCATAGCAGCTTGAGCCGCAGCAGGATCGCCGATAACATCAGGATTTGCACCAGATGCGATAAGTTCAGAAGTTGATGCATTTTTCATTGTTTCTGACATATCTCGAGCGGCACCTTTTAAAAGTGAATTTGTAAACATATCGCAAGATACTGTAAACAAAATTGTTAGACAAATTAAAATTGCAACAATAGAATTTGCTTTTTTTGTTTTCATAAATAAAACCTCCGAAAACATAATATTAAGGACAAACCTTAAGTAATTCTAACGAATATTTTAACACATTATTTTTAAAAATGTGTTACTTACAGAAAAATGAATAATATTTTTTAAATTTTTGTAATAATTCCATAGGCTTCAGGAGCTTCTGTTTGAGAAGAATTGTTACATATTTCTGTGATTTTTATTGTTACTTTTTTTCCACCTAAATCTACATCGCTAAAATCCTTCGTGTTTGTGAT
This sequence comes from Spirochaetaceae bacterium, assembly GCA_017416145.1. Lineage (GTDB taxonomy): Bacteria > Spirochaetota > Spirochaetia > Treponematales > Treponemataceae > Treponema_I. The sequence goes on along the minus strand of JAFQDD010000012.1, from coordinate 65,720 downwards.
TTTTACGTGGATAAAATTATTTGTAACAACTCTAATTTCAGGAAATCGACGTTTTTCAACAATGGCTGGAATTTCTTTTGAAATTAGATTTGATATGTATCGATTTTTGCTTTCTTTTCCAAAATCTGTTAGAATTTTTACTCGATTTTTTGAGACTTGTTCTGGAATCTTGTTTTTCATAGAATATGCGACTGTTCCAGGACGTGGTGAAAAAGGGAAGGCGTGAACCCAAGTAAAATCACATTCTTTGCAAAGTTCTAAGCTTTGATTGAAATCTTCCTCTGTTTCTCCTGGGAATCCTGCAATAATATCACAAGCGATAAAGCAATTTGGTTTAGCTTCTCGTAATCGTTTTACAGCATCAATTATCACATCTCGATTGTAAGCTCTGTTCATTGATTTTAAAATATTGTTACTTCCAGATTGAACTGATAAGTGAAAATGAGGACAAACTCTTGGATTACTTAAAATCGGTGCAAGTTCTGAATCAACTCTGTCTGGATATAAACTTGATATTCGGAAGTTAATATTTGTGGTTTTCTCCAAAAGAATTTTTAGTAAATCTGCAAAATCAATGATTTTTTCTACATTATCCTCTGTGTATTTAGAGCGATATTGGCTTAAATTTACTCCTGTAAGTACAACTTCTTTTTGGTTAGCCTCTTCAAGTTGTTTTACTCGCAAGATTACTTCCTCTGCTTCTAGGGAAACAGGTTTTCCACGTGCTATGTGGATTCTACAATAGGCACAATTATTTCCACAACCGTCTTGAATTTTGATTGAAGCTCTAGAATGGTGGATAAATGAATCTGTAGATAATCTAAATGTGGAGTGATTTAAGCTAACTTTTGAAAAATGTAGTTTCAAATAATCTGCAAAATCTTTTGCCCCGTACAAAGGATTTTCTTCCAAATATTTTTTTATAATGTTTGGATAATCAGCAAGGGCATCTTTTGCAGTTCCTTTTAAAACAGCAATTCTAGAATCAATTTTTTCTATGGAATCTGCTTCAACTTCTGCGTAACATCCTGTAACAACCACCACAGATTTTGGAAATTTTTCTAGTAAAAGCCGTATGATTCTTCTAGCTTTTTGTTCTGCTTTGCTTGTTACTGTGCAAGTGTTTATAATGCAAAGAATTGTATCGCAGCAAGAATCCTGCTTTGCTGTGATTGCTTCCATTGTACAATCAAATCCATCATCAATAAAGGATTTTGCAATTGATTCACTTTCAATTTGATTTAATTTGCATCCTAATGTTTCAAAATGAATTTTATATTGCATATTATTGTAGGAATTTTGAAACCCTTTCTTTGCCATTTTTTGCTTCTGTTCTGTATTGGTTTAGAGTTATGGCTTGTTCGTATGCTTCTAACGCAATTTCGTAATTTTGAGCCATTTCTCTTGCATAACCTAATCTTGTCCACCAATAATCTTTTAGTGGCTCAGTTTTTACAGCTTGGGTGAAAGCAATATCAGCGTGATTAAACTTTGATTGTCGGATATAGATTTCTCCCATATAGTAGTAAGCTTCGCCATATCGGCTACCACTTGATGGAACTAGAGATATATATTCTTGAAATAAGGCTAGGGCAGCTGCGTTTTGTCCTAGGAAATATTTAGCTTCAGCTTGACTTTCCACAAGGCGTGGATCATATTTTGAAACTTGGCGACCTTTTTCAGCCCAATATTCTGCTTCTGAGTATTGGCGATTTGAAACTAGACCCCAGCACAAAACTACGTATGAATCAAGATTTTCAGGATTATCTTGAATTTCTTGAATACAAACTTGGATTGATTCAGCATATTTGCCTTCACGATAAAGTTTTAGTGCATCTGGTTTTTCTGTTTGTGAAAATGCAAAAACAGAGAATAATGTTAATATTAGAATAAATAATTTTTTTTTCACTTTACTGTCCTATTGTTAAAGTATGATTTTGAAATTTTGTTGGTAATGAAAAAAATTATTCTAGAGTTAAACATTTTCCAGAGAAAACGCTTCCTGGCTCTAAAATAATGTGTTTTGCAGTAATATCACCTTTTACAGAACCAATTGAAGAAACAAATACAATTTTTTTTGCGATAATATTTCCTTCAACTTTTCCTTTTACTAAAACTCTTTCAGCTTCAATATCTGCTTTTACCACAGCTGTAGAATCAATTACCAAATCGCTTGTGGCAACGATTGAACCTGAGATATTTCCTTTTATCATAAAGGGTTTTTCAAAATTAATTTTTCCATTAAACGTAATGTCAGTTGCTAAAACTGTATCAAAATCGTCTTCTTCTAATTCTAGAAAGTCAAGTTCTTTTTGTTCAAACATAGTACATAATTTACCTTGCAACGGCTTTGACGGTCAATAGGTAACTTGCTTATTTTTTAAGATAAGAGTATTCTATTGGGGTACACAAATCGATATTTGGGATTTTTTAATCCCTCAATCTTTTTATAACAAGGAATGAACTCATGGATTTTGTTCAAGAAATGAAAAAAAAGGCTAATGCCTTGCAAAACACTTTGGTTTTACCAGAAGGTACAGAAGAAAGAACAATTATTGCTGCTGCAAAAATTATTGCAGACAAAATTGCTTCAAAAGTTACTCTTCTTGGAAATGTTGATAAAATTAAGGAAGTTGCTGCTGCAAACAATGTTGATTTAGCAGGAATTGACCTAATTGACCCAGAAAACTCTGAATGGAATGCAGAATTTGCAGCTGAATATTATGAACTTCGCAAAAAGAAGGGTATGACAGAAGAACAAGCTGCTATCGATATTAAACACTTTTTACGCTTTGGTGCAATGATGGTTCGCCTTGGAAAAGCTGATGCAATGGTTGCTGGAGCTCTTTCTTCAACAGCTGACGTTTTACGTGCTGGGCTTACAATTATTGGAACAGCTTCTGGTATGAAAACAGCTTCTTCTTGTTTCGTAATGGATACACATAATCCAAAATGGGGTGCAGACGGCGTTCTAATTTTCTCTGACTGTGCTGTTATTCCAACTCCAAGTGCAGAACAACTTGCAGACATTGCTGGAGCTGCTGCAAACTCTTGTAAAGTTATGCTTGGTGCTGAACCTGTTGTGGCAATGATGAGTTACTCTACAAAAGGTTCTGGCGGAAACAAAGACGAAAATATCTTACGTGTTCAAGAAGGAACTCGTCTTGCAAAAGAAAAATTCCCAGAACTATGCTTAGACGGAGAACTTCAAGCAGATGCAGCTTTGATTCCATCTGTTACAGAGAAAAAAGCTCCAGGTTCACCAATTACTGGAAAAGTAAATACACTTGTTTTCCCAGATTTAGGTGCTGGAAACATTGGTTACAAACTTGTTCAACGTCTTGCTGGAGCTGACGCTTTCGGACCTATTCTACAAGGTTTTGCAAAACCAATTAGCGACCTTTCTCGTGGTTGCTCAGCTGATGATATTGTTACAACATCAGCAATTACACTAGTTCAAGCTGGTTAATTTTTTATAAAAATTGTTACGCTAAAGTCTTATGAAATATAAAAATAAATTTTAGCGTAACAATACACTTTTTCAAGACTTGGTATTTATGAAAAATATTTTAAAATTGATTTTTTTTACTTGTGCTGTATCTTTTTTTCTTTTTTCTTGTGATACAGATTCCATTGTGGGAAATTTAAAAACCGAAGAATTGTTTTCATTAAATTATGGAAATTATGAAGACGAATTTCATTTATATACTTCTGAACCTGCAGATTATTTTTCATCTTTAGTTATGCGAGATGGATTTTTTTATATTGCTGATAGTGCTTCAAAAAAAGTAAATCAATTTTCTTCATATGGGGATTTGGTAAGCATTCTTTATAATCCAGAAAACAATCCAATTCCTTCCTTTGTGCAATTATCAGATATTGAAGTGGCTAACACTGGTTTTCCAACAGAAGCTGCCACAAAAAGATCAACTGAATATCCTTTTAATAAAATTACTGGGATTTCCACAGATGCAAGACAATATTTGTATGTTGTAGATTATCTTCCAGAGGGAAGATACGAAACTGACTCTGAAAGTGGGCAACTTTTGCGACAAGTTGTTTTGCGATTTTCTGCTGATGGAACTTTTATCGACTATATTGGTCAACAAGGACCTGGTGGAATTCCTTTTCCTACAATAAAAAATATTTATACTACAAACAATAATGAATTGATAACAGTTTGTATTTCCACAGATAAATACATAGTTTATTGGTTTTCAGAAGATGGATTTCTAAAGTATACAATTCCATTTTATTTTGACCAATTACCTTCGCTAAATGCAGAAAATTCTTCAGAAAATTTTGCATCAATCGGAAATATTGTACCAGATTACAATCAGCAAAAGCTTTATATAAAAATTGATTACAGTTTTATGACCTACGATGCTTCATCCCAAGTTCAATCTGGTATAAATTACGAAAAAACAGTTTTGTATACTTTTGATTTGCTCACCGAACAATATGAAGAACCACTTGTTGTTCCTAGTTATGAAGAAACTATTTCTTCAGAATATAGCAAAGAAGTTTACAATATTCCTTATGATTTTTTAGGAATTACAGAATCTGGTTGGTACTTTTTTATTTTGGCAAATAAAGAAGGGTATTCTGTAATGATGATAGCTCCTAATGGCGAAAAAATCGTAAAGAGAAACTTAAAAATTAATGATTCAGATTTGATATATTATAATATTTCATTATCATACAATGGAATAATAACAGGTTTGCTTTCAGATAGTCAAAAAACTTCAGTGGTTTGGTGGCGCACTGACAGTATTATCGAAAACTTTTTTGTTGAATAAAGTTCCCCGATTTTAGGAGATTTTATGGAAACAAGAGAAAATGGCGAAGAACCTTTGATTTTTCGATATAGCCGAAGTGAACGATTGAAAAATGCTCCGAAAAATGTACAAGATTTTTATTCTGGAAATTTTTCGACGGCTCCAAAGGGACTTTTTAAAAGTTTATTCGCAAATAAAACCTCAAAAATAATGTTTTTAACTATTATTTTTCTTTTGATGATTTCTATGTTTTTGACTTTTTTAACACCAAAAGAAAATACAGTTTCTGTTGAAAACCTAAAAATTAAACTAGACGCAATTTATTTTGAAGACAAAATTTATTGTAGTTTAGAATTTCCAAAATCGAATGATTTCCAAAATCGTGAAGAATTTGTTTATGCAAATTTTTTTGCTTTCGATGAAAATGATAACTTAATACACTCGGATTTTGATTCTGGGATTTATTCTGGTGAAAAAAAATATTTTCGTTGTGCTTTTATGGATTTTGAAATTGCAAAAATTACTTGTGAACTTGATTTTTGTGAAAATAATTATATATTAAAAGCAGATGTAAAATAATTTCGGAGGATTTAGTATGTTTCAAGTATATTTTTTATCAGTTTTATGCAATGTTTTGGTCGGTCTTTTCTTGATTTTTGATAATAGAATTGAAAATTCACCATATCTTATTACAAGAAAAAAGGTTTTTTCTCTAATTTTGGGCTTTTCTGCTTTTATTATTGGGGTGGTTAAACTTTTTGTTGTATGCCAACCAGATATTATCCTAATTGGGGATTTGCTTCCTGCAATCGCTGGAATAATTGGCGGTATGTGTTTATTAATAAATTATTATTTAGAATATGGCAAAAATCAAATTATTTTAACTCCAGCTTTCAAGCTAATTTTTGTTGATTGGAAAAAAATTATTGGATTTTGTGTTTTAATTATTGGTGTTTTACACTTTATTCTTCCTCAAGTGAGAGTTTTTTAATGGCAATTTCTGTAGCAGGTATCGTTGTAGTTGATAATTTAGTTTTTATCGCAAAGCGTGTTCCCGTTGGTGATATGGGAAATCGTTGGGAATTTCCAGGAGGAAAGGTGGATGCTGGAGAAACTCCAGAAGAAGCCTTGAAGCGAGAATTTTTTGAAGAATTTGGTGCAAATATTATCGTAAAAAATCCAATTTGTGAATCAACTTTTACTCATAAGGATAAAAATGTAATATTAAAGGCTTTTGAGGTTGAATTTTCTGACCTAGATAATATACAATGGGTATTAAGTGAGCATACAGAAACTGCTTGGGTTCCATTTGAAAAAATCCCAACACTTTTTTTTGTAGATTCTGATATGCAAATATATCCAAAGGTTAGAGATTATTTTAGTTCAAAATGAAAAAGCTTTTTATATTTGTAATTTTTTCAAGTGTTATCTTTCTTTTTTCCTGCTCAAAAAACAAAATGGGGGTTCCGGCTGATTTATCTCACATAGAAAATCTTGTTGTTTCTGGTGAATGGGCAGTTGTAACTATTCCTTATGCTGCTTTTAGAGCAGAACCAGTTATTCAGTCGAAGATTTTAGCTCATAGTCGTAGGGGAGATATTTATCCAGTTATTGGAAAATTTTTGCAAAAATTTGAGGATAATAGTCAACAGGTTTGGTACAAGTTTGAGGAAGGTTGGCTTTTAGAGTCAGAATTATCAATTTTTTCAAATAAACTTCAAGCAGAATATGCTTCATCTCAATTTTAGTTTGGCTTTTGGTATTGTTTATGAAAAAAACACTTGTTATCGGTTCAACTGTTGTAGATATTATCATTGGTGTACAGTCTTTGCCAAAAACTCAAGAAGATACTCACACAACTTATCACAAAATGAATCTTGGTGGTTGTGCTTTTAATGTTTCTGAAATTTTACGCCAATCAAAAACGCCTTATGTTTTATGTTCTCCAGTTGGTTCAGGGGCTTATGGAGATTTTGTATCAAAAAAATTAGAAGAGAAAAAAATCCCGATTTTCGTAAAAACTCCAGAAATTGAAAATGGTTGTTGCTATTGTTTTGTGGAAGAATCTGGAGAACGTACTTTTATTTCTCATCACGGAGCCGAATATCTTTTTTCAAAAGAATGGATGAAAAGTATAAATCTTGCTGATTTTGATAGTGTTTACATTTGCGGTTTAGAAATCGAAGAAAAAACAGGTATAGAAATCGTTTCTTGGCTTGAAGAAAATAAGGGAGCAAATCTTCAGATTTATTTTGCACCAGGTCCAAGGCTTACAAAAATTGATTCATCTCTTCTTGCTAGAATTTTTGCACTAAATCCCATTATTCACTTAAATGAATTGGAGGGAGAGTTTTTTTCTAAGAAAAAAGATGTGAAAAAAGCTGCAAAATACATTTTTGATCAGACAAATAACACAGTTATAATAACTCTTGGAGAAAAAGGATGTGCTTATTTTGATGGAAAGAATTTTGATATTATTCCAGTTATGAACTGTGACGAAAAAAACTATGTTGTAGACACAATTGGGGCAGGTGATTCTCATATTGGAGCTTTTATAGCAGCACAAAAACGAAATTATTCTATTGAAAAATCCTGCAAAATTGCAAATACAATTTCCAAAGCGGTGGTTTCTGTTTCTGGTGCTAGTTTAAATGATTCGGATTTATGTTTTACTGTGTTTGATGATAAATCCAAATATTAAATTTTTTTTGTTTTTAAGTCTGTTTTAGTCAAATCTTTACATCAATTTTACAAGTGTTTTTTTCTTGCCTTTTCAGAATTCTCGGTTTATAATAATTACTAAGTATTTTTATACTTTCTTAAAGGTTATTAAATCTATATATACGAGGGTTCTATGGACGTTCAATTACAAGAATTGATTGACAAAATCAAAAAAGACGGTGTTGCATCCGCAGAAAATGCAAGTGCTGCAATTATTGCAGAGGCTGAAAAAAAAGCAGCTCAAATTGTAGCAGATGCAGAAGAAAAAGCTAGCAACATCCTAAAAAGTGCAAAAGCTGAAACTGAACGTATGGAAAAATCTAGCAAAGACGCTATCGCACAGGCTGGTAGAAACTTGCTAATTTCTTTCCGTGACGGTGTAACACTTTCTTTAGACGCACTTATCAAAAAAGAAGTTACAGAAGCATACAACGCAGATATGCTAAAAACTCTTATTCCAGAAACAGTAAAAGCTTGGGCTTCAAAAGGTGAAGATGATATTTCTGTTTTACTTTCAGAAAAAGATTTAGCTACTTTGGAAGCTGGTTTTACAAAATCCCTAAAATCAGAAATCGAAAAAGGTCTAGAAATCAAAGCTGATTCTTCAGTTGCTTCTGGATTCAAAGTTGGTGTTCAAAATGGTGCTGCCTTCTATGATTTTTCAAGCGAAGCTGTGGCAGAACTTTTTGGCTCATACCTAAATCCTGTAACTGCAAAAATCTTAAAAGAGGCTGCAAGTGAGTAGTTGGTATTATCTCGTGGCACAACTTCCATCTCTTTCTCTAGATACTGAAGTTCCAATGCCAATTACAGAGGAATACTTTTTAGAACTTGCTTCTCGATTTTTAGACAAAAAATCTTTGAAAACTTTAAGTGAACTTACTTTAGAACCACCTAAAGAAGTTTCAAAGGTTTCTTCTACCTTAGTAAAAAAATGGTTCGATTTTGAAAGAACTTTACGTTTTGCTTTGGCAGAAATTAGAGCTAGAAGATTAAAAAAAGAAGTTGATATTCAACAAAAAGAATGTCCAGCTTTTATCCTTGAAATTGCTAGAACTGCTTGTGGATTTGAAAGTCCTTTAGAAGCAGAACTTTATCTTGCAAAGCAAAGAATGAATTATCTTACAAGCATTACACCATCTGATATTTTCTGTACAGATTCTGTATTTGCCTACGCTCTAAAATTAAAACTTTTAGCACGTTTAAGAGTATTCAACGAAGAAACAGGAATGTCTTCTTATAAACAAATATACGAAAAGATTTTAACAAACGGAGTTGCATAAAAGCAAAATCCAGATGTTATCGGAGTTTTTAATATGACAGATACAAAAGGAAAGGTAGTTGCTATCAACGGTAACATGATAAGTGTTGAATTTGATGGAAACGTTGCCTTGAACGAAGTAGGTTATGTAAAAGTAGCTGGAAAAAGCCTAAAAAGCGAAGTTATCCGTATCCGTAACGGAATTGCGCAACTTCAGGTTTTTGAAATCACAAAGGGAATCCAAACTGGAGACCCTGTAGAATTTACTGGTGAACTTTTATCAGTAGAACTTGGACCTGGTCTTTTAGGACAAGTTTTTGATGGTCTACAAAACCCTCTACCACAACTTGCAGAACAAGCTGGATACTTCCTAGAAAGAGGTATTTATCTTGATGCTATCCCAGACGACACAACTTGGGATTTTACACCAATTGCAAAAGTTGGAGACACTGTTCGTCGTGGTGATTATATTGGTTCTGTTCCAGAAGGACCTTTTACCCACAAAATTATGGTTCCATTTGGAATGTACGGAACATACACAGTTAAATCTGTAAAACCAGCTGGAAACTACAAACTAAAAGACGTAGTTGCAGTTGTTACTGACGAAAAAGGCAAAGATTTTGACCTAACAATGAGTTTTGAATGGCCTGTTAAACGTGCTGTAGATTGTTACGCAGAACGTCTAAAACCAGAAGAAACTATGGTTACAAAAGTTCGTCTTATTGATACATTTTTCCCAGTTGCAAAAGGTGGAACATACTGTATTCCAGGACCTTTCGGTGCTGGTAAAACTGTTTTGCAGCACACAACAAGCCGTAACGCAGACGTAGACGTTGTAATCGTTGCTGCCTGTGGTGAACGTGCTGGTGAGGTTGTAGAAATCCTTAAAGAATTCCCAGAATTAAAAGATCCACGCACTGGAAAATCTTTGATGGAAAGAACAATTATTATTTGTAACACTTCTTCAATGCCAGTTGCAGCTCGTGAAGCATCTGTTTATACAGGTGTTACTTTGGCAGAATACTATCGCCAAATGGGATTACACGTTCTTCTACTTGCAGATTCCACATCTCGTTGGGCTCAAGCTCTTCGTGAAATGTCTGGACGCTTGGAAGAAATCCCTGGAGAAGAAGCTTTCCCAGCTTATCTTGAAAGCTACATCGCTGCTTTCTATGAAAGAGCAGGTATTGTTCGCCTAAGTGATGGCTCAGTTGGTTCTGTAACAATTGGTGGTACAGTTTCTCCAGCTGGTGGTAACTTTGAAGAACCAGTTACACAAGCAACTCTAAAAGTTGTTGGTTCTTTCCACGGATTAAGCCGCGAACGTTCAGATGCACGTAAATATCCTGCAATTGACCCACTAGATTCTTGGTCAAAATATAAATCTGTTATCCGTGAAGATTGGGTTTCTTATGCAAGAAAAGCTCTTCGCAAAGGTACAGAAGTTGGTCAAATGATGAAAGTTGTTGGTGAAGAGGGTACAAGTTCTGAAGACTTCGTTGCTTATCTAAAGAGCGAATTCCTAGATTCAGTTTATTTCCAACAAAACTCTTTTGATGAAGTAGATGCTTCTCCAAGTGTTGAACGTCAGACTTACGTTTTCAAAGAATTGTTAAATATCCTAGGTTCAGATTTTACCCTAGAAGGCAAAGACGAAGCTCGTGCTTATTTTAACCAATTACGCCAAAAGTTCATTGACTGGAACTACAGCGAATGGATGAGCGACGCTTTCAAACAAAACGAAGCTGATATTAAAGCTCTTTATGCTTCAAGAAACGGTACACTATCAAAAGAAGCAGAAATGCTACTTAAGGACGGTGAATAATGAAAAAAATATATTCAAAGATTGAATCAATTAACGGTAGTGTTATTACTGTTCGTGCAACAGACGTAAAATACGGTGAACTTGCAGAAATTGAAACATCTTTTGGAACTTCTCTTGCAGAAGTAAACCGCATTGCCGGAGACTTGGTTTCACTACAAGTTTTTGCTGGTGGTCGTGGTGTTTCAACAGGAGATAAAATCCGCTTCCTAGGTCACGAAATGCAAGTTAGCTTTTCAGAAGACTTAATGGGACGTATTTTTGACGGTGCTGGTGTTCCACGTGATAAGGGACCTGCACTAAAAGATAACCTAGTTCCAATCGGAGGACCATCTGTAAATCCTTCAAAGCGTATTATTGCAAAACGCATGATTAGAACTGGTATTCCAATGATTGATATGTTTAACACATTGGTTGTTTCTCAAAAACTTCCAATTTTCTCAATCTCTGGAGAACCTTACAACCAACTTCTTGCTCGTATTGCTATGCAAGCCGAAGTTGATGTTATTATCCTTGGTGGTATGGGTCTAAAATATGATGACTACCTATATTTCAAACAAACTTTGGAAGAAGGTGGAGCATTAAGCCGCACTGTTATGTTTGTTCACACAGCTGCTGACCCAACTGTAGAATGTTTGCAAGTTCCAGATATGTCTTTGGCTGTAGCAGAACAATTTGCTCTACAAGGAAAAGACGTTCTTGTTCTTTTAACAGATATGACAAACTTTGCAGACTCTATGAAAGAAATTGCAATTACCCAAGAGCAAGTTCCATCAAACCGTGGATATCCAGGGGATTTGTATTCTCAACTTGCTTCTCGCTACGAAAAAGCTGTTGACTTTGACGACGCTGGTTCTGTAACAATTCTTGCTGTTACAACAATGCCTGGAGATGACGTTACACACCCAGTTCCTGACAACACAGGATACATTACAGAAGGTCAGTACTACTTAAAAGGTGGTCGTATTGAACCATTTGGTAGTCTTTCACGTCTAAAACAAAACGTAAACGGCAGTACCCGTAACGACCACCGTGCTTTAATGGACGGTATGATTCGTTTGTATTCAGCTTATAAAGACACTCTAGAGAAAAAATCTATGGGATTTATGATGTCTGAATGGGACGAAAAATTACTTAAATATGGTGTAATGTTCGAAAAAGAAATGATGGACTTGTCTGTAAACATTTCTCTAGAAAATGCCCTAGATTTAGGTTGGAAGATACTTGCATCTTGTTTTGATAAAGAAGAAACAGGTATTAAATCAGAATTAATTGCTCAATATTGGCCAAATAACGCTGAATAATTTGGAGCAAAGTTTAAGTTTGATAGAGGATTTATATGGCAACAATTAAGTTGACAAAAAATGAATTAAAGGCTCAAAAAGATGCGTTAAAAATGTATCAACGCTATCTTCCGACCCTTACTCTTAAAAAACAGCAACTCCAAACAGAAATTCGCAGTATTGACCAAAGAGCAAAAGAAGTTCGTGAAAAACGCAAAGCCTTAGAAGCAGAGTTTTCTAAGTGGATTGCAGTTTTTGGTGAACAAAATGCTTTTAAGCCTGATATGGTAACAGTTAAAAATATCAAAAAGGGAACAGGAAATATTGCTGGTGTAAATATTCCAATTTACGAAGGTGCAGATTTTTCCCGTGGGGAATACGATTTGTATTCAACACCTTTATGGATTGATTTAGCTGCTGATAGAATGGAAAAAGCACTTTCCTACGATTTAGAAGCTGATGTTCTAGATGAACAAGTTCGGCTTTTATCAAAGGAATTGCGTACTACAACACAGCGTGTAAACTTGTTTGAAAAGGTTAAAATCCCTGAAACCAAGGCAAATATCAAAAAAATTACAGTTTACCTTGGTGATCAACAAGTTGCAGCCGTTGTTCGTGGTAAAATTTCTAAAAAGAATTTGGAAGTTGCTTCTGAAACACAAACTGAGATTGAGGAGACTGAACAATGATTGTACCTATGAAAAAAGTCTTCTTAGTTTTACTAGAAGCAGAAAAAAGACAAGCTCTTAAAAGTTTAAGAAAACTTGGGCTTGTTCACTTAGAAGAATTGGAAGGTCATAGCGAAGAACTTTCTTTGTTAAAAGGACAACAATCTAACTTAGAAACTGCTCTTCGTCTTTTACAGGATTTAAAACTTGATAAAACTGTAAAAGCTTCCAATCCACTTGAAGAAAGTGATGCAATGATTTTTGCAGATCAAGTGATTTCGTTATTTGATGAAAAAACAAAGGCTCAAAACGAAATTATGAGAGATCAGCTTGAATTAGACAGACTTTCTCGCTGGGGTGGAATTAATCTAGAAGATTTCGCTTATCTTTCTGAAAAAGGTGTGCATCTACATTTGTACGAAATTCCTGCAAATAAATACGCAACTTTGCCAGAGGATATTGAAACTGTTTTTGTAAATCAAGACAAAAACACAGCACGATTTTTGCTTTTTACCAAAGACGAAAATCTACCAACTTTACCTGCAGAAGCTTTTGCTGTTGCAATGCCAGAAAAATCAACTTCAGCAATGAAGCAAAATATTTCTGATTTGAATGCAAAGATTGCAAAAATTGATTCTACATTGTTGGCAACAACTTCTAAAATCAATTTCTTAAAAGACGCAATTAAAGCTAAAGAAAAACAGGTTGAGTTTGAAAATGCTTTTTCTGGTATGTCTTGTGATAATGCTGAAAATCATGCTTTGGCATGGCTTACAGGTTATGTGCCAACAGAAAACGCTGAAGAAGTGAAAAAACTTGCAGAAGCAGAAAAATGGGGATTTGCCGCTGTTGACCCAGAAGCAGATGATCCAGTTCCTACAAAAATTAAAAACAACAAGTTAGTTAGCTTGATTTATCCAGTTACTGACTTTTTGGGAACTGTTCCAGGTTACACAGAATACGACATTTCCAACTGGTTCTTGCTTTTCTTCTGTATTTTCTTTGGTATGATTTTTGGAGATGGTGGATACGGACTTATCTTAGTTGTTGCAGCTTTAGGTGGTCTATTTTCTGCTATTTTCAAAGGGAAGAAACCTGCTAGTGCAATGTTTTTGCTTTTGTTAATCGGACTTGCAACTGTTGGTTGGGGTATGGTTACTTGTAGCTGGTTTGGTATTGATACAAACCTTTTACCAGATTGGCTTAAAAACTTGTCTGTACCAGCCTTATCCAATGTTACAGCAAATATTTCATCAGAAATGGATACTTACGTTAGTCAAAATATCCAGATTTTCTGTTTTACCTTAGCTTTGATTCAACTTTCAATTGCTCACTTAAAGGGAATTGTTCGTTACATCAAATCTTTAAAAGCATTAGGTGAACTTGGTTCTCTTGTTATGCTTTGGGGGATTTATCTTGTTGTATTAAATATGGTTGTTAGTTCTGTTCGTTTCCCAATGCCAAGTTATACAATTCCACTTGTTTTAGGTGGTTTCTTGTTAAACTTTATTTTTGGAAACTACGATGGCAACTTTGGTGCAGGTCTTGCAGAAAGTGCAAAAAATATCGTTTCTCTCTTGCTTGGGGTTGTAAACGTATTCTCTGATGTTGTATCATACATTCGTTTGTGGGCTGTTGGTCTTGCAGGTGGAGCTATTGCATCAACTGTAAACGAAATGGCAGGTCCTATGATGGGTGGTGCAATTATTTGTGCAGCAATTTTATTGTTGTTCTTCGGACACGGATTAAATATGATATTAAACGTGTTGTCCGTTATTGTTCACGGCGTTCGCTTAAATACTTTGGAATTTTCCAATCACTTGGGAATGTCTTGGGCAGGATTTAGTTATAAACCTTTCAGTGAAAAGGAATAAAATATTAAACAATTAACTCGCAAATTAGCGAAAAATAGGAGATTTATATGATTGGTTACATTGGTGCAGCTTTTGTTTTAGGTATTGCAGCTATCGGTTCTGCAATTGGTATTGGAGCAGCTGGAAACGCAGCTATTGGTGCTTGGAAACGTTGTTATATGAACAACAAACCAGCTCCTTTTATTCTAACAGTTTTCGCTGGTGCTCCTCTTACACAAACAATTTACGGCTTCCTTTTGATGCAACAACTTAGAGACAAATTAGTGGCTGGTACAATCGAACCTGCAGCAGCTCTAATTCTTGGTATTTTCTCAGGTATTGCTATGGCAGCTTCTGCTATCGCACAAGGCAAAGCTGGTGCTGCAGCATCTGATGCTCTTGGTGAAACAGGAAAAGGTTTCTCACAATACATCATGGTTGTAGGTCTTTGTGAAACTGTAGCATTGTTCGCTATGGTATTCTCATTCCTATTCTAATTTCGATTTTACGAAATACTCTAAGAAAAGTTTGTAAAAGGACTAAAATCAGTTCTTTTACAAACTTTCAAAAATTTTAGGATAAAATATCAATGAAATTTAATACTCCTTCTTCAATAAAAATTGGTGGAAAGGGGAACATAAAACAAGTTGAAATTGGAGGAAATGCTCCGATTTCAATTCAAACTATGTGGAAAGAGAGCATTGTTGGGATTGAAAAAAATCCAGATGCTCTTTTTTCTATTTCTAAGCGAATAAATGATTTAGCTGCTTTAGGATGTGATATAGTTCGTTTTGCTGTTCCTGATATGGAAAGTGCTGTAGCCTTGTGTGCTATTGCTGATGTGTCTGTTTTACCAGTTGTGGCAGATATACACTTTGACTACAAACTTGCTCTAAAATGTCTAGAAGGTAATGTTTCTAAAATTAGAATTAATCCTGGAAATATTGGCTCTGTTGAAAATGTAAAGGCAGTTGTAGATAAATGCAAAGAAAAAAATGTTGCTATTCGCGTTGGAATAAATGCTGGAAGTTTACCACGAGATTTGGCAGATAAAGTTGAATCTGGCAAAATTACAAGGGCGGAAGCTCTTGCAGAAACAGCTTTTAGAGAAACAGAAGTTTTTAATCAACTTGATTTTAAAAATTATTGTGTATCTATGAAAGCTTCTAGCGTAAAAGAAACAATTGAATGTAACGAACTTTTTGCAAGTAAATACAATACACCGCTGCATATTGGGGTTACAGAAGCTGGTCCTTTGATAAATGGCGTTGTAAAAAGTACTTTAGCTTTTTCCCATCTCTTAACAGAAGGAATTGGTTCCACAATTAGAGTGAGCCTTTCAGACACTCCAGAAAGCGAAGTTATTACTGCAAGAGAAATTTTGCGGGAAATCGGCAAACGAGAAGGGGGCGTACAAATTGTTTCTTGCCCAAGATGTGGTAGAAATGGATTTGATGTTCACGGATTTGTAAAAAGATGGCAACCAGAACTTGCTTCTTTGAAAAAAGACATTACTGTGGCTGTTATGGGCTGTGTTGTAAATGGTCCTGGAGAAGGCAAACATGCTGATATTGGTATTACAGGAACAGGTGATTCTGTAATTATTTTCAAAAAAGGAAAAGTTGTTCGCACAATTCATCCAGATGAAAATCCTTCTCTTGATACGCAGCAAAAACTAAATTCTCTACAAGAAAATGCCGATAAAGCATTTAGAGAGGAATTAGAATCACTTTGAAAAAGTTTATAATATTTGTTATTTTTTTGATTTGTTTTTCATTTTTGTTTGGTGAAAATCCCCAAAACTCGTGGAAAGCTTTGGAACAAGCAACTCGGGCTTTGGACGAAGACGATCCAGCAAGTGCATTAAGATATGCAGAAATTGCAAAAGAATTACGTCAAAAAGAATACAAAGAAAAAATTTCAATTTTAGAATCAGCAATTATTCTCCTCCCAGTTCAACAGGTTGGGGATTTAATTCCTGATGTTTTGTACGTTTTAGAATCAAGAAACTCTTATGATGCCGTAAATCTAATAAATGAATTGTTGGACAAATTGGGTGCTTCATATTTTTCAAATTCAATCACAAATATTCAACTATATTTGGAAAATTACTTAGAATATCCCGAGGCTGATTATTTAATCGGAAAAGTTTATATGTATGAAGGGGAATATGATATTGCGAAAGAATATTATGCTAGAGCCCTTTCTTTTTCTGATATTTTAGATGTTCCTGATACACAACTTGATATTAAGTTTGATTTAGCCTATTTAGCACAATTACAAGGTGATGAGAAACTTTATGAGGAATCTTTGCTCTCGATTTTGGAAGAAAGTTCTTATTATTCCCCAGTTGGCGAAAATTATTCTTATTCCTTAGCAACTATAAATGCAGCTAAACAACCTCGTCTAGCTGATAAATACTTTTTATTGTATAGAATTGATTCCAAAAAGTTTATTCCAGCTTATGTTAAAATAGCAAATTTTTATCATGAAAATAAAGTTGAAGATAAAGCTTTTTTTGCAATTACACTGGGAACTTTGGCTGCATTTACCCGAATAAATGAAATATTATCCATGAGAAATTGTGAATATGAATATACAAATTTGCATAATTTTTTTGAATTGGCAACAACCTATGCTGATATAAATGATTGGATGCTAAATAATAATATTTGGAATAATTTTATGTTATTTGCTGATTATGTAAGTAATTATGATAATAAAAGTTTGTCTAATGAAATGTATTCTTGCATCGAAAACTATTGTCCTGTTGTAAGTTTACGAAATATCGCAAAAAAATCATATTAAATTCATTTTCATTTTTCTTAAAAATTGACAAACACACTTTTTTGTGATATAATAATTTATAGAAAACATATAAGGAGATTTTCATGAAAAAGAAACTTATTGCTATTTTAGTTTTAGCTTTAGTAGTAAGTACTGTTAGCGTATTCGCTTTCGGTATTGGTGTACAAGGTGGCGGTGGTGTTGGAGGTGGCGGTCTAGCTGTTACTTTCAAACTTGACCAACTTCCATACGTTTTTGCTGCTGATTTAACAATTGCAGGTGACTACTTCTTTATTGGTGGTACAGCTGATCTATGGATGATGAATGCAAATCTAGCTGGTCCTGTAAACTACTTCGTTGGTGGTGGTCTTGGTGCTGGTGTTGGTATTGGTGGCGATGATTTATATCTAAACGTTTCACCACGTGTTGTTGCTGGTTTAAATATGTTCTTTGTTGATGGTTTTATTGAACCATATATCCAAATTGCATACAACCCAACATTACAAATTTTACCAAAAATCGGTTTCAATTTTATTGCATTTAATGCAGCTGGTGGTATCCGTTTCTGGTTCTAATCTAGAAATAATCTGTTAATCAAGTTTTCTTGATTATACGAAAGACTGTCTTAAAGACTATTTTAGTTTTTGAGACAGTCTTTTTTTGTTTAAATTGGAGTATTAAACTCTAGATCAAGGACATTTCACTTAATCTTTTAAAGACATCTTTATTTCGGTTCTTCAAATAATGTAAACGAGAAAAAAAATCCAAAAATTTTCTATAAATTTTTGGATTTACATTTTGTTTTAATCTTAACAAAGTCGAATCAAGGAAAAAAATGTAGTGTTCCTCAATAAACTATGCTTTGTAAATTTTAATATAAATAAGTTTTACTTAAAATTATTTTTTTACATTTCCAGTAAGGAAATCTTTATAAGCAAGATTTATTCCTTCTTTTAGATTTGTTTTTGGTTTCCAACCAAGATTCAATAGTCTTGTAATATCACAAAGTTTTCTTGGAGTTCCATTTGGTTTTGTAGAATCCCAAGTTAGTGTACAATTTCGTTCTGGAGTATCTTCGTACACTATGGAACATATTGTTTCTGCTAACTCTTTTATAGTAAGTTCGATTCCACTTCCAACATTTACGAAATCTCCAGTTGGAGTACGTAAATCAGAAGCATTGCAATTTTCCATAAGATATACAACAGCATCAGCCAAATCTTCGCTGTATAAGAATTCACGCAAAGGTGAGCCATCTCCCCAAAGTTCTACTTTATCAGTTTTGTTTATTTTAGCTTCGTGAAATTTTCTTATCATTGCAGGTAAAACGTGAGAACCTTGTAATTCGTAGTTATCACCTGGTCCGTAGAGATTGGTTGGCATTACAGACAAGAAGTTTGTTCCATATTGTTTATTGTAAGCTGTACATAATTTAATTACACTAATTTTTGCAAGAGCATATGCATCATTTGTTGGCTCTAGAGCTCCTGTTAGTAATGATTCTTCTTTTATTGGTTGTTCTGCCATTTTAGGATAAATACAAGTTGAACCGAGATTCATAAGTTTTTTTACACCATATTGACGACTTGCTTCAACTACATTAAAACCAATCATCATATTTCGATAAATAAAATCAGCGGGATAAGTGGAGTTTGCACCAATTCCACCTACGTGGGCAGCTGCTAAAAACACATAATCAGGTTTTTCATTTGCAAAAAAAGCGTTTACAGCTTCTTGATTTAATAAATCTAGTTCAGAATGAGTTTTTGTTACGATATTTGAGTAACCTTTTGCTTGTAAACAGCGAACTATAGCACTTCCAACTAAGCCTCTGTGTCCAGCAACGTAAATTTTGCTATTTTTTTCCATTTTTTTCCTCTATGTTTATTAGTAGAATAATCCTATACCGATAAATAATTCCCACATAGAACCATATCGCCAATCTGTGTTAAACACTCTGTTTGTAACTTTATCTACAATAGAAATCTTATTTCCAACCTTATCCAAGAACTTAACAGCATCAATACCAAGGGATACACGACCTGTTATTGATTTCATCTTATTTGGATAAACAAGCATTTCAAATCCACAAGAATAAAATCCATCTTCTATTAGGAATTGAGTACCTGTACTTGAGTTTTTACACAAAGCAACGTCAAGGAATGGACTGAATTGAAATTCAAAATCAACATATCTTGTCCATTTCCAATCTAAACCAAACCAATTAAAAAAACTTACCCAATCAGTTTGAAAAAGTCTAATTGGTAAGTCAAAATTTAGAATTAGAGCAGAACTTGAGTTAAAATAACTATTTCTTACACCTCGAAGTTCCCCACCTTTTTCTGATGTATTTCCATCAACATTAATGAAGAACTGCTGAGCTGATGCTAAAGCGACTACATCAGAAAACTTTTTGTATAGTTTAGAATTGAAATTGAAATATGGGAGTAATGAATCAGTATAACAGTTATAATCGTAGGTTTGAGCAATAGAAATGTTAAAACCGTTTCTAAAATTTCCTTCCCAATTAACTCGTCCTGTTGAAATAGAATGTCCAAAAGAAAATTCTGGTCCAAATAAATCTTTATGAGTTAATCCACAGCATCCAATGTTTTTAAAAGCATCAAAATCCCATTTTACAGTGAATGAACCACTTGGTGTCCATAAAACATCACCAAAATTCTTGATTTCAGCGAGTTTAACTGGAAAAGATACTGAAATATTATCCTTTAAGTAAAATTTATCTCCATAATCTTCATATTCAGGATCAATGTAAAATGTATTACCTAAACTTAAATTTACACCTATAATTTCATTAAATTGTTTAGTAAAATCAAGACTTTGCCCTAAATCAAAACTAGGAGAACTATCGCCGTATGTATAGCCAATTTCAAAATCCATTTTAAACGAAGCATTGAAACTTATAAAATTAAAAGTAGGGAATGGAATATCAAAACTTAAATCAAATTCGTGCTTCTTTTCTTCTGTGTCAAATATATAATTCCCAGTTAAATCAAATGTCTCCATGGAGCCTAAAAAATTATAATCTTTGATTTTTAATTTAAGTTTAAATCCGGAGTTTGAGTCAAATGAAGGGTATGGAAGAGCAATAATGTTCCAAGTGTCATCTGTTTTTATTAAAATTGAAACCTTTGTATAGTTTTCGCTTGGTTCAATAGTGGTAATTTCTACACTGGCAGAATCGAAAATACGATTGTTTACAATTCGCTTTTGTAAATTGTTGATATATTCTTCCAATTCTTTTTCCGATGGAAAAACAGTAGTAGTATCAACTGGGATTTTTGATTTTAGTGAATTTTCCCTTGTCAAACCTGTTAATTCATATTCTACGTTTTCTATTTTGTATCCTTCCGAAAAAATAGCAAAAATTGATAAACAAATAAAGAAACAACACAAAAACTTTTTTTTCATTGCATCCTCTTAGAATTTATTTTATAGAAATTTGTTCAAACATATATTTACAGAAATATTTCATTCTTCCAATAAAAGCTGCATCAATTCTGTCTTTTAAGAAGAAAATTGATGGTGCATTTAATGCACCAATTCCATAAAGAATATAATAATCATTATATTCAAAAAGAACAATAGAACTATACATTTTTTCAGGTTTTACACAAGTTATATTTTTGTATTCGTAAATAACTTTGTTTGTGTTTATCATTGAAAAAAATAGAGAATTATCCGTTTTTTGTAAATTGGCAGAAATATCGATTATTCCAAAGGGAGTCATTTCTACAGAATATTGTATTTCTTTATTGTTTTCTGAACCAGATGCAGAATTTATTACAACTGAATCATATAAATCATACCAAGTTTGTTGTCTCTCTGAAAAATATGGTATTTCTGTATAACTTTCAATATCATTGATTCCATCAAAAACTTGTTGAATTAGGGTTTCGTTTCCTTCTTTTGGAACTACTTTTATAATTTCTGCAAGATAATTTGGATTTCTGCTTTTTAGCTCTTTGTGAACTTCAGTTACAAGTTCGTTATTGCTATTTGTAAGAGATAATTTTTTGTAAGAGCCGATATTTCTAATTATAGTTTCACCTTGTTCAAGTTGTTTTATTTCAGTTTCTGAAAGTTTATCATTAAAAGCCGACAAAAAGTCATTTGCCATCAATGTTGAAACACCAAAAAAAACAAGTGTAATTAGAATTATTGTATTTTTTTTAATTATGTTATTATTCATAGAATCCTCCAAAAAAAGTTTGGAAAGTTTGCAACGCAAAACTGATTTATCTTCCTAATTTTAGGAAAACTGTCATAATTGTTTTAAAGAATATAGACATTTCCAAAAATACAGATTGATTTTTTATATAGTACAAATCATATTGAATTTTTTTGTAAGTATCTTCAACTGACGGAGAGTGATATTCTCCCGAAACTTGATCCCAACCTGTAATTCCTGGTTTTACCATCAATCTTTGACGATAAAAAGGAATCTCTTTTTCGAGTTCTGTAGCTAATTCTGGTCTTTCTGGTCTAGGACCTACTAAACTCATATCACCTTTGAGTACATTTAGCATTTGTGGAAGTTCATCGATTCTTGTTTTTCTCATAAAATTACCAAATTTAGTGATTCTAGAGTCTTGTTTTGAAGTTGGTGCAAAATCATTTGACTCTGTTTTCATTGTTCTAAACTTGTAGAGTTTAAACAACTTCCCATTTTGACCTTCTCGAATTTGCGTAAAGAATACAGGACCTTTGCTCTCACATTTTATGATGATTGCAAAAATTGGCCAAAATAATCCTGTTATCAACAAAATAATTGATGCAAGAATTAAATCAACTACTCGTTTTAAAATGTTGAATAACCAACGACCTTGGAAATTGATGTTTTGCAAAAACCAAGATTCATTTATTGAGCCAAGTGGAATTTTTCTTGATAAGAGTTCATAAAATTGTGGAATATTATAAAAGATTGATTTGTTGCTTAGAGCATCGAAAAGAATTTTTACGATTTCTTTTGAGTGTTCTTTTTCGATAGGTAAAACAAATACTTTTATTTTATTTTCGTCGATAAACTGTTTAAAAAGTTTTGTATCACTTATGATTTTGACGGAACTAAGTACATCCTGTGGAATGTCTTTTTGTTGTGTGAATAATGCACCTGGGAAAAAGTTTAGGTAATTGTTTTTGAGTGAAGTATTTATCAACTCGTGAACGGTTTCATTGTATCCTACAATAACAAATTTTGTTTTTTTATTTGTCTTTTTTGCAAGGTAATCGTAAAGATATCTCCAGCACAAAATGAGGATGTATGAAATGCCAATATCGAGTAATAAAATTGTTTTTGGCTGGAGTGAATTGATACTAAAAACATAAAAACTAAATACACCAAATAAAATGGCTAATAGACTACATATAAACAAATTTATTGGTAATTGTAATCCGGTAAATGGTATGTCTAGAGAGTAAAAATTTAGAGTATACATCGAAATTAGCAAAACGGCCCAAACTATTAGAAAAGCATACATATGGGATAAATATGAATCAAAAGAAGGTAAATCTTGATTTCGTATTGCCAATGTCAAATAAAGAGAAATGACCAAAATAAGTAAGTCAACTACAAAAATAAAAAATTGATTTCGTTTTCTTGAGTACTTCATAAAGTAATAAACTCCTCATATATGCCTTTCGTTACATTTAAGGCTACTGCTGATGTATATTTTTTTGCATTTATAATATTATTTTCCGAAATATGTTTAAATAAGTCAGAATTCTTATATAATTCAATAACTTTATTTATGTATTCGTCTAAATTATCTGGTTCATAGATTAGTCCGTTTTCTCTGTCTGTTACCAAATCTCTTTGGCCTCTTGTATTTGAACAAATTATAGGAAGACCACAAGCTTCTGCTTCCATAATGTTTACGGCTAAGCCTTCTCTGAAACTTGCCGTAACTAGAATATCTGACATATTGTATAAATCTTCCACGTCACGCCGATAACCTAGAAAAGTAACTTCATTTTCAAGATTGTGATTTTTTGTATATTCTTTACATTCATCTAAACACGCACCTCGTCCAGCTAGAACGAGTTTTATTTGTGGAATTTCTAGTTTTAGTTTATCTATAGCTTTTATTAACAAAATTTGATTTTTATTTTTTGTAAACTCTGCAACGCAAACTAGTATAAAATCATCTTTTGAATATCCAAAATCTTGTCTAAGTTGAGATTTTTTTTCATCAGTGTATCTAATAAATCTATTTTCATTGTAACCAACACCAGGAATTTTTCTAATTGCACAACGGAATTTTTTTTCTATTGCGGTCTTGTAATCTTCATCGTTTATTGTGAGAATACAATCTGCTTTTGAGGATAAAAGTTTTTCAATTGTATAATACAAAATCCAATTGATTTTTGGAGCACCTTTGAAAAAGTGAAATCCGTGGGCTGTATAAAAAACTTTGCACCCTTTTTTTCGAGCTTTTGATGCAGCAATGCGAGTATCAACACTTCCCATTGGGGAATGAGTATGAATTAAATCGTATTTTTCAGTTTCAATGATTTTTTTTAGTTCTATTATCGCTTTTAAATTTTTGGGAGAAAATGGGGAACGAGCAATTGGAACTGTAAAAACTTTTTTACAAAATTCTTTTCCAACAATTTCTTCTTCTCCCATTGAAGCATAATGAACTTCGTGACCGGTTTCATAAAAAAACTTTAATAAGGAGTAATTAAATTTTGAAAAATTAGCAACATGTGATGTAAATAATACTTTCATAGAGTGCAACATCTCCAATATATTTGTACCATAAATTTAATATTTAATAAATATATTTTACATTTTTTTTCATATTAAATATATTTTATTTTCATCTTGCTTTAAGCACATTATCCCTATTAGAATAAACAATATGTATTGCGATTTTCATACTCATTCTTACGTAAATAATGATTTTAACATAAAAAAATGTATTTCCTTTTATGACAAAGTTTCTTTCGAGAATTTTTTAAATTTAAATCCAAAAAATGATGAAAAAACAAAACTTGCCTTAGGTGTTCATCCTTGGTATATTGACGAAGAGTTTTTTAGCTATATAAAATCTTTATTTTCTGAAATATCAAGTAAGAAACTTCAAAAAAATAATATATCTGCTATTGGGGAAATAGGGTTTGATTTTGTAAAAAATGACTATGATTTGAATTGTCAGCAGGATTTTTTTGCAAAACAACTAGATTTTGCAATTAATCATAATTTACCAGTGATAATTCATAATGTGAAAGGATTTCATAATTTAGTGCAAAATATAAAAAACTTAAAAAATGTAAAATCTTGTGTTTTTCACGGATATTCTGGAACTTATGAAGAAGCTATGTATTTTTTGCGTCATAATGTTAATGCTTTTTTTAGTTTTGGAAAAAATATTTTAAATAATTCTACAAAATCATTAGATTGTTTAAAAAAACTCCCTGTTGAAAAAATTGGTTTGGAAACTGATTGTGAGATTTCCAAAACTCAAAATGTTAAAATTGAAGATGTGTACAAAAAGGTCTTTGATGTAAAAAAAATCAAAAATCAAGAAAATATAAATAACTTTATGATTCAAATTGAACATAACTTTGATTCTATCTTTACATAATCATAAAAATAGGGTATTTTTACTTCGTGCTAATACGATATTCACAAAATAAAGATGGAAAACCTGTTAAAAAAGCAGTAATTTATACAAGTAACGAACATTGCATTAGAAATGAAGATATTGATCCAGATGCTTTAAGAGTGATTACTCAACTTAAGAGTTTTGGATTTTCTGCCTATTTGGTTGGTGGTGCGGTTAGAGATTTGCTTTTGGGGAAAACTCCAAAGGATTTTGATATTGTTACTGATGCAACTCCATCTAAAATTAAAAAATTATTTAGAAATTCTCGCATAATTGGTAGACGTTTTAGATTGGTTCACGTTTTTTTTGGTTCTAAAATATTTGAAGTAAGTACTTTCCGTTCTATTTCTACTGGAACTGTAGGAAATAATTTTGGAACAATGGACGAAGATGTTCAACGTAGAGATTTTACTTTGAATGCTTTGTATTATGATCCACTAAAAATGCAAATTATTGATTATGTTGGTGGTGTTCGAGATATAAAAAAACAGGTTATTAAGCCAGTTATTCCTCTAGAAAAAATTTTTGTTGAAGACCCAGTTCGGATGCTTCGTGCTGTAAAATACGCTGCTTCTACAGGATTTAAGTTGCCGATTCAATTAAAGCGTAAAATCTGTAAATCTGCACACTTATTAAGTCCTGTTTCGCCTTCAAGATTGACAGAAGAATTGCTAAAGATTATTAACTCTGGTCATGCTTACGACATTGTTAAACTTTGTCTTGAAACTGATTTGTATATGTATTTACAACCTGGGGCTACTTCTTTTATGTATGAAAAAGCTGGGTTTGAAAAGCGATATTTGGAACGATTAAAAAAATTGGATGCCTTGCACCAAATCAATCCAGAAGCCCGTTTAGGACAAAAATTAACTTATATCATTTATGATTTTATCGAAAGTTTGACTGATTGGAAAGAAGAAATTTCTGTTTCAGCGGCTGGAGAATTATATACTCGAACTTGGACTCAGTGTAGAAATTTTGTTCTTCCTATGAATCCTCAGCGAACAGAATTGGAATTTGCAATTCGGGAAGTTTTACGAAAACTTGGCGTTACAATGCGGATTCCAAAAACTGCTTTTAACACAAAAAAGAAAAACTCTAAGAAAAAGGGCAAAAAAGCTAGAGTTCAGGATGAAACTGGAAAATCAACTTCATCTATTTCCGAAAAACCTGCTTCTTGATTTTGAGAAACAAAGGTGAGGCAAGGCTTAAGTAAAACGTCCTTTGAATATCTATATTTCACAAGAATTAGGTAATCTGAGCAAAAGGTGAGTCAGTGAGTTTTGAAAAATGAACTCTTGACCACCTTTTTTAGTTCTGACTAATTTTATCGATTACAATACTTACTTCTTCGATTAAAATTCCTGTGTATTTTTCGATATTTTCGATAATGTATTTTTGCATATTGTGGATTTTTCCAGTCAATTGAGTGCCAAAAGGAACATCTATAGTGATAATAAATTTATAACCATGTTTGTCAGTTTTGATGGTAAGTTTTTTTACTTTGATTTCTTTATCAAATTCGCCGACACAGTGCATTACCATTTGAGAAAGAGCAGCTTCCGATATTTCTACGCGTCCTTTTTTTGAAAATTCTGGACGAACTACAGATTTTTCAAAAAGTTTTGTATTGGTTGGTTTATTATGTTTCATAAAAACCCGTACAGCTTTGTAAAAAATCTGAGGATAATTTCGCTTTATTTCGATTGAAGGAACTGGAATAACGTGTTTGCCTTCGATTCTGCGAGAACGAATAGCTAAATCGATTTCTTCTTGTGTTGCGATATCTTCAATGTGAATGATATGGCTAGGTGCTGGTAATTGTAATCTTACTGCAATTTTTTGTACCATTTTTTCAGATGTACCGAGAATCAGTATCTTCTTAACTTTTGGCATTTTTTGTAATGCTTTTGCGATTTCATCTCTGTGAGGTTTATCATCAAAAAGGGCAACACGAACGGCTCCCATATATGTTTTTTCTTTTTTTGCAGAATGTCCTGCAATAATTTTATCGTTTTGAATTAAAAGACCGTCATCAATAATTATGTCGATAGAGTATTTTTCAGCAAGTAATTTGGCTCGAAAGCTTTTTCCAGTTCCACTTTCTCCAACCAAAGCATAAACTGTAACACCTTTCATCCACCAAAATATATCATTAAACAAGTTCATTATCATATATTATAAAACGAAATCTTCTATCGACAAGTAATTTTTTAAAAAATTTACAAAGTTTTTAGGTAAAGGTGCAATAATTTCGGTTGGTAGCTGAAGTGGGTTTTCCGGAGATAAGGATATTTTGTATGAGTGTAGAAAAAAGTCGACATCTTTAGAAATTTTCTTGGCATTTTTATTGTAAGCCGTGTCTCCTAAAAGTGGAAAATTGTGATAAGCACATTGACTTCGGATTTGATGAGTTCGACCTGTGTAAATATTGATTTTTGCTAGAGTGATTTCTCTATTATTGAAAAATCCTGATTTTATTGGAAATACTTCTGTAATTGCTTCTTTTGCGGACTTATCTTGATTTTTTGTTATGGAAACAGTTTTGAAATCTTGTTGTTGAGATTTTTTATTTGCGGAAATGTTATCTATCCATTTTTGTGGTGTTGTTAGTTTTCCTTCGAGAATTGCAATGTAAGTTTTTGTAATTTGGTGATTTTGTAAAATTTCAGAAAACTTTTGGGCACCTACAAGATTGTTTGAAAAGGTTAGTAGCCCCGTAGTTTTTTTATCAAGTCGGTGAAGAGGACCTGGCTTGAAAGAAAGAGATTTTTCTGTAGGGTTGTATTGAGATTTGATAATATCATCAAGGGCAATTTCATCTTTTTGAGATTTTTGCACAGCAATGTTGTAGGGTTTGTTTATTATTTTTATGTATTGATTTTCAAAAATTACTTCTAATTTATAATTTTTTTTGAAGTTTTCTGTGGAATTATCGGTTTTGATTTCATTTTTGGTTTTTATCAAATATTCATCTATAAAAATAATATCATTTTTTTTTGTTTTGTAATCTTGTTTTATTTTTTTGTTGTTGACTTTTATTTGTCCATTTCGCAAAGATTTGTATATCTGAGAAAGAGTTAGATCATCTTTTAGAAACTTTCTAAGTACTCGATCAATTCTTCGATTTTCATCATCTGGGCTGATTGTATATTGCAAAAAAAACATAATAATTATAATATTTATAGTATTATGCCTAGTCAAGCACGTTTACAGTTAATAACTTTTTTTTCAAATCCTGTTCTCTTATCAATTATTTTTAGTTGGTTTGGGGCTCAATTTATAAAAACAATTTTATCTCTTTTTGCTGGAAAAGTAAAAACTATCAAAGATTTGTTTTCTCTTTTGCTTTGGAGAACTGGAGGAATGCCTTCTAGTCACTCCGCTTTGGTTACATCTTTATGTACATCAATTGGTTTTAGACAGGGAGTTGATTCTGATATTTTTTTACTATCTTTGGCATTTATGTTGGTTGTAATTCGTGACGCGGTTGGAGTTCGTCGTTCAAGTGGAAATCAAGCAAAGGTTTTGAATAAACTTGGAAAACAGTTACAAGATAAAGATTCTATTGAATTTACTCCTGTAAAAGAAGTTCAAGGTCACAAACCTTTAGAAGTTGTTATGGGATGTTTATTGGGTTTGTTTACCGGAATTGCTTTTTCTACACTCTAAAAAATAATTTGTTCAAAAATGAAAACTGCGTTAAAAATTGTACTTTTTCTGTTAATAATTGGATTTTCTCTTTTTGCTATTGTTTTTTTTCGTGATGTTCCTGCTGTAAAAATTTGGGAAAATTATCGTATTTTCTACGTTGATAAAGATTTAAATTTGTTTGATGTTTTAAATGATGGGGAAAAATCTGGTATAATTTCAAAAAATACTCAAAATTATCCTACACAAAATGCTTTTACGCCAATAATGTTGGATTATTCTATAAAGAATTTTTCTTCCACAGAGCTTAGAGATGTTTTTTTTCACGATATGGAAAATAAATATCAATTATTTTATGTTGAAGAAGATTTTGTTCCCGATGTTGAAAATGCTTTGCGAGAAAAAGATGTATATTTTGGAACTGATGCAAAAGCGAATATTCCAATAATTTGTCCGATTGTTTGTTTGTTGTTGTTGATTTTGTTGACGATTTTTTCAAAATCAAAGATAAAATTTTTTATTGCAAAACTACCTTTTGTGATTTTGGCATATTCTGTGCCATATTATTCTGTGGCGATTTCTGTTTGCTGTTTTATTACTTGTTTATTTTTTTTAGAAATATATATTCTTAGAGAAGATTGGCTAAAATCCATTTTGAAAAAACCTTTGTTGTTATGCTTTTTTGGATTTTGTCTTGTGATGTTTGGACTTTGCGGAATAAGAGCTTTTTTACTTTTCGTTTTGGCTTTTATTGCTTGGGGATGTGTTTTAGTTTTTGCATCATTTTTTAACCAAAAGTTAATTTATGGTTTTTCTATGAAACAAATTTTGCCTTTAAAATACGTAAAAACAAAAAAACTTACAAACTTGAAATTTACTGGAATTGCTTTTCTTGCTGTGTTGGTTTTATTCATAATTTTGTGTTTTTCTTCAAATTTTAAAACTAATCTAAAAGAAAATAACTTGTTTTTACCAAGCCCTTCAGAGTATACTGACTTAGAAAGTTTTACAAAGTTGGAAGAAAATTACTCTTTTGTAAAAAGCTTTGAACAAGAAAATCAGGAAACTGACTTTTTACCAAATATTTTTGATTTTGTAGATGAATCTTGGATTATTTCAACTTTTCCTTATGAAAGATTGGGATTTTCTGATGTGTATCACAATCTTGTTGAAATTGGAAAAAAAGTTTCCATTCCTGAATATAAAAAAACAAGCAACGGTCTTGTAATTTCTGAGGAAAAGGTTTTTTTTACTTTTGATGAAAACTATCTTTCTGATTCTTTGGAAAGTTTTCAAACATCAACAGGGATAGAAAAACTTTTATTATCTCAAAAACCATATTCTAATATTGTGTATTCATCTGGTGGAAAGGTGGAAAATACGATTTTGATGTGGATTGTTGGCTGTTGTGGATTGATTATTATGGGATTGTTTACCTTATTTTGTATTGTTAAAAGGCAAAAATTATGAAAATATTAAATATCAATAAATTAAATATGGCAACTCCGAAATTTGAAAACTTAGAGAATGCCTTTATTCCTTCTGAAATTTATGTTCCTCTTGCTGAGAATCAGAATAAACTTAAAATTGGGAAAAAGATTAAGGAAGGTGAAGTTTTATCTTTTCTAGATGGGGTAAACTTTCATTCATCTATTCCAGGTGTTCTTTCAGAGATACGAAAGCAAACTATGCCAAATGGAAAAATTAATGAAGTTGCTGTTGTAAAAATGGGTGGAGCATTTTCTTATGTTGGGCATAAAATCCCAAAATCAGAATGGAAATTGTTTTCATCTTCTCAAGTATTGACTTTGCTTACAGAAAACGGTGTACACAACACTTTTTTTGGATACTGTGGAATTTCTAGTCTTGTGGAAAATGTTGATATTGAAAGAGAAAACATTCTTGGTGTTAGATTGTTTGATTATGATCCTTCTTGTGTTACGGATAGTTTTCTTTTTGAAAAATATACAGATGAAATTGTGGAAGGAGCTTGTATCCTTGCAAAGAGCATAAATGCTACAAAAATTATCTTTTTTTATAATAGAGAACAAAAAGAAATTGTGGATGAAATCGATGCTAGTGAATATGCCGAATCCTATGATTTTCAATTTGAAAAACTTTATTCAAATAAATTTAGTTATGGTACAAAAGAAGAGTTAAACTCAGTGCTAAAAAAACAAGATATTTCAGCAGATGGTTTTGTGGATTCCTTTACTTGTTATGCTGCTTATGAAGCAGTTGCTCTTTGTAAACCTGTTGTGGATACTTTCGTTCATATTTCAGGAAGTATTCTTGGTGAAGAAAAGATTTTCAAAGTTAAGCGTGGAACTCCACTAAAATCTTTAATTGAAGAATGTGGATTTTGTAAATCTGCCCCAAATAAGGTTGTCGTAAATGGGATGCTGAAAGGTTGTGCCATAAACGATTCAAATATTCCAATTACTGATTATGTAAAATCTGTGACTCTATTAACTTCTAGGGAAGTTTCTAAACAAGTTCAGTATGCTTGTATTCGTTGTGGAGATTGTTTTAGGGCTTGTGATGAGGGAATAAAACCAAACTATTTGTTTGCTATGTATCATTCTAATAGTGATATTCCTGCAGAATATAAAGAAATTGCTTCAAAATGTACTAGTTGTGGAAGATGTAATACTGTTTGCCCATCAAGATTGCCTTTATATCAAACAATTTCTCTAATATGTGAGGAAGAATATGAAAAATAAATACAAACTTTTGACTTTAGCACCCTTTTGTTATTCAAATCCTTCTGTGGGCTCTTCTTCAAAATTGGTGATTTTTTTGTTGATTCCACAAATTGTAATGCTTTTTATTACAAAGAGTTATAATTCTGTTATGGAAATTTTTGTTGCGATTTTAGCGGCTCTTGCAGCAGATGTGATTTATTCTCTTTTTGTGAAAAAATCAATTTTTCCTTCGATTACTGTATTTATGCAGGGATTGTTAATTGGTTTTTTTGTTCCAGAGGGATATTCCTTTGTTTTATTGTTTTTTGTTGTTTTGTTTTCTTTGCTAGTGACTTATTATTTGTTTGGCGGATTTGCTCAATCTTGGATAAATCCTGTAGCAATTACTGTAATTTTCTTATATTTGTTTGGTACCAAATTTTTCCCAGATTTTACAGTTGATATCTTTCATCTTCAAAGTCCAAATGTTGGTCAGCAATTAGTGAATGATGGATTGATTCCAAAAATTAAATGTGATTCAAATATTACCAATTTTCTAAATGCAAAATTGTTCAAATATGCTGGAGTTGCTTTACCAGAAGGTTATATTTCAATTTTCTGGGATACGGGGGCTTTGATTCCTGCTTTTAGATTTAATTTGCTTACAATTATTGCTACTATGGTTTTAATTTCTTATGGTGGAATAAAATGGATTATTCCTTTTGTGTTTCTATTCACTTACGGATTTTTGGTTAGAGTTTTTGGTTTGTATCCATTTGGTGGAATTTTGAATCAGGGTGATATTTTGTTGGCAATTTTTTCTAGTGGAACCATTATGGGAGCATTTTTGCTTTTACAGTGGCCAGGAACTGTTCCAATGACCATTGTTGGAAAAGTTATTTATGGATTACTTGCTGGGATTTTTGCTTTTTTGATAATGGGTTGTGGAACTTCTCCAATTGGAATAATGTTTGTGATTTTGATTACAAACGCAATTTCTCCACTTATTCAGTTTCTAGAAGATTTAATTTATCAAAAGATTTTACGTGTAAAGGGAAATAAACATGACTGATAAAACTAAAAAATTACTTCATTCTTATGGATTTTTTACATGTATTTTGCTCTTGATGTTTACAATTTTGCTTTTGGTTGTGTATTTTTCCAGAAATTGTGGGCATAAAACTATTATAAAACTATTGCAAGAAAAACTTGATACATTTTATGAAACTGAATACAAAATAGGCGAATCTGTAAATATGACATTGCCTTTAAGTTCTTCTTCTTATACTTTTTCGGTGGATAAAAATACTGATGAAGTTGATGTTGGAAAAATTATAGCAATTAGAATGATTGGAAACTACGGACCTACTGTTGGTGTGTTTTTTTACACTAAAGGTAATGTTGAGTTTCTTGGAACAATTGGACTTCCAGAAAATAATCAAGAATATTTATGGAATTCTATTTCAAAAAAACAAATCCAGTATTGGTCAAAAAATATAGAAAATGTTTTTGGTGAAACTATCGAAGATGAAAATGTTTCAGAGGGAGATGAATAATGGCAACTAAACATCAGTCAAATATCTATTTGTATATTCTCTCTTTATTGCCTATAATTATTGTTACTCCAGCTAGAGTTGGTTGTGGTTTGATAATAATTTTGTTATTAAACTTGACTATGATTTTGGGTACAACTATCAGATTTTTTATGAACAAAATCGAAACTGGAAATACTGATAGATTGATTTTGCTCTCTTTTATGGTTTTCTTCACAATCATTTATAAAAGACTGTTAGTGATTTTTTCCCCAGTTTTAGGGATAATGCTAAGTTTTGCATTGTTTTTTGTTCCTTTGTCCTCTTTGTGTTTGGACTTGCTTTTTGGAAGAGAAAAATATGATTCTCCAAAGGTTTTTGGGATAAATATGATTTATTCTGGATGCTATTCTTTATTTTTGTTTTTGTTTTACATTTGTAGAGAATTATTAGCCTTTGGATCAATTTCTATTCCTGTAAAATCTGGAATAAAAGCATTTAGATATTTTCCGTGGCATTCAGACTTTTGGGCTACAATTCCTGGCGGATTTATTTTAATAGCAATTGTTTTTGTTTTAGTCATTTTTATTGATAAAAGATTAGATTCAATTAGAAGTGCTAAGTACAAATAATCAAAAATACAGTTGTGAAATTTAAGTTTGCGTTGCGAACTTTTATATATTATCTATTTTTGACTTTCCAATGTGAAAAGAGAAAATAGTACAAAATCAATTTGGACAAAAAAAATGGTTAGTTCTAGTTTAATTTTTTATATATTTTCTGCTTCCTGTATTTTAGTTTATGGAATTGGACTAAAGGATTTGCTACTTGCTGTTGATAATCCGAAAAATGTGTTTTTTTACTTTCTTAAAACTCTATTTTCCTCTATTTCAGCTATTGTTTTGACATGGATTATTACAACCTACGTTTTAGCCCCAAAAAATTTGACAGATATGTTTCCATTTTTTCTAATTTTCATATCTTTGGCTTTTTCGATTTTGTTTTCTTTCCTATGCAAGTTGATTTTTAAACGTGAAATAAATGAGTTTTTGTTAAGTTTTTTTATCACATTTTTGGCAGTAAATGAAGGAACAACTTTACCTCAAGCCATTTTAATCGGTTCTATTGTTTCTGGAGCTTTTTATTTGTTAATTCCGTTTTTATATTCAATAAAATACAGGATTAACATTTCATTGGTAAATATTGATTTGAAAAAAGGTGCTATAATTTTACTTTCTATCGGAATTTTGTTAATTCTTCTTTTTGCTTATAATATTTCTTGGTTTAATTTTGAGGTAGTGTAATGGTTTTTGCTGTTTTAATGTCCTTATTGATTGTAATTTGTATTTCTGGTGCAGTATTTTTATATTATTCTTTTTTCAAAAGAGATGCTAAATCTGGGGTTTCATCAACGGAGCAAACATTTCTAAATCCTATTGATGATATGGTAGAAAACGAAAAAATAGCAGTTGTAAAATGTTCTGCAATTCGTGAACCTCAAGAAAGACAGCTTCAATATTCTAAGCAAATTGATTGTCGAATTTACCTTGAACAATACGGAAAAACAGAGTTTTGTAAATATGGTTGTATCGGTTTTGGAACTTGTGCTGCAGTTTGTCCAGAAAAAGCAATCCTTATCAATAATCGGACAGCAATTATTACGGACAAATGTTCAGGTTGCGGACTATGCGTTGACAAATGTCCTCAAAAGCTTATTGAATTGGTAAACGTAAAAGATAACAAATTCAAACAATGTGCATTGCCTGTTGATGTAAAGAATGAAAATTGCTCACTAGGTTGTATTTCTTGCAAAAAATGTGATGCTCCAGATTTTAAATTAGAATATTGTCCCCATATGTGTATAAAAAAATCGCCAGTTATTATAAATAGAGGGTTTAAATTCTGGGAATTTTGCTATAACATATTTCATAGAACTGGTGAATAAAATTTATGTCAAACTTGCATATTTGTTTTATTTTTCGTATAAGTCAAGAAGGCAACGACGTTCCTGAAAATGCTGAAGAATTATATGAAAAATCTGTAAAAAAACTAATTGGTCTCTTGTATTCTAATCCTAGAATTTTTGCAACAATTTCATTTTCTGGGGTGATGTTGGAATGGTATGAAAAAAAACATCCAGAAGTGATTGATGTTTTAAAAGAATTAACAAGTCGAAAGCAAGTTGAAATTCTTGGAGGTGGATTTTATAATCCGCTTTTGCCTTTACTTTTGCCAGTTGATAGACTTGGTCAAATCGAATTGATGCAAAGTGTTCTCCGGCAATCCTTGGGAAAACGGCCTAGAGGAATTAGACTTTCTCAAAATGCTTGGGAACCTCAGCTTGTTCAATGTTTTAATTCTCACGAATTTGAATATGTTTTTTTAGATTCAGACATTATTTCAAAAAAATCTTCTAGTGGAGTTTTTAATCCTCATATTGTGGAAGATGCTGGAAAAACAATCACTGTAATTCCTGTTTCTCAAAAATTTACCCCAAATGTGGAAGTTCCAATTGATGATTATATTGCTTCCCTAAAAAAATTGATGTCAGGACAAGAAACAAAGATTATTTGTTCTGAAATTAATGTGGAAAACTTAGCAAAACTTATTGCTGATAATTGGTTTTATAAATTTATTGACTCTACAATTTTTGAAGAAAATATTGAATTTTCAAATCCAGAGCGATTTTTAAAATCAAATGTAAAATATATAAAAACTTTTATTCCATCAAACAGTACAATAAAAATAAATAACGAAAATATTTTTGCCACTAGAAATATTTTTAATAAATATCCAGAATGTATGACTTTGTACGCTCGTTCTTTGCATACAGGAAACCTTATCAATCTTTTAAAAGGTGATAAACACAGAAAAAAATCTGCCAGAGAAAAATTGTGGCAATCTCAAAATTATGTTTCTTATACAAATCAAGGAGATTTTCTTGGGGTTTTCCAGCGACAAAAAGCCCTAAATATTATTTTACAGGCAGAAAAATCCATAAAAGATATTTCATCTGTAAAGGTTTTCTCGATTTTTGATTATGATATGGATGGGTACAAAGAATATATTATCCAATTTCCAAATTATTCAGCTTTTGTTTCTCCTTGTGGAGCAAGTATTTTTGAGTTGGATTTACACAATTCTTTTTATAATTATGTTGGGGAAAAGCGAAAACTTTTTTCTGACTTTTTTATTGAAAAAGAAAATGTTATCAATTTAGAACAGTATTCAGACAATATTTTTATAGAAAATTCAATTTTCCAAGATTTGATTTTTACAGAACAAAAAATTTCAAAAACCCGAAATGAGATTCATTTGGTTGGAGAAGGATTTTTTGGACGACAAAAACAAGCAATCTTGCTAAAAAAGACTTATACTTTCTATGAAAATGGGGTACAGGTTCAGTATATTTTGCATAACAATTCTGTGAATAAAATAAATGGGATTTTAGGAATTGAAGCAAATTTAGCATTACCTTTAATTGATGAACCAAATCGAAAAATCGAAATTGTAACAGAAGACGGTAAAGAATCACCTTGTGTTAATCAAATGTATATAAAGCAAAAAGATGTTTCTTGGGTTCAAGTTTCTGATACCAATTTAGAAACTGAATTTATTTTTGAACTAAATGAAAATGCTTCTTTAAATCTTCAACCACTTTTTGTTGAAAATAAAATGATTTCAAATTGTTGCATTTTTCATTGGGAAGTTGATATTCAACCTGGTTTTGAAATTGAAAAGACCATTTTCTTAAATATTAAATCTCCTGGAAAAAAATCTCTTTCCAAAAAGAAAAAATAGTCTAAATTTAAACTACAGCTTTTATTTTACCTACTTGAAAGAAAAGTCATAAATAATTATCATAGATAATTATGAATAGAAGACTTATTACATCCGCATTACCTTATGTAAACAATGTTCCTCACTTAGGAAACTTATTACAAGTTTTATCAGCAGACGTTTTCGCACGTTTTTGCCGTAGCCGTGGCTATGACACTCTTTATATTTGTGGTACAGACGAATACGGAACTGCTACAGAAACTAAAGCATTAGAAGAAAATAAAAAACCTCGTGAATTATGTAATTATTATCACGCAATTCATAAAGATATTTATGATTGGTTTGGAATCAATTTTGACTATTTTGGAAGAACTTCAACTCCACAACAAACTGAAATCGTTCAATCTTTATTTAACCAACTTGATGAACGTGGCTTTATCAAAGAAAACACTATTGAACAACTTTACTGCCCAGAATGTGAACGCTTTTTAGCTGACCGCTATGTTCACGGCGTTTGTCCTCATTGTGGTTATGAAGATGCTCGTGGGGATCAATGTGAAAAATGTGGTAAACTTTTAGAACCAACAGAACTAAAAGCTCCTCGTTGTTCAACTTGTGGTGCAACACCTGAACTAAAATCAACAAAACATTTATATATCGACCTTCCAGCAATTCAAGCAGAATATGCAGAATGGATGAAATCTGCCTC
Source organism: Spirochaetaceae bacterium (assembly GCA_017416145.1). Lineage (GTDB taxonomy): Bacteria > Spirochaetota > Spirochaetia > Treponematales > Treponemataceae > Treponema_I. The sequence goes on along the minus strand of JAFQDD010000012.1, from coordinate 28,560 downwards.
TGTAGATGGAAAGTGGGCTAAAAATGCTATCCAAATGACAGAAGCTTGGATTCGTGACGGTTTACACGAAAGAGCTATTACAAGAGACTTAAAATGGGGTATTCCTGTTCCAAAAGAAGGCTTTGAAGACAAAGTTTTCTACGTTTGGTTTGACGCTCCAATTGGATATATTTCTATTACAAAGGCTTTGGCAGATAAACTTGCAAAAGAAGAATCAAAAGAAGCTTTTGACTGGAAAACTTGGTGGCTTCCTTCAGAATCATCAGAAGAAAAGGCTAAAATCCCTGTGGATTTATTCCAGTTTATTGGAAAAGACAACATTCCTTTCCACACTGTAATTTTCCCTTCAACTTTGATTGGTTCTGGAAAAAACTGGACAAAGTTACATCATATGTCTAGTACAGAGTATTTGAACTACGAAAACGGAAAATTCTCAAAATCAAAAGGAATCGGCGTATTTGGTACAGATGCTCGTGAATCTGGCATTCCAGCTGATGCTTGGCGTTTTTATGCATTCTACAATCGTCCAGAAAAATCTGACTTCCAATTTATGTGGAAAGATTTCCAAGAAAAGATGAATTCAGAACTTATCGGAAATCTTGGAAACCTTGTAAATAGAACAACAACCTTCATATCAAAATATTATGATGGTGTAATTCCAAGTTTCAAAAAAGATGAAGAACTTTGGGCAAAAATTACAGCTGGGGAACAAAAAGTTACAGAACTTCTAGAATGGTCTGAACTAAAAGATGCTTTCCACGAAATTTTTGCAATTTCTTCTATTGCAAATAAGGCTTTCCAAGACGGAGAACCATGGAAAACTCGCAATACAGACCCTGAAGCTGCTGCCAACTTAATTGGTAACCTTGCTTACATCATTAAAGACTTAATGATTATGGTTCATCCATATCTTCCACATTATGCTGAAAAAGTTTTATCTTTCTTTGGAAAAACTGGTGTTACAGGAAAAATTGGTAAACCAAACAAAGAAGGTGCTTTAACTTGGGCAGATTTAGGAAAACTAGAAGGATTAGACAAACTTTATAAGTCTGAAATTATCTTTAAAACAATGGATAACCCAACAACAGACGCCTATCGTGAACGCTATTCTGGAAAACAAGCAGATAGACTAAATCAAGAATCTACTGCAAAACCTGAAAAGCAAGAAAACAAGAAAAAGGAAAAGAAAGTGGAACAAAAAGAAGCTCCAAAAAAAGAACCACTAACAAAAGAACAACAAATTGATATTTTCAACGAAAAAGTAGTTCTAAAAGTTGCAAAAATCATTGAAGTTACACGTCACCCAGACGCTGAAAAACTTTATGTTGAAAAACTTGATGATGGAACTGGTGTTGAAAGAATTATTTGTTCTGGATTAGTTCCATATCTAAAAGAAGAAGATTTACTTGGAAAACATGTTGTAATTGCAGACAACCTAAAACCAAGAAAACTTCGAGGAATTGAAAGCCGTGGTATGCTTCTAGCCGCTGACTACACAGATGCTGATGGCAAAGAATGTGTAGAAGTTCTAGATTGTTCTTGGGCAGCTCCAGGAACTCCAGTAGTTCTAGAAGGCACAGATCCAGCTTTTGCAAAAGCTGAAGTAGTGGATGCAGATACTTTCTTTGAAGTGCCAATTTCTGTAACAGAAAAAGCTGTAAACATTAACGGAAAAGCTTTAGTTGCTGATGGAAAAGCAATTACAACTGTAAACACAGTAAACGGTGAAGTTCACTAATGTTTAATATCAATTTAACTCCAGTTGATTTTCAAGACGATTCTAAAAATCAATTGGAGCCTAAACCTCATTTTTTGCAAACAAAATTTTGGGCAAATTTTAAAAGTCTCCACGGTTGGAAAAATCTTTATTTTAAGGGAACTTCCTTTCTTGGAGATTTTTATGTTTCTGTACTTTTAAGAAATTTTGCGAAAAAATTTACTCTAGCTTATATTCCCTTGGGTGTTTCTTTTTCTACCTTTACTCAGGAAGGATTTCATTATGATTCTGTGGAATATGTGAATTTTTTAGTTGAGTTTAAAGAAGAGTTAAAAAATCACCTTCCGAAAAATACATTTTGTTTAAGAATTGATCCCCCAATTGATTTTTACTCTTTAGAGGCAAAAAACGACTTCTTAAACCTTGTAAAACAGATTCAGAGGGAAATTACTCCAGCTTTAACAGACATTCAGCCTCCAGATACTGTTATTTTGAATCTTTTAAAATCAGAAGATGAATTGCTTTCAAGTATGAAATCAAAGTGGCGATACAATGTTCGTTTGGCGGAAAAAAAGGGCGTTACCATAGAAAAATGTGGTGCAGAAGCAATTGAAGATTTTTATAAAATCTTTACAGAAACTGCCACAAGAGACGGAATTGCTGTTCACGGAAAGAATTATTACAAAAGTTTGCTAGAACTTTCTTCAGAAAACACAGAAAAAGCTGAAGTTTCTTTGTTTGTGGCAAAACACGAAGGAGATGTTCTAGCTGGAATTATTACGCTTTTTACCGAAACAGAAGCCGTTTATCTTTATGGAGCTTCTAGCAACTTAAAACGTAATTTAATGGCAACTTATCTTTTGCAATGGGAAGCAATTAAACAAGCAAAAGCCTTTGGTTCAAAGCAATATGATTTTTATGGAATCCCACCAGAAAACGATGAAAATCATCCCATGTATGGATTATATCGATTTAAAACCGGATTCGGTGGCGATGAGTGTATAATTCACAGAATAGGAAGTTTGGATGTGCCTTTGAAAAAGGGGATTTACAACTGTTATTCTCTTGCAGAAAAATTACGAGCTTTTTACTACAAAAAAGTGAAGAAGTTGTTTATTAAAAAGAAAGGTAAGTAATTTTTTTAGAATCTTTCTGAAATAGTCTATAAAAGTAGACTATTTCAAATAAAAAAAACACAAAAAAAGCTGTTTTCCATTACAGAAAACAGCTTTTCGCTTTTTAAAGACAGATTATCAGTCTAAAATTAAAGATTTTGAATCAACAAATTGTACGCCTTTTGCTCTGTATTCATTTACAAAATCATTGCCAACTTGCTCAAAACCACCAACATTTGATGTACAATCACTTAATACAATCATTCTATAAGCAGGAATATAAACACATAAATCTCGAATTGTGTTTGCAACACAGTGGGAAAGAGCTTCTCCAGCGATAATCACGTGTTCGTATTCTTTTAGTTTGTCGATAAATGCAAAATTAATTCTTGTAGAAGCGTCGTTTGGATCAGGAACTTCTGCTTGAATTGCACTGTAATGTTCTGTTAAAGGATTTATGGCTTTTTTCACAAAGTCTACGTTTTTTCCAATATTTGAAAGTTCCCATCTATGAGCTGCTTCCCAAACTTGGTCTTCAACACAATATCCCCAAGTTGCTGTTAAACAATGTGGAGGCCAAATACACAAATTATATCTTCCGCGATTTTCTAAAGCCAAAAGATACTCTTCAACCTTGCGTTCAAGAGAAATATCAACTGGTTTAAATAATCCTTTTGAAAAATCTTGATGTGTGATAATTGTGTATGGTGCTGGATTGTTTCCGTTTTCATCAACCCAAAAATAGGGATGTGCAATGTGATAACTAGGATGAGAATCCAAAGTTATCTGAATAGAATTGATTTTTGATGAATTCTTATTTATAAAATCAGCAAGACGACTACAATCTTCACTTGCACCTGGTACATATAAAGTACCTTTTGGATTTGAAAAATCATTTTGTGGATCGATAATTAGTAATAGATTACTCATACAAACATACTAACTCTTAAAATGGTAAGTGTCAATAATCTTTACTTTTTTATTATTTTTAAGACAATTTTAAACATCATAGGTTACTATTCAAAAAAAAGAATGTTATATATAATACAGACCTTATGAATTTAGAAGCATTTGTTTTAGGTTGTGGTGGAATGATGCCACTTCCATACCGACATTTAACATCAGTTTTAATTAGACGAGAAGGTGATTTGTTCTTGTTTGATGGTGGAGAAGGAACTCAGGTTTCTTTGAAACGATTAAATCTGAAATGGAAGAAAATCAACGCAATTTTTGTAAGTCATACTCATGCAGACCACGTAACAGGTTTGCCAGGAATTTTAATGCTTTCTTCCCAAGTGGACAGAACAGAGCCTTTGTATATTTACGGACCTCCAAAAATTGCTGAATATATTGAAACAAGCCGAAAGGTTTTGGATATGTATATCAATTATCCTATTGTGGTAAAAGAAATTACAGAACCTGGAATTGTTCACTCTGGAGAGGATTTTTACATCAGAGCTTTTCCTCTAAAGCATACAAAAACCTGCGTTGGCTATACTTTAGAAGAGCTTGATCGCCCCGGAGAGTTTAATCCACAAAAGGCAATGGAATTAGGTGTACCATGCGGTCCACTTTTTTCAAAGCTTCAGCACGGAGAATGTGTAGAAGCAACTGATGGCTCGATCGTAAAACCAGAACAGGTTATGGGACCAAAGCGTTCTGGCAGAAAAATTAGCTATGTAACAGATACAATGTATCTTCCAAGCATTGCAAAAGAAGTTCAAGGTTCAGACTTGCTTTTCTGTGAAGGAATGTTTGAAAAAGCCTTTGAAGATCAAGCTGCAGAAAAAAAACACATGACATCAACTCAAGCTGCTCAAATTGCTAAAGATGCTGAAGTTGACAAAATGGCTTTAATTCACTACAGCCCACGGTACACAGATTTTGAACTTAAGGTTTTGCTAGATGAAGCAAAAGAAGTTTTTCCAAACACAATTCTTTCAAAAGATAGAATGAGTTTTGAAATTCCAAATAAAGACTAAAAAAGGATTAAACTTTGATAGAACTTGTAGATTTTCAAAAAAAATATAAAAATTTTTCAGCCTGTGAAAATGTAAATTTCCTCTGTAAAGATTGCAAAATTACAGGATTACTAGGTCCAAATGGAGCTGGAAAATCTACAATTATCAAGGCTATTTGTGGAGTTCATTATCCAAGTTCTGGAAAAATACTGGTAAATGGCATTTCTGTGGAAGAAAAAACAGTTGAGGCTCAAAAACTTATTGGTTATGTTAGTGAAAATGCTGAATATCCAAATTATTACAATGTTTATGAGTTGATAAAAGAAGTTGCAGAGTTGCGATTACAAAATCAAAAGCCTCTTGTAAATCAACAAATCGAAAAAGTGATTTCCATAATGGATTTGAAAGATGTTTTTCTAAAGAATGTGGGAACTTTATCAAAGGGATATAAACAACGACTTTCCTTTGCTTTGGCCTTGGTTCACGATCCAAAGGTTTTGATTCTTGATGAACCTGTTTCAGGTCTTGATCCTATGCAGATTGTTGAAATGAGAGCTTTAATCAAAAAACTTGGAAAAGAAAAAACGATTTTGCTCTCGACTCATTTAATGCAAGAAGCAAAAGAATTGTGTGACGAGATTGTAATATTACACAAGGGAAAAGTGATTATTACTGGAACTGTAGATGAAATTTGTCAAAAAACTAAGACAGATGACTTAGAAAAAGCTTTTTTAGTTTTGGCTTCTGAAAAAAAATAGGTTAATATTTAAAGATTATGGAAAATATAAAAGATAAAAATGAAAAAATGACAGCCTTTTCTTTATTTTTGTTGAAAAGAGAATTACAAATTATCCTTAAACAAAAGTTGTTTTATGTGGCAGCGATTTTTTTTGTGATAATAACAAGTTTTTTCCACTTTATAGCTGGAAACTTTTTTTCTTTGGATTTTGGTTCTTCAAGTTTAAGCCAGTTTTTTTTATCAATGCCATATATTTGCATTTTAGTTATTCCAACTTTAACAATGAATGTTTGGAATCTAAAAAATGATACCTTTGAAAGTTTTCCAATTTCCACCACAAAAAAAGTTTTTGTAAAATTTTTAGCTCTCATTTTGCTCTTTTTATTTATCTTAATTTTTACAATTCCGGTGGTATTTTTCACAAATTCTTTTGGAAATGTTTCCTTTTCTTCTGTTTTTACTGGATATTTTGTGATTTTTCTCTATGGTTCTTGTGTCATTTCCTTGTGTTTGTTTATTTTTTCCTTTTTTCAAAACAAGGCGTTGGCATTTTTTTCAGCGGCAGTCATTTTAGCAATTATAAATAGTTCCCATTTTTTACCTTTGTATTTCAACTTACCAAGTTTTTTAGCTACTTTTGCCAGAAGTTTGTCTGTGTCTTGGCATTTTGATGCTGCAAGTAAGGGCATTTTGGATACACGTGATTGCTTGTTTTATGTGATTTTGTCAGCTTTATTTTGTGTTTTGACTGTGTATCACATTGATTCTCGAAAAAAAGGTAATTTTAATAAACAGGTTATATTTTTCCCAATTATTGCATTGTTGCTAATATTAAATTCGACTTTATATTACACAAGATTAGATTTAACTTCAGAAAAGCAATTTACCCTTGAAAAAGATTCTTCTGAAACTTTGGAAAATCTGCTTTCTCCGTTAGAAATTACATATTATTTGTCTCCAGAACTCGAAAACATTTATCCTCAAGTTAGAGATGTGAAGGATTTTTTGTATCAATTATCCTACAAAAATAAATTAATTTCTGTTAAAGTTGTAAATCCCAAGGAAAAATCTCTAGAAAATGCTCTTGCTAATTTGGGCATTGTAAGTCAACAAATCCAAACTACAGAAGAAAATAAAACTTCTTTTGTACAAGTGTATTCATCAATTTTGCTAGAATATTCTGGAAAATACAAAACTATTCCCTTTGTGATTTCAACTTCTGAATTGGAATACAATCTCTTAACCAGAATAAAATCTTTGTCATCAAATTTTCAAATGGAAGCTTTGTTGATTTCTGGAAATGGATTATCCTTTGATAAGGAATACTCGTATGTAATTCCTTGGTTTGAGTCTGCTGGTTTTTCACCAAAGATAATTTCTGCCCCAGATTTGGATAAAACTTTTGTTGCTCCAAATCAATGCTTGGTTGTTTTAGGCTCTTCAAAACTCACATTAAACGACGCAGTTTCAATTGAGTCTTATCTGCAACGGGGAGGAAAAGCTCTTTTTGCTGTAAGTCCAAATACTGTAGATATAACTTCAACTTGGGCTGCCACCAACGAAGGATATGACCCTATAATCGATATGCTTACTACTTGGGGATTTTCCATTGGAAATGAGATTATTCAAGACATTTCAAATTATAGACTTCGGATGTATGCCACAAATCCTGATAATTCTATAGATTATAACAATTCGATTTATGTGAACTATCCATTTTGGCTAGTAACTTTGCCACAATTTGTTAATAATGAATTTATTGTTACAAAAAACTTTTCCAGTTTTGAATCATATTGGAGTAGTCCAATTACTTTGAAAAAAACAGGAAATGGAGAATATACGCCTCTTATTTTCACAAGTCAACTTGCTTGGCTTCAAGCTCCGTACTCAATTACAGAGTCTCAGGCTTTTGTAACTGATCCCCTTAGTTCAGCAAACACGAAACCGTCAAATATAGAAAATGGTCAATATTTAATTGCGGCAACTTTTTCTGGAGATTTACCTGCATATTATTTAACAAATGGAATTGAAAATACAAAAATTACTGTGATTTCAGACCAATATTTTCCATCAACGGTAATTGAAAACACAAACAGTCCAAATAACTTAAACTTTCTGATTTCAAATGCTTTGTATCTTTCAGGAAATGAAAATCTGATTTCAGTGAAAAACAAGGGTTTAACAAATACAAGTTTATACAAAATTACAGATTCATCAGATTTTAAAAAACAGATGATTTTAACCAATTTAACAGTCTTTCTTTTTGTTCCATTGATGATTTTGGCTCTTTACATTTTCCAAATCATATATCGAAAGGTGCAAAATCAAAAAGCAAAAGAAAGATTTTTGCAAGGTGAAAAACAATGACAAAATCAAAAAAAGTAGATTTAGTTTTAGGCTTAATTATCATTTTCTTAAGTATTTTAGCCTTGCCAAAGATTATTTTAAAAAATCAAGGGAAAAACATAAAATCTTTGGAAACCGCCCTTTTAAACAAAAAATATTTGGAAAAAATAAATTCTATATATATTGGGGATTCTGTTGATACTCTACATTTCCAAAAAAAAGGTGAAATTTGGCTTTGTATTTATGGAGATTTAGTTTTTTTTGCTGACAACAACCTTGTTTCTCAAATGCTTACAAATTTTTCAAAAACAAGAAATCTTCTCCAAATTTCTAATAGGGCGGAAAATCTTTCTCAGTACGGTTTAGCCGAAGGGGAAGCTTTTAATATTAGTTTTTTTCAAGAAGATTTAGCTGGAAACAAAAATGAGTTTTCTTCGATTTTTTTTGGAATCGAAAATTCTGACAGAACTAGAATTTATCTAAAAACAAATCGAAAAAATACTGTTTATTCTATGGAAAATGATTTGTATCAGTATTTTAATACACGGTTAGAAACTTTTGGTTTAATGGAATTGATTCCTATTCAGGATTCTAAAAGTGAAAGTTTAGTCGAAAGTATTGAAATTGTGGATTTTTCAAAGGATAATTTTAAGACAATAAAAAAAATTGGTGATGAAGATTTTTCAGATTTGGTTCATAGGCTTTTTTCACTTCGAGGTGCTACCTTGTTTCAAGAAGATATTTTAGCTAGTGATAATATGAAACTTTTAAAATCTATCACTGCAAAAACCTCTAAAAATACTTTTTACAATATAGAAATTTATAGTTATACTAATAGTATATCAAGTGTGCAGTATTTTGTTAAAACTAATTTTTCTGATAAGGATTCTTCTGTAAATTATGTTTTGGAAATTAGTTCTTGGACAAAATCTCGTCTTGATTTTTAAGTCTTTTAGGATTTTATTTTGATTAGGTTATTAAAAAGATTTGTTATTTTTCTTTTGCTTTTTTCTCTTTCTCTCATATCTTTTTATTTTATTGGAAATTACCAAAATTTTATGGATTCTACTTTAACAGCAATTTTACAGCTGATTAAAATTCTAGGTATTTCCCTAATCATTTTTAGCGTCTTCGGAACAATATCTGTAATTCTTGGGGCTATCCGTTTCAAAAAGCCGTCTTATCTTTTTTTGTTAATTTTATATGTTTTAGCGATTTTATTTGCTTGTATTTTGCTATCTTTTTCATTTTTACTTACAATTAGATTGTAAAATTTAGTTTTTTACCGATTTATTTTCTGACTTGACATTGATTTATGAAAAAATTATCATAATTTTATGAGCGACAAAAGATTATACGCAGTAAGAGGGGCAGTTTGTACTGAGGATTCCCCAGAAGAAATCCAAAAATCTGTCAAAATGATGTTTGATGAACTTTATTCAAAAAACTCCATAAAAGACGAAGATTTAGTTTCCATTCAATTTTCAATCACATCTGATATAAAATCACTAAATCCAGCCACAGCTTTACGAAAAGCAGGGTACGGGGCTTCAGTTCCTCTTTTTTGTACTCAAGAAGCAGAAATTACAGGAATGTTAAAAAAGGTAATTCGGGTTTTAATTACTGGCTACTTTGATGCAAAACCAATTCCTGTTTATGCAAATGGTGCAGAAGTTCTCCGTCCAGATTTAGCAAAATGAATATTTGGCAAGTTGCACGAGAATATGCTCATCTAGCAGAAGCTGGTGGGGTAAAAAATGTTGTTTGTTCTCTTTGTGAAGGTTTAGCAAAGTTAAATCACATGGTTACTTTGTTTATCCCTTTGTATGGTTGTACAGACTTGTCTACGGTTTCTGATTTTGTTATTCACAAGGATTTTTCTATAAACATTTCAGTTGCAGATAAAAACTTTGATGTATGTTTTGCTACTGGAAAAATTGGTAAAATATCTGTGGTTTTCGTTGTTTCTCCTTGTTTTACAGAAAAACTTGGAGTTTACACTTATACAGCAGCTGAAGAAGAAAAAAATCCACAATTTGTTAGAGGAAAAGGTCATATTGATGCAGTGGAAATTGAAATTATGTTTCAAAAGACTGTTGTTGAATATGGAAAAAATGCTGAACAAAAGCCTGATGTGATACATTGTCACGATGCAACTACAGCTTTGATTCCTGCTTTGGCAAATATTCCCGAAAAAAAAGAATTTCTACAAAGTGCTAAGTTTATCGTGACAGTGCATAATGCTGGACCTGCTTATCATCACGAAATTGAAAACATTGAAAAAGCCCATAAACTCACAAGTATACCATACGATATGCTTGAGTTAGGATTGGTAGGTGAGGTGGTTGAACCTTATCTTTTAGCTAGTAATTTTGGAAAAATTACAACTGTTTCGCCTTGGTATGCAAAGGAAATCACCGATCCTGAAAACAATGATACTCAAGGTTTATCAAAGGCTTTTTACGAAAAAAATGTTCAGGTTATCGGCATTACAAATGGTATAGATTTTGAAAAATATAATCCAGCTTATGGCGAAAAATCACATTTGCTATTCTCGTATTATCCTGAAAAAGGTGATTTAGAGGGAAAATACAAGGCTCGAGAGCTTTTTTTCAAGCAATTTGATATTTCAAGTTTATCAGAAAACAAAAAACTAATTGAAGTAGATTATACTTGTATTTCTCAATATGGATATCTAGAAGCATTGGACGATAGAACTGTTATTTTTTCATATCACGGAAGATTGGTTCATCAAAAAGGATTGGAAGTTATTGAAAAAGCAATTCCCTTGTGTATAAAGCAAAATCCAAATATCAGATTTGTGATAACTGGACAGGGGGATGTGAGATTAGAAGAACAACAAATAAAACTTGCAAATGAGTTTCCTGGAAAAGTTTTGTATTTAAAAGGATATCATAGAGCTTTGGCAAGATTGTGTGTTGCAATTTCAGATTTTATCGTATTACCAAGTTTTTTTGAGCCTTGTGGTTTGGAGGATTTTATTGCCTCAATTGTTGGAACAATTCCTTTAGCACATAAAACTGGAGGACTTCAAAAAATAGTCGATAAAGAAACAGGATTTTTATATTCTCCAAATACTCACGAAGAACTTTGTAAAAATATTCTATCTTTGGTTGATTTCAAAAATAATGAAAAATCTGCTTTCATTTCAATGATAAAAAATGCTTCAAACAAAGTTCACTTTGAATACGATTGGAATAATGTGATAAAAAATTGCTATATTCCCTTGTATGAATAAAATGTTATCTACTTATTTTATCAAGAAATAGGTTGATATATAAGTTTTTTTGCAAAAAAAAAGATTTTTTTTAGATTTTTGTAAAAAAGCTATTGACTAAAAAAAGAATAAGATGTATATTCTTCTACGTTGAGCAGCGATAAAGCTGAAACGACAAATGCCAACTTAGCTCAGCTGGCCAGAGCACGTGATTTGTAATCTCGGGGTCTAGGGTTCGAATCCCTAAGTTGGCTTTTCTTCTTTTTGAAGAATTGGGGAGTTTCCCGAGCGGTCAAAGGGGGCAGACTGTAAATCTGTTGGCTCAGCCTTCGAAGGTCCGAATCCTTCACTCCCCAGTAGCAGGTGTTGAACATAAGTTTCAACACCTTTTTTTTTGCTAAAATCACAATGATACGGAAAAATTATGTCAAATTGCTTTTATGAAAATGGATTAAACTTTCAATGTCAAAGATGTTCTCATTGTTGTAAAGATGAACCAGGATTCGTTTATCTTTCAAAAATAGATTTACAAAACTTGTTGACGTGCTATAATTTGACTAAGGAAGAATTTATCGAAAAATATTGTCGATTTGTTCCATATTATGATGGTTCAGAAGTTTTATGTTTGTTAGAAAAAGAAAATTATGAATGTATTTTGTGGGATAATGGATGCACAGCTTACAATGCTCGTCCAATCCAGTGTTCTACTTATCCATTTTGGTCGTATATTCTTAAAAATCAACAAACTTGGAACGATGAAGCAAAAGAATGTCCAGGAATAAACAAGGGAGAAAAAGTTTCATTTACTGACATTCAAAAAGCAAAAGAAATGTACGAAAGTAACTTTCCACTACGGAAAAGTGATTTAAAGTAAGCAAATAGTGTAAAGCGTTAAAAACTGTTTTTTATCTCTGCATTTGTTTAACTAACTTTCTTATTATCTTTTATTGGAGGAAAAATGAAAGTTGAATTTTGGGGAGTTCGGGGGTCAATTCCATCTCCACTAACACCAGAGCAAATTAAATCAAAAATTCAAGCAGTTGTTCAAAGGATATCTGTAAAAGATTTAAAATCTCAAGATTCACGTCAAAATTTCATTGATAATTTGCCTTCATGGTTAAATGGCACAGTTGGTGGAAATACTAGTTGTGTAACAGTTACCAACAAAAACGATACATGTTTTATTTTGGATGCTGGTTCTGGTATTCGTTTACTTGGAAAAAAACTTGCTTCAAAAAAACAAAATGTGTATCACATCTTTTTTTCCCATTTTCACTGGGATCATATACAAGGACTTCCATTTTTTGACCCATTTTTTAATCCAAAATCAGAAATACATTTTTATTCACCAAAAGATGGATTAAAAGATTTTTTAGAACAACAGGCTGATTCTCCATATTTTCCGGTAAAAATGAAAAATATGAATCAAGAAAATATGTATTTTCATAAAATTGAAGAAAATCAATCTTTTATTATTGACGGAACTAAAATTACTTGCAAAAAAATGTGGCATCCTGATGATTCTTATTCTTATTGTTTTGAAGAAGATGATAAAAAAGTAATTTATGCCACTGACGTGGAACTTCAGCAAAAACATATTGATGAAAATCATATTAAAGAATTTTTTTGCAATTCTGATTTGTTGATTTTAGATTCCCAGTATACAGCTCCAGAGGCTATTCAAAAAGAAAATTGGGGGCATTCGTCCTATAGCTATGCTGTAGATTTTTCCATTTCCTGTAATATTAAACAATTATACTTTTTTCACCATGAACCAATGTATGATGATAAAAAGTTAAATACGATTTTACAAAATGCTAGAATGTATGCAGATTATGCAAATTCCCAAAGTTTGAAAATTTATTTAGCAGAGGAAGGAAAATCTATTCTAATATGATAGAATCTGAATTATTAAGTATCCCTGAATCTGATGACTCTGAAAATCAAAAAGATTTGTCTTTTTCTTATAATTTTTCTATACAAGAATCAAAAGATTTAGTACTTTTATTTAGAAAATATGAAAAAGATTTACCAGATTCTTTGAAAGATTTTTCAATTTCTTTACATCGACATATATATAATTCTATGACAATAGATGAAGCGGAGAATTTCTTTTATGAAAGTATTTAAAATTTTGTTATCAATTTTGTTAATTTTAGTTTTGTTAGCTGGAATTTTTGTTTTTTGTATTTACAATTTAATGCAAAGTCCTTCTGGTGATTTTAAAGAATACAAATTAAGTGTTCCATCAGGGGTGAGTTATTTTTCAGTATCGCAAGATTTAGAAAATAATGGCATCATAAAAAATGCAAAAGTTTTTTATTATTACAGTCGCTATAAACAAGCAAATCTAAAATCCGGTGTTTATACTGTGAACAATAAAATGTCTTTTGATGAACTACATACTTTGCTTAATACTGGAAAACAAGAATATATTACTGTAAGTATTCCAGAAGGTTTCACAATTTCTACAGTAGCAAAACTTTTAGAAGAAAATGGAGTAACATCTAGTAGAGATTTTATTGAAACTGCAAAGGATGCTTCTTTTATTTCTCAGTTTAATATTCCTTCAACAACTTTAGAAGGTTATATTTTTCCAGACACATATTATTTTACTCCAGAAATGAATGCTGAGGATGTTTTGGAAATAATGGTCGGAAATTTCTATGAAAAACTATCTACTATAGAAAATGCTGATTCTTTGTCCGCAAAAGAATTGCACGAGGTTGTAAAACTTGCTTCAATCGTGGAAAAAGAATATAAAGTTGCTTCCGAAGCTCCTTTAATTGCTAGTGTTTTTAAAAATCGTTTAAGATATAATATTGGATTATATTCTTGTGCTACAATAATTTATATTATTACAGAAGTACAAGGACTTCCGCATCCTGATGTTGTAAAATATACAGATACAAAAATAGATAGCCCATATAACACATATTTGTATGCTGGATTAACTCCAACTCCAATTTCAAATCCGGGTTTGGTAGCTTTGGATGCTGCTATTAACACTCCAAAAACTAATTATTACTTTTTTAGAGTGAAAGATGAAACAAAGGGAACTCACATTTTTACCACTGACTTAGAATCACATATTGAGGCAGGTCTATAATATAATGGCAAAAATTGCAGCCTCTTCTATTGATGAAGTAAATTTTCGAACAGATATAGTTTCTCTCATTGGCGAATACACTCGTTTGGAAAAACGTGGTTCAGAGTACTGGGGGTGTTGTCCTTTTCATAGCGAAAAAACCCCTTCTTTCCACGTTGTTCCAGATAGAAAAATGTATCACTGTTTTGGATGTAATTCTGGAGGAAGTGTAATTAACTTTTTTATGGAGGTTGAAAAACTTTCTTTTTATGAAGCTGTAGTTGCCTTGGCAAAAAAATCTGGGGTAGAGTTAATTTTTGAAGGAAATCAAGAATACAAAGAAAATCCAGATACAAACAAAAAAGAACTCTACAAAGACTTGTATACAAGGGTTGCTGGAAGTTTTGCTTATTTATTAACTCAAAGTTCCCAAGGAAAAATGGCAAAGGAATATTTAGAAAATCGTGGTGTTTCAAAAGAAATTGCTGAAATGTTTGGACTCGGATATTCCCCAAATGATGGGCGATGGCTTCGAAAATTCCTTGAATCCAAAAATTACAGTAAAGAATTTTTAGACAATTCAGGTTTGTTTTCCTCAAAAAATCCAGAATATTCTTTTTTTAGAAATAGACTTATGTTTCCAATTTGGGACAGAAATGGAAAAGTAGTAGCATTTTCTGCAAGATTGTTAGAAGGTGATGGTCCAAAATACATAAACTCTCCTGAATTGATTTCATATAAAAAAGGTGAAATATTATACGCTTTTCATTTAGCAAAAAAAGCTATGCGAGAAAAAAAAGCCTGTATTTTATGCGAAGGAAATATGGATGTTATCGCATATCACAGTGCTGGTATCACAAATGCCGTTGCACCAATGGGAACCGCTTTAACTGTAGAACAACTTCGCTTAATTAGTTCTTTTGCTGATACTTTAATATTAAGTCTTGATACAGATGAGGCTGGGCAAAAAGCAACTTTCAAAGATATTTTAATGGGAAGACAGCAAGGGTTAAGTGTAAAAGTCATTTCTTTGGAAGGTGGAAAAGATCCAGACGAAATCTTGCAAAAATTCGGAAAAGAAAAGTTGACAAATTGCGTAAATGGAGCTATATTGGATAGTGATTTTTTATTATCATCACTGTCGAAAAAATACGGCTTAACAACTCCAGAGGGAAAAGCTAATATCGCCTTGGAGTTTTTCAAATATGTTGATGTATTACAGTCTGATATTCAAAAAGAATCAAGCCTAGAGCAATTGGCAAATACATTGCAGTTATCACTTGATGTAGTGAAATCTGACTATGTAAACCGAGAATCAGCCACAAAAAAACTAGAAAGTAGAACTACTACAGAGAAAAAAACAGCACAGATAACATTAAATGCTGAATTAAGAGCAGTATTAGCTGTAGTTTCTAATATAGATTTTTTTCCACTGATGCGAGGTTCATTAAGTGCTGATGATTTTGAAGATTCATTAGCAAAAGATATGTTCATCACATTAGAGGAGTGTTATAGAGAAGACATTGTAAACTACGATAGTATTCTACTTAAACTTCAAAATGAAAATTTACGAAATATCGTAGCTCAGGCCGTAACATCTGGGGAATATGCCCAAAATTCAGAAAAGACAATCAAAGACAGCATAAAAATGATTCGCTTAAACAGTCTAAAAAGACGACGGGAATCGCTCATGATGACCATACGCCATCTTTCAATGTCAGAAAACAATCTTGAAAATCAACAACGATTAAACACTTTGCTAAACGAAAAAATGAACATTGATACAGAATTAAAATTTATAAAGGACACACGCCGATGACCAAAGAGCAACAGCTAGACCCTGCAGTTGCAAAACTACTTGATTACGCCAAAAGTAGAAAAGAACTTACTTGGGAGGAAATTAACGAAATCCTTACTCCTGAAGTAGTAAATTCTGACAAAATGGATGAAATTCTTATTATTCTAGAAAAAAATAAAATTTCAATCCAAGAAGAAGACACATTAGATGAAGAAGACGATGAAGATGGAGTTGAAGAGCAAGAAGAAGACTCAAGACGCAAACAACTCATTTTCAATGAAAAAGACACTGGTAGTGATGACCCAATCAGAATGTATCTTCGTGAAATTGGAAAAGAACGACTTTTAACTGCTGAACAAGAAGTTATTCTTTCCAAGAAAATGGAAACTGGCGAAAACATAATCAAGGATGTTATCAAAAATTCCGGTATGATGATTCCTGAGTTCTTTGCTGTAGCACAAAAAGCATTTTCAAAAATTGATCCAGCAGAATCAGGAAAACAAAGAAAAGAACTTCAAGAAGAAATGACAGAACGAAAAAGACTTCGCACTTGTTATAGTGAAGTGTTAAAACAAGTTTTGCCAGATATGAAGCAATACATTATCTTGAAAAAAAGTCTATTTGAAGCAGATCAAACAGTAAATATTTTTGAGGATGAACGTCTTTTGGCTTTACGGGCAAAGATTTTACCAAGTTTGCAACAAATGGATATTCAATCAGAAGAAATCGAAAAATTCTCTAATCGTTTCATTGATGCAACAAAAAAAATCGCAGAATACAAGCATAAACGAGAAAAAAAAGCAAAAGAACTTAGAATCTCTGATTTTAGCGATTTAAGAAGTCTTGGAAAGCGAATGGCTCTAAAAAGCGAACGTGCAAAACTTGAAGCCGAACTTGGAATGCCAGCTGACGAAATTAGAGAAATTTATACTCAAATCCAAAAAATCGATAGAAAAGTTAGACGTTTAGAATACGAATTTGAAAATGATGTATCTGAAATTCTTTCTATGGCTGGAGAAATCAAGCACGGAAGAAAGATGATGGAAGATGCAAAAAACAAACTTATCAATGCAAACCTTCGTCTAGTTGTTTCTATTGCAAAGAAATACACAAACCGTGGTTTACAATTGTTCGATTTGATTCAAGAAGGAAATATTGGATTGATAAAAGCAGTTGAAAAATTTGAATATCGTAAAGGATATAAATTTTCAACTTATGCAACTTGGTGGATTCGCCAAGCTATTACTCGTTCAATTTCTGACCAAGCAAGAACAATTCGTGTTCCAGTTCATATGATTGAACAAATTAACAAGGTTCTAAGAGAGTCTCGTCAATTGTTACAACGCTATGGTCGTGAGCCAACTGACGAAGAAATTGCAGAACAACTAAACTGGACAGTGGATAAAGTTAAGCAAGTAAAAAATGTTGCCAAGGAACCAATTTCTCTTGAAACTCCAATCGGCGAAGAAGAAGATTCATCACTAGGAGACTTTATCGAGGACAAAGAAGTTGAAAATCCAGCTACAAAAACAGCTTATACTTTGTTACAAGAGCAACTACGTACAGTTTTATCAACTTTGCCTCCAAGAGAGCAAGAAGTTCTAAAAATGCGTTTTGGACTTGATGACGGCTACTCTTTAACTCTAGAAGAAGTAGGTTTATACTTCAATGTTACAAGAGAGCGTATCCGACAAATCGAAGCAAAGGCTTTAAGACGTTTAAGAAACCCAAGACGTTCTGCAACTTTGCGTGATTATATGGACAATTAAGTCAATTTATATTATAAATAAAGTAGTCATTACCAATAACTTAAGAGGTACCTATTATATGGAAATGTCAGAAGTTTTTGATAACTTAAAAGAATTACAGGATATTCTTTCAGAAAAATATTCTATCGAAGCTAAAATCGAAGATGCTCCGAAAAGATTAAGTACTCAGGAAGAAGACTTGCAACTAAAAAAGAAGGACTTTATTGTAAAAAGTTCTTTATATGATGAAAAGCGAAAATTAGTTGGAAGTCTTAAAACAAAATTGGCAGAAGCTATTGCTGCTCGTGAAAAGGGCGAAAAAGGCATGGATTCAATTACAACTCATCGTGAATATGAGGCTCTTCAAAAAGAGATTGATGAAGCATCTGCTTTAGAACAACAAATTCGCAAAGATTTACAAAAAGAAGAAAAAAATCTTGCAGAGTTAAATGAATCTTTAGATAACGATAGAAAAAATATTGATTCAAGTGTTGAAGATTATAATGCAGGTTTGGCAGTTCTTGATTCTGAAATTGAAGGACACAAGAGTAGACTTGCAGAACTCGAAAGCAAAGAAAAGCAATACGAAGAAGGAATTGATCCTGATATTATCTTTAAGTTTGAAAGAATTATCAAAAGCAAACAAGGTAAAGGTATTGTAGCTGTTAAGGGAAATGTTTGTGACGGTTGTCATATGATTTTACCAGCACAGTTTGCTAATGAAGTTCATGATGGTGAAAAAATCGTTTTCTGTCCATATTGTAGTCGTATTCTATTCTATCAAGAATTAAAAGAAGGCGAACAAGAATATTCACAAATCGAAGATATCGGAAGTCTTGCTGGTCTTGGGGATGACGACGATGATTTCTTTGATGATGAATATGATGAAGAAGACTTTGACAGAGACGATTCTGTAAAAGCAATTGATGTTGAATAATCAGCAGAAGTAAGAAATCGCTTGGGGTAAGGGATACGTCCTTTATCCCAAGAGGAAAGTCCGGGCTCTTTCGGAAAAGATGCTGGGTAATAACCAGGCAAAAGATTTTTCTTTTGACAGAAAGTGCCACAGAAAATAAACCGCTATTTTTAGTAAGGGTGAAAAGGTGGTGTAAGAGACCACCGGGCATTAGGTAACTAATGTTGCATGGTAAACCTCATCTAGAGCAAGGTTAAGCAGTAAGGTAACTCCGATAGGCTTTTGCCAACCTTACGGGTAAATCGCTAGAGTTTTACAGTAATGTAAAATCAGGATAGATGATTTTGAGATTATATTTATATAATTTTACAGAACCCGGCTTATTTTACTTCTGCTTTTTTTTATAGGGTGGGGCATTTATGAAAGTATCTAAATCTCAAAATTCTCAAATCGTTAGACGCAAAAGTCAATTTGTTCCACGTCTTATTATTACATTTTCAATTTTATTAGTTGTTTCTTTAACTGTATTTTTTACTACTCGAAAAATTATTAAAAATATAAATTCTGTTCCGTCAATATCAAAAGTCTATGAATATTGGAACAAAAAAGAATATCAAGAAGTTTTTTCAACTTGTGATTTGATTTTGAAAGGAAAACCATATAATTCTACAGCTTTGGCATACAAGGGATATGCAGCATTTTGTTTGTCTATTTCTCAATCAGATTTGGAATTAAGCCATGAGTATATTGACTCTGCTATAAATTCTTTGCGACTTTCTTTGATTGATGCACCAGAGTCATTAAAACCCCAGATAAATTATATGCTTGGAAAGGCATATTTTCACAAAAATTCTATTTCAGCATATTACTATTATGCTGATAGTGTTGTATACTATTTAAATGAAGCACTAAATTTGGGGTTTTCTGCCCCAGATATTCCAAGATATCTTGGATTAAGTTATGCACAGCTTTCAATGACAGAAGAAAGTATTAAATCATTTTCCGAGGCCTTATTGACTGATGAAAATGATGAACTACTACTTGCCATTGCTGAACAATATATAAAAAATGGGCAACCTGAAAATGCAAAACAATATTTATTTCGGATTCGCTCAACAAGTAATGACGACATAATGATATTAAAAGCTAGTGAATTTCTTGCTTCTATTTACATAGAGGAAGGAAATTATGAAGAAGCACTTTCTGAATACAATAGTATTTTAGAAAAAAATCCGTATAATGCTGATGTATATTACGGAATTGGTGTTGTTTATGAAAAAATGGGAGATATGGTTAAGGCTCGAGCTGAATGGCGAAATGCTCTAAAAGTTCAAGTTAATCATCCTGGTGCTTTAAAAAAGTTAAGTTAAGATTTATAATATTCTTGGGAGGAATAAAATGGGTTTTTTTGATCGTTTTTCAACAGATATTGGGGTAGATTTAGGTACTTGTAACACACTTATTTATTTGAAAGGTAAGATTGTTATCAACGAACCTTCTGTTGTTGCTGTTGAAAAAGGAACTGGTAGAGTTGTTGCAGTTGGAGCAGAAGCAAAAAGAATGCTTTGGAAAACTCCTGGGGATATTGTTGCGATTCGTCCCCTTGCAGACGGTGTTATTGCTGATATGGATAACACTGAAAAAATGATAAAATACTTTATTTCTAGAATTATACCAAAACATCAAATTATAAAATCACTTAGAATGAAAGTTGGTATTCCATCTTGTATTACTGAAGTTGAAAAACGTGCTGTTCAAGAAGCTGCTCTAAAAGCAGGAGCTAAAGAAGTTCAGGTTATGGAAGAATCTTTGGCAGCTGCTATTGGTGCACAAATTCCAATTCACGAACCAGCTGGACATATGGTATGTGATATTGGTGGTGGAACAACAGAAATATCAGTTATTTCCCTTGGAAGTATGGTTGTTACTCGTGCAATTCGTCTTGGTGGAAATGCTTTTGATGAAGCTATTGTAAAGCACGTTAGAAGTATTCACAACTTGAAAATTGGTGCTGGAACAGCAGAAAGATTAAAGATTGAAATTGGTAATGCTTCTCCAACCCAAACAATTAAAAAAATGGAAATTAAGGGTAACGATGCTATTACAGGGCTTCCACGAAGATTGGAAATTGACTCTGTAGAAGTTCGTGAAGCATTAAAAGACCCTGTAAATCAAATTGTAAACGAAATCAAACTTACTTTAGGTCAAACTCCTCCAGAACTTGCTTCTGACATTATTGAACGCGGTATCGTTATGACAGGTGGTGGTTCATTATTGGAAGGTTTACCAAAACTTATTTCAAAAGAAACTGGGGTTCCTGTAATTCTAGTTGAATCACCTTTAGAGTGTGTTGCAGTTGGTGCTGGACAAGCATTTGAATTGTTTAGAGATATTTCATCTGATAGAAGTATTTACGACAATCTAAATAACTAGTTTTATCAAAAGGCTATCTTTATAGGTAGCCTTTTGAAGTTTTTTAGTTTTCATAAATTGCAATAGATTTAGGGATTTCAATGTCAGAACGTCGTATCAGATTAAAATTAAAAACGCCTTTATTTTTCTTTTTATTTTATGTAATTCTCTCTGGGGTAATTTTAGGTTTTTACTCCGGGGGTTTTTTAGTAAACTTTAAGCAATTAGGTTTTTCTATAGTATCATCTGTACAAAAAGGTTTTTCCACAGTAGCAAATGGAGTAACAACATTTTTTACAGCAGTTGGTGATTTAGCCACGCTACGGGAAGAATACGCGATTTTACAAGAAAAACTTGAAGATTACGAATATTTGCAGCGAAACAATGCGGATATTAAAAAGGAAAATGCAAGACTCAAAGAACAACTTGGGTTTGCAACGGATTTTACATACAAAAATTATCCAGCTCAAATCATTGCTAGAGATCCAAATGCTTTGTATTCAGGCATAACTTTGAACAAAGGAAGTCGTCATAACATTAGAAAAGGAATGGCAGTTTTGGCTATTCAAAATGGCGATATTGGTCTTGTGGGAAAAGTTGTTTCTGTTGGCAGAGAAACTTCAATGATTATGCCGATTTACGATTATCAATGTAATATTTCCTCTCGAATTTCTACAACCCGTGATATAGGTTTGGTTTCAGGAAACGGAGAATCTAGTAACACTCTAACTCTAAAGTATATAAAGAAAAGAGTTTTACAAGAATTAAATCTTGGAGATATAATCGTTACTTCTGGAGAAAATGATAATTACATTAAAGATATTCCAATTGGTTCAATTTCAAATATCAAAATGCTTGATTATGATAATTCTTTGGAGATTGAAATTACTCCAATTATTGATTTTTCAAGGTTGGAAAATGTAATTATTGTAGATTCATCTCAAATTCAAAATAACGAGTAGGGAAATATGAGAACTTTTTTAACTAGTGCAGTATTTATATTATCTTTTATATTTTTCGAATGTAGCATTTTGTCAAATGTGTTTTTTCTTCCTGTAGTTCCTGATTTGCTTTTACTTTTTACGATTTATATTTCCATTCAAAAAGGTTGTTTGCAAGGAGAAACAGTTGGATTTTTCTCAGGATTGATATTAGACTTTGTTAGTGCCGCTCCTCTTGGGTTAAATGCACTTTTACGGACAATAATTGGTTTTATTGCTGGATTATTTCATCTAACAGTTGGAACTTCAGGAATTATTACACCTATGGTTCTTGGAGTTTTTGGCACATTTACAAAAGTATTATTTACATATTTTATATCGTTTTTCTTTCCTGGAGTTGTTTTAACTTACGATTTTTTCTCAAAAATATTTTTATTTGAATGTATTTTTAATGGATTATTGGCTCCTGTTATGTTTTTTGTCTTTTCAAAATTTCAATCTATAGCACATATGGAAGTTTCCACAATTTCGGAATTAAGGAAATAATCTATGGCTAATATAATTAACTCCACAGATTTACACCAAAAATCCGGTACTTCATCTGATAAAAAAACGAAAACTACAATACTTTTAATTGCTTTGTTTTCATTTTTTGCAATTTATGTTCTGATTTTGTTTAAAATGCAGGTAATTGAAGGAGCTGGATACAGAATGCAATCTGTAAATATTTCTCAGCGAAGTACAATTTTACCAGCTCAACGGGGCGAAATCTACGATAGAAATGCAAATATGGCTTTGGCAATCAATACAGACTCTTTTGCGGTTTACTTGACTCCAGGAGAGGCTGGAGCAGATTATGACAGTGTGGCTGCAAGATTGGCTCAATATCTTGGAATTACAAAAAGTGAAATTGATGCTCGAGTTGAGAGCAAAAAATCATATACCTCCTACGAAGTAAAAGCTTATGTTACTTTTGATGAAATCTCAAATATAGCAGAAAATATTACAGATTTACCCGGGGTTTCTTGGGCATCAAAACCTATTAGAAATTACATTGTGGAAGCAAAGTCTCTAAGTCACGTTATCGGTTATGTTGGTGATATTACAAAAGAAGAGCTAAAAGTTATGTATAACAGTGGTTATACTAGTAACAGTGTAGTTGGAAAAATGGGAATCGAAAAGCAATATGACTCCCTTTTGCAAGGAAAAACTGGAAAAGAATATAGAACTGTAGACGTTTATGGAAAAAAGATTTCAGAAACTCCAATTACAGAACCACCGGTTATGGGAAATAATCTTGTTCTTACTATTGATACAACGATTCAAAAACTTGCTGAACAAGCTTTGGGAGAACGAGTTGGAGCGGCTGTAGTTTTAAAACCTAGTAATGGGGAAATCCTTGCTATGGTTTCTTATCCATATTTTGATGCAAATATTTTTAATACAGAAAATGCTTCAAAAGAATATACAAAACTAGAAAAAAGTTCCAACAATCCCTTGTTGAATCGTGCTATAAATGCAACATATCCTCCGGCATCAACTTTTAAAGTTGTTATGTCAACGGCTATGCTTGCAGAAGATGCAATGCCTTCATCAAAAGAAATTGAATGTGAAGGCTATTTGGATTACGGTGGAAGAACCTTCAAATGTCACGTTGGAATTCCAGGACATGGATATTTGGATTTAAAAAATGGATTAGCAGAATCTTGTAACGTCTATTATTGGACAGTTGGACGAGATTATCTTGGAGTTGACTTAATATCATCATATTCTAAGGATTTTGGATATGGTGAAGATTTAAATATAGATTTACCATCTTCTTCTGCTGGATTCGTTCCAACATCTCAATGGAAAGAACGCCGTTACCACGAAAAATGGCTTGGTGGAGATACTATGAACTTGTCCATTGGACAAAGTTATACCTTGGTTACACCTCTTCACGTTGCAAATATGATGGCAATGGTTACAAATGAAGGGAAAATATATCAACCTCATATTTTAAAAGAAGTTAGAGATTCTGTAACAGACGAAGTTATAAGAGAATACGATCCAAAAGTGCTACATTCTATGGACATTGATTCTGCTGTATGGAAAGAAATCAAAGAAGATTTACGTTATACAGTTACAGATGGTTCAGCTCAATTTCCTTTGAATAACAAAGTTGTACAATTTGCTGGAAAAACTGGTACAGCGGAAGTCAGCGGATACACAAATTCTTGGCACTCATGGTTTGTGGCTTATGGTCCATACGATGCTCCAGTTGAAGAACAAGTAGTAGTTTGCGTTTTGGTAGAAGCTTGTAACCCTTGGGAATGGTGGGCTCCTTATGCTTCAAATATTATTTTTCAGGGAATTTTTGCAAATCAAACCTATGATGAAGCAATTGATGCTTTAGGATTTAGATATTTAGTTAGACCAATGGGAAGACAAGAATAATGAAATTCAAACTTAAAATTTTTGAAAACTTTGACTTTATATTGTTTTTTTCTGTAATAGTTTTAGTTACTATAGGAATCTGTTTTATATATTCATCAGGAATTGATTCAAGTGGCGTAAATGTTTCCAACGAATTTATAAAACAAATTGTTTTTGCTTCCTCTGGGATAATATTGATGTTGGTGGCAATGTTTATTGACTACCGAAAATTACAAAAATATATTTTCTGGATTTTTGTTGGGTTATGTGGCGTTTTGATTTATACACGATTTTGGGGTCGAGAAGTAAACGGAGCAAAATCTTGGCTTGGTATCGGTGATTTTGGTATACAGCCTTCAGAATTTGGAAAAATCATATTTATTATGTATTTGGCTAGTTTTTTGGAAAAGACAGATAAACAAGATGAACTAAAACGGTATGCCAAGGCTTTGGTTATTTTGTTGTGTCCAGTTGGTTTGATTCTTTTGCAACCTGACTTGGGAACTGCTTTGGTTTATATTCCAGTGTTTCTTGTAATGTGTTATATTGCAAACGTGCCAAAAAGATACATCTTAATGATTTTTTCAATTGGAATGGTGACAATTTTGTTTACGGTTTTACCAATTTGGGAAGAAACTATTGCAAAACGAGATGTTGCTTTATTGAACGTATTAACAAATATGAAATTACGTTTGATTATTATTTTGGCAACGTCAATGATTACAATTATTAGTATTGTTGGTTATATTTTAACAAAGCGAAGATACTATTATTGGATTTCTTACGTTTTCATTATTGTGGTGATTTCTCTTTTTGCCTCTGTGGCAGCTGGAAAAGTTTTGGCTGACTATCAAGTGAAGCGATTGATTATTTTCCTAGATCCACAAAGTGATCCACTAGGAGCTGGTTGGAATATTATTCAGTCAAAAGTTGCTATCGGTTCTGGAAACCTTTTTGGACAGGGATTTTTACAAGGAACTCAAAGTCACTACCGATTTTTGCCAGAGCAAAGTACCGACTTCATTTTTAGTATTTTGTCCGAGGAGTGGGGATTTGCTGGAGGACTTGTGGTTTTCGGGTTGTATTTCGTCATTTTGTTTCGATGCATTATGATTATGAGAAATACCACAAATACTTACGGATATTACATTACTACTGGAATCTTTACTATGTTTTTATTCCACTTTTTAATAAATGTTGGAATGGTTATGGGAATAATGCCGATTACAGGTATTCCTTTGTGCTTTTTGTCCTACGGCGGTTCTTCTTTGTGGACAGCTATGACTTGTGTTGGATTACTGCTTAGTATCAATGCAAGAAAACTTGATTTTTAACATTTTTTCATCAACAAACAACAAATTGATATTTAACGAGGTACACATGACAAACATAAATCCATTAAAAGCTTTTGGAGATGACTTACTAGAAGTTCAAAATCCTGCAAGATATTTAGGTGGTGAATATGGCCAAATCGTCAAAAAAGGGGATGATTATCTAAATTTCACCATTGCTTTTCCAGATTTATATGAAATTGGCATGAGTAACCAAGCTATAAAAATCATTTACAACGGACTAAATGCTCGGGAAAACATTCGTTGTGAACGAGTTTTTACTCCGGATACGGATTTTGAGCAACTTCTAAAAGAAAAAAATGTGCCACTTTATACCTTGGAAACAGGTATTCCTTTGCATGAAACTGATATAATCGGTTTTTCCATTGGATATGAGCTTGGAATTACAGGTTTACTTTCTATCCTTGATTATGGAAAAGTACCACTTCTAAAAAAAGACAGAACAGAAAATGATCCAATTGTAATTGCTGGAGGTTGTGGCGTAACAAATCCAGCACCATTTTCAATTTTCTTAGATGCTGTTTTCATTGGAGAAGCTGAAAATCAATTTTTTGATTTAATAGATGAACTTGCAAAACTAAAAAAAGCTGGTGGAAAAAGAGCTGATTTATTAAAAAAACTTACAGAACATCCAAGTGTGTGGATTCCTAGAAAAAAAGCTATAAAAGCAACTCAAGCTGATTTTGGAAAAGTTCCATCTGTGAAAAGTTATTTTCCAGTTGCAAACATAAAACCAGTGCAAGATCACGGTGTTGTAGAAATTATGCGTGGCTGCCCAAACGGATGTCGCTTCTGTCACGCTGGAATTTACTATCGGCCACAGCGAGTAAAAGACGCAAAAATCATTTTGGAAGAAGTTGATGAAGTAATCTACAAAGGTGGCCAGAGGGAAGTTAGCCTTTCATCACTTTCTTCTGGTGATTACACCGAAATCGATAAACTTTTAGAAATCCTTTCAAAAAAATATCAGGATGCACGAGTTTCTTTTCAGTTACCATCTCTAAAAGTAAACAGTTTTACGCTACCACTTTTGGAAAAACTTTCTGAAGTGCGAAAAAGTGGCTTAACCTTTGCAGTGGAAACTCCCTCTGACGCATGGCAACTTTCTTTAAATAAGGAAGTTTTCAAAGAAAAACTCATTGAAATTATAAAAGAAGCAAAAAAACGAGGCTGGAACAAAGCAAAATTCTATTTTATGATTGGGCTTCCACCAGGAAACGATTCTGAACATCTTGCCAAAAATCCAGATAATCAAAAAACAGAAGAACAAGAAATTGTGGATTTTTTAATTGATATTCAAGAAGCTACAAAAATCAACTGTTCTGTAAATGTTGGAACCTTTATTCCAAAAGCCCACACACCATATGAACGAGTTCGGCAGTTAACAATCGAAGAAGCCACAGAAAAAATGCTTTTCATTCGAAAAAATCTTCCTCGGGGAAAATTCAAAGTAAGCACCCATTATGAGTTTGTTTCATTTATCGAAGGAATGATTTCCCGAGGTGATGAACGGGTAGGTCACTTACTTTTGAAGGCTTACCAAAAAGGTTGTCGCTTAGATGCTTGGGAAGATCATATGGAAATTGATATTTGGAAAAGTGTGATTTCCGAAGCTGATTTTGATGTAGTACAAGAAATTACCCGTGAAAGAGCTAAGGATGAAGAATTACCTTGGAAGGATATTTCACTTGGTCCAAAAGATATATTCTACAAAAAAGAGTTTGAAAATTCTGTAAATCGTGTTCTTACAAATAAATGTGCTACAAAATGTTCATCTCCATGTGGAGTATGTAATGTGCAAAAAAGTATACAGGTTAATATAAATTCTAATTTAAATATTGATAAACTTTCTGAAGATGTATTAAAAAGTAGACATAAAACAATTCCTTCTGGAGAACAAAATATTCCTGTGTTATACAGAGTATTATTTTCCTTTACAAAACAAAATGGTGGAGAATATATCCCGCATTTAGCAACTCAAGATGTTATTCACAAGGCATTTTTACGAAGTGAACTTCCTGTAGTTTTCACAGATGGATTTAATCCAGTTCCAAGACTAGAACTTGCAACAACACTTTCTCTTGGAATTGATAGTGTAGACGAGATTGCATCTTGTTTGTTACGTTACGAAACTTCGGAAGAAGAATTTGTTTCAAAAATGAACGAAAGTTTACCACAGGGATTAAAAATAAACAGTGCCTATATTTTCCCAGTTTCAAACAAACGTAAACGAGAATCTTTAAGCTCAGCCTTGTACGGTGCTGTATATCAATATAAATTCTTAGTTTTTGAAGAAAAATTGAATCATTTTGTGAACTCAGAACAATTAAAGGATTTTATGACAAATAATTCAGAGTTCAAATTTTCAAAAACAGATAATCCTTTGGTTTATAATGTTTACATGCCATTTAGAGCAGACAGGCCTTTTAGAAATTTGTTAGAAGAATTTTTTGAAGCAAAACTACATAAAATCCTACATATCAGCAAACTGAAAACCCTTGCAAAAGAAGGCGATCAAGTTGGTTCTTTCTATGACATTTTCAAGATTTATGCTGATATTCATAGCAAGTTGATTTTAAGCTAAATTTTACAAAATACCACCTAATATTTTGCAATATAAGATATTAGGTGGTTGTAAGCGTCAAACCAACACCCCCTACGAAAATAAATGAACATAAATTACAATCTTCTTGAACCAAAAATCAAGGAGATTTTTTTTTATGATTTTCCCAGTAAAAAGAGTAAAAGAGGAACTAGTAAAAGAGTTTTCTGTC
>JAFQDD010000011.1 GCA_017416145.1 Spirochaetaceae bacterium | reverse complement strand
ATTTTTTTTAAAATTTTTTTTATCCCCCACAATTCTGAATTCTGAATTCTGAATTTGAACCAGCCTACGCCAGATTGGAGTGATTTTTGCAACTTGTTGCAAAAAGTCCGTAGGACCGAGCCTCTGGCGGGTCACGGAAAGCTGGACTCACGTGAGAAAAGAAGGTTCGTCCGTATTTTTTAGAAATTTAGGTGGGTGATGTAGTGTTGGTTGAAAATTGGGTTTCCGCCTAGTTCTAAGACTTGGGTT
The DNA here is from genome assembly GCA_017416145.1 of Spirochaetaceae bacterium. Classification (GTDB taxonomy): domain Bacteria; phylum Spirochaetota; class Spirochaetia; order Treponematales; family Treponemataceae; genus Treponema_I. The sequence goes on along the minus strand of JAFQDD010000011.1, from coordinate 200,605 downwards.
TTTGTGGTGATTTCTTGGGTGAGATGTTGAGGATTGCTTGAGAATAATAGGTTGATGGTGCCAAAACCAGCGGCGTTTCCTTGGTAGCTGATTTTATTTTCGAAGGATTTTGGGATTAGGCCGATAGTGGCTAGAGATTTTGTATCAAGGGCGTTTCCAAAGTTTCCGCAGATGTAGACTTTTTTTATTTGGGTGTCTTGGGTTTTGGTTTCTTGTAAAAGGGTTTCGATTCCTGCTCTTATGGCGGCTTTTGCAAGTTGAAGTTGTCTAATATCTTCTTGGGTTAGTGGGCTGTGGGTGTTTGGTTGGAGGTAGCCGGTTTTGTCTATCAGGTTTTCTTGTAGCATTTTTGATAGATAATTTATTGCGGTGGAGCCTGTTATTTTTCTGGATAGGTTTTCGCCTTCAAAGGCTGGTCCTGCGGCACAGGATGTTCCTATTATTTTGTCTTGGGTAACGAGAAAGAGTTCTCCGTTTGTGCCAATATCTAATAGCAAAAATGGATATTTTTCTTGTTGGAAATTGTCTTTTGTTTCCTTTGCTGTTTGGGAAATCTGTTTTTTAGGATTTTGGGGATTTTGGGAATTTTGAGCTTGGAAAATTTCTGTTTTGTAAATTTGGGTTTTTAAAATGTGAAATAATGCGGAAACTGCGTCGCCACCTAAAAATGGAGAGATGGCTGGAGTTAGATAGATTTCCTGATTTGGGATTATGCTCGGGTTTTGGATTTTGTATCCGAATGTGGATGGACTTTTGAAGGGATGTTTTTCAAAACCTTGGAGTGAAAATCCTTGGAGAATGGAGAGCATTACGGTGTTTCCGGTTATGACTATGGAAGATATTTTTTCTTGATTTTGACAAAGGCGTTTTATTATGGTGTTTAGTTGAAAGGTGATTGCTTCTTGTAATTTTGTGATTCCGTTGTAATGGGCGTACATTACTCTAGAAATTACGTCCTTTCCGTATAAATATTGGGAGTTTTTTTCTTGAATTTCTGCAATTATCTCGTTTTGAGATGTTTTTTCTGATTGTTGTTGGTTTTCAAGTTTGGAGTCGGAAGAAAATCTTGTATTTTTTACAAGATAGGCTTTTACTGTGGACGTTCCAATGTCTATCCCGATTCCAAACTGTGGTTCAAAAGACGTCATAAAACCAATTTGCATTGAATATTAGTTTTGTTCGTTTAGAGCTTGTCTAACAGCTTTTGCAAGTTGATCTGCACAAGATGTTTTTCTAAAGCCACAAGTGTTTCCAGCAAATTTTTCTTCGATTTCGGAAACGGTCATATTATTTACAAGAATAGAAACGGCTTTTAGATTTCCGTTGCATCCGCCTGTAAAACTTACATTTGAAATAACATCGCCATTGATGTCAAAATTGATACTTGTAGAACAAGTGCCTGAGGTTTTGTATGTGTAATTCATAAAATCTATCCTATATTTTTTTTCAGATTTATAAAAGGGTTTTTCTATTTTTTCTATATTTTGAGGGAAATATCATGTTTAATATTTGGTAAAATCTGTATAAAACGTAAAACAACTCATTACGGTGAAAGGTTTTTCAATATTTGCACCAGTTTCTCGTCTAAAGGAGCCAAAGTCAGTTTCACAGCTGGTACAGTTTTCTATGGATATTAGATTTTCAGGTTTTATGCCAATTTTTCCCAAGAGAAATAGGTTGGCTTTTTCCAGTGAGAGCATTTGATTTACACAGGAATCTGGGGCAAAGTTTGAATTGAAAAATTGTTCCCGCTCTTTGTCGACTTTGTAACAGCAAGAATGAATATGAGGTCCAATTATCACTCGAAAATTGGGAATTTTTGCTTTGTATTTTTTTTCGGCAAATTGTAAAGCATTTTCGATAATGCCTGTACCTTTCCAACCAGAATGAACTATTCCAAACACTTGTGAATCTGGCTCGTAAAACCAAATCGGAACACAATCTGCCACGGTAATTACTGGAACTAGGCTTTTCTCTTTTGTAATAATTCCATCACCTACAACAGGTTTTTGTTGGAATGAGTTTGTTAAAAAGCTTTCAAAAACTAGATTGTGAGAATCATCCCGAAAACAATTGTAAACTTCTTTTGAATGGGAAAGTTCTGGTTGCACTAATCGATTTATATCAATTCCAAGAGAAGCAAAAAAATCTAGTCGATTTTGGTTTGTTTCTGCATTTCGGAAACGCATAGAACCAGCGATTTTTAAGCTCATACCGCAATAGGGATGATTTTCCTTTTGGTAATCAAGATTTGGGAAGGGAATTTTTAGATAATTTTTTTGTTGAGAAATATTTATATCAAAAATATTTGCTTTTTGAATCATTTTATTAAAAATCATAATTCCAACAATTTAAAAGATTTATTCAGCTTTTGCAATATTTTCTGAAGATTCTATACCTTCCAATTCTTTTAGAAGTTCCAAAGAATCAGAAAGTTTATCATAAGACTCTAAAAGATTTACTCTAAACTGTTGATTTTCCGCTCCTTGAAGCATAGGAAGATTTGTTATCACTTCTTGCTTTGTTTCTTTTTTGATTTTTAAGATTCCTTCCAAAATGTTTATAAACTCACGACAAGTTGCTCCAAATTGTGAAGAGAGCATACTGATTTCGGTTTCAATGGAAAGAACAAGTGAATCCATACGGGATTGGTTTTGGATTGTTCGTAGTTTTTCTCCAGCAATATTTTCAAAGGATTCGTAGATTGCGCCGCCCTCTGCTAATTTTGCATTTAATGAAATAACTGCTTCGTTTTGTTTGGCAAAATCGTTATAAGCATTTGTAAACTCTACTCGGGTTTCTCGGAGGACAAAATCGCCTTCTAACTGGATAATTTTTAGCACTGCGGCGATTTTTGGATAAAGTTTCATAAAGAATGAATGCAAAAATCCAAGGGAATAATCTCTGTTACAAGGGATTCCGCCCCAAGCTTTTGTCCAAGGTCGGTTGGCAATTAAAGGCAATTTTGCTTCCCCAAAAACTTTTTCAGAAATAACTCGAATTTCTGATTTTTTCCTGTCAACAAGCCAAGATTCCCACTTTCTATCAAATTGTTTTCGCCACTGAGCTTTGAATTTTACAAACCAATCTTCGATTCCAGCAGGATTTGGCATCACCCAATCAGCGTCTTTTGAAGCCACAGCAGCAAGAGTTTTTATTGGAATATTTTTGATAAAATGATTGATTTTTAAAATCGCATCAAGGCATTGTTCGTGAAATTCTTTTGCAGGATCTCGAATATTATCAATATCAGAGTTCATTGGCTCGTTTTTCTTGTTGGAAAATCCGCCTGTTAGCATATACAAAGTTTCTAAAACTTCTGGAGTGATTTTTTTTGGGTAGCAAAGAACTTTTACAAAGTGATTTAATTCTGCAGTGGCATTATCAAGAGGACACAAAAAGTCTGAATGATTAAAAGAAGTAAATCGTCCAAGAAATTTCTCAAAAGGTAATTTTACAAAGTTTTTCAACCATTCAAGACTTTGGACATTTTGATAGAGATTTTGTCGCTCGGTTACAGAGATTCCAGAAAGCAAATCATCCATTTTGCGAATAAGGGAATTTCTAAGCTCTTGATTTGGAGAACGGGAAAATTCCACAGAATATGGGTCTGCTTCTTTTTCGATTTTTTCATATAAATCTGATAAAAAAAGAGAACCCAAAAACACATAAGCTTCTCCAGGATTTTCTTCGTAAGCTGCAATTCCCGATTTGTAAAAATCCGCTGCTTGATGTAAATTTTTTAGTTCAACAAAAAAATCAGTCAACAAAGAATTTTTTTTCATATCGTAGATGTTTGGAAATTTTTTTGTCAAAGCCTTTGCTTTTCTATCAATTAACAAATCGTTATAAATTACTCGTTGATTTATTCCAGTGAAAACTGATTTTAGAAAAAGCCAAAAACGCAACAATACTGATTCACTTTTCAATTTCGTTTGAATATCATAATTTAAATCAGAGTTTTCAATTTTATCTGGAGCTTCTACGTTTTCAGTTTCTGACGCTGGAAGAGAAGCTGTGGAAAGTTTTTCCAGCAAGGTAAGCCGTTCATCTTTTCCCAGTTCAGAAACTAATCTATCAAAAGGATTTTCATAATTCATAAAATTAACTCGTTTTTATAGTTGGTTTTGAGCCTTGATTACATCATTACATTCTTCTTTGTTTAATGCACGTACAATTCTTATGCCTGTATCCGAAGTTTGAATTGTATCTTGTTTAGCACCTTTTACAGTTGAAACAAGCTGAACAACTGGATTTTTCGGATTTTCTGGATTTACATCCACAACTTGGGCAATTTTTCCATTTGACAAGTAAACATATCCTCCAATTGGAAACAAGGATAAACTGTACAACAAAGCTTTGATTACGTTTTCGTCATAAAATTGCTTATTATTTTTTAGCATATCCACCATTGCTTCGTAGGATGATTGAGCATCTTTGTAGTGCCGTGGTGCTGTAATTGCTTCAAAAGAACATGCTACAGCAATAATTTTTGCATAAATAGAAATTTTTTCAGAAGGTAAATGATTTGGATATCCTGTTCCATTTTCTCTTTCGTGATGCTCCAAAGCTCCAAGACAAACTTTTAGAGGAAATTCAAATTCTTGTAAAATGTTATATGAAATAATTGGATGAGTAAAAATCATTTTTTTATCCGAGGCGTTTAATGCTCGTTCTGTCATATATAATTGAGGTGGAAGTCTAATCATTCCAATTTCATGAACGATACAAGAAACTCCAAGTTCAACCAAGTTTGATAAAGGGAGACGAAGTTGCATTCCAATTGTAATTGCATAAACTGTAGAACGCATTGAATGGCTTACCAAAAATTCTTTTGCCTTTGGTTCTTGTGTTGATTGAAGAATCCGCAAAACAAAACGTCGATTTTCTTTGATAAAAACACACAAATCTTTGACTTTTGAAGACAATTCTTCATAGTTTAATTCTTTGTGAGTGGCATATCTTGTGTAAACATAACTAATATAATTCAAGTAATCATTGTAAATATTTGTAACCACAGAAAGACGACTTGCTTCAGTATCAATTTTTGGTTCATTGCCAATATCATCTATATCAATAGTTTCTGCATTTTCTAGAGCTTTTTTTGCAGCATTTAATTCTTCTGCTGAAAATTTTTCTGTTGTGACATTAGATTTTGGAGAATTTACAGAATTTTCTAATTCTTCGATATCAATATCTGTTGTGTTTTGAGAAATATTTGTTGCTATAGCACTAGAGCTTAGTGTACCATCAGAAAAGACTTGTTTAAAATCCCAATCTTGTAAAGCTTTTATCATGCCTTCTGAAAGAGGAATTGAGTTTGTTAGAAGCAAAAATGTTTTGTCTAACATAACATCTGATGTGAAAAATGTACCTGGTTTTAATCCTTCGATATTAAATGAATTCATCAAAAATCCTCACAAAACACTTCAATTATAGTAGAGAAAAAATGCAAAATCTAGTCTACCCATACTATTATCGGCATAATTATACGATTTCTTGAATAATTGAATAATCTTAGGACAATATGTTTAAACAAAAAAAGCCAAGGAACTCTCACACAGCCCCTCAGCCTAAATGTATTGCAGATTTAGTCGTCTGGATGTTTCCGACCAAAGTTTTTGCTTACACTTTTTTTATCGGAACATCCAAATAAAACTTAAGTAAAATTTAATTTTTTTACATCACCTTAAGAAGTGCTTCCATTTGTTCTCTTGTGCCAATTGTAATACGAACAAAATTTTCAATTCCTGGAGTAGCAAAGTGACGAATCAAAATCCCCGCCTTTTTCACATCTTCATAAATCTCACTTCCCTTTCTAGTTGGATGATTTACAAAAATAAAGTTTGTTTTCGACGGAATAACAGAATATCCTTTTTTGGAAAGTTCTTGAGAAAACCATTCTCTAGTTTCCACAATTTCTGTAGTGATTTTTTCGTAATACTCATAGGATTTTAGAGCGGCTTTTGCAGCTGTCTTGCAAATTATATCCACAGGAAAGTGGTTAAAAGAATTTTTTACAGTTGTGAGAGCCTTTATCAACTCAGGATTTCCCACAGTAAAGCCAATTCTCATTCCTGCAAGACAAATTGATTTTGAGAAAGTTCTGACAACCAAAAGATTTTTGTAATCTTTTAGCAAACTCAAAGCAGATTCTGTTCCAAAATCCACATAAGCTTCATCCACAACAAAAACTCTGTCTTTTGGGAAGTTGTCTAGCATATTTTTAATTTCAGCCAAAGACAAAGCGATTCCAGTTGGAGCATTTGGATTTGCAAAAATCATCCCGCTAGAATCTTTTCCGAATTCCAGCATTTTTTCTACATCCAGTGAAAAATCTGATTTTAGAGGAACTTTTTCAAGCTCTATTCCGTAATATCCAGCGTAAACTGGATAAAAACTATAGGAAAACTCTGGGGCAACAACTTTTTTATCGTCATCAAAAAAAGCGTAAAACACAAAAGACAAAACTTCATCAGAACCATTTCCACAAAAAATCATATCCGAAGTAATTTCAAAATCCAACTTTGATTTTGCTTCTTTTGTATTTGCTAAAACTCCACCAGTTTTGTTTAAGAAATTTGCAATTTCAACTCGCAATTCTGTAGAATCTGGATCTGGATAAAGAGATAAAGATTTTAGATTTGTGTTTAATAAATTTGAAACTGCATCTGCCACTTCTTTTGGTGGTGGAAAAGCATTTTCATTGGCATTAAGTTTGATATATTCCCTGTCAGTTAGTTGTTCACCGGGTTTATATGGATTTAAAGTTTTTAATCGATTTGCTAACATAAAATGGATTTTAATCTAAACATTAGTTTCAAGTCAACCTTGTAGGATTTTTAATTTCTTGATATACTAAGAACTAATGGCTACTGTAACAAATATATTATCATTATTGAAATCATTTACATTACATCAAAATAGTGGATACGTTCATTACGCAGAATTTGCAGATTATATGCGACGATTTGCACAAAAGCACATTGCAGAACATCCAGAAATGGCAAATTTTTTAAGTCAATCTCAAGAACATTTGCAAAAAGAATTGTATAAATTATTTGAATCAAAAAAAGTTCACTTAGTTTTTAACAACGGAGAAATCAAAGGTATCGTAATTCCAGCCTATTTTTGCGAAAAATATTCAGCTAGAATCAATGAATCTTTAAATAATCCCACAATTCCTTATCCAATTTACACAGATTTACCAAAATATATTCCTGGGGAAATTGTTACAAGAAAAAATGCCAGTGATTTAATCGTAGAACTTTTAGATGGAAGTATGACTCCAGACAACAATATTTTGTACGGTTTGGTTTTGCCAAAGGATTTACCAATTGTGCTAATTCCTGGGAACTTTTCTGGAGCTGTGTTGGTAGATGTTGCTCTTGGAAAAATCCGTCATATGCTTAGGAAAGAAGAATTTCACGATTATTTTTTGAAAAAACTAAAAATATCAAATCCTGGAAAAGAATTAAGCGTAAAAAACTTTTTTACTCAATTTGTTACAAAACCTGCTGATGCTCTAGAAAATCTAAAATCCTCTGGAGATTCATTTTATTTTTGGAGTCAATTATGCTTTTTCATCCGCCAAGATTATGAAAAAGTAAAAGATTACACAGCAGAAGATATTTCGATTTTACAAAGTGTTTCAATAACAGAATTTGCAACATCTTATTTCAAAAATAAAGCTCAGCAAGATTTACAGCGAAGCACAGCTTTGAAAAATCTAGAACAAATTTTGCAAAAACTTCCATATTATTTTAGCAAAGAAGCAATTACAAAATTTGTAGATTCCAAGGGCGTACCACTTTTGGGTCAATATTCCAATGAAGATTTGAATAATTACCTAAAAGAGCAAACCACAACCTCAGAATCCAACGAATTACCAAATCTTCTCACTTTTAAAACTTACAATGACCAACTTTACTACATTACAAAAGCAAAAGTTCTTCCTCTAATTTTGCGATTGTGTGCAGATGCAAGAGACACTGTAAAATCAAACATTTCAAAGGATTGGTTTGCAATTTACAAACGATTTGAAACTGTACCAGAAATGTCTGATTCTAAAGCTTTTGAAAAGCGTCTAGAACAAGAAGTAAAACTTTGCTCCCCTGTTTTGTATGCACTTTTAAATTCAAACTTTTTATCCTTGATTCATTACGAAGCTAGAGTCAACCACGACCCAATATCAACAAAAATTAACTTATTTGCCAACGGAACAATTTTACCTTACAGCGAACTTTTAATGATAAGTCGCCAAGAATTAGTTTCTGACGCAAAAATTATGCTTCCAATTTGGTACACAATTCCAATTATTTCTTGGATAGCAGCATTGATTTTAAAACCTTCAAAAAAGGACAAACAACGAAAGAAAAAATCTGAAGAACTAAAAAACAGCATAGTTCAAGAATCAGAAGAAGAAACTCCTTCTAAATCAAAAAAATCTAATCCAAAGCAAGAATTGAAAAATGCAGCAAAAAACCTTGAAGAATCTTTAGTTCCAGATGGTTCTACTTTGGACAGAGAATTATCTGCATATAATCATCAATGGAATAGAATGTTAAATAAAAAACTTGCTATGGATTTAACAGAAGATGTAAATTCTTTAATCAGAGACTATATCAGAAAAATTATCAGAACCTTACACGGTAGCACTTTTACATTAGAGCGAATCCAAAATCTTGCAACAACCTTAGCAAAGACTCCTTCTCTTTCTAAGATTCAAGATCAAGAACAACTAATTATGTATATTCAGTTGTATATCGTTAAACTTGTAAAAAATATTCAATAAGAAAGGTATTTTCAATAATGAAATCAGAAACTTCTTCTCGTACAAAAACCTTAGTCGAGTTGTTTTTTGTATTCTTTAAAATTGGTGCAGTAACTTTTGGTGGTGGACTTGCTATGTTGCCAATTATCGAAAAAGAATTGGTTATTAAGCGAAAGTGGGTCACAAAAGATACACTTTTGGATTATTTTGCCATTGGACAAGCAACACCCGGAATTATAGCTGTAAATGTAGCTACATTTTTAGGATATTCTCGAGCTGGAATCCTCGGTGCTATCATCGCAACTTTGGGAGTAGTAACACCTTCTATTATCATTATTTCAATAATAGCAAAATTTTTATCTGGTTTTAGCGAAAATATCACAGTAAAAAAAGCTTTGGCTGGAATAAATGTTGTGGTGGCTGCCCTTCTTACAAAAGTTTTATGGGGATTTAGAAAAAAGATTTTTTCAAGCATTTTGGCTTTTATCTTGTTTTTGTTAGCATTTTTAGGAATTGCCTTTTTCAATGTAAATACAATCCTTATTGTAGTTGCTTCAATTTTTATTGGACTTGGATTTTTCTTCTTAAACAACAATTCTAACAACTCATCAACAGGAAAAGAATAATGACACTTTTAGAATTACTTTGGACATTTTTTTACATCGGATTATTTACTATTGGTGGAGGTCAAGTTGCCATTACATTGATGTATGAACCTTTAGTTGGTGGCGGACTGATTTCTGGGGAACAATTTTATAATATGGTCGCAGTTTCAGAAAGTACTCCAGGTCCCATTGGTATAAATATGGCAACTTATATTGGCTGTGAACTTTATGGAGTAATGGGTGGCATTCTCGTAACTTTTGCAACAGTTTTACCATCCCTTGTAATTATCATCGTGATAGCAAAATTCTTTGACAAATATCAAGAAAAACCTCTTGTAAAATCTGTTTTCACTTGTATTCGGCCAGTTTCCGCAGGATTGATTGCAGTGGCAGCTTATGAAGTTTTAAAGATTTCACTTATCCAACCTTTTTCTTTTGTGCGACTTGGAATATATTTAGTTGCTTTTTCATTATTGATGATAAAAAAGATGTCTCCAATTTTCGTAATGATTCTTGGGGCTGTGGCTGGAATTTTATTTTTATAAAATAAATACAAGTAGTCAAAAAAACTTTTCACTTAAATCCTTGACTCACCTTTATTTCGGTTCTTCAAACACTGTAGAACCGAAATTACAATCCTATTTATCGGAATTCTTCAATTTTTGTTCGGATTATTTCCACTTCCTAACTATAGAATAGAAAAAAATACACAGTAACTATTTATTAGGGAGAAAAAAATGAAGAAGATTTTATCAATCTTACTAACAGTTTTTGTACTCTTTGGATTGGTAGCTTGTGCAAGTACACCAGCTGCTGACGGAGATGCAGGAATCAAAGTTTTTATGGTTGGAGATTCAACAGTTGCATCTTTCAACGATCCATACTACTATCCACGTTACGGATATGGTACAAAAATGGGTGATTACCTAGAAGGTGTAGAAGTTGTAAACTACGCTCTTTCAGGTAGAAGTTCAAAAAGTTTCTTAGTTGAAGAAAACTATACAAAACTTCAAAATGAAATCAAAAAAGGCGATTTCCTAATCATCGGTTTCGGTCACAATGACGAAAAAACAGAAACAGCACGTTATACAAACCCTGTATTGGATGAAAAAGATCCAACATCATTCCAATATCACTTGTATGAAAAATACATCAAACTTGCTCTAGATGCAAAAGCAACACCTATTTTGGCAACTCCAATCGTACGTCGCTCACCAAAAGGCGAATATACTGGAAGTGTTATTCACCAAACAAACACAGAAGGTGACTACGTTGGTGGTGACTATGCTCAAGCAATTCGTGATTTAGGTAAAAAATATAAAATCACTGTTATCGACCTAACAACAATCACAAAAGAATTGTATGAAACAGTTGGTCCAGAAGTAACACTAAAATATCACGCTTGGTTGACACACAAACCAGACTCAGTTGATAACACACACTTAAACGCTTACGGTGCTTCAGTTGTTGCATATAACGTTGCAAAAGAACTTGCAGCTTCTAAAAACAAACTTGGAAAATACGTAAAACAAGGTATCGTAGAACCAGTTGAAGTTCTAGTTCTAGACAAAAACCCAAGCTACGTAATTCCAAAATACGAAACTCCAACAGCATCTGACAAGAGTGCTTACTGGGTAACATCAGATCCTTGGAGAGGAACAGTATTTGGAGATTGTGGTGGAGCTGAAAAAATCAATCCAGAAGCAGGAATGTTTGAAATCACAGAAAACGGAAAAACAATTTCTATGCGTTCTGGAACAAGCGATGGAACATCTGTTGGAAAAATTGCATCATCAAGTGATGGTATTGCATTCTATTTCCAAATGCTTCCAATCGACAAAGATTTCGAATTCTCTGCAACAGCAACAGTTAAATTTGCTGCAAACAATAACCAAGTTGCATTCGGTCTAATGGCTCGTGATGACGTTTACTTTGACAAATTCGATAACTCAATCAAGAGTGACTACGTTGTTGCTGGAGCAATCGGACTTGCAAGTACACCTTGGAACGGTTCTTTCCAAAGAGCATCTGCTGCATTAGTTAAAAACCCTGCTTCTGTTGAAGCTAAACCAGCTGCTGGAACAACAGTTGATTTAAAACTAATCAAAAAAGGCAATGAATACACAATGATTTACGGAAACGAAGCTCCTGTAACAGTTGTTGCAGAATTGAACGATGTTGATAAAGAAAACATTTTCGTAGGTCTATTTACATCACGCTGTATCGGTGTTGATTATACAAACGTAAAACTTATCGTAAAATAATTTTAACTAGATACAGATAAACAAAGGCTATCTCCTTGAAGTGCAGTCAATTTTGACTCTTCAGGGTGGTAGCCTTTTTTGTTTTTCGTATTGCTCAACAACTAGTTATTTTGATATAATAGAACAAAGAAAATATGACTTATGCGGAGGCAATATAAATTATGGCAAAATACCCTTTTGAGACCATTGAACCAAAATGGCAAAAATATTGGGAAGATAACAAAACTTTCAAAGTAACAGAAGATGCAAAATTCCCAAAAGAAAAAAGACGCTATGTACTTGATATGTTCCCATATCCATCTGGAGCAGGATTACACGTAGGACACCCAGAAGGCTACACAGCAACAGATATTTATTGTCGCTATCTCCGCATGAATGGATACAATGTTCTTCATCCAATGGGATACGATTCCTTTGGTCTTCCTGCTGAAAATTATGCAATTAAAACAGGAACTCACCCTGCAATCACAACAAATGCAAATATCGAAAATTTTACCCGTCAAATTAAATCTCTAGGATTTTCTTATGACTGGGATCGCTGTGTTTCTACTTGTGAAAGCGATTATTACAAATGGACACAATGGATTTTCTTAAAACTTTACGAAAAAGGTCTTGCTTACGAAGCAGAAACACCAATTAACTGGTGTCCAAGTTGTTTAACAGGTCTTGCTAACGAAGAAGTAAAAGAAGGTAAATGTGAACGCTGTGGTCAAACTGTAACCCACAAAACAATTCGCCAATGGATTTTGAAAATCACAGAATACGCAGACAGATTGCTAGAAGACTTAGACGGTCTTGATTGGCCAGAAAGCGTAAAAGCAATGCAAAAAAACTGGATTGGAAAATCTGAAGGTGCAGAAGTAACTTTTACAATCGCAGACAAAGAGGGAAAAGCAACTGAAGATACTCTTACAGTTTACACAACCCGCTGTGACACACTTTTTGGTGCAACTTATATGGTAATTGCTCCAGAACACAAGCTTGTTTCAAAACTTACAACTGCTGACCAAAAAGCTGCTGTAGAAGCATACATTGAAGAAGCCGCAAAAAAATCTGACCTAGAACGCACAGACCTTGCAAAAGACAAAACTGGTGTTTTCAGTGGAAGTTATGCTATCAATCCTGTAAACGGAAAACTTATTCCAATTTGGATTGCAGACTACGTATTGATTTCATACGGAACTGGTGCAATTATGGCTGTTCCTGCTCACGACGACAGAGACTGGGAATTTGCAAAGAAATTCAATCTTCCAATTATCGAAGTGCTTAAATCAGAAGTTGATGTTCAAACTCAAGCTTGGACAGAAGACGGAATCCACGTAAATAGTGAATTCTTAGACGGTCTAAACAAAGCAGACGCAATCGCAAAAATGTTAGAATGGCTTTCAGACAAAGGCTGCGGCAAAAAAGCTATTAACTATAAACTACGTGACTGGATTTACAGCCGCCAACGCTATTGGGGAGAACCAATTCCTCTAGTACACTGTGAAAAATGTGGTTGTGTACCAGTTCCAGAAAAAGATTTACCAGTAAAACTTCCAGAAGTAAAAAGTTATCAGCCAACAGGAACTGGAGAAAGTCCACTTGCTGCAATTGATTCTTGGGTAAATTGTACTTGTCCAAAATGTGGTGGCAAAGCAAAACGTGAAACCAACACAATGCCACAATGGGGCGGTTCTTGCTGGTATTACCTACGCTACTTAGACGCAGTAAACCCAGATGCTTTTGCTTCAAAAGAAGCTATCGAATATTGGATGCCAGTTGATTTATACGTTGGTGGTGCAGAACACGCTGTTTTACACTTGTTATATGCTCGTTTCTGGCACAAAGTTCTTTACGATTTGGGCTTAGTAAACACAAAAGAACCATTCCAACGTCTTGTAAACCAAGGATTAATTACATCTTTTGCATATCAAAGAAAGAACAAAACGCTTGTTCCTACAGACGAAGTTGAAGAAAGAGACGGCAAATACTTTGAAAAAGCAACTGGTGAAGAACTAGAAAGCGTAATTGCAAAAATGTCAAAATCTCTAAAGAACGTAATTAACCCAGATGACGTAATTAGAGAATACGGTGCTGACAGTGTTCGTATGTACGAAATGTTTATGGGACCACTAGAAGTTTCTAAACCTTGGAATACAAAAGGTTTAGTTGGTGTAAGCCGCTTCTTAGAAAAAGTTTGGGCAATGGGGGAAAAACCTCTAACAGATGCTGAACCAGACGAAGCAATGAGAAAGCTACTTCACAAAACTATCAAAAAAGTTACAGAAGATACAGCTAACTTATGCTTCAACACAGCAATTAGCCAAATGATGATTTTCGTAAACGATGCTTCTAAACTAAAAGAAATGCCAAAATCACTTTGGATAGATTTTGTAAAAATGATTAGCGTTTATGCTCCACACCTTGGAGAAGAACTCTGGCAAAAACTTGGAAACAATAACACAGTCGCTTACGAACCATGGCCAACATACAACGAAGCCTATTGCAAAGACGATACTTGCACAATCGTGATTCAAGTAAACGGTAAAATCAGAGATAAAATCGAAGTTCCAATGAACACTGATAAAGCCGAAGTTGAAAAACTTGCACTTGAAACAGAAGGAGTAAAACGCTACACAGAAGGTCAAAATATTGTAAAAGTAATTGTTGTACCAAACAAAATCGTAAATATCGTTGCAAAATAAATTGATATTTAGATAAAATAATATAAAACTTTTACAAAAGCACTGAAAAGTCTAAGGGATTTTTCGGTGCTTTTTTTTAGATTTTTTCTCAAACCATTTCACTTTCAAATATTTCGTGGTAAAATATAAAAATGGAACAAATTGATAATCAAATTGTTAAATTGCAAAAAATAATTGACGACTCATCAAATATTGTATTTTTCGGTGGTGCTGGAGTTTCTACAGAAAGTGGGATTCCAGATTTTCGTAGTGTAGACGGTTTGTATCACCAAGAATGGGATTATCCGCCAGAAGTAATTATAAGTCATAGTTTTTTTGAAGCAAATCCAAAGGAATTTTATAGATTTTACAAAGCAAAACTTCTTCCTCAAGGGATTTTACCAAACAAAGCACACAAAAAACTGGCTGAACTTGAAAAAGCTGGAAAACTAAAGGCTGTAGTCACTCAAAATATAGATGGATTACATCAGGATGCTGGAAGCCAAACAGTTTATGAGCTACATGGAAGCGTTTTAAGAAATTATTGTGTGAATTGTGGTACATTTTATGATGCAGATTTTATCAGAAAAGCAAAAGATATTCCTCTATGCACAAAATGCGGTGGAATTGTAAAACCAGATGTTGTGCTATACGAAGAAGGATTGGATGATAAAATCATTCGAGGCTCAATCGATGCTATTTCAAAAGCTGATTGCCTAATAATCGGTGGAACTAGTTTAACCGTACAACCAGCTGCAAGTTTGGTTCAATATTTTTCAGGAAAACATTTAGTACTCATAAACAAGGGTGATGTTTTTCTTCCAAGTGGAGTTGAGCTTGTTATAAAAGAGAAAATCGGAGAAGTCTTGGAAAAAATAGAAGTTTAAACTGAAAAAAAACTGATTGATTATAATTTTTTGTAATAATTGATAATATACAAAACTATCTACCAACAACTTTTGTATCTATTGACCAAAACCTAATTTTTCGATATATTATTACAAAGAAAAGGGCCATTAGCTCAGCGGTTAGAGCAGAGGACTCATAATCCTTTGGTCCCCGGTTCAAATCCAGGATGGCCCATTTTCAAACGGGGGTGTAGCTCACCTGGCTAGAGCGTTTGAATGGCATTCAAAAGGTAGTCGGTTCGAGTCCGATCATCTCCACTAAAAGGCAGTCGAAAGACTGCTTTTTTTTAACTTAGAATAAAAAAATCTTACACCCGGTAAGATACTACACGTTACACATGGTAAGAAGCAAATATTACATAAGGTAAGAATAATTAAATTATTACGGTAATGTGTATAACTTCGTCAATTTACTTACAAATCTCCACACTCACTACAGATTCTAAATGATGTAATTTCAATATTTTTACTATCATAATTTGAAAATTTACTTTATTTTTTGTTATTAAAATTTATAGTGATAAAATTTGTTTTTAATCCAAAAATCACTTTTATCATTTCTACAAAAAAAAAATTTTCGTAAAATATTCTAAATCTTACTAAAAAAAATCTCATTTATTCAATTTTTTTCAAATCAATATATATCATTTATATGTAAAAGATTGTTATCTTTACAAATTTAAATGTTTAGAGGGAAAAATGAAACACATCAAACCAATCGAAGAGCTCACTTTTGTGGATGACTATATGTTTGGATTCATTTTACAAAATGAGAAAATCTGTAAAGAACTTTTGGAACGTCTACTAAAAATCAAAATTGAAAAAGTTGTATATCCAGAGTTGCAAAAGTCAATCAGCCCATACTACGAAACAAAAGGCGTTCGTTTGGACGTTTACGTCAAAGATTCTGATAGAGTGTTTGACATTGAAATCCAAAATTCCAAAAATATTGACCTGCCTAAACGCACTCGTTATTATCAATCCATGATTGATATTGATTCTTTACTAAAAGGCGAAAGTTATTCAGAATTAAAAGAATCAATTATTATTTTTATCTGCACTTTCGACCCATTTGGAGAGAACTTGCCTTGTTATACTTTTAAGAATTTATGCATCGAGAATATCCAGATCGAACTAAACGACCAAGCCGTCAAAAAAATATACAATTCTACAGCCTATATGAGAGAATCTGATGTAGAAATATCTGCGTTTTTGGAGTATATTAATACAAGAACTCCAACAGATGATTTTACAAAAAAGTTGAGCCATCTTGTTGAAGAAGCAAAACTAAACAACATTTTTCGGGATAAGTATCTAACAATGAACATACATGATCAAGACATAACAAAAGAAGCATACGAAGAAGGTTTAAGTGCTGGACTTCAACAAGGACTTCAACAAGGACTTCAACAGGGTATACAACAAGGCGAAACACGGGGACTTCAGCAAGGAAAGTATGAAACTGCTCGTAATATGCTCAACAGAAATTTACCAATAGAAATTGTTTGTGAATGTACAGGCCTTTCTAAAGACGTAATAGAAAAAATTAAAAAAGAAACTAAACAACATTTTTCAGGATAAATATCTAACAATGAACATACATGATCAAGACATAACAAAAAAAGCATACGAAGAAGGTTTAAGTGCTGGACTTCAACGGGGACTTCAACAAGGTGAAGAGCGTGGACTTCAGCAGGGAAAGTATGAAACTGCTCGTAATATGCTCAACAGAAATTTACCAATAGAAATTGTTTGTGAATGTACAGGCCTTTCTAAAGACGTAATAGAAAATATTAAAAAAGAAACTAAACAACATTTTTCGGGATAAATATCTAACAATGAACATGCATTATCAAAAAAGGTCGACATTTGTTTTTTAGTAAAGCTTTTAAATATGAAAAAAATCCCCTAAGGCGAAATGCCTTAGGGGAAAATCTAGGTTAGTGAACTAGAAGCAAAAGGAATTAATATTCAAGAGAAATATCACCCCAATAACCTTTAGAACCCATAGTTAATTTAGCGAATTTTCCATCATATCCTTCAACTTCAACAGCATCTGTTTCATATACCAAATTGTATGTATATGTCTTGTCTCCATTATCTGTTAAATCTGTAGATTCTCCACCAGTAATTGTATATCCAGTAGCATATGCACTAACAACGATTGTTGCATCTGCTATAACAGGTACATATACGATAGTTCCTGTATTACATTGAATCCAACCGCTACCATTATCCTTATACTTACCATTAGTTGCATCAATCACCAAGCCATAGAATTCACCAACATTACCTTCAAACCCTGTGCTTTTACTTGCAAAAGAAACTTGTGTCCAAATATAATCATCCATACCATAGAAATTATTTTCGAGATTTAATCCTGTAATTTCTATTGCTGCAGGATATGCTGTTCCAGTTGAAATGATATCAATCCAAGTAGCATCTCCTGAATGAGTATAAGTTGAAGTTAGCTCTGTTGTACTTGCAGCAGTTCCGTCAATTGTGTACAAAGCATATTGTGCACCAGCAGAAGAAGCAGTAACAGAAACAACAGCTCCATCACTAACAGGAACTTTAATTACTGTTCCCGCATTCATTTGAGCATGTTTAGTTCCATCACCAGCTAATTTTCCACTTGTTGTTGTTGCATCAACATAAGCTGTTAAATCATAGTCAGTTGAACCTTTTACTGTAAATGGAATTGTTCCTTTTTTACTTTGAATATTAATATCTATTGATGATAAATCAATAGAAACTGTAGCATTTGTAGCATCAAATGGTTCTGCACTTACTTCTATGTCAATTGAGCCTGATTTTGTTGAATCAAAAACGCTAGTTGCTGTGATTTTAGCTGTACCTGCTGCAACACCAGTAACAACTCCGTTTGCATCTACAGTTGCAATTGAATTATCACTTGATGACCAAGTAACTTCTTTATCATCAATATAAGTAGATACAACATCTGCTACTAATTCAATTGTATTACCAACTGTCACAACTGAACTACCTTTTACGGTTACACTTTCTACTTTTGCAGTTTCTTCTGCTGTAATTGTATCATCATATACAACCTTTATTTTTGTTATATAAGTCTCACCGAGATAAGAAATTACAACATCACCTGCACCAGAAGCATTTGTGAAAATAACTTCTTCAATATTGCTTGTAGAGTTTGATGTAGTTGAAAAACCTTTTACTTTTTGACTTCCAATGCTGATTGTTGCATTTGTTTTATAACAATAACTAACAGTTACATAACAATTTCCAGTTACAGCAACTTTTAACTCTCCATCTTTTCCTAGAGCATAAGTATTTTTGTTCCAAGAAATTCCTGTTGCTGTTAAACCGTCTGTATTTGTTGGATCAATAGAAGCAAAATCATATATAGTTTGGTTTACAGTTGGTTTTACTTCTGTTGTATCTTCTGGAGCACCAAATTCTGTAGCAAAATCAGAAACATCCCAAATTTCATCTGCAACATCATAAGCACCAGTTGTTTTGTTAAATACTTTATTGAGAATTACATTACGACTACTGTATTCAGCATTGTAAACTTCTTCAGTAATTGTTCCAATGTATGGGTAAGCATTAATTTTATCTAGTGAGAAACCACTTCCGCCGTAAGACTTCCAACCTACATTCATGTTACCATTTGCATCTTTTGCAATAAATTCTGGTTCATTTTTGTCAGATTTTACATTTGGTCCACCCCACAATTCAGCATTCAAATTACCTGTAAATGTTGAATCAATAACAGCAGCATTATCATAGTATGATGTACTTGATTTGCCTGATGCTCTACGACCAAAATATGAAAGAGGATGTTCAGCAGTTACGTTTGATTTAAATAATACATATCCTTTTGGTACAAGGTTTGCACTAGTTGAACCAACACGAGTTTCAAAGATATAAGCTTCAGATGCTTTTACTGTATTACTTGTTGTATCTAACATTTTAAGTGTACATTCTTCAAAAAGAGCAACATCAGCTGTTCCCCAAATAAAGTCTGTATCACCTTCTATATAACATTTATAGAACCAGTTTTTTCCAGAAGTTTGGATTGTATCTTGGAATCCTTTGAAAGAACAGTTGTAAGCTACAAGTTTTTTTCCTACACCATTAGCAAAATAGATTGCTTCTGATTGTGCTGTTCCATCAACATTTCTATCATAAGCATTCTGAATTGTAATATTCTTTAGTGTTAAATCAGAACCACTCCAATAGAAAGATGCTCGTGTATGTGATGAACCATTGTAAGCGTTACAGTTTATACCTTGAATAACAACATCAGAGCCAAATTCTTTTTCTGTGTTACCAACAATTGTTACAGCACGAGCTTTTTTATCATAAATAATTTCACGATAAACACCTGGATCTACAGTGATAGTTGCACCATCTCCAGCCATACATAAAGCAGCTTGTAAAGTTCTATAATCAGCATCTGCAGCTGTTTGAGAAACCTTTAATGCTGTAGTATTTGCTGGTGTATATGCATCACGAGTTGTAAATGTCCATCTTTTGTTTGCAGACGCAAAACCTGTAAATGTTTTGTTGTTAAGAGTACCTGTAATTACGCCATCACCAATAACAACATAATATTTTGTTCCAGCTTCAAGTTTTCCAAAATGAGGAATAATAAATACTTTATTTCCATCTTTTTGAACCATAAAGTTCTTTAATGTAAACTTGTTAGAATTTACACCATCTGAAATCTCATTTGTTTCTGCTCCTATCTTGATTGAATCTACAAGTTCGTTTGTTTCATAATTGTAAATATCAATAGAACCTTCGACTAGAGTTGGTTCAGAATCGAATTCAATAACTAAACGGTCATCTTCAAAAACACCTGTAGCTCCAGGAGCTGGATAGAATGCAGAATCCTTTTCATAATCAGTATCTGTTTCTGGAAGTTCTCCTAAAACTGTTACATTAATTTTCTTTTCAATAGAAGAATCAGTTCCATGTTTTACTGTAACAGTAGATGTTCCTTCTGCTTCAAAGCTCATAGAAAATCCTGTTTCTGATTTTGAAACAGCAACGATATCAGGATTTGATGATTCAACAGAAAAGTCAGTATTTTCTGCTTCGCCAAAAGCTAATACTTCAAAATCAATTGGAGAAGCACCAATTCTAAGTTCTAAATCTGAAGTTGGTAAGAATACGTATGCATCAGCATTTTCTGATAAAGTAGCAAATGAAGTATCGTCTGTCTTTAATTTTAAGTTTTGATATGGTTTATCTAATGTACCAACTTTAAACGAATACAACTCAAAACTATCACCATTAGTATAAATACCAATACTGCCATTTGTTGCTGTACCATCGGCTGTCCATTCTGTTGTTCCAGACTTATTCATTTGAATTCCATTGATGTATCCAGAGATTTTTCCATCATTGTAGATATATCTAATTGTATATGGTTGTGTCCAATTATCTTTAAATAGGGTTGTATCTGAAATTAAACTTCCAAATTGAAAACCTTTTACTGTTGTCTTGGAACCAATTTGACCTCTACCATTATAGTTTATACCAGCATAATAGAATGCAGAATCAGAAATGTGACTTGCAACACCAAAGTTTTTGTTACTACCTGAACCAAATGCAGTTGGCATTACCTTAGCTTCAACAAAAAATTTATTTGTTCCTAAAACATCTTGAATAGATGTAAGTGATTCATTAGCAAGATAAAGTGCAATACCTTCATTTTTCTTGTCAGTATTATTGTTTGTAACAACAAGTTTTCCAGTTTCTGTTCCAACACTTGCAGTGTAATCAGAAGCTAACTCCCATTTAAAACCAGCAAATTCTCCAGAGAAAGAAGTTGTTGATTCATCTTCCTCTGGCTTTTCTTCATTGCCACCAATAGTGCCACCGCCAATATTATTATTTTTTGGTTCAGTTGGACATCCAACGAGACCAAAAACCAATGTTAACGCACATATTAGAAAAAGTGCACGTTTTAAGAAAATTTTCATATTTTCCCCCTTATATTTTCTCTCAATTTCTTAGTTTAGTTCGATAAATAATAATTTTTCCTACTTTTTTTTGTAAAATTACGGCTTCCTATTTGTTTAATTGATTTTTTGTGCTATATGTATTGAAGTTTTGTTTTTTTATTTTTTGATATATTTAAAAAATAAATTTACTATATTTTTATTGTGAGTGTTTTAGTTTTTCTAAGACTTATCATTACGGAGGCTCTAAATGAAATCTATCGGTAAAAATCTTGTTCTATTCGGATTGATTTTTACTCTTTTGGGTTGTGTATCAGATCAAGATGTTTCTGCAAATCAAAACCCCACTGTAACTATTCCTGCAAATCAAAGTACAACAGCTTCAGTGGCGGACCGTCCTACTGGCTTTGCAAGTGTGGATGCAAGTGAAAATTTTGGTGGTTATGGAAATCCTGTTTATACAGTTTCTACCCGTGAAGACTTAATCAACAAGGCAAAAGCTGGAAATTGTATCATTTTTATTGATGGAATGATTGATATGACAGAGGGAATGCTACCTTCCTCTGGAAAAACTAGCACAGACAAACTAGATGCATTCATTCAAAAAAATACTGCTGGAAAAGCAATTTCAGCTTCTTCATACGCTGAATGGAAAAAAGTTTACGCTGCAAATGTAAAAAGCACTGAAGACGAGAGCGGAGATATTAAAACTGTTAGAAAAGAGCTTCAAAACGCTTGGAAAAAACAGATTCAAATTTCAGTTGGCTCAAACACTACTATTATCGGGATTGGAACTAATTCTGGCATTAGAGGTGGCACAATTAGCGTTAACAAGGTACAAAATGTTGCTATCAGAAATTTATTTATCCAAGACGCTTTTGATCCATTTCCAAAAATGGAAGGTGGTGATGGTTACAATGCTGAATGGGATTGTGTAGTAATCGACAAATCAAAAAATGTTTGGATTGATCATTGTACTTTTGAAGATACAATTTGTTTAACCGACAAGGATTTCGACATGGTTACTCCAAGTGATGGAAAAACTTCTAAAAATAAATGGCAAACTTACGATGGTCTTTTGGATGTAAAAAATGCAAGTGATTACGTAACAATTTCTTATTGTCTTTTTAGAAACCACGACAAAACCACTATTTTGGGAAGTGGAGATAATGTAACAACTGACGAAGGACATCTAAAAGTTACTTTCAATAACAACTATTACTTAAACTGTAGTCAGCGACTTCCTCGTGTACGTTATGGACAAGTTCACATTTACAATAACTACTACGACACTGACGGCAAAGGTCGCACAAACTCCTATTGTTTTGGAGTTGGCTACAACGCAAAAATCTATGCAGAGGGAAACTTCTTTGGAAGCAAAATTTCAAAAGCTAGTACAATGATGAGTTCTTCAAAACCTGGAAAGATTTATGCTAACAATAACGAAAATTATTCTGGTGTTTCATCAACTTCTGTAGGCTGGAATCCAAATGACCAATATTCCTACACTACCCTTTCTCCAGAAGATGCAAAAAATGATGTAATTGCAAACGCCGGAGCTGGAAAACTAACTATTGTTCAATAATATTTAGGTAATTCTTAAAAAAAACTATAAACTAAAGAAAAATCCCTTGCTTCATTTGTAAAACATTTGAAACAAGGGATTTTTTGTAATATTTTGATTTTTGAATTTTCTAAGAATTTTCAAAAATCTACTCTAAAAACTCTAAAAAAAATTTTAGTTTTTACAGATTTCATCGATTTTTGAAAGTTCATCCTGAGTAAATGGTTTTGCATCCACAATCTTGCAATTTTCTATGATTTGTTCTGGGCGAGAAGCTCCTATCAAAACGCTTGTAACATCTGAATCCCGCAAAACCCAAGCCAAAGACATTTGTGCTAGAGTTTCCCCACGAGAAGCGGCAACTTCATTCAGTGACTTGAGTTTAGCCACAAGTTCTGGGGTTATATCCTTTTCTTTTAGGAAAATACCACTGGTTTTTACTCGGCTATTTTCTGGAATGCCGTTTAAATATTTATCTGTTAGCAAACCTTGGGCAAGTGGACAAAATGCGATTATGCCAACACCATTTTTTCCAGCAAAATCCTTTAGACCATCTGTTTCAATATCACGATTCAAAATCGAATACTTTCGTTGATTGATGATAAAAGGACAATTCATAGATTTTAGAATTTTTTGGGCAGATTCAGTTTGTTCTTTGTTGTAATTTGAAATTCCAGCGTATAAAGCTTTTCCGCTTTTTACAATCTGATTCAAAGCTTCCATTGTTTCTTCAAGAGGAGTTTCTGGATCAAATCGGTGATGATAAAAGATATCAAAATATTCTAATCCAGTTCTTTTCAAACTTTGGTCACAACTTGCAATTAAATATTTTTTTGAGCCCCAATCTCCGTAAGGACCTGGCCACATTCCATAACCAGCTTTTGAAGAAATAACAAGTTCATCTCTGTATGGCAAAAAATCCTGTTTTAAGATTTTTCCAAGATTTTCCTCAGCAGAACCTGGAACCGGCCCATAATTATTTGCTAAATCAAAATGGGTAATTCCATTGTCAAAGGCTGTTCTACACATAGCAACCATATTATCAAAAATATCTTTGCTTCCAAAATTATGCCAAAAACCCAAAGAAACCTTTGGCAACTTTAATCCGCTTTTTCCACAGCGATTATAGGTCATTTTCTCGTAGCGAGAATCATCTGCATTGTACATAATTCAATTATACACAAGGAATTTATACAATACAAGTTTATTTTCAAAATAATCTTAAATGAATGTAATGTGGTGCTAATAATTAAAAAATAATTATGTTAAAAGTTAATTTTATGTGATAAGATGAATTTTATGGAATCTAAGTCAATTATTAAAATTAGAGAGATGTTATCTGATTTTGCATCTGAAATATCAAAAGAAAACTCACAAGAAAAGAAAGAAGAACTAATCAATTTATTTGCAAACAAAATTGAAAAAAAAGACTTAGAACTTCAAGCCATAATGGCAAACCAAATCGGATTTTACTTTTGGGAATACGACATAAAAAACAACACAATGTTAGCTCCGTATGAGCATTTGGCTTTTCCAGGTATGCCAACTTATATGGAAAACTATCCAAAATCCTTTTTAGATGGGGATTTTATTCACACCACAAGCAAACAGAAATATTTAGAACTCCACAAAAAAATAAAAAACGGAGCAAAAGAAGCTGAAACTGTTGTTCAATTAAACAGTCGTTTTGCCACTGAAGACGCTTTTTACGTAAAATATACCACAAAATATGATGACAAGGGCAAACCTTTCAAAGCTATTGGCACAGCACACAAATTGCCAGGTTATCACGAACTTGAAGAAAATTATTACATCACTATGCACGATGCAGGGATTTGTCTTTGGACTGTAGATTTGGAAAACAGAACTATTATACCATTTTCCCAAAGTTTTAGATTATATGGAAATATTCCTGTAGAATTTGCATCTGAAGAAGGCTTAATCGAAGCAGTCCGAGAATACAGCAACATCCACCCAGACGATATAGAAAATCACATTAATGTTTACAAACGACTTCTAAAAGGAGAGCGTAAAATTTCTCTAATTTCACGCCGCAAAAACGTAAATACTGATCAATGGGATTGGCTAAAAAATAATTACACCTTAATCGTAAACAAAACTGGCAAACCAATCAAAATATTGATAAATGCCATAAATATTACAGAACTAATCCGTACAAAAGAAAAATATCGATTATTCAAAAATTACAGTTTGATTTCAAAACATCACACTCTTGCAAACTTTTACTTTAACATCACCAAAGATATTTGTAATAACAAAGATTTTAAGAAAAATATAAATCCTGAGCTTTTTGACACATCATCTGTGGACAATTTTTTCATAGGATTAACAAAACTTTTTTCATTAGAGAGCAAAATTAGCGATTTTCTAAAAACTTTTAACAAAGAAAATTTGATAAAAGAATACAAAAACGGAAATACAAACTTTTCTTGCGAACAAAAATTGCTTATGGATTTCGGGATTCCTAAATGGCGATTTTTTGCTATTGATATTATGGAAAATCCTGATACTCACGACATCGAAGCAATTTTTTACATTCGGGATATTGACCAGAGAATCACCCTAAATCAAACTATCAACAAATTAATACAAAGCGATTACGAAATTATCGGGCTAATCGACAAAAACACAGGACTTTTCACCAATTTTGGAAATCGTCTTAGAAATCTATCTTCAAAAGATGAAGAACTTGATTACAACGAAGAAGTTTCTGAAGGACTTAAAAATTACATTCTACCAAGTTATTACGAAGAAGGAAAAAATGCTTTATCGCTTCCAACAATAATAAAGGCTTTGGAAAAAGACGAAATTTATTTGTGTAAATTTCCCAAAAATAAAAACAATCAATGGCGAATGTGGAAATTTAGTTATCTTGATTCTAGCAAATCCACAATTTTCTTTACTCGCTCTGATATTACAAATGTGATTCAAGCAGAAATGAATCAAAAAGATTTACTAACGGTGGCTTTAGACCAAGCTCGACACGCAAATATGCTAAAAACCGAGTTTTTATCCAGAATGAGTCACGAAATCCGTACTCCAATGAATGCTATTATTGGAATGACAAGTCTTGCGTTGGATTCTATAAATGATTCAAATTCTGTAGAAGATTGTTTGAACAAAATTGACGTTTCAGCAAAGTTTTTGCTTTCCCTTATCAATGATATTTTGGATATGTCTAGAATTGAAAGCGGAAAAGTCTTTTTCAAAGAAGAACAAATCCCTTTCAAACAATTTATAAACGACATAAATACTATTTTTACAACTCAAGCTGCAGAAAAACATATCGATTATTCTTGTATTTTCACAACAGAAGTCGAAGAAAACTACATTGGCGATTCTATGAAGATTCAGCAAATTTTGATAAATATCATTGGAAACGCTATGAAGTTTACTCCAGAATATGGAAAAGTGACTTTTGAAATCAAACAGGAAAAAGTTACAAAAAAAGACGCTCTTATTCGCTTCACTATTTCTGATAACGGAATCGGAATTAGCAAGGAGTTTTTGCCAAATTTGTTTAATACCTTTGAACAA
This sequence comes from Spirochaetaceae bacterium, assembly GCA_017416145.1. Taxonomy (GTDB): domain Bacteria; phylum Spirochaetota; class Spirochaetia; order Treponematales; family Treponemataceae; genus Treponema_I. Next base: position 174,313 of record JAFQDD010000011.1, on the reverse strand, counting down.
GAGCATACTGGCGTAAATTCTTCTTATGCAGGAACTGGACTTGGACTTGCAATTTGTAAAAATCTAATCGAACTTATGGGCGGCTCGATTTTTGTTGACTCAACCAAAGGTTTGGGAACTGAGTTTAATATTCTTTTAAAATTGAAACTTTGCAAAGATTCCAAAAATTTTGCTGAAACAAAAAAATCCACCACAAAGGAACAAATCAAATCTTTGGAAAATATGAAGATTCTTCTTTGCGAAGACCACGAACTAAACATTGAAGTTGCAAAACGTCTTTTAGAATCAAAGAAAATTGTTGTGGACGTTGCTAAAAATGGAAAAGAAGGTTTGGAATTATTCTTAGAAAAACCTGAAAATCATTATGACGGTATTTTGATGGATATTAGAATGCCAATTATGGACGGTCTTGAAACAACAAAAGAAATCCGAAAATCATCCAAAAAATATGCAAAACAAATTCCGATAATCGCTATGAGTGCAAATGCTTTTGAAGAGGATATCGAAAAATCACTTCTTGCTGGAATGAATGCTCATCTTGCAAAACCTTTTGAACCAACTGAGTTATTTCAAACCTTGTCAGATTTTTGTATACAAAATACAAAATAACTTATAATTCTGGAATATAATCTGCTTCTTTGTTGCGTTTCAAAACCAAAATTGTGATATCATCCTGTTGTGGAACATCTTGGGCAAAACTTTTTATATCTTTTAGAATCTCTAAAAGAATTTTTTTTGCAGAGGAAGTTCCTGTATTTTTTAGAACTTCTGCTAAACGCTCTTTGCCATAATCTTCGTCAAACTGATTTTTATATTCGTTTACTCCATCAGTGAACAAAACGAGCACGTCTTGATTGTTCATTGTAAAATCAAAACTTGGAAAATCTACAGCAATTCCAGCAATCCCAATCATTCCAACAGATTTTTTATCCTTAGAATAAAGCTCTATAACTTCATGTTTTGAAACAGAATACATCAATGGATGTGGATGTCCAGCATTTACAATTTGACATTTACATCTATCCACTTGATAAGATTTCCCGAGTTTGATAACTAAACCTGTCAAATAGTTTTCGATATTCCCCTTGCCATTTATTATGGAAGTATTTATATCTTCCATAATTTTTGAAAGAGGACGTTTTTGTGAGATTCCTCGCTGATATTCTCTTCGAATAATATTTTTGGAAAGCATTGTAACAAGCCCAGCAGGGATTCCGTGACCAGAAACATCAAAGATTGAAACACCTTCTATGAAATCACCATTTTCATAAAAATCAAACAAATCCCCAGAAACTCCAGACTGTGGTTGAAAATAAGCTGCAATATCCCAACCAAAAAATTGCTGATTTAAATCTGGATAAAAGTTCTTTTGGATGTGAACTGCCATATTCATATCTCGTTGAGACATTTCTTTTTCTTTGTTTAAGATTTTGTTTGTAACCATCAAATCAAGAGTTCTTTGTTCAACTTCCGCTTCCAATTTTCCATTTAAATACTCATATTGTTTGTAGATTCTGCTGTACCGCACAGACAAAATCAACAAAAAGGCAAGTATTGAACCTTGCCAACCCATAATCGTAAAATATGGTTGAGTAGTATTTTTGAAAATAATATGTACAATAAAATCCACGATTACCATTAAACAAACTGGAGAAAACCCAATAAGAATTGCATAAACATCTTTGTCCTTGTTTAATAGGGATTTTAAAACTGTGTAAATCCCAAAACCTATTTGAATAGCTACGAAAATAAAGGATATTGGCAAAAGAATTGTGTACTCGCCATAATTTTTTGCCAACATAATCATCACACAAGGAATAAAAAGAATTATGAGTCGAATATAAAATACTAGTTTTGATTCTTTTTGATGCAAAAATTCTCGCATAAAAGAAGTAGCAAAATAAACTGTAATGTGAGCAATTATTCCAGAAAAGATTTTTGAAAACCACAAATATGAAAAAACATTTGCATTTATCCAAGGTACTTCGCTGATGTAAAATGGCAACAAATAAAAAGATGAAAAGAAATTTACCAAGGCAAACATCAAGTGTTCTTTTGATTGTTTTCTGGTTAAATACATAAAAAGATAAAAAACAGCAATTAAAAGCATTGCAGCAGAAAAGGACAAATTTAATTTTGATACGAAAAAGTTTTCCCATTCTGCAGAAATCATTACATCTTGTGCGTTTGTAACAAAAACTCTAGAAGAAATACTTCCTACACTATTTGTCCAAATTTTTAAGATAACTGTGTTTTTATCTGTTTGATTTAGTAATCCATAGGGAATCACATATCCATTTACCGCTGTCCCGCTAGAAAACTCTTTTGGTGGAAATGCTCCAGAAGTTCCAATGGTTTTGCCATTTACGTAAACTTGACTTGCTAGTCGGATACTTCCCACAAACAAACCCAAATCCTGATATTTTAAATGTTCTGGAATAGAAAAGTCAGCTCGGAGCCAAACATAACCCTTTTTATCTTCAAAAATGTCTTCAAGATTTTTTTCTTGGTCGATAGCGAGTTTTTTCAAACCTTCACCAGTGATTATCGAAAGAGGAACAGAACCGTCTTCAGCACCTACACACCATTGCCAAAAATTATCAAGGTATAATCGCTTTGTTTTTTCACCTGTACAGCTAACAAATAAGAGAGAAAAAATAATTGATATTAGTAATAAAAAGGTGCAAAAAGAAGTTTTGCGATTCATAGTAATTCAGTATAACATAAATATTTAAAATTATAAACAACAAAATACTCTAAATTCTCTAATTTCTCTTTTTTAGTAAACTGGATAACATTCAAATCCGGCTTTTTTTAAGTTTTGCCCGATTGTTCCCTGAGAATTTTCTGGGACAACAACTGCAAAATATGTCGTTCCACTTGCCCGAGTTTCCTCTAAAATCTCAGCATCAAACCCTTTTTCTGCCAATCTTTCCACAAGACTTTGGGCATTTGCTTTGTTGCTAAAAAATCCAAGTTGTTGCTTAACTGGAGAAGTATTTTCTGTAGAATCAGTTTTTTCGATGGAAGGATTTTTTGCAGCTTCTTCTGCTTTTACAACTGTTTGTGCTTTTTTGGCGGCTTCTACAGCTTCTGGGCGACTGGCTGGAACAAAATACCAAAATGGTGCTGGCATAACTGTTACCTTGCCTTCAGCTAAAGCACATTCTGGAGAAGTTGGAAAATCTTTTTGTAATTTTTCTGCATAAGATTTTTTTCCTGTTACGTACCAAAGAGTTAGCAAACTTTGGGGATGAATAGATACTGCATTTTGGTCTTGCAGAACTGAATCTAAAACTGCAATTGGCTGCAAAACTTCTGTAGCATCATCAGCCTTGCATAGCCAACTCCATACAGCATAAAGTTTTACATAAGAAATAATCTTTATATCAGCACAAGAAATGAAGGCTGTACTTAAGATAAAATCTGCTGAAGAAGTGTCTCCACAGGACAAAGCACAACGAACCGCAGCCAACAATAGGTTAAAATCTGCCACTGCAGAACCTGTTTTTGAAGCGTTTATACTAGCAGAAAGATTTGATGCAATGCTGTAGTTTTTTTGAGCTTCTTGATATTTCCCCGTTTGTTCTTGCAAATTTGCCAAAAATGAATAAATATCTAATTGTTCATCAATGGAAAGAGATTTTTTGTTTTTTAAGGCTGTTTGCAATTTTTGGATAGCATCTTCTGTATCAAGACTTTCCAAAACTGAGGCTTCTGTAATTCCCAAAATTGATTCTGGAGTTTTTTTCGTTTGAGCAAAAAGGCTCAACACAGAAAAGATACAAAAGAAAAATACAAAACAATTTTTTTTCATCAAAAAATCCCTTTTTTATAAGTTAGTGCAAATTACAAAACTATTTTTTTTCAGCCTCAGCGTTTTCTGTTTTTTTAGAATCTACCTTGGTTTTATTTTTTCCACTTCCAGCTTTGATTTTGAAAACTGTTTTTTCATCATCACTTTGAGTTTTTGTAGAAACTGGATTTTGTTGATTTCCAACTGCAACTGAATTATTTTGTTTTGGAGTCTTTTTTCTGAATGTAAAAGGAAGCATTACAAGAATACCAATTACAAAAGAAAACAAAACAGTTACAAAAACAGGAACATTTTGGAATTCATAAAAAATCAATGAAACATTACAAACATTGCTAATATTAAATCCTGCAAAAACTGTAACAATCACAATAATAATTAAAAACAAAATCAATTTTATTGGCATAATTTCAAAATCTCCTAATATTATTTTTAGACAAGTTCGCCTTTAAAAGTGTTTCCCACTAATTCTAGAATTTTAACACTAGTAAAGCTTCCTATCAAGTCTTTTGTTGCAGGAAAAACTACGTGTTCGTCTTGCTCTGTACGACCAAGAAGTTCTTTTTCATTATCTTTTGAAACACATTCAACCAACACTTTTGCCACTGTTCCAACACGTTTTGTCATTTCTCTACGGTTGATGGCAAGTTGAATATCAATTACTTTTGAAAGCCGACTTTTTTTCACTTCTAGTGGAATCTGGTTTTCCATTGAGTAAGCCTTTGTGCCTTCTCGTGGATTGTAGTAATACATAAAAGCAGCTTCGTACCCCACTGTTTCTAGCAAAGTTACACAATCTTGGAAATCTTCTTCTGTTTCCCCAGGAAAACCAAGCATAATATCAGTTGTAAGAGAAACATCTGGCAATTTTTGGCGAATCATATTGATTTTTGCAAGATAATCTTCTCTTGTGTATCTTCTGTTCATTTCTTGCAAAACTTTTGTAGAACCATGTTGCACTGGCAAGTGAATGTGGCGACAAATAACTCTTTCTTTTGCAATTACGTCAATTAATTTTTCAGAAATGTCTTTTGGATGGCTAGACATAAAGCGAACCCAGCCAATGGAAGAATCTATTTTTTTTAGGAAATCTGCAATCATTTGCATAAGTCTTGGAAAATCCACTTTTCCATAGGTTTCGTCTTCGTAGGTGTAGGAATTTACGTTTTGTCCAAGGAGAGTAACTTCTTTTACTTTTCTAGCACTTAACTGTTCTAATTCTTCTAGAATTGCTTTTGGAGAACGGGAAACTTCCCTGCCCCGTACATAAGGCACAATACAATATGTGCAAAAGTTGTTACAGCCGTGCATAATTGGCACAAAAGCTTGGAAAGAGCCTTTTTCGTAGGACAAAGGTGCAAAGGTGTAAACAGGTTCTTCATCAATTTTTTGGAGAGTTTCTCCTTTTTCTGTGGCTTGTATAATATCCAAGAAATTTTGCTTTTGGAAAGTTCCCACCACGTAATTTACCACAGGATATTGTTTTTTTAGCTCGTCTTTTAGGCGTTCTGCCATGCAACCAGTAACCACAAGGGTAAAATCTTTTGGAGAAACTAAAAACTTTTCTGAATGTTTGTCAGGTTGAATGTAGGTTTCTTCTCCTGTTTCAGCAGCTTTTTTCCGTTCTTTTCTAAGAGTGGCAAACCAGCCCAAACGTCCAGAGATTCTACTTTCAGCAGTTGCCCGAACGGAACAGGTATTTATAACGATAAAATCTGCCATTCCAGGATTTTCTGCTTCTTCCCAGCCTCTTTCAATAAAAAGCTGTTCTATAGAAGCAGATTCTGCTTTGTTCATTTGACAACCGTAAGTTTCAAAAAAGTATTTCATATTTGGTCTTTTTCCTTAAAATTGTTCCTTAGAAAGTTACTTAAAATCCTTTTCTAAAATTGATTTTTAGCTTTTTGCATATTCTGTGTAAGCATAAGCACTGTGATTGTGAATGCTTTCAAAATTTTCAGCTTCTACGCTAAACCAAGAAAATCCAGCTTCTGCATTTTTCAATGCTGTGTACACTTCCCGAACCACATCTTCTACAAACCGAGGATTTTCATAAGCCGTTTCCGTAACAAACTTTTCATCCTGACGTTTTAGCACAGAATACACTCCACAAGAAGCACTTTCTTCTATCATTTGGATAATATCCTCTATCCAAAAAAAGTGAGAACCTTGCAATTTTACTTTTACAATTCCCCGTTGATTATGAGCTCCAAATTCACTTATGGCCTTTGAACAAGGACAAAGAGTTGTTACTGGAACTGCAACAGACACTGTAAAGTTTTTTTCAAAGCTAGAATCTTCCCTTAGAGAAACTTCGCCTTCGTAGGTACATTGGTAGCACATCATGCCTTTTTGCTTAGAAACTGGAGCTTGTTTTTCCAAATAAAAAGGAAAAGTTATAGTTCCAAAAGCCTTTTCTGCATTTAGTTTTGTGCAAACCTCTTCTAACATAAGCAAAAACTGCTTCATAGACAAATCTTTGTGATATTTGTGAAAAATCTCTATAAAGCGGCTCATGTGCGTTCCCTTAAAATGATGGGGAAGATTCACAAATAAATCGGCGGAACAAGTTGTATTTTGGGTTTTGTTTTTTTTATCTAAAACCACAATTGGATATTCTAATCCCTTTACGCCAACTTTTTGCAAAGGGATTTTCCGATTATCGTTTTGATTTTGAATATCTTTCATTAGTTTTCTAGTTTTTCCATAGCAGCTTCAAGAGTATTTTGCATTAGCATTGCGATTGTCATTGGACCAACCCCTCTTGGAACTGGAGTAATAAAACTTGCAATCTCTTTTACAGCTTCAAAATCCACGTCTCCTACAAGGCGGAAACCACTTTTTTTAGTGTCGTCTGGAATGCGATTTACACCAACATCAATTACAGCAGCACCTGGTTTTACCATATCAGCTGTAACAGTTTGTGGCTTTCCAACTGCTGCAATCAAAATATCAGCTTGTTTAGTGATTTCAGCCAAATTCTTTGTTCCAGTATGACAAATTGTTACTGTAGCATTGCATTCCCGTCTTGTTAGCAAAAGTGCAACTGGTTTTCCAACAATATTTGAGCGGCCAATTACAACAGCATTTTTTCCGTTAGTTTCAATTCCCATTTTTTGGAGCAACACAATAATTCCGTGTGGTGTACAAGGAAGATATGATTTGTTTCCAATTACAAGATTTCCCACGCTTACTGGATGAAATCCGTCTACGTCTTTGTCTGGGCTAATTGCTAAAATTACTTTTTGCTCGTTAATGTGTTTTGGAAGTGGCAACTGAACCAAAATTCCGTGTACGCTATCGTCTTTGTTAAGCTGGTCGATTAAGGTTAAAAGTTCTTCTTCTGAAGTTGATTCTGGAAGTTTAATAGATTTGTCTAACATTCCAACTTCTGCCAAAGCCTTTTGTTTTCCTGTAACATAAGAAACACTTGCAGGATTTTCACCAACTAAAATAACTGCCAAAGAAGGATTAATTCCCTTTGTTTTTAGCTCTGCTGTTTTATTTGCTACTTCTTCACGAACTTGTCGTGCAATTTCAAATCCATCAATAATTGTTGCTGCCATATCATTCCTCATAAAATTAAAAATTTGTAACTGAACATCTTTGTTTTGGTTTTTCTATTGTGGACATTGAGTGCCAAAACAAGTATATTATTACAGTCTAGTACTAAACATTGTACAAAATTTTATCACTTATTTCCATAGATTTTTATAAGATAAAATAGGAGAACTTCTTAAAATGAAACGTCTTATTCTTTTCATGCTTTGCTTTACACTTTGCTTTTCTGCTTTTGCTCAAGAAATTGACAGTGATTACGTTTTTAGAGCAAGTCAGGCTGGAGATCAATATGTAAAAATGAATCTTTCACTAAACATTCCAAACAAACCTTCCCAGTTAAAAATTGGTGGAGCTGGAACTCTTGGCTATCACTATTTCGTTACAGATTCAATAAATATCGGTGGCGACATTGGATTTAATTATCTAACAACTATTGGAGAAAATGTATTCTATTTTATTCCATTCTTTTTTAAAGTGGGATATCAATTTAATTCTGGAAAAATTGAAATCCCAGTTTACTTTGGTGTTGGTGGAGCCGCTCAAAATTATATTGACAAAAGTTATTTTGGATTTGCTTTAAAACCTGAAATCGGAATGTACTTTAGAACTTCATCAGAATGGTCTTTTGGATTTTTAGCTGGTCTTTACATTCTTCCACAATGGTACAAAGAAAGCAAATACAACTACACAGGATTTATCACAGATATTTCTCTTGGAGTTAGATATCACTTCTAATATTATAAGGAATTACAAATGAAAAAATTGTCTTTAATTATTTTTGCTTTACTTTTAATTTTTGTTTCTTGTGAACAAAGTCCGATTTTTTATCATATTTCTCAAGAAATCAAACTAGACGATCCAACTATTGGTGGAAAAGTTTATGCTATAAAAAAACTTGGTGATACTTTATACGCCGCCAATGAACTTTTAAGCTACAAATCTATGTCTGATTCTCGTTGGACAAAAATGTCTACATCTTTCAAAGTAACAAATATCGCTGTGGATTCAGATAATTTATATGCTCTAGGAAATCCAAGTGATGATACATTTTCTGTTTACCTTTACACAGCTGAAAAAAAATGGGAAAAAATTGTCGACGGTGTTTCTAGCCTATTTGATGACAACGCTGGAAATGCTTATTTTGTAAAGGATGTTACAACAGGTACAGGTGATGATGCTACAACAAAAGCTACAGTTTACAAACTTGCTGGAACATCTGAGCCAGAGTTACAAGATGTTACTGCAATTAGTGGTAGTGAAATAAAATCCGCTGTAAATCTTGGAGGAACAACATATTTTCTTGAAAACACTGCTTCTGCCGCCTCAGATTCTCACATCTACATAAGTGATGACAAAACTATAAAATACGGTACAGGTTCTTCTTGGGAAAAAACTTCAGTAGCCGATAGCTCTATCACATCAATGTGTATTTTTGGAAATCAATTATACGTTGGAACAGAATCTGGCGTTTTTGTTGCCACAATTAACGAAGACGGCTCTCTTTCAAGTTTTACAACTCTTCCAAGCAATGCAGAAAGTGCTTTTGGAGACAGAGAAGTTCTTGGCGTTTGGAAATTTGACGATAAAGACAATTTTTTCGTTTCAGTAACTTCTACAACAGCTTCAATTTATGATGCCCTTTGGGGATTCAATTCTGATTCTGGAAAATGGAATCTAGAATAATTTTTGATTTAGAGGTCAATTTTGAAAATACTTGGTATTGAATCTTCTTGCGACGAAACAGCTTGTGCCATTGTAGAAGATGGAAAACATATTATTAGTAATGTTGTAGCAACTCAAATTCCTTTTCATCAAGTCTACAATGGAGTTGTTCCAGAAATCGCTAGTCGAAAACACGCTGAATGGATTTTGCCAGTTGTAAAACAAGCTCTTTCTGAAGCAAATCTTACCATCAACGACATTGACGGAATTGCTGCCACAAACAGACCTGGGCTTATGGGTTCTTTACTTGTAGGCTTAACCTTTGGAAAAACTCTTGCTTGGAGTACTGGAAAACCTTTTGTGGCTGTAAACCACATGTTAGGTCACTTGTACGCTGCAAATCTTGTACTCCCAGGTCAAGATGACCTTATGAAAGATGTGGAATATCCTTATCTTGGGCTTTTGGTTTCTGGTGGTCATAGTATTATTTGCAAAGTATCAGATTTTGACAAAATCGAAGTTTTAGGTACAACCATAGACGACGCCGTAGGAGAAGCCTTTGACAAAGTTGCAAAGTTTTACAATCTTGGATATCCAGGAGGAGTTGTAATCGACAAACTTGCAAAAGAAGGAAATCCAAAGGCTGCAAACTTTCCAATGCCAAACTTAAAGGGAATGGCAGACAAACATCGCTATGACGTTTCTTATTCTGGCCTAAAAACTGCGGTTATTAACCAAATTGACCAGTTTTGGAATTCTGAATACGAAAAAACAAATGAAAATATTTGTGCAGCTTTCCAAGAAACAGCGGTAAAAATCCTTTTAAGCCGTTTATTCAAAGCTGTAGAAGATACTGGAATTAAAACTGTAGTTGCTGGTGGTGGTGTTGCAGCCAATTCTCGCCTACGGTCAATGCTTGCAGAAAGAAAGGATATTCGCTGCATTTTCCCACCTCTAAAACTTTGTACAGATAACGGTGCTATGATTGCAGGAGTTGGCTACCATTTCCTAAAACGTGGGGATATAAGCCCTTGGAACACAACAGCTTGTGCTAGAGTTACAGAATTCAAGCGAGGCTTAAAGCAAAACTAGACTTTTAGGTCAAGGAAGCTCCCTTGACCAATTATTTTTATAAAAATTCTCAAAAAAGGGGTTATAAATGGACTCAAAAAATGATGTTTACATAATAGATTCTTATGGATTGATTTATCGATCATATTTTGCATTTATAACCCGGCCTCTTGTAAACAGCAAAAACGAAAATGTGTCTGCTGTTTTTGGATTTTTTAGAAATCTTATCAATATCATAAAATCCCACAATCCAAAATACATAATTGCTGCCTTTGATTCTCGAACTCCTACTTTTCGCCACGAAATGTATCCTGAATACAAAGCCACTAGAGATAAAACTCCAGAAGATTTACACGCTCAAATCCCAGTAATAGAAGATTTACTTTCAACCTTAGGGGTAAAAGTTTTGCGACAAGACGGATTTGAAGCTGACGACATTATTGCAACAGTTGCCACTTACTGCCAAAGCCAAAATCTTGGATGCAAAATCCTTTCTGGAGACAAAGACCTTATGCAACTTGTAACCACTTCCACCACAATGATGTGTCCGGACAAAGCTGGAGGTTGGCAAGATATTGGCATTGAAGAAGTAGAAGAAAAATGGGGTGTAAAACCCGACTTGATGTTAGACTTGCTCTCTTTAATTGGAGATACTGCGGATAACGTGCCTGGAGTAAAAGGTGTTGGAGAAAAAACCGCCGCCAAACTCCTAAAAGAATACGGTTCCCTAGACGGCATTTACCAACAAGCAGATTCCATAAAAGGTGCTATGGGCGAAAAACTCAGAAACGGAAAAGAAAGTGCCTATTTTTCAAAAGAATTAATTGCCTTAAAATATGATGTACAAATTGATTTTAACCCTGAGAATTTTTCCACAGATAATTTAAACTACAAAGAAACTGGAAACAAACTAAAAGAACTTGGTATTCCATCTGTAGCAAAAGCCTATTTTGAATATGGACTTTTAGAAAATCCAGATAATTTTAGCCTAGAATCTGCCAGTGTAGAAACTTCAAAATCAACAAAAGCAAATCCTGAAAAAACTGATATTTTAGACGGTTTTGAAAATCAAGTTGAACAAAAAATAGAAGCCGTGGAAAATCACGGCGAATACAAAGCAATTAGAAATCTTCCAGAACTTACAAAGCTAATTGATTTAGCCCTAGAAAAAAAGCTAGTTGCCTTAGACACAGAAACCAACAGTCTAAACACTAGAGAAGCCCTTCTTGCAGGATTTTCACTTTCTATAGAAGAAGGAAAAGGCTTTTACATTCCCCTTCGAGTAACAGATATGCTTTTGGCTGGGGATTTAATCCAAGAAAAAGATGCCTTAAATCAACTAAAACGACTTTTCGACGCAGATATTTCCATTTGTTTTCACAACGGAAAATATGATTTACAAGTTTTGAAAACAGCAGGACTTGATGTAATCCACTCAAAGGCAAAAATCCTTGATACAATGATTGCCGCTTGGATTTTGAACCCTGATAAAACTGAAAACGGTTCAAAGGCTTCCTTTAGCTTAGAAAAACTTGCAGAAACAAAACTTGGACTAATTGGCACAGAGTTTGATTCTATCGTGAAAAAAGGTCAAACTTTTATGGATTTAGATGTGGAAACTGCAACTCCTTACGCCGCAGAAGACGCAGATTTTACTCTAAAACTTTGGAATTATTTTGAACCACAGATTTTTTCAAATGCAACAAATCCTAAATTAAAGGATTTATTTTATTTAGAGATGAAAATTCTTCCAATTTTAACAGAAATGGAAATAAACGGAATCCACATTGAAAAATCAATTTTGGAAGAATACAAAGTTGAACTAGAAAAAAAAGCAAAATCCGCTGAAAAAGATATTTACGAGCTTTCTGGAAAAGAGTTTAACATTGCTTCTCCAAAACAGCTTGGAACAGTTTTATTTGAAGATTTAGGTTTGCCCCACGGAAAGAAAACAAAATCTGGCTATTCAACAGACACTTCTGTTTTGGAGGAATTGGCTACAGTTCACCCAATTGCAGGAAAACTTCTTGAATACCGAGGTATTACAAAATTGCTTTCAACTTATGTGGAAACTTTGCCAAACCTTGCAGACAAAATGGGAAGAATTCATACAAACTATATTCAAACTGGAACAGCCACAGGTCGCCTTTCTAGCCGTGACCCAAACTTGCAAAACATTCCAGTGCGAGACGAAGCTGGTCGAAAAATCCGTAGTGCCTTCGTAAGCCCTGCAAATAGAACCCTTGTAACCGCAGACTATTCCCAAATTGAGCTGGTGGTACTTGCTCACCTTTCCAAAGATGAAAATATGTGCAAAGCCTTTACCCAGGGCATAGATATTCACAAAGCCACCGCCGCTATGATTTTCGGCACTACACCTGATTCAGTTACTCCAGATATGCGCCGGGTTGCAAAAACCATTAACTTTGGAGTAATTTACGGAATGAGTGCCTTCCGTTTGGCAAAAGATTTGAATATCAGCAGAACACAAGCCCAAGACTTTATGAATGCATATTTTGCAACCTATTCTGGAATTACCCAATTTATGCAAGACGTAATTCTAAAAGCAGAAGAAACTGGCTACGTAGAAACCATATTCGGTCGCCGCCGCTACATTTACGGAATTACTAGCAAAAACAAACTAGAAAAATCTGGTGCAGAGAGAGTTGCAAAAAATACACCAATCCAAGGATCTGCGGCAGATATTGTAAAAATGGCCATGGTGGCGGTTTACAACCAGCTAAAAGAAAAGGTGTCTAGTGCAAAAATGCTTTTACAAGTTCACGATGAGCTAATTGTAGAATGTGATACAAATGACGCAGAAATCGTTTCTAAAATTATGAAAGAAACTATGGAAAACGTAATTAAGTTGGATGTTCCACTAAAAGTTTCTGTAGAAAGCGGCACTTCTTGGGGACAATTCCACTAATGGAAAATTCTTTTAATCAAAATCAAGACAAAAATTCTCAAAAAAACAGACTGATATTAGCGGTTACTGGATCAATGGCAGCTGGCAAAAATTACGTTTCTAGCCTTCTAGAAAAAAAAGGTTTTTTAGCCATAGACGCAGACAAATGTGTGCATCAAGCCATAGAAGAAGCTAAAAATCAGATTTTAGAAGCTTTTTTGCCAATAGCAAAAGAAAAAAACATCAAAATCCAAAATCCAGAGGGAACTATCAATCGGAAAAATCTTGGAAGTATTTTGTTTAGTGATGAAAAACTTCTCCAAAAACAAGAAAGCATAGTTCATCCAAAGGTAAACGAGATTTTTAATCGTTTTATTGATGAAAACCCAGAAAAAAACATTGTGCTAAATGCCACAGTTTTGTATAAAACTCCTGTTATAAAAAGATGTGATGCAATAATTTTTGTAAAAGCTCCAATTATCACCCGATTTTTTAGAGCAAAACGCCGTGATAACCTCCCCTCAAGAGAAATTTTTAAAAGATTTGCTTCACAATTTAAAATCTTTGCTAAATATAAATTTTTTAAATCCGATATTTACATTATATGGAATATTGGAAAATCTAATAAATTAGAAAAAAAATTAGATAAAATCCTAAAATCCATAAAAACGACAATTAGTCAATAATCATAATTTACATAAATTGAGGGGAAAATTATGGATCAAAAACGGATATTGTGGATTGTAGCTGCTTCTGGAGTATTTCTTCTAGTAGTTGTGGGAGTTGCATTGTTTTTATCAGCTCCACAGGTTCAAACACAGCAAACTTTAGCTTCTCTACAAGGTACAGGAAATACTTGGATAAAAGGTGAAGTAAAAAATCCTGCACAAGTTGAAAATCAGCCTGTAACAAACGATGAAAATTCCATTCCAAATGATATTACCTCTGAAAATGATTTATCACAACCAACAGATAATCAAACCATTACAGTTGACACAGTTACTTTAATTGCTGGTACAACAAATGTTTATACCCAAAAAGAAGAAACAAAGTCAGTAGAAATAGAATCTGTTTCACAAGAAAAAACAAGTTCATCAACTACAATTACAGTAAATACAGTTTCAAAAGAACAAACAACCCCAGTTGTTTCAAAATCTTCAACAACTGTAAAACCTGCTGATGATTGCGTGGAAACACCAAAAACCACAACTCAATCAACAAGTACAAGTAACAAAGCCTCTTCCTCCAGCTCTGTTACCGTAAGCAAACCTGTTGCAGATCAATACTGGGTTCAAGTTGCTTCTTTTACTGGTAAAAAGAACGCAGAAGATGCTCGTGCCGCCTTGCTAGAAGAAAAAATCAATTCTGAGATTTTTACATATAAAGATAGCAAGGGAACCGTTTACTATCGCTTGAGAGTTGGTCCATATACAACAAAAAGCGAAGCAGAATATTGGCACTCACGAATTAAGTTAATTGAACAGTTTGCAGGTACTTCAAGTTATGTAGTAAATTCCACTGGAAAAGCTCAAAACTAAAAAAAAATTACAAAAGTTAAGCCCCGAACCATTTCGGGGCATTTTTTTTGAAAAAAATGTTTTTCAAAAATTGTAGAATCAAAAAAAAGGTTGTTCAAAACAGAGATAAAATCGCCGTTTAGAACAACCTTATATATCAAAAAAAATAATTTATTACATTCCTGGGAAGCCGCCCATGCCACCAAATTGTTGCATCATGCGGTTTTGCATTCCCTTATTGCGACTTACCTTTTTCATAGCAAGTCGAGTTTTTTCAAATTGCTTGATTAAGCGGTTTACTTCTGCAACAGAAGTTCCAGAGCCTTTTGCAATTCTCTTTCTACGGCTTGGACCAATAATCAAGTGATTTGCTCTTTCTTTTTTTGTCATAGAAAGAATAATTGCTTCTTGAACTTTCATTCCAGAAGTGTCGATATCTTGTTCGCTGATTTGTCCTGCAAGTCCTGGAATCATTTCCATAAGAGATTGCATTGGTCCCATTTTTTTAACCCGTTGAAGTTGCTCTAACATATCCTGTAGAGTAAACTCGTTGGAAGCCATTTTCTTTTGGAGTTTTTCAGCTTCTTCCATATCAATTGTTTCTTGGGCTTTTTCAACCAAAGATACAATATCACCCATACCAAGAATACGACTAGCAATTCTTTCTGGGTGGAATGGCTCAAAGTCTTCAATTTTTTCACCAGTACCCACAAATAAAATTGGTTTACCAGTAATTGATTTTAGAGAAAGGGCTGCACCTCCTCGAGCGTCTGAGTCAAATTTTGTAAGAATAACACCAGTTAATCCAAGAGCTTCGTCGAAGGCTTTTGCAATATCAACAGCATTTTGACCAGTCATGGAGTCTGCAACAAGAACAAGTTCATCAGGCTTTACAACAGACTTAATATCAGCAATTTCTGCCATCATAGCTTCATCAACTTGAAGACGACCGGCTGTATCCACAATCACAATATCGTGCCCGTTTTTCTTGGCGTATTCTTTTGCGTTTTTTGCAATGCGAACTGCGTCTTTTGCTGTTCCTGGAAGTTTTACATCTTCTTTGTAAACTGGAACACCAGCTTTTTCTGCCATAACACAAAGCTGGTCAATAGCGGCAGGTCGCACAAGGTCACAGGCAGCAAGAACTGGATTTCTTCCCTCTTTTTTTAATCGGGCTGCCAATTTTGTTGCAGATGTAGTTTTACCAGAACCTTGCAAACCTAAGAAAAGGATTACAGATTGGGTATCTGGACCTTTTAAGTGTAAATCAGTTTTTGAATCTCCAAGCAATGCAACAATTTTATCGTGAACGATTTTGATAAATTGCTGACCTGGATCAACTGAGCGAAGAACTTTTTCTCCCTTAGCTTCTTCTATTGTGCTGTTTACAAATCTACGAACAACTCGCAAGTTTACGTCGGCTTCTAGCAAAGCCATTTTGATTTTATCAACAGCTTCTTCAATGTTTTTTTCAGAGATTTTTGCTTTTCCAGTTACATTACGAACAACATCGGAAAAGGCATTTGTCAATTTTTCTAACATTTGTTACCCCAAAACCTCTGACAAAAAGTCTTCTGGCTTTTTTTCTCTGTTTAATATTTTGAAAAGTGCATTTGTAAGTGGAAGTTTGATTCCCTTCTTTTCTGAAATTTCTTGAATATATTTACAAGCTACAGCACCTTCTGGCAAATATCCAATTTTTGAAATATTTGCAATTAAATCGTCTAAATTTGTAAATTTTTCCAAAATATTATTTTTGATAATATCCTGACCAAAACGACGATTTCGACCGTATTTACTGCGACAAGTTACATCTAAATCTCCAATTCCAGAAATTGATGTGAAAGTTTCAGCGTGAGTTGCCCCAAGAGCAAATCCAAGAGTTTGAATTTCATTTAGACCAGCTGCCAAAAGCAAGGATTCTGCGTTATCCCCAAATAAATCAGAAGTTTCAGCCATAGCATCAACACAACCAAAAACAACTGCGATTACGTTTTTTGCTGCAGCACAAACTTGTACACCGATTACGTCCAAACTTGAATAAACTAGCAATCCTGGAACCTTTAGAAGTTCGCGAATCCGAATTGAACTCATAGGATTTTCACTGGCAGCAATTAGTCCAGTTAATTTTCCCATAGCCACTTCTTCTGCGTGACTTGGTCCTGCAATATAAACAAGATTTCCCTTGTAACTTGCTGGTAAAACTTCTTCCATTGTTTCCAAAATAAATTTTGGACCTTCTGGAGAAGGCACAAATCCCTTGGTTAAAACACCAATACAAGTTGTTCCTTCTTTTATTCCAGCACAATCTTTTACTTTTGCAACTGTAGAAGCCAAAAACAAAGAAGGACTTGCAAAAATAACAACTTCTTTATTTGAAGCAACTTGATTTAAGTCTGTACTAGCTTTTACATTTTCACTTAAAGTGAAACCTGGCAAAAACTTTTTATTTTCGTGTTCATTATTGATAGAATCAGCAACTTCTGGTTCCATAGCCCAGATTTCGACTGAATTATCACCACGAGCCAAAGCTTGAGCCATTGCTGTACCCCAAGCACCTGCACCAATAATTCCTACAGCTTTATTTGCCATATCCATTTCCTTATATTTGAAAATAAGTCTTTGGAAAAGTACTTTTAGAAAGTACTAATACCAAATTGAACTTTGATCATTCCAATCAATAATTTCTTCTGGCTTGAAAAATAGATTGATTTCTCTCTCTCCATTTTTTGGAGAATCTGAAGCGTGGATAATATTTAGATTGGTGTGAAGAGCATAATCTCCACGAATTGTTCCAGGTTGAGCTTCAGTTACTTTTGTAGCCCCCACAAGTTTTCTAACTAAAGCAACACAGTCTTCTGCTTCAAAAACCATAGCAACTACAGGACCAGAAGTAATATAAGTCTGTAAATCCTTATAAAAACTTTTATCCTTGTGCTCTGCATAATGTCTATCTGCTAAATCAGAAGTGATTTTCATCATCTTCATACCTACAAGTTTTAGACCTTTTTTTTCTAAACGAGAAATAACTTCTCCAACAATTCGGCGATTGATAACGCCAGGTTTTAACATAACAAAACTTCGTTCCATAATGCTCTTAGTATAACTTATTGTAAAATACTATTCAAGTTTGTATCTAATTTGTATATTATAAAAGATATGAAAAATAAACAAAATCAACAAAATTTTTCTTCACGAACTCTTTTTCAAAGTATATTCCTAACTTCGGATTTATTTGTAGACAATTCTCTTTTGCAAAGTGCTTCATCTTGTGCTTTTGGATTTTTATTTTCTTTACTACCAGTTATTTTGTTAATTTTAATCGTGCTAACTAGAGTTTTGCATACAAATCAAGATATTCTTGCAGAGTTTTATCCATACTTACAAGGATTTCTTTCAAAAGAACAATACGAAACCATTACAGATTCTGTTTTAGAAATTAAAAAAATCGGAATATTTGAAATTATCACTGTTTTTGCAATTTTTTGGATTTCAAGACGATTTTTCGTTACAGTAATGCAAGTTTTTCACAAGATTTTCAAAAATCAAACTTCTCGTAAAAACTTATTTTTTACCTTGGGGGGATTTATCGGGGAAGTCATAATTATTTTTTCACTTTCGGCGATTACAGCACTTTTTGTAACTATCGCTCCCTTTTTTCGGTCAAACTATCTTTTTAGAGTTTTTCCAGATTTAGAAACAAATTTGATTCAATTTTTGGTAAAAGTCGGACCTCATATTTTGCTGTTTTTAGCCACATTTTTTACATATCGATTTGCTCCTGGAACAAAACCTAGCATTAAACTTTGCTTATCCACTGCCTTTTGTTCAAGCGGAATATATTTTGTAATTCAGAAATTTTTAAAATTATTTTTAAATATGAGTCGCTACAATTTGGTTTACGGAGTTTTAAGCAATTTAATTGTTTTGCTTTTGGAAGTCTTCATCTTTTTCCAAATTTTCTTGTTTTTCGCCCAATTTATTTACGTTAGCCAATTTTTTGAAACTTTGCTTTTAGGAGAACTGTACCTTCTTCCAAAACGAGAAAGCCAAAGTTTTTTCGCCCGAATTAAGCGATTTTTGTTTATAAAACCTTCAAAATTGGTAAACAGAAAAGGAAATGTCATCCACATTGAAAAAGGACAACAAATTTACGAGGCTGGAAGTCAAGGAAGTGATGTTTTTTATATTGTGTCGGGATTTGCAGAAATTGTGAAAAATAATCACGTGGAATACGCAAACCCAGGCTCCTTTCTCGGAGAAGTCTCTGCATTTTTAGATATTCCCCGAGAAACAACTGTTATAGCCAAAACTGATTTACAGCTGGTAAAAATCAAAGAAGAAGATTTCCAAACTTTGCTACAAACAAACCCAAAAGTTACCCAGCGATTACTAGAAAACGTAGCAAAAGTTAAGCTAAACTAGAATTTTCGCTAGAAAATTCTAGAAATTCAATCCCCTATTTATCAAACTTCACTTTGGGGTTTCCAAAGGGTTCTCCCTTTGGTCGTGCAAGGAAAGGTGGGGGTTTGGGGGAGGAAAAACTACGCATCGAAAAGTATGGTTTTCCTCCCCCAAAAATTACACTGCATCCAATGCTTGTTTTACATCTTCTAGAATGTCGTCGATGTTTTCCAAGCCTGTACTAAAGCGAATCATTCCGCCGTCGATACCGGCTGCAACAAGTTGTTCGTCTGTTAGCTGACGGTGAGTTTCTGCTGCTGGGTGAAGAACACAAGTTCTAATATCCGCAACGTGAACCACATTTGAAGCAAGTTTCAAGCTATCCATAAAGCGAACAGCAGCACTTCTTCCACCCTTAATAGAAATACTGATAACGCCAGAGCAGCCGTCTTTCATATATTTTTTACCAAGTTCGTAGTATTTGTCGCTCTCAAGACCTGGATAACTAACTTTTTCGATTTTATCTGTGCGCGAAGCAAAATATTCTGCAACTTTTTTAGCATTTTCACAATATTGCTTCATACGAACAGCTAGAGTTTCAAGCCCAAGATTTAACAAAAATGCACTGTGAGCAGCAGGGTAACAACCAAAATCTCTCATCAACTGCATACGAGCTTTTAAGATATAAGCTAGATTTCCGTATTTTTCCACATATCGTAAACCGTGATAACTTTCGTCTGGTTCTACAAAATCTGCAAATTTGCCAGTTTTTTCGTAAGCAGCCTTCCAATCAAACTTTCCAGAATCAACAATTACACCGCCACCTTGCACAGCATGACCGTCCATATATTTTGTTGTAGAATGAATAACAATATCTGCTCCAAATTCAATTGGACGACACAAAATTGGAGTTGGGAATGTGTTGTCGATAATAAAAGGCACGTGGTTTTTGTGAGCAATATTTGCTAATTTTTCAATATCACACACATGCAAAGCTGGATTTGCAAGAGTTTCACCAAAAACAGCTTTTGTGTTTGGTTTAAAGGCTTTTTGGATTTCTTCTTCAGAAGCATTTCCATCAACCCAAATACACTCGATTCCAAGTTTTTTTAAGGTAAATCCAAAAAGGTTAATTGTTCCGCCGTAAATTGTGGCAGTAGAAATAAAACTGTCCCCAGCTGAACAAAGGTTTAAGATTGAAAGCAAACTGGCAGCTTGTCCACTTGATGTAAGCATTGCTGCAACTCCACCTTCTAAAGCCGCAATCTTTTTTTCTACAGCATCACAAGTTGGATTTGCAAAACGAGAATAAATCAATCCTTTTGTAGGATCATCAAAAATATCTGCAATATGTTCTGTTGAATTAAAAGTATAAGTTGTACTTTGTACAATTGGCATAACCCGAGGATCCCCATTTCCAGGTGTGTATCCTGCGTGTAAACATTCTGTTTCTTTTTTCATTTTTTCAAAAGTCTCCTTTTTTGAAAAAGTATTTTTTTAATTTTAACTTGTTTACATTTTCTTATTCAAGTATTTGAAAGGATTTAGAAAAGATTTTTCTTGTAAAAGTGTGGTAAAAATTATAAATTATAAAAAAAAGGATATACTTATGGATTTTAGTTTTAGCACACCAGCTCTTTTATTTTCAGCAATTTCTCTTTTTATGATGGCTCACACAAATCGATTTTTAGCCTTGGCAAATTTGATTAGAAGTCAAATATCACTTTACGAAAGTACAAAAGATGAAAAACTCTTGGGTCAAATCAAAAACTTCAAAACGAGATTAAAAGTTATAAAATATTCACAAATTTCTGCAATATTAAGTTTTTTACTTTGTGTAATCAGTATGTTTTTCATTTTTATATCCCAACAAACTTTTGCAGAAATTGCCTTTGGAATTAGTCTTGTTTTACTTTTTATTTCTTTGATTTTTTCTCTTCAAGAATTGCTCTTATCAATCGGTGCTTTAAATATCGAAATGAAACGAATCGAAAAATAATTTTTATATTCCAACTTTATATTACTTTTGCAAATTATTATTCTCATTGACATTTATTTTTTCTAGTGATATAGAAAATTATTATCTACAAGAGGGAAGAAATGACTTCAAGCTATAAAAAAGATTTAATAAAAATTGCTCTACCAATAATGCTTAGCAACTTAATCGCTCAATTTCAGATGCTAATCGATAGAATTTTTCTTGGTCGACTAGATGTAATTTATATGAGTGCTGTAGGAAATGCCACTACTCCAATGTGGACAACTATGTCTATGGTTTTTACAATCGCAACTGGCTCTACGATTTTGATTAGTCAAGCAATCGGAGCAGGAAATAAAGAAAAAGTCATCGAATATTCTGCTTCAACTTTCAAGTTTAATAATGTTGCTGCTATCATTCTGTTCATATTTTGGACTTTTTGTTCTCCAATTGTTTACAAAGCTATGGGCGTTGCTGACTCTGTAATACAGGCTAGTATTGATTACACTGTTTTTTATGCTCCGATTTTTTTGATAACAGGCTTAGGTTCTTCTATCAATGTTTTGCTCCAAACTTCTGGATATACTCGTCCGCTTGTAATATCTGGAATTATTCGTGCTGGGCTAAATATTTTTCTAGATTGGACTTTAATTTTTGGAAATTGTGGATTCCCAGAAATGGGCGTAAAAGGTGCTGCCCTTGCAACAACTATTGCTGAATACATCGGAGGTTTTGTTTTAATATTTGCTGTTATAAAAAAACAAGATTTAATTTCAAAACCAACTATGAAACAAATTATTCAGGCAAAACCTCTTCCTTTTTTACAAGGATTGAAACTGGGAATTCCTTCTGCGGCAGAAGACTTTGCTTGGAATTTTGGAAATATTATGCTTATTAGAATCCTAAATACAATTAGTGCCACAGCCGCTGGAGTTTACACAATTGTTTTTGGTATCGAAGTTATTCCAGTTTGTGTTTTTGGGGCTTTAGGACAAGCCACCCTAACTTTAGCGGGAAGGGAAACTGGAAAAGGCGATTTAAAGCAAATGAAAAAAATCGTTGTTACATCATTTTTCTGGTCTATGGGAATTGCAACTCTCTGCCTAGGAATTTTTATGCTTTTCCCAAAACAAATAATGAGCCTTTTCACCCAAGACAAAACTATAATCGCTGCGGCTGTAACCTATCTTGCAATCGTAAGTATTAACCTATTCCCAAAATCTGGAAATATTATTGTTGGTTCTGGAATCCGTGGCTACGGCAACACAAAATGGATGTTAGGTACTCAATTATTTGGTACTTGTTTTATCACAGGAATGGCAGCCCTATTTGTGTTTGGTTTTAAAACTGGAATCACAGGTGTATTTTTGGCCGTTCTTTCAGATGAATTTGTTCGCTGTATCATCAATGCCTTGAAACTCAAAAGAATTACTCAGGGAAAAGATAAAATCAACTGATTTACTTTCTCTTGAATAGACTACCCTTTTATGATATTCTGTTGAAAATATCGCATGTCAACGCCAAGGTTTTCTTTAGAGTATGTGTTTTACTAAAAGATGGCAAAGCACATGCTATCGGAAGGAAATAATGGACGAAAACGAAACTCTTAACGAAGAAATCACAAATGAGGAAATTTCATTTGAAGATTTAGGGTTAGACGAAGCGACCCTACAGGCTGTTGAAGCCAAAGGCTTTGAAAATCCAACCCCAATCCAAATCTTAGCAATTCCACGTCTTTTAGACGGGGATGCAAACATTATCGCCAAGGCAAGAACCGGAACTGGAAAAACTGCCGCTTTCGGTTTGCCTCTTGTTCAAAAAATCCGTAGCGATTGCGGATATCCTCAAGCACTTATCCTAACTCCAACTCGTGAACTTTGTATGCAAGTTTGTAGAGAGATAGAATCCTTTGCAACTGGCAAATTTCCACGTTTAACAGCTGTTTACGGTGGAGCTTCCATGGGAACTCAGCTAAAAGAATTGAAAAAAGGCGTGGAAATTGTTGTTGGTACTCCAGGTCGCGTAAAAGACCACATTGAAAGAGGCACTTTAAAACTTGATAAAATCAGTTATTTCATTTTAGACGAAGCTGATGAAATGCTTGATATGGGATTCCGTGAAGATATTGAAAATATTTTCCAAAATGCAAACCCAGATAGCCGAATTTTGCTTTTTTCTGCCACTATGCCAAAAGAGATTTTGCAAATTGCTGCAAATTTTATGGGCGAATACGAAGTTGTAGAAGAAGAAACAAAGCCAGAAGAACCACTTTTAACAGAGCAACATTATTGGGTTGTGCGAGAATACGAAAAAATAGAAGCCCTAGTTCGCTTAATTGATTTATCACCAGATTTTTACGGACTGGTTTTTACCCAAACAAAATCCGATGCTGACTCTGTTTCAAAACAACTTGACGAAAGAGGATACGAAGTTGCTGCCCTTCACGGAGATATTCCACAAGCACAGCGAGAAAAGATTTTAGCTCGTTTCCGAAGTAAAAAAACACGGATTTTGGTGGCAACAGATGTAGCTGCCCGTGGAATTGATATTGAGGGTTTAACCCACGTTGTAAACTACGCTATTCCTTATGACGGTCCAACTTACGTTCACAGAATTGGTCGTACAGGCCGAGCTGGTGCAAAAGGTTTAGCCTTTACCCTAGTTCGCCCAGAAGAACGTCGCCGAGTGGAATATTTAAAACAAGTTGCAAAAAAATCCACAAAGGGCGACCTAATCGAAGATAAAATTCCTTCAGTTGATGAAGTTCTTGCTGTAAAAAAAGAAAGAATATTCGCTGATTTTAAAGCAAAAATCGGTATTAAAGAAGAAAAACCTCTTTTCACAGAAACTGTTGAAGAAGAAGTGAATTCTCTTTTGGAAGATGGAACAGAAGTTGATAATCAAGTTGAAAATCAAACTGTTTCAAAAACAGAAGAAGTTGAACTTCCAAAAATCAGAAAAGAATATGCTAGTCTTGCAGAAGAACTTTGCAAAGCAGACACTCCAGAAAACATGGTTGCAAGAGTTTTGCAGATTTATTTTGGTCGCCAGTTAGATCCAGCTCGTTATGGCTCTATTACACCACTAAAAACCTTCAATCAAGGAAAGCAAATTCGCATTTACGTGCAACTTGGTCGCCGAGATGGTTTTAACGCAAGAGAAATTGCTTCTTATTTTAGTAGCCTTCTTCACATTGCTGGTCGCATGGTTGACCGCATTGAAGTTGCAGACACTTTCTCTTTAGTAAGCCTTCCATACAACGCTGGAAAGGAATTGCTTGAACGAGCAAAAAAAGACAGAAGCCTCCCTCACATGCACGTGGATTCAAAATCTGGAGACAGTTTTGAAAAGGAAAGCCGTGGTGGTAGAGGCGGCAAAGGCCGAGACAGAGGCGGACGAGATAGAAACGGTAGAGACAGAAACTCCCGTTTTGACCGTGGAGACAGAAGCGAAAGAGGAAGTCGAGAAACAAAAGGACGAGGTGGCAAAGAAGGAAAATCTGATAAAAACTCAATTCCAAAAGACCGCCGCCGAAAAGACGGACTTCCAGGTTTTGAACGCCGCTCTGACGAAAAAACCAGCAACGCATCTTTATACAAAAAAAAGCGGTTCTAATATCCTAAAAAAGCAAATATTTTAACTATATTTGCTCTTTTCATATTGACTTTTTTTTTGAAAATATGTATTCTATTTAAACATTCAGAAATGAATCATGGGCTACTAGCTCAGTAGGTAGAGCAACGCCCTTTTAAGGCGTGGGTCACAGGTTCGAATCCTGTGTAGCTCAGTAAGAGTATCAAGAAAACTTGATACTCTTTTTTTTGTTTAAAGACAGTAAGAAAGCATAAAAACATCTTACAGGATTCGATCCGAAGAACAAAATCCGAGCAGTGCGGAGGATTTTGTTCAAGGCGGCCGATTCAGATCGGCGAATCCTGTGTAGCTCAGTAAGAGTAATCAGAAAACTGGTTACTCTTTTTTTGTTTAAAGCAATAAGAAAGCATAAAAACATCTTACAGGATTCGATGGCTCAGACCGGCGAATCCTGTGTAGCTCAGTAAGAGTATTAAGGAAACTCGGAATTATCCCCTCACGCACTTAAAATAAATTTTGACGTTTTAGACAAAACAACAGATTTATTGATTCGTTTGATAAATTGTTATGGCAGAGCATTCTTGTATCATAATGTAATTAATCAGAATCTCTTTTACTTTCTATAACATACTGAATCATTTCTTCTCCAAGACCAGTATCTTCATCTTTTTCTGTATAAGGTTTTATCTCCCCACCGTATTTATCAGTAAACTCTTTGTATCTTTTATTTGCAGGATTTTCTTTAGAAGCATCCCATTTTACGACCTTGTATTTCTTTAAAAGTTCAGGTAATAAACTTTCAAGGTCACCTGCTAGTGTTGGATTATTTTTTCGCATAACACTCGATGCTAGAAACTTGTATTTGTTTTCTCCAAATCTTTTGCGGTTAAATGCAAAATTTTATCTTCAACAGGATGGCTACTCAGGAAAGTATTCAAGTCATCAATTTTTGCGTCAACAAGGGTTTCCATTAAATGCTCTTGTTTTTTGTATCTTGGATTGTTTGCAGTATCAAAGATTTCTTGAAAATCAAAAGATTCTGTAATCTTAATCATAAATTTCCTCTCTAATTTTAAATATTAACACATAATGGTGTATCACCTCCCGAAAAGGTCAGGTCGTTTTATTTAGATGCAAAAGTGGTGGGGATGGACTGTTGTGATGCCTATCTGGAATCTTATGACGATGATGGGTGGGTTTTATCTAACAAAGACCACCGTTAGAATTAAGTTTTTCAAGCCCAAAGAGTTCACTAAGTCTATGGGCTTCTTCTTTCGTTTCTTCATCCCAATACGTAAATTGTGCTTTTGGGTATTTTTCCAAATACAGCCTTAGTTCATCATCTGAAAAAAGCCAACCTTCTTTTCGTTCGTTATTATAATCCTTAGGTTCGACGAAAGGGTTTACAGTTATCAAACTATTATTTTCACCGGTTGTAAAATACATAAATTTTTTCATACTATCCTCCATTTCTACCTTAGGGTATTATGGTGTATCACCTCCCGAAAAGGTCAGGTCGTTTTATGAAATACAAATTTGTAGAAAAGGTTTATAAATTAATTTGTGCTAAGCGTTCCAAAAGGGAAAAGTCTTAATCTCTGCTAATGTAACTTGTATACCCCTCTTTGCGTAATAAACCTTCTACTATGTCTGACATAGGGTCCCCATTGATAGTCCAAATTGGCAGGTTAGATTCTAAAATTGCTTGAAAACCTTCTTGGAAGGACACTAAAGTTTTGTGCTCAACTGCAAAATTCCAACCGGGAGTGTCCTTACGTACTAGATAAGGAAGTCCTGTTAGCTCAGAAGAACGTAATCTGCGTAAGTCAAATCCATAATTATTTACAAGTTCTTTATCAAATTCCATTTTATCCTCCATTTTCAGTTTAAATATTATAGTTGTATCACCTCCCGAAAAGGTCAGGTCGTTTTATAGAAACATCAATTAAAAGTATCACAAAAAGAAGAAAAAGAATTTTCAAAAAATGTGAAATAGTCTTTTGTCCATTCTGGCAATTTTTGGTCTTTTAATTCATCGATTACAGTTTTGATTAAAGATTTCATACTATTCAAATCCGCAATTTCTCCAGGCGACGTATTATTTTCTTTTATCGCATTTAAGATTAATTGCTTACAAGACTCCATTTCATCAATACACCTATTAATCTGTTTTTGATTATGTATAGGGGAAAAGCTATGAACTGAAGATAATGCCGATGCCATAATTCCTAAATGACTAATCCACTTTTTGTTGTAGGTAATTTCCATAAAATTCCTCCAGTTGTATCACCTCCCGAAAAGGTCAGGTCGTTTTATTCAATTGGACAAGATAACGGGCTTTTCGATACCCTTGTAAAGTTCTGCAAACTGCTTAAAATAGGTTTTCATGTAATCTGGGCAACCATAATGCTTTATTTCTTTGATAAACTTCTGGATGTGTGCAATGTCCTTATTAAAGTCGCCCATGTTAAGGTCACGAAGTTTTGGATTTCGGACGACTTTTCGCCCTTTAAGTCCTTCGATTTCTGTAATAAGTTCACGGATACGAGCTATCTGTTCGATTTTGTCACCGACAGTAAGATAATTACCATACTTTCTATCACAACTACTTTCACTTGCGGCGACACTTAAACAATACGCAACATGCCAGATAAGCGACACATAATAATCATCATACAGAACCTTTGTTTCAAGTTCTTTTTGCGACGGATTATACTCAAATGTCCTTGATAAGATACCATCAAGCTTTTCCTGGCTCATGTATTTTTCGTTGGTTTCTATCATGTTCCTTCTTCCTTTTCGGTTGTATCACCTCCCGAAAAGGTCAGGTTGTTTTATAAAGGTATAGCCTATTTTCTTTTTGTTCCTATAAACTTTCCGTCGTAATCATATACTTTGAGATATTTTGTTTTTGGCATTTTGTCCTTGTTAATGTCGCTTGAAGTACAATCAATAAAGCCGTCTACAACAATGTCTGAACAACCTGCTCTTTTGAGATAATTTATGAAGTCGTCTCTGTTAAACTTGTAGTCTTTATAAAATAACAATGAACATAGTTTTTTTACGCAGAGTTCTTTTACGCCGGTTGAAAACTTGTAGATTTTTAGGTCTTTTGCAGTGTATTCACCATTGGGATCAAACAGAACACTTGTGTATCTATCGTCGTCGATTTCACAAATGTATGGGGTATTGTCATTAAACCCTTTAATGAGGACAATCTTATACTTTTCGTCAAAGTCCTTATCCGAAGTAAGGTGTTTTTCTTTATTAAAAATCTTATTAAAAAATCTCATAATTTCGCCTCTGATATTGGTGTATCACCTCCCGAAAAGGTCAGGTTGTTTTATAGCTACACATTTTTATAGTGTAACTAAATTTTTCGCACCAACATAAGTTTCATCGACCTCGACAATCAGTTCAAAAGATTTCGTAAGATTTTCATTGCCCATAGCAGTGCGGATTTGCTTTAACATACGCCATGCAGTTTTATAGGTTGTGCCGATTTCTCTTTGAAGTTGCAAAGCAGAAATTCCTTTTTTGGCATTCAAAAAAAGATGGACGGCATAAAACCACTTGGTTAAATTGGTAGAAGTTTTCTCGAAAATCGTTCCCGTAAAAATCGAAAAAGTGTTATGGCAACGGTTGCAATTACAAAGTTTTGGTTGGTCGGTTCTCGTGCCAACTTTCTGGGTAGAACCGCAGTGTGGACAAATCAAACCGTTTCTGTAGCGAATTGTTCTGAAATGTGTTATAATGGTTTCATTGTTAGGAAATTTTTCCTGTAGTTCTATAAAGGTCATTGCACATAATAATATAGTGCGTTTTTCTGATTTGTCAAAAGATTTTTAAGTGTTTGAGGGGATAATTCCGAGGAAACTTAATACTCTTTTTTTTTGTTTAAAGCAATAAGAAAACATAAAAACATCTTACAGGATTCGATGGTTCAGATCGGCGAATCCTGTGTAGCTCAGCGATACCACAGTCCTTTGTTCATTAGTAGCTTTGTAGTTGATTGTCTTAAAGTTTCTTCAATAAATGAAGGATTTTGCTTGTTGGATTTTATACAAGTTTTTATCAGTAGTGATCTTTTTGGGTTAGGGATACGAAAGACGCGTAGCGGCCACTGGACTGAGGAGCGGTAGCGACGAGGGAAGCGGCTGGAGCGATAGCGGAATCTGGAGTAGCCCGACCTACCGTAGGTAGGGAACCTCCTAAAAAAAAGGAGACTTCCCAGTACGGAAAATCTCCTAATTTTGGTTTTTGAGCTTTTTTATTTTAATCCTTCAGCTTGGATAATGTCTTTTACTGAATTGATTAGTTGGTCTTTGTCGGCAGCTGGTTCACTTTCTTTTGCTGCTTTGTCGATTGCATTGATGATTTGCATATCTAGGTAATCTTTGTCCATTGTGTAAAGTGAGTAGATTCTGTATTCGTCTGTGTATTTTTTCTTTACGTCGTTGTCGTAGCGGCGTACCAAAACCCACCATTCACCAGCTTCTTTTGCACCTGAATAATCAATATCGGTGATTGTTTTTACGATGCTCTCAAAATATGTGTTGTATTTTGAATCTAAAGCCCCAGAGGCTGCTCCTGAAAATGTTGATTCAACGCGTGTTTGTACGTTTCTTGCGATTGTTTGTGGCATATTTACGCCTTCTGCCCAAGCAAGTCCTGCACGTAAATCTGTAGAAATTTCTTCTGCAACAAAGCAATATTTGTCTTGGTAATCTTTTAATTTTTCAACACCGGTGATTCCTTCGTAGATATATGTTTCTACCCAAACTGGAAGAAGGTTTACGCCAAGAGCTGTTCCTTTGTGTTCGAGAACAACTGTGTTTACTGTTCCAACTAGTTCTTTTGCTTCTGGATCTTCAACTTCTTTTGAAGCACAGCTTGTTAGCATTGTGATTAAAGCCAAAATTGATACAAATGTAAGTATTTTTTTATTCATATTTGTCTCCTAAAACTCTAAGTTATAATTTGCAACGCAAACTTGTTTTTCTTTGTTCGTATATTGTAACACATTAGTATGAAAAAAACGTTACTTTAAAATCAGTTTTTTCATATTTTAAAATAAAGTGAAAAAAAAAACACACTTAAAATGATATTTCAAATTAAGTGTGTTTTCAAATTGAGATTCAAGATATCTCTAAAAACTTATCTTCGGTAGTAATTTGTATTAGAAAACTAAAACAACTTCTCCGTTTGGATAGGTTTTATTGATGTAATCTTTGATTTTGTCTGATTTTAGAGCATTTACAAGAGCCACAATGCGTGGATCATTTTCGTTGCCCTCTTTTACTGTGATGATGTTCACGTATGGTGAATCTGCACCTTCTACGAAAAGTCCATCATTTTTTGCACTTAAACCAGCTGGGATTGCGTAGTTTCCGTTGATAACAGCTGCGTCTACGTCTGCTAAAACACGTGGAAGGGATGCTGCTTCGATTTCAACAAATTCTAGTTTTTTTGGATTTTCTACAACATCTAGTGGAGTTGCTGTAATTCCTGCTTTGTCAGAAAGTTTGATTAAACCTGCACTTTGTAGCAAAAGCAATGCACGACCTTCATTTGTTGGGTCGTTTGGAATTGCAATTTTTGCACCATTTTTTAGGTCAGCCAATGCTTTTACTTTGCTTGAATAAATTGCAATTGGTTCAATGTGGATTCCAGCAGCGTTTGAAAGGTGATAGCCCTTTGTTGCGTTAAATTCTTCCATGTATGGAATGTGTTGGAAGAAGTTTGCATCAATTTGTCCGCTTTCCAAAGCTTCGTTTGGTGTAACGTAATCTGTGAATTCTACAACTTTTAGTGTGATTCCTTCTTTTGCTAAATCTTCTACAACTAAGTTAAGCATAGAAGCGTGAGGTTCTGGAGTTGCTCCGATTGTTAAAACAGAATAGTCAACTTCTTTTTTTCCACCTGCAAAAGCAAGACTTGCAATTAATAAAACTGCAACAATAGTAAAAAATCTTTTCATTTTCTTTTCCTTTTTGTCGAATATATCGAATAATTTTATATTTTTTTGCAACGCAAAAACAAAAAAAACGGATTTACCTTTTTGCTAATAATTTTGAACTGATTTTTGTTCCAATAACTTGAATTACTTCAACCAAAACCAAGATAACAATTACAGAAACTGCCATAATATCAGTTCTAAAACGCTGGTAACCGTAGCGAATAGCCAAGTCTCCAAGACCGCCGCCACCAATTGCCCCAGCCATAGCCGAATATCCAATTAAGTTAATGATGGTAAGAGTGATTCCAGAAACCAAAGATGGCATAGCTTCTGGCAAAAGCACTTTCCAAATAATTTGCATATTTGTGCTTCCCATTGCACGGGCGGCCTGAACGACCCCCGGATCCACCTCCTTTAGTGCAGTTTCTATAATACGAGCCACAAAAGGAGCGGCAGCAATAGAAAGTGGCACAATAGTTGCTGTTGTTCCAATACTTGTTCCCACAATTTTTCTAGAAAGAGGGAAAAGCAAAATCATCAAAATCATAAAAGGGAAAGAGCGAAGTACGTTTACAATGCGTGTTAAAACTTGATTTAGAACAGGCTTTTTCATAATGCCAGTTTCCCCGTCTGTTACACAAAGTAAAATCCCCAAAGGTAAACCTAAAATCAAAGAAAAAACAGTAGAAAACCCCACCATAGCCAAAGTTTCTAAAGTTGCTTCACTAACAAGAGTAAAAATCATATTCATTTCACACCTTCCACAATTACCTTTTCTGCTTCTAAAAACTTTATTGCCTTTGAAACCTCTTCTGGATTTCCATCAATATCCACATATAAAACACCAATATCCTTGTCTGTTAAGTGCTGAACACCACCAGCGTGAATATTAAAGTCCACATTACATTCTTTAGCCATTTTGCTTAAAATTGGTTCTCCAGTTTTTTCTCCAACAAAGCAAAGTCTGTATTTTCCAGTGGAAGATGACCAACGAACTACATCATTTTCTTTTGTATCAGCTTCAACAGAACTTACACCAATATGAGAAATAAAATCCTTAGTAACTTCTGATTTTGGATTTGTAAAAATATCTGAAACAAAACCCTGTTCAACAACTGCTCCATTGTCCAAAACTGCAACTTGATCACAAGCGTCACGAACAACTTCCATTTGATGAGTAATCATTACAACTGTAAGATTCATCTTTTTTTGGATTTCACGAATCAATTCCAAAATTGAACGAGTTGTTTGAGGGTCAAGGGCAGAAGTTGCTTCATCACAAAAAAGGATATCAGGCTTATTTGCCAAAGCCCTGGCAATAGCGATACGTTGTTTTTGACCACCTGACAAAGTGCTAATTGGTGCGTCGGCTCTGTCTCCAAGACCAACTAAATCCAAAAGTTCAGCAACTCTTTCTCTTATAACAGCTTTTGGCGTACCACAGATTTCAAGAGGATATGCAACATTTTTTGCAGCTGTACGAGAGGAAAACAAATTGAAATTTTGGAAAATCATACCAATTCTACGACGTTGCAAAATCAAATCTTTTTTAGAAAGATTATCAACTCGTTTATCATCATAAAAAACTTCACCAGAATCTGGCTTTTCAAGCAAACTCACAAGGCGAACAAGAGAAGATTTTCCTGCCCCACTTTTTCCAATAATTCCAAAAACCGTATTTGAAGGAATAGTTAAACTAACATTTTGTACAGCCTTAACATCCCCATAAGTACGATTAAGAGCTTCCAATTTTATTTGCATAATTACCTCTTGAGCAAGGATTATAACATATTTTTAATTGATGATAAAGAGAGGAATCACACTTGACGATACTAGAACCAGAAGTTAATTACTTTGTATAGCCATTTATAGCTAAATTGTTACCCTTGAATTTTTCGTTAATCTTGGCATTTTTGCTCATTAGCTAGTTTTTGTATTGTTTCTAAAGAAAGTCCAGTTCCTTGTGCAACCTTTTCTAAAGATAAATTCATGCTTAAAAAAATTCTAGCTGTTTCTATTTTAGCCTGTTCTGCACCCTGAGCGATTCCCTGAGAAATGCCTTGAGCAATTCCTAATGCAATCCCATCATTGCGGCCTTCTTCATATATATCAGTTTCACGTATATTCATAGCTAAATAATCACCCTTGAATTTTTCATTAATCTTGGCTTGTTCCACTATGTGATTAATTTTATCAGTAAAATCATCTGTGGCTTCTTTACTATCAATATACTTTAAGAATGCGGATATTTCAACATCTTGTTCTGTGGCGTAGGCTTTTGCGTTAAAGATTTCTTTGATTGCACCGTCTTTTATATCAACTTCGGAATCTTGGAGGCAGCGAGTTTTGAATGTGTAGTGTGGAAGTCCTTTTTCAAAAGGATCAAAGGTACAAAGGAAGATAATGTAGCTTTCGTTTAGTGAGGTATAACTAGAGCCTTTTAGTAAATTATCAATATCAATCATTGATTGATAGTAACGGGTGCGTTTCCCGATGTTTGACTTTCTCCCGTTTTGTATTTCGATGTCAAAAATTTTATCACTGTCTTTTACGTAGACGTCTAAGCGAACACCTTTCGCTTCGTAATATGGGCTAATACTTTTTTGTAATTCTGGATATTCTAGTCTTTCAATCTTGATTTTCAAAAGTCGCTCCAAAAGTTCTTTGCAAATTTCTGGATTTCGCATAACGTACCCAAACATATAGTCGTCAGTGAAAGTGAGTTCTTCAATTGGTTTCATTCTTAAAACTTCCTTATTAAGTAAAAATTTTGCAGAATTGTTTCTACATAATAATTATTAAAAAAAAGTTTCAAAAAATTAAAAAAATAATGGCAAAATTTTGAAAAAAAATGAATTTTAATTAGAAAAATCGTCACACGGCTACCTGCTAACGCCTTTTGCTTAACAGCAAAAGTAAAAAAAAATCCCAAAACAAAAAAAGAGAGGACGTTAGTCCGAACAGCGTTGGCGATTCTGACCTGTGACAAAATAAATTGCCACGCGGATTTGTTCAGGACTAACGTCCTTCACAGCATAGTAGGGCGTATATGAAAAAACTCCTAAAATTGAACTTTATTTGTCCAACTTTAGGAGTACTTCACGGTAACGCCTTTTTGATTGATGTAATGAAGTGCTTAGCACATTTCGCGACCCAAATCACGTTTGAAAATTGATTGATTTAATTTGGTTTGCATAGCAACCATATCACTACTTTTAATGTTGCCAATTGTATTTACCATTGTATTAGATGGGCATTGATTATTTGTGTGATTGGTAGTACTGCTTGTATAATCATGAACTGCGTCTAATGAATCCATGGTTATGGAAAGATTTATAACATTTCGTAAATCATTTTCACTTACTTGAAGTCGGGTTGCAGCCGCCTGAATCATTAAATCCATTTGTTGTATAACTTCAGGATTAAGTGTTTCAACCCCGTTTTCAGTAATATAGAGATCAAATGGAACATCAAGATCACGATTAGTATGTGCAGCCTCCCATGAATTAATAATGCCATTAGTACCATTTTTTTCATTTTCATAATGGTCTTTTCCTATCGTGTCAAAATATTCACTGCAAGCATACTTATATGCTTCATTTTTTATCGCCCAGTAGTAATATTTAAAGCAGGCTTTGTCAAGTGCAGCATTGTCGGAAATTTTAATGTTTTTGGTGATTTCTTCAAAAATTGGCGCGCAAACGTTGTTAATGTTTTCAATTGCATTATCAAGGTTTTTATTTACGTGACTGATTCCATTTGCGCTATCATTATAATCTTTAAATGTGTCAAATGCTATATTTATGTCACCAAATTTTTGAATAAAATCAGAAGTAAATTCTAAATTATCTACATAACTTTTAAAGTTTGCACTGTAAGAATTTAATTGTAGTGTCGCATCTGTGCTACTGTTCACGCTAGCAAAATATTCCGATACATCGGGATACGCAACCTTGTAAGGACTGTTTTCGCCACCAATGGTGGTAATGTGGAAATATTCGTCATACGTTGGTTCGGTCGGAGTAACAACTTCTTGGTGCTCGTGGTTGCTACCTTGTACGCCGTCACATTCCAAGCAGTAGTCGTGTTCGTGGCTTTCGTCTTGCACGCCGTCACAAATGTCGCAGTAATCTACCTCTGGTTCTGGTTCTGGTTCTGGAGTAACAACTTGGTGTTCGTGGTCACTACCTTGTATGCCGTCACATTCCAAGCAGTAATCGTGTTCATGGCTTTCGTCTTGTACGCCTTCACAAATGTCGCAGTGATCTAAAGTATTATTATTTGTACTTCCGCTGGGATTTGAACAGCAAACAAATCCCAAAATCATAACTATTAGCAAAATAACATTAATACAAATTATTTTTCGCACTTTTTTCTCCTAGAAAATAATTTTTTTCGCAATATCAAATTTGAAGACAAACAACTTAAACTTTGAGTTTTACAAGACATCTTCCTTTGTATATTTTACATTATAACACTAAATGTCTATTTTGCAAGATTTTCGAGCTTAAATCCTCTCGGAGTTTATCCAAAACAACTTTCGCCTACCCAAATATTATTCCGTTTCTAAAATCAATTTTGCTTTTGATTTGTTGGCACTTGGTTTTTCAGCTTCTGCCATTTCTTTTACCTTATCTTTCAAAGTGATGTAGTGATTTTTCTTCCAAATATCCAATCCAATTCCCTGAGTTGAAACGTCTTTACTATCAAGAAATGCCTCACAAACTTCAATAAACTGAGAATTTTCGTATTTTGCCATTTCTTTTCCAAGAGCATATCGCAAAGCTGTTTTTTTTGTGTCTTCTACCACAGAAAGTGCAACTTCTACCACAGCTTTTACAGAATCAGCATTTTCATATTTTAACATACTTGCAGCAGCTTTACTTCGGATTGTATCGCTTTTCTTTTTATCTTTTACCAACGAAATGAGGTATTCGTTTCCCTCTTTTGTATCAAGCAAAGCCAAAGCTTCAAAACAAGCATATTTTACAGTGGCTTCCGAATCATTTTTTGCACGATATAGCAAACTTGGAACAGCAGTTTTGTATTCATACTTTTTTACAACTTCTATTGCTTCCAAGCGAACTTTGTAATAATTATCTTTTAGACCTTGAATTACAAGATTTTCCACATCTTCATTATTAAAATAACTTAATCCCTTTATTGCATAAGTTCTAATATTTGGATCATCATCTTCAAATAAATCAAGCAAAATCTCAATGGACTCTTCTTTTTCCATTGCACCAATTGCTTCGGCAGCGTACATTCTCACATAAGTGTTTTCATCTTCGTTTTGGATAACTTCCACAAGCTTATCCCAAGTTTCCACCGCTTTTATCTGTCCCAAAGCTTTCATAAGATTTTGCTTTCGTGCTGTAGTTAAATCTCTATCCAAAAAATCCGCCAAAAACAAAGCTTCCTCAGGTCCTCCAACAGTTCCCAAAGCAGAAATTGCAGCATCATAATATTCTTCGTTTTCAGAATCTAGCAATTCTTGGATAAGAGGAGCCGCTTCTGTAATTTTTAGAGCAGTAACATATTTAAAAAGCAAATTAACACTGGAAGTTTTTTCATCATAAGGATCTTCCAAAATTAGCAAAGCGTAATCTTTCAAACAAGTATCTTCAATTTTTGTAAAATATTCGATGGCTTTTTCTCGAACATTTACGTTTTTTGTGGAATTAAAAATCGCTAAAATATCATCAGATAAGGATTTATCTTCTTCTTTTAATAATTTTGAAATTAAATCTGTAATTTCTGATTCCAAACCAAATGCCAAAGTATCTTTTCGTTTTTGAAGCTCTGATTCTTCCTCTTCTTCACTTTCTACTTCTTCAATTTTTTTTTCTTCTTCTAATTTGTCAGCTTCTCCACTAACAGCATCAATAGTTTCATCTGCAAAAAGATTTACTGTAGAAAATAAAAATCCAAATATTAAAATAAAAAACACTAACTTCTTCATATTACTCCAGATAAAAATTCCAAGTTAATTTAGGATTGTTTCACTTTATATTCCTAAAAAACAGCTATTTTAATCCTAAACGATTTTTTTCTTTAAAAGTTACAATTTATCAATTCATTATCGGCATTCTAAAATCAAGAAAAAACTAAATATTACAAAAAAAATACAGGGACAATATACGTCCTTTTACTCTAGTAAATTACAAGTATGAAAACATACATTAAAATTGAAAAAGACAATTTATCAACTCTACACGAATTTCAGTTTACAAAAGATGAACTTGAATACAAAGGAAAAGTAAGTTTATTACCAAATCTTTTGGAAGAAGAAAAATTTACTGTGGAAATCAATAAAATTTTCAATAAAAATTGGTACACATACATTGAGAACGATTTTGATATGGAAGTTTTTTTGTATATTCCAAAAAGTTATCATCGTGAAGAAATTTTATCTGCATATCTTGCTCATATAAGTATTTTGCTAATGATTATTGAAAGTCAAGATAGTTTGTTAGCAGCAGAATTTTTTAGTCGAAAAGCTTCTATTTTGTGTTGTTTTCCAAAGGCAACAGCAAAAGTTGTAGAGCCAATTTCTGTGGAAGGTTTATTTGCTTGGCTTTACGGTAGATTTTGCGACGACACACTTTTTATGAATGTTTTTTACAATCGTACTTTGACAAAACATCAAGAAATTGCAGCCGCCACTGATACAGCTTGTTTTTTCTATTATGCAGCAAAAAATCGCTTGGGAAACTTGAAAGCAAACTCTCCAAAGGAAATGTTTATCCGATATTTTCAAAATCACAAGAAAACTGTTTTTACAATTGGAGTTGTTGGTCAGCGTTATGAAAATTGGACTCATTCTGGATTGGATTACATAGATTCTCTTTTCAAAAGCCAAGAGCCACAAAATTTTATCGCCCATAAAAGTCGCATTGAAAAAGCACGAAAAGAATTTTTTGCGGGAACAAGAGCTTATATTCAAGCAGAACCTTATAATATTCACGATGAAAATGCTCTTGGGCTTTATCTAAATGATATTGAGTCATATATTGCAGACGACGAAGGCATGTGTCTTGCAGGATATTTAAGAAAAACTGGTGCAGAAATTATTCGCTCTTCAAAACCAAAAGATTTTCGTCTAAAAGCAGAACTTGTTAGAATCGGAAATCTTCAAGAAGGGAAAACTGGCCTTGTAATAAAGGTTGCTGTCTAGTTTTGTGATTTCTTTTTGTGGAGAATAATTGGTTTTTCTTCCCAGACCACAGAAACGCTACGTTCTGCAACATTTGGAATTCTGTAAAAATTATCGCAACCAACTCGGTGGATGATTAAGCCCCGTCCCCGAGAAACGTAACCTATTATTTCATCTCCATAAATCGGATTGCAACATTTTGCTGATTTTACCATAAAATTTGTTGTATCCCCAATTCTGATTTTGATTGGTTCTTCGCTGTGGTCTTTTCCTTCTCTTTCCTCTTTTTGAGAAGTTATTTCTTTTTGTGCAGGGAGTTCTTTCGGTGTTTCAAAAGTTCCAGCAGTATTTCCAGAAAAATTGCTTTCGTTTTGCAAAAGCCAAGAGCGAATCTTGCTTCTAGCCCGAGCTGTTTTTACGCTATGAAGCTGATTTTCTGTTGGATGACTTTGGGGATTGGTTAAAATCTCAATAATTTGTGTGTTTTTCAAAGGTGCAGACAAAGGAATAATATTTCCGTCAGCTTTTGCCCCCACAATTGTTTCCCCAATCCGAGAGTGAATGCTATAAGCAAAGTCTATAGCTGTAGAACCTGCAGGAAGTTCTCTAACATCACCTTGAGGAGTAAAAACATAGATTGAATCACCTAAAAGTTCATCTTTTATTTCTGCAAAAAGCTCAGCATCATTTTTATTTTCTGCCTGTAAAGCCTTTAACTGATTGATAATCGAAAGATTTTCTACAGAAACAGAATCCTTAGATTTTCCTTTTTTGTAAAGCCAGTGACTTGCAACTCCGTGTTCTGCCACAGAGTGCATTTCAGAGGTGCGAATCTGAATCTCTAGAGGGAAACCTTCGCACATTACAGTTGTGTGCAAACTTTGGTAGCCATTAGTTTTTGGCATGGCGATATAATCCTTAAATCGGCCTTCCATAGGTTTCCAAAGAGTGTGAACAATTCCAATAAGAGAATAACAAGCCGCTGTATCCTTACAAATTATTCGTAAAGCAAGTAAATCGTAAATCTCGTCTGGAGCCTTTCCCCGCTTTCTCATTTTCTGATAAATCGAATAAAAGTGTTTTGCCCTGCTTGAAATACTAATTTCCAAATTTTGCTTTGCCGCCGACTTATAAATCTCTTTTTCAGCCCTTTCAAGATAAACAGAACGCTCCCCTTTTTTTAGCTGAACAAGACGCTTTATTTGCTCGTAAGCATCTGGATTTGTGTATTTTAAGCCTAAATCTTCCAGTTCGTCCTTCAAAGAAGACATACCAAGACGATTTGCCAAAGGAGACCAAATTTCCAAAACTTCAGTTGCCACAGATTTTTGCTTTTCTTCAGAAAGATTTTTCAAAAATCTCATTCTATCAAGTCGGTCAGCAAGTTTTACCAAAATAATTCTAATATCATCAATCATTGCAAAAAGCATTTTTCTAACGCTATCTGCCTGTTGCAAAGTTTTATTTTGGATTTTTAAGTTTGTTATGCGACAAGCACCTTTTACAATGTTTCCAACTTCTTTTCCAAAAAGATTTTCCACATCCTCACATTCGTGCAAAAGTCCTGCCACAATACAGTCAGCATCCAACTTAGATTTTGCCAAAATAGAAGCCACCCTCAAAGGATGAAGCTCAAAACTTTCCCCACAAGGTCTTTCATGAGTTTTTGAATATTCTAGCAAATATTCCCATGCCTTATTGATTTTAGCTTTTTCAAAATCTTCGTAGTGAGTATGAATCTTGTAAAAATCTTCGATAGTTTGTAAAAAATCGTCCTGTGCTTTCATTTGCAAACCTTTTTATCAATACTAATTGATATGAGCCTCTACCAAACGCAAAAGCCCCGCTAAATCCTTATGAATAAATATATCAGTAAAACCTGCATTTAATAAACACTTTCCAGCTTCTTCTACATTATATTCCCCAGCTTCCAAAAAGAAAACCCCACCCTCTTTCAAGTGATTTTTAGCTTCTACCACAAGTCGGCGGATTATTCCAAGGCCGTCAGATTCGCCGTCTAAAGCAAGGCGAGGCTCACTTCTTCCGTCAGATAAAAGTTCATCTGTAAGATTTGTTGGCACATAAGGTGGATTGCTTAAAATCATATCAAACTTTTGATTTTCAGAAGATGAAAAAGCCTGAAACAAATCTCCTTGATAAAAACTAATATTTTGTCTTTCCTCTTGGGATAAAAGCGTATCGGCATTTTTTTCTGCAACAACCAAGGCCGCCTTAGAAATATCACTGGCTGCAACTTTTATAGAAGCTCTGTATTTTTGAAATAAAGTTTTCAAAACAGAAATAGCAATGCAGCCAGAACCTGTGCAAATATCTGCAATTTTGTAGTCAGTTTTTTTTTCTGGAGCGGTGGCAAAGGCCTTGTCTACAGCTAAAAGAGCTTGTTCTACCAAAAGTTCTGTGTCTGGTTTTGGAATAAGCACATTTTGGTCAACGTAAAAATCATAACCAAAAAACTCTTTATGATTGGTGATATAAGCCACAGGAAGTCCAGAAAGCCGCTTTTCAATTCCTTGCTGGATTGTATCAAGTTCGGTCGCTGTTAAAATCCTAGAATCATTACAAATTAAGGCTGTCTTAGAAAGATTTAGAAAATGGCACAAAAGAATATTTGCATCTAAAACTGGACTTTGAGCCACAAAAGGATTTTTAGAATTTTTCAAAAGTGAGATTATTTCTTTTTTTACATTAAAAATTGATTTTTCAATTAAATTTTCAAACATAAAATTAGCATATCACAATTTCTTTAATTTGTATATTTTGCATTTTTATCATAAGAATTTTATCACAAATTTTTTAAATGTGTTATATAGTTTAATTCAATGAAATCCATAAAAACAGTACTTATTGTTGACGACAACCAAATAAACAGAGAAATCCTCAAAAAATTTTTAAAAGACCACTATAACATTGTCGAAGCAGAAAATGGTCAAGTTGCTCTAGATATTTTGACCAAAAATCGAATTGAATTTTCTGCTGTTTTATTAGATTTGACAATGCCTGTTATGGACGGCTACACTTTTTTGCAACATATTCAAGAAGATTCTCGATTAAAAAACGTTCCGATTCTCGTTACCACAAGTCACTCCGAATCAGAAAAAGAAATCGAGGCGTTGAAAATGGGTGCTTGGGATTTTGTTACAAAACCATACAATCCTGATATCATTTTATTCCGCTTACGAAACGCCATAAATCGAAGTCAGCTTGAAACCTTACGAGAAATCGTTTATTTAACCGAGTTTGATAAACTTACTGGCTTGTTCACAAAAAATCACTTTTTTGCAGAAACTCACAAAATATTGACAGAAAATCCAAAAGAGAAATTTATTTTTGTCAGATTTGATATTGATAGATTTTCTCTTATTAACTCATATTTTGGAATCGCCCAAGGTGATAGATTGATAAAATATATTGCAGGAACTTTACCTTCTTTAGTAAAAACTGCAAAATATTATACTTACGGTAGAATTGAAGGTGATGTTTTTGCAGCTTGTGTTTCCTTTAACGGTTTGAAATATCAAGACAAATACGAGTTTGCAGTGGATGTTGTAGACCGAGTAAAAAAGGTTTTAGGGGAATACAATCGAGAATTTGATATTGTGCCTTCTTTTGGATTGTATGAAATTCCTGATAATTCTATTCGTCCAGATATTTTGTATGATCGCTCAACATTAGCTGCTAAAACTTGTAAGGGAAGTTATATCCAGCTTTATAGTTGGTATGACGACTCTATGGAACAGCAGCTTAAACAAGACCAAAATATTGCCAATGAGATGACCAGGGCCTTGGAAGAAAATCAATTTGTGCCATTTTTCCAGCCAAAATACGATTTGCGTACCAACAAGATTGCAGGA
The DNA here is from genome assembly GCA_017416145.1 of Spirochaetaceae bacterium. Taxonomy (GTDB): domain Bacteria; phylum Spirochaetota; class Spirochaetia; order Treponematales; family Treponemataceae; genus Treponema_I. Next base: position 132,817 of record JAFQDD010000011.1, on the reverse strand, counting down.
GCTGAAGCTTTGATTCGGTGGCAACATCCAGAAAAAGGCTTGATTCCACCAGCAAGTTTTATTCCAGTTTTTGAGCGAAATGGCTTTGTATCAAAAGTTGATTATTATATGTGGGAAAATGTTTGTAAAACTCTCCGAAAATGGATAGATGAAGGCAGAACTATTCTTCCGATTTCCATAAATGTTTCCCGAATTGATTTGTACAATCCCCTTTTGGTTGATGTATTTTGCAATTTAATTGATAAATATCAGATTCCACCAAACCTTTTAAACTTGGAAATAACAGAATCTTCTTATATGGATAATCCTGAAATTATGCTAGAAACTATGCATCGTTTGCAAAAAAAAGGTTTCGTGGTAATGATGGACGATTTTGGTTCTGGATATTCTTCATTGAATGTTTTAAAAGATATGCCAGTTGATGTTCTGAAAATTGATATGAAATTTCTTTCAAATGATGGCCAGGACGGAAGAAGTGAAAGTATCATTGCATCAATCGTGCGAATGGCAAAATGGTTAAATATGACTTGTATTGCAGAGGGAGCTGAAACTTTTAATCAAGTTCAGTTTTTGAAAAATATTGGCTGTGAATTTGCCCAAGGGTACTTTTACTCAAAACCAATTCCTCAAGATGAATACGAAGCTCTTGTGGAAAAAGAATACGGTTCGGTAGGTTTTGATGTAATAAATTCGACAGCAGATATGTTTTCCCCTCGAAATCAAGAAAAGTTTACAAACATATTTTGGGCTGGAGAATCTGAAATCGCTAAATATTTTTTGGAAATCAAAAATCCTGCTGCAATTTATGAATTTAATAATGGTCATTACGAATTACTTAGAGTAAATTCTAAGTATTATGAATATTTTGATTTTTCCTGTAATCCTACGGAAAGTCCAATTATCACCCAGTCTTTGATGAAGTGTGCAAAAACACGGCAATCAACAACTATGGATTATAGTTTTACAAATTCTGAGGGAAAGATTCAGTTTGTTTCTTTGAAAACAGAATATTTAAAAGAATTGGGAGATAAACACATACTTTTAGGCATTCACGATTTCAAAAATGCTTAACTTGGGAGGAACTATGAACAATTTATGTACAAAACTAAACCAATGGGGCTGCGATATTCCTGGAGCAATGAGAAGATTTTTAGATGACGAAGATTTATATACATCTTGCTTGGCAACAATGCTTGCTGATGATAGTTTTGAAAAACTAGGCGTAGCAATCCAAGAAAGTGATGTTACAAAAGCCTTTGATGCCGCCCACTCTCTAAAAGGAACTTTGGGAAATATGGGCTTAACTCCAATGTATGAAATCATTATTCAAATTGTAGAGCCCCTTCGTGACGGAAAACTAGAAGGAATCGCTGAAAAATACGAAGTTTTAATGGCAAAAAAAGCAGAACTTGTTGCAATTAAAGAAAGTTGCTAGTTTGCTGAAAAAAGCTTGTAAAAAACGCCCAAGTCTTGTGTAAACGGCTTGGGCGTTTTTGTTGGTAGGGAGATTTTTGTGTGTAGAAGAAGTTTGTTACCTACACAACTTTTCCCAGTTCTGGCTTGGATTTTCTGAAAAAGAAAGCAACTCCCCGCTTACAGGGTGATAAAACTCCAGCGTTTTTGCGTGAAGGCAAAGTCTGTTACAAGGATTTGTCTTTGCATGGAAAAGCTCATCTCCTGCGATTGTGTATCCAATGTGATTTAAGTGGGCTCTAATTTGATTTGTGCGACCAGTTTCCAATTCTAGCTGAAACAGTGTGTAGTTTTTTCCTCGGCACAAGATTTTGTAGTGAGTTATAGCCGACACTTCTTTTTGAGCTTTTTCAGTTTGGACATTCCCTTTTTGGGGATATTTGGATTGTTCCCACTTTTTTCCCCGCTGATTATTTGCTACGTATGAGTGATGATAAGCGTTTTTTGTAAGGGGCGCGTCTATTGTGCCAAAATCTGGAATTGGGGAAAAATCTTTTCCTCGGGGATTTTCAGCCAAAGCCACATAACAGCGAGTTTTTGCTAGTTTTTGCCAGTTGTCCATAAGTTTTTTTTGAATGTCTTGGGTCATGGCAAAAACTAAAACCCCAGAAGTGTCTTTATCCAAGCGGTGAACCACGTAAGGCTTGTATGCGCCCCGAAGAATACCCCGCTTTCTACAGATTTCAGTAAGTTCTCCAATCAGCGTGTGGCCTTTGAACCCAGGATAGGGAACTGTTAAAACGCCCTCTGGCTTACTAACCACAACAATTTGTTTATCTTGATATAAAATCTTCATAAAATCCTGGCTTTTCCAGCTTTACAATTAGCGTTTGTTTGTGCCAGAAAGTTTGTTTTGAGATTTTGTTCTCATTATCCAATTTTCTGCAATATCTTTTTTTGTTAAAAGTAAGCAATCGTGATTGTGACTTGTCCAATCCATTACCATACCAGTTTCAGCATCCACAAAAACAAAATCAGAATCTTGAATTCCAGTGTTATTTGGTCCAACAAATTCGCACCAAGATTTTGAATCAATGCGATTCAATGGAGAACAAACAAAAAGTTTTCCACCAGCTAAATCTTCTTTTGTTAGAGGATGAGGTACTTTTTCTGGATGAAGTTCTAAATCCTTTTCTTTTGCTTTTTTTGCATCAGGGTGCATAGCAGCAAGTTCTGAATCAAAATCATTTCGAGCTTTTTCAGCCTTTTCTTGTAGAGCCTTTGCTTCTTCTTCAGAAAGGGGCTTTCCGATAGTTGCAGCAAGTTCAAATTCACTGGCAGATTCCCCAACCGTAGTTTTGTCTGCATCTTCGTGGCGGAAGAAAAATCCTGTGCCAAATTCCCGGTGAGGAGCCTTGTATAACTCTTGGATATATGGAGCTGCCTCTTCTGAAGAGATTTTTCCCTGCAATGCGTCAATGGCTTTTCTGTAAGCTCGAACAGTCATTGCAACGTAGTAAAGACTTTTCATTCGGCCTTCGATTTTTAGGGAATCAACCCCAGCTTCCTTCATTTTGTCTAAGTGGTCTACCATGCACAAATCTTTTGATGAAAGAATTGCTGTAAAATCCTCCCCTTCAAAAATTGGGAAATGTTCGTTTGGTCGTTCGTGTTCAGTGATAAACAGTTTTCCACTTTGGGCGATTGCACGAGCTTCTTCGTTGGTTAGAGGTTCTGTTAAAAAGTCGTTATTTCCAGAAAGATTAAAATTCCAGCGGCATGAGTGTGAACACCAACCAGCATTTGCACTGCGTCCTGTTAAATATGCACTCATTAAACAGCGGCCAGAATAGGAAATACACATTGCACCGTGGGCAAAAACTTCAAGCTCCATTTCTGGAACAGCGTCTTTTATTTCACGGATTTCTGCCAAAGAAGCTTCCCGACCTAAAACAACCCGCTTAAAGCCCAAATCTTTGTACATTTTTACAGCTTCCCGATTTATACAGTTTGCTTGAGTACTTAAATGAAGTGCAGCATTTGGAAAGTGTTTTTTTATGATGTTTACCATCCCAATATCCTGAATGATAAAAGAGTCAATTGGGTATGATTTAAAATAATCTAATTCCTTCAAAAAATTATCGATATCACGATTGTGAAAAGAAATATTTAAAGCACAAAAAAGTTTTTTTCCAGGATATTTTGCTTTTAAGTCAGTGATTGCTTTGTATTCATCCTCGTAAAAATTATCCGCCTTAACCCGAAGGGAAAACCTCTTAAGCCCAATGTAGGCAGCGTCGGCACCATATTCATAAGCGTATTTTAATTTTTCAAAATTCCCAGCTGGAGCAACTAATTCCATTTATTTTTCCTTTTTGTAGTGATGTTGATATTACCCTTCCGCAAAGACATCCCGATTAAAGCCATTATCTTTGATGAATTTGCCCACTTTATCAATAGCAAGATGTGAATCTTCCAAAAATTCTTCGGCGAATTGGAACATATGCATCATATCTGGCCAAATATCCAAAGTGTATGGCACGTGAGCACTTCGCAAAAGCATACAAAACTTTTTTGTTTCGTTGATGATAATTTCTTTTTCCCCCATTTGAATGTACACATTTGGAAAACCTTCTAGCATATTTGGAAGCATATACTGAGGTGAAACATGGGGATTTGTTAAATTTGAAGTGTATGTGTACATATTTCCCGTGCGACGCATTGCATCTGGGGATAAAAGTTCGTCTTTCAATTTTTTATCGTGATAAATTGGTGCTTCGGCTGAAAAATCAAGCCATGGAGAAAATAGCAAAATCCCGTAAATCTTGTTTCTTGCAATTTCTTTCAAACTCAAAACCAAAGACAAAGCAATAGAAGCTCCAGAAGCATCTCCTGCCACAATAATATTTGGCTCGTTAGGATAAAGAGCTTTTATCACAAGTTTTACATCATCTAAAGCGGCTGGAAAGGGATGTTCTGGTGCAAGTCTAATTTCTGGCACAATAATTTTTGTAGAAGAAGCGTGAGCCAAAGATGCACAAAAAACTCGCCAAGATTTTCTACTTCCACCAATAAAGGAACCGCCGTGAACGTAAACCATTACTCTATCAGAAGCGTAAACTTCTGGAGTTAAAACATCGCAAACAACACCATTTATTGTTTCTTCAGTATGTTCCACACGGTTTGGCAAAAAAACAGAAGAAAATTCTTTTTCAATATTTTCTCTAAATTTCCCAATTTCTGATTTTGGAGTAAAAACTAGATTTTTTAATCGTTTAATTGCTGCTTTTCTGTTGTTTGCCATAATGTAATAGTATAGCAAATAACTGTAGAATATGCTATATTTTTCTTGCTATGCCAATTAAAATACAATCAGATTTACCAGCTCGTTCTGTGCTTGAAAACGAAAATATCTTCGTTATGACAGATGAAAGAGCAAACATTCAAGATATTCGTCCTCTAAAAATTGCAATTGTGAACTTAATGCCAACAAAAATTGCAACAGAAACTCAACTTTTGCGTCTTTTGGGAAACACTCCTTTGCAAATTGAAATTTCTTTAGTTCACATGGAAGCCCACCAATCAAAAAATACTGGGGAAGAACACTTAGAAAAGTTTTATATCACTTCGGCAGAGGCTTTGAATCAAAAGTTTGACGGAATGATAATAACCGGTGCTCCAGTTGAGCAAATTCCTTTTGAAGATGTGGATTATTGGTCTGATTTGTGTAAAATCATGGATTACGCAGAAAAAAACGTTTTCTGTACTTTGTATATTTGCTGGGGTGCACAAGCTGGTTTGTATCACCATTACAATATCCCAAAACGTCCTTTGGAAAAAAAGATTTCAGGAATTTTCCAAAACTACAAAACCACTGTGGCAGAACCTTTGCTACGGGGCTTTGACGATTTATTCCCTTCTCCACAATCTCGTCACACAGAGATTCGCAAAGAGGATATTGAAAAAAATCCAAATCTTACGATTTTGGCAGAATCTGAAGAAAGTGGAGTTTTGCTTGTAAAATCAAATAATAATCGCCAAATTTTTATGACTGGTCACTTAGAATACGATACAGAAACTTTAGAAATGGAATATCGACGAGATTTGAAAAAAGGTCTTACAAATGTGGAAATGCCAAAGCATTATTTTCCAAGTGATGATCCAACTCAACGACCAATTTCTACTTGGCGAAGTATTGCTCACTTATTTTACTCAAATTGGCTAAATTATTACGTTTACCAAGAAACTCCTTACGAACTAGAAGGACTAAACAAATGATAGATATTACTTACAGAGGATATAATCAAGCCTTTGATGTGGCAGTTGTTGGCGGTGGTCATGCTGGAATTGAAGCATCTCTTGCCTGTGCCAGAATGGGCTTAAAAACTTTGCTAATCACTCAATCCATAGACGCCATTGGTAGAATGTCTTGTAATCCTTCTATTGGGGGAATCGCTAAAGGAAACATTGTACGGGAAATAGACGCTCTTGGGGGCGAAATGGCAAAACTCATTGATAATTCAATGATTCAGTTCCGTTTGTTGAATAAAAGCCGTGGTCCTGCGGTTCAAGCCCCAAGAAGCCAAGCAGATAAACTTTTGTATTCACGACTAGCCCGGCAAATCTTAGAGCAACAAGAAAATCTTTATACTTTGCAAGATACGGTTGTGGATTTGGAAACTGTGGAAAGCACAACGGAATTGCCGGAGGGAAGCGGAACCAAGGCAGAAGTTGGCTCAATTCCTGGGGAATGTCGCCAAAATCCAGAAAAACTTTCTAAAATGCGACAAAAGCTCACAGCAGTTATTACAGAACGTGGCCGCCGGGTGCCAGTTCGAGCTGCAATCCTTACAACAGGGACTTTCCTTGGGGGAAAAATCTTTATTGGAAAATACGACGCTCCTCATGGTCGCCTTGGAGAAGCTGGAGCCTTTGGTCTAACGGAGGCTCTTAACAGAATTGGTTTTACAACTGGGCGACTAAAAACTGGAACACCACCTCGCATTCTAAAACATTCTATTGATTTTACAAATCTAGAACTCCAACTAGGAGACGAAGAAGTTATTCCATTTAGTTTTGATAATGCAGAAATCAATCGCCCAATGATGCCTTGTCACCTAGTTTACACCAACGAAGAAACTCACAAAATCATCCGTGAAAATATTGGACTTTCCCCACTATATTCTGGAAAAATCAGCGGTGTTGGACCTCGCTACTGTCCAAGTATCGAAGATAAAGTTATGAGATTCCAAGAACGAGAACGACATCAACTTTTCATTGAGCCAGAAGGCCTTGAAACAGAAGAAATGTACATAAACGGATTTTCTTCATCTTTGCCAGAAGAAGTACAAGACAGATTTATGCGAACTTTGGAAGGATTCAAAAATGCAATCGTTTCTAGACCAGGTTACGCTGTAGAATACGATTACGTTGAGCCAACCCAACTTTTCCCATCTTTGGAGACCAAGCTTGTGGCAGGACTTTTTAACGCAGGTCAAATCAACGGAACATCTGGTTACGAAGAAGCCGCAGGACAAGGTTTGATTGCAGGGATAAACGCTGGTCTTTACTGTAAAAGCCATATTGCAGAATGTGGACCAATTTCCTATGCAGAAGATGGCACAGAAGATTTAAGCTATTCATGCCACAAAGACAAACTTCACATTATCCCAAAATACGAGCCATTGGTTTTGTCCAGAAGCGAAGCCTACATCGGTGTTTTAATTGATGATTTGGTTACTCTTGGCACAAAAGAACCATACCGAATGTTTACAGCCAGAGCCGAATATCGCCTAAATCTTCGCCACGACACAGCAGACAAACGACTTTCTGAATACGGATACAAAGTTGGTCTAAAATCCGAAGCACAAATGGCAAAACTAAACACAAAAATTGCCACAGTAAATGAAATTCTGGATTTACTTCACAAAAAATACACAGCCGAAAATCCAGAATATCCAGAAGAATATTGGAACGCCGCCCAAATCGACTACAAATACGAACATTACATTGAAAAACAGGATCGTCGGGTTGAAAAAATGCGTCGCATGGAAAACGCAAAAATCCCATACGATTTTGACTACGGAAAAATCCCGGGATTAAGTGCTGAATCTAGAATGAAACTAGAAAACGTCCGCCCACTAACCCTAGGCCAAGCCAGCCGTATTTCCGGAATCCGCACCTCTGATGTTATGCTTTTGATGGTCTATTTGCGATAACACAACCAACTTGACAAAATCTCAATTTTTGTCCATTTTAATATTAATAAAAAAATATAACTAATATTTTTATCCCCCATAAAGCAGGGTTTCCAAAGGGGAGCAACCCCCTTAAACATAAAAAACTCAAAACCTTTGAAAAACTTGGGTTCTTAGGGTGGAACCCTAAGCCGTGGCCAAGGAAAGGTGGGGTTTTAGGGGAGGAAAACCAACGGCCTTCGGACTCTGAGTGGGTTTTCCTCCCCTAAATAGTTTAACAGCTTTACCAAAGCTGACTCCTCCCAAAGTCTTGGGAAATCTTTTGTATTTTTCATCATTTTCTAAAAATGATAAAAGGAATAAAAAATGATTTTTAACTACGTTTACAAACCAATTATCGAAGACTACGACAACCAAGGAAATTACAAACTGGGAGCAATTTTAAAAGCTTTCGGTAACGCAGGTTCTGCTCACTCAGATGCTTCTGGAGACAACGTAATTCAAGGCAGCAACACAGGAAAAGGATGGGTTTTGCTTGATTGGAAACTCGAAGTGATAGAAGCTCCAAAAATGGGAGAAGATCTAAAAGTTGACACTTGGATTGAGCCACTACGAAGTCCATTTGGAACAATCCGTAGTTTTTTGGGTTACGCTGGAGACAAACTTTGCGTAAAAGGCATTACAAAATGGGTTTTGCTTGATTTAACCACAGGTCGACCTACAAAAATCCCAGAAGAATTGATTAACAGTTACACCGTAAACGAAGGTTCTGCCTTTGAAGGAAGCAAAATCGAAAAAATCGCCGAGCCAGAAAACTACACATCAGAAACAGAAATTCTTGTTCGTCGAAGTGATATTGACTGGAACAACCACGTTCACAATCTTACATATTTAGATTACGCCATAGATTGCTTACCAGAAGAGATTTACACAACCAAAAAGTTTAACAAACTTAGAATCACTTTTAAAACAGCAATTTTTGGTCGAGAAAAAATCACAGGAAAATATGGAACAACAGAAAACGCTTCAGTAGTTGCTATCCACAATGAAAAAGGCGATTTATGTACTCTAGTAGAATTTAAAGAATAATTTTTAGAAAATCCATTGTCTATTTTAAAATGATTTTATCACTTTATTTTTGGATAATGGATTTTTTTTAATTTAAACCACAAACCCAACAATATATCGAGATACAGTATGAAAGGACGATTTATAAAACTATTTAAAACTCAACAAGACCCAAACGCCATTACAGAAGGGGTAATTTGGAAACAACTCTTAATTTTCTTTTTTCCAATTTTGTTTGGGACATTTTTTCAGCAACTTTATAATACTGTAGACGCTATAATCGTTGGGCGATATCTTGGAAAAGAATCTTTAGCAGCCGTTGGTGGTGGAACTGGATTTATCATCAATTTACTAGTGGGATTTTTTATGGGATTATCCTCTGGGGCAACGGTTATCACTTCCCAGTATTTTGGAGCAAAAAAACACAAAGAAGTCTCATTAAGTGTTCATACAGCCTTTGCCCTTTCAATTGTGGGCGGTCTTGTTATCACAGTTTTGGGATATTTTTCCACTCCAGCCTTGCTAAAGCTTTTAAAAACCCCAGCGGATATTTTTGATTTATCTGAAAAATATATAAAAATTTACTTTCTCGGAATAATTCCTTCCATTGTGTACAATATGGGAGCTGGAATTCTTCGTGCAATCGGGGATTCTAGACGACCATTTTATTATTTAATAGTGGGAACTTTTGTAAATATCATTTTGGACTTTGTGTTTATCGCAGTTTTCAAAATGGGCGTGGAAGGTGCAGCTTTTGCCACAATCATTGCCCAATTCGTCACTATGATTTTGGTAATGAGTAACCTTTCCCGTTCAGAAGAAAGTTACAAATTATCCATAAAAAAAATTGGATTCACAGGTTCAATTTTGAGCAAAATCTTAAAAATTGGATTTCCTACAGGCTTAGAATCCGTAATGTACACAATTTCCAATTTGATAATTCAAGCAAATATCAATTCCTTTGGCACAGACACAGCCGCTGCCTGGGCTGCCTTTGGAAAAGTTGACGCACTTTTTTGGATGTCAATTAGTTCCTTTGGAATCGCCATCACCACCTTCGCAGGACAAAATTTTGGTGCAAAAAAGATTTCACGCATAAAACAAAGTGCAAAACAAGGATTTTTAATTACAACAACTTTTACAATCATTTTAGTAATCGGGGTTTGTGTTTTCGCAAATTTCTTATTTTCACTATTCACTGATGACCAACAAGTTATTTTAATCGGAGCAGAAGTTTTGCTTTTTATCGCTCCAACATACATTACATTTATTCCAATCGAAATTTTCTCAGGAATAATTCGCGGTTGCGGAAAAACTTTGATTCCTACAATTTTAACTGGCGGTGGCGTTTGCCTTTTCCGCATAGTTTGGCTTACAACTGTGGTTCAAAAGTTCCACACAATTCAAATGGTTTGTGCTTCCTACCCTATCAGCTGGATAATCACAAGTATTTTGTTTATGTTTTATTATTTTTATTCATCAAAAAGAAATTTTGAATAAAACACAAAAAAAAGTTAGTTTTAACTAACATATTGACAAACTACCCTTTTTATTATAAGTTAGTCTTATCTAACAAATCTAAATAAAAAGGATGATTTCTTGCTAAGCTATCAAATATTGCAATCTGCATCTCCAACAATTTGCAAAATTAAACCTGGAAATATGTTTACAGTCAAAAAATTCCAGTTTGATACAAAAAGTTCTATAGAATGGAAAAAATTACTTTCAAAACAAGACATTGAGCTTGAATGGTTTTCCACCACAAACAACGTTATAATGTATTTTTCTTACAATAAAAAATGGATTTCAGAAATATTAAAAAATAAGAAAATAAAAAAGTTTTTGCTAGAAAAAAAATACCCCATTCACTTAGATAACAAAGCTATCATTGAAGAACTTTTTTTTAGATTAAAAAATAGTAATACTTTTCCCCACGAAGTTGGAGTTTTTCTCGGTTATCCTTTAGAAGATGTTATTTCCTTTGAGAAAAACCAAGGAAAAAATTGCAAATATTGTGGACTTTGGAAATCATATTCAAATCCATCAAAAGCTAAAAAATGCTGCAATCAATACGCAAATTGCAGTCAACTTTGTACACAATGGTTTTGTGAAGGATACAGTATCCCTCAGATAATCAAAAAATATAAGCGAGGTATTTTTTATGAAAGTAGCAATTGTTTACGCAAGTACAACTGGAAACACAGAATCAATGGCAAATGCAATTAAGGAAGCCGTTGAAGAAACTGGTGCAGAAGTATATTTTTCTACAGCAGATTCAGCAAGTGTAGCAGACACAGTAGGATGTGATGTTATCCTTTTGGGAAGTCCTGCTATGGGCGATGAAGTTCTAGAAGACAGTGCAGAAGCATTTTTCTCTGGAATTGAAGGACAAATTAGCGGAAAAAATATTGGCCTTTTCGGCTCATACGATTGGGGCGATGGTCAATGGCTAAGAGATTGGCAAGATAGAGTAGAATCTTGTGGTGGGAAAATAGTTGCCGAAAATCTACAGATTCAACTTACACCAGAAGATGACGGACTTGCAAAATGTAAGGATTGGGCAAAATCAGCTCTATAAAATAATCAAAAAAAAGTTAATTTGAAAATGTAATGTAAAAAAGTTGAAACTTTGGTATTTTTGCTGATTTTAGAATTTTGTACCAATTCTAAAATCAGTTTTCCCCAAGTCTAAGATACCCAAGTAAAAAAGTTAGCTGGAAAAGTTTTTTTAATTGGCTTGATTACCTGTATTTAGCCTCTTAAAAAAACACACCAGTTACAAAAATTTCTAAGCCGATAAAAATCAAAATGCCACCGCCCAAAATAGAAGCTTTACCAGCGATTTTTGTGCCGAATTTTTTGCCGATTATCAGTCCAGAAAAACAGATGCCAAAAGTTACCAAGGCAATTATAAAAGCGGAAACCAAAGCCATAAAAAAACCGTATTCAGAAATTGTGCAGCCAACGGAAAGTGCGTCAATTGATGTGGCGATTCCCTGCACAATCAAGGATCCAAAACCAAGCCCAGATTTTTCTGCTTCCGTTTCTTGATTTTTTATGCCTTCCAAAAGCATTTTTCCACCGATAAAACCAAGTAAAATCAGTGCAATCCAAGGAATCAATTTTTGGAATTGATTAAAACAAGAGCATAAAGTTCTGATTAAGAACCAGCCTAGCATTGGCATTAAAGCCTGAAAAAAGGCAAAAATCCCAGCGATTCCACACATTTTTTTCTTGCTCATAGTTGGCTCGTTTAACCCGTTGGCAAGAGAAACGGAAAAAGCGTCCATTGCAAGTCCGATACCAAGCAAAAGGCTATTAAAGAAAAAAGCAAAACTCCAAGTCATTCAAAATCCCCAAATCTTGTAAAATGTTCAATTTTGTAAAAAAAACCCGAATACAACAAAATGCTATATTCGGGTTTGAATAAACAAAATGATATAAAAACTCTATGTATAGCAAAAAGTTATACATGAGTCTCGCATATTAAAACAAGCCAGATTTTTCAAAAATCAGTATGTTGACTTGTTACGACCTTAAAAATAAAGTCGTTTGCTACTCCCCCATGGGATTTTTACATCCTATACCAAATTGATTTCAAAATCAATAGGCGGATTTTTAGTAGGGAAAGTTTATTATCCAATCAAATTTATAATACAAGTTTTTCCTTATATGGAAATTTTTGCTCATATTCTTCAAATTCTTTTGGATAATTTTCAGCAACAAAATATCCAGACGGCTCTACATATTTTCCAGATATTCCTGATAAACTTCCAGTTTTCAATTCCTTACACAAAAAAAATGGAGTCTCTCCAATTTCATCGCCATAACGAATCCCGAAACTTAAAGCATCAGAAAATCCACATTTTCCGTAGAACTCAGGATTTCCACAAATCAAAATGCAAGTATTGCAAAAGGATTTTGCCTTTTCCGTAGAAAAATCTACAAGTTTTTTCCCAAGTCCTTGTCGCTGATAATTTGGATGAATAGAAACAGGTCCAAAAGTTAAAGTCCTAATAACATTTCCATCATCACATTGGATTTTCGACCAGGAAAACATAATGTGCCCAAGAATTTCTCCATTTATTTCCAAAACCAAAGAAAGTTCAGGAATAAAATCTGGATTATCTCTAAAACGATTTAACACAAAATGTTCTGTGCAACCAGGTCTATAAACATTCCAAAAAGAATCTCTTGTAAGATTCTCAACAATTTCGTAATCCTCTTGTTCTTCAACACGGATTTTAATTTTTTCGTTCATCTTTTTCTCCAAGAATAGTATTTTTTGAGCATAAACTCACACCCCTTGGAAGATTTTGCCCAAAAGATATTAAAATCTTCCAAGGCAAAAAACAATGAACCAATTTTTGCTAGATTGTAACACCCAGCCTCCTTAAAAATATTATGTAATAATTATAGCAAAAAAAATTGTTTTATTACAGACAAAATGAATGTTATGTCAAACATTTTCAAAAATGTTATAAACTAGTTAGGAAATGATAATAACACATTTTCCCAATACTTTGGGAGGAGTCAGCTTTGAAAAGCTGGTAAACTATTTGGGGGAAGGAAAACCGAACTTTTTCGATGCGTAGTTTTTCCTTCCCCCCAAACCCCCAACCTTTCCTGGCAACGACCAAAGGGGATTCCCCTTTGGAAACCCCAAACTCATGTTTTTCTTTTTATTTTTTATTTTTGTTACTAGTGGTTATCTCTTTTGGCTATTTAGCTATCTATACAAATGAATATCTATTATTATTAAATAATGTTGACAGACAAAATGAATGTTATTTCCTAAAAAACAAGATTTTTGACTTTTCATCAGAAAAATACAACTTTTTTACAACTTTTTTCCCCTCATAAAAACTAAATTTTATCCTTATCGGCAAAATAAAACTTTGTTTATAGGAGTTGTTTTTGCTTGAAATTTTGCCGATAATGTGGTAAAATTTTTCCTATGGGAAAAGATGTTTATTACAGCGTACAAGACATTTCTAAAACTTGGGAAGTTGCAGAGCGAACAGTTCGATATTATTGCGAAGAAGGTCGAGTTCCTGGAGCGATTTTGCAAGGAAAAACTTGGCTCATTCCGCCAGATGCAGAAAAGCCTGCTCGTCAAAAACGTCATGTAAAATTTTCAAAAAGCGATACTATTCTCTCAGTTTTAAAACGAGAAAAAGATGCTCGGCTCAAAGGTGGAATTTATCATAGTGTGCAAATCAACCTAACTTATAATTCAAATCACATTGAAGGTTCCAAATTAACAGAAGAGCAAACTCGCCATATTTTTGAAACAAAAACTCTTGGGGCTATAGAAAATCCTGTAAAAATTGATGATATTGTAGAAACTGTGAATCACTTTAGATGTGTAGATTTAGTAATTGATGGGGCAAAATCAAAATTAACAGAAAGTTTTATAAAACAGCTTCATTTTATTTTAAAATCGGGCACAACAGACAGTTTGCAAAGTTGGTTCAAAGTTGGTGGCTACAAATTGCTAGAAAATGAAGTTGGAAACACAGCAACTGCAAAACCAGAAGAGGTCCCACAAAAAATAAAGGCACTTTTAAAAGAATACAACTCAAAAGAAAAAATTACTTTGGAAGATATTTTAGATTTTCACGTTCAATTTGAAAAAATCCATCCATTTCAAGACGGAAACGGTCGCGTGGGAAGACTTATTATGTTTAAAGAGTGCTTAAAACACAATATTGTGCCATTTATCATTACCGACGAAGTAAAACTTTTTTATTACCGTGGCATTTCAGAATGGCACAATATCAAAGGTTATCTTACAGACACATGTCTTTCTTGCCAAGACGAGTTCAAAGAAGTTTTGAAAAGGTTTGGGATTCCCTTTGGGGAGTAATTACAATCTTTTTCCCACTAAAACACATTCTGGGCAAGGTAATGATTTTAATAATTTGGAATCTATTACAGAAAAATCCTGGGCTTCTATAAAAGCAGTGAAATCTGAAAGTTTCCATTTGTTAAAGGTTCTGAAACCAGCTTTTTCCATACACCAAATTAAAAGTTTTGAATATCCTTTTTCATAAACAAAAGTGGGAGCAAAAATAATGCCATCTGGTTTTAGAACACGTCTTATTTCTTTTAGTGCAAGTTCTGGATTTGGCATAATGTGTAGAGCGTTTGAAATGATTACTACATCAAAGCTTTTTTCTTGGAATTGTAAATTTGTTGCATCGGCTATTTGGAAATGTGCTTTTGTAGGATTTTTAGTTTTTCTTTTGTTTGCTTCTTGAATCATATTTTCAGAAAAATCTGTTGCAATGTAAGATTCTACTTTGTCTGCAACTAAAAAACTAATTTGTCCTGTTCCACAAGCCAATTCCAAAACATTTGATTTTTTTGTTATGTAAGATTCAAGTATATTGCAAATTTCTTCAAAAGTTTTTTTGTTTTTTTTCATTATTGGAGTGTAAAGTTTTGCAAAACGTTGCCAAAAGTTTTTATTTGATGATTTTTCTGAAATATAACTCATTTTTTCAAGCTCCTAAAAACTGTATTCTACTTTTATATAAATTGAACTTAAATCTTTGTAAGCACCGTATGTTCCAACATTTTCTGGACCTGCTAAAAAGATGAATGCTCCTAAAGAAGCCTTTAAAGTATCGGTTAAACTGTAAGAGACTTGTGGCATTATAGCGCAGTCAAAATTATTAAATCCAACTGTTCCGCTTAAATTTAATTCCAAAGTTTCTGACAAAAATGATTTTGCAATGCTCAATGTTGCACCGTGAGAATAAGCATCTTTTACTTGCAAATTTTCTAAGTCTCCAAAAATTATATCAAAATAATATTGAGCAGTGAAAGTCCAACCAGATGGCATCCAGTCAATTCCTACTAAAGCAGAAAGGTTGTTGTGTTTTTCTGTTTGATTTTTTTCTTCATCGCTAGGTTGTTGTAAAATACTTTCTAGAGATTTTTGAAAATGTCTTTGTGGAAAAAATGCCACTTCGCTTCTAAAAACAATTTCTGAAATTGGAAATGCAGCATCAAATCCAATCATTCCAAGTCTGTTGTAATTTCCATCAATTGTAATTTTTGAAGGCATATAGTTTTCAAAATTCAAAGTGTAATTTAAGCTTGGTGTTTTTTCAAAACCATAAAATCCATAAAGTGAAAAATCTAAAGCAGAAAAATATCCACTAATTTTTAGACCATATTCCCCATTTTCCAAAGAAAGGGACGGATTTTGAAGATTTCCAATTGCCACAGGAATAGAAAAACCATTTGTTTCCACTGATGAAGGAACTATTTTTTGTCGCAAAGGATTGTTTTCTTTTAGTGGCAATTCTGTTGGTCTAAAAAATGGAATCCAAAATCCATCGATTGTGATGTTTTTTACATAGAAAGAAAATTTTGCACCGTCAATTGCCAAAGCAGAATCTTCGTTATAAAGGGAAGTTATATTTTCTGGAAAAACTTGATTTGTTATGTTTATGCCGTCGGCTTTTCCCCAAGTAATTTTTTGGCGACCTAATCTAATTCCCCAAAAACTTGATGCGTAATCTAAATATGCTTCGTTTATATCATAAAGATATTCTTTTGTGATTAAATCAAAACCTATTGTTCCGTCAAAAAATAAAGAACTGTTTCCGTAATAGGCATCAATTGTTCCAGAAAAGGTAGTGTTTCCTACAGATAAATCTGGACTGTTTTCTGTGCCTGGAGCAAAAATGCCCCAAGTTGTGGAAAGTTCACCAGAAAACTGAATATTGTTGGCAAATAGATTTGAAACAAGACAAAAAATCCCACAAATCAAAAATGTTTTTTTCATACTAATTCCTTATTCTGATGTTTTATCTGATGCGTCCTTTTTCTAAAGCAGCAACTGTAAAAAGTGTGTCGTCTATTGATTCTCCGTAAGACACGTTTTTCATTTCAATTAATGTAGAATGATTTGTGATTACGTTTTTCATATACATTTTTCCAGTGGTCCAAAATCCGTCAATTTTTTGAATATCTGAACAAGTTAAAACTCTTTGAAGATTGTTTTGTCTGTCGTAAAATTCTGCTTTGTACATAATGAAGTTTTCTTTTCCAATCCACAAAATTCGACGAGGATTTTTTTCTGTGTTATCTTTTGAAACTGCTTCAACTTTGTAGCAATCTGTGCCATCGACATTTTCTTCTCCCAAAAGGGTAAAAGTGTCTTTGTTTAATCCACGGTCTCCCATATCTTCGTAAGTAAAATCTGTTCCCATAAAATCGCCACCTGAATCGC
Source organism: Spirochaetaceae bacterium (assembly GCA_017416145.1). Lineage (GTDB taxonomy): Bacteria > Spirochaetota > Spirochaetia > Treponematales > Treponemataceae > Treponema_I. The sequence continues at coordinate 115,891 of JAFQDD010000011.1, read as the reverse complement.
TTCCGCTAATGCGACGAACTTTTTTTAAAGCAGGCATGTAAAGCCAGTTATCTGAATCTTGCTTTGTTCCATCAGATTTTTCTACATAGTCAAACATCAAATATCCAACTCCAGCCACGTCTTTTGGTGTTGTAAAAATAATTACAGATTTTGAAACATCTCCAAAATCTTTTGTCATTTCCTTTACTTCACGAACACGGACATTGCCTTTTTTGTCTGTAAGAGTCATTGTGGCTGTGTAAGAAGAAGTTTTTGGTGTTGGAACTTCATCTGCTTTTTTCATGATGTCATAACCTGTTTGTGCAAAAACTGTACCAAATAATAATGTTAATAATAAAACTGAAATAATTTTTTTCATAAAAGTCTCCTATAAAAAGTATTTGGGGCGTTGCGGGGTGTGCTTGAAACTTCGTCCTTATGGACTTGTTGCGAGAACCCCGCTAGAAAGGGTAGGACGCAACGAAGTGCGTCCGAGGGAAAGGCTTTTCCCTTCTGCCTTTTCTATTTATTTTTTTCTTTTCCAAATGGTTTGCAAATTAACATTAAAACTGGGGTTAATGTGTAGTCTGCAATTAAGGCACTTCCGAGTCCGATGATTGAAAGGTATCCGATTCTAACAAGACAATTCATTGTGCTGAACAAAAAGATAAAGAACATGGCACAAAGAATTATGGTTGTCATTATCATTGATTTTCCAATTTCGCGGTAAGATGCTTCGATGGCTTTTCTGTAATTTCCACATTTTTCAAATTGATATTTTATGTGATTTGTAAAATGAATTGTGTCGTCAACTGCAATTCCTAAAATCATTGGCATTACCATAGCGGTAATCATATCTATTGGAATATTTGCGTAGCCCATTACCGCTCCAATTAATAGAACTGGGGTTACGTTTGGAATCATTCCGATTAAAGCAGTTTTTATTGACAAAAAGGCAAGGGCAAGACATACAAAAATAATGATAAATGATGTTCCAATTGATTTGATTGAACCCCGAACTAGTTTTCCGTTCATTGCAGCGTATTGAACAACTTCTCCAACTGTTCCTGTCGTAGTTGCATCTGGGAATAATTCTTTTACCCATTGATTTACCATTTCACTGTTTTTTACACATTCTTCTGCGTTGTATCCGTTTAGTTCAACGTGCAAATATGCTGCAGAAAAATCTTGGCTAACATATTGGAATAAATCTTCGCCGCCAGAAAGTTCATACAAAAATAGAAGTTGGCTAACTATGTCGTAATCATCTGGAATTACGTAAAAAGCGGAATCATCTTCATTTAAAGTTCTGTTCATTTCTTTTACGATTTTTGTAACTGATGATACACGAGGTTTTCCGTTTGAGATTTTTGTTAAACTTAATGTTCCAATTCTATCTGAAAGAATGTCCATTTTTTGTAAAATTTCTGGATTTTTGATTGCATCTGCTTCTGGATATTCAATTAAAACTTCGTAGGAATATTGACTTCCAAGTTTTGCCCTTGTAATTTCCATAAGACGTTTTACATAAGGTGTTCGTTCTCCCATCATTTCGGTGTAATCCATATTTACAGTGATTTTGAAAAGACCTGGAACGGAAACCGCAACAATTATTGCACTGACAATTACTGTAATCCATTTTTTGTTTAGGATAGATTTTCCCATTTTTTCAATGCCAAGGTCTGAGTTTGTACTTCCGTCTGTTTCTAAAAACTTTTTGTCTGGATTTTTGTCTTTTCCAAAACTGTAAAGACAAGGAAGCAAAATCATGATGTAAGCAAAAACTGCAAAAACTGCAATGGCTGTAATTCCTCCAACCCAACGCATAGGTTTAATTCCACCGGCAAGAAAAGAAAGCATTCCGCCCATTGTTGTGATTACTGTAAAGAATAAAGCCCAACCAGAATCTTGAACACCAAGGATTACAGATTCTTTTCGTTTCCCAGTTTGTCTAAAGTGAAGCTTAAAAGCGTTGATATAGTGAACTGCGTAACCAATTGATAAAGCCATTGCAAGAAGAACTGTAAGGATAATCATTGTGTTGTTTCCTTCAATTCCAAGCCATGCAGAACCTCCCAGTGTTGTAACCAAAGCTCCTACTGTTGCTAGAGCTGGAACTACAACGCCACGGAAAGAACGAATAAAAATGATTAAACAAATTACCATTACAATAAACCCAATGATAATTCTGCTAACACATTGTTCCATTGTAGATTGTTGTTCTTCATATTCTGTGTAAGAAAGACCTGTTTCTCTAATTGTCCATTTATCTGATTTGAATTCTGGATCATTAAAAATTTCCATTGCAGGAGGTGCAATTTTATTCATTGCAACAGTCATATCTTCTGAATATTGTTCAAGATTGATAATTATCCAAGTTTCTGTTGCATCTTCGGAAACAAGGGAATTCACCAAAGATTCACGACTTAAAATAAATGCTTTTTTTTCTGCCAATTCTTTGGGATCTGTTGGGATTCCATCTTCAAAAGGGGAAGAAACTTCAAAGCCATCTTCTGTTCCAATTGGAATTGAAAGATTCATAAGACTTGTTAATGAATCTGCGTAAGGTACTTCTTGTAAAAGTCTATTACCCAAGCGGTCAATCATATCTAAAACTTCTGGATCAAAAACATCTTCTGCGGTGATGTGAGCCATAATGTTGTCTGTACTTCCAAAGATTTCTTCAAAGTGATCTTGATTCATTTTGATAGAATCCCAGTTGTCAAACCAATCTGATTCACCGTTTGTTAATTTTAATTTTGGAAGTCCTGCACCACAAATAATTGTGAGAAGCAAAAGTCCCACAATAAATGCAATGCGGTTTTTTACCATGAAAGTGGCAAATCTTCCAAACCAATCATTAATTTTTTGTAATTTCATATTTCCTCCATAAAAGGTAATGTCCAATGTTGTTTTATGATAACAGTGTTATCTTATTGCGTAAAAAAGAACTTTCCAAAAAATAGGAAAGTCGTTGTTGTACATAAATTGTAGAGGTGATAACAATGTTATCTACTAAAGTAAAAAAAAATAAATGGAAAGGCTAGTAAATAACAGTGTTATCTGATAACGATGTTATCATAAATTTAAAAATGGGATTGTGTCAATAGTTTTTGATAACATTGTTATCATTTTATATTGTATTTCGTTTTTTCACCTTGTCGAAACTATTTTTTTCATATAAATTATTTTTAATGAGTGATTCAACAAAGGAAACAAAACAAAAAATTCTCGAAAGTGCAAAAAAAGAATTCTTAGAAAAAGGTTTTTCTGCTGCCAGTTTAAGAACAATTGCTTCAAATGCAGGTCTTACAACTGGAGCAATGTATCGTCATTTTAAAGATAAAGACGCCTTGTTTTGTGCACTTGTTGATGATGCAGTAGATTTTGTTATAAAAGCCATTTCTTCCACTGGTTTGGATTTTCATAAGCATGAATTAAATCCTGTTGGAAAAGAACATTCTGCTCACGAAAAAGAAGCAATTTCTGCAATTGTGGATTATATCTACAGTGATTTTGATGCTTTTACACTTTTGCTTACTAAATCCGCAGGAAGCACACATGAAAACTTTTTACAAGAAATCTGCGACTTATACACAAAAAATGTAATGGTTATTCTTGATTGGATGAAATCTCAAAATCTAATCAAAAATAAGATTGATCCAATGACAGTTCATGTTACTGCCACAACATTTATAACATCTGTGGCAGAAATTGTGTATCACAAAATGCCACGAGAAGAAGCCGAAGTTTTCCTTGATAATATGCAGGCATTTTTCCATTTTGGATATATGCACATGATGGGAGTGAATTGTTCGGAAGAATAAATTCCTCAAATTATATAGAATATCCTGCTTTTCTAATTCTTTCGTAAATCTCTGTTAGTTTTTTATCTGTGATTTCATTTTCAAAAGAAAGCAAAACTTCTCCTTTTTTTAGATTTACAGAACCAGAAACTCCTTGAATATCGTTTACAACTTCTTCAACTCTTGCTTTACAGTGTTTACAAGTCATTCCTTCAACAAAAATCACTTTTTTTGCTACGATTTTTGAAAGTTTTTTCTTTTTGATTTTTATAGAACTTCCACCACCACAACACCCACCTTTTCCTGCAAAGTGTTTAATTGTTGAACTTAGTCCAATAAAAACAAAGATTACCAAAATACCAATGATTATTGCGTTTGTCATTTTTTCTCCTATTTACAAAAGTTAGTATATTCTAACTTTTATTTTTATTCAAGAATTATTTTTTTCTGTTTCCAAAACCATTCCATTATATTTTTACTTTAATTTCAAATCCTTGAATAAATATGCAATTTCTTATATGCTTTATACATATTTTATTCAATTTTGGAGAAAAAAAATGAAAAAAGCTATTGCTATTGCACTTATCTGTTTAACAGTTTTTTCTGCTGTATTTGCTGGTGGAAAAAAAGAAGCAAAAGTAGACAATTCCCTTGAAGAATTAAAAGCACGTGGTGAATTCGTACTTGGTTTAGACGATTCTTTCCCACCACTTGGATTCCGTGATGATAACAACAACATCGTTGGATATGACATTGACTTAGCTAGTGAAGTTTGTAAAAGACTTGGTGTAACTCTTCGCTGCCAACCAATCGACTGGGCTGCAAAAGAACAAGAACTAAACACAGGCAACATTGACTGTATTTGGAACGGTTTTACAATGACTCCAGAAAGAAAAGAAGCTCTTTCTTTCACAGAAGCATACTTAGACAACGCACAAGTTGTTATTGTTCGCGGTGATTCAGGATACAAAACTCTAACAGACTTAGCTGGAAAAACAGTTGGTTTACAAGCTGGTTCTTCTGCTGCTGACGCACTTTACGCATCTGATTTTAGTGGCACAATCAAAGATGTTGTTGAATTCAAAGACAATATGACAGCTCTAATGGATCTTGAAATTGGTGGTGTTGATGCAGTTGTTATGGATATGGTTGTTGGAAACTACAACATTAAAACATCTGGAAAAAACTTTGTTGTACTAAACGAAAACCTTTCAACAGAAGAATACGGAATTGGATTCCGCAAAAGTGATGTTAAACTTCGTGACGAAGTACAAAAAATCCTAGAAGAAATGGCTGCCGACGGAACAGTTGCAACTATTTCAGAAAAATGGTTCGGAACAGATATCTCCGTAATCGGAAAATAATCTAATATAAGGCAGTTGCAAAATGGATAAATTGATTTTAACAATGCTTGAAGGCTCTTTAGTTTCTATAAAGATTTTCTTTTTGACCCTACTCTTTTCATTACCTTTAGGTTTGCCTCTTGCAGCTGCCAGAATGTCAAAAAATCCACTATTAAGAGTTCCTGCAAAAATTTTCTTGCTAATCGTTCGGGGAACTCCTCTTATCCTTCAACTTATTTTCGTATATTTTGCACCATATTACATTTTCAAAATTTCCTACGACAGATTTACCGCTGTAATTGTTGCTATGTCAATAAATTACGCCGCTTACTTTGCAGAAATCTACCGTGGTGGCATTGAATCAATTCCAAAAGGACAATATGAAGCTGGAAAAGTTTTAGGCTTTACAAAAATGCAAACCTTTTTCAGAATTATCCTTCCACAAGTTATTAAGCGAATTTTACCAGCTACAGGCAATGAAGTTATCACTCTTGTAAAAGACACAGCTCTTGCTCAAACTATCGGCGTTTCAGAGCTTTTCCGTGTGGCACAAAACTCCGCAAGTCGCTTGTTCTCCACTACTCCAATTTTCTTAGCTGGAGTTTTCTATTTCATTATGAACTGGATAGTTTCCTTTGTTTTTGCTCGTATCGAGAAAAAGCTAGATTATTATAAATAATTTAAAAATCAATTTTAAAAAGTGATATTCAGATATTTGAGGTGATTTATGTCAGAAACAATCGTTAAAGTTGAAAATCTTTCAAAATCCTTTGGAAAACTAGAAGTTATAAAAGATGTTTCCTTTTCTGTGGAAAAAGGCCAAGTCCTTGGAATTATTGGTCCATCTGGCTCTGGAAAATCCACAATGATGCGTTGCATAAATCAATTAGAAACTGTTTCTGGCGGCACAATCGAAATATGTGGCGAAACTCTTGTAAAAGACGGAGTTTATGCCGAAAAGAAAAAACTTCGAGAAATCGGGCTACATTCTGGCTTAGTTTTCCAAAACTTCAACTTATTTCCTCACTTTTCTGTGCTAAAAAATATTACAGAAGCTCAAATCCACGTGCTAAAGCGAAGCAAAATCGAAGCCGAAGAAGTTGCTAGAAAACTTCTTGGAAAAATGGGACTTCAAGACAAAGAAGCATCTTATCCTTGCGAACTTTCTGGCGGCCAACAACAGAGAGTTTCTATTGCTAGAGCTTTGGCACTAAATCCAGATATCCTATTTTTTGACGAGCCAACTTCAGCCCTAGACCCAGAACTAACTGGAGAAATTCTAAAAGTTATCCGTGAACTAGCTGACGAAAAAATGACCATGGTGGTTGTTACTCACGAAATGGCTTTTGCTCGGGATTTATGCGATACAATCATTTTTATGGACGGTGGCGTAATCGTAGAACAAGGCAAGGCTACAAATTTAATAAACAATCCACAAAATGAGCGAACAAAGGCTTTTTTAAGCAAATATTAGTTTTATTGCGAAAACTAAATTGCTTTATACAAAGCTGGTCAAAAAAAACTTGACCAGCCTTTTTTTAATAATTACTTGCTCTTAATTCATTTTGAAGACGTTTCATAGCAATTTTTTCGATTTGATGAACACGAGCTCTACTTTTACCAATTTTTGGAGCAATTGAACTAAAAGCTTCTGGTTCATTTCCAAATAAACCATAGTGAAGTTTTAATACTTCTTGTTCCTCTGGTTTTAGTTTTTTCATAGAACGCAAAAACACATTTTTTTCTTCGTTTTCTAAAAACTCTTCTTCAACAGACATAAATCTTGATTCAGAAATTTGTTGTCCCATAGAAATGTTTTCATCATGTTGAGATGGTGAATCAAGGTAAATATTTTCTTGAACCATACTCAATAATATTTTTGCATTTTTTCTGGAAATATTACAACAATCACAAGCATAATCCAAGCAATCTTGGAAATTATCATAGATAGTTTGAGCTTCAGCCAAAGCTTTTTTGAGTTGGATTACTTTTCTTGCATCTGCTCCAGGAAGGCGAATTCTAGCACCACATTCATTTATGGCATTCAACACAGCATTACGAATCCAAAAACTAGCATAAGTTATTAGACGAGCACCTTTATTTGGGTTGAAATGTTCTACTGCTTGACACAATCCAATAAGTCCTTCTTCAAAAAGTTCTTCATCATCAAGACCATAGCCTCTAAACTTTTTTACAAAAGATGCCACAAATCTTGTGTTTGATAAAATCAATTCATCTTTTGCGTTACGATTTCCAGCAGCTGCCAACAAAGCCAATTCGTATTCTCTTTCTGCTGTTAAACAATCACGTGTCATTAAGTCAATCATTTTTTGCCCCCAAAATGTGCGTCTTATAAAGTTTATAAGACAATAATAGTACACCAAAAGGACATATATTGTCCCTTTGAAAACTTTTTTTCAAATTTCTTGAAAAAACCGATCAATTTCTAATTATTTGATTTTTTTAGGTGGGGTTAATCCAGCACATCATAAAATGTACTGAATCACAATTTCGATTACTTAGCAGTATAAGTGATAAAATTTGTTTTAATCATAGGTAGTATATAATATATGTTTAAAATTCAAATTGTCTAGTTTTTTTGTAAAAAAATTTAACTGGATAATATTTTACTATTTTTAATAAGATTTTCTGACTTATTGTATTATCATATTTAAAATTAACCAATATAGGTGGTCAAGCGATGTTTTACTTATCTCCTTGTCCACCCTATTTTCGGTTTTCCAAACATTGCAGCATCGAAATTAATAGACAGCATATCCGTTCCTCCTAAAACATCTGTATTTCATATTATAACTATATTAGATGTTTACCCTGAAAAATATACTGTCATTTGCCATTTTTATCCTTGGATAACTTCCTTATGTAGATTTTCCAACTTATCAGCCGCATTTTTTAGTCTATCAGTTGCAGTGTTTACGGTATTTGTTGAAGCTGAGAAGTTTTCAATTCCAGTTGCAATTTCCCGAATTGTTGCCACAATCTGGTCAAAGGCAGAAGATTGTTGCTGGATAATGCTTTGAATCTCAATGGCTGATTCTGCTGTGATTTCTGAAGAAGTTTTGATTTCAGAAAATTTTGATTCAAGATTTGTAGTTAATTCACACCCTTCTCTAATTTTTTCAGTTCCGCTTTCAGAAGTAATAATCAAGTTATCAGATGAATGTTGGATTTCTGTAATTCGCTCTCGAATCTGTACTACAGAATTAGTGATTCCAGCAGCTAGACGGCGAACTTCATTTGCAACAATGTGAAATTTCTTTCCAGCTTCCCCTGCCCCAGAAGCTTCCAATTCAGCATTAAAAGCAATAATTCTGGTTTGGTCAGAAATATCTTTAATAATATTAACAATTTCCCAAATACTTTCGATTTTCTCACTAAGAACCTTAATTCCAGTAATCGTAGAAATATTTGCCTCTGTAATTTCATTCATTTTTTCAAGATTTGAACGCAAAGTTTCAAAACCAATTTCAACATTTGTAGTTGTTTTTCGAGCAATATCTGTTACTTCAGAAATTCTGCCTAAAATTTCACGAGTTTGTGCATCATTATCTTCCATAGTGGCAAGAATTTCTTTTACTCCAGCAGCTTGTTCGTAAGCTGTAGAAGCAGTTTCGTTTGATATTTCTGTTAAATCTTGAACTGGGTCGATAATATTAGAACCGATTTCCTTTACACTGTAAAATACAGAACGGAATAACTGAATTACTCTGTTTATCAAGTACATATTATAACTTACTTCATTTGAAATATCAGTTGCCATAAGTTTTACAGTAAAAATATCATTTTTGATAATGTGTTCCATTGAATATTGCACTTTTTTGTTGGCATCTGAAATATTTTTGAAAAAAACTAATGTCAACACTACAGTCACAATAATATTAATTAGCAAAATTATCGCGATTCTAAATAATTCTCTAATATTTATTCTACTGCCAGTATCCAAGAAATTTACCAAAAAAGTAAAAATAAATATCAACGTTGTACAAATCGCAGGAATAACAATAAATGTTAAGAATGTTTGGTTAAATGTAACACCAAAAGTTTTTTTAGCTTGTACTTTTTCATCATCAATTCCTGTGGAAACAATTTTTGCAGCGTATTCCGAGCAAATTTTTACAGAAAATAATAATCCCATAATTCCAGAAATATATGTACCAAAAAAACAAGCACAAGCATTTACCAGATTTGTGAAAAAAGAAATCTTTACGTAAAAGTTATATACAAATGTCACAATGATTGTGGCCACAAAAAAGAAAGCCATTGTTTCTAATTGTTTTAAGCGAGGAAAAGACTGAATATCTTTGAAAAGTGTAAATTTCTCATCAGAGGACAATTCTTCTTTTTCAAATTTTAGGATTCGAGCCGTAATTGAACGAGTTATTAGTTTGTTTGTTAGTGGAGCTACAAGAAATTGTGCAGGGAAAAAGAGTAACAAAAACACACCTAAACATTGAAGCATTACATTTGAATCTACTTGCATAATAAAGGTTGAGTATAAATAAATAAATATAGCGGATAAAGCATTTGGAAGAATTCCAGAGAAATAAACTCGTCGTTCAAAAGTCATTTTCTTTTTCATATATTACCTCTTAATTTCCCTTTGTTTCGTCTTCTGAAACAAGAACTGGCTGAATCTTTTCTAATTTTGAAGCTTCAAAGCAAAGTTGTTCAGCAGAAGCATTGATAGTTTGAGTTGTTTCAGAAAAACTTTCTGCACCAGCTGAAATTTGTCGTAGTGTAACAACAATTTGTTCAAAGGCAGCTGTTTGTTGTTGGATAATTGTCCGAATATCCTCGGAAGCCACATCTGTTGATTCAGAAGAATTCTGTATAATTTCAAAATTGGATTTTAATTCGTCAACGATTTTTCCACCTTCGATAATTTTACCTCGACCAAATCTAGAAGTCTCAAGCAATTCTTCGGATGAATGCTGTATTTCTGCGATTTTGTCTCGGATTTCTTTTGTTGATTCGATTGTACTGTTGGTTAAGCGACGAATTTCGTTCGCAACAATGTGAAAGTTTTTACCAGTTTCCCCTGCACTGGATGCTTCGATTTCTGCGTTAAAAGCAATAATATTTGTTTGGTCTGCAATGGAGTTGATAATAAAGGCAATATCAGAGATTCCAGAGATTTTTTCGCCAAGTTTTTTGATTCCTTCGTAAGTTGTTTCGTTGGCAGCTCGAATCTCTGCTAATTTTTGCACATTTTGTTTCAAAAGTTCAAATCCTTCGATAACATCTTGTACAGTTTTTCTAGCAACTCCAGCAACTTCCACAATTTTTACAGCCACATCCCGTGAAAATGAATCAGATTCTTCCATAGATGTGAGTAATTCTTTTATGCTGGTGGATTGTTCAAGAGACGTTACAGCTGTTTCTTTTGAAACCACAGATAACTCGCTTCCAGCTTCTACAACTTGGGCAGATATATCTCCAGAAATATGTAAAATATTTTTCAAAAGTTCGATTATGGAGTTTACGAGGAAAATATTATACATAAATTCATTTGATAAATCTGATGGTGCAGGTTTTACTTCGTTAATATTTCCATCATCCATTGATTCAAGCATATTTCTCATCCCAGAAATAGAAATCATCATTCTGCTATAAATCATATATGCAAGGGATAGTAAAAAGGCTAAACTTCCAGCACAGGCAATAAAAAATCTGATTAGACTTGTATTTTCCAAAGAACAAAATTCAGAAAAACGCCAAGCAAGGAAAAGAAACATTGCATTCATCACTACAATTGGAAATAAAATGTACAATGCTACCATCTTTACAGAAGACAAACCAAAGGAATGTCGACGTTTTACTTCTTCTTTATCCACACCTTTTGCAACGATTTTACATCCGTATCGGGAACAGAGTTTTTGAGATTGGCTCATTGACAAAATAGTTGCCACATAAGCTCCAATTACAACTGCCATATAGGAAATATAGGTTGATTCTTTTGGCATATTGAAAAACCAATCAAAGGATGAGACCCAAAAAATAGCTCCAGAAAAGAAAACTAAAAAAACTTGGATTGCAACTTTTTGTGGGCAAGACATAAGTTTTCGCAATAAACGAGTTCGTTCTCGAGAAGTTGTTTCATATCTGTCCATTTCTTCTAAGTCATCAGACAAAGACTTCGTAATCAATTTGTTTGTAACTGGAGCAACAACACATTGAAGGATTCCTGTTATTACTAACAAAAAAATGATTACTGACAAAAGACTTTCCCGTGGAATTTCTGTTAATAATAACACAAAGGTTATTACGATTAGACCAGCAATTAAATTTGGAACTGATCCAACTTCCAACATCTGTCTTTCAAAAGTCTTTTTTATTCTTTGTTTACGTCTTCTCATTTTTGTACCTCTCTATATTCCTCTACTTATTTGTTAAACTATATGCCCCATCCCAAGTTTCAGGCGGGTTTTGAATAAAATTTTTACAACGCTGTGCCATCATAAAGGCTGATTTATCATTTGGTTTTTGACTAAGAGCTTTTTCAAAGTAGGATTGGGCAAGATTCCAAGCACCACTTTCATACAATCCGATAGCCTTTGTGTATGAATCTTTATAGCTAGAATCAATTTCCTCTACATCCACTCTGTAAATCTCTACACCAACGGTTTTTCCTTTTACTTTTACATTATCCAAGTGCAATAAGTTATATCCCTTTGGAAGTTCGTTTTTTACAGCTCCTGAAATAATGATTTCTGCTCCGTAGGATTTTGTTAATCCTTCTAATCGAGAAGCCAAGTTTACAGTATCACCAATAACAGTATAATCGGTTTTTTCTTTACAACCAATACTTCCGGCAATAACTTCTCCATAATGAATACCAATTCCTATATCAAAAGTAGTATCTTCTGGGAAAGTAAGAGTTTCGCAAGAAATTTCTGGAATAAGAGACTTCATTTCCAAAGCAGCCTCCACAGCCCGACGAGCATTATCTTCGTAGCTTACAGGTGCCCCAAACAAAGCCATAACAGCATCTCCCATAAATTTGTCGATTGTTCCACCATGTTTTTTTATCACTTCAACCATTCGAGAAAAATAACCATTCAAAAAGGACACTACATTTTCTGGTTGATTTACTTCACTTATTGTGGTGAAATTTCTAATATCAGAAATTAAAACGGCAACTTTTCGCTTTTCATTTGTGGAACCAATATCAGCATCTCCAACTTCTGCAAGTTCATCAATGATTTCTTTTGGAACAAATCGAGAAAATGCACTTCTTAAGCGATTTTCGATTTGGGAAGATTTTTTATAATATATAACTTGAGATAAAAAGATACTTACCTTTTCAGAGAAAAAGCCAATTATTTCATCCATATCCAAAGCACAGTTCATTTTTTCGTGGGACGCAATATGAATTGTACCTAAAAGTGACTCTCCAATTAAAGGAAAACACTTATAAGAACTAAAACTCTCTTTTTCTGACAATCTTAGTTGATTTTCATCTAGTTCCTCTGCCTCATCAAGAAAATGAGTTTCTATCTTGGAAAAAGTCCTATTTTCATCCACCTCTCTAAAATCCGATAAGCACACACGCAAAAATGCTTGACCATATTCATTGTCAACAATCCCAGTTCCATAGAGTTGGATTGGCTCACTATTTACGATTAGGACAACGGTATCAACTGAAAAAACATCTTTTACGATACTGATAAGTTTTTTTGAAAAAGCATCGATATCGTTTACATAAAATCCACATTTATACAAAGATTCCATTATGTAAAAATTGTGAAGATTTTGTTCCATAGCACGAGTTGCGTATTCCACCGAGGATAAATCCAAAACTGGCAAATCTTCTTCTGTCTGATTTTCCACTTTCAAATCGAAGCAGTCTTTTATTGCTGAAACCAAAGCTTCTGCTTCATTTTCTGAGGCTAAAATTTCTATATCTACGCAAGAAAAATCCGCAGATTTTCTCCATCGTGCATCCACACAAAAAACTACGCAAGTTGTGGATTTTAGCTTCATACCGTGTTTTATTATTCGACATAAGCTTGGTCCATCAATAACAGGCAGTTTTGAGTTTACAGCCACACAAGTTGGTTTTTCAGATTTTATTAAATCCAATGCCATATTTCCATCTGTGGCAGTGATTACAGAAAAACCTTCTTTTTCTAGGATTCTTTTCAAAATTGACAAAACAAGAGAAGATGAATCTGCAAGTAAAATCTTTTCTTGAGAGGGATTATTTTGACTCATCTAATAACTCCTTTACCTTTGCCACAAGATTTCCACGCTCAAAATCAGATTTTACGATATAACCTTGAGCTCCAGCCTCTTTGACTTTTGCAAGAGTTTCTTCTTCAAAAACTGAGGAAATCACAATCACAGGAAGATTTTTTGTCAATTCCATACGCCTAATATTTTCAATTAAAACGATTCCGTCCATACGTGGCATTTTTATGTCAGTAATCAAAATATCAAATCGCTGATTTTTTAATTTTTCCAAAGCATCAATTCCATCACAGGCAATTGTAACATTATAACCTTCTGCTTCTAGGATAATTTTTTCGATTTGACGAGTTGTGTGAGAATCATCAGCCACCAGCACAAAATATTCTGGTTTACTGTGGTCAACTTCAAAACTTTTTACTTCGTATTCTTTTAAAGCATTCATTCTATGCATCAAATCTGGCACGTGAATCAATGGGATAATATTATAATTTTCATCAAAAACAACCCCTTGAACAGCGTTAAATTTCTTTAATACATTTGGAAGCGGTTTCACAACAACTGTCATATAATTCACGATATTATCAACCATTATTCCGATGCGTTTTTCCAAATATTCTACTACAACAATAGAATTTTTTGCTTTGTTTTTTGTTTTTGCACCTTTTCTGCCTAGAACCAAAGAAGCGTCATAAACTGGAAGCAAATCATTTCTAAGAGGCAAGAAAGTTCCGTGTTGAAGTTGGATAAGTTCAGAATCTGCTTCTGTAATAATTTCTGTAACATAGTGGGAAAGAACCAAAAATTTTGTGCCACCAGATTGCAAAAACAATCCTTCTTGAGTCGCTAGGGAAAGCGGCAAAGATAATTCAAAGGTTGAACCCTGATTTTTTGTACTTCTAACACGAATTCGTCCTTTTAATTTATCCATAGAAGTACGTACACTGTCTAATCCAACGCCTCGACCAGAAATCATACTTTGTTTTGAAGCCGTTGAAAATCCAGATACAAACAAAAATTGCTGCAAATATTTTTCGTTCATTTCTGCAATTTCATCAGCTCGTTCTGGATAAATATCCATAGCTTTTTTTCTAATTTTTTCAAAATCAATTCCAGCACCATCGTCAGAAACTGTAATTACAATACGATTTGAAGCTTGTTTTGCATTGATGGAGATTTTTCCAATTTCTGGCTTACCATTAGCCAAACGCACTTCAGGAGATTCTATTCCGTGATCAATGGAATTTCTAACAAGGTGAATCAAAATACCTGGCAAACTTTCCAAAATTACCTTATCCAAACTAATATCAGAAAGAGGAATATCAAAATCAATTTGTTTGCCTAGATTTAAAGCATCTTCTTCCACAGAATGTTTTAGAGGTCTTAGAATCATACTTAAAGGTAACATCCGCAAAGAAATCACTTTTTCCTGAACACCAAAGGCTTGTTGTTCAAGCATTGTAATATCTTCGTGAATAAGACGAAGTTGCTGACCAACATTTTCTCCCTTTGCAATTAATTCTTCTAAAACTGAAAAACTGTTTTTCAATCGGAATTCACTTGTTATCAATTTGTCATAAGAGCGAATAATTTCGTTTATGGAAGAAAGATTTACTCTGATTGATTGAACTTCTGAAAAATTTGAAGATTCTTCGGTTTCTTCAACTTCGTTTTTGATTTTTGTGGAAAAATCAGTTATAAATTCTTCTCCATTTGTAGCAAAAGTGATATTTTCGATAATTTCAGAAAAATGTTCTATTTCAGGAGTTTCTTCTGCAGAAAGTTTTGGAATAAAATCCCGAAGAATCTTGACCACAGAAAAAGAAAGCTGAGCAATTCGTTTTGTCATCACCAAATTGCCGTTTTGAATCAATTTGTAAACATCTTCAAGTTTGTGAACAACCTCTTCCACTTGATTAAAGCACATCATTCTAGAAGTGCCTTTTATCGTATGTAAAAGTCTCAACAATATTTCTAAAGATTCTTTATCATCTTGTTTTTTTGATAATGCAAACAAACAATCTGAAATTTTATCAATATTTTCTAAACTTTCTTCTATATATTCGTTTAAGAAAGAGTTTACGTCCAAAATCATTTTTCATCTCCTCCTAAAACATATTTTTTACATAGTGAGTAAAAATATTCAGCACTAAATTCTTCTGATAAAAAATCAAAATTTGTATTTTTAGAATCAATGTAAGATTCAATATATGTCATACATTTTTCAAAACATCGCTTTGCAGCAATTTCTTTGTCTTGCTCTTTTAACAAAAATCCGTGGTTAAAATATGCTAACCAAAAATTCGGACAAATTGTTTCTGCAATAGAAAAATGTCTGATAGCTTCATCATAATTCATATCCGCTTTGTATGTTAAGGCTAAAAAATATTCTTTGTAAAATTTTTCAGCATAATTTGGATTATAATCTTCTAAAAGTTCATAAGCTTTGGAATATTTTCCTTGGCTAAGATAAGCGTTTACTTCCAAAAAGATTTCAGCTGGTTTTCGTGTTTCTGCTTGAACAGTAACAGTTTCTTCTATCTTTTTTGATTTTTGAGTTTCTTCGTTTTTTTCTTTTTCGGTTTTTGCTTCGATTTTCTTGCTATAAAAAGATTTCAAAACTTCAAGATTTTCTTGAGGATTTTGAGTTTTGTCCACAAGCATAGATTTTAACAAAGGATTTCCCTCGCCAGTTTTCACATAATAATAAACTTTTCCAAAATTACGTTTTTCCAAAGTACTTGGAATCAAATCTTGTCCAATGCAACAAATTTCACCCACAGACAAAAAGAGGATTCCTCCTGGAACTAATTTTTGAGCAATTTTAGCAAGAATTTCTTTTCTAAGGTTATTATCAAAATATATAAAAACATTTCGCAAGAATATAATATCAGCCTTGTCAAAAAAATCTGGTAAAAGTTTACTTGCCAAGTTGTATTTGTGTAAATGAATTGACTGAAAAACCTGCGGATTTAGTACAAATTTTCCATCTTGAAATTTTCCAGTATCTGTTTCTTCCAAAAGATGATGAAAATCCTTTCCATCTTGATTTAGAGAATATTTTGTGTAGACTCCCTTTTCAAAGTAAGCAAGTTCATCACTGTCAATGTCGGAGGCATAGATTTCTGGTTTTACACCACAAGAAAGAGCCAAACTATAAAGTGATATTGGTTCTTCACCAGAAGCACAAGCTCCACTCCAGATTACAAGTTTTTTTCCAAGGAAAGCTGGAAACACCTTTTCTTGCAAAAACTCAAACTGAAGTCTTTCTCTAAAAAAATATGTTTCGTTTGTTGTGGCAACATTTATCAAAGCGTCAAATTCTTTTGTATTTGGTACAAGTAAATCACAATATTCTTCAAAAGTGATACCTCGTTCTTCTGCCATTTTTTCGATATGCAAAGCTAGAGTATTTTCGTGAATTGGACTAATTTTTATTCCAGTATTTTCTGTGATTCTTGGAACAATTATAGAAGATACTATTTCTTTCATTTGCATCTCCTTTGAGTAATTTCTTTTACTCGCTTTCCAATTTCATACAAAGGAAGCATCTCGTCAATCACTCCAGCTTCCAAAGCCGATTTTGGCATTCCAAAAATTACACAAGTTTCTTCTGATTCACCGATTGTAAACCCACCAGCTTTTTTGATTTTTTCACAGCCCACAGTTCCGTCACTTCCCATTCCTGTAAGCAAAACTGCTAAACATCCTTGTTTATAAACTTCTGCAGCACTAGAAAACATTTTATCAACGGCAGGTCTCAAAAAATTGATTGGTTCACTTTTATCAAGTTTTATGTAAACTTGATTGTCAAGTTTTTTCACAGTTAAATGACAATCAGCTGGAGCAAAATATACATGACCTTTTTTTACAACTTCTCCCTGCTCTGCAAGACTTGCAGATATTTTTAGCGTTTTGTTTAACCAAGAAACCATATTTTTATCGAAAGTTGAATCAATATGTTGAGTAATTAAAATTGGTAATGGGAAATCTTTCCCCAAAGATTCTAATAGACTTTGCAAAGTTTTTGGTCCACCTGTAGAAACTCCAATTAACAAAACTTCAAAAGGCTTTGGCTTAAAAAAAACACTTGAATCATAGGAAAACTTATTAAAGCCTACTTCACCTTGTTTATTGCTAGATAAAATGTATAAAGTTTTTATAGAATGGACAAAATCTTCCATTTTTTTTGGAGACATTGATATAAAATCAGGTTTTTCCATATTGGAAACGCCTAAAAAAGAATTTTTTTCTGAAGAATTATTATCTAAAATAATAATTTGGGATTTTTCTGTTTGAGAGATTTCTTTTAGTGTTTTGTTTAAATCTAAAATATCATTTGAAGAAATAATTAAATCTGGATGACAAGTTTTTGATTTTTCCAAAAGTGAAGAAGCATCTCCAACTGAGCCTAAAAACTCAAAATCTTGAGTGATAGAAAAAATCTGTTTTTCTACAGAGCGAACAACAGCAGAAGAATCGGCGGTAATAACCTTTATCATAGGACTTTTCCTTGTATATTTCTCTGTAATATAGGCAAAAAGACAAAAGGATTTATTACGATTCCGAATTTATCTCCCATAAAACAACATTTTTCAATACCCAAATTCTTTAAGATTTTTTCGGGCAAACCATTTACCGTCTTTAAGTCACATTCTTTTGATGTTACAACGCAACAATCCATAGAAGTTACTAAAGAATTTTCATCATTTTTCAAAATGATTACAGTTTTTACGTAGGTATAAATTACCTTTTTTGGTGAAATATTTTTGTTTCGTAAACCAAAACTTTCTTCAGCTTTTATTGCAAAAAGATCAGCTACCAAATCAAAAGGCAAATATGGGATTTCTCGTCCCAAAAATGAAACCTTGTTAATTTTGTCCCAATTCCAATCTGTAAGCTTTAAATCAAATTTATGACAGGCAGTAGTTCCTTCAATATATTTATCTGGTATCAGAAAATTTACGTTTTCATAGGGAAGAGAAATATACTTTTCATTGTCTTCTATCTTGATATTAGGATTGTTCAATATCTCTCTCCGCAACTTCTATAAATGAAGCAGAATTTAGAATAAGTACTTCCCCATCTTCGTAAGCAAAAGAACCAACATAATATTTTCCAGAATCTGTAATTGAAAAATATTTTAATTGGGATTCTTGGGTTGTGTAAAATTCCAAAACTTCTGATATTTTAAAACAAATATGAGCTTCGTCGTGAAGTACAATATATAATTTGGATTCTTGAGGTTTTTCCCCTAATAAAGGAAGAGGATCAAGAACCGCATAAGGTTCTCCATATCGATTTAATATTCCGTTAAGATATTCTGGAACAAATGGTAATGGAAAAACTGGAACATCTCGGAGAATTTCTCTAACATCCGATGCTAACAAAGCATATTTTTTTTCTCCAGCGGAAAAAACTAACCAAGTTTTTGTGATTTCTTGTTCATCAGACATAAAATTCTCCAATTTCGATTTCGGTTCTACACTGTTTGAATAACCGAAACAAAGGTGAGTCAAGGGTTTTAGTAAAACGATCCTTTGACCATCAGTATTTTAACTATTTTAATATTTTATCACAAAATTCAATTATTTGCCATTTTTTTATTGAATTTTATACTTTATCACATTTTTTTTACTAATAACGTAATTATACAAAAAGATAACAGAATAAAAAACAAATATAGACTTATCCTAACTTTAATGTGCTTTTGGCACAAATGGAGGTAAAAATAATATGAAACTGGGGGTAAAACTAGCTGTTATGCTTGTAACTCTTGCTTGTGTAGTAGGTTGTGCTTCTACATCAACTATCGCAGTTCCAGAAGATGGATTTAATATCCACTTAATCGACGCAAATGGAACAATTACTGGTTTTGACAAAATCCAATCAGCTTTAGATGCTATTGGAAATACAGAAGGAGAATTCACAATCCTTTTGGAAAAAGGAACCTATAGCGAAATTTTTATAAATTACAATGGTCCTGCAAATATTACATTTAAGGGAAATACAAATGCAAAATACGGTGCTGATGTAATCGTTACAGGTCGTGGTTCAAATATGGGTGCAGAACGTGCTCGTGAACTTATCGAACTTCAAGGAAGCGGAAACTTCATTTTTGAAAATCTAACTTTACTTAGCGATTTAAGCCGCAAAGACGTAAAAGGTGATGCTCAAGCTGAAGTTTTAGGTTTCGACGGAACTGGAACTGTAGCTTGTTACAACTGTTCTTTCCTATCTCACCAAGATACACTTAGAACAACTGGAAAAACTTGGTTCTACAAATGTTATATCGAAGGTGATACAGACTTTATCTGGATGGAATCAAATGGTATCGTTGCTCTATACGAAGAATGTGAAATCGTTTCTGTTTATGATGAATACGCATCAACTCACGCAACTTACGCTTTAGCTCCACGTGCTAATGTTAAAAATGTTGTTGGAAAAGGTGCTGTTATCTACAATTCAACATTCAAAGTTACAGAAAACCAAGACACATATCTTTTCAGAAATCCTTGGGGCGTAAACAAAAACTACTACAACCAAGGTGCTTTTGTTGACGTAAAATTCTCTGGTGCATTAAATCCAGCTCTTGCAAAAAGTGCTGCAATGGGAACAGCTGACCAAAAATATATTGGTTGGAAAGTTGACGAAAAACTTGCAAAAGCCTATCCAGATATGGATGCTTCAATCGGTGTAATTTCTGCTGATATGAAAAAAGCTGAATATTCTGGAAGAAACGCAATCTTAAACAGAAATTACAACATTAAAAACGATGCTTTCTTCAAAGATGTTCAAAATTACTGGGATTTAGACGCTTTAATCGCAAAAACAGGTTGGAAAGTTTCTAAAGATACATCAAAGGCTTTATTAGACGGTGAAATCGAACAAGTTGTTACATCATACGACTTAACAAAAGATGGTGTTGAAGGTCTTGCTCTAAATGGTTTCGCTTTAGAAAAAGGGAAAACCCACTACGTGGGAAGTGCTAACAACTCAATCACACTTGATGTTGTAGGTCCTTGTACAATTTCAATCACTGGATATTACCAAGGTGAAGGTACAGTTTCAGCTGATAAACAAGGTGTTGGAAAATTCGCTTGTAATAACGGTTCAACTTCTTCAACAGTTACAACAGACTATGTTGTTTACACAGAAGGACCAAACAAAGTTGTTATCACAGCAACTGGAAAAACATATTTGACAAACATTGCTGTTATTGAAGATGCTGCTATCAAATATACTCCAGTTTCAGAAATCGCTATTGCAACAGCTGAAAATGCAACATCAGTAAAAGGTTCAAAATCACTACAATTTAGTGCAACTGTATTGCCATTAAACGCAACAAATGCTGATTTTAATTGGGAAGTTGTTTCTGGTGGTGAATATGCTTCTATCACTCCTGCTGGTTTACTAAAAACACAAAAAGTTCCAGCTGAAACACAAGTTAAAGTTGTTGCAAAATCTCTTGACGGTTCAAATGTTGTAGCTGAAAAAGTTGTTACAATTCTTCCAGCAGCAGAAACTGAAGTTGATTTTACTTGGTTAAACAACACAGAATGTAACCTAGCTGGTGTAAGTTCAAATACAAAATATGCTGTTGCAAAAGATGCTATTCTTGCAATGAAAGATTCTGACGGAATCGAAGGAACTTGGTCTTACAACAAGAGTAAACTTTCTGGAGAAGGTATCACTCTAAAAGCTCCTGACTCAGATCCTAAAAAAGATGATTGGTACATTGAATTCCCAATTCAAGCTGTAACAGGTTTGAGAATTGATAGCATCAAAATCAACTGGGGTAACTGTGGTACATCAAATCTACGTGCTTACGTAACATATTTTATCAACGGAAAAGAAGTTGGTGTAATTTCTGATGTTACAGATTCAAAAGCTGGTTCTCCAAGAACATCTGACAACCCATCAATGACATTTACACTTGACAAAGGCATTATGGTTGCAGCTGGTGATACAATCACAATTCGTATCGGTGTTCACGGATACAGAGCTGGTGCTACTTCTCCTCAATCAATTGACGGAAAATCTCCAACTTGGGGAACAACAGTTGTAACAGGTGAAGCAATCAAATAATTTTAGATAATTTCTAAAATGCAAAGGGCAAGGGATTTTTCCTTTGCCCTTTTTTTGTTTTGTGGGGATTGAATCGAATAAAAATCTTTTATAAAAATAGGTATAAAAAAAGCCAGTCCCTTCTCAAAGAAAAATCTCCTTAAAAGAAACTGGCTTTCTCTGTGTATTTTCTCTATTTATTTCTCTATTTGCTATTTACAAAACTGTTCTAGAAATCTAAACCTATTCGCCGTAAAGGTGTTCTAGTTCGTGGATTTTTTCTAGGGCTCTTTCTTTACAGCCGCCACAAGCAGAACCAATCTTTGTTTGAGATTGGAAATCTTCCCAAGTTCTGGCGCCCTGTTTGTAGGCTTCTTCTAAATCTTTGTCTGTTACGTTTAGACAAGTACAAATAACTTCTACTTCTTCTGTTCCAGCAAAAGATTCTCGGCCATTTTTTGCAAGATAGTCGTCGATTGCAGCTCGTAATGCTTTGTCTCCCAAAACTGAACAGTGAATCTTGTTTTCTGGAAGTCCACCTAATTTTGCAACAATGTCTTGAGGGCGTAGGCGGTAAGCTTCTTCGATTGGCATACCTTTTATAGCTTCAGATAAAATTGATGTTGAAGCGATTGCAGAAGCACAACCGTAAGTTTTCCATCTACAATCTGTAATTTTATCATCTTTTATGCGAAGAAGAATTAACATTTGGTCTCCACATTTGATATTTCCAACAATGCCCCTTCCGTCACATTCCCAAGAGGCTTCGTCTTCCATTAAAACATTTTTTGGATTCATAAAGTGATCTTTTACAACGTCACTGTATAACCATTCTTCCATTGGATTCATAAAATCTATAGTCTCCTATTCTGTTATTTTTACAAATTGATATTGGTCTGATTTTTGACCGCCACACATTACATAGAAAGTGTAGACATTTTTCTAAGTTTGTCGATTACTGGGGGAACCTTTTCCAAAATGTAGTCAACATCACTTTCTGTGTTGTATTTACCAAAACTAAAGCGAATTGAGCCGTGAGCCAATTCTGGACCAAGTCCTGTTGCCATTAAAACGTGGCTTGGTTCAAGGCTACCAGATGCACAAGCTGAACCAGTTGAAACATCCACCCCAAGCAAATCTAAGTGAAGCAAAATTGCCTCACCTTCAGCTCCTGGGAAAGAAACGTCCAAAGTGTTTGGAAGCACTTTTTCAGGATGTCCGTTTATTTTGATATTTGGGATTTTTTCCAACAATCCGTTTTTTAGTTTTTCACGCAAGGCTTTTGTGTGAGTTGTATAATGTTCAATATCAGCCTTTGCAAGTTCTGCTGCCTTCCCGTAAGCCGCGATAGAAGGTGCATTGTAAGTTCCAGCTCTATATCCTTTTTCTTGATGCCCACCACGAATTAGTGGCTCAATTTTGCAACCAGTTTTTACAAACAAAGCACCAACGCCCTTTGGACCATAGATTTTGTGACCAGAAAAAGTTGCATAATCCACGTCCCAATCTTTTAAATCCACTGGGATTTTTCCAGCAGCCTGAACTGCGTCTGTATGGAAAAGAGCACCTTTCTCATGAGCAAGTTGTGCCAGTTTTTTTATGCCTTGAACAGTTCCAATTTCGTTATTTGCTGTCATTACAGAAACCAAAAGCGGATTTTTTTCCAAGGCTGCTTTATACTCATCCTCTTTTACAAGACCGTATTCGTCCACAGGAAGATACACAACTTCCATACCAAAATCTGCAAGACGTTTAGAAGCTTCCAAAACACAAGGATGTTCAATTTCTGTGGTAACAATTAGATTTTTCCCTAATTTTTTACCAAGATTTATCATTGTGTTAAAAACTGTATTATTTGATTCAGAGCCACCAGATGTAAAAATAATTTCTTCTGGCAAAACATTGACTAAGTCAGCTACATTTTTTCTTGCAATTTCGATTTCTTTTTTTGCTCGCCGACCATCTTCGTGCAAACTAGAAGCATTTGCGTAAAGAGAAAGCTGATCTTTATAAAAATCCAACACCTCAGGTGACATTGGAGTTGTAGCGTTATAATCTAGATAAATACGATTACTCATTTATTCCTTGGGAAATTAATCCCCCTCCTAAAATTGTTCCATTTAAATATAATACTGCTGACTGTCCAGGGGCAACAGCCCTTTGTGGAATGTCAAAAATTATTTTATATTTTGAAGGCAAAACTTGATTTTCTGCCTGATTTTCAGCCGATTTTTGCCCATCAATTTCCTCGAAAAGTGGGATAATAGTAGACATTACAGGTTTTGACGCTAGGCGAATTTTCACTTCAGAGCGAAATTCTTTAGTTGGCACAAAACCACCAGCCCAAACCCAATTATCTGCAATTAAGCCAGTTTTTAGTAAATCGTCGTTTTCGCAAAGCACAACAGAGTTTTTTTCTGGGTCAATGCTATGAACATACAAAGGCACATTGGCACTTACCCCAAGACCTCGACGCTGACCAATTGTGTAATATTCAATTCCCTTGTGTTTGCCCAAAACCTTTCCAGACAAATCCACAATATCACCTGGAACAGGTGGCACATCGGAAAAAATTACATCAAAAAACTCAGGTGGCACAAAATCCTGACTTTCAGCCTTTTCTGCAGCCTTCAAGCCCCGCTCCCGAGCCATTTCAAAAACCTGTTGCTTAGTAAAGTTTCCAAGAGGGAAACGCACCTTTTTCAAAACCGTTGAAGGGATTCTGTACAAAAAATACCCCTGATCCTTTACCACATCAAGAGCCTTGCCAATTACCACAGGATTTTTTTCGTATTGTTGATATTTAGCTTGTTCTGCATTTTCTTTGCCGTATAACTCTGCAATATCAAAAACAGGCCGCACAAGACAAGCATAATGCCCCGTACAAAAATAGTCGTATTTGATGCCCAGTTTTTCTATCCCGTCAAGCAAAGCCCCAAATTTTACCTTGGGATTACACATAATACAAGGATTTGGAGTTCTTCCACGACGATATTCAGACTTAAAATAGTCCATAACGTGTTTTTTGTAATCTTCTTTTACAGAAATCACGTGATATTCAATTTTTTTTTCAGCACAAAATTTTGTACAAGCATCAATATCAATTTGTTCATCTGGGCCGTAGCAAGAATTTCGTAAACCTTCAGAATTTGGCGGTAAATCTAAATCATTATTCCATAAAGACATAGTAACAGCAATAACCTTACAACCAGCCTCTTGCAAAAGCATACAAGCCAAAGTCGAATCCACACCCCCAGAAAGCCCCACAACAACAGTAGAGCCCTTTTCAGGCATTGGCAAAGCTGAATATGTTCCCAATCGATTTAAATTTTCTGCTTCCATAATATCAACTAAAATATACAATTTTACAGAGATTTTAGCAACATACTTTGAAAAAACAAAGGAGCTACCTTAATGAGATTCTATATATAAAAATAACATTATAATTGGGCTTATATTTGTTACACGTTTTTACAAATTATAATACTTC
Organism: Spirochaetaceae bacterium; assembly: GCA_017416145.1. GTDB lineage: Bacteria > Spirochaetota > Spirochaetia > Treponematales > Treponemataceae > Treponema_I. Next base: position 90,998 of record JAFQDD010000011.1, on the reverse strand, counting down.
TCAAACTCAGCAGGAGTTGGGATTGCATTCATTTCCCGACACTCAGCACGTTTTGAAGCAATAAACTTTGTCAAAAGTTCTTCTGGGAAAACCCCACCAGCTGTCAAATAATCATGGTCAGCTTCCAAAGCGTCCAAAGCCTGTTCCAAAGAAGTTGGCAAACTCTTTAGCTTAGCCTTTTCTTCCTCTGGCAAATTATAAAGATTCACATCATAAGGTCCCCAGCCATTGGCATGTGGATCAATCTTATTTTTTACACCATCAAGCCCAGCCATCAAAATTGCAGCATAAGCAAAATACGGATTACAAGTTGCATCCGGATTTCTAAGCTCAAACCGACGCATTTTTGGACTTTTTGCATAAGCTGGAATACGGATAACCGCACTTCTGTTAGAAGTTGCATATCCCACAGTTACAGGAGCTTCAAAACCAGGCACCAAACGCTTAAAAGAGTTTGTACTAGGATTTGTAATAGCACACAAAGAAGCAATATGTTTCAAAAGCCCACCCATAAAATAATGAGCAGTTTCACTTAAGTTAGAATATCCATTATCGTCAGAGAAAACAGGTTCCCCGTCCTTTAGCAAAAGCATATGAACGTGCATACCACTACCAGCTTCCCCCATAACAGGCTTTGGCATAAATGTGGCAGTTTTCCCATATTTTGCAGCAGTATTGTGAATAATATATTTTATCATCATAGAAGCGTCAGCCATTTTAGACATTTTTCCAAGTTGAGGTTCAATCTCAAATTGCCCCGCAGCCCCAACTTCTGGATGATGATACTTCACCTTTATCCCCATTTCTTCCATTAACAAACACATTTCGCTGCGGCACTCATAACTTGCATCAAAAGGTTTTGCCACATGATAAGCCTTTTGCTTTGGAATAACGCAGCCCATCCCTTCCACATCACTATTCCAGTGAGCCTGATTAACATCAATTTCCATGCCAATAGAGTTTGGAGAGACCTTCCAGCCCACATTATCAAACAAATAAAACTCAAACTCAGGCAAAATAAGCATTTCATCTGCAATTCCAGAATCCTGCATATATTTTTCCGCAGCCAAAACAATATTTCGTGGATACTGAGCCAAAGGACGATTTTCCTTATCAATAATCATTGCGTTTCCAGTCATAGAAAGAGTTGGAATTTCGCAAAATGGGTCAATACAAGCAGTATCTGGGTCCGGAATAAACACCATATCACTTTTTTCAACCACAGCATAACCATAATTTGAAGCATCAAAACCAATACCACTTTTCAAAGTTTCTTCAGAAAAGTTCACAGCCGGAATTGTTACATGGCGGAACTGACCATTAATGTCCACCATCTTAAAATCCACCATTTTAATACAATTTAGATGAATCATCTGAATGATATCTTTTACCGATTTTGCCAAAACAGGCCTCCATTATTCACAATAAAATTACACAACAATTATACAATATAAATCCCACAATTCAAAACTTTTTTTCTTCTTTTTTTTACGGAGCTATTTCCCGCTTTTCAGGGTTCGCTATCCGCTCATCGTCCTCACAAGAAACAAAGTTTCTTGCTGCGGTCGACTGCTCCGCAGCCCTTCCAATCGGGGCTAGGAGCAAGTACAGGTACACAGGTAATCAAGAGACATTCCATTAAAACTCTTGACTCTTCTTCTTTCAGTTCTTCAAACATTGAAAAACCGAAATACCCATTTTTTATTTCAAAAAAAACACTAAAGTTCCATCAAATTTTCACCGATAATAAGTCGGGAAAGTCTTTTCTATTCCTTTTTTAATAGTATATAATTATTCGGAGTTATCTATGAATAAAAAATATTTTCTTACCATTATCCTAATTTTGACTCTTTCCTTTGCCTTTGGAGAAACAGCCTTCAACAGTTTTGCTGGAGCCTCCTTGGATTTAGGTCCTCGAAAAGAAAAAAAAGGAATTGCCCTAAATGTAAATGGTGCTTTCGCAGGACAATACACATTAGATAACTCATTCACACTTCGTGGACATTTTTTAGTAAAAACACAAGATGTTTTTGAAAACGGAATATTTCAAGACACCACCGCAACCTTCACTATCAAAGAACTTTCTGCCACATATAGATTTTTAACAGAAAACATCAACCAACAAGCCAGTGTATTCATTGGTGAATTCGAATCCTTTGGCTCAGATTCTTTTGTGAAAAAATACTTTGGTACAAAAAACCTAACTTCTCCAGTTTTACTTCCAGAACTAGGACTCGACACCAACGGAATGTTCCCCTTTGACGGAGCTGGTTTAGCCTATTCCATAAAACTAGCAAGTCCCAAAGCCTTTGGCCTATACTTTTATTACAACAAAACAAAAACCGAGGAAACACAAGAAGACGGAACAATCTCAGAAATTGACACAAAAAGAATAAACGCTGATTTTAGATTTTCCTCAGCTTGGGATTTTTTAGTTTTAGACACAGATTTTGGAGTTTCCCTCCCAATGGAAACCACAATCAAACACGGCACCGAATCCACAGAAGATGATGAAGAAGTTATCCTACTTATTCGTTACGCAGAACTACGAGGTGGCGTGTCTATGCTTTTGGGTAACAACCCAATTACAAATCTATTTTTACAATTCGGATTACAAAACATTACATTAGATCCAGCTGAAAAAAATCATATTTTATCACTAGATAATATTTATTTGTTTATGGAACCAAGATTTACAACAGAATATGTAAAATGTAATGTTGCATTTTTTTGCTTACCACAAAAAACTCTCAAAAATCTAAAATACATCAAAAATCCAGTTGGTTGTAGCCTAACATTTGCTTCTCAACCAATTATGCTTTTTGGCAATAATGCAGATTTCGGCTGTCATTTTACAGTTTCCTCCGCAGCAGCTCTAGACAATATGGAAATTAAATCCTTTGATATGCAAATATCACCATATTTAAACTTATACGTTTTTGGCGGAACATTTGAAGTTTCTTCAAATATTTATCCACAAAATTTCAAGAAAAATAAAGAATTCTTTACAATTTCTTTAGGCTATAGGGCATATTTATGATAAAACCAAACAAAAAAATTGCTCTCATTATTATTTTGTCAGTTTTTTCTTTTTCTCTTTTTGCCACAAACGTAAATTATGGAATCGCCTACGACAACTACGATTCAAAAACCTTTGGATTTTTTGGTGGCATCAGCTCCAGTCTAACAAAAAAAGTTGATTTATCAGCTGCCCTAAATTATTACGGAGGAAATAATTACAGAGCTTTTGTTGGAGCAGAATATACACCCTTTACCTTTTCAGCATTTTCTGGAGGATTTTCTTTAGCAATTCAAGACAAAGTATTGATTCCAGAATTAAATGTTTTTATCAGTTTATTTACCCCAAGCTTTTTCAAAATCAACTTAAAAGCTATTTTAGGCTTAAACTCAGAAAATCTTTTATCATCAAGCAATTACTTAGTTGGCTCAGAACTTTTTTTCACAGGAATAAATTCTACATTAAACTTCAATTTAGAATATCAACAAAAATCCAAGGATTTAAAGAAAATCAATTTTGATACAAAAGTTTTGGCCTTTGACCAAGAATCTCCTATTCAAATTGGTTTATCATTTTATTCACAAACAATCCTAAACAGTTTAGCTGAAAAACCTTTTAATATTATTTTTGATTTAGGATTTTCTACAGGCTACACAAAATCAAAATCAACCACGACAGTTGCCTTAAAAACCAGAGTTTTTAATCTAAGAAACTCAGATTCCAATCCATTTATTTTATCGATAGAAAAAAAAGTAACATTTTAATACAAAAAATGTTCTATTGGTGATATAATTTGATGATATAATCATATAGAATTATTCTTTTATGTTTGCACTTACGAAAGTGTCAAAAAACAAAAAACATATCAATATTTTCAAAAAAAGGAACTACTATGAAAAAAACATTTTCAGTTCTAATTATGTTGTGTCTAACTTTTTTTTGTTTTTCACAAACAATTTTGGAACCAGAAATCCTAAACAAAGTTCAAGCATCAGTTTTTGAAGTTGTTACAAACAAGGCTCAAGAAGGTGGAATAGAATACGAAAAAGAACTTCCATTTTCAAGATTGCCTTTTTCTGTGAGAAATGATAAATTCAATCCAATTGGAACTGCATTTTTAACAAAAGACGGCAATTTTTATTCAGCCGCACACGTTTTTAACCTTTATGAAAACTCAATTTACAAAGATTATTACATTCGCGATAGAAACGGCAATGTTTACCAAGTCGACAAAATTACAAAATTTTCCACAAATCGAGATTTTATTTCCTTCACTGTAAAAGATTTTGTACCAGAAGAAATCGCAGGTCTTTCTGTAATCGATTCCATTCCACTAAACTCAACTGTTTTCTCTGTTGGAAACGCTCTTGGGGACGGAATTGTCATCAGAAACGGCGTTTTAACTAGTCAAACTTATGAAACAGAAAACGGCGAATGGAAATGGCTTAGATTTTCTGCTGCTGCAAGTCCAGGAAATTCTGGCGGTCCTTTAATTTCTCCACAAGGGGAAGTTCTTGGAATTATCACTATGAAAAGTGAAAATGAAAACCTAAATTATGCTCTTCCATTTTCAGAATTGTCAAAAGTTGAAGATAATATTGGCTACACTTACATTCCATTTTATTATTCCCTTCCAAATCTTGTTTCAGAATCCTTTAGTTATTCCTTCAAAAAAACTTTGAACCTACCAATGGAACTAAAGGACGTTCAACATTCACTAATCTCTGATTACGAAAATTTTACTGTTGATGTTGTGAAAGAAATATCTAAGAAGTTCACTTACAAAGGCGAAAAAGGTTTGGCGACTCTTTCTGGAAAAGCTGAATTGTTAAACACTTACTACGGTTCAACAATACCAATCACTTACTTTTTCAATGATAAAGGAAAATGGTCTTTAACATCACCAGAAACAACTTCATATCCAATCGAAGATGAAGGAGTTATTCAAATTGGATATTTAATGAATCTTTATATGGCAAAAATCTACACTCCAGAATCCACATCTGTAGAAGAATTAATTTCATCTCCAAAAAAATATATGGATTATCTATTTGAAGCTAGTGGATTTTCTAGAAACATTGGAGGCGAAAGTGTTGTTATAAAATCTGTTGGGGAACCAAAATCAACAGAACAACATACAGATTATTTTGGACGGATTTGGCAAGTAAATCAATGGAATATTGATTTTGCTGATTCTTCTGTGATTTCTTATGCTATTCCTCTTCCAGATGGAATCTATGTAATTTATGTTATTACAAGCAATTCTGAAGCAACTGCTTACAAAGCTGATATAGGATTTTTGACAGATTATCAATATTTTACCTATATGGGGACAATTCAAGAATGGGAAGAATATTTAAATATTTCTGAAAAATATTTGGCAAAAAACGAGGATTTTAGAACAAATATTTCTATTAATAAACAAGAAGATTCAACAAAAATCGCTGTTGGAGAATTTGCTTTTGATTTTCCTAAATCTGTTTTTGATGTAAAAGATTCTACAAATATGGCAATTTGTACTTCATTTTTTGAAGAAGATGATAAAGTGGTTTTGACTTATCGCTCTTTGGATATTTACACAAACAAAAGAGAACAGGATTATCGACTTATTCACGTAAATCGAGTTGACGCTCCACTAAAAGGTGCACAAAAAAACACTGTGGAACGCTACAATCAAAAAGTTGATGAAGTTTCTCCTTACGACCGAGAACCATATAACTACGAACAATTCACATATCTTGATACAGTAATTTTCCCAGAAGGAACAACTGATGAAACAAAAAAAGATGCTCCTTATGTTTATGTACTTGCCTACGAGATTCAAGGTCAAAACAAAAATCAAGAAATCGTAGACTTTGCAGAAAAAATGGAAACCTGTTTTTCTATAACTGAGGCTTCTGAAGAAAAAAGCCCAGCACAAACTGATACAAAAACAGAAACCTCTTCTGCTACAAATCCAGCGGAAGCAAAAACTGGATTTTTTAGCCGGTTCAAATAGTTTTTAGTTTTTTCGCCCACAAGCCCTGTTTATTCTAAAACTAGCTTGTTCCCAACTAAAAACCTGTTTCACAACCTAAAGCACGGGGCGGGGATGGAAGTTTCTCCCCAACTTCCATCCCCGCCCCTCTTTGTAACCAGCTTTTCACGTTTCACCAACCCTCTTGCTGTGGGCGGTTTCCGTGTACTAGCTTTTCACGGTTTACCTGCCTTCTTGCTGTGGGCGGTTCCCGTGTACTAGCTTTTCACGTTTTACCAGCTCCTCCGCTGTGGGCGGTTCCCGTGTACCAGCTTTTCACGTTTTACCAGCTCCTCCGCTGTGGGCGGTTTCCGTGTACTAGTTTTTTACGTTTCACCTGCAACCTACCCCAAACTAGCCAACAAGTTTTCAGCATTTTTGTACAAAACCAAATCTTTGTTTTCACCAGTTAAGCCAAGTTTTTCAAAACGCTTCATTTCATCAAGATGGTCCCACATTGGAAAATCAGAACCAAACAAAAACTTTTCGATTCCGTGTTTTTTCATTATTTTTTTTGCAGTTTCAATATCAAGTTTCCACAAAGTACTAGAAGTATCAAACCACACATCTCTTCCTGCCAAATATTCAAAAGAAGCATCCCATTCTGTGTAGCCACCAAAGTGAGCTGCAATCACTTTTAATTTTGGATGTTTATCCAAAACATTGGCAATTCTTTTTGGTCCAGAAAAATCATAGCGAACGTCCCCAGCATGAACCAAAATTGGCATATTCAAACTTGATAAAACTTCATAAATTGGATCCATAGTTTCACTATCAATTTGGAAATGTTGAAAATCCGGATGAAGTTTTATTCCTTTTAATCCAAGATTTTTTATTCGTTTCATTTCTGGCTCAAACTCCAAAAACTCTGGATGCACTGTTCCAAATCCCACAAATTTTGGTTCTTTTTGAATTTCCCCAATAATAAAATCATTTATAGAAGAAACTTGAGCGGCTTTTGTGGCTGTAGAGTGAACAATATATTTCCCCACTCCGATTTTATCACCACTTGCAATCAATTCTTCAATACTACCATTAAAAGCCATTGAAGTATTGTAAAAATCTCCGATTGCTTTTGTTGCTTTTTCTGCAATTTTTGCAGGATAAATATGTGCGTGAAAATCTATGACCATTTTATTTCCTCAACGCTAACCTTTGGATTGTGATAGCGTTTTCTACCTCGAGTACTTTCAGTGTATTGAATAGATTGTTTTGGACACCAATGAACACAAGCAAAACATTGTTGGCATTTATTAGAAAATCCTGGTCTAAAAAATGTAACAGCCCTTTCTGCAGTTTCGTTTTCCGCCTCACAAGGAGAAAAAACTTGAGCCCCAGCAGCTGCTTTAATATTTTGAGTAGGACACAATTTGCTACAAAGTCCACAACCAATACAAGAATTATCCACAACAAAATTTCTTGCATTGTTTTCACATTCTTTTAAATATTTTTCATACATAAACTTTGAAACAAAGTCAATTTTTGGAGATACAATTTTATGCTTTTGAGCTTTGATTTCTGTCAGTAATTTTTCAGCTTTTAAATTTGCTTTAACTAATTTTTCATCAATTTTCTCTGAATCAATATCATACATTTTAATGTATGTGCCAACAGTATTTACAGCTCCACCATAATTTAGCTTTACATTATTTTTTAACAAATATCCAGCAATTTGATTTAATGCACCGCCTTTAAATCCGCCATAAGTTACCACAGCAAAAACGTATGGATTTTTTGATTTAATAACAAGTTTTTCTAAAAAAGTACAAACAATTTTTGGTAATCCAAAAAAATAAACAGGCGAAATCAATCCCACAACATTTGCATCAGTTTCAATTTTTTGATCATCAGGCAAATTATTCAATACAGAAGTAATATTACAAAGTTCTGCATTTAGATTTTTTGCATATTCTTTTGCCAACGCTAAAGAATTTCCTGTAGCTGAAAAGTAATAAATCAATTTTTTTTCCATAAATGCAAAGATACAAAAAATCCCCAAAAAAGTAAACACTACAACATTTTTCAAAATAATGTCATTCAAAATCACAATTTTTTATATTTTCACAAATTATTTATCTACAACTGCATTTTCCGCCGAAAAATATTGATATTTTTTTTGAAATTATTGAGTTTTTTTTACATTATTACTAAAATGCTTTTATGAACAAACTTGCAGAATTTTTACCAGATTTTATGCACTTTGATGCTTTAAGTAGTGCAAATCTTATCTTTTTAATTGGAATAATTTTATTACTTGGTGCCTTAGGCGGGAGACTTTTTCAAAAATTAAAAATTCCACAAGTAGTGGGTTATATCGTTATTGGAATAATAATCGGACAATCCGGTTTTCAGATTCTAAGTGCAAATGTTATCTCTAGTCTAGAACCAGTTAGTTCTATTGCTTTAGCTTTGATTGGATTTTTAATTGGTGGCGAATTAAAAATCTCTGTCTTAAAAAAATACGGAAAACAATTTACTGGAATCTTGTTTTTTGAAGCAATTGTGCCATTTTTCGTAGTTTCAATCGTAGTAACAGTAATATCTTTTTTATTTACAAAGGATATTAAAACTTCTCTCGCACTTGGCTTGATTTTAGGCTCAATTTCCTCCGCAACTGCTCCAGCAGCTACAACAGACGTTTTACGAGAAAACAGAACTCGTGGTCCTCTTACCACAACTGTTCTTGGAATTGTTGCTATGGACGATGCTGTAGCCTTGATTTTGTATGCTTTTTCATCATCAATCGCTTCAAGTTTGCTTGGCTACACAGGTGGAAGCCTTGGAGCCCAACTTTTAACCCTAGCCTACGACGTTTTCGGCTCTATTTTACTTGGTTCCTTAATCGGTTTTTGCCTTAGTCGCTTTATCCGAAACGTAATGACAGACGAAGGCCGCATTTTAGCTTTTTCATTGGGAGCAATCCTTCTTTCTACAGGACTTTGTGTTTTCCTAAACCTGGACACAATCCTTGCAGCTATGTCTGTTGGCTTTTTTATGGTAAATTTTGCTCCAGCAAAAACTCGCCCAACTTTTGCTTTGGTAGAAAAGTTTACTCCACCAATTTACGTTTTATTTTTCGTTTTAGTTGGTGCAAAATTAAATATTTGGAATGTAACTGCATACCTTGGACTAATTGCACTACTCTACATCATTTGTAGAACTATTGGAAAATCAATTGGTGCAAGAGTTGGTGCAAAAATCACAAAAGCTCCAGAAACTGTACGAAAATTTTTGCCTTGGTGTTTGCTAAGTCAAGCTGGAGTTGCAATCGGTCTTTCTATTGCCGCAGGACAAACTTTTGCAACCACAATTGGTCCTTCCATCATTTTGATAATTACTGCCACCACATTTGTGGTACAACTTCTAGGACCAATTTGCGTAAAACACGCTGTAGAAGGAGCTGGAGAATGTAATCTTGATATTTGTGAAGAAGACATTATGAAAACCTGCTCAGTCAAAGATATTACCCTTGCTGGAAACCCAATTTGTGCAGAAAATTCTCCTTCAATCGTTACAGAAACAACAAAACTTCACGATATTTTAGATTCATTCAGCAAAAATCACAATTTAAATTATGTTGTAAAAGATAATATGGGAAAATTTGCTGGAATAATTACCCTAGAACACTTAAAAGAAAGTTTACAAGTTCAAGATTTGTCTGATGCAATTATGGCAATGGATATTTTAGAACCAGGTAAAATTTCTTGTAATCCAACAATGTTGATTCCAGAAGTGCTAAAATTATTTGATGAAAATGATACAGAAGCTCTCCCAATTATAGATAACGAAGAAAAACTTCTTGGTGTCGTTGAAAAAGCAACAATTGACCACTATTTACGTGGAAAAGTTTTGGAATTACACAAACAAATTGCAAGTTTAGGTTAAAGTGATACAAGGAAAATCTCATAACCACTAGACATTTTATTGCATTTTCTGATATTATACAAAATATGCTTAACTAAAAATAGTGTTTTACAGTCTTAAATACTGTACTACAGAGGAGGATCGTTGGCAGAAAATAAGGAAAAGGGTTTGCGAATCAATGAACAAATCCGTGTACGAGAAGTTAGACTTATAGACGATGAGGGCGAACAAAAAGGTATTGTCCCTACCGCAGAAGCTCTCAAAATGGCTAAAGAACGCGAGCTCGACCTTGTTGAAGTAGCACCAACAGCGAATCCGCCGGTTTGTAAAATACTGGATTACGGCAAATATCGGTTTGAACAGGAGAAAAAGCTCCGTGACTCCAAAAAGAACCAAAAATTGCTAAAATTAAAAGAGATTCGTATGCAACCAAAAATTGGTGCAGGGGATCTTGATTTTAAGTCAAAGCATGTTCAAGAATTCTTGGCCGAGGGAAATAAAGTAAAAGTTACTGTTCGCTTTAGAGGACGGGAACTTGCTCATACAGAACTTGGTCTAGATGTTCTAAATGAAGTACTTAAACGGCTTGGTGATGATTACGTAGTAGAAAAACAACCTTCAATGGAAGGACGTTTTATGTCTATGGTTCTTAATCCCAAAGCTAAAAAATGATGAGGTTGTAGCAAATGCCAAAGATGAAATCAAAACGCAGTGCCGCAAAGAAATTTTCTCTAACAGGCACAGGCAAAGTAAAGTACAAGAAGATGAATCTTCGCCATATTCTTACAAAGAAAGCAACAAAACGTAAGAGAAACTTACGCCATTCTGGTATTCTTAGTGAAGCAGATTCCGCAAAAGTACGGAAACAAATGCTTCCTTACGGTTAATTTTTAGGAGTTACAAATGTCAAGAGCAATAGATGGTACAAAACGTCTTAATCGTCGTAAGAAGATTTTAAAATTAACAAAAGGTTTCCGCGGACGCCGTGGAACAAACTACAAAGCAGCAAAAGATGCTCTTGTAGCAGCATTAGCTGATTCATATGTAGGACGCAGAGACAAAAAAGGTGATATGCGTTCTCTATGGATTGCACGTCTAAACGCAGCATGTCGTGCTCAAGATATTACATATTCACGTTTTATCGAAGGGCTAAACAAAGCTGGTGTAAAACTAAATCGCAAAGCTCTATCAAACTTAGCTATCGAAGACAACGCAGCATTTGTTGAAGTTGTAAACGTAGCAAAAAAAGCTTTAGGAGCATAAGAAAGTGATATCACTTGATCAAGTTCGCCTTTTAGAACAAAAGGTTGAAAATGCAGTAAACAAGATTCTTCAATTACAAAAAGAAAATGCGGAACTTAAAGAAAAGTGTGCATTTCTAGAATCACAAGCAAGTAATTTAAATCAAAAGGTTTCAAATTACGAAAGTGATCAAAACAAGATTGAAGAAGGCATTGTTAATGCTCTAAAACGACTTAATGTTGTGGAAGACGCTGTAAAAGCTCAAATAGAACTTGAATCAAGTAACAATCCTATAACTGAAGATACATCAACAGTTTTTGTTGAAAATATGACGGAAACTGTTGAATCTTCAGACACTTCTATTCCAACTGAAATCCAAGAAGAAACTTCAAATCCAGTTGAGTATTCTAATCCTCAAGTTTTTCCAGAATCATCAGTGTCAGTTGATGAGAACGCTTTTCAATTAGAAATTCCAGAAGAAACACTTGAAGAAGCCAATCCAGAAACAATTATTGATATTCCAAAAAATGATTTCCCTTCAGACGGTTTTAATTTTAACGAACCAAGTTTTGAAACTGAAGAAAATCAGCAAAATTCAAATCAATTCGACATTTTCTAATAAATATGGGAACATTACAGATAAACACATTAGGAACATCATTTGAGATTCAAGCAAAAGAAGATGATGCCTATTTGAAAAATCTTTTATCGTATTTTAATCAAGTTTCAAATCAAATAGAAGCCACAACAGAGTTAAAAGATCCGCTAAAAATTGCAATCTTGTCTGGAATTATGATTTGTGATGAATTATACAAAGAAAAAAAGAAAAACGCTGAAAATATCGACAAAAAAGAAGACTTATTTGAAGCTGAGCGTCTTACCCTACAAATGATAGAAAAAATCGCAAGAGTGTTATAGATTTTATGGAAAAGTTTTCTATTTGGGTAGATGCTGATTCCTGCCCTGCTTTCGTACGAGATTTAATTATTCGATTTTGTAAACGTCTCTCCCTAAATTGTTTTTATGTGGCAAATCGCCAGATTGGTATCCCCAAAAACGACAATTTCAAAATGATTGTGACCGATTCCACAAAAGATGCGGCAGATAATTACATTGTAGAAAATTCACAATCAAATGATATTGTAATAACAAGAGATATTCTACTTGCCGAGCGTCTTTTAGCAAAGGAAATCACCACTATAAATGATAGAGGTTTATGTTTCACTAAAGAAAATATAAAAGAAAAACTTTCTATGCGTAATTTTAATTTAGAACTATTTGAATGCGGTTTAATCGGGGATAAAACTTCCACATTCGGAAAAAAAGAATTAAATGATTTTGCAAACTGTTTTGACCGAGAAATCCAAAAGAAACTAAAAAAATAGCCGTCTAAAACAAAATCTGTCTTAAACGGCCTTTTATTTTTCTTGTACTACATTAAAGATTCGTAGTAATTGTGTTGCTTTTCCAAAATCTCCATAATTTTGTCAACAACTACTTGTTTTTTATCTCCATCATAATCATCACCAAGATTTTTAAGAATCTCGTTTCTAAATGATTTACATTCGATTACCGGACCTGCCCCAATGATAACTTTGTCTTGACAAACTCTATCGTGAAGCATATTTGACGGATCATCTTCTGAAATTCGCAAACAGTTTCCGTTAATTGAAATTGGCAAAAACACATCTGTTAAGCGTAAATATGAATCGATTTCCCGTACTCCACGTTTTGTATCAGGCACACCAGGTCTATATCTTGTTCCAGATGGGAAAACCATAATAACTTGACCACGGCGACGACAAGCATCAACATAACGCATTGACGCCATGTTGATTTTTCGGCTACGAGCTTCTTCTTCTGTGCGTTTTGCAGGGTCGTGGATAGAAGCTAAACTTCTACTTGGATAAATAATGATACGAGAATATGCTTCTGCCCAAGCTGAAACCATTGGGTTCTCTTCGTTTAGTTTCATTCCAGCGATGGCAACAAGACGATTTGCTAATTCAGTTCCTTCTTCACCAGCTTTCCGTAGCAAATAGTGAAGTCCAGGAAGGTCAAAGTTTGAGTAATGTTCGCACAAAATCAAACCATGTTTTCCAGCTTTTATTTGATCCAAAAAGTTTTTAACATTTTCCATACCTTCCATTTTGGAACCAGGTAGCATAACTTCGTCTAACATTTTATCAACAATTGGCAAAATCTTTTGATTTGCTTCTTGATAAATATTTGTTTCATCAATTTTATTTTCTGCTCTTGCAAAAGCTGCCAAATCTTTAAAAAGATAAGCGTATTTATCACCTAATCTTTCGCCTTCCATATTTTCTCCTGCAGGTTTTTCGTTATTTATTGCTCTATATTATATCAAATTTTCTGGATTCAAACAATCTAATTCTGGCAAAACGAAGCGACCATCTTTCCGAATTAGAACATCATCAAAATAAATTTCTCCACCACCATATTCAGGACGCTGAATCAAAACCAAATCCCAGTGTAAGCTTGATTTATTTCCATTATCACAACCTTTGTATGCGTTGCCTGGAGTAAAGTGAATAGATCCTGCAATTTTTTCATCAAATAATGTATCTTTCATTGGTTCTAGCACATAAGGATTTACGCCGATAGCAAATTCCCCTACATAACGAGCTCCCTCATCCGCATCCAAAACCTTGTTTACTCGGTCTGTATCATTGGCTGTAGCTTTTACAATTTTTCCATCTTTAAATTCAAAGGAAATATTTTCAAAAACAAAACCATCTTGCAAACTTGGTGTATTATAGGTAATTTTTCCATTTATAGAATCTCTTACAGGTGCTGTATAAACTTCTCCATCTGGAATATTTCTATCTCCATCACATTTTACAGCTGGTAACCCTTTTATAGAAAAACTAATATCTGTTCCAGGCCCCACAATTCGCACTTTATCAGTTTTTTCCATAAGTGCTACAAGTGGATTCATAGCTTTACTCATTTTGTCATAATCTAAACAGCAAACATTAAAGTAAAAATCCTCAAAAGCATCTTCACTCATATTTGAAAGTTGAGCCATAGCTGCACTTGGATAACGCAACACCACCCATTTTGTGTGATTTAATCGCTGATCCATTGTAACAGGTTGTACAACAAGATTTTTATACAATTCCATTTTTTCTTGTGGAACATCACATAAAGCATTTAGATTTCTCACAGATGTAAAACCAATATAACAATCCATTTGCTTCATTTCAGCAAGTTCAATTTCCGCACGAATCCGCATTTGTTCTTCTGTGGCACCAAGCAAAAGCTCTCTTTCTATTGTTTTATCGTTTAAAGAAACAAAGGGAATTGCTCCTACTTTGTAAACTTCACGAATAAGAGCCTTGATAAAATCTGGCTCAGAATTATTACATTGGATTAGAACTTTTTCACCCTTTTGTGCTTTGATTGAGTGATTTACAAGATTATAAGCTAATTTTTCCAATCGTGGATCTTTCATTTTCTTTTATGCTCCCAATAGTTGACTACAAATTAACTCAATTATAAAATATGAATTGTGACTAATCAAGACAGAAAAAATTACGAAAAAATAGAACATTTAATTTTCGACTTAGACAACACATTGTATCCAGCCTCTTCAAAAATGGATGCTGGAATCACTTCAAGAATGATAGAACATACCGCCAAACACATTGGTGTTTCTATAGAAGAAGCTGCAAAACTCCGAAAAGAACGTATGCCAATCTACGGAACTTCTCTTGGCTGGTTGATGGCAGAACACAATTTGACTGATGTAAAAGCTTTTTTTGACGCAGTTCATCCGGAATCAGAAATTGCTGAACTTGATTTTGATGAAAAGCTTCGACCTTTTTTACAATCTTTAGCATTACCAAAAACAGTTTTAACAAATTCCCCCACAGTTCACGCTAACAGAGTTTTGAATTTTTTTAATATTCGAGATTTATTTATATTTATCAGTGATATTGAAACAAATGGATTACAAGGGAAACCTTATGAAAACTCATATCTAACAGCAGTTTTTGAAAAAGGAAACAATCTTTCAAATTCTCTATTTTTTGATGATTACGAAAAATATACAAAAGGCTACACAGCTATTGGTGGAAAATCTGTTTTAGTTAGTGATAAACTTATTTTTCCTGGGGAAAAAGGAACTTTCAATTGTGATGAAATTATAAAAGATTTTTTTAATCAAAAAGATTACTCAAAAGTTGATGTTGAAAAATCTCTACCAATTATTAAAGAAAAAATTTTAGAACAAAATCCTGAGCTTCTGCCATACGCTTGTATTTCTTCGATTTACGACATTCCAAAATTACTAAATTTTCTCGAATGAGTAGCGAATATTACATTTTAACTATGGTCAGTTTTTTTGTTTTCAAAATATTATGGAACTTATAATATAACTAATTTAATATTTACATTTTTGGAGGAATAATGGGATATTCTCTTGCATTTTATAAGGATAAAACAGGTTCAGGAATTTTAACTCTTTCAAAATTTCAAAGAATTGTAACAATATTTGCATTTTTAGTTGTTACGGGAGCTTTTATTTTTAACGCACTAAATCATCATTCTTTGTGGATAAATGGATTTTTCTTAATATTAACTTTTTTAGCTTGTTTTTATCGAGAATCTTGGTATTTTTCCACAAAAGATCAATCTATTACATTTTCTTTTGGCTTAGCATTTTGGGTAAAAAAGAATATTATCCCAATTGAAAATATAAACGGCATAAAAGTGGTAAAAATTTTGCAAAAATCCGGAAAAGATAAGGGCGAAAAAATCATAACAACTCAGTTAATTCTCACTGCTGGTGAAAAAGATGCAATTATTGACTCAGTAAAAGGTCGAAAAACAAAAAACCTAGAATTGTATGCAACAGAAATCGCAAAAATTCTAGGTCTGGAATTAGAAAAAATTTCAATCTAATGTTGAAATTCTTTAGTATTTAAACTCGCTTCCTCCAATAAACTCACGAATAATCGATTGTTTTGGAACACAATCTGAAGGAATTGAATAAAAGTTGTCTAAAAATCGCAAAAGACGGGAACTTTCTGCATATTCTTTTTCGTAAGGTTTTACGCAGCGTAAAAGCGGAACGGCATAAACTCGAAGAACAGCAAGTTCATAGTCTAAGGCGGTGTTTAGCATTGCATCTGCGTTGTTTTGGAATGGGAAGATGTGAAGTCGCTCCCCACGTTGTACGCTTGGCCACATTTTTATCGTGTCCGCAGCGGATTTTCCACGGAATTGAGAATCCCGCACAATGCGACGGATAAGTCTGTTGTCGCTGGTTGGAATGCGGTTGTGATCGTCTAGGTTGAGCTGAGTTAAAGCTGAAAGATAGATTTTAAACTTTGTATCATCTGGAATTAGATGTGTAAGTTTGTCGTTTAATCCGTGAATTCCTTCCATTATCAAAATATCACGTTCAGTAAGTTTTAGAGTTTTTCCTGTGAAATATTGTTTTCCCTCTTTGAAATCGTAAGATGGAACTTGGATTTCTTCTCCTTTGAAAAGACGGAGCAAGTGGTCGTTTAATTGTGCCACGTCAAGAGCTTCTAGACATTCATAGTCATAATCTCCGTTTTCGTCTCGAGGAGTTTTTTCTCTACCAACGTAATAATTGTCTAGGCTAATAACGTGAGGCTTGTAGCCCAAAACTTCTAGTTGCATAGAAAGTTTTTTTGATGTAGTGGTTTTCCCAGAACTTGAAGGTCCTGCTATCAACACAACTTTTACATTGCCACGAGCTTTTATTTGGTCTGCAATTTCTGCAATACATTTATTTTGCAAGGTTTCTGTTAAATTGATAAAATCCTTGGTTTTTCGATTGTAAACCATTTCGTTAAGAGAAGCTGCACTGGTAACTCCAAGCATTTTTCCCCATTCTTTGTATTTTTTGTAAACACCGAAAAGTTTTGGACTGTCTACAAATTCTGAAAGCTTTTCTGGCTCTTTTGTAGTTGGGAAACGAAGCAAAAATCCCTTTTCATAAGGAACAAGGTCAAAAACTTTTAAAATTCCTGTGGATTCCACAAGAGGAGCATAATAAATGTCTGAAAATCCTTCCAAAACATTCATTATAAAAGTAGGTTTTGCTATAAAATCAAGTTGCTTTCGAGTTTCTGTCATATTTTGAGAAGAAAGCCGAGCTGTAGCATCTTGATAGGAAACAATTTCTTGGGTAATTTGCTTATCTGAAGCAATAATTTCTGCCATCAAGGATTTTAGACTTGCGATTTCTTCCTGTGTGATTTCAGAATTGTCAAAGGTGTAAAAATATCCATAGCCAAGACTGTGACCAACTAAAAGTCTCTTGTTTGGAAAAAGCTTTTGAGCAGCTGCAGCCAAAACAAAGCACAAACTTCTTCGGTAAATGCTAGAACCTTCTGTTGAGTTAATGTAAATTGGCTCGATATTTGAATTTACTTTTATGCTCTGATTTAGTGAACAAACTTCGTTGTTGATTTTAACTGCCACAAGATTTTCAGTTTTTTCAAAATTTTCCAAAACCTCATTTGCGGTAACATCATTTTGAGCTTGAATAGTTTTTCCGTTAGAAAATGTAAGTGTAATCATAGAATTATTATAAATCGGGATTATGGATTTGTAAAACTATTTTTTAGTTGATGCTTTGTCGGTGGGAAGTATGGAAAAATTTGTCACAGGGATTTTGTTGCCACACGGATTTGTTCAGGACTAACGTCCTTCACGTATATTAGGTCGGGCATGTTAATTAGTCGGACACAACCTAGAATTTTCACCCTAAGTCCCACTTTCTATAAAATAAAAAGTCCTTTATTTAATTAAGTAGACATATGTTTTTTTACATACTATAATCAAAGAAGAAGTTTACCAGTTCACACAAAGGATTCTTTATATGAAAAAGAAGATTCTTGTTTTTACATTTCTATGTTTATTGTCAGTAAGTTTTTCACAACAAACTAATCTAAAACACTATAGCGATTATACTAATGACTTTGAAGGTTATTCTGTTGCAATTTACTTAGATAAAGATATTGATTATGAAAGTTTCATAAATAACGTAGAAACAAAAATTTTTGAAACTACAGAAAAACAACCAATAAAAAAATTATCAAAAAATAATATGTGGCTTTTAGAGTGTGCGTTAAACGAATGGGAATTAGCCGAAAATGAGGTTTATGTTGTGTGTATAGCGTCTAGTTTATATGCACGTGAATTTATATCGATTTTTACAAGAATAAATGAAAATGAAAATTTTGATTGGTGGGCAGTATTACTTGATACAGAAGACTTGCTTAAAATTGAAAATTATTCTTCTTCAGAAGCAACAGATGAAGTTTTAAAAGAAGAACAATATGAATCAAGTGATTATTCTCCAATATATTCGCCTTCTCATTATTAAAACATAATTTTTTCTATTGTATCAAAACTTTTTCCATCACTGATTTTTTGAATACACACATCCGCAATATTGTTGTCGGTACAAATCGTACTCTCTTGAGATTTTCAAACTTCGCTGAAAACCGCCTTTTTTCTTGAAATCAGAAATTAGCCATTTTGGAACAAAGCTATCACTTGATTTTGATTTTTCTTCAGACACTAGTTTTTCCCCAATCACATTGATTTTTTCTGCGTCTTTGAAAGGGCTTATAGACAAAGTTGTACAAAAATAATCAAAGTCATTTTTCTTGGCATATTCAAAGGCTTTTTTCAAGCGAAACTCATAACAGCGAAAACATCTTTCGCACTTCTCTTTTTCCTTTGCCAATTCTGGGTTTTCCCTAATTTTTATAGCATTGTAAAAATCCTCTGGATTGTAATCTTCTTTTATCAAAGTGATATTTGGATTTTCAAAATTTTTAGTAAAATCTGGCAAAAAGTTTTCTAACTCTTCCAATCGGCGAGTATATTCTGTTTCTGGATGGATATTTGGATTGTAGTAAAAAATTGTAATATCAAAAAAAACATTTAAATATTCTAAAACATAAGAAGAACATGGCCCACAACAAGCGTGAAGCAAAAGCTTTGGCTTTCTAGGGGTTTTACCATCAAAATTTTTATTAATTTGATATTCAGTTTCTATTAATTTTAAGATTTTTTCCAATTCCACTTGATAATTCATAGAATCAAAATATCATTATAACTTTATAAAATCAATTATTTTTGTTATAATGGTTTTATGATTTACAAATATTTGTCTAATGCCTCAAAAAAAAGTTGGCAACTTTACTTGCTTGTGGCAGGTTGTGTAGTGGCTGGAATTGTTTCTTGTTTTATTTTTTCAGTTTTTGCTGGAATCGCCTTGTTTACTGCGGCCGTTTACATAGCAATCATTATCAAAAAAAATCTAAAAAAAGTAAAATCCGCCCGAATATCCACCACAGATGAAGGATTAACCGCTTACAAAACAGACGGCTCCGAAGTTCAGTTTTCTTGGGAAGAAATTACAGAAATTTACAAAATCACTTCCGAAGAGCGAAAAGATTTTATCTATATTTACAACAAAAACCAAGACAAATCCTTGCGACTTCCACCTTTGTTTGAAAACTTTGCAGATTTTGAAGCAGAACTAAGAGAACATCACGAAATTATAGAAACAGATTTACTTCCTTGGGACTACGAAAAAGCCGTTGAAGCAAAAGACGAAGATACACAGCTTTCAATCGAAGACAAAACCGAGTAAGCCCCTTTTCAAGAACCGCTGTGAAAGCGGGACTGAAGGCTATCGGACAAGGCAGCTTCCAGAATTCTACCCTACTTGGCCGCTTGCCTTCCAAGGAACGCTGTAACAGCTCACAAACATTGTATTCCACTTTTTTTCACGGAAAAATAGTTGTGAGTTTTTTTGCAGATAAAGCTGTTGGGAGCTGTGAAAGCGGGACTGAAGGCTATCGGACAAGGTAGCTTTCAGAATTCTACTCTACTTGGCCGCTTGCCTTCCAAGAAACGCTGTAACAGCTCACAAATTTGTCTTCCACTTTTTTTCACGGAAAAATAGTTGTGAGTTTTTTGCAGATAAAGCTGTTGGGAGCTGTGAAAGCGGGACTGAAGGCTATCGGACAAGGTAGCTTTCAGAATTCTACCCTACTTGGCCGCTTGCCTTCCAAGGAACGCTGTAACAACTCCCAAATTTGTCTACACGTAAAAAAACTTACAAACTATGACAGAGCATATATTCAAAAGAATCCACCAGTGCAAGCCAAGAGGCTTCAATCAAGTCGGTGGAAACCCCAACAGTTGTCCAAAAGTTCTTTCCGTCTGTGGATTCCACTAAAACCCGAACGTGGGCAGCTGTTGCGTCTTTTGAGTCTAGAACACGCACTTTAAAGTCTGTTAATCGCATTCCCTTCACACATGGATAAAAAACCTCCAAAGCCGAACGTAAGGCAACGTCAAGGGCGTGAACAGGACCTGCCCCTTCCCCAGCCCGAATAGTCATTTCATCATTTACTTGGATTTTTATCTGTGCAAAAGAAGCAGCCGGATTTCCAGGTTGTGGTTGTTCACCTATCACCTTGTAATATATCAAATTAAAAAATGGTTTATATTTTCCAAGATTTTTTGTTACCAAAAGATAAAAACTTGCATCCGCACCTTCAAACTGGTAGCCATCTTTTTCAAGCATCTTAATTTTTTTCAAAATTGTGGCAGTTTCTGGACTTTCCTTTGTAAGTTCTGGAGCAATTTTGTTGATTTTTGCAAAAACCGCAGACCGACCAGAAACTTCGCTTAGCAAAATCACGCGGTCATTTCCAACAGCCTCTGGTTTTATATGCTCATAAGCCAAAGGATTTTTCAAAACTGCGTCAGTGTGCATTCCAGCCTTGTGAGCAAAAGCATTTGTTCCAATATATGGCATTCCCTGAGACAAAGCGATATTAGAAATCTCTGCCAACTGCTGACAAAGTGGAGTTAGTCGCTTAATATTTTCCGGTGGCAAACAAGAATATCCCAATTTCAATTCCAAATTGGCCATAATTGCAGAAAGATTTGCATTTCCAGTGCGTTCCCCAAATCCAAGCAAAGTTCCCTGAACGTGAGTAGCCCCAGCTTGAACTGCCATAAGAGAGTTTGCCACAGCTAAGTCTGCGTCATTGTGGGTGTGAATCCCAATATCAGCAAGTCGCCCAAGCCGACGTACCACAGTCAATACACTTTGGTAAACATCTAAAGGCATACTAGAACCCTTTGTATCACATAATGTAATGATTTTTGCCCCACCTTCAATGGCAGCTTCCAAAGTTTTTAGAGCATATTCACCATTTTGCTTCCAGCCTTCAAAAAAGTGCTCAGCATCAAAAATCACCTCTTTACCCTGCTTCACGCAATAAGCCACAGATTCATAAATCATATCAAGATTTTGTTGCAAACTTGTATGCAAAATATCTGTCACTTGAAAAGGCCAAGATTTTCCAAAAAGAGTTACCACAGGAGTGTTTGCATTTATCAACGCCAAAAGATTTTCATCTTTTTCGCACTTCACATTTTTCCGACGAGTTGCCCCAAAGGCCGCAATTTTAGAGTTTTTCAGTTTAATATCACTCAATTTTGCAAAAAACAATTCATCTTTGGGATTAGAAGAAGGATTTCCTGCCTCAATATATTTCACCCCAAGTTCATCTAAAATTTGCACAATCGATAACTTATCTTGCAAAGAAAAACTAATTCCTTCGCCCTGAGCTCCATCTCGAAGAGTAGAATCTAAAATCGTAACCGTATTTTTTGCGTCCATAGGTGTATGCTAGAACAATGTTAAAAAACTGTCAATAAAGTAATAAATATTTGGGTTTTTCACAGATTTTTTCTGCAATCTAGATCGGGTTTTCCGCCATTTTGCAAGGATAAATCTGAACACAAAAAAAAGCAGCTCTAGATTACTAAAGCTGCCTTGCTATCTAAAAAACTATTGAACTGTGAATCTTGCTACTTCTTGTTCTTGAACAGTTAGCACAAGAACTGTTAAACGTGGCACAGCATAAGGAATTGTAAGTTTGCCACCTGGATGTTTGAAGTTTACAATATTGTAAGCATCTCCTTCTGGTGGAATTGCGTCTAAAGTAACTTTTAGAGCATAAGGATAACTTGGTAAATCTCTTTCGTAGATTCCATAAACATTTCCGTCAATAACTGTATCTGGAATGTTAATCACACAATCTGTTGTTGTGTAAATTGGAATATTTTCATTTTCTTCTGGTAATTTTTGTTTGATAACTACACCAGGACGTTCTGGATCAATTTTTTCTGGCTCAACAGCAGTGAAATTAAACACGATTTTTGAACGACTCATCTGCAACAATGTATCGTTGAGAGAAAATCCCACAATATATGGAACACGTGTTGTTTCATTTCCTGGTCCACTACTTACAACCAAAGACATAGTAACAGGACTTGTTAAAGCTGTATCTGGAAGTGGATCTTGCTCAAGAATAGTTCCTGCTTCAGAGGCATCGGAACGATAATTTGGAACATCTGGCAATTTAATAAGTGGAATTGCAGATTCTGCCATTAGAGCTTGTAGTGAAAGTTTTACATCATCAAGTTTTTGACCAACGTAATTGCCAACACGGTCAATAACTGCACCCTTACTAACAACTAAATCAATGTGACGTTGAGCTTTAACAATGGCTCCAGCTGGTGGGTCTTGTTCTAGAACATAACCTTTATCGCTTTGAGTATTTGAGTAGCGAAGTTGGATTTTTGGATACAACTCTTTTACTTGCATATCTTGCAAAGCTTCTTCCAAAGGTTTATTTACCACATTTGGAACTAGAACTTCTTCTGGGCTTTTTACAAATGCAAAGAAAACTGCAAAAGTTATTGCCATCATAAAAAGAATAACCGCAAAAGCTGTAAACAATAGAGCTTTCCAATTTGATTGAAGAGATTCAATATATTTTTTGAAATTAAGTCTTAAATCAGGGAAGCCTTTTTTCTCTGATTTTTCTTTCTTTTTTGATTTTACTTTTTCTGTTTTTTCCATTTCAATGTTGTCCATATTTCGTTTTCCCGTAACTAGTTTTTCATAAAAATATTTGCATTATATCGTCTTGTATTTTATCAAATATAAGGGATTTAAGACAAGGGATTAAAGCTTTGAACCGATAAAATCTTTGTTTCCGTTAAGAAAATCTTTGAAATTCATAGCTTTTTTTGCTTGTAGTTGTAGATTTTCTACAGCAAGAATTCCTTCCCCAGTTTGAATTAAGATTCCTTCTTTTTTGTCTAAGGCTAAAACGGTTCCAGGTTCTACTGGTGTTGAAAGATTTGCATTTTCTGAACAATTAGCAAAACCATTAAAAACTTTTGCAGAATGGATTTTTAGCTGCAAATCTTTGTAGGTTGTAAAAGAGCTTGGCCATGGGTAAAACGCTCTGATTTTTGCACAAATTTCTTTTGCAGATTTTTTCCAATCAATTAAGCCGTCTTCTTTTTTGAGCATTTCGCAATAGGTAGCTTGGCTAGAATCTTGCGGAGTAGCTTCTACTTTGCCGTCTTTTAAATTGCACAAAACTTGATACAAAAGTTCTCCCCCCATAAAAGCGGCTTTATTCAAAAGACTTTCAGAAGTTTCTGTAAAATCTAGCTTAATTTTGGTTTGTAGTAAAATATCCCCAGAATCCATTTCTAAGGCTAGTTTTTGCACAGTAATTCCAGTTTCTTCTTCTTGATTTAAGATTGCTGCTGGAACTGGAGCACATCCTCTATATTTTGGTAGCAATGAAGGATGTAAGTTGATTCCCCCTTGTGGAAAAAGTGCCATAAACTTTGGCCCAAAAATCTTTCCGTAAGCAAAACAAACTAAAATATCTGGATTTAAGGCTGAAACTTTTTCTCTAAGTTCGGCATCAAGTTTTTCTGGTTCTAAAACAGGAATATTGTATTTTATTGCAGATTGAGCTACTTCTGTTGGAATTAAGTCTTTGTGTCTTCCCTTTGCACTTGGAGGATTTGTTAAAACTCCCACAATGTTAAAATCAGGGCTTTTCTTTGTGAGTTCACATAAATCTTCTAAAACCTTTGCAGAAATATCTGGACTACCTGCATATAAAATATTCACTATTTACCTGCCTTTTTTGCAGCAATTTTTGCAGCCTTTGCTGCTTTTGCTTTTTCCTTTTGTAGACGGCGTTCTTCTCGGCGACGCATAGTTTCTTCAGCCTTTGCTTTAAACTCTGGGTCTCCACGGTCAATGTATAAAAGTCCGTCTAGGTGATCATATTCGTGCTGGATAATACGAGCAAGTAAACCGTCTGCCTTTAGTGTAAAAGGTTTTCCTTTTTCGTTAAGAGCTTGAACTGTAACTTCCACAGGGCGAACAATCTTTTCATATAATTTTGGAATTGAAAGACAACCTTCTTCATATTCTCCAAGTTCTGAAGAAGTTTCTATAATTTGTGGATTTACGAAAACCCGTTTTACATCGTCGTCTGCCATACAAACGAAAAATCTTTGCAAAATTCCAACTTGAGGAGCAGCAAGTCCTACTCCATTGGTTTCTATCATAAGTTCAAACATTTCTTCAAATGTTTTTTCTAATTCTGGTGTAACTTCTGTTACTGGTTCTGATTTTTGGCGTAAAATAGGATTGCCAAGTGTTAAAATTTCCATAGTTATAAATTATAGGATTGTAGAGTTTACGTCAATATTTCGCCCCTTGTTAAAAAACCTTGAAATCACTATACTTATAAAAGATTTTGAAATAATTTTTTTAAGGAAATATATATGGCAATTAACTGTGGTATTGTTGGTTTACCAAATGTTGGAAAATCTACTATCTTTTCTGCACTAACTGCGGCTCCTGCAGAGGCTGCAAATTATCCTTTCTGTACAATCAACCCAAATGTGGGAATCGTAGATTTACCAGATTCTCGCCTTGATTATTTGGCAAATAAGTTTAATACAAAGCGAAAAGTTGCTGCAACTGTAGAATTTGTTGATATTGCAGGTCTTGTAAAAGGCGCTTCTAAGGGCGAAGGTCTTGGAAACCAATTTTTAGCAAATATTCGTGAAGTTGGAGTTATTGCTCAAGTTGTACGATGTTTTGAAAATCCTGATATTGTCCACGTCAACAATAAAATCGACCCAGCTGACGATATTGAAACAATCAACATGGAATTGGCTTTTGCTGACTTAGACACAGTGAATCGTCGTATAGAAAAAGCTCAAAAAGCTGCTCGTGTTAGCAAGGAAGAAGCAAAAAAAGCTGAAATCTTACTTGGAGCTATTGAAAAAATCAAACCGCTTTTGGAAAACGGTAAACCTGCTCGTATGGCTGACCTAACAGATGATGAAAAAGTTGCTCTATACGACAGCCACTTAATCACAATGAAGCCACAAATGTACGTTTGTAATGTAGACGAAGACGGTATCCAAAATGGCAATCAGTATATCGAAACCGTAAAAAAGATTGCTGCAGAAGAAGGTGCTGACGTTGTAGTAATTTGTGGAAAATTTGAAGCAGAACTTGCAGACATAGAAGATCCAGAAGAAAAGTTAGCTTTTTTAAGTGAAATTGGTCTAAAAGAAAGTGGACTTGCTGTTTTAGCACGAGCTGCTTATCATTTGATGGGATTAAGAACTTTCTTAACAGCTGGTGAAGACGAATGTCGTGCTTGGACAATCCACGCAGGAGACACTGCTCCAAAAGCTGCTGGAGTTATTCACACTGATTTTGAAAAAGGTTTTATCAAAGCAGAAACTTATTCTTTTGATGATTTGGTAAAATACGGAAGTGAAGCTGAAATAAAGGCCGCTGGAAAATATCGTATTGAAGGAAAAGAATACATTGTTCAAGACGGCGATGTAATTTTCTTCAAGTTTAATGTGTAAGTTTTTATAGCAAATTGATATTTGGATTTTAGTCTTTTTAGGCTAGTTCAAATATTGAAAATTGGATAAAAATCTTTTAGTATGCTTTGTGGAAGTTAAGTTTTCATCTTCCACGATACTTGATCCATTAGCTCAGCTGGATAGAGCGGCTCCCTCCTAAGGAGCAGGTCGCACGTTCGACTCGTGTATGGGTCGTAGCTCTCCAAGTAATTGGGGAGCTTTTTTTTGCACACTGGATTTTCTTATTTTGGGGAAAAGCCTAGCCCGGATATTAGGGGCGGCGAAGCCGTTGCCGAAGGCAATGACCGTTAGGGAACCCCGTTTAGCCGGAACAAACTGGAAAAAGGTTGCTCCAAAAAAAATCCAGCTTAGACAAAACTAAACTGGACTTCTTGCTGTGAAATTATGTAAAGATTATTTATCAAAATGATAAAAATGACCTTCTTTTGCAAAACCTAAAAAGCCATCTTTTTCTGGGACGAAACTTTCAAAATTGTCGCCGTAATGACAAAGATAAATCTTGTTGCGAACTTCTTCTGGCAAGGTTTTTAACTCGTCGTAGGAAGCGTGAACTCCACCTGTGTAAAATTGGCAGTCGTGGAAAATGTACTCGATTGGGTAGTTTTCTGTCATCCAATCAATGAGTTCTTTGTCGAATTGAGTGTCGGCTGGGAAAAGGATTCTGTCATCGATCAAAACACCAACGGAATAAAAGGCTTTTTTCCAAGAACCTGCACTATCTGGAATATGGCGTGTTCGGAAAATCTTTATGTTTATAGAACCGCAATTACATTCGTACAAAATGCGAGGTTTTCTTTTTAATAACTTTGGTTCTACAAGCTCAAAATAATCGTCAAAGGTTAAAAAGCGACCAGCAGACATTTCTCCGTAGGAATTTCCTCCACGCAAAGATTGATTCCATAGTAATTTTTTGTACTGGTTTGTGATGTACATTTTTGGGCGGGATTTTGTAACGTAACGTCCCATTAAAGCTGCTTCTTCCAATCCACCGATATGGTCGGCATGAGAATGGGTTATCAAAATATTTTTTATTTTTGTAATATTTGATCCGTAATGATACAAAGCAGCTGGACAAGTAATCCCGCAATCTACCAAAAGGTGGTCATTCCCTTTTACAATTAATATGTTGTTTTGATAGTGTTTTTTGGAAAATGCACTACCTACTCCCACAAAGAAAAAAGATAATCCACCTTCATTGGTAAGTTCCAATGAACTTTCTAACTTTTCAACCTTCATATTCTAATTATAACACATTTTGAAAAATATGTAAGTAATTAAATTTTTACTAAGAAAAAAAATATGATTTTTCTTATTTTAGTTTTTCGATTAAAAATGGAATGGCTTTTTCAAATTTAACACCATACCAGTGAGATTTATCTCCAAGAGTTTGTTTCATTGATTCTACAACGTAATCTTGAGCGATGGTGGCAGCTTCTAAAACTGTTTTTCCACGAAGCAAGGCTCCAGCAAAACTTGATGAAAAAACATCTCCTGTTCCGTGAACACTAGCATCCAATCTATCTGTAAATGTGTACTCTATTTTAGTTCCGTCGTAACAAGCACAGCCTAGTTTTCCTTTTTCAAAAGAAACTCCTGTTAAAACTACGTTTTTTGCTCCAAGTGCTTTTAGTTTTTTTAGCATATCTTCAATATAAACTTGGTCGTAGTTTTCTCCAGCGTAAGGAACTCCTAGCAAAAATGATGCTTCTGTTAAATTTGGCAAAATGATATCTGCTCCATCACAAAGTTTTGCCATTTCCTTTGGAAAATCTTCGTCAAATCCTGGATACATTTTTCCGTTGTCTGCCATTACTGGGTCTACAATTCGCAAAGCTCCTGGTCGAGCTGTTTCTTTCATAATTTGTAAAATATATGGAATTTGTGCTTTTGAAACATATCCCGTATAAAACGCGTCAAATGTAATATTTTCTTTTTTCCAATGGTCAAGAATTGATGGCATATCATCTGTTAAATCTCTGAATGTATATCCAGAAAAACCTGCTGTGTGGGTTGATAAAACAGAACTTGGCAAAACAGCAGTTTCGATTCCACAAGCTGAAATTACAGGCAATGCTACAGTTAGAGAACATTGTCCCACACAAGAAACATCTTGAATTGTTAAAAGTCTTTTATCCATAAAAAACCTCCAAAAGCATTTTCGCTTTCTTCTTAAAAAAAATCTTATCTAATAAATAATACAAATCTGGTATTATGTGTATATCCAATTTTGATATATTTTGATATAATCAGTTTATGTTTACTTGCGATTTTTCAAAGCGGGGAAATCTAACTTTGTCTGATTTTCTCTACGAAAACCTAAAATCTCACATTTTGGCAAAGGATTTTAAACCAAATGAAAAACTTCCTTCAAAGAGAAATTTGGCAAATCATCTTGGAATTAGCGTTATCACAGTTGCCAATACATATGAGCGACTGATTTCCGAGGGATATATTTATTCGATTGAGAAAAGTGGATTTTATGTTACAGAATTACTAACTTTTTCCAGTAAAGACGAAAAAGCAAAATCTCACGATTCTAAGATTGATTTGGACTTTGAAAATCCAATTTTTCCCAAAAAAGCTGAAATTGACTTTAAAACAAATGCCATTTCCTTTGAAAAGTTCCCTTTCAAAACTTGGAATAAAATCACTAAGGAAGTTTTTGTGGAATCTCCAGAACATCTCTTAAAACTTCCTGAAGCAAAGGGTGTTTTTCAGCTTAGAAAAGAAATCGCTTTGTATTTGCGACGCTTTCGGAACATGAAAGTTTCACCAAATCAAATCGTAATTGGCTCTGGAACTGAATACTTGTACAGTCTTTTGGTAAAACTTTTTGATAATAATCTTTTGTATGCAGTGGAAAATCCTGGCTACAAAAAAATTGCCCAAGTTTTGAAAACAAATGGGGTCAAGTGTAAACCCTGCAATTTGGATGATTTTGGGCTTAGCATTGAGGATTTGGAAAAGTCTGGAGCAAATGTGGTTCATCTTTCCCCTTCTCACCACTTTCCAACGGGAATTGTGATGCCAGTTAGGCGACGGCAAGAGATTTTGTCTTGGGCAAACAGGGAAAAAAATCGCTATATAATTGAAGACGATTATGACAGCGAATTTAGGTTTTTAGGCAAACCTCTTACTCCGCTTTTTTCTT
This sequence comes from Spirochaetaceae bacterium, assembly GCA_017416145.1. GTDB lineage: Bacteria > Spirochaetota > Spirochaetia > Treponematales > Treponemataceae > Treponema_I. Next base: position 61,871 of record JAFQDD010000011.1, on the reverse strand, counting down.
CTGAATATAACACTGAAAACAAGGTGATTTATATCAATACTTTCACAAAATCTCTCTCTCCGTCTTTCAGAATTGGATATTTAGTTTTGCCTAAAAATCTTTTGGAAGTTTTTGAAGAAAAGCTGGGATTTTTTTCTAATACGGTATCTTCTTTTGAGCAATTTGTTTTGGCAAAATTTATGGAAAAGGGATTTTTTGAAAAACACATCATAAAAATGAAAAATTATTATCGGTCATTGCGAAACTATTTGATTTTTTGCTTGGAAAAAAGTTCTTTGTCTAATTTTTGTAAAATCAAGGAAGAGGAATCCGGGCTACATTTTTTGTTGGAAATTGATAAAAAAATCGATTCTGAAACTTTGAAAAAGGACTTTTCAAAAAATAATATTGTAATTCCTTTTTTGGAAGATTATTTTTATGGAGAAAAAACTAATTTGGAAAAGATAATTTTGGTTATAAATTATTCTGGCATAAAAAAAGAGGATATTCCAAAATCGGTAAAAAAACTGGAAGTGCTTTTGTCGAAATATTAGCATAGCCGGGACAGTAAGGGCGCCTTTGGCGGTCAAAACTTGTTTTGACGGAACCCCTGAATGGCCCCCAAACTTTAAAATATTGCTCCAAATAAAAAAATATGATATAATTAGTATTGTATGAGTGATTTTAAATTTCAAGTAAACCAAAAGGTTGTTTATCCTAGTCAAGGTGTTGGTACCATTGTTGAGATTCAGGAACAAGAATTTGACGACAAAAAAATGATGTATTATGTCATTTATATTGAAGTTTCCGATATGACTGTTATGATTCCTGTAAATATTAGTGATGAACTTGGTGTTAGAGCAATAGTTTCTGCGGACAAGGCTCAAAAAGCTTTGGATTCTATGGGGGAAGCTATTGAACCTGTTACTTCTGATTGGAAGCAACGCTATCAGATGAATCTTGAGTTGTTAAAAAATGGAACTATTGAGGATATCGCTTCTATTGTTAGATGTTTGTATCATCGTAGTAAAATTAAGGATTTACCAATCCAAGAAAGAAAACTCTATGATTCTGCAAAAAAATTGCTAGAAGATGAAATTGCTTATGCTTTGGATAAATCTCCAAAAGAAGTTGAAGCTCTGATTCATGCAAAACTTGAACCTCTTGGATTGATGATTCAAGCTAAAAATAATGTTCATAATGATGATGATTTTGATGATGATGAAGAAGATGTTTTCATTGAACAAGATCAGGCTGAACCTATGGACGATGACGACGACGATATGGATGATGATTAGAATTTTTCCAGTTCATGTGATTATTACGGCTGCTGGTTCCTCTACTCGTTTGGGAACTGGCACAAAAAAAGAATATATTTCGGTGCAGGATAAGGATAATAATACGGTTTTATCTTTGTCCTGCATTGGTTTTTTAAACACGTTTCTAGACTCTAGAGTTTCTCCTTTTTTTAAGTTGGCTTCTTTCGTGGTTACTTGCCCAAAAAACAAAATTCCAGATGGAAAAAAAGCTTTGTTTGCTAACAAAAATGTGAAAAATCTCTTTGAACAACTTGGTATTGAGCCTGTTTTTGTAGAGGGCGGAGAAACTCGGCAACTTTCTGTGTTAAAGGCTTTGGAAGCTTGTAAGACTTCTTGCAGTGGCGATGTGTTTCCTAGCGAAAACTCTTCTTCTGATGAAAAAGCTTTTTCAGATTCAAGTTTGGTTTTGATTCACGATGGAGCAAGACCTTGGGTGGATTTTCAAACTATTTACAATGTCTTGTGTGTTACAAGGGAAAAAGGAGCTTGTGTGCCCTACATTCCTGTGACGGATACTATCGCTCTTCAAAAAGATGGTACAATTGATTCGTATATCAACCGAAGTTTAGCTTGTAGTTTACAAACTCCTCAGGGATTCCTTTTTGAAAAGCTCTTTGAAGCTCACAAAAAATCTCTTGAAGAAAATCGCACTGATTGTACTGATGACACCACTGTTTGGAAAGCCTATTGTGGCAAGGTTTTTACTTGCGAAGGCTCTCCTAAAAACACGAAAATCACTTTTGCTTCTGATTTAGAAAAACTAAAAACTGAATAATTTTTACTAAAAATGCTCAATAAAAGGAATGTTTATGATGAGAATTGGTCTTGGTTATGATTTACATAGATTGGTGGAAAATCGAAAACTAATTTTAGGCGGAATAAATATTCCATTTGAAAAAGGCGAAGACGGTCATTCAGATGGTGATGTACTTCTTCACGCTATTACCGATGCTTTGCTTGGTGCAGCTGGACTTTCTGACATCGGGGAATTGTTCCCACCTTCTGATGCAAAGTGGAAAAACGCTGATTCCCGAGAATTGCTAAAATACAGTTGGAATCTGATAAAAGAAAAAGGGTATCAGCTTGGAAACCTGGATTGTGTAATCGCTATTGAAAAGCCAAAAATTCTACCATATAGAAAAGATATAATTAAAAGCATAGCAACTATTTTGGAAGTGGAAGAATCTCAGGTTTTTGTGAAAGCTAAAACTGGAGAAAAGCTTGGAGAAATTGGCAACGGACTTGCCGTTGCCGTTTGGGCTACCTGCCTTCTTTTCCAAAATAATCAAGGATAAGCTCTACTTGTCCTAGTTGGATATTTAGACTTCGGGCGATTTCCTCTGGTTTCCAACCTTGGTGAGCCAACTTGATTACATTTTCACGAACTCCAAGTGGTGGAGCTCCTTCACTTGGAGCAGCATTTCGTTGTTTGTCGGCTCTAACCAAATCTCCAAATAATTTTATCTGCCCTTGAGCTTCTTTTGAAACTTCTTGCAATCTTGTTTCAGTTTTGATAATCAAATCTCTAGATTTTGTAACTGTTTCGATTCTGTTTTCAGTTTCCGCAAGAACATTTTCTAGAGAAGCAAGTTTTTCCACTGCGTCATTTATTGTTCCACTGGAATTCAAGAGTTTTGCGATTCCTTGCTGTACACCAGTGATTTTTTCTGGTAATGACTGTACATCTGCATCACATTGAGCAAGGCGTTTTTCTAGTTCTTTTAAGTTTTCAAAAGTTTTATCCACCCCAAGAATTGTTTGCTCTAAAACTGGAGTTTTCTTCTCTATTCGCTCATACTTACTGGATAAATCTGAAATCGAGTCAGAGAATTTTCTAATATCAGCTTCAATCATTTGTAATTCATCATAGGAACTTTGCAAACCACTGATTTTTTGATCCATAGTACCTGCCAATGTCATCAAATGATTAAAATCCGTTTCTAGACTATCAATACGTTTTTTCTCACCGTTGAATTTTTGCATTTTGGCAGAAACTTCTTCTTCCATTTTTCGGATTTTACCAAAATGTTTTTCAACTTCATCGGCAACTTGCTTGAAATTGTCAAATTTGGCAATATCCCCTCGTAAAATACTAATTTTGTCTTCCAAACTTTTTCGCATAGCTTCTGTTTTTTCGATAATCTGTGCTGATGCAACAAACTGTTTGAGACGTTTATCAATATCATTTAGGTTAATATTTAGAGCATTGGCTTCAGCGTGGATTTTTTCCATAGCTTTTTCTTGGGCGGCTTCTGTCTTTTCTTTGATTTCAGAAACCATAGTTTTCAACGAACGAAGTTTTTGTTCTGCTTCTGTGTTTAATCCCGCAATCTTTGTTTCAGTTTCTGACAACATGGTATCATAATTTGTTTGAAGTTGATTTAGAACTTCAGAAGAATTACTTTGGTAATTTTGAACAGTTGTTTCCATATCAGTCTTCAACTGAGCCATTTGAGCTTTGAGTTCTTCTTTATCTGCTAAAGTTTTCTTGTTAAAAACTGAAACATCTTCTTGGAAAACTTGCTCCACAGAAGCAATCATTTCTTTTGACTTTTCTGTTAGAGAATCAAGCTTTTCATTAAACATAGAGGAAGTTTCTTCGTATTGACTGTTCATACGCTGACGCCAATCTGATAAATCTTGCATAACCAAATCCAAAGAAGCCTTTGTTTGATCTTCAGAATTGTTTACATTTTGGGAAATTTGTTCGATTTTAGAATTTAGTTCCCTTTCATAACGCTTTAATGTTTCACTTTGCAATAAAGCGTGATTTTCCAATTCTTTTTGAATATATGCGTCAGCAGAAGTTTTTGCAGAATCCATATCTTTTCTTTGTTGTTCAATAAAATCTTGAACTGCCATATCAGAAGTGGAAATCTGCTCTCGAAGAGATTCTTCACTATTTTTTATAGATTCTTCGATTTTTTGAGTTTGCTCTCTTAATTTTTCTTGTAAGCCATTGAGTTTTTCTTTAAATTCTTCTCCATAGCGATTTTCAACTTCTTTTCTAGAATCCATAAATTCTTTTGACATTTCTTGGACTCTTTCATTGAAAGAAAGTTGCCAACTAATCAAAGATTCATTTAGAGAATCACCACGTTTTTTCAAATCTCCAAAGAAATCATCTTCAAACACTTTTAATTTTTCAGATACATTGGAATAGGATTTTTCTTTTAATTCGTTTAGTTCGCCCTCAATTCCGTGTAATCTTTCCAACAAAGTATCAGATTTGATATTCATTGTTTTTGCAAATTCGGCCTGATTTTGAGCCTGTAATTGTGAATATTTTGCAAAATCTGCATTTACTTTGTTTTCAGTATTTTTCATAGATTCACGTAGATTTTGCTCTAAAGTTGCGATTTCATTTCCAGCTGAATCCAATCTCTCAAATCTGTACAAAGTGTCTTGTTTGTAGGTTTCAAGCTCTTTATCGATATTGTCAAAAAACTCAGTTTCCTTTTCTTGGAAATTTTGCTTTAGCTGTTTAATTGCGTTTTCTAGGTAAGAATTTGCATTTTCCACTTGTTCTTGACTCTTTGTGTTAATGATGGATTGAGTTTCATCCACAACTTTTTTTACAGTTTCTTCTAACTTGCTAATTGCAGAATTTGTAGCGTTTTCTTGACTAGTTGCAGCTTCTGAAAGTTTGTTTAACACCTCATCAATTGATTTATTGCGTTTTTCAATATTGGTAATTTGTGCATCCACTTCAAAAAGACGAGATTTTAGCAAACTAGATTTCTTTTCAGAATCCTTTCTAAACACCTCTAATTCCTGCTCTGTAGAAGTTGTGATTTCTTCTAAAGTCTGATTTAATTCTTGCCGAGCCTTTTCTGTAGAATCATTTACTTCACTTAAAACAGAAGACAATTTTGCATCTGTATCTCTTTGTAATGTTTGCAATTCAGTCGTAAGTTTTCCTTGCAATTCGTGAATATCCGCATCAATTTTTGCTTTGTTTTCAGCATCAAGATTTTGAAGCTTTTCTTGGAATGATTTTACAGATTCAGTTATTTCACTTTCTAAACTTGCAATTTTATCTTTGGTTTGTTGTTGCAAAGCACTGTAATCTGTATTTGTCGAATTTGTAAAGTTGTTAATATTTGACTCAACTTGATTTTTCAGATTGGAAATATTTGTATCAACTTCACTTCTTAAATCACTAATATTTGTAGCAACGTCGGTTTTTAGTTCATTAACTGTTGTTTCAACTTCTTTTTTCAAACTTCCAACACTTGTATCAACTTCACTTCTTAAATCACTAATATTTGTAGCAACTTCAGATTTTAGTTCGCTAATATTTGTATCAAATCCAGATTTCAACTCCTGAATACTAGCTACAGCCTGATTTTCAGCTTCGGAAATAGTTGTAAAAATCTCTGCTTTTGTTGTTTGTAAAGATTCCTTTGTTTGAGAAACAAGTTTTTCTGTGGCAACATTTACACCAGATTCAACAGAATCGATTTTTGCTTTTGACTCATCTTCAATTTTGGATAATGTTTCTTGAATTGAAGAATTTAAACGTGTAATTTCCACATCTAAAGTTTCATTGATTTTTTCTTCTTGTTTGGAAACTGCACTTTCTACAGAATTTGATAAAACACGAACATCAGAATCTAGTTTTTCTGCAAGACTTAACGCTTCACCACACAAAGTTCTAATTTGCACGTCAGCGTCGTCTTTATATTGTTTTACAAGTTCAGTTGTTTCTGACTTTAGTTTTTCCAAATTGTTCTCTAAATCCTTTTGTACAGAGGAAATTGCTATTGATTGGATTTCTTGGGCTTTATTTTTTGTACCCTCAACTGCCATATTGTATGTTTTTTCAATTTCAGTCAAAAGTTCTTGATTTGAATAAACATTTTGCTTGGTTTGATTGTCTAATTGTTCTGTAAGTTGTTGTAACTTCTCTTGCAATTCTTTTGCAACTTCGTTTAGTTCGATTACATTTGCTGATTTGAAATCGGAAATAATACTTGGAATTCGGTTTTCAATAGAATCTAACAAAGATTTTTGACCAGCAATTTTTTTTGAAGTTTTGTCTAAAAATCGAGATTCAGTTTGTAAACGCTGTAAATTTTCTTCTACATTTGCTGTCATTTCTACTAAATCTTTCAAAACTTCATCATAGTGAGAAATTTGCTTTTCCATAGTGGAAATTGCATTTATTTTTTCTTGGAATAATGTTGCTTTTTCGTCAGTTTCTGCCTGAATGGACTCTAATCTTTTGATTGCAGCAACAGCTAAACTTTGCTTCGTTTCAAGCTCGATTTCTGAGTCCTGAATTTTTTTTGTGTTATCTTGAAAATATTTATCAAATTGAGTTTTTGCACCGTCTATAAATCGTTTCGCCCCCTCAATAGAACGATTATCCTTGTCTAAATATCTAAAAACAAGAATTAAAGTTATAGAAGCGATTAACGGTAATAGATTTAAGATTATTTCTAACATTTTTCCACCCAAAGAATGTTACTATTTTTTTATATTTTATTTTAACACATACTTTTGCAATTTGCGATAGTTGATAAAGGAAAAATCAGCTTCTTTAGGAAGTTTCTTTAGCAAAAGTCTCCATCTTGGAGCAATATAAGCTGTTTGCATACCTGCAGCCTTTGCTCCCTTTACATCAGAGCGAATACTGTTTCCCACATAAAGAATGTTTTCAGCTGGAAAACCTAACTCGTGAATTAAAGAACCAAAAGTGTAAATTGAAGGCTTTAATGCACCTGTTTTTTCAGAGCCCATTATTACATCACAAAGAGGAGCGATTCCCCAAATGTCTTTTTTTTGCTCTGGAGGAAAATCTGATAAAATCCCTAATTTTAAATTCGCAGCTTTGAATTTTTCAAAAGTCTCTTTTACATAAGGATAAGGTTTTAAGTTTTCAAAAAAAGGCTCTAATCCTTTGTAGACTTTTTCTTCGATGAGTTGTTTCGCTTTTTCATTTGAAACAGAAAGTTCCTCTGCTAAAAGTCTCCCCTGATATTCAAAAAAATCTGCTAAAACTGCTGTTCTGTGTAATATTTTTCTGACTTTATTATAATGTAAAAAAAACTTTAGATTTTTTAAAAAATAAAAAACCATTTTGATATAAAGCCTGTAATTAGGATATAGCGTACCGTCAATATCAAATGCTACAGCCTTAATTTCAGGATTGGATTTTTCGATTTTCATTTTTTTATAATACTATAATTGAAGTGTCCCTGTCCATTACTATTTGCTTCATTAAAACGCCATTGTGCAATTTGATTTTTTATTTCTGTTGCAATTTTTGGAGAAATCAAAGCTTCGTTGCTAATTTGAATACTAGTAACTGAACCATTTTTTAACACTTGAAAATATATTTCAATATTTACACTAGTTTCGATATTTGCATCTTCTGGTAAAATAATTTTTGGCTCTTGTGGATCAAGAAGGATTCTCATTTCTCCGTTTTCTAGTTGAATTAAAGTTCCACCATCACCTTTTGCAGTACCTGTAAATTCCACAACTGATGATAAATCTTGGGTTGTAGTTTCATATTTTTTTCCAGAAATATTTGATAACATTGTCCCCGTATTGGTTTCTTTCTCATCATTAGAATTTTGATTTTCACTTGAAGCAGCATAAGAAGAAGTTGTTGTAGAAGCAGCAATTCCCGCAGAGCCACTTAAAGCATTTGAGTCATTTTGCACAGTTTGAATTTCTTGATTTGAAGAATTTGTGGTTTGATTTGATGAAACTGTAGAAGTTCCTCCAAATAAAGCATCCCAATCAACTTCTTCCACAGTTTTTGTAGATTTTTTTGCATTTTGTTCTGCAATTAACTCTTCTGTGGACTTTTGAAGTTGCTGTTTCGCAGGAGTAAAAGTTTGCTCTTGTTTTGGAGACGATACTTTTGCATTTTCTGTTTTTACTGGCTCTGTTTTAACAGGTTCAGTTTTCACAACAGGTTCTGTTTTTGCAACGACTTCAGTTTTTTCAATAACTTCAACTTTTTCCACAACTTTAGATTTTGCTGGTGAAATTTCTGAAATATCTTCCCTAACAGGTTTTTCGATTTTTTCAGTTTGTTTTTCAACTTTTTCCACAGGAGGAAGAGATAATTTTACAGAAATATATTTTTCTTTTTCATCTTTTTGTGGAATTGGCACAAAAATTGAACAAAGGGTAAATATTAACCAAAGAGAAAGTGTAATTATTAAGCTTAAAGTTTCACTCTTTTTTATCATCATTCTGTAGTCCGAAGATTAACTGCTGAAAAGCCGTTTTGTCGCAAAATATCAAATACTGTAACAATTTGACCATTTGTAACCAAACTGTCAGCCTCTAGATTTATTGGATATTCTGCCCGTTCTTCATAAGTCACTTGATCAAACGCTGCTAATTCCCTGTTTAAAGATTCTAAATCGACTTGGGTAGATTTGTACCAAATTTGACCATCTTCTTTCATTGTAATCGTGATTCCACCAGAACTAACGCCCTCTGATGTGGTAGATTCAGGTAAATTTAGACTGATTCCAGGCAACATAGCAAAAGTAGTTGATACTAAGAAAAACAAAATCAACTGAAATACAATATCAATCATTGGAACAAGATCCACTTGTGCGGCACTACGACCAGAACCTCTTCTTCTTGATTTTCTCATAGGAATTACCTCAAATTAGTCTTCTTTTTTTAAGAATTGTAATTGTAATTCTGTAATAGATGTTTCCATTTCTGACAAAGTTTTATCAACTTTTGCAACAAAATAATTGTGGAAAATCAAAGCAGGAATTGAAATCACAAGTCCACTGGCAGTTGTAACCAAGGCTTCAGCAATCGAACCAGCCAAAAGTGCTGGATTTCCCATAGAAGCACCTTCACCCAAAACGCCAAAAGCTGAAATATTTCCTGTTACAGTTCCCAAAAGTCCCAAAAGTGTAGAAATATTTGCGATAGTTCCAAGGGATGTTAAAAATTTTTCCAATTTTGGAACTTGCTTGTCAATTTCTGCATTTACAGCGTCTTTTTGTACAGAAATTGGAGTGTTTCTAAAATATACAGCTTTGCCAATTACCGCAGCTTCTGGAATATCCTCAGATTTACAAATTTCCAAAACTTCACCGTAATTTTTTAGTTTTAGTGGCTCTGCAATTTTTTCTCGAAAAAGAACAGACTTTTTCTTTAATGAAATAAAGTAAATTATTCTCTCAATAATGATAAATGTTGCAAAAATTCCACATAAAACAATTGGAATCATTAAAATTCCACCACTTTTCAATACGCTAAACATAATTTTTATCAAAACCTCCATCTATGCAAATTTATTTATTGTATTTTATAAAAAATATTAAAACTTATAAATCCCGCTTAAAGAAAAACAAGGTGATTCTTTAATAAAATAATCAAATGTGAACAAAACTTGATATTTTTCTGGATTTGTAGAAAAACTCAAAGTATTTTCGATACCAATTTTTTTACCAAATTGAAGTTCTGTTTTATTTGAAAACATAGAAAAATCCACAATTCCACCTAAAGCACAGTAAAAACTGTTTTCAAAAAGTCTAAAAGTCTTTTGCCCAATTTCACCGTAAATTTTCCAAGGTGCAAAACCTTTATATCCAATGTTAATGGCAAGAGGGAAAGCAAAATTAAAGTTTTTGTCATAAACTTTAGATTGTAAAAAATGAACTCCCAATTTTGTAACAAGTTCCAAATCTTTTGGCATTTCAAAAACTGCCTCAAATCCCAAAGATTCTAAAGCAAAAAATTGCTTTTTAATTTCTTTTGACTCTGAATATCCACCCATAGAAATATTTATATCTCCCAAAAGTGAATATCCATCTCCAAAATACTGAATGCCAAAAACTGGTTTAATTTCAAAAAAATTACTAGCAAAGCCGACTGTGGCTCCAGTTTTGAAAACAACTTCAGATTTTTTTGGCTCCACAAAAGGTACTTCCTCTATCACTACAATAGGTTTTTCTTCTATTGGTTCTGGCACTTTTATTTCTACGTTTTCTTTCTGTGGAGCTTCTTTTAGAGGTTCCACAGAAAAATCTGGAATAGCATCTTCATCAAACTCAAAATTTCCAGATGTTAATTCTGTGGAAATATCTGGCAAAACAATCACATCTTGATTTTGAGCATAAAGTGACACAAACAAAAGTGAAAAAATTAAAAAAGTAATAATATGTTTTTTCTGAATAATATTCAAAATTGTCCTCGCTGTATAAATTCTAGTTCTTTGATTTATTTTCTAAAATCAAACCTGTTTTTTCAGTCCAAGTGGAATTTGGATACAAGGTTGACATTTTATTGTAAACAAGTTCCACGTCCTTGGATTTTCTAGCATTGGACAAAGCCAAAGCTGCTTTATACATTGATTCAGCTGCACTTTCGGCACTGATTCCCATATAAAAAGACGCTGACTTTAGATAATATTCAGACCCCAAAACATAATCTGCATTTATACAATTATACAAACCCAAAAGTGTATTTGCCTTGGCAGCGACTTTTGCTTTTTCATAGGATGTGGTATTTTCGCTGATTTTTGCAAGAATCTGGTTCAAAATATCAACGCCTTTTTCTTTTTCTTCCACAGAAACAAGATACTTTTCTGCAAGTTGAATCCCCACATTCATTCCGTCTAAAGTTTCAGCTTTTTTGTTTTTGTTCCATTGTTGAAGCAAATCTACCATATCCTCATCTTCACCAGAAATCAACAACTCAAGCTGTGGTTTAAGATTGTTTACAGTGGAAAAAGCCACTTGTTCTGTATAGTTTTCCTGTAAAAAACTGATTTCGGATAAAGCCCTATTGTATTCGCCATTTTCGTAGAAAAGAAAAGCCAATCTTTCGTGGGCTGAAAATACATAATAAGAATTTTCATAAAGTGAAATAATTTTTAAATATTGCAAAACTGCTTCATCAATTTCTCCAAGGTTTTCTCTAGAAACTGCATTGTAATACAAGGCTTGTTCAGCAAAATTGCCCTTTGGGAAGTTGCTTTCGCAATAAGTAAAATGATTTTTTGCTGGGAAATATTGTTCGTTATCAAAATACATTTTTCCCCGTTTAAAAGCTGCTTCCTCTGCATAAACTGTTCCAGAGTAAAAATTTTGTATATCCTCGTAAATTAAGTTTGCCTCTGATATTTTTCCTTGCAAACTATAAATTTCAGCAATTTTGAATTTCACAGGAATATTTTTTTCGTTGTATGTTGAGGAAATAGATGTTAGCAAAGATATTGCTTCATCAGATTTGTTTTGCTCCTGATACAAATTGGCAACAAGTAAGGCCGCTTCGATTTTTTGAGATAAATCAGTTGCTTTGTTTACTGCAAACTTTCCTTCTCTAATAGCATTTTCAAAATCATTATTAAAAATGCAACATTTTGCAGCATAAATATGACTTTCGATACCAAGTCTATGGGCTGGATAGTTTTTTGTTACTTTTACAAAATTTTCATAACTTTCAGAAGTTTTTCCCAAAACATACTGACAATAAGCTGTGTAAAAAAGAGCAAAAACAGAATCAGTACCTAAAAAACTTTCTGCTTTGTCGTATTTTTCTGTGCCAAGATAAGCCAAACCCAGCAAATATTTTTCGTTTTCAGACAATTTTGTTTCTGTTAAAGCCTTTTCACCATAAGAAATTGCTTCATCATATTGCTGTTTTTTCAAAAGCAAAATAAGTTTATTTTCAAGGGAAGCATTATTTAAAATGTACTTTTCATCCTTTGCAGAAGCTTGATTTGTCATAACCTTAGCAAAAGCTTCCAAAAGTTGATAATCAGAGTTTTTTTGGGATTTTGGCACTTTTTTCAATTCAACTAAGGATTCGTTCCAAAATCCATTTTCTGCTAATTGTCGAGCATTGATAAAATCTTGATTTTCTGCAAATACAGAAATACAAAAAACTAAAAATAATAATTGAGCTATTTTGTTTTTCATAAATTAGTAAACCTTTTTAAATTTATATTGTTACAAGGAAATTTTTAATCCTAATTTATAATCCTAATAATGTTGCTTTTTCCATTCTGCAATCAAAGAATCCATAGAAACTGAAGGATTTTCTTTTGTTGTATCTACAGCATCTTGTAAATAAACTTCCACAACTCTTTCTTTTAGACTTTGCCATTTTGAAGGCAACGGACTTATTTCAGAAAGATTTTCTTCTGGTGGCATATTTCCAAGTAATTTTGGGTAAAAACTAGAAAAAGTTGTTTCATTTATGGATTTTAATGATGAAAATCCTCCAGCAATCCCAAATTTATATGAAACGTAATTTTTGTTTTTCATTTCTTCCAATATGATTTTTTGATTATCTTCGGATAAAAACCAAGTGATAAAATGTTCAGCATTTTTCATATTAGATGATTTTTTGTAAATCCCCATAGAAATCACTTCATCTTCAAAGGGAATAAGATTGTCCTGCTGAAGCCATCTAAAATCAATTTTTTCTAACTTTTCTTCAGCATTGGAAAAAAGTTCGTCGCTGGTAGAATAAGCAAACAAAACATTTTCATCGGTTATCCATTTGTATTCTGGAGTGTACAAATATTTAAACATAAAATCAGATTCTGAAGTTGTATCTGTATTATTTTCTGTAGTCCATTTGCGTAAATATTGGATTGCTTCATCTAAAAATTCTTCATCCCAAGAAATTTCACCATCTGTTTCATAAAAATGCACGTCATTCAACTTAATAGCTGTGTATAAAAACTCACTATTCCAAGAGGGAGCAAAGCCCATTTTTGTATAAATATTTGATTTGTTTACTTTATTAAAATCCTTAGATAGAGTTTTTATTTCTTCAAGGGATAGCATATAATTGTTCGGGATTTCAATATCAATTTCTGAAGAAAACATTACACAAGGTAAATTAAAACTTACAGGCAATAAATATTGTTTTTCGTCAAAATATCCCACAGAAAAAAGCTTTGAATAGAATCTATCTTTTCCAAGTTGATATTCAGAAAGCAAATAATCTAGAGGTAAAAAGTATTTTTTTAAATTTAAACTTTCAAGCCAAGAACCAACAATAATATCAGGTTGTTTTTCATCGCTGGTAGGAGGAAAACTTTCTAGGAGGTTTTCTTTGTAAACTGCCAAAACTTTTGTTTCGTTTCTTGCGTTGTAAATCTCTGCATAAGCTGCGAATTCTGGACAATCAGTCCAAATCACCACTGGCTCTGTATTTTTGCAAGAAAAAAGCAAAGAAAGTAATAGTGTGATAATAAAAAGAAATGAAAGCTGACAGTTTTTTTGGCTGTCAGCTTTTTTTATATTAGAAGTGATATGTTTTTTCAAATTATTTTTTAGCCAAATCATGTGCAGCATTGTACACAGCCTCATAAACTGCGTCAATATCACGTTTGTCTAAACTAGAAAATGCAATGCGAAGATGTTTTGCATCTATAGCGATTGTTCCGATTTCGTATTCGTACAAAAGTTTTAGGCGAAGTTCTTCTGCATCAATTCCAACACAGGTAAAACTCATAAAGTAACCTGAGTTAAATGGTTGTGGAATAAGAACTTCATCACCTTTTCGAGAGTCTACATAAGCTCTAGCTTTTTTGTAGCGACCTTCCAAAATATCACGATATTTTTTCTTGTCTTCTGCAAGAGTTTCGCTTTGGAAAGTTTTTAGCATAATTGACTGAGCTGGTGTGTTACTACAAGAAACTGAAGAACGAATTACACCCATAAGTTTTTTTACAAGAGCTTCGTATTGTTCTTCTGTGTTGCCTTTTCCACCAAATGTGATAAATCCGCAGCGGAATCCCCAAACGTAATCTTCTTTTGTAGGACCGTCGATTTTTACGGCAGCTACGTTTTCGTGTAAATCACAAACGTAAGCAAACAAAGATTCTGGAATAAGGTTTTCTTCGTAGTTTAATCCAAAATATGCGTCATCACAGCAAACAAGGAATTTTGTACCCTTTTCTGCTTGAGTTTTTATGATTTTACAGATTTCAGTAACTTCTGAAACTGTTGGTGTGTATCCTGATGGGTTTTGTGGGAAGTTTAGCAAAACTTTTACTTTGCCTTTTTTTGCTTCTTCTTCTACAGCTGCTTTGAATCCTTCAAGATTAAATCCGCCTTCGTAACCGTCTCCCACAAACATTGGAAATTGTTTTAAGTTTGCGTTTCGTCTTGTTTCCACAACTAAAGCGTAGTTATCCCAAGATGGATTTCCAGCTAAAAGAGTGTCTCCTTCAGACAAGAATAAATCGCTTAGATATGAAATTCCAGCTGTTAAACCAGGAACTACAACAGGCATAGAAAAAATCTTGTCCTTTAGAGAAGGATTTTTTTCTATCATTTTCTGTTTCCAGATTTTTCGCAATTCAATATTTCCAGCAGTTGGAGCATAAGAAACACTTTCTTCTGGAGTTAATCCTGGAAGCTGTTCTTTTACTTGTGGTAAAATTACTGGATGTCCATCATTAATTGTTGTTCCAATAGTAGCATTTGCTCTTTTTCCAAGTTTTTTTGCTTCTTGACTTTGAGCAATAATTCCCTTTGGAAAAAACATACGTGTTCCCATATCAGAGAACAAATCTGCATAACAAGTGTCTTTTAAAATTTCATTTAATTCTTGAGCTAAAGTGTTTAACATGATATGCTATACTATAAAAAATAAGGTTGCTGTGTCAATCATACAATGTATAAAAATACAAAAATACTGTAAAATATTGCAAATCTATACGGTTTTATGCATATTTAGGAGAAAATTTTGGCAAAAAATAAAGAAACCGATTTTAATTGGTGTAAAGATTTAATATCAAATTGTAAAACAGAAATTGCAAAAAGAGTTGTAGGTCAAGAAGAAGTTGTTGAAGGTATTCTTACAGCAATGGTAGCAGGAGGGCATATTCTTTTAGAAGGTGTACCAGGTCTTGCAAAAACTTTGGCTTGTAAAACAGTTTCAGATATTTCTGGACTTGATTTTAAGCGTATTCAGTTTACTCCAGACTTACTTCCAGCCGACTTAACTGGAACTTTGATTTATGAGCAATCCACTGGAAATTTCAAAGTTAGAAAAGGTCCAATTTTTACAAATCTTGTGTTGGCAGATGAAATTAACAGAGCTCCTGCAAAAGTTCAATCAGCTTTGCTAGAAGCTATGGCTGAAAATCAAGTTACTATTGGAGAAACAACTTACGAACTTCCAAAACCATTTTTCGTACTGGCAACCCAAAATCCAATCGAACAAGAAGGAACTTACAATCTTCCAGAAGCAGAGTTAGACCGCTTTTTGATGAAGGTTATGGTTCATTATCCAAATGCAAAAAATGAAGTTGAAATTGTAAAAAACAAGGGAAAGGCAGTAGATATCAATGTAGAAAAAGTTTTATCTGAAAGTGATATTAAAAAATGTCAAGAACTTTTAGATTCTGTAGTTTGTGATGATGCCATCATCGAATACATTGTTTCTATTGTGAATGTTACACGACCTGAAACTGGAAAAAAAGCGGCAAACAAAGCGGTTACTAAAGACCGTGATGATATTTTGCGTTACATCTCTTTTGGTGCTTCTCCAAGAGCAAGTATCGCTTTGTGTCAATGTGCAAAGGTAAATGCGATGTTCGAAGGTCGAAGTTTCGTAATTCCAGAAGATGTAAAAGCTGTTGCAAATAAAGTTTTGCGTCACCGCTTAGTGCTTTCTTATGAAGCTGCTGCTGACGGAATTACTTCAGATGATTTAATCGATAAAATCCTTTCTTTAATGCCGGTTCCATAATGCACATTTTAGAAAACCACGATAGTTTAAAGGCTCGTTCTTCAAAACTAAAGTTACTTGCAAAGGGAATTGCTGACGGTATGAAAGCCGGTAGTTTTCGGTCTATTTATCACGGACAGGGCATTGAATTTAGCGGCGTTCGTGAATATCTCCAAGGAGATGATATTAGAAATCTTGACTGGAACGTAACGGCTCGTATGGGAAAACCCTTTGTAAAAACCTTTGATGAAGAAAAAGAGCTTGTACTTTTTATAATTTTAGATCGATCTCTTTCTATGATGACAGGTTCTCGAGGTAGAACGAAGTTAGAAGTTGCTTCCGAAGCGGCGGCTTTGCTTACATTGGCAGCAGAACAAAACAATAGTCCAACTGGAGCTGTTTTTTTTGACAGCAAAACTGGATTTTCTTGTGCACCAAAAAGTGGTAAAAATCACTCTATGTTGATTTACACAAAGTTAGATTCTTTGCCAGAAAAAACAAACAAAGGTTCTAGTTTGCAAGGTGCGTTAAAAGCAGCTCAAAAAATCCTCAAAAAAAGAGCCTTAGTTTTTGTAATATCTGATTTTAGAACAACAAAATACGAAGCTGATTTAGCTCGACTTGCCCAAAAACACGATGTAGTGGCTCTTTGCTGCACAGACAGAACCGACATAGAATTACCAGAAGTAGGCTGCATTCCCTTTGTGGATGTAGAAACCAACAAAACAAAATTACTTCCAACATCACATCCAGTCTTCAAAAGAGCTTGGAGAAAAAGTTACGAAGATAGAATTGAAAAATGGAAGTCAATTTGTATAAAACGAGGAGTTATTCCTCAAATAATTTCTACATCAGATGATTCTGCCGCTGTATTGACTCGCTTTTTTTCACTAAGGAATAGAACATGAAAAAGTTAATATTTTGCATTTCTTTTCTTTTTTTTAGTTTATCCAATTTTTTTGCACAAACTCTAATGAATGAAACCTTAACTGTATTACCAAAGGATGTTTACATTGGTGATGTTATAGAGATTCGTTATAGTTTTACAACAAATATAAATCTAACTGATGATTTAACAGTTGATATAGAACTTCCAGAAAGCAAAGATTATGAAATCTTGTCTATGATTTTAACAGGAGCAAATGGAAGTTATGTTCTTCAAGCAAGTTGTATTCCTTGGAAAGTTGGGGCTTTGGATTTACCAAAAATTGATTTATCAGATTATTCAAAAACTTTAACCACAAGTTTTGCTATCGACATTCCATCAATTACAGTGCAATCCATCGTCGAAAAAACTCAAAAAAAAGAGATTCGCCCAGTTGCTTCACCTTTGTTAATTCCAGGTACAACTTGGTTAGTTTATTTGATTATTCTTCTTTTTATAATTTTTTTGGCTTTACTAATTTACTTACTAATTCACACAAAAAAAGTTATTTCCCTTTGGAATGATTTAGTTCAAAAACGTATTTCCAAGAAAAATTTAAAGAAAACTATAAAACAAATAAAAAGATTAAATAAAAAATCGGCAAAATATAGTGATTCTGATTTTGCAAAAGAATTATCGATTATTACTCGACAATTTTTATCAACACGATTCAAGGAAAATTTTAATTCTGTTGTGTCCTCAAAAATATTCTTTGAAATTAACAAGATTTTTCAAGATACACTTCCAGAATCCATCGAAGAAAAAATTTATAACATCTCTTCAATCCTTGAACGCTGTGATTACATTAGATTTTCTGGCTCTACAGAAGAAGAAGCAATTTTCTCCTTTGTAGAACGAAGTACCCTTTCGGAAAATCTAATCGAAGCTTTTACAGTTTTAGCAGACCAAAGAAGCTGCAATAAATCTTAATTTTTTAAGAGGTAATATGTTAGTTTTTGAAAATCCTCAAGCATTTTTTTGGCTTTTACTAATTCCTCTATATCTTATCCTAAAAAAATTAGGTATTCTTTCTACAATATCATTTCCGTTGGTTATGTCTGACTGGAAAGGCAAGAGTTTTGAGTGGAAACATCCTGTATTAAGTTTTGTATCTTATCTTGCAAAAGTATTTTTTGCCATAGGATTTGTGCTAATTTGTGTGGCTCTTGCAAATCCAGTGATTTCCCATCAAGAAAAAGTGTACACATCACGGGGTACAGAAATCATCTTTGTAATTGATACAAGTCCATCAATGGCTGCTTTAGATATAGGTACTTCAAATCGTTTGGAAGCTGCAAAACAAGCCGTAAAAGTTATTACAGAATCAAACTCCGGGGCAGCTTATGGTCTTGTGGCTATGGCCTCTGAAACTGCCCTTTTAGTGCCACCAACTATGGATCACGAAATGTTTTTGCAACAAGTAAATGCTTTACAACTTGGGAAATTTGGAGAAGGCACAGCTATTGGAACAGGAATAACATCAGCGGTTTATCACTTAATCACCTCAAAGGCTCCCAAAAAGTGTATTTTGCTTTTGTCTGACGGAGAAAATAACGCAGGGTCAATCCATCCACTAACAGCGGCAAAAATTGCAAAGGAAAATAATATAGCAATTTATACACTTGCCATTGGTACAAGGGGTTCTGTTCCAGTTGAATACACAGACCCAAATACAGGAAAAAAATATTCTGCTTATTTAGATTCAGGCTTTGACACATCCCAGATGAAAGAAATATCTTCTGAAACCCAAGGGGCATTTTATTCTGTTGATACTTTGGCATTACTTTCCCAAACCTTGGAATCCATTACAAAAAAAGAATCTGTAATTCAAACATATCAACTAAAAAATGTAACCCGAAGTTATCACAAAGAAGTATTGTTATTTGGAATTATAACAATAATTTTAGCTTGGTTTTTACGAAGAGTTTATATGAAGGAAGTTTTATGACATTTCATCTTGAAAATCCAAAGGCATTATACGGTCTTTTAGCTCTTATTCCTGCAATTATTTTGGCAGTTTTTCAATATATTAAGTTTAAAATTGCCATTACAAGTTTTAATAATATTTCAAAAGTCCACATAGTCAGAAGATTATTAGCAAGAATGATTTGCTACTCACTGGCTTTTGCTTGTATCATTTTCGCTTTGGCAGACCCATTTTGGGGAATCCAACCAGTTCCAGTACAAACCAGCGGAACAGCAGTTTCCTATGTTTTTGACATTTCCTACAGTATGAAAGCAAAGGACGCTGGAATAAATCAAGATACAGAACGATTGGAAGCCGCAAGTTTATACGCAAAAGCCCTCACAAACAAACTTGCAGGAACAGGAGTTTCCGTTATTCTTGCAAAGGGTGATGGCTTTGTTGCTGTTCCCCTCACAGAGGATTTGTATGCTGTGGAAAATCTTTTAGACAATTTGTCTCCAAACCTAGTTAGCAATCCTGGAACAAACTTAGAAAAAGGAATAGATGCTGCAATTCAATCTTTTCCAACTCAATCATCACGCCAATCCACAATCATTTTGTTTACTGACGGCGATGAAACAATGGGAAAACTTGAACAAGCAATTTACAATGCCACAACTTACGGCATCAAAGTGATAATTTTAGGATTTGGCTCTGAACAAGGAGCTGAAGTTGTGGCTGGAGATGGTACATCAAAAGTTTATACCACACTAAAATCTCGAGAAATAAAATCACTAATTGATAATATTTCAGAAACAAACAATAAAAATACTTACAATACAATAAAATACATAAGTGCCACAGAAAATGGAAGCCTCGCAAAAGTTTTGGATATTGTAAATCCAACTCAACAAAATAACCTTGGAATAACTTACGAAATGCAACCAATTCCACGGTACAGACTTTTTATTATTCTGGCCTTTGTTTTTGTAATTTTAGGAATTTTATTTGCAGAATTAAATATTCGCCTTCCAAAACCAATAATTAATTCTCTTGCTCTTTTTGGCTTGATTGTTTCAATGTCAGGTTGTTCCCTTGATTTATCATCAACCAAAACAATTCTTTACAGTACATTAAAATGGCACCAAAAAGACTATCAAGATTCCACAGTAGGATTTCTAAAAGTAATAGAAGAAGCTGAAAAAAATCAAGACTCAGAAATTTTACAATATGGATTATTTGGTTTAGCTTCTTGTTATATTATGCAGGATGAAGAAACTGCCGCCTTGGAAAAACTTGAAGCAATAGATTTAGACGCTCCAGATTCTATACGATTTGCCACCTACTACAATATGGGAATAATCGCCCACAAACACGGTGAATACGAAAAAGCAACCGAAGCTTTCCGCCAAGCATTGCTAATCGACAACACAAATATAGACGCAAAAATAAACTTAGAATTATCTCTTATGGAAAATACGGCAACTGCAAAAGCTGGAACTCAAAATCTAACTCCAGTTTCTGAATCCGAATATCATTCTTCTGTAGAAGATACTTTATTTTCTATAATTAGAGAAAGTGAGCAAAACCGATGGAAAAACACACAAACAAAAAACGAACAAAGCAATATTTTGGATTACTAATATTTTTTGCAATTTCAATAAACTCGATTTTCGCCGTATCTTGGAGCAGCCTAAGAATTAAGCCAGAAAAAGAATACTGTTTTTCTGGAGAGACTTGCCAATTTACACTAGAAATTCCTGGAGTTTTGCCATCTCGAGTTGATACAACTGTACAATCCACCCCAGAAGGCGTAACAATTGAATCATCCTCCAAAGAAGAATACGTTAAAGACGGAGTTCGAGGAACACTTATAAAATTAAATTTTAGATTTTCCAAAGCAGGAACTTACAAAATCCCTTCCCTAGCCACACGAATCGACTGGTGGAGCTACTCAATAAAGTTTTTGCCGATTACAGTTTACGACAACCCAATTTTGATGCAACCTGTCTTATCCTCAGATTTACAAAAAAATCTAGAAGTGGGAAAACCTACAACTTTTACAATCTACGGAAAATTTTTTAATGAATTGACAAATATCAACTTTGAATTAGACACAAAAATGATTTTAACCAAAAACAAAGATATAAATCCACTACCATATCACATTGGAACATTTTCCACAGAAACATATCCTCTAGCAGAATTCACAATTATTCCACTAGAAGAAGGTAATTTTAAACTTCCACCAATTTACGGAGTTTTTAGAAATTACGCTGGAAATACAGTTTCTATTCCCTTAGGAGAAATTTCCCTAAAAAGCAAAAGAGAAAGTGCAACAACCTCCGAAAATTCTGAAGATTCCCAATTTCAAAGCGTTTTCTCTACAAATTTTCCAGAAGCTTACGAAGAAATCTCTGAAAATCCTGTTTTAACACCCATTGACGAATCCCAAGTTCTACTGGAAAATCTCAAAAATCAAGTAAAACAAAAAAACATTTTTATAATTGCAACAATTATTTCTTCGATTTTGCTTTTACTTAGTTTTGTACTCTTTATTATTTTTGCGATTCTCAAAAAAAAGTCTGCTATGATTACATTTTTGTGCCTATTTGCGATTTTTTTAGTTTCTACAATTTATTTTTCAGTTGTGACAAACAAAAAAGAGGCAATTTCTCTTGCTTGTAGCGTAAAAACCGTTCCAGAAGAAAATTCAAATACAGTTATGCAACTTTCTACTGGAGATAAAATTCGGATTTTAGAATCAATTTCCCATTGGTATTCCATAGAATCCGAAGATAATCGAAAAGGCTGGATTTTGCAAAATCAATGTATTTTGATAAATCAAGGCGAACTTGAAAAACTTGAAAAAGCAGGAAATTAAAAATGGCAAAAAATAATGAAACATCCAATAAACCAAAACAATCTTTCGCTGACATTTTAGATGCTTTTGAAAAAATGGAAAAAGAGTCCAAAAATCAAAAAAAATCTACAGGCCAAGAATGGCGATACAAAAAAACTGAACCAGTAAAGAAAACTCAAGAAGCAAAAGAAGCAGCCCTTGCTGAAAAAAAACAAACCAAAAAAAAAGATACATCAAAAGAAAAGATTGATCCTATGACTTTGTGGCTTCGTCGCTATGGAGTTGTGGACAAGGATGCAGAAGAAGAGAAAATCCAGCAAAAAATGAATCAATTGGACAGAAGTTATCTTCGGACAATGGCTCCAGAAGCTTCCATTGATTTACACGGCTTAACAAAAGAAGAAGCCACAGCTCGATTAGATATGTTTATCGAAGAATGTTGCCGCCGAAAACTCACAAAAATCCTTATTATTCACGGAAAAGGCAATCATTCATCTTCTGAGCCTGTTTTAGCAAAGCTTGTTCACGATTACATAGAAAGACACTATCGACTTGGAGAATCTGGACATCCTGACAAAACAGAAGGTGGCAGAGGAGCAACTTGGGTAATAATCAAAAACCAAACTATATAAAATACTTGTAAAATTTATATTTTTTAGTTATTTTTGATATAATGAAGAATTTGTATGATGTACTAGAGGTTTCAAAAGATGCCTCTTCTGACGAGATAAAAAAGGCTTTTAGAAAGTTAGCAATTAAATATCACCCAGACAAAAACCCAAATGATAAGGTTGCAGAGGAAAAATTCAAAGAAATAAATGCAGCCTACGCAATTCTTGGGGATGAAGACAAACGTCGCCAGTACGACACTTATGGTTCTACCGATGATTATGCTACTTCCAATCAACAATATTATTCTCAAACAGCAGACCCATTTTGGGAATGGTTTTCAAGTCAAACAAATGCTTACAACAATTCTAGTGAAAATTACACATATTATTATACAAATTCAGATGCTTCAAATGGTCACTATTACAAAAAATCGCAAAAACCACCTACACGAAAAGAAGCTTTTTCAAATCTAATTGTAAACGCTTTATCCACAATCTTGGGAATCTTTTTGCTTCGAGGAACTTGGTGGCTATTCCCAATTGGACCGATTATCAGCATAAGTGCTATTGTAAAAGGTGTAACTGGAGCAATTAAATCTATCGCATACATTATCCATCCATCAAAAGACAAATAATTTTGGGCAAAAAAAAATCGGAGCCTATTTTTAGCTCCGAACTTCAGGTCGTACAAGAAAACCTTAAACATAGGCGAATTATGACTTAGAAAACCTGTCTCCTTTCACCTATATTTTGTAAAAAATATTTTAAAATTCCGCAAAACCGATTATCTTTCTCTGAAAATAATACGACCACGATTTAAATCGTAAGGAGAAAGAGCAACTTTTACACTATCACCTGGAACAATTCTGATGTAGTGTTTTCTCATTTTCCCTGATAAATGAGCTAGAATAACGTGTTTATTCTGTAACTCAACTCTAAACATTGTGTTTGGTAAAGCTTCCTTAACAATTCCTTCAACTTCGATTGCTTCTTCTTTAGCCACATTTCCTCCAAAAAATCTTTAAAAAGAATTTGCTTTTTTTCAAATTCATACTTATAATTCTATGAGTATTTAGATTACTTGTCAACACTTGACAAATAGGAGTAAAAAAATGGAACAAAGTTTTACAGACAAAATGAAAGAATCTTTGTTAGAGTTAAAAAAACAAATTTTAGACCAATTGGTTGCAACTAATGCGGATTTTAAACAAATAGTAGAAGGAATGGAATCAAAAGACGTTATTGACGTAGCTGCTGACGATATTGATAGAAAACTTCTAGAAACTATGGGTACTCAAGACTTAAACCGCGTAAAATTGATAGACAATGCCCTTGCACGAATTGAACAGGGGAAATATGGTCTTTGTATAAAATGTGGTCACAAAATCCCAGAAGCTCGTCTAGAAGCAATTCCTTATGCTTTAATGTGTATTGAATGTAAATCTGCCGACGAAAAACGAAGACATTAAATAATTAAGAATTATGAATTAAGAATTATGAATTAGGAGGGAAACTTTTTAATTCTACATTCTTAATTCTGAATTTAAATTGTACACGTCTTCTACCCCTTCAACCAAAACACCGCCCATTCCCATTTTCAAAGGAAGTTCCACATCAATATTAAAGCGATCCCCCACAGCAACACAATCTTTTGCTTCTAGCCCAAGTTTTTCCAAAGCCATAGAAAAAGGCAAATAATGAGGTTTAGAAAGCCCCGTAGAATCAAGTCCAATAATCTCTGGAAAAAACTCAGAAACTCCAAGAGCTTGTAGGGTTTTTCTGGCAGTTGAAACAGGATTGTTGGTTACGCAAATGATTTTGTACTTAGATTGTAAATCAGAAAGAGTTTTTACAAGTTTTTCATCGTAAGATAAAAAATTTTCTGGTTTAATAAGCATTTTTCGCCACTGAATGCTTTCTGCAACAGGAATCCCAAAAGCAGACATAGTTTTTGCAAGACTGATTTTTTCTCCATTGTGATTTTCAGCCCATTGTTTTTTGTAAGCTGCCACCTTGTTTCGGGCTTCTTCCACAGAAATGTTTTTTAATCTAGCATAATATCGCACTTGAACATCAACTTGCTCAAAAACATATTTTACATTTGTGTACAAAGTACCATCTATATCAAAAATTATTCCTTTTACATTTTTTGGAATATTATAAGTTTTCATATTTTCCTCGATTTTTTGCGTTTTTCAAAGTTGATATTTAACTTTTGGTCAAATCTTCGGCGGCTTTTGCAATAGAGGGATATAAACCAAGTCCAAACAAAGCCACAGCAGCATTTCCAACTAGCTCAGAATCTGCACATTTTTGCACATAAAAAGGCACTTCCACAATCTCAGATTTTAACTTTAACCAAGATTGATTTTTTGCCTGACCTCCTGTGCAACAAATTTTTTCATTAAGTTTTATATTATTTTTTTCACTTTCAGACTTTAAGATTTTATACGCATTTTTTACTTCTAGGGCAATATTTATCATCAATTCGTAACCGAAAGATTTTTTGTTTTGAAGCAAATCATTAACACATTCTTCGTAAGAAACATCTTTGTAAATGCTAGATTGTTTCCAAGTTGCAAACCGGCTTCCTGTGTCTGGAATAATTACACTGGCATTCCATAGCGGATTTATTGGAGATGGTAATGTTCTAACTTCTGGAGAAATTAAAGGCTTATTTGTGCAAAGATTTAAGCCTTCACTTGTTCCAGCCCTATCGCAGATTTTCCCCTCCGAAAGAGTATTTGTTCCAATCAAAGCGATAGCAAAATCTGGTCCCCCGCAAAAAACTGGCACACACCCTTCCACCTGTTCCCCAGTAACCCCCAAGGATTTTTTACCCTTTTCAGTTAAGGTGCCAGAGGCATTTCCTAGCTCTAGAAAGGGCGGAAACACATCAAAGGGAATATTCATAGATTTTAATAATTCTTCGCTCCAGTATGCCTTTTTGAACCTCTCGTTGGGTAAAAGCGTATAGGCTCTGTCTGTAAGTTGATACACAAGAAACTCTGGCACAGAGAACAATCCCTCAGAGCTAGTTAGCAATGTATTCAACTTTTCCCTAACATAAAAAATCCTTGGGGCAAAAATTGAACCAGCAGTCTCTTTTGGTAACTTACATAAATCAAGGTTTTCAAGGCTCTCATTCCAAAGAAAAGATCCTTTAGAGTTTGCAAGACTTGGACCATTTCCAGAAATACTAATTGCCTTGATTTTTGGTAAAAAATTTTGATTTTGGGATTTTTCTTTATGGATATTTCCGCAAATTGTAGCGTTTAATTCAGAAATTCCCTGTTTTAACGCAAAAAGCCAACGATTACTTTCGTTGGCTTTTTCTATACTGATTCTAGCAAAAGCGATAACTTCGCCTTTAAAAGAAATGTATGCGGCTTTTAGAGAAGATGTTCCAATATCAACACATAAAACCGCATCAGTCATAAAATTATTCGTGTTTTACAAGTTTTTCAATAATGTTACGATTATCCAATAAATCACTTAAAGATTGATTGTGGTGAATACGAGCAATAACATTAGCAAATAAACCTGTAACATTTGTATTGATGTACCATTCACATTTAAGAAGTTCTTCGTGATAAACAGCATTTGTTCCAATAATTCTGTAGAACAAACCTTTTTTGTAAGCTTCATTAAACTGTTCGATAGCATTTCCTGTGAAGAAAGGCAAACTGATTGCAGCAATAACTTTTGTTGCCCCTTGTTCTTTTAGGAATTCCATAGCTTTTAGCAATGTTCCACCAGTTCCAAGCATATCGTCTGCAAGGAAAGCAACTTTTCCATGAACATCTCCTAAAAGTTTTACAGATTTAATATTTGTTTGCTGTGCGTTTTGTGTTACAACAGAATAATCTCTTTCTTTGTAGATAAGAGCAAGAGGTTTTTTAAGACCTGTAGCATAGAATTTATTTCTGTCTACAGCCCCAGTATCAGGAGAAACAACTACAAAATCGTCGTTTGTATCTGTTAAATCAACAAGTTTTGCAAGTTCTCTAATAATTTGATAACTAGCGTGTAGATTATCAATGTGAGCTTTACTAAAAGCATTTTCAATTTCACGAGAGTGAATATCAAGAGTAATGATTCTAGAAACACCCATATTTTCGTAGATATGACCTAGCAAACTTGCTGTTAATCCTTCTCTACCCTTTTTCTTGTGTTGACGGCTATATGGATAAACAGGAAGAACCAAAGAAATATTCTTTGCACCAGCTTGACGAGCTGCATCAATTGTAACAATTAAAGACATTAGGTGATCGTTTACAGAAAGTGCAAGTTTGTTTTTTCCGCCATTTAGGGAAATAACTTGGTGATTTTCAACATCTTGGAAAATAAAAACGTCTTTTCCACGAATACAATCTTTGATTTCTGTTTTAAACTCGCCATTCATAAAATATGTGAATTCGCAGTTTACTTTGAATTCTGGTGGACGATAATTTGCAACAGAACCTTTTACACAAAGGTCAGAAGTTTGTAAATCGTTGTAATAGTTGATGTCTTTGATTAAAGCTTCTTTTTCAACTTCATAACGCTTAGAAATAACATCTCGTTTTAGATTAAAACGATGTTTGTACATGTGTCGAAGGTGAGCAATAACTTCGTTTGCAAAAACCTCTCCACCCGGACAAGCAATAATTGCTAAATTGGTTGGCTCTGAATATGGCATTAGATGTCTCCATTAGTGAATCAATTACTTATTTTTTATCATTTTATAGTAAAAAATTCAACTAATAAAACAAAACAATTTTGGATTTGCTAAAAAGGAATTCTAAATATAAAATTAAAACATCATAATTTTAAGTAGGTTTTTATGAATGATTTAACACTTAAAGCAGAACAAGAAATTTTGGATGTTTCAAAAACCCAAAAAAAATATAAAAGACGTTTTGGAGATAGAAAAGACGGTCGTCGACTTCGTACCCTTGATCCACTTACAACAGTCGCCCCCTTTATTATGCCTTCTAGAGTTGGAGCTATGAATTACATCCAAGACGCTATTCCAATGGATAATATCGAGGCTTTCATCAAAAAGAAAAGAGCCGAAGGTATGCCTGGTTTTGGAGCAATGCACATTTTAGTGGCGGCCTATATTCGTATGCTCTCCCAAAAACCAGCTCTAAATCGATTTTTAAGCGGTTTAAGAATCTATGCTCGTCACAATATCGAAGTAATTATGGCTGTAAAAAAGGAGTTATCCATTGACGCTCCAGAAACTATGATAAAATTCGTTTTTTCACCAAAGGCTACAGTCAACGACGTTTACTACCAATTTACCGAAAAAATCCAATCCTTCAAAGAATCTTCCGATGAACCAAGCAATTTTGACAATGCTGCATCATTACTTGGGAAAATCCCACGTTTTTTCCTAAAATTCGCTATTGATTTTGTGAAATTTCTAGATTACAACGGGTGGCTTCCAAAATTTTTAACAGATTTAAGTCCATTTCACGGTTCTCTAGTTATTACTTCTATGGCAAGTCTTGGAATTCCACCAATTTTCCATCACTTATACAATTTTGGAAATGTACCAGTTTTTATTGCTTTTAGTGCAGTGCGAAAAGAAAATGAAGTTGAAAAAGATGGTAGCGTGAAACGGGTAAGATATTTAGATTTGAATATTTCTACAGATGAACGTATTTGCGACGGTCATTATTATTCTATTGCATTCCACGAATTACGTAGAAATCTAAAAAATCCAGAATTATTGGATAATCCTCCAGAAAAAATCGTAGAAGATATTGCATAAAAAAAGCCAATCTTGAGAACTTCTTCCCAAGATTGGCTTTATTTTCGTAAGAATACTTACTTATTTATCTTAGAATCTAGCACCTGCATCTGCTGGAGCAGCTTCTGTAAGTTCTAACAATCCTTTCATATCGATTGAATTATCAGATTCTTTTCTGTCTGGAATAATTGACAAGTCTGTTGACACAAAGATGTCTTTAGAGAATTTTACACCAGATAGATTTTCTGCTGATGTTCCCTTCCAGAAATAGTTATTGTCGCTTTCTAGAGATGGCATTTCTTTGATATCATCAACATCTCCACCATTCAATGAAAGTACGCCTGTTGCTTTGAAATATCTTTCTCCATTACCTTTGCCGTATAGAGAAATGTTACGAAGAACATTTCCGTAAACAGTTACATTTTCAAGAACAACATTTGGATTTGAGTTACTTGTAACACCAGAAGTTCCGTTGTTAAATGCGATACTGTTTCTTAGTACGTGAGGAATACCGATACCGTCACCACCTAGTTTGAATCCGTTTCCATCCCCATTTCCAGAACCGTCTAACAATGAACCATTCTTATAAGCAATACTGTTTTCGATTACTACAACACCAATTGGTCCAGATTCAGCTTTTGCAAACAAGTCCCAACCATCATCAATATTGCTGTAAGCGATACAACCTCTAAATACGTTTCCATCACCACAAGTTAATTTTGCTGCGAAACCGTCTGCATTGTTTTCAGCTGGGTCACAGTTTCCGTAAGATGTACAGTTTTCAATTAAGTTGTAGCTTGGCCATTTTTCGTAAGGTTCAGTACTTGTTCCACTAATTTGTAGACCAGTATCACCACACAAATATGTGTTTACACCACGAATAATGTTGTAATCTCCTGCAACTTGGAATCCTTTTACGTTTCCATCTGTTTTACAAACATCAATATTTTCTACAATCCAGTAATTTCCCCAAAGTTGCATACCACCTCCAGCATTTTGGAAGTTTAGAACAGCTCTAGCACCTGGAGCAGATTTCAATGTTTTTGGTTTACGTTTTGTTCCGTCATTTCCTCTTTCGATGATAAGAGCTTTTGGTTGATAATATGTACCTTCTTCTAGAACAACTGTTTGACCTGGTTTTACATAAGCCAAAGCAGAAGCCAAGTCTAGAGGAGATTCCTTTGTTCCCTTACCGAAAGCATCACCATTTGGACTAGCATAAAGTTCATCACCATCATAAGAATTGTAAGCAATCATATGATAAATTGTTACTGGTTTTGAACCTTGAACATAGCGTTTGATTTCATCATCGTAGTAAGCCAATGCTTGTTTTTCACCAGGAACAAAATCTTCATTAGGTGTGAAAGTTACGATTAAGTCGTTGATACCTTTTGTAATGTTGATATTTTGTTTGAAATCAACATTTGCAGTAACTTTTTTGTTATTGATAACTTTCTTTCCATCTGAATTTGTTACAGTAATTCTACCATCTGAGTTTGCATTAAATACAAATGGATATTTTTTTGTATAATAAGTAGATGGAGAATCAACCTTTGCTGTTAATGGAATCAATTCTGGTGGTTCTTCCATTGCTGGAGGATCATTTTTTGGATCTGTTACTGTAAAAGAAACATCTGTTACAGTTGCGTTACAACCACGAGCTACAGCAAAACCAACATACACATGATCTTTATCAAGTTGTTGTAGTTTTGAAGAATCATACATAATGTATTCTGTGATTGTTTCTTCTGTAGCGTATGGACGCATATAAATTGCGTGATATCCAGTATTTGTTTTCTTTAGAGTAATAGTAAATTTATCACCATTTCTAATGATATCTGAAGAATCATAGCTATAAGCGTGAGAAATGTTTTTACCTTGTTCAGCAATTACAGTTTCACCACCAGCCAAAACTTCTGGAGTAATTCCACTTACGAATCTACAACCCAAAGTATTTTTTGAAGTTTTCTTAACACCGTCAATGTGTTCTTCAAATTTCATAGCAAGAATACTTGCACTGTTTGTGTAGTGATTTACAGAAGATACGCCATATTCTCCAAGACTATCTAGAGCAAGAAGACCAAAACCTTCTTGACCATCAGCTGGAGTATTGATGTAATCAACTGTGAAAGTTGCTGTTAATTCAAAGTTTTCAGTATTTGGATCAATTACTGTGTAATAGAATGAAATACCATCGTGGAAAGTTGTAAATTTACCACCTTTGTCAATGATATCAAGTGATTTTTCGTTGAAAGTACAAGAATTAAGTTTGAATTCCATCTTGTCAGCATCAATCATTTCCATTGTGTTGCGATTACCGTTTGTAGATTGACCAAACCAAGTAAAATTCCAGATTCTATCAGCTTCTGTACTTGCAGTTTTGTTAATTGGTTTTGAATCAACTACTTCATCCCCACGAACTGCAGAAACCACTACAACATAAGTTGTGTTTGGAGTTAAATCTTTTACTGTGCAAAGAAGTTGCTTTGTTTCTGATGAAAAAACTTCTTTTCCAGAATCTTTTTCTGTAACTTTTACTAAATATTTTTCAGCTTCATTTACAGGATTCCATTTCACATCAAAAATTCCATAGTCTGTATTGCGAATAGAAACATCTGGCAAACTTAGTGGAAATAGGAATTTGTATTCAACAGGTGCAGAAACTTTTTCTTCTGTTACTTTATTTCGCAAAGCACGAACTCTAAAAGTATATGTACCTGATGTTTCTGGTGTAAATTTTGCAGTTTTTGTTACTTTTTTTGACTTACCAACATTCTTTGACTGGATAACTTTTCCAGTTGAATCTAGCATTTCAACAACTGCTTTATCTGCACCTTCTGTTGCAGTAACCAAATCAAAAGACACAATCAATGTTGCTCTATCTTTTGCATCTGGAGCAATAGATACAATATCCGGACCTTGAACTTGATCCCAAGCCGGACGAGCTGTTTGAGCAAAACCAAAACTTGCAACAAGCCCTAGAATTGCAACAGCAACCAAAAATTTAATAGATTTTCTCATTTTTTCTCCCAAAAAAAGTCAAATTAGAAATATCAATTTCTGGTTTGACTTTTTTACGCTGTTTTGCAACAAAGTGAAAAACAGCAATCTGTAAGAAAGTTTGCAACGCAAACTTTGGGGATAACAACTTCGACGCTATTTTCGGAGAAGTTGTTATCAGTACTCCCAAAAAACTCAAATTAGAAATATCAATTTCCGATTAAGTATTTTTCACAAAAAAGGCGTTACTTTAACAAAGCAACGCCAAAAGGATTAAACACTTATGAAAAGTAATTTATTCAACGATAATTTGGTAAATATTGATACCAGAACCTGCTGAATAAATTGCGTATTCACCTTTTGCAGGAAGTTTACATTCTGCATAACCAGCAACTGAACCATCTGGTGGAGCAACTAATTCTGCGATTGTAGAACCTGATGCAACATCTACAACTACAAGAGTACGTGCAGCATCTTTACTTGAACTGTTTGTATATACTTTTAATGTTGCAGCACCTTTTGAAGTAAAGTGGATTGAACGATAGTCAACTTTTCCACTACCATTTAATTTGATACGAGCATTGAAAACTTCTCCGTCTTCTGCAGTGCGTTCTGGTGCATCTCCAGTTAATGCTTCAATAGTAACAGCCTTTGAATCATTTGCATAAATTGAGAATACATCGTCAATTTTGTAAACTGATTTTACTGAAGCTGGTTCTAAGTCATTTACGCTGAAATAGTCTTCTGCAACAGCGAATGTTAGACATAGACCTAGGCATAATAAGATTGATAATAGCTTTTTCATTGTTTCCTCCAAGAAATCACAAGAACCTTAACTCGCTCTCATGTGATTTTTATTATACATAATAATTTTTAGAAAAAACTGACATCTCTTTGACTTATTACGTTATCGAATTTTTTTTATCGCTGGAGCTCAAAACAAGGAAGATTCAACAGTTTTCGTTTAAAATCTAGGGCAGAAAGTTTTGCTTTTATTTTTTTTGCAGTTTCAACATCAACTTCGGCTTCTTTTCCTGTGGCAACTTTTTTTAGTTCCTCGTAAGTAAAGCCAAGATTGTCCTCATCTGTTTTGCCAGACATTCCGTCTGCTGGTGGTTTTACGCACAATTCCCGAGGTAAGCCTAAATCAAGACCAAGCTGCACAACTTCGTCCACAAAAAGATTCGCAAGAGGAGCAAAATCTCCAGCCCCGTCTCCCCAAATTGTAAAATATCCTGAAAGACGTTCGCTATAGTTTCCGTTGCAAGAAATCCGAGCGTTTCCTTCAAGGGCAGCAATTCCGTACAAAGTTGTCATGCGTAGGCGAGATGGAGTGTTTGTATTAAATTGTGGAGTTGTGTTTTCTGTGTTTGTAACAGATTTTATTTCGTTAGAAAGAGCTTCGTAGGCTGAACCAATATTTACAGTGTAATTTTTGATTCCAAGAAAATTGCAGAGTTTAATAGAATCTGCAATATCAGATTGTACGCCGTTTGGCATCATTACGCCAATAACTCTTTCTTTTCCAAGGGCGGCACAGCAAAGGGCAGCCACCACAGAAGAGTCTTTGCCCCCAGAAATCCCGATAATTGCCTTAGTTTCAGAGTTTCCGTTTTTTTCAAAATATTCTTTTATCCATTGGATTGCTTGGTCTTTTATAGTCATTTTTTCCTCACTAAATTGGTTAATATTAAGATGATATAAAAACTATTTCAAAACTGCAATTATTTTATCCCAATTTTCTAAAACAATTTTTCCGATTTTAGGATCATACATTTTTCCAAGATTTTTTTCGATTTCCTCATAGCAAACATCAAACCCCAAAGATTTTCTGTAACACCGATTTGAAGTCATCGCATCAATAGAATCACAAATTGCAATAATTCTTGCACCTAAAGGAATGTCTTCCCCAGATTTTCCAAGAGGATATCCTTTTCCATCATAACGTTCGTGATGCATTAAAACAATTTCAGAAAGTTCACTTAATCGATGAGATTTTTGCAAAATATTTGCTCCGTACTCTGGATGCTTTTTCATATATTCCCATTCTTCATCATCAAGTTTTCCTTGTTTTTTCAAAACCGCATCAGGAACACCAATTTTTCCAATATCGTGAAGGTGAGCCGCAATGTGGATTTTTTCACACAAGTGTTCATCTAAACCAAGAATTTTGGAAACTTCCAAAGCCATATCGCTAACCCGCTGAGAATGACCACCAGTATAAGGATCTCTTGTATCCAAAGCAAAAGTTATACAATCAATAATTTCGTGATAATTTATTTCATCATGACAATAATCACAACTGCTCAAAAAAAACACCTCTTTTGTTAGATTAAACTAACTATATCACAAATAAAAAAAAGAGAAAACACTATGAATGGCTTTATGTTTGACATTTTAAGAAAAGTAAAAAAAAGAAGCAACTTCGTTTTTGAAATTGCTTCTTTATTACAGTTTAAATATTAACTGAAAAAAATTTATTTGTTGCGAATATCCTTTCGTTTGATTTTACCACTTATGGTTTTTGGTAATTCTTCTACAAATTCCACAATACGTGGATATTTGTAAGGTGCTGTGGTTTCTTTTACAAACTTTTGAATGTCTTTTACAAGTTCTGCGTTGCCTGGCTTATAATCTTTTGCAAGAATAATTGTAGCCTTTACAACTTGGCCACGAACTGGGTCTGGGGCGGCGGTTACTGCACATTCAACAACAGCTGGGTGTTGCATTAAAACGCTTTCTACTTCAAATGTACCAATGCGATATCCAGAACATTTGATAACGTCATCACTTCTTCCCATAAACCACAAAAATCCGTCTTCGTCACGCCAAGCTGTATCTCCTGTGAAATAGTAGCCGTCACGAATTACTTCTTTTGTTTTTTCTTGGTCTCCAAAATATTCCATAAAAAGACCAGGGAAAGAACCATTTTTCAATGGGAAAGCGATTTCACCAACTTCACCGTCTTCACATTCTTCATTATTTTCGTCTAAAAGAACTACGTTGTAATATGGAGCTGGTTTTCCGATGGAACCTGGTTTAACTTTTTCGTTACCAAAGTTAAAAATTGATAAGGCAGTTTCAGTTTGACCAAAACCTTCTCGCAATTCAAGACCAGTAATAGACTTCCATTTGTTGAAAACTTCGTCAGAAAGTGGCTCACCAGCTGTAGAACAATGTTCCAAAGAAGATAAGTCATAGAATGATAAGTCTTCTTGAATCAAAAAGCGATAAATAGTTGGTGGAGCACAGAAACTTGTGATTTTGTGTTTTTCAACTTGTGCGAGTAAGTCTGTTGGCTTAAATCGTGCGTGATAATCGTATACGAAAACGCCACATTCACAAATCAATTGACCGTAAAGTTTGCCCCAAACAGCCTTTCCCCAACCTGTATCTGCTACAGTTAAGTGTAAGCCGCCTTTTTTTACTTGTTGCCAATATTTAGCTGTTACAATGTGTCCAAGTGGATATGTAAAATTATGTGCTACTAGCTTTGGATGGCTTGTTGTGCCAGAAGTAAAGTAAGCTAGCATAATATCGTCGTTTTTGTTGATTTCTTTCCGTGGAGCTGGAACAAAAGCAGCTGCATTTTTCTCCCCAGTTGTAAAATCAAGCCAACCTTCTGGTAAAGGTTTTCCTTCGTGAACAGTTCCGTCTGGAGAAGTAAAAGATTCACCGTTTGGCACATCAAGTCCGTGAGGATTGGCAGCAATCCTGATTTTTAGACTTGGGCTTTCTGGTAAAGAAGAATCAACGTGGGAAAGAATATCACCATCATTTACAGCAACAATTGCTTTGATATTTGCAGCGTTATTTCTGTAAACAATGTCTTCTTTTGTTAGCATGTGAGTTGCTGGAATA
The DNA here is from genome assembly GCA_017416145.1 of Spirochaetaceae bacterium. GTDB lineage: Bacteria > Spirochaetota > Spirochaetia > Treponematales > Treponemataceae > Treponema_I. Next base: position 26,976 of record JAFQDD010000011.1, on the reverse strand, counting down.
ACAGCGGCTCCAAGTTTGTGCAAAGCCAAAATAGAAAGCCAAAATTCGTAGCGACGTTGCAAAATCAACATTACAAAATCGCCTTTGTTAATTCCACAAGCTTGGAAAAAACTTGCTGTTTTATCAGTTCTTTCTTTTATGTCTTTAAAAGTAAATTCTTTTTGTAAACCTTCATCATTTGTCCATAAGATAGCTCTAGCATCTGGTGTTTTTTCAGCAAGAGCATCCATAACATCATAAGAAAAGTTGAAGTTATCTGGTACATTGATTTTATAATTTTCAAAAAAATCTTGGTAATTTTCAAAATCTGTTCTAGGTAAAAATAATTCTTCCATATTGTAAAATAATTCCTTGTAATGTTTTTACTTGAAACCCTCAAGCAACTTAAACTAAATTTAAGAAAAGGTCAAAGGCGCTGAATACCAAAGTTTGATGTGGTAAAGCATGATATCAAAATACTTTACCACACTTTAATATTCAGCTAAATAATTATTGCAAGGAATTTTGCAGGTTTATTGTTTAAGGCCTGCATTCCGTGTTGTTTTGTTGCGTCAAAATAAAGAGAATCACCTTCTTCGAGAATCATCTCCTTCCCATCAACTACAATTTTCATAGAGCCTTCAATCATGTAGTTAAATTCGTGTCCTGGATGGGAATTAAAGTGAATTTCCTTTGTTTCTTCAGGAGTGATACTTACAATAAATGGATCTGCTTTTCTGTTTGAAAAACCAAATGCCAAAGATTGATACTTGTAATCACTTCTTCTGTCCACAGAAAGTCCTTTGCCTTTTTTTGTTAAAAAGTAGGATTTCATGTGAGGTTCATTGCCAGAAATCAATGTTGTAAGTTCAAAATCGTACTCACGAGCCATTGAGTGAAGAACACCAACTGGAATATCCATAGTGCCAGTTTCGTAGGCTTCATACTGTTCTGGAGTGATTCCGCAAACTTTTGCAGCATCTTCTACAGAAACATCCATAATTTCTCGCAAACCTTTTAGCCGGTCTGCCACGGCTTTTATTGCGTCGTTCATAATTTAATATTAACATAACTTAAGTATTTATGCAAGTACTTTAGTATTATTAAAGTTTCATTTTTTAATTTTTTTTATTACCTTGTTTTTCCGATATTAGTATAGTATATTATCAATGTAAGTGGAGGATTTATATGGTTAGCTCTTTTACACTAAAAACTGATGAATTAGATAATAATTTTCTTGCCACAATAAAAAAATTATTTGCAGGAAAAGAAATTGAAATTATAATTCAAGATTCTCAAACAGATACAGATTATTTATTGAAAAATCCAGCAAACAAATCACATCTTTTAGCCTCAATTTCTTCTTTAGAGCAAAATGAAAAAACTCATACAAAGAGCTTGGAGGAAATCCTTTGAAAATTATCTTTTCAGAAGAATCTTTCGCTGATTATCAATTATGGGCTTTAGAAGATAAAAAACTTTATAAAAAGATAAATGAACTTATAAAAGACATAATACGCTCTCCCTTTTCTGGAATTGGTAAACCAGAACCTTTAAAACATGAGCTTTCAGGCTATTGGTCTCGCAGAATAAATGAAGAGCATAGATTGGTTTACAAAATCACAGATGATTCTCTTCTTATAGCTTCTTGTAAATATCACTATTAATTTTTTTCTACCAAGCTTCCGTGGCCGGGGCAAATTGTGTAATCATTAAAAACTTCTAGCACATTTTCCCGAGCTTCTTTTGCAATTTTTGAATCAACATCAACTCCAGTCATTAAAAATGGTGCTAAAATATTAAACTCTTTTTGCTCTGGGCTAAATCCTTTTATATTCACATAAATATCCCCTGTAAAAACGATTTTCAAGACTTCACAAACAATAAGACATTCCCCTTTTACGTGGCCGCCCTTCCCTTCAAAAAACTGAAAATCATAATTTCCAAGAAAAACAGTTCCCCTAAAATCAAAAAGTTTTTTATTAAGTTTTGCAAAAATTGTGCTATTTTCAGTTTCGCCATTTTCAACAGGAAAGCATTTTTCCAAGTCCGGAATCTCATAATTGGCAATGACTTTGCTTAATGCACAATATGGCTGATGATTTCCAATTTGTTCACGAAAATTCTTTTTTCCCTGTTTTTCTAAGGCAAAATTTTCATAGCAGTTTTTGGTCATATAATTTTTATGGAAGGTGTTTAGAAGTCCAACGTGGTCAACATCGGCGTGGGTTATAAAACCTGTTTTTTTCATAGTTTGATATTTTGGGAAAATCTCTCCTAAAATCTTCTCCATTTCTGATTTATAGCAAGAAAAGCCTGAATCCACAAAAAGCAGTTCATCATCAAATTGAAAAACGTAAGTATTGCTTCCACAAGGAGGTTCTAAAACATACATTTTTGGAGGATTTTCGGCTGATGGCAAATCAAAATCGTAAGAGGAAATGTTGCATTTAAAATTTTCGCCTTTTTTATCCACCACAAATTTTGCAAAACGGCGAATGTAGTCAAAGGTTTTTTGTGGAGATTTTTTTTGCTCGTCTAAAAGTTGCATTAAAGTGTTGGCAGTAACCAAAACTTCGTTGGTTTGATTTTGATTTAAGTTTAGGATTTTTCGCATTTCGTTGGCAAAAGAAACGTAAAAAACTGTTCCATCAAGCAATCTATCTGTAACTTCGTAATCAAGAATGGAGATTTCGCAGGATTTTGAAATTTCTTCAATAAGATTTTTGATTTCCTTTGTGTTTTCAATCAACAATCCCATTTTAAAATATTGATATTCAGTTCCATTTTCTTGGGAGCTGATATAAGAAATGTTTACTTTGTACTTTTTCAAAATCTCCAAAATTGGAGTAACAGTTCCAGGATTATCTTCCAATTTGAGAACAATCATAATAATTTTTTGATTTTCTGTTTCGTCAAAAAGATAATTACACTTTTCCAGTTCTTTTTGGATTTTTTTGTGGGCAGCAGTAGAAGCAGAAACTTCCACAAACAAAGTATGTAAATCAAGAGCTTTGTTATAATTTACCCTAACAATATTTCCACCAAGTTTTGAAATTATTTTACTAGCTTTTAAAAATGCTCCAGCTTTGTCTGGCATTCGTGTAATATAGGTCTTTTTCATAAAAAATATAATATAAGTTTTTATAGATTTTTCAATAACTTTTTTAAATTATATTCAAAAACTTTAGTATTTTTAAAGTTTAATTTTTTATTAATGATAAAAAAAGTTTTTGCCACAAAAAAACACAGCCTTAAAAGAATAAACACTTTAGACTGTACATTTACATATGATATGTTTAACACTATAATTATTCACGTATGTAAAACTAAAAAATTGGAAATATAGAAAATGAAAAAACTTACTAAATTTATTTCCCTTTTTTCAATAATAATTTTTTGTTTATTTCTAACGTTCCACATTTTTCTAAATATTTTCATAAAATCAAAAGAAGTAAAAGTTGATGAAAAAGAATTACTAAATAAAACAACAGTTTTTTTAACTGACAGACAAATTGAAATTGCAAGTTATATTTTAAATAATCAACAAAATCCCAAGTTTAATAATTATATTTTTTTGTTTTTTGATACTTTTTCAAATAGAAATCAAGTGGCATATTTAACTGCACAGATTTATATCAGTGAATTAGATTTTTCAAATAAGATAAAAAGTATAGACAAACAAATCATAGAATTTTCTACCAAACGCTACATAACAAAAAATATTGATTATAAACTATGCTATAACTATATATTTTCACAAGCCTATTTTGGTAATAATCAATATGGACTTGAAAATGGAAGCCAGTATTATTTCAAAAAAAACTATAAAAATCTCACTGAAAAAGAATTTGTAAGTTTGTGTCTTCTTGTTAAAAATCCTATTTTCTATGATTTATCAAAGGAAAGAAATTTGGAAGAATCTGAAAGAATATATCAGAAAATAAATGGATAAAAGATTTTCACAAACATCACTGTATTTATGCTATAATCAATTAGTTATGGTTTTGGCGTACGGTCAAGGCACATCTATTTCATTCAATTTCATATTATTTCTTCAATATTTTATATTTTCTTACTTTTCAACCAACCAGCTGTAGGCACTTGTAACCGAAATATTTTTATTATCTTTTGTAATTTGCATTTCGTCATGATCTGTAATTAACAAAAGATTATTACACCCTGTTTTTTCAGAAGCAAGTAAAAGTCCATTTATTTCTCGCTTAAAAGTTTTCGGAGAAGAAATATCAAAACTCACTTGAATTAGTTGGTAAACAGTTTTTCCTTGGCAAATTACAAAATCACATTCCCCTGCTGTTTCATTATAATAATAGATATCAAATCCTTGATTTCTATAGCGACGAAGTAATTCAATAAAAACTATTGTTTCAAGTCGCCAACCAAGATTTTCCCCTGAAAAAGAATTTTGTCTGTTATTCATAAGAGCTACATCAACCGCGTACGCCTTTTCATCACGAATTCGAATTTTGCTTTTTGCTGAATATTTATGTAGACCACATACTAAATATGCATTTTTACAATAACTTACATAATTTTCTGCTGTATGATCGGATTTTAATCCAAAGGTTTGTTGCAAATCTTTATAATTGATTGAAGAAGGTGCGTTGTTTAATAGATGATTTGCAAGCTGTTCAAATGCAGCTTTATATTTTATGGAATATCTTTTTTCTATGTCATTTATGAGGATATTATTTACAAGAGTGTTTATATAAGATTGCTTACGAGTTTCTTCTAATAATTCTGGAAACCCACCTTCTTTTAAATATTCTGAAAAAGCAGCTTGTAGAAGACCTTTCTCTTTTGTTGTGCTGTGATTGGTATCTAGTTTTTTGTATCCACAGTATTCTGTAAAAGAAAAGGGAAATAATTCAGTTTGCATGTAACGACCGGTAAGATGAGTTGCCAATTCGCCACTTAGAAGTTTTGCATTTGAGCCAGTAATAAGTAAATGCATCCCTGAGCGCAAAAGTCTATTTACAAAAAGGTACCAAGAATCAATATTTTGAATCTCATCTAAAAAAAGATGATTAAAATCACCATAAATTTTATATAGACTTTCAAGAATTGCATTTAAATCATCTGAGTTGATAGAACTGAATCGTTCATCATCAAAGTTTACGTAGGCAAAGTTTATTTTTGATTTTTTTATCACATTCATGCATAAAGTTGATTTGCCACTTCTTCTAATTCCAATTACAACTTGAGCAAGATTGCTATTTAGGTTTACTAATTCTTCCTCTGAACGTGAGCAAAAATCTTGTTGTTTTTTTTCTTCAAATTCGTCTTTTTGTTCACGTAATGCAGTTTCTATGGATTCTCTTGTCATAATTATATAGTGCGATATTTTAGAGTTTTTGTCAAATAAAACTGCGATATTTTAGAGTTTTTACTAGCTAAAACTGCGATATTTTAGAATAACTTTGTATATCCAAAAAACAAAAACCACACTTCGAGAAAAACTCCCAAAGTGCGGTTTAGCCTTTTCCATCAGTAGTCACTTTCCTAAGTGACCACATATTGTGGAAACTGTTAGTTTAACCTAGTCGAAACTCGGTAGTTGAGCGGAGTCGAAACTACAAAATCCTTACAACGCCATCTTCTGTAACTTCGATGGTGTCCCCAGTTTTTACAGTTTCCAAAAACTCTTTTCCAAGTTGGTCAATGGCAATAAGATTTGAGTTTTCCCAAACAACTGACAAAATAACACCAGCTCCTGCAAGTGAGTCAATGTGTTCAGAAAACAACAAACAAGAAGGATTTATTCCCATGGAACAAATAACTTGAATAATCATTCCACCAGTTGTGGAACCAATAGTTTGTGGTAAACAAAGAGCCTTTCCAGTAATGTTTTTTTCAAAAATATCTGGGTTGTTTTGGTCTGCAACTATTACTTGTTTTGCGTTTGCCAAAGCTGATTTTTGGAAAGTTGCCAAAGTGTTTACACCTTGTCTTGAAACAACTGCTTCACCCTTATAATATCCACCGTTAATTACGCGTCCTTTAAATTCTTTCATAACTTACCTACCTTAAATCCTTATTTATCCAAGCCCACAATGATATTGAGCAATTCATCATCTTTGTAATAACGAGCCACAGAATAAGTGCGAAGTTTGTTTGAACAAGTCATAATACAACGACTCTTTGTTAAAGGATTTGATGTATACATCAACGGACAAATGTATGTTACTTCAACTCCAGTTGCAATTAGTTTTTTGTATTTTTCAGTTTTAACAAATTCTTCTAAAACAGGTGGAGCTGTACAAACCACAGTTTGACAAGTAACTTTCTTTTTGCCAGATTTTGCGAGACCTTCAAGAATCTTATCTGCCCATTCATTAAGCTGTGCTTTAGAAAGGTGAGGACATCCGATAAATGCCAAAGTTCCTTCTTTTTCTGGATGCTTCCACATTACAGGATATGACTTATAGATGCGTTCAAGTTCTGCATCATCAATTACGTATTCTTGGTAGTTTTCTTCAAGCAAAGAAGTTCCAAGTTCTACAGCTTCTGGAGTTAGGTTTTCTGCGTGATACAAACCAACAGCACCATTTGAAGCAGTTGCAGCCCCAAAATCCTTTAGATAAGATTTTACATCGTCAGTTAGTTCAGTTCCAAGCCATTTGTCCAAGCCCACGATATAAGGAACATCTTCCATAACTTTGATACCGATTGCAGAACCTAAAATTTGTGGCAGTGGCTTTTTGGTTGTGTTGATGGTAACTTTCCATTTTGCTTTTCGGCCTTCGTCTGTTAAAAGTCCGAATTTTGGAACATAGCCCAAAATCGAACCGAAAATATCAATCATTCCAGAGTTACGATTACAACGAGCACCTAAAACTGAGTTTGCGTAGTTTACAGCACTGGATTCAGCCCAAGAAAGAATATCGCCTTTTTTTGGAATATTGCCCATTTCATCAAAATAACAAGCACAACTGAAACCGTCCTGACGAACAAGCCCAAGTTTTGTAAGTTGGTCTTCGTAATATTTTTGCTTTCCGTACAAAACTGTAGAAAACAAGATTTTATCAAGCAAATTATATTTTACATTTGCAAAGTCATTTGGACGAGGATCCATTGTAAATCCTTCTTCAACTTTTAATCCTGCTGCAATAAGTTCATCCATTACACGATAAACTGGCTTCAAAAGTTTTAATCCAAAAGAAGTTACCAAGTGGCCTTGTCCGTGGGTTACTTTTACAAGTTCTGTGGCTTCAAACATATCACCATAACGAACGATAGTTTCCATAACCTTGGCTTTTACTTCGCCCTCTTTGCCTTCTAAAATTGCTTTTTGCTCATCTGTGAGCTTCATTTTGTATTGATACATAGCTTATTCCCTCTTGATTTCCTAGATTTTCATTGCAACTTTCCATGCACCCCAAACAACTGTTCGAAGGTTTCCAACTTTTTTACAGTCCCCAATAAGTTTTGCGCCTTCCAAAGCTGGTTTTGGATGGTATCCCATAGAAGTGATAACTGTATCTCCTGCAATTTCAAATTCTTTGCCATCTTTTCCACGAACTACAACCCCAGTATCAGTAACTTTTACTAAAGCAGTTTCAAGATGAACTTCAACTTTGTTTAGTTCAAAGAAATCACGCAAGAATGAAGAGTTTGCAAGACAAACTCCTTTTACCGCAATCAAATCATTTTTCATTTCTACAATGATTGGATTTTTTCCTTTTTTGAACAAATCATATGCAATTTCACAACCAGAAAGTCCACCACCTATGATGATAACTTTGTCTCCAACTTCTTTTCCATACAAATAATCACAGGCTTCGATGGATTTTTCCAATCCTGGAATGCGAGGACGGTTTACTTCTGCACCACTGGCAACAATTACATCATCAAAATCTTTTAGTTGATTTTTTGAAGTAATTTCAGAATTAAAGCGAACTTCAATATTCAAATCTTTTAATTCTTTTGCGTACCAAGCCAAAAGTTCTTTGTCTTTTTCTTTGAACTCAGGAGCTGCTGCGGCATTAAAAACACCACCAAGTTTGTCAGATTTTTCAAAAATCACAGGAATGTGACCACGTAAAGCTAAAACACGAGCTGCTTCCATTCCACCAATACCAGCCCCAACAATAGCAACTTTTTTTGCTTTTTTAGCTTTTACGATTTTGAACTTGTTGTGTTGCATTGTTTGTGGATTGATTGCACAACGAGCCATTCCCATGTTGTCTGTTAGGCTTTGGTCATTAGCAACCCCTTTGTAGTGAGCCATGTTAAAACAAGCATTGTGACAACAAATACAAGGACGGATAGAAGCTTCATCATCATTTAGAGTTTTTGTAATCCATTCTGGGTCAGCAAGGAAAGAACGAGCCACACCCATTGCGTCAAGTTCGCCTTTAGAAACAGCTTCACTTGCCACATCCATTGTCATGCGACCTGCACAAACAACTGGAATATCCACAAATTTTTTGATGTGCTTAACATCTTCCAAGTTACAGTTTTGGTCCATATACATTGGTGGGTGAGCCCAATACCAAGCATCGTAAGTTCCGTTATCGCAGTTAAGCATATCGTAACCAGCGTCTTGAAGATATTTTGCAGCCTTTTCGCTTTCTGCCATATCACGGCCAGCTTCTACATAGTCTTCACCTGGAAGAGCGCCTTTTCCGTATCCCTTAGTTTTGGAAACAACTGAATATCGAAGAGAAACTGGGAAATCTTTACCACAAGCAGCTTTAATTGCCTGAACAATTTCCACAGGGAAGCGATAACGATTTTCAAAACTTCCACCGTATTCGTCTGTACGATGATTTGTATATTTCATTGTAAATTGGTCGATTAAGTAACCTTCGTGAACAGCGTGAACTTCAACACCGTCAACTCCAGCGTCCATACAAAGTTTTGCAGTTTTTGCAAAAGCGTCTACCATTTGCTTAATTTCTTTTTTTGTAAGAGGTTTAGAGATAATTTCTTCATCCCAGCGATTTGGAGTGGCACTACAACTAGCATTTAAGTGGTCAACATTTAAAATTGGTTTTAACACAAAGCCCAAAGCCTTATTTTTTGCACCCTTAACCATAATATCGTTCATAGCAAGACTTCGACCAAAACCTGCTGTTAATTGGATAAACAACTTTGCTCCAGTTTTGTGGTATTCGTCCATGAATTTTTTAAGTTGTTTAAATTTGCCCTTCCCCTGATAAAGCCATTTTCCACCAAGAGTATCGCGTAAAGGTGCAATTCCTGGCAAAATCAATCCAACATTATTTTTTGCCCGTTCCAAAAGAAAGTTAGCAGCTTCTTTATCAAAGTGATTTGGTTCAAGCCAACCAAAGATAGAAGTTCCACCCATGGATGTCATAACAATTCTGTTTTTAATTTCAACATTACCAATTTTCCATGGTGTAAAAAGTGGTTTGTAGTTTTCCTTCATCTCTAAAAAATCCTCCAAAAAGTATTCTAAAAATAGTATAAATCAAGATTTTTTGATTTTGGATACTACATTTTTTTTTGATATTAAAATCTTAAAAACAGTAGAATTTTGTAATATTTAAGTGAAAACAGTGAAAAAGAAAAGGAAAAGGATGAAAACAATGTCTAAAATTTGAATTTACGAAGGATTGGCCAAATAAATGACAAACCTACAACCAGATTTTCCGTCTAAGCGACCTGTTTCTTTTATTGAAAAACCGTGTAGATTTACAATATGTCGCACAATAGAAAGACCAAGCCCAGTTCCACCTGTTGCACGACTTCGACCTTTGTCTATGCGATAAAACCGCTCAAAAATTCTGTCTCGTGTTTCTGGTGGAATTCCAGGTCCTTTATCTTGGATAGCGATTGTTTTATCATTTCCAAGTACACATTCTATTTCAGATTTTTCGCCACCATATTTTAGAGCATTTTCTATTAAGTTATTTACCGCCTGTACAAACAAACTAGGATTTATACAAGCCACAAATTCTTCCGATTCAGTAACAAGTTTAATATCATATTTTTTACAAATTCCTTGCAAAAATGGCACAAGATTCATCTCAACACTAGAAATATTTTCGTTTTCTTGTTCCAATCGTGATAAATCCAACAAATCTTCAATTATGGAGAAAAGTCGTCCGCTTTCATTGTTGATAATATTCACAAAATTGATAGCTGTTTCTTTATCATCAATAGCGCCGTCTAACAAAGTTTCAGCAAAACCTTTTATCGAAGTAATAGGCGTTTTTAATTCGTGGCTCACATTTGCCACAAAATCTTTTCGAATTTTCTCTAGGCGTAAAACCTTTTCTTTGTCAGCTTTGATTGATTGAGCCATATTTACAAATGATTTTGATAAATCACTTATTTCTTTTGTTGATTCTGTTTCTGGATTATATTCAAAATTTCCATTTTTATATTCAATAGAGGCTTTTTCTAATTCTTTAATCCCCTTAATAACATTAAAACAAATGATACTGGTAAAAAGCAAAACAAAACATAAAATTACGCAACCAGTTAAAATCAACATATTTTTAATATCTGTAGTAAAATAAATACTAGTAGTTTGTGGAACTGAAAGACGTAAAACATATTGTTGATTATTCAAAGTAACTGGATGGGCATAATAGAATACAACCATATCAGCAATAGAACTTTCTCGAATAGCAGTGGCATCTTTACCCTTAAAAGCTTCCTCAACTTCTTCCTTATCTTTTTGATTCTCAATTTCTGCTATATCATCACTATCAACATCTGATTCAGCAATAATTGCTCCATTCCTTGCAATTAAGGAAATTCTAAATTTTTTATTTTGTTGAGCAAAGTTTTTTATCAATGTATCAATATCTTTTACCCAAACATCATATGCTTTGTGACTATTATTATCTGCAAAGTTTTCTATTATGTTAGATATGGAAATTGAAAAAATTCTCAAATTTTCAAAAGTTTGATTTACAGCTGTGTTTTTTAATTCGTAAACAGTTTCGCCTATAAAAAAAGCAAAACCAGATATCATAACAATTCCATTTACTAAAATTAACAAAACCCATGTAGGAACTTTTTTCATTTTTCCCTCATTTTTAATCGTTATCTAAAGAAGTTTCTTCATCTTTTAATCTGTAGCCAATCCCACGCAAAGTTTCAATTAAATCTGGGATTCCTTCTGCTTCATCTAATTTTCGACGCAAAGCCAATACCAAAACATCGATTGCTCTTTCCGTAACAGGATAATCATCACCTTTTAAAACTGAAATAATCTTTTGACGAGAAAAAACTTGTCCTGGATGCTCCACCATAAACTGAAGTAATCCAAATTCTGAGGCTGTCAAAACGAGTTGCTTATCGTTTTTGTATGCTTTATGAATAATTGGCATAATCTTTATATCGTGAACAGAGATTTCTTCTCGCAATAATCCATTTCGAGCTTTTTCACAATCTTCTGCGGTTTGGATTGCCCTACGTAATACAGACTTTATTCTCGCAATCAAAACTCTTGGAGAAAAAGGTTTTGTAACATAATCTTCTGCACCAATTTCTAGTCCATAAACAATATCTGCATCTTCTGTTTTCGCTGTAACCATTACAATTGGAATATTAGCAGTCTTTGCATCATTTTTTAAAATGCGACAAACATCAAGTCCACTCATATCAGGAAGCATCAAATCCAAAATAATTAAATCGACTTTTTCTGAACGTGCTTTTTCCAAAGCCTTCATAGCGTTACAAGCTTGTAAAGTTTTAAATCCATCTCGCTCAAGGTTGTATTTAATTAACTGCCTTATGGGTTCCTCGTCATCTACTATTAAAATTGTCTTTGTTTCTTCCATAACAAAACTCCTAAGTTAAGAATTTTTGATTTGGCATTTTTTATCTTAGCAATTCAATAACAGATTCTGCAATATTTACAGTACAATCTCCTACCCGCTCTAAATATTTTGCAATCATTAGAGATTCTAAGATTTCTGCCTCTTTTTCTAAATCTTTTGCTATCAACTCTAGCAAATCCGTTTTTACAGCCAAAAATAACGCATCAACTTCAATATCTTGGGAAATGACAATATTTGCTCTCTCCAAGTCTTTCATAACAAAAGACATAACAGCTTGTTTTACCATTGTAGAAACTGCATCAGCCATCTTTGCAATATGGAGGATTATCACATATTCCGTATCTGATTGGATGAATCTACAAATTTCTGCAATATCTTTGCCTTGTTCCCCAATTTTTTCCATATCCGCTATCACATTCATAGCCGTATTTAACATTTTTAAATCTGATTCTATTGGAGTTTTAAGTAACAGTTTTATACACAACATTTGAATGTATCTTTCACTGGCATCAATTTCTTGTTCCAAAGCGATTGCTCGTTTTTCAAAGATATCATCCCCTGTGATTAGTCGTTTTGTAGCGTTTACAATACTTTCTTCACAAAGATTGCCCATTTCCACAATGCTATCATTTAGATGCTTTAACTGTTCCATAAAACTTTTTTCCATACACTTTTTCTCATAAATATTAAGTTTTTTATAGAAAAATAATAAACCAAAATTGTAAAAACTCAATATAAATAATGTTAGAATTCTGTTAGTTTTGAGGAAAATAGATATTTGGGATTTTTCGATTTGATTATTTACTTAGTTTTGCTAGTTGTTTAGCATATTTTTGATTTTCTTCGTTTTCAGCTGATTTATAAAGAATAATCACGTTTCCAATCATTCTAACTAAGGTTGTATCTGTTGATTCTAAAATTTCGTCTGTAAGTTCAGATTTTTCGTCTTTGTATTCGTTAAATTTTACTTTTATGAGTTCGTGGGAAGCAATAGAAGAAGCTACCATATTGATTACGCCCTCAGTAACTCCAGCACCGCCAATAATTACCACTGGAGAAAGATTATGTGCTTCTTTTTCTAAAAACTTTCTTTGTTTGCTGTTTAGTTCTAACATAAAATAAATCTCCTTTGATTCGGCTTCACCACCAACTATTTTAGCGTCGGTCATTGAGAAAAGTCAAAATGACCAAAAAAAAACCTACCAAAAACTTGGTAGGTTTGTACGGGAGCGACGGGGCTCGAACCCGCGATCTCCGGCGTGACAGGCCAGCGCGATAACCAGCTTCGCTACGCCCCCGTTCGTTACGTTCACTAATATATATTTTAACTAAAAAAATGTCAATAGACTTTTTCTATTTTTTTGAAAAAAATAAAAAAAAGTGAGCTACATTTTTTTTATAAAAATCTAATAACCCACTCTTTTTTAGCAAATATAAGTTTTATTTTACTTCCACAACAGTGTAGCCACAATCTGTAACAGTTGCAGAAAGTTTGTCGTTCGAAACATCACCTGTAACAGTTACAAAAGCTGTTTTTTGTGCTAAATCCACAGTTGCACTAACACCTTCCAAAGCGTTTAATGCTTGTTCCACTCTACCAGAACAGTGGCTACAAGCCATTCCATCAATTACAATTTCTACTTTTCTTGAATCCATTTCATTACTCCTTTCTATGGTTTCATTTATATCAGTTTCAGGCTTTTTTATTCCCTTAAAAAACTTTAATCGCAAAGCATTTGTTACAACAAAAACACTGCTTAATCCCATGGCGGCGGCTCCAAACATTGGGTTTAGTCTCCAGCCCAAAGAAGAAGCGAAAACTCCTGCTGCCAGGGGAATTCCAATGGAATTGTAGAAAAAAGCCCAAAAGAGATTTTGCTTTATGTTTTTGATAACAGCCTTTGAAAGCTTAATTGCGTTTACAAAATCCAGCAAATCATTTTTCACAAGGATAACACTAGCACTTTCAATTGCCACATCAGTTCCAGCACCAATAGCAACTCCAGTATCGGCCCGAGTTAAAGGTGGAGCGTCGTTAATTCCGTCTCCCACCATAGAAACATTTTTACCAGTTCCTTGCAATTTTCGTATAACTTCTTCTTTTCCCTCTGGCAAAACTCCTGCAATCACCTTATCCATTCCAGCTTCTTTTGCAATAACTTTTGCTGTTTCTTGATTATCCCCAGTTAGCATAACAGTTTCTATATCAAGTTTTTTAAGCTCTGCCATAGCTTCTTTGCTGGTTTTTCGGATAACATCCTTTACCCCAATAATTCCCAAAACCCCAGATTGCTTTTCAAAAATTATTAGAGGAGTTTTTCCTTCTTTTGAAAGAATATTTAGTTTTTCTTCCAATTTTTGAATTTTTTCATTTTCTCCAAGATTTTCCTTTACCAAAGAAAGATTTCCAGCAAAATAAGTTTTATCATCAATTTTTCCAGAAATTCCCCGACCAGGTAAATTTTCAAAATTATTGATATTTAGACTTTCTTGAATTTTATTTTCATTACAATAATTTACAACAGCCTCTGCCAAAGGGTGGGAGCTTGATTTTTCCAAAGTTAAAGTGATTTTTAGTAAGTCCTCTTTTGAAGTAAGATTTTCTAAAATCACATCTGTAACAACAGGCTTCCCCTCTGTAATTGTGCCGGTTTTGTCAAAAACTGCCACTTGGGTTTTACTCAAAGTTTCAAGGGCTTCCCCAGATTTTACAAGAATTCCACTTTCAGCAGCTTTTCCAGTTCCAACCATTATGGCAACTGGCGTGGCAAGTCCCAAAGCGCAAGGACAAGAAATTACCAAAACCGCAATGGCAGAAGACAAAGCTTCTCCAAAAGGTGAACCTAAAATCATCCAAACCGCGAAAGTGATTATAGCAATTGATATTACAACTGGTACAAAAACTAGAGCAACTTTATCCGCAATTTTTGCAATTGGAGCTTTTGAACTGGCAGCTTCTTCTACCAAAGCAATTACTCTTGAAAAAGAAGTGTCGTCGCCTTTTGTGGTGGCTTTTATTTTTAGCACACCAGAAATATTTATTGTGGCAGCTTTTACTTCATCATTTTGAGATTTTGAAACTGGTAAACTTTCCCCAGTAAGGGCAGCTTCATTTACAGAACTGATGCCTTCCACAACAATTCCGTCTACTGGAATGCTCTCGCCTGGACGAACAATCAAAATATCCCCAACTTCACAAGAGGCGGCATCAATTTGGATTTCTGTGCCATCAGCTTGTAGTAAATTGGCAGTTTTGGGAGACAAATCCACAAGTTTTTGAACCTGCTCCCCTGTTTTGCTTTTGCTTTTTGCTTCTAGCCATTTTCCAACGGTTACCAAGGTTAAAATCGTTCCCGCTGACTCAAAGTATAAATCATGGCGTAAAGCTAAAACAGTTTCTAGGCTACCATTTCCAGTTGCCACATTTCCTAACACCACACTTAGCTTAAACAAAACAACTGTGCTGTAAAAAACAGCCGCAAAAGCCCCCAATGCCACAAGAGAGTTCATATCTGGATGCAAATTAAAAAGAGATTTAAAACCAGAGATAAAAAACTTTCGGTTTGCATACAAAATTGGCAAAAGGAAAATCACTTGGGTTAAAGCATAGGTTATGCTGTTTTTTGCACCAGAAAAAGCTAGTTGATAAAAAGCCGGAACTGGGATTTTTAGCCAGTGGAAAATCATTTCTCCCATAGAAACAAACATTAAAGGAATCAAAAAAATCACAGAAATAATAAGGCGATTTTTTAATTCATCAGCGGCTTTTTTGGAATTAGCGTGAATATCACCTTGTGAAGAATTTTTTGCAGAAGTTCTTTTTTCTTTGGAAGTATTTTCCACTTTTGCAACAGCTTCGTATCCTGCTTTTGAAACACTTTCTGAAACTTTTTCTATAAGCTGATGTTCAGATGAAAAGATTTTATCATCATATTCAACAGACATTGTTCCTGCCAAAAGATTTACTGGAGCTTTTGTAACACCTTCAATTTTTCCAACAGCATTTTCCACTCTGGCAGAACAAGCTGCACAAGACATTCCGTTTACGCAAAAAGAGACTTTTCCCACTTTACATCACCAAAATTAAAGTTCACTTACAGGAATAGAATAAACGCTTCCACAATTATGACAAATCACTTGGATTGGGTCCGGACCATTTTTCTTAATATCTTCAAGTTCGTCTTTTGAAAGAGAGCGAACTCGGTTTACATAGCTTTCTCTGTTACAAGGACAGTCAAAAACAATGTCTCGAACCACTGGAACCACAGGCTTAAACTCTCGGAAAAGTCCGTAAATTATGTCTTCTGCGTTTCCTTTTTCTGAAAACCACTGACCAAGACTTGGACAAGCTTTAAATGCGTTTTCTGCACGTAAAATCAATTCTTCTTCTGTCATTTTGGCAAATTCACCATCTTGGGTTTTTCCGCCAAAATCTGGCATTACTTGCAAAAATAGTCCACCAGCACCAATTACTCTACCACTTTTGTCCATTTGAATGCTTGTGTGAAAGGCGGTTTTTGTTTGCTCAGATTGTTCAAAATAATAAGCTAAATCTTTTGCAATGTTTTTATATGCAATATCAACTGTTCCAGTGTGAGGAGCTTTGTCCCCTTCGTTGACTCGGGTTACGCTAACTGTACCTTCTCCCAAAAATGGAGCTAAATCCCAAGATTCTAGCGGTTTATAAACAGGTATTGGATTTTGAAGAAGATAACCACGAACAAAACCTGTAGAATCTGCTTCCACAGAAAAACCAACTGCAGGGCCGTTTGTGTCGTAACGATAAATCATTCTGCCACGACCTTTCATTGTTGGAATAAGTAAAGCACCGCATAATGCTGCTTGGCCCAAAACCATTGTTTCCAAAATCCCCAAATTGTGTTGGGCTCGTAAATCGTTTACAAAGCGAGTTCCGTGAAATAAAGCACCACGTAAGCGCCCCTCTGCCATAACAAAAACAGACATTCCATCCTTTTCTATGCCATTAAGTTTTTCAATCAAATCTAAATCTGTTATTTCTTTCTTTATCATAACTTTAATTTAACTATTTTTTACTTATCTTTCAAGGGATTTTATAAAAATTGTTATATTAAACTAACTTATAAAATTACTTTCCAATTAGAGATTTAATATTTGAAAACTCAATTTTTGGAAGCTGAGAATTGTCCAGATTCTCTGTAATTTTTTTTAGGCTGATGACAACTTGCTCTACATTTGTGGAAATCAACTTATCGCCATATTCTATTGAAGCATCGGTTCTTGGATCTTTTCCCCAAATTGCAACAGGAATTTCATCTTGATTTAAGTTTTCGATATCAACTAGTTTTGAGTTTATAGACATCACTAAGGAAGTTTCGTTACTAGCAGCGTGGTCAGTTTGGATTCCGTCAGTTTCTGTAAATCCCAAATCAAAAAGTGTAAAACATTTTATTCCGTATTTTTTTTGGAATTTGCCTTTGTATTTTGAAAAAGCATTCATTGATGGACCGTGTCCGTGAGCAACTAAATATTTAAAACCGTTTCTTTTTAGATTTTCTAATATTCCATTTAATATTTTGTAGAATAATTTTTCAGAAATGTGGTAACAATTCCCAAAAAGTTGATTTGGTTTATTTTTTTCAAAACCGCAGATTTCCATTCCTGCAAATTTTTTTCCATTGATTTTTTGCTTAATATCAGGAGCCAAAAACAGTGGTGGTAAAACTACGCCTCCAGCACTTTCTGCTACTTTTGCAAATACAGTTTCTGGAATCAACATATCTGTACCAAGAGGCATATGACGACCGTGCCATTCCAAAGTCCCAATGGGAAGGTAAGCAATGGGACAATTTGTAATTTTTTCCAAAAGCTGAGCAGGTTGTAAATCTTTATAAAACACAGAGTTAATCATAAATTCCTCCACAAAAAAAGTTTCCAAATCTTTTTAGAGAAAATCTCTTTACAGTCTGTTTTTAAAACATCGATTTTCTGATTTTTTTATCATTATAGAACTGAAACAAAAAAAGTGTACATTCAAAATTATTTTAAACGTACACTTTTTATCAAATATGTGTTTTTTTTAGTTTTTTGTGGGAACTTGATTATTTGGCCAAGGCTCTTTTCCGTACCAAGCTTTGTAACAGCTACACCAGGCGGCAAAGTTCTTTTCCTTCATGTTTTTGATATTTTCACTTTTTGAAAGCTTTTTATCAGGAAAAATTGGGTCTAAGATATGGACAGTGAAATGTCTTTGTTGGATACCGTTGGAAAAAACTTTGCCGTTTTTTGTAAAAGTGATGAAACAGGGAAGAATCGGTTTGTTGTTGACTACAGCATAATGGAAAGCGCCGTCCATTAGGGGACGAGGTTTTTCGTAGCACCACCATTCCGAACCTTCTGGAAAAAATAAAATACTGATATTTTTCTCCAAGTAATGAGAAACAGCATCATTAAACTTTTTTATACATTCCCGATTCATTGTAAAGGGTAATATTCCAGAAGCTCTCATCATTTTTCCCAAAAAACCCTTTCGATTGTTAAAATCCGCTGTCATAATCTTGAGTTTTCGCCTTCCCATAGCGTGATGTATAATCAATCCATCATATTTATTGATATGATTACAAGTTATAACTGCATTTTTCAATTTTTTTAGATTTTTTTTGCCTCTGATTTTGGTTCTAAAACACACCTTTGCAATCGACCAAGTAAACATATTCAAAAAGTAAAAACGTCTCCACCAATAAACCAAACTCAAAGTTTTACTTGGAATATAGGGAAAATTTTCTGTTACAGGCAAACAATGGCTATAATCAATAGGATCAAGATGAATCGAATATTCTCCATTTTTTTCTGCCTCTTTAATTTTTTCCAAAATTTCAGGCTCTGTTTCAATTAGTTTGTAGTAATTCATTTTATTTTTGCACTTTTACTCTTTCGATAACTTCCCAAGTTTGAGGCTCTTTATTGACTAAGGCTTTTGCAACGATAGAAATATATTTCATATAAAACAATGGATGCACAAATAATAATTTGATTTTTCCAATGAAATTTAGGGTAATTTGGTCATAACTTACAATAATTGCCATAGCTGTCAAAGCAAAGAAAATCAAATAAATCCCAAAAAAGCAATACAAGGTCATTGCAAAATAATGAGTAGCTGAAGAGATTGAAAACAAAGCTATAAATCCAGAAATTAGATTTATTCCACCAATTAAAATCAACGCTGCAACATAGGCATAAACAACCCAAAGACACAAAACATAATAATTATTTGCTATATTATGAAAAGTTTTTTCTTTCTTTAGTAATTTTGGTCCGTATAACAAATCAGAATGAGTTACTCCTGTCATCCATCTTGTACGACGCTTATTTGTCATTTCCAAAGTTGGAGCTTCTTCCATATATATTTTCGCATAGGAATAATAAAATGTTTTGTAGCCTTGCAAAGCACAATCTCTTTCCAATTCCATATCTTCTGTTAAAGTTGAGCGATAAATCCACCCGCCCCATTTTTCTACAAGTTTTTTAGAAAACAAAATTCCTGTTGTTACTGTCATTGTTGTAAAGCCGTGATCAGATTTCCATCTATTTCCCATTTCGTCCATAAAGGTCCAAATCAAACCATTACAAGCAGTTACAAGATTGCAAGTATTTTGATTTCCAGGTAAATAATTTTTTACCAATTTTTTTGCGTTGATAACATCTGCCCCAGTTGCCATAGCGTTGTTCATTTCTTCCATAAAAGTGGAATCTAATACACAATCTGCATCCACAATCAAATATCCATCATACTTTTCAGGATATTCTTTTAACATTTTTTTAATCGTAGAATCTAAACAATCGCCTTTACAAGTTTGAGTTACATCTACAAAAACTTTTGCATTAATTCTTTTTGCATATTCAATTACAGGGTCATCATATTCCTTAACAACCACAAAAACGTCAAAATTGTTTCTATCGTAAGTTTGATTTTCAATTGATTCAAACAAAGGCAAAACTGCATTTCCTTCATTTCTAGCAGGAATTATCAATGCCAACTTGTTCTTTTTGTAGTTAAAAACTCTTTTCTGTTTTTTGAAAGGAGCAAACCAGCACCAGATTCTAGGAAGATATAGAATCACAAACACCACAAAAATAAAATTTACTGTGCCAAAACTAAACATTTTTACTTACCTCTTTTTTAAATCTTGAAATTCTAGCTTTGTATTCGTTTAAAACATCATCATAACAATGAAGTTTATAAACATTTCGGACTTCTTCCACATTCCATGGTTTTACATTTACCGTATGAAAAAATGGAAGCCATCTGATACTTTTACAAAAATGATGAACAACAGTTTTTTTGTGAAGTTTTCGTTGCTCATTATATTTTGTAGAAAAGAATTTTTTATTTTCCACCAATTTGTTTAAAGCGTCTTGGTCAGGAAAAGCCATTTTTTTTGTTCGGATAAGATTTCGAGAACGCTCAAAAAGTCTTGTTTCGCGAATTTTTTTCATATTTAGAAGCAAAACTCCAGCATTTTGATAATTGTAACGAATAAAAAATTTCCCAAGAAAATCACTAGCCGCTGCAAATTCATAATTTTCAAGTTCCGTATCAAAAACTGGCGAAATATCTCCGTGCATAATTGTGTCTGTATCAAGATACAAAATTTTCTCAGGAATACTCGGAATTTTATCTGCGTAAAGTCGTGCCAGAGTATAGGGCGTATAATTATTTTTTAGATTTGGGCTATTTTTTGTTTCTTCTAAAAACATCTTTGAAATATCAAAAAGTTTCACTGTACTTTTGGGATTGGCTTCCCTAATCATTTTTTCAAGATATTCGATTTGATTCTGATTTAATGGTTTGTAATCTGGTTTTAATTCTTGCAAATCCATTGTAATTACAAAAACGTGAATGGGAACTTTTGTATATTTTGTCATGGAAAGCAAAGAAATTAAAAGTCCGTCAAAGACTTTTTCATTTCCACAATACAATAAATTGATTTCGTTTTTTTTCATTTTTTCGTCCTGATTTTTTTCGTCGTCTTCAATTTTTACATATTTATAAAAACAATAAGTAGATTCTTTGCTTCGTTCCACCATGGCGTCATAAACACAATTTCGTAAATATTCTTCTCTTTCTTTTTTGGATAAATCTTTGGGAGCCACAAAAGGACCATCAACAAAAACTGTAATATTTGGTTTTTCTCCGAATTTTCGTTTTTGATAAGTTACAGTAAAAGAAAAAGCTTTTTTGTCGTACATAACTGGAAACTTAAAGGAATCAGATTTGAAGTTTCTAATTCCTGTGTAATAGGGCCAAATATGAGCTTCTGGGTAAATCACAATGCTTTTTTTTGCTTTTACATTCTGGGAAATACAATCCATAAAATTTCGCATACCAGAAAAATGATTTGGAATAGGAACCGCTCCTAACATCATCATAAGATTTTGAGTTCCTGGTAAAGAAATATTATCCGCATTTACCACAACCGCATTGTGTTTTGGATAATTTAAAATATTTGGAATAAAACCGTCGCCTGGTAGTTGGGTATGATTTCCGTACATAAAATAGCTTTCTTTTTTTGCACTTTGTAAAACCTTTTTGTTTTCCACTTTCATATGAAATTTTATTTTCATATAAAAATATGCAAAAGGCATCACAATTATTCTGTAAATCACAAAAGCTATGAATTTATACAAGAAATTTTTGCGTATGTATTTGTAATTTTTGTCTATAACGATGGTGTTTCTAGTTATTCCTGAAAATTCATCATTCAATTCATCTTTGTAATAAAAAACTTTTTTTTTCATACTTTTTTTCATAAGCGTAAATATAACTAGAAGAATGATAATCGTGAAAAAAATGAAAAGAATTTTTGTATTTCTAACAGAAAACAAACATTTGAAAATTATTTTTAAAGAAAAAAAGGCTAGAACTGTGTTTTTCACAATCCTAGCCTTCTTGATACGAAAGTTTCAAAAACTATAATTGAACAGCAAGTCCAAGTCCTGCTGACCAAACTTTTGTTTTGATATCATAAGCAGCATTTGCATTTATTTTTAATATTAAAATATTAAATGATGTTCCTGCAAAAACTTGATAAGAAATATCCATCTTGTCATCAGCAGTTTTGTAAGTTCCATTTCCTTTTTCAGATACAACTCCAGCTACATCAAAAGCATATTCCCAAGAATTGTCAGATTTTGAAGCTAAAAGTCTTGCTCCAACATAAGGTGTTAAAAAGATGACAGATTTTGAAAGCTGAACATCTGCTGAGTAAACTTCACTTGCAAATGAAGTTTTTAGAAAAGTTGTAGAATCAGCCAAATTTGCTAAAACATAACCACTCACTTTTGAATAGCCAACACCAATTGAAAGATTTGGTAATACTACATTTTGTTTTAAAATTGGAAGTCTAAGTTTCACATTAAAACAATCAAATTTGTACTGTAAAGCATCTTCTCCAATACTAAGTGGTTCATTTAGTGTCATATAACTTCCAGAAATATCAAATGGTAAAAACAACCCACCTATTACAGCCTGAACAGAAGCCACTGGCAAAACAAAATCATCGCTTAGCTTGTCAACAGCTGAAATTCCAAGTTCTTTTGCAGCTTTTTTCACTCCAGTAACATCCATTTTTGCTACTCCAGCAGAAGCTCCTACACCAAAATGTGGTGGAATCCCGATAAGTTGACCAACATAGCCATCAGCCCAAACATTGTTCATAGTTGAAACAGCTGGTGCAGAATCTGCTAAGCCGTCGATAAATTCAGTTAGTCCATCTTCTACAACAGTTTTATCAAAGGCAAAAACTGATGTAAACAAACAAAGAATCATAAAAATTGAAATAATCTTTTTCATTAGGTTACCTCCTTGTATAATAACCAATAATTGTAAAATCCAAATTAGATTCATATTTTATAAAAATAAAACACTAAAATGATAAAAAACTGTCACTTTAGCACGACACAAAAGAAGTATATCACGTGTTTTTTTATTTATCAAAGATAAATCCTTATTTTTTTGAAAAATCTTACTATCTACAAGATAATTATAAATTTGTGTAAATTGTCCATATATCCCCAGAATAAATGGCTTTATATCCTTTTGGAACAGAGTTTGTTTTGGGATTTGGATTTATTATTAAAATAATATTCGCATTTTCTCCTT
Organism: Spirochaetaceae bacterium; assembly: GCA_017416145.1. Taxonomy (GTDB): domain Bacteria; phylum Spirochaetota; class Spirochaetia; order Treponematales; family Treponemataceae; genus Treponema_I. The sequence goes on along the minus strand of JAFQDD010000011.1, from coordinate 4,074 downwards.
TTACGGTGGCTTTGTACACAGAAGGCTCAACCTTTTCCACTTCCAAAGCACTTGTATTTGTGATACCACAGATTTTCCGCAAAGTAATTAAATAATTGATATGATTATGCAAAGTCATTTCCGTACCAGATACAATCCAGTCTCCCTTTCCGTCAGCGGTTTCAGTCCCATAATGTTCATAAGAAACGCAAGGAATCCCAGGATGTGTCAGCAAAAATGCGTAAGCTGTTCCCAAATCACTTGAATCAATGGGCCAATGACTTTGAGTTGAGCCTGTATCGTGATTTTCTACAAAAGTTACTGCGTATTCTGGCATCACTTTCATAATCGAATCATTAAATCCTAATAATTGGAAGTTTTTATTATCTTGATTTTCTTTTTTTCCAAAAACGTGATTCAAAATTGATTTTAGTCGAAAATCAAAAGCCATTGTTTTTTTTCCAGTGGGATATTCTGCTCCCAAAGAGGTTTCCGTTTTGTTTATCCATTTTTGTATTTTTCCAGAATCGTCAACCCAATATTCGCCAACAGCAAAATCTGTTTCCACTGCTTGATTATAATATCCTACAAAACTTGGACTGTATCCCTTTGCATAATCAAAACGCCAACCTGCAAACCCAAAATCTCTTAATTTTTTCATCCAATCAATTATTCCCTGTTGAACAACTGGATTTGTATGATCTAAATCTCTACATCCAACAAAATTGTCCCCAGTATCTTTGTTGCCTCTCATATTTTCTGCAACCATCATCATAAACTCATCATTGGAAAAACCTTCATCAGAGCTAGAGATTGCTTTGTAATTTTCACCTTTTACAGTTTCCCAAGTCGGATTTTGAAAATCTCCCCAACTTGTTGAGCCTGACCTATGATTTATCACCACATCGGCAACAGCTTTTGCTGGATAAATGGCAGCTATTGCGTTTTTCAAAGATTCTTCGCTTCCATAAGCGGAATTAAGGTTGTACAACTCTCTTGGCATATAACCATTTGCACTTTCGCTATCTGATACGGGTGGAAACCAGACATAATCAAAATATGTTCCAATTTCACTTCCAGCTGCAGCCAAAGTATCCCACCAAGTTCCATTTTCTTTGTGACTTTCCCAAGTAAAACCTTGAAGCATCACTTCTCCACGATTTGAATTATTTTCGTATTCTTTTTGAAGATTTTTTTCTAGTGTTTGATTTAATAAAACTGCATATTTTGATTTTAGTTTTTCCACATCTGGATTTGAAGTATTTTTGCAAGAAACTAATAAAAACAAAATTGAAATTGCTAATAAAATCAACTTTTTCATTTTTTATCGTTGTTTATCTCCTTATTTATTCTTACTTACATAGTAAACCGTTTTACAGTTTTTATAAAGTGTTTTTTTCAAAAAAAAAGACCCCAGCTTTTTCAAACTGGAGCCTTTTACATTTTGCATTTAGCTTTTACAAGCTAAAAAACTTATTTTGAAAGACGTGCTTCAACGCAATCTTGCGATTGCTCGTTGAGTTTCAGCTAAGCTAAAACTCAACATAGACTTATTTTGAAAGACGAGCTTCAAGATCATTCAAACAATCCATAAGTTCTTTTGGTAGGTGTGAACCAAATTTTGGATAGTGGTTTTCACGAATGTCTTTACATTCTTTTAACCAGCCTTCTGTGTCTACTTTTAAGATTTCTGGTAGAGTTTCTTTGTAGTAGTCAGCAAGACCATCAGTATTGATAGCACCTTCTTTTGGCATGAAACCGATAGCTGTTTCAACAGCATTGTCTTTGCCATCACAGCGGTCAAAAATCCAAGCAAGAACGCGTGAGTTATCACCGTAACCTGGCCACATGAAACCACCAGGAAGTTTGTCGTTATCATCGTCTTTGCGGAACCAGTTAACGTAGAAGATTTTTGGTAGTTTGTCTTGGTCAGCGTTTTTACCTAGTTTTACCCAGTGAGCAAAGTAGTCACCCATGTTGTATCCACAGAATGGTAGGTTAGCAAATGGGTCACGGCGGATTTTACCAACTTGACTTGCATCAATTGTAGAAGCAGCTGTGATTTCTGAACCCACGATAGAACCTAGGAATACACCGTGGTTCCAGTTTCTTGATTGGTGTACAAGAGGTACAGTTGAAGGACGACGTCCACCAAATAGGATAGCAGAAATAGGAACACCTTCTGGATCTTCCCATTCAGGAGCAATACATGGACATTGGTTAGCAGGAGCTGTGAAACGTGCGTTAGGGTGAGCCATTTCTTCGCCCTTAGGAGCTTTGTCTTTTGGTAGAGCATCACGTGTGTTGCCTTTCCAGTCAACAAGTTTTCCAGTTGCAGGATATCCAATTCCTTCCCACCAAACATCGCCATCTTCTGTTAGAGCACAGTTTGTGAAAATTGTGTTCTTTTCAGCAGATACAAGAGCGTTTTTGTTAGATTCAGCAGAAGTTCCTGGAGCAACACCGAAGAAACCTGCTTCTGGGTTGATAGCATATAGACGACCATCTTTACCGAATTTCATCCATGCAATATCATCACCGATTGTTTCTACTTTCCAACCTGGGATTGTAGGAATTAGCATAGCTAAGTTTGTTTTACCACAAGCTGAAGGGAAAGCACCTGTTACGTATTTAACTTCACCTTGAGGGTTTGTTAATTTTAAGATAAGCATGTGTTCTGCAAGCCAACCTTCGTCACGAGCAATAACAGTTGCAATACGAAGAGCAAAACATTTTTTACCAAGAAGAGCGTTTCCACCGTAACCAGAACCGAATGACCAAATTAGTCTTTCTTCTGGGAAGTGAGAAATGTATTTCTTTTCAACGTCTGCACAAGGCCAGATTCCACCATCTGTTTCGCCATCTGCAAGTGGTTTACCTACAGAGTGTAGACAAGGAACGAATTCGCCATCTGTACCAAGAACGTCTAGAACTTTTGTTCCAACACGAGTCATGATATCCATATTCAAGCAAACGTATTCAGAGTCTGTAATTTCGATACCGTTTTTAGAAATAGGAGAACCTACTGGACCCATACAGAAAGGAATAACGTACATTGTGCGACCTTTCATACAACCTGTATAAAGACCTGTCATTGTAGCTTTTAATTCTTTTGGATCAATCCAGTTGTTTGTAGGACCAGCATCTTCTTGTTTTACAGAAGAAATAAATGTTCTACCTTCAACACGAGCTACGTCACTTGGAAGAGAACGGAATAAGAAACTATTTGGTTTCTTTGCAAGAGGTGTTGCAAGACCTGCATCCACACATTTTTTCATTAGTCTGTCGTATTCAGCAGTTGAACCATCACAAACGTAGATGTCATCTGGCTGACACATTTTAGCAACTTCTTCTACCCAAGCTTTGATTTTTGGGTGTTTAATGTCATTAAGTGTCATTAAAAACTCCTATAAAAATAAACTATAAACTCCGTAAAAACGGAAAATTTAACAAAAATATGACTGAATAATACAATTCAATCTATAAAAATATATCCTTTATCCAGAATAAAAACAAGTGCAAATTCACTTTTATCCAAAATATATTATGTAATTTTTTATCTATTTAAAGCAGCTGATACCCAACCCGCTGTCCAGGGTTCCGCAGAGCCCTGCTCCATTCCAAGGCACAAAGCACAAGTACTTTGTGCCTTGGAACAGCTTCGCTGCCCTTCCCATCGGGGCTAAAACCTGAAGACTACCAAAAAAAGCTTCACAGGTCTTATCTGCAACGACTTTTGCTTAACAGCAAAACTCTTGTAAACTAACCTTTTTTTCATTTTTTTCAAAATTTTTCAGATTTTATTCAAAAAATCGATTTTTTTTCTTTAATAATTATATGTAGAGAATTTCAAATGCAGAATTATGAACTGTCTAAACTTAGGATTTTGCAACCAGATTTTTTCTCTACAGAAAATCTTTTGGAGAAAAAATTATGAGCAATCGCAATTACAAAGATTCTGTTTTTGTAGACTATTTTGACAAAGACGAAGAAGTTGGTCAAGAAAACTTTTTAGCCCTTTACAACGCAATACACCAAACAAACTTAAAACTCGACGAACTTCATTTCGAGGAAAAAGATTCATAAGGAAGTAGT
>JAFQDD010000010.1 GCA_017416145.1 Spirochaetaceae bacterium | reverse complement strand
TGGAGGGAACTGATGCTTTTTCCAAGGGTATCAACTATTAGTTTGGAAAAGTCTTTGCCTTGGGAAATGTGCTTTGCTGGGTTTTGGAAAAGGTCTAGGAATAGGGGAGAAAGTCCCAGTGAGTTAAAATATTCCCCATCAATTGTGAAAAATAGTTTTGCTCGTCGGATAATATCATCATTATCCATAGAACTGGTAATCATTCCAAGTTCAGATGCAGATTCTTTAATTTCTGAAATCGGATAAAGAAGTTTTCCCGTGGATTTTTCTTCAAAAACTGATTGAATGACTTTGCCATTATTTTTACAAGCGGCAGCAAAAATTTCATCATCTTCTTTTCCATAAAGGGATGGTTCTGTAAATAACATATCAAAAGCGAGAGCTTTAGGATTTGATAATGTAAAATAATTTACAATATCGGCGTAGGCAGCTCGTGGCCAAGGCCAAGACCAACCCATTTCTTCTTTTCCCCAATCCAAAGATTCTTGATCTAAGGCGATAAAACATATTTCTTCTGAGGGGCTTGTAAATTTTCCAGCGAATTTCATTCTTGAATCATAGGTTTTTGCTTCTAAAAATGAAAAACCATTAAAAAAATAGAATAAACAGTAAACAAAAAAAACAATTAGAACTAGAATAAGTGAATGAAAAAACTTTTTTTTCTTTTTTGATGTATTTTGCATAAATTTTTCCATAATTTTGTTTTTTGGTTTCGATATCTTTTGTTATTTTAACACAAGATTTGAGAAAATACTTCATTAAAATATACAATCAATCTGAAAATACGTTTACCAAACCTCTATTTTTTGCAATAATGAGAATATGAGTTTTTTATCAATAAATAATATTAGTTATACATATCCACCAATCAACGGGGAATTTGAAACAGACGAAAATGGAAATCCAATTATTCCAAAACCGATTTTTGACTTTTTTACAGCAGAACTTCCTGGTTCTTTTACAAGTTTAATAGGACCAAACGGAAGCGGAAAATCAACTTTTATGCTTTTGGCTGCGGGGCGAATAAAACCACAACAGGGAAATGTTACTCTTTTCGATTTGGATATTGCAAACATTTCAGAAGAAAAGCGAAATGAAGCTGCATCTTTTATTTATCAAAATATGGAATTTGAACAAGATGATCCTGTGGAAGATTTGCTTAAGCAAGTTTACGAAAACGGATATCATTCTGAAGAAAGAAAGGCAACTGCTGATTTTTACAATGAAGTGATAAAGGTTTTTGAGCTTGAAAATGTGCTAAATCACAAATTAACTGGCATTTCCAAAGGGGAAATTCAGCGGGTTTTACTGGCTTTTTCTATTTTGTACGGTTCAAAATCAATTTTTATGGATGAACCAATGTTTGCCATGGAAGATCGCCAAAAACACAGTGCCATGGCTTTTATCAAAAAGTACAGCAAAGAAAACAATGTGCCAGTTTTTATTGCAATGCACGAACTTGATTTGTCAAAAAAATATGCTGACAACGTGCTACTTTTCTATCCTGATAGAAGAATGGACTATGGAACTCCAGAAGAAGTTCTAACAAAAGAAGCTTTGGAAGAGGCTTACGGAGTGCCTGCTGCAATGCTTAGAGATACTGAAAACTTAAACAGAAATGCACTAAAAGAAGCATCGGAAACATTAAATGATTTATCAAAAAATTAATCTAAAAGTTAATTATCTAAAAAAAGGTATCTCAAATGGTGGATTTCAGCCAACTTTAACAACTTATGTGCTTGAAAATCACGAATCTGTGGACATAAACCGGAAACGTCCTTTTGTGTTGATTTGTCCAGGAGGTGGATACGGGCATCATTCTGTGAGGGAAGCAGAACCAATTGCTTTGGCTATGAATAATGCTGGATATCACGCTGGAGTTTTGCACTACAGCCTTGCTCCAATGGATTTTCCATCAGCTTTCTTTGATGGAATCGAAGCTCTAAAATTGATTCGTGAAAATACTGATATTTGGAACATTGATGAAAATCAAGTTGTTGTTATGGGATTTTCGGCTGGTGGTCATTTAGCGGCTTCTTTGGGCTGTTGGTATAAATCAAAAATTGTTGAAAAAGTTTTAGGATACAAGGCCGAAGATGTAAGACCAAATGCCCTTTGTTTGTGTTACCCAGTAATATTAAGTGGACAATTTGCCCACGAAGGTTCTGTAAAAAATCTAATTGGCAATGCTTTGGAAAAACCTAATGTGAAATCTCTCATAAAATCTTCTTTCGATTTTGGTGATTCTAAAAGTGATGACATAAGCATAGATGATTTAAAAAATCTTGTTTCGCTTGATACGCAAGTGGACAAAAATTTTCCACCGACTTTTATTTGGCACACTTTTGAAGATTCTACAGTTCCCATGGAAAATTCTCTTACTTTTGCAAAGGTGCTTCGGGAAAAATCCGTTCCCTTTGAAATGCACATTTTTTCCAAAGGTGAACACGGTTTGGCTTTGGGAACTAAGGAAACATCTCTTCCCGACGGCAAGTATTTTCAAAGCGAATGTTCTTGTTGGGTTGAATTATTTGAAAAATGGTTAAGCGGAATAAGGCTTTAACTTTTTAATAACATTTTTTTTGGAGGAAAAAATGAAAAAAATTGGAACAATTGCAGCTATTTTGTTAGCAGTTCTAATGATTTTTGGTTGTGCATCAACAATGAAACCTGTTGATAGAGAAGCTGGTGTTGAATATAAATTAACTATTCTTCACACAAACGACCATCACGGTGCTACTCTTTCTAAAGATGGAAATTACGGTCTTGCAGAAAGAGCTACTTTTATCAAATCTGTTCGTGCAGCAAATGAAAATGTGCTTTTGTTAGACGCTGGAGACATTAACACAGGTTCAGCTCTTTCAAATATGTACGCAGCAGAACCAGATATTTTAGCTTATAATGCTATGGGTTATGAGGCTATCACTTTTGGAAACCACGAATTTGATGGTTCTCTAGAAAAACTTCAAAAGCAAATGGAGATTTCAAATTGTCCTTTCCTAGCAGCAAATATCACAGATTCAAAAGGTAATTTTCTTGGTGAACCTTATATTATCAAAGATTATCCTGGATTTAGAGTTGGTGTTCTAGGTTTAACAACTTTGAGAACTTTGACAATTGCAAGTCCAGATAAGGATTTGGTTTTTGCTGATGAAATTGAAACTGCAACTGAATATGTAAAACTTCTAAAAGAAAAAATGAATTGTGATATTATCATTGTTCTAGGTCACTTAGGTGATGTTTTAGAAGAATCAACTCAAAACACATCTGTAAAACTTGCAGAAAATGTTGATGGAATTGATATCATTGTTGACGGTCACGCTCACACAAAAATGGAAAAACCTCTTGAAGTAAATGGAACATACATTGTTTCTGCAAATGAATGGGGAAAAGTTGTAGGAAAGGGAACATTAACAGTTGTTGATGGTGCTTTAGTTGGTTTTGATTGGGTTGCTGAAGAAATCACAACAGCAAAATATCCAGCTGATGCAGAAATTGCTTCAATTATTGCTCCATTTGCAGAAGGTGCTGAAGCTGCTCTAAAAGAAGTTGTTATCAAAACTACTGAAGAATTTGTATTTGGTAACAAATTAAGTCGTAAAATTGAACTTCCACTTGGAAACTTCGTTGCAGATGCACAAGTTGCTTATCTTGCAGCTCACGGTGTAGATGTTGATTTTGGATTTACAAACGGTGGAAATATTCGTGCAGCACTTCCAAAAGGTGATGTAACTCGTGAAAACATTTTAACAGTTCTTCCTTTTGAAAATTATGTTTATGTTGTAACTTTGAAAGGTTCTGATGTAGTTGAATTGTTCAATTTCATTGGATCAATCAATCAAGGTGCTGGAGGATTTGCTCAAGTTTCAAAAGAAGTAAGTTACACAATCACTTATGATGAAAATGGTATGAACGGTGTAATTTCAAATGTATTGGTAAATGGAAAAGCTATTGATGAAAATGCAACTTACAAAATTGCTGTAAATGATTATCTAGCTGGTGGTGGAGACGGATACGTTGCTCTTACAAAATCTCTAGATACATTTAACACATCAATGCTTATGAGTGATGTTGTAATTGAATACGCTCAAAGTTTTGGAGAACCAATTTCTCCAAAAACAGAGGGAAGAATCACAATTGTTGGCGGAATTGATATTAACTGATTTTTGCTGATAATCTAGATTTTTTTGATAAAGGCTATTTCCTGATTTTGGGAAACAGCCTTTTTTATGTGATTTTTGACGATTACTAAGAAAATGTATAGTATTTTTAAGGTAATTTTGTAAAAAATTAGTTTGAAATAAAACTTTTTTACTTTGACATCTTTTATATTTTTGTTATTTATGATATATTCTCCTTATGGAAAATACTAATTTTTATTCTAAACAAAAAAGAAATCGTATGTTAGCTGGAACAGCAGCACTTAGTGCTTTAACTGTTATTTTTTCATTTACTCGCCTTGGGATGATTCCTTGGTTTTCTGGTGCATCAATTACAATTTGTCACATTCCTGCAATTTTGGCAGCAATTTTATTTGGTTTACCTTCTGGCTTAATTGTTGGTGGTGTTTTTGGTGTGTCATCTTTGATTTTGGCTGCAACTCAGGGAACAGGATTGGATGTATTCTTTGTAAATCCTTTGGTGTCAGTTTTGCCAAGATTAACACTTCCTGTTGTAGTTTATCTATTAAACAGTTTGTTTTTGAAAATTTCTGAAAAAAATGCAAAATTCCCATATCTTGTTGGTGTTGGAATTACAGCATTTTTGGGAACAATGTTTCACTCTTTCTTTGTTCTATCAATGTTAGCAATTCTAGCTGAAGAAGTAACTTTCCCAATGGTTTTGGCTGTACTAGTTGGAAACTCACTTTTAGAAGCCGCTGCATCTGTAATTGTTTGTGTTGCTGTGATGGCAGTTAAACTTGGAGCAAAAAAAGCTCAAAAGTCAAAATTGGAAGAAACAGAAAACTAATTCTGTTTTTTTAATCAGAAACAAATAAAAAGCTGTTTTCAAAATTGTCCTTTGAAAACAGCTTTTTTGTTTTAAATGGTTAGGCGATAGTTAAAAATTAACTTTCACTTTTCCACAAACTATGCAAATTACAATATTCGTACACGGCTTCGATTTCGTCATCATCAAATATCATAAACTTTGCTTCTGGCTTATCATTCGGTGTTAGCATTTTTCGTTGGTTGCCTTGTTTTGTTTGTAGACAAATCCATTGAATGTAATGTTCTTTTGTCATTGGGTGTTCAACAGAGCCAACTTTCACTTCAACAATATTTCCTTTTCGTGTAACAACTGGAACGTGTTTTTCGGCAGCTCCGTCTGTTGTACCTGGAATAAGTTGAGTCATTTCTTGTCCACAGCAAATTGTTGGAATGGAAGTCTCTTTCACCATTGCAACAATTTTTCCACAGATTGCACATCGATAGAATTTTACAGTCATATTTTCTCCATTATCATTTTAAAATTTTGTTGTAAATCAACTATCATTTAATTTACTAAAAATTTTCGTATTTGTAAATTTTAATATTTAGAAAGTACACATTTCTTTGAATTTACGTGTTATAATCTTTATATGAAAAAGATTTTTGCTATTTTAATTTTGATATTTTGTATTTTTGGACTTTTTGCAAAATCTGAGCCAAAGATGTATGTTTCTGTGGAAGAAGCAATATTGAAAGAAAAACCTTCATTTTTCAGTAAAAGTGCAAATTCAGTTTTTTATGGTGAAGAAGTTATTGTTTTGGATACAAAGGGAAGTTGGAAAAAGGTTCAATTAACAGGTAATTCTTCGGTTTTTGGTTGGATAAGTGAATCATCTTTGACAAAGAAAAAAATCCTAGTCTCTGAAAGCAAAGTAACTGCTTCGGCGGATGAAATTGCTCTTGCTGGAAAGGGGTTTAATGCGGAAATCGAAGCCGAATACAAAAAGCAAGGTACAACAAATTATGATGCTGTAGACAAATTGGAAGAAAAATCAGTTTCTTTTGAAAATTCACTTGATTTTATGCTTGATGGGAAATTGGAAAATCAAGCAGTGGACGGTGAAGAATGAAAAAGATTTTAACATCAGTTTGTGGATTATTTTGTATGATTTTTCTCCTTTCTTCTTGTAAAACTGTGGGAGTTTTGGCAGCTGTTGGAGGAATTGTTGGAGAAATCGCTGGAATTGAGGGGTCTACAGAAATGGCTGAATCAATTATGACTTCAGCAGAATCCATCGAAAAAGCTATCGAAAAAATCGATCCATCTCAAGAATATTATATTGGTCGAGCGGTTGCAGCTCAAATTTTGTCAAAATATGAATTGGCAAATGAACCAGAATTGGAAAAATACTTAAATCAGATTTGTGGTGCATTGGTATTAAACTCTGAAAGACCAACTTTGTATCGAGGGTATTCTGTGGGGATTATAGATACTGATGAAATAAATGCTTTTGCAACCTCTGGAGGACATATTTTAGTTTCTAGAGGATTGTTGAATTGTGTTACATCAGAGGATGCTTTGGCTGCTGTTCTTGCTCACGAAATTGCTCATATTCAGTTGGAGCATAGTTTGAAGGCTATAAAAACTAGCAGAATAACTGACGCAATTACAAAAACTACTTTTGCAACAATGTCAGTTCTTTCGGAGGGAGAATTTCAAGAGTTTACAGATGTTTTTGGTGATGCTGTAGATGAGATTGTGGCAGAAATGGTGGATTCTGGTTATTCTAAATCGCAAGAATATGAAGCTGACGAAACTGCTTTGGAAATTATGGCGGCCACAGGCTATAATCCACTAGCAATGAATGATATGCTTAATGTTTTGAAACAGAATCAAAAGAGCAAATCAGGATTTAGCGTTACTCACCCAAGTCCAGAGGATCGATTAAAAAATTTGCAAGATCAATATGAACATTATGATATAAAAGACACTTCTGAATATCGAATGGAACGATTTTTAACTATTATGAAAAATCTCTAGTCAGATTCAAAGTCTATCTTAAAATTCCGATTAAATCTTTACGACCAATCTTTTCTAAGGCTTCCCTTACTAAAGGTTGGTTTTCTTTTTTATTGAACTGAAGCAAAGCTCTTTGTAATCGGCGCTCGTGACCACCTCTTGGAACATAGATTTCTTCCGTGTTGCCGTTTTTATCTTTTTCGTGGGGATTTAAGCCTGTGTAATACATACAGGTTGCCAAATTTCCCGGTGTTGGGTAAAAGTCCTGCACTTGATCTGGCACAAATCCTGTTTTTTTTAGATATAAGGCAACTTCCAAGGCTTCTTCCAATCCAGCTCCCGGAAGTCCAGCAATATAATATGGCACTAAAAACTGCTTTTTCCCAAGCTCCTTGTTGATTTTAGCGTATTCTTCTGCAAAATCCTTGTACACAGAGTGAGAGCTTTTTCTAACCAGTTTTAGAACTTTGTCACTAACGTGTTCTGGAGCGACTTTTAATTGTCCAGAAATGTGATGTTGGCATAATTCTTTGAAAAATGTTTTGTCTTTGTCTAACATCAAATAATCAAAGCGGATTCCACTTCGGATAAACACTTTTTTCACCCCAGGGATTTTTCGCAAAGTTCTAAGAAGTTCCACGTATTCAGTGTGGTCAACATTTACGTTTTTGCAAGGCACAGCTCCAAGACATTCTCGGTTTGGACAGGCTCCCCTTTCTTTTTGTTTTGTACAAGCGTCATGGCGAAAGTTTGCTGTGGGGCCGCCAACGTCGTGTATGTATCCTTTAAACTCTGGATGCTTTGTTAATGCGACGGCTTCGTTTTTAAGTGATTCTATGCTTCGAGTTTGGATTCGCTTTCCTTGGTGAAAGGTTATAGCACAAAAAGAACAGGCTCCAAAACAGCCACGACAGCTGGTTAGAGAAAAAAGCACTTCTTCAAGGGCTGGAACTCCAGTTTTGCCATTGGAAGCGGGTTTGTCGTACATTGGGTGCCATCTTCTTGTGTAAGGAAGTTCCATTACTTTGTCGTATTGTTCTTGGGTTAGGGGATGTGATGGTGGCTCTTGGACTAAAAATCGCTCTTCGGCTTGTTCAACTAAGGGTTTTGCAGAAATTGAATCTGTGTTTGATTCTTGGATTATGTAACTTTTTGCAAAGGCGATTTTTCCTTCTTTTGTGTTGGCTGAAACTTCTTGGTAGCTTGGCAAAAAGATTGCATCACTTGGGATTTCTTCTTTTTTTGAGGTACGATAGCAAGTTCCTCGTACACCTCGAATTTTTGCCACTTCTTTAGAGGTCGCAAAACCATCTTCTGAATATTTTGCAATTTCTTTGATTTTGGCTGCCAATTCTAGGATTGAGTTTTCACCCATGCCATACATTAGTATATCAGCTTTGCTATCGAGTAAAATGGATCGGCGAACAGTATTTGACCAGTAATCGTAGTGAGAAGTGCGACGCAAAGAAGCTTCTATTCCGCCGATTAAAACGGGAACGCCTTTGTAGGCTTCTCGTACCTTTGTTGTGTAGGTGATAATTGCCCTGTCTGGACGATTTCCAGCAACACCTCCATGGGCGTAGGCGTCTGAAGAGCGAGGCTTGTTGTTGGCTGTGTAGTTGGAAACCATGGAATCCATAGCTCCAGCACTTATTAAAAAGCCAAGACGAGGTCGGCCTAAAACTTTGAAAGATTCTGGGTTTTTTACGTCTGGCTGTGGAATAACTCCAACTTTATATCCGTGAAAAGTAAGCCAACGTCCCAAAAGTGCTACAGCAAAAGAAGGGTGGTCAACATAGGCATCTCCGCTTACAAAAACGAAGTCCAAATCTTGCCACCCTCTTTTTTCTAAGTCTAATTTATTTACTGGTAAAAAAGTGTTTTCCATTGATTAAAGATGCAAAATTAGAATGCTTGAACAACTTCTAAATCAGCAGAAACCTTGTCCTTAAGATAGCGTTCAACACCTTGTTTTAAAGTCATTGTTGCCATAGGACAATTTCCACATGCCCCAGTTAAGCGAACGTAAACTTTGTTATCTTCAAAAGAAACAAATTCCAAATCTCCACCGTCGGCTTGAAGTTGTGGTCTCATATCGTCTAAAGCTTTTTTGATTTTATCTAATAATTCCATAATTTTCTCCTATAGAAAAGTTTGCAACGTAAACTTTTAGACAAACAGTTCGACACTATTTCAGAAGAAGAGTTTGTCTTTTTCTCCAAAATTTGCTAATGGATTTTTGAAAAGTCTTATACTTATATTCTATAAATTGTACTTAATCTTGTAAAGATGTTTTTATAAACAGAGTAAGATGCTTTAAATTTTCTAGATAAAGTATTTGATTTCTTGACGCTCTGTGGTTTTCATTTTTTGCGAAACTATGTATGTACCAAATATCATTGTAAGAGAATCTAAAGCGGCTGCAAAACTGCACAAAATAAAGGCGACAGGTTTTAACAACAGATAACCGGCTTCAAATCCTCGTCCATAAGTTGCACAAAGGACGGTTAAAGCTAAGAATGTAGAACCTGTTGGAAGTGCACCAAGGAAAAATGAGCTGATAGCTGCAAAACCAGCTACCCAAACCACATCTGAAAAAGAAATATTTAAGGCATTGTAGGAGCGAAATATTACGATAAAAGATATTGCAACCACAAGAGCTGACCCTGCACGAGAAAAAATTGCAAATAAAGGTGTCACAGTTGATGTAGACCGTCTTTTAATTCCAAGACTTTCTCTGTTGTGACGCATAGCAAGAGCCAATGTTAGATTTGTATCGCCGGAGAAAAATGCAGCGAAAAATGTTGCTAAAGAGGCAAATAAAACTCTATATGGGCGAGTTTCTTTGCAAACAAGATACAAAATTAATGGATAAATTATTACAGCAACAATGAAAAGAATTACAGTCAATAGAATAATTAAACCGTTATAAATTCCTGTAGATAAAACATCCATAAATTGGAACATCCACAAGGAAGTAACTGCAATTAGTCCAATTGCAAAAATATCAATAAAAAAGTTCATAACAGCGTTGCAAACTTTTGTAAGAGAATCAAAAAGTGCAACTGTTGGTTTTGAATCAACTTTGTCTACTGCACAACCAATTCCTAAAAGACCTGCAAAAATTACAGCTGGTAACAAGTACATACCGTTTAACAGTGACTCAAAGGCAGAATGTGGGAAAAGTAATTTTATATTTTCAAAAATATTTAATGTTTCCCCTTGAATGACTCTGTCAGCTGAAATTGGGATACGAGGAAGTTTTACGATAAAAATTGCAACCAACCCAAGAATTGTTAGCAAAAGAGTGGATGAAACAATAACTAGCAAAGTTATCAAAAGAGTTTTGAAAAACTTTTTTGTATCTCTAAGTTTGAAAACTGCAACTGTAAAGCTAAAAAACACAAGTGGAACAAGCAAAAATCGTACAGTTCTAATGGCAATATCAGAAAGGAAACTTACAATTCCAGTGTCTGTTAGTAGATTTTCTGGTAATACAAAAGCAGCAATTATACCAAGTGCAATACCAATTAAATATTTAATCCAAATTTTCATTATTTCCTCCAAGGGAAAGTTGTTTTACATTTTAGGAAGGCAAAAAAAATGCCCTAGATTTTAGAAAATCTAAGGCACATTATACACTATTTATACTAAGTATTTCAAATACCTAATTATTTATTTAAATAATTGTTGATACTTGCAGCGGCTTTTCTTCCTTCTCCCATTGCAAGAATAACTGTGGCTGCTCCAAGAACAATGTCTCCACCAGCCCAAACACCTTCAATTGATGTCATTCCTGTTTCATCAACTGTAATGTGTCCTTTTTTGTCTACAGTTAAACCTGGTGTAGTTTTTTCCATCAATGGGTTTGAACCGTTTCCTAAAGCTACGATAACTGCATCACAGTCGATGTCGTGTTCGCTACCTGGAATTGCTACTGGGCTTCTTCTTCCACTGGCATCTGGTTCACCAAGCTCGTAAGAAAGAACTGTTACAGATTTTACACGTCCGTTTTCATCACCATTAATTTTTACAGGGTTTTCAAGATAGCGGAAGTTTACCCCTTCTTCTTCAGCGTGAGCAACTTCTTCACGACGAGCTGGCATTTCAGCCTTTGTACGACGGTAGATAATATCAACTTCATCTGCACCAAGGCGATATCCCATACGAGCTGCGTCCATTGCTACGTTTCCACCACCAACTACAACAACGTGTTTTGCTTCGTAAAGTGGAGTATCTGCGTGTTCTCTGTCGTAAGCTTTCATTAGGTTTGCACGAGTTAGGTATTCGTTAGCACTGAAAACACCGATTAGGTTTTCACCTTCAATGTTCATAAACTTTGGAAGCCCTGCACCTGTTCCGATAAATGCTGCGTCGAATCCAGCTTCTTTTAATAATTGAGGAAGAGTTCCTGTGCGACCAACTAAGAAATTTGTGCGGAATTCTACACCCATTTGTTTTAGCATATCAATTTCTTTTGCTACGATTGATTTTGGTAAACGAAATTCTGGAATACCGTAAACCATAACGCCACCAGCTTTGTGGAAAGCTTCAAAAACTGTAACGCTGTGACCAGCACGGCGAACGTCTGCTGCAACAGTAAGACCTGCAGGACCTGAACCAATGATTGCAACTTTTTTACCAGTTTCTGGTGCAACTTCTGGAACTGATTGAAGATTGTTTTCTCTTTCAAAATCAGCACAGAATCTTTCTAGACGACCGATAGAAACTGCTTTTTCGGCATTTTTGTATGTTTTTCCAACAGTACATTGACCTTGGCATTGTTTTTCTTGAGGACAAACACGTCCACAAATTGCAGGAAGAAGGTTAGCTGTTTTAATGATGTCAACAGCAGCTTTAAACTCACCTTTAGCAACTTCTGCAAGGAATTGTGGAATTGGCACGTTTACAGGACAACCGTTTACACAAGGAGCTGTTTTACATTGTAGACATCTATTTGCTTCTACAATAGCTTGTTCTTTTGTGTAACCAAGAGCAACTTCAGTCATAAGTCTAGCTCTTTCTTTTGGCTCCCCTGTAGGCATTTCTTGTTGAGGAATAGCCATTCTATCCTTTGGAGATAGAGGACCATTTGCAAGAGTTGCTTGAAGTTTTTCGTATTCAGTTTTTGCACTTGCTGCTAGATTTTCAAAAGAAATATATTCACTCATTATTTTGCTCCTTTTGCAATAGCATCTGCTTGTGCTTCCATTCTACATTTGTGTAAATCTTCAGCTTCTCTATCTTTGAATGATTTCATTCTCATCATCATATTATCCCAGTCAACTAAGTGACCGTCGAATTCTGGACCATCAACACAAACAAATTTTGTTTCACCACCGATAGAAACACGACATCCACCACACATACCAGTTCCGTCAATCATAATTGTGTTTAGAGAAACTGTTGTTGGTACATTGAAAGGTTTTGTGGTTAATGCACAGAATTTCATCATGATTGGAGGTCCAATAGCAACAACTTCTGCTGGAGGACATTGAGATTCACAAATTTGTTTTAGAGGTTCTGTAACAAGACCCTTTGTTCCAGCAGAACCATCGTCTGTCATAATGTAAAGTTCGTCTGCTAGAGCTCTCATTTCATCTTCAAAAATAAGAAGATCTTTGTTTCTAGCACCCATAATTACAATAACTTTGTTTCCAGCTGCTTTGTGAGCTTGTACGATTGGATGAAGTGGAGCAACACCAATACCACCACCAACACAAACAACTGTGCCTTTTTTTTCTATGTGAGTAGGATTTCCAAGTGGTCCTAAAACAGCACCAAGCTTGTCACCTTGATTTTTCCGTGAAAGTTTAAGAGTTGTAGCACCAACAGCTTGGAAAACTAGAGCAATCCAGCCTTCTTCTGCGTTTGCGTCTGCAATTGTAAGAGGAACACGTTCACCGTATTCAATGTCAAGTTGAACTAAAACGAATTGCCCAGCTTTTCTGTTTCTGGCAATATCTGGAGCTTCAACTTTGAAGTAAAATACATCAGCAGATAACTGACGTTTTTCAAGGATTGTATACATTACACATCTCCAAAAAATAAAATATAGGAATCTTCTAGAATAACATTTTCCTAAAATATTACTGTAAAACTTAAGTATTATTCAAGTAGACATTTTGTTGAATTCTGTTAAATTATTGTAATTTAGTGCTTTTTGTGCAGTTTATTTGAAAAAAATGCAAAAGAAGGGATGGAGGGAAAATATAGAGTACTTTCTCCCAATATGCTATAATTCCATTATACGCTTTTACACAAGGAACAAAAAATGACCAAGGCTGAGTTTGAGAGATTTTGTCAATTTCGGGAAATGTTTAAAAATCAAATTGAAGAATGGAAAAAGCAACTTAGTGGCCAAGAGGCGAATATCAAATTGATGCAAAAAAACTTGGCAAAAAAAGATGGGGTGCCAGACTACAGTTTGGATAACATTTTGGTTTACAACAAGGCTTTGGATGAGGTTTCGGAACAGGATAATATTAAACTTATTGTGATTGGGGATAATCCTGGGAAGCAAGAGCAACTGGCTCAAAATCAAAAATATTTGGTGGGACAAGCTGGGAAAATTGCTGAGGGATTTTTTGCTCGAAATCCAGAGTTGGAAACAGATTTTCGAAAAAATGTGATTATTCTGAACAAAACTCCTTTGCACACAGCAAAAACTAAAGAACTTTTGGCCTTAACCAAGGATTCTGACCCAGTTGTGAAGCAGATTTTTGAAGAAAGCCAAATTTTTATGGCAAAGGAAACTGCCAATCTTGCAAGGGATTTGAACCTTGAAATTTGGCTTGTGGGATATAGCGAGTTAAAATCAAAGGGGATTTTTAGCATTTACAAAGAAAGTTTAAAAGCTGCTTTCGAGGATTTTAGTAAATCTAAGGTTTATGTGTATCAGCATTTTTCTATGAACAGATTTTTGGTGGATTTGAAAGAAAACTTTGATTCTAGCAAAAATTTAAAAGAAAATTTAATATCCATTGGGGAAAATCACCGAAAAGAGATTTTTGGTTTATAATTTGGGGGATTTTTAAATGAAAGAAAAAATTGTTTGTGCCACTTTGCTAGTAGAAAAATCTCCTCAGGCTTTGCCTTTGGGAGCCGCTTGTGTTGCTTCTAGCATAAAAAGTCGCTTTAAAAATCTCGAGGTTTTGCTTTTTTCTCCCACAATGGAAGATTCTGAATATTTTGGAAAAAGCGATGTAAAAAAGGCTAACATTTTTGCAGAAAATCTTTTGGAATTTGCAGGAGTAGACGCTGAAAATTCTATAAAAGCTGTGTGTCTTTCTGTTTATGTTTGGAATCGGCTGGTTTTGGAAAAAGTTGGCTTATCCCTTATGGAAAAAGGAATTTTGGTAATTGCTGGAGGCCCTGAAATTACTGCAAATCCAGACAGTTTTGTGGGAGCCGATTTTGTGGTTTCTGGTGAAGGAGAAGCTGCTGTTCCACTTCTTTTGGAAAAACTTGAAAAATCTTCAAAATCTGGTATAGATGATACATCTATTTTTGAAAAGGACTTTGCAGAAGAAGCTTTTTTTGTGGAAAAGTCTAAATATCACCCAGAAACAAAAAAAGTATTTTACAAAAAATCTCTTGCTGGAGAAGACTTAACTTCCCCATATTTAGATGGAACTTTGGATTTATCAAAATACGAAGGAGCTTTGTGGGAATTGGCTAGAGGATGTCCTTTTAAGTGTTCTTATTGCTATGAAAGTAAGGGCGAGAAAAAGGTGCGGCTTCTTCCAATGGAACGGATTGAAAAAGAGCTAAAACTTTTTGCAGAAAAAGATGTGCCACAGGTTTTTGTCCTTGATCCAACTTACAACGCAAATAAAGAAAGAGCTTTGTCTTTGCTTAAGATGATGGCGAAAATCACTTCAAACACTTTTTATTATTTTGAAGCTCGGGCAGAGTTTATAGACAGACAAATTGCCAAGGCTTTTACAAAACTTCCTTGTGCAGTGCAATTTGGCCTTCAATCCAGTGATGAAGAAGTGCTTAAAAAGGTGAACCGAAGTTTTAATAAGGCTCAGTTTGTGAAAAATATAAATATCCTAAATCAAGAAGGGGTGATTTTTGGCTTTGACTTGATTTATGGACTTCCTGGAGATAATTTGTCTGGATTTTGCAACAGTATAGATTTTGCCCTAAATCTTATGCCAAATAATCTTGAGCTTTTTTGTCTTTCGGTGCTTCGGGGAACTGATTTATTTGATGATGCCAAGGGATATGGGCTTGTTTTTCAAGAAGAAGCTCCATATCACGTGATTGAAACTCCGGGCTTCTCAAAAGATGATATGAAAAAAGCTGCCAAAGTTTCTGCGGCTTGTAACGTATTTTACAACAAAGGTCGCGCAGTTCCTTGGTTTGCTTCTTTGATGAAGGCTTTGCAAATTAAACCAAGCAAGTTTTTTAAGGATTTTATTGCTTGGTATGAATCTAAAAAATGTAATTTTGCCCCAAAAAATGAAAAAAAACTTTCTATTGAAGAACTTTCTTTGGCTTGTGTTTCTCACAAAGAAGTGGAAAAACTGCAACTTGATTTCCTTCGGGATTATCTTGATGGTGGCTTTTCTTCTGGAAACTCTAGTGTAAAATCTAGTGGAAAAACTGGCAAAAAACAATATTTGTTACCAACTGTGGAAAACTTAATTCGCTTTAACGGTGCAATTTCTAGAGTTACCGCAGATGGCACTAAAGAAAAACTTAGTCTTGCTTTCCACCCAGATGATTTAGCTTCTCCATATGCAGCGGATATGGTGTTTTTTGCCAAAAACTGTAGCCGCTTTGGTTGTGAAGTGGCAATAGAAATGGGAAGCCAGGGAATCTGGTGGCAGGTAAAGGAAAAGGGAAAGAGGTAGCAGAGATAATATACCAATCGGTATATAGCTATGTAAAAAAAAACAGATGATACGAGGAAAATCCTAATATCAACTGTATTATGCTTTTTCTAATGTTTATTTTACATCAGTATAGTTTTTACCATCGTACACAAGTGGGATGCCGTAAACTTTTTCGTAAACTTCTTTACAAACTCTGTAGTTTTCTTTTTGTAAATATTCACAATTTTCTTTTACACCCGCATCTTTTTTTGGATAAATTGCTGGTAAAATATGAACTGTGTATTCTTGGATAGGAAAACCGTCTCCGCCAATAAGCTCTGAATCGTTCATTGTAATAAACAATGGGATAATAGGCACTTTATTCATAGCTGCAATTTTGTATGCTCCAGGTTCAGTTGGTCGAGGTTTTCTGTAGTTCCACCACATTCCTTGTTCTGGGTAAATTAGGATTTTTTCGTTACGAGCAAGTAAAGTTTTTACAGCAGATAAAAACTTTTTCATTGTTCCAACATTGCTACTCAATGGCAAAGTGTTACAGTTTCTAAAAAACCAGCCGTAAAGTCCTGGAAATGATGTAAAGTTTCCCTCACGACAAACTTTGTACAATTCTCTTTTGTGAATGTGTTTTTCTAAAACTTTATAGATTGCAAAATTATCAAAGGCATTAAAGTGGTTACAAGTAATAACAGCACCTTTTTTTTCCAATGGAAGATAGTTTTCCATTCCAATTGTTTCTTTGATAATAAGTTGCTTGTTTTTCATTAATTTTTTGATATGGTTTCTAGCACAGAAATTTGCAAACTTCATTTTAATTTTGCTAGAAAAATTTTCACAAAGATAGTCAACCATATCTGGCATTAAAGGAATTGTTGGTGGATCGTCTTCAACATCCTTTGAAAACCAACCATTTAGTTCGTATTCATCAATCTTCTTTAAAATTGCTAGTCTGCCTGGATCTTTTTCTATCATTTTGATTCTTTTTCCTTTGCCATCATATTTTTGTAGTTGTAAGGATCATTCATATCATCAATAGCCATTTGTACAAGGTTTTCATAAGCAACAATGTCCTTGGCTCTTTGCTCATCTGTATAATCTTCCAACTTTTGTTTAATCATATCATAGAATTCTGTTTTTGCAGCATATTTCCAAAATAAATCTTCATAGAGGATATTTTTGTGTTTCCAAGGCTTCCAGTTAATTTTGTAGTGAACGAGTTTTAGGTTTTTATCATCAAATTTATCATTTTTGAAAGCTGTTTTATTCCAGCCTAAGTCCAAAATCTTTGTTTTCCCTTTACACAAAACATTTAGGTAATCTTCGTCTTGGGTAACTCTGAATCTAAATCTGTTTATCATTTTGAAGAATTGGTCTTCGATATTTTCTTTTCTAAACTCTGCAAGATTCATTACCATAATTCCTGCATTAAAATATTCATTTACAGGAACGTCTAAGGCTTTTTCTACGTAATCGCCAAAAACTTTTACTTCTGCCATAACTTCTTCTGGAGAAGCTGCCAAAAATAAATTAGTAATATCTGTGTTGTAAAGCTCTGCAATATCACCTAAACAAACAATATCACAATCCATATACAAAACTTTGTCGTATTGTGGGTACATATTTGCAATGAAAAATCTGTAGTAAGTTTCAATGGAATAATAATCTCGAAGGTGAAATTTTACTTTTATTTTTGTAAGAATTGTTTTTAATGAAATAAATTCGATTTTTACATCTTCGGACTCATATTTTGCAATTACTTCTTCATATTTTTTATCTAAATCTGTTGTTAAAATATGGAAATGATAAAAATAATCTTTTGAACAATTCTCTAATATCGATTCAAGGGTAATAGCTACAAAAGGTGCATAATTGTTGTCTGTAGCAAAAAAAACAGGAATTACCGGTTTCATAAAAGAACTCCTAAAAACTTTGTTTATCGCATTTAAAAATATCCGTAGGTATATTAGACACTAACTTTAAAAAAAAGTTGCAGGAATTTGTAAAAATTTTCATTTTTTTTACAAATTCCTGTGCTAGAAAGCATTTGAGGAAACTTTTATGTAAAATAATCAAGTAACCTTGTTTTTTTTATTGTGCGTCACTAATTTGCAATCTAGAAAACCAATCAGGATTGCCTTTTATTACGAGATTAACAAAAGAATTCTTATTTTTCAAGCATCTTTTTGCATGTTCTACAATTTCTACGTTTGCAGCTTCTTTTTCCTTACGCATTTCATCTGTGTAAGAGTCACGCATTTTTAGAATATCATCATAAAATGGTGAATTTTTTGCGTAAGTCCAAAAGTACTCTTGATTTAAAACATCATCATATTGCCAAGGTTTTTTGTACAATGCATAGTGAACAATGTTTAATTCACCTTCTAGTGGAGCTGGAATTGCTTCTTTATTCCACCCGTTTTCTAGGATTTTTACGCTACCATTACACATAGCATTTAAGTATCCTTGATCTGGGTCGATAACATCAAAATCGTATTTATTTATCAAATATACAAACTTGTTTTCTAAGTCTCTGCGTCGGAATTCTGCTAAGTTCATAACCAAAACTCCAGCTTGTAAATAATTTTGGTGAGGAACTCCACAGAAAGATTCAGCATAAGCACTAAAAATATCGTTGTCGCTAACAATGTGACATCTTGCAGCTCCAAGAAGATTGTCTCCAATATCTTGATTGTATAGTTTTGAAATATCACCTAAAACAATAAGGTCGCAGTCTAAATACAAAACTTTGTCATATTGTGGGAAAAGACTTTGAATAAATAGGCGATACCAAGTTTGCAAACTAAAGTGATATAGGTTTTTTAGTTTGCCTTTAACAGTTTCAACTTTGTCTGAAATATCGCAAAAGTTAATTGAAAAATTTTCGTTTTCTAATCTTTTAATGATATTACATTTTTCTTCGTCTAATCCTGTGTTAATTACATTTATAACATAGTCATAATCTTTTGATGCGTTTTGAATTAGAGAAGTTAATGCAACGTCTAAAATTGGTAAATAATTGTTGTCAGTGGCGAAAAAAATTGGAATAATTGGTTTCATAATGACCTCCTAAAATTATTTTTGAAATTTCACTAAAATAATTTTTTCTCTGTTTTATTTGACACATATTCAAAAAAAAAGTTGCACAAAAAAACATTTTTTTTACAAATTTTTCAAAAATGTAAAAGTCAATGTGATTTTTCTCGAAAGTTTTAATTTTGATAAGCAGATGAAAAAAATAAAAATTAGTCATATATTTATAAATATCAAAAATATTACTCCAAAAAATAGATTACAACTAAATTATTAACAAATATTTAACAAATTGATGTAAAATAAATAGTTATGGTAAAGATTTTAGTAGTTGAAGATGATAAAAACTTAAACAAGTCAATTTGTTTGTTTTTGGCTCAAAAAGGTTTTGAAGCTCAAGGATGTTATGATGGAGAAGAAGCTTTGGATGTTCTTTACAAAACTTCTTTTGATTTGGTAATTTCTGACATTATGATGCCAAAGGTTGATGGATATAAACTTTTGGAAAATGTGCGTAAATTGGATAAAAGCATCCCCTTCATTTTTATGACAGCAAAAGAAGATTTTCCTTCAAAACAAAAAGGGTTTAATGCTGGAGTAGACGACTACCTTGTAAAACCAGTGGATTTGCAAGAACTTTACCTTCGAGTAAATGCTTTGCTTAGACGAGCTAATATCAATGTGGAAAAGAAACTTGTGGTAGGAAATTTCACAATGGATGTGGAAGAACATATGGCTTACATTGGAGATGAGGAAGTAAATTTTACCACCAGAGAATTTGACATTGTTTTTAAGTTTTTGTCTTATCCCAAAAAGACTTTTTCAAGAAGTCAACTTATGAACGAATTTTGGAATCCTGATAGTTTTACTGGCACTCGTACTGTGGATGTTTATATTACAAAAATCAGAGAAAAACTTGCAAATTGCAAAGATTTTGAAATTGTAACTGTTCACGGACTTGGGTACAAAGCTGTTATTGCAGAAAAAGACGAGAAATCCTTATGAAAAAAAGAAACTATTTTCCAAAAGAGCAAAAAACCTCTCCAAAACGTCCAAAAAAAATGCTGGATTCTGTGGTCTTTACTCTTTTTTCCTATGTGCTGATTTTTGTAGGTATTTCATTTATTTTAACTTGTAGTCTTATGCTTTTTTTGTCTGGAAGTAACATTTCCGAAGATTTTGTTAGACAACGTGCTCCTACAACTTTTACCAATATTTTTGTCTTGAGTTTTATGTTTACCGTCGTTACGATGCTGATAAAATATTACTTTTTTGATAAACCTCTGAAAAATCTTCATGATGGAATGGAAAATCTTTTAAAAGGAAATTATAGTTTTAGGCTTCCCCTTGATGAAAAACTTGAAAATCAAGAGGCCATAAGTAAACTATTTGAAAGTTTTGATAAAATTGCTAATCAATTAGAAAAAACTGAGGAAAAACAACTGGATTTTGTTTCCAATGTTTCTCACGAAATCAAAACTCCTTTAACAGTGATAAAAAATTATGTTCAGCTTTTAGGAAAAGAAGATTTACCAATGGAAGAACGGCGAAAATATCACGCTGTTATCGAAGAAAATGCAGAAAAGCTTAATTCATTGGTTAGCAATATTTTGAAGTTAAATAAACTGGAAAATCAAGTAATTGTAAAAGATTGTGAAGTTTTTGATTTTGGTGAAATGATTTGCGAATCTTTACTGAGTTTTGAATCGGTTTGGACAGAGAAAAATATTGAGATTGAAACAAATCTTGAAGAAGGACTTTTCATAAACACCGACAAGCGATTACTAGAAATTGTTTGTAACAACTTAATATCAAATGCTATGAAATTTACAGAATCTGGTGGTAAAGTTTCTGTAGAATGCTTCAAAAAAGAAAATCTTGCTACAGTTTCTGTAACAGACACTGGGTGTGGAATTTCTAGCGAAACTGGAAAACATATTTTTGACAAGTTTTATCAAGGCGACACCTCTCGAAAAGCGGAAGGCAACGGGCTTGGTCTTGCTTTAGTAAAACGAATTATAGATGTTTTGGGTGGAGAGATTTCTGTTCAAAGCCAACTTGGCAAAGGCAGTAAGTTTTCAGTAACTTTGGAGGTTGCAAAATGAATGACGAAAAATTAGAAAATCAAAAAGAAACATTTAACTACTCTTATTCTTCTATTAGAAGAGAAGAAATTGAAAAAATCAGAAACAAATATATCCAAAATCAAGAGGACGATTTATCCGAATTGCGCCGACTTGATAATCACATCACAAACACAGCAACTTTTGCATCAATTTTTGTTGGAATTGTGGGAGTTTTGGTTTTTGGAACTGGATTAAGTTTGGTTTTAAGTTTTTCGAAATACGTTTCTGGAATAATTGTTGGTTTTTTGGGACTATTGATTATGGGAGCAGGGCTTCTTGTAAACAAAATTATTCTAAAAAAACTACGAGAAAAATACGGAAACAGAATTATTGAATTATCTGATAAATTGTTAAAGTAAAAACTAGATAAATACAGGTGGAAAGACAATCTTTATGAAATGTTTTTCCACCTTTTTTTTATGCGTATAAAAAATAACAAATCATTAATATTTTAAAAACATTTTCTAAATATCTTATCTGTAAAGTAAAGACATCTTACAAGGAAACAGGAAAAACACTTCTTCTGAAATAGCGTCGAAGTGTTTTTCTAAAAGTTTGTGTTGCAAACTTTTCTATCAAATTGCTGTTTTTCACTTCGTTGCAAAACAGCACTATATAGGAGATTTTTATGAAAAAACTAATTGCAGTTTTAATGATGGGTGCTTTACTAGCAGGTTCTGTATTCGCTTTGGATTTATCAGTTGGGCTAAAAGGAATTGTGGGAAATGACAATTCTAGCGTAAAAGGTGCAACAATCGGTGGCGGATTTGATATCAATCTTGATGTGAAAAATGGTTTTGGCTTGGAAGTTCAAAGTAATATTGTTCCATCAAAACTAACTTCAACTGATGATGGAATGACTTTTGTAAATCACATGACTGTAAATATTCCAGTTATGGCTTGGTATAACGCAAGATTTTCTTGGTTTGGACTTGGATTGGGTGCTGGAATTAGCTGTACAATGTCTGAAAATCACCCTGCAGAGGCATCTAACACAAAAATTGGCTTGGCAGCTGGTCTAAAAACTAAAATCTTTGTTACAGATAATGTAGCAATCGTTGCTGGAATCACTGGAAATCTTGATTGTCTTCCTACTTTAACAAAAAAAGAAGAAAATGGCTCTAGAACATACAAGTTTGTAAAATCAGACTTTTCTAGAAACGGATTTTTCGGTTCTTTAGGTGTGGAATACAAGTTTTCTCTATAGATTTCTAAACAAGCGGTGATAAAATGACTGAACAAGAAATCCAATTTGTAAAAGAGCTAAAAAGCAAATACGAAGAAAGAGAAACAACAACACAAAAAATCGAAAAACTAAGAGATTTAGATGCTAGTGTTTATACAAGCGGTACAATTACAGGTTTAATCTTAGGAATCGTTGGAATATTGATATTTGGAACTGGAATGTGCTGTTGCCTTTTGTGGAATATGTACTTTTTAGGCGTTGTCCTAGGTATTGTTGGAATCCAGATTATGGCTCTAGCTTATCCTACCAGAAACAGATTAGTTGGTAAAAAACGAAAAGAAGTTGCCAAAGATATTCAAGCTCTTTCAAATGAACTTCTTGGAGAAAACTGCTAAACCTCTAAAACAAAAAAAACTCGGAACTTTAGGCTTCCGAGTTTTTTTTCTTTACGCTCAACTTCGATTGTACAATTTTGCGTAAACACCATCTTTTGTTAAAAGTTCCTGATGAGTTCCAGATTCTAAAATTCCATCTTGACCAACCACCACAATTTTATCCGCATTTTTTATTGTGGAAAGTCTGTGAGCGATTACCAAAGTGGTTCTTCCGACCGAAAGTTTATCAAAAGATTCTTGGATTTTTTCTTCAGTTACAGAATCCAGCGATGATGTTGCTTCGTCCAAAATCAAAATTGGTGGATTTTTCAAAAATATTCTTGCAATAGAAACCCGCTGTTTTTGCCCACCAGAAAGCTTTATTCCCCTCTCCCCAACCAAAGTGTCATAACCATTTGGCATTTTCATAATATCTTCGTGGATTTCAGCCGCTTTTGCAGCTTTTATAATCTCTTCGTCTGTGGCATCGATTTTACCATAAGCAATGTTTTCTTTGATTGTTCCTGCAAACAAGAAAACGTCCTGTTGAACCAAGCCAATTTTTTTTCGGAGAGATTTTAAGCTCATATTTTTGATTGGCACACCATCAATTAGGATTTCTCCAGAGGTTACTTCATAAAATCGTGGCAGCAAATGACACAAAGTTGTTTTCCCCGCTCCCGAAGCTCCCACAAAAGCAAAGGTTTTTCCTTTTTCAATTTCCAAATTGATATTAGACAAAACTTCAATATTATTTCCATAAGAAAAAGACACGTTTTTGTAAGAAATATCTCCTTTAACCTCTTGAATTTCCAAAGGATTTTCAATTTCTTGAATACTTGGTTTTGTTTCCATAATTTCTAAAAATCGATTAAAACCAGCCATTCCAGAAGTATATTGCTCTACAAAGTTAGTTAGTCGTTTTATAGGTTGCACAAAAGCTGCCACAAAAAGATTTGCTGCTACCAAATCAGAAACAGACATTTCACCTTTCATAATAAAATATCCGCCCACAGCCAAAATAATTACATTTAACATATTGATTGGAAACTCTAATTTCGCATGAAAAGTGGACATTGCATTATAAAAAAGTTTTTTTGCTTTTTTAAACTGATTGTTGCCTTCATCAAATCGTTGAATTTCATATTTTTCGTTGGCAAAAGCCTTTGTAACTCTTGCTCCAGAAACACTTGATTCTATAACTGTATTAATTTCCGCTGTTTTTTCCTTTACTGCCTTAGAAGACTTTCCCATAGCTTTTCGTGATTGAATCGTAAAAAACAAAAGCAAGGGAATATAACAAAACACAATAACAGCAAGTTCAATTCGGATTGTAAGCAACATTGCAAAAGAGCCAAGCAAAGTTAAAATCGAAATAAACAAATCTTCTGGTCCGTGGTGAGCAAGTTCTGTAACTTCAAACAAGTCTGTTGTAACCCGAGACATAATTTTTCCAGTTCGATGATTATCAAAAAACGCAAAATCTTGATATTCAATATGGGAAAAAATATCTTTTCGCATATCAGCTTCAACTTTTGTACCAAACACATGGCCCCAATAGTTTATAAACCAAAAAGCCACTGTACGAACAACGTACATTAAAGTCATAACCAAAATCATTTTGAAAAGCAAATTAAGTTCAAAAGAAGGAATAATGGCATCCAAAGTGTATTTACTCATCATTGGGAAAACTGTATCAACAAGAGCCACAATCACGGCACAAATCATATCTCCAAGAAAAAGTTTCCAATGGGCTTTGTAATAAGACAAAAAGATTTTTAGATTTTTCATAAAATCGAGTTTATAACATCAAAGAAAGTTTTTCAATTTGTGAAAAATATTTAAGAAAAAAAAGAAAGCTATAAATTCTAAAAAAAATATTTTTATTTTTTTAAATTATGCTTTATAATTTTTATTGGATATTTGGAGATAAAACTATACTTTAAAATCAGAGGTGTCTTATGGCTATAATAACTATTTCACGACAAGTTGCAGCTTTGGGAGACGAAGTAGCCGCTGCTTTGGCAAAAAAGTTAGGTTACAAGTTTATAGACAGAAAATACATAGAAAATCGTATTGTAGAACTTGGTTTTCCAGAAGAAAAAATGAAAAAGTATGACGAGAGAAAACCTGGTTTTTTTGCTTCTCTTGTAAAAGATAGAGATGAATATTTGGATTATTTGCAAACTGCGATTTTGGAAACTGCAAAAGATGGCAACTGTGTTCTGATTGGACGGGGTGCATTTGTGGTGTTGGAAAATGTACCAAATTTGATTGCAGTTAGATTTGTGGCAAAGGATGAAATCCGAGAAGAACGCTTGATGAAAGAGTTTGATTGGAACAAAAAACAAGCACAAGGAAGAATCACAGAAAGTGATGAAAATCGAAAAGGATTTCATAAAAACTTTTTCAACATTGAGCCAGACAATCCAGCAAACTATCACTTAACATTGAATACAGGAATTTTGACTGTGGATGAATCTGCCAATGCCATTGCAAATCTTTGTAAGGCTTTAATCACAGAGGAAAAAGAAATTGCTGGAGAGAAAAAAGTTCAAGAACTATATCAAGCTCAACTTGTTGTAAATGCTTTGCTTTTTGAACATAAAGTAAATGTGAATTTTTTACGAGCTGTAATCGATGGCGAAAAATTAATTTTGCAAGGTGTTGCAGATTCAGTTGCAATTTCAGAAAAAGCTGCTTCTCTTGCACGAGAAATTATGCCAGATAAAACTGTGGAATCCTGCATAAGCATTGTTCAAGATTTTAACACTTATCCATAGGATAAACAGATGGCGATACAAATTTTTGGAACGATGAAAAACTTTGATTGCAAAAAGGCTCAAATGTGGTTCAAGGAACGACGGATTCCCTTTCAGTTTATCGACTTAAAAGAAAAGTCTATGAGCTTAGGGGAATTTCAGTCTGTTCTTCAAGCAATTACAAAGGAAACAGGGGATAAACAAGAAGCTCTCCAATCAATGATAGACAAAAATTCAAAAGATTATGCTTCTATTGCCTATCTTGATGATTCTGATATTGAGAAAAAACTCTTTGAAAATCAAAATTTGCTAAAACAGCCGATTGTAAGAAACGGAAAAAACCTTGGGACTGTTGGGCTTGTTCCAAAAGTTTGGGAAACTTGGCAATAATTCAAAATTCACCAAAATATTGACCAAAAACCGATTTTTCTCATATTCTAAGCAAATGCAGAAAATAATTCAGTTTGTAAAAAAAGAAATAGTGCTTTGTATTGCATTGTTTTTAGGATTGGTCAGTCTTTTAATTTGTAGACCTAGTGGAGAAATCATTGCAAAATCTATAGACTTGCGGGTTTTGTCCCTTTTATTTTGCTTGATGTATGTGATTCAAGGTTTTGCTTCCATAAACTTACTGGATAAACTTGCCAATAAAATGCTTGGTTTGTGTAAAAATACTAGGCAAATGTTTTTTGTGCTTACTTTTTTAGTGTTTTTTCTTTCTATGGCGGTTACAAATGATGTGGCTCTTTTGACTTTTGTGCCAATATCTTTGCTAATTTGTAAAAAGGCTAATCTCCAAAATCAGGATAAGAGTTTAGCTGCAAAACTAATTGTTTTGGAAACTATAGCTGCCAATCTTGGTTCTTGTGTAACGCCCATGGGAAATCCTCAGAATCTTTATTTATTTAACTTTTATGAAATGTCAAACGGGGATTTTTTTGCTACATCTTTGAAAATTGGGATTCCTTCTTTTTTTATCTGTGGACTTTTAGCTTGGTTTTTCACAAAAAAATCTTTTCCAATTCTTTCAACTTATTTTCCAGCAAAAGAAAAGCCCCCTGTTCTAAAAATTATTGTTTTTTCGGTTTTGCTTATTTGTTGTCTTTTGTCTGTTTTTAGAATCATTGATTATAAATCTGTTCTTTGGATTGTGCTTTTGTTAGGTTTGATAACAGCTCCAAGAATTTTCTTGAAAGTAGATTATAGTTTGCTTTTCACATTTTTGGGTTTCTTTTTATTTACAGGCTCAATTTCCTCAATGGAAAAAATCTCTTTGCTTTTTTCAAAATTGCTAGAAACTCCTTTTGCAACGTATTTTTCGGCTCTTGTTTCTAGTCAAATTATTAGTAATGTTCCTGCGGCTTTGCTTCTTTCAAAGTTTACTGAAAATGGAAATGCTTTGTTGGCTGGAGTAAATGTGGCTGGTCTTGGTACTTTGATTGCTTCTTTGGCTAGTGTAATTTCTTTTAAATTGTATAAAAACTTTCAGTCTGAAAATCCAGAATTTGTTTCTAAGGAAGGTGGATATTTTAGGATTTTCACAATCTGGAATGTTTTGCTTTTGGTAATTTTAGGAATTTTGGTTTATTTTATTTTGTAATATTTGGGGAAATGGCTTTTGCGTTAGGCTATGGAACCCCGTAGTTCCTTGGCGTAGTCCAAGGAATGAGCGTTAGCGAAGGGTGGAACAGCCGACCTGCCTTTGGCAGGGAACGCCCTGAAATTTTTGAATATTCAAAAGTGGATTTTTGGTGTATTATTTAGGTTATGAAAGAATTTTATTTAGAATCATTGAATGAACCTGCTTTCACTGTGATGAAAGATGTTTGTGGGGTAAAATCTGGGGAACGGGTTTTAATTATAACAAATCCTGAAAATAATGTTTTGCAAATTAGTATGGCACTTTATGAGGCTTCTGTGAAATTGGGTGCGGAGGCTACGATTATGGTGCAAGAAGAAAAAACTTTGCTAACTTATGCTGAAAAATCGGTGATTGGAGCTATCAAAACAAAACCGGATGTGGTGCTTTCTATTTCGGCAAATAAGCTTGGAAAGGATCAAGAGGCTATGAAAAAGCCTTATATTGTGGAGGGAGCAGAGTTTCCCCATGTTTTTGATTGGCTTTTGGACGGCACTAAGGAAATACGCTCTTTTTGGACTCCGGGAATTACTGTGGATATGTTTGTTCGCACGGCTTCTATTGATTATGCTTTGCTTGATGAACGCTGCCAAAAACTTTGTAAGCGTTTTGAAAATGCGGTTTCTGTGAAGGTAACTTCTCCTGGGGGAACTGATATTTTGGTACCTGTGGAAAATCGTAAGCCTTTTTCTGATGATGGAAAATTTATGCTTCCTGGTACTGGGGGAAATATTCCTGCTGGGGAGGTTTTTATTAGTCCTATTGTGGGCGGTTGTGAAGGTGTAATCGTCTTTGATGGGTCTATGAGTGTGACTGAAGGTGATATTCCGATTGTGGAACCAATAATTTGTACTGTGAAAAATGGTTTTGTGGCTGAGGTTTTTAACAAGGTTTCAAATCCTCCAGTGGCTGGTTCTGAAGCGGATAAACTTTTGCAGTCTATTATTGGGGCTGAAAAAGAAGCTGACAAAATGTTGGCTGATGGGCTTTTTTCAGAGGAAAAGGCTGCAAGTTACAGAAAAAATGCTCGTAGTATTGGGGAACTGGGAATTGGCTTAAATCCGTCAGCAACTATTTCTGGGAATATGCTTGAGGATGAAAAGGCTTTTAAAACTTGTCACTTTGCTATTGGCTCAAATTATGATTATGATGGTGAATCTTTTATTCACTTGGACGGTGTGGTGAAAAATCCAACTATTGTAATCAATTATAAAGACGGAAGTAGTTTTGTAGTAGAAAAAGAAGGGATTTTGCAAGAGTTGTAGGAATCTTAAACTTGTTAACTAAACCTTGATTTTTCCATAAAAAAACATATACTGTTACTATGCTTTTGTCTCCAGAAAACCTGAAAGATTTTATGATTCCTGTGGTGGAATCTAGTTCTTTGTTTGAAAATAAAAATGTAATCCTTTGTATTGTGGCAAATCCTTGTGCAGGAGGGTTCACTCGAAAAAGGGTTTCAAAAAAGAATTTTGAGCAACTTGAAAAAATTGCTAACAATGCTAGAAATAAGGCAAAGGTCACTTCTGTTGAAGAAGCAAGGATTTTTGAAACTTCACATCCTGGAGAAGGAAGCATTTTGGTGTCTGAGTTACTCCAAAAACTTCCGAGAATTATAGAAGAGTTTTCTGATAATCGAGATGAATCTCAACATCCAAAGGGGTTGCAAATTCTTGTTGTAACAGCCGGAGGCGATGGTACTCATCTGGAAGTTCAAACTGCTATTTTGAAAAAATCTTTAGAAAATCCAGAACTTTGTAATCTTATAAAAAAATACGTTACAATTTTGCGTCTTCCTTTGGGAACTGGAAATGATGGTTCTGATGGTCGCACTTTAGAAGAAGCTTTTGCAAGATTGACAGAACCAGCCCACTTTTCTTTGCAACGGGCAATAAAGGTTTGGTACGACACAACTGGGAAAAATCCAATTTCTACAGAAAAATACGAAAGTCTTGATTCTTTGCCACCTTGGTACGCTTTTAATATTGCCAGTGTGGGAATTGATGCTTTTATCACTTATATGACAAATCGCACAAAAAAATATATGCCTGGGGATACTTACCAGCTTTGGGTGGATTTAGCTTGTGTTTTTTATAGTTGGAAATTTCCAGCAAAACCTCTTACTCTAGAAATCTTTGATGATAATGATAATATTGTGGAAACTATAACTTCTCCTGTGGAATTTGTGGTTTTGGGAGTTTCTGGGAATAGAACTTATGGTAGTAATCACTTGATTTTTCCAACGGATAAAAACTTGTGTACTGTTAGAAAAATCAATTTGTTTATGAAATTGCTCAAAAAACACACTTTCGGCGACGGAACTCACATAAATTATTCATTTTCAAAAAACTTTTTCGCTAACAAGATAAAAATTACATATAATCAAAAAATCCTTGTGGAAATGGACGGAGAAGTTCACCTTTTAGAACCAGATTTTTATCCACTTTATATGGAAAAAACAGAGCCAATTATTCCGATTATTGAGTGTAATAATCAAGCTGTTGATAAGGGAGCTGTTCCTTATATCAAGTAATTTTAAAAGATTTTTGGCGAGATAATAAGGCTTTTCGTTTAATTTCCGCTTTTTGAAGCATAATGGAAAGAAGGCTTGAAAATTGTGTAATTAGACTTTTCACTTTTTGTTTTAGGCAGATTTTGGTGTTTGGCTTTTTTCGAGCTTTTGCTGCAAGACGAATTTCTTCCCAAGTTGAAAAGATTTCTGGAAAAAAACTGATTGTAATTGCTAAAACCATAGGTAAATAGGTTTTGTTAAGCAAGGGAATTTTTTGTAAATCATTTTGGATTTCAAGCACAGTGGTGGTTTCAAAAAGCAAAAGTGCCACAAAAGTAGTAATAAAAAAGTTGTAAGAATAAAGCAAACCTTCTTTCGCCAATTGAATATCAATAAAATAGGGTGATTTTAGAGAAAATCCTTTAAAAAGTGTAAAAACAAGGCCTAATATCAGCACAAGTTTTAGTTTGATAAAAGCCTGAAAGCCTGATTTTGAGATTATCCACAAAAATATAGCAAAACAACTTGATATTAGGATTTTTATGCTTTGGACTTTTTCTGCGGGAAAGCTAGATTTTGGGAAGAGGTTTCCAAAAACGAAAAAGCAAAAAACACAGGTAAACACTAATTTTAGTAGAGCAGGAATTTTGTGGAGAAGCGTTTTTTTGTTGCTGTAGGAAAAAAGTGTGTTGCTCAAAGGGAATCTCCCCAAAAAAGGTCTTTTAGGTTTTTGTATTCCACAAGGGGATTTTTGATTCCGTAATTTTCAAGATTTTCTTTTATTCCAGTTTCTGGATTTCCGTCAAAAACTATTTCGCCTTTGTGTAAAATCAAAAATCGGTTTGCAAGGGCAAGAATTTTTTCAATTTCGTGGGTCAAAAGGATAATGGTTTTGCCTTGACTTTTTAGTTCTAGCAAAAGATTGCAAAGTTGTTTTACGCTTTTCCAGTCAAGGTTTGCAAAGGGTTCATCAAAAATGATGATGTTTGGTTCTAGTGCCAAAACATTTGCCACTGCAAGACGCCGCTTTTCGCCGCCAGAAAGGGTTCTAGCGTTGTGGTCTGCTTTTTCTCTTAAACCAACTTTTTCTAGTAATTTTAGGGCTTTTTCTTTGGCGGCAGCTGGTTTTAAGCCTGTGTTGGTGAGGCTGTAGCAAACATCTTCTATGGGAGTTTCTCCCAAAATCTGGGAGTCTGCTTCTTGGAAAACAAGACCTGCGTATTCTGTGGTGATTTTTCCCGAAGTTGGATTTTCAAGTTTTGCAATCAATGACATAAGCACACTTTTCCCAGAACCGTTTGCACCACCAATTACACAAAAATCCCCAGATTCTAGGGAAAAAGTAATATTTTTAAGAGCTTCTGTGCCATCTGGAAAAGTTTTAGAAATTTGATTTAGGTCTAATATCATTTTGGGGAAAATCCTTGTAGGCAATATTTTCTTGAATAAATACTACAAGAAAAAGATTTTTTTTTATAGTTCTTAATACAAATATGTCAACATTATTTAATAATAATAGATGTTCATTTGTATAGATAGCTAAATAGCCAAAAGAGATAACCACTAGTAACAAAAATAAAAAATAAAAACCTTAAAAACAACTTGGGTTCTTAGGGTGGAACCCTAAGCCGTGGCCAAGGAAAGGTGGGTTTTTAGGGGAGGAAAACCAACGGCCTTCGGACTCTGAGTGGGTTTTCCTCCCCTAAATAGTTTACCAGCTTTTCAAAGCTGACTCATCCCAAAGTATTGGGAAAATGTGTTATATCATTTTCTAACTATTTTACAACATTTTTGAAAATGTTTGACAGTTCTTAATACAAATAATTTTTCATAATGGGGCAAAAGCGTTTTGCTAGGGGAACTAAAACTAGGATTTTCAACACTGTGGCTGGAAGATAGGGTAAAACGGAAGCAACGAAGGCTTTTCCCAAAGGAAGATTACCAACTTTTGAAAACTGGAATAGGCCCAAAAGAAAAATTGCTGTAAAAGCAAAAATTGCACCTAGAGTATAGAAAATCCACAAGAGAGCTTCCTTTTGCTTTTGGGATTTTTGGGTCTTTTCGCAAATTAGGGCAAAAAATCCTGCAATGATGGCAGCAACTAAATATCCCACCAAAAAACCCCCGGTTAATCCTTGGAAAATTACTTGTATTCCGGCTTTCCCTGTAAAAACTGGGAGCCCAATGGAGCCTAGTATCAAAAAAACAAGGACAGAGAGGCTTCCGTAAATTGGACCAAGCAAAAATCCTGCCAAAATTGCCATCATATCTTGAATGACAACTGGCACACCAAGGGGAAGTGGAATTTGGATAAAAGCTCCTACGCAAATAAAGGCGCTAAAAAGGGAAAGGTAAACTGCTTTTTTCATGTTGTTTTTCTGGCGAAACTAGAAAAGCCCAGTTATTACACCGTCGTCGTCTACGTCTATGTTACAGGCTGCTGGAACTTTTGGAAGTCCTGGCATTGTCATAATATCCCCAGCAAGTGGAACAACAAAACCTGCTCCAGAATACAAGCGAACATCCTGAATTGGAAAGATAAAATCTTTTGGAGCACCGATTAACTTTTTATCGTGAGAAAAAGAATATTGGGTTTTTGCCACACAAATTGGAAGGTTGCCGTAGCCCATAGCAGTGTATTCTGCAAGTTTTTTCTTGGCTGTGTCGCTAAAGGAAACGTCTTTTGCTCGGTAGATTTCTTTTGCAACTGTGCGAATCTTTTCCTCTAAAGGCATTTCCAATGGATAAAGTTGTTGATATTGAGAAGTTTCTGAATCGCAAACTTCGCAAACTTTTTTTGCAAGTTCTATTGAGCCTTCGCCTCCTTTTCCGTGGCCTGTACAAAGCACAACTGGAGTGTTTATGCTTTTACATTCAGCGTTCAAAGCTTGAATTTCTTCTTCTGTGTCAGTAGAAAATTGATTTATACAAATTACAACTGGCACCTTGAACTTTCCAAGATTTTCAACATGGGTTTTTAAGTTTAAAAATCCTTTTTTCAAGGCTTCCACGTTTGAGATTTTCATATCATCTTTTGAAACGCCGCCGTGCATTTTTAAAGCTCTAATTGTAGCAACCACCATAACTGCACTTGGATGTAAACCTGCAATTCGAGCCTTAATGTCTAAAAACTTTTCAGCACCTAAATCCGCTGCAAATCCTGCTTCTGTAACAACGTAATCTCCCAAAGCTAAGGCACATTCTGTGGCGTTAATGCTGTTACATCCGTGGGCAATATTTGCAAAAGGTCCACCGTGGATAAAAGCAGGAGTTTTTTCCAGAGTTTGCACAAGGTTTGGGCGGATTGTGTCTTTTAACAAGGCGGCAACTGCTCCAGAAACCTTTAAATCTTTTAGCAAAACAGGTTCTTTGTTGTAATTTTTGGCAATGATAATATTGTCTAGTCGTGTTTTTAATTCTGATATTGTGCGGGATAAACAAATTATAGCCATAATTTCACTGGCAACTGAAATGTTAAAACCGTCTTCCCGTGGAATTCCTTCTGTTCTACCTCCAAGGCCGATTACGATTTTTCGCAAAGCTCGGTCGTTTAGGTCGATACAGCGTTTCCAAGTGATTGTTCGTGGGTCAATGTTAAGTTGATTTCCCTGTTGAATGTGGTTATCGATTAGGGCGGCAATAAGATTATTTGCAATGGAAATAGCGTGAATATCCCCAGTAAAGTGAAGATTAATGTCTTCCATTGGAACAACTTGTGCATAGCCGCCGCCACAAGCGCCACCTTTTATTCCAAAACAAGGCCCAAGAGAAGGCTCTCGTAGAGCAAGGCAAGATTTTTTCCCAATTTTTCGGATTCCGTCTGCTAAGGCAATAGACATAGTTGATTTCCCTTCTCCAGCTGGAGTTGGGGTAATGGCGGTAACTAGAATCAGTTTTCCTTTTTTGGGAGCTGATTGTAGTTCTCGAAGTTTTTTAAGTGTGATTTTTGCCTTGTATTTTCCGTATAAGTCTAAATCATCTTCTGAAAGACCAATACTTTTTGCAATTTCTTCAATATTTGTTAGTTTTGTGTTTTGAGCAATTTCTATATCTGTAAGCATTTTTATATTTTACAAGGAAAATACAAAGTCCACAAGAAAAAAATGAGCTTATTCACCGTGGGAACTTAGAAAAGCGAGTCCAGAAATAAAAAGTGCTAAAACGAGAATAATCGGAGCCGCAAAATTTGCTACAGTGCCAATTGAACCAAACAATGTAAAGAAAAAGATATTTCCAAAGTAATCTAAAACGTGATAAACCAAAAATACTAAAATATTTAATAATGGAAAAGTTAGATACCAGCGGAAAGAAATCCGTCTACCAGGCATAAGACGATAATTCCAAGCAAATAATCCTACACAGATAAAACATATCATCAGGAATAAAGGATAACATATTCTTGAAGTTAGTGAGTAAGAAAAAATTGCAGAAGAATAACCGTAGTTTGCTGCTTTTTTTGCAAATTGAAACAAAGAAGGAATTGGCATTTCTTTGTGACCAATTGATGCTTGGCGGATTAAGTTAAAATCTTCGTAAGGCATTTCCAAAATCAAATAATTTTCTTCTGATTTAAAAGGATAATCTTCTGCGAAATTGTATTTTGGTGAAACTTGTGTATTTGAAGAAAATCTGTCTACACTTTTTAGCAGAACGTACGGAACATAACCATTTTTGTTAATTTCTTCGTTATTACTTAAAGAATTTCCGAGAGATTTCACAGGTAATGCAATCATTTTCGCATACGGAGTAAAAACAGACTTTAAGAATTTTCCCTGTTTGTCGTAGGAATACATAGAGAAATTTCTAAAATATTGCACAAATTGTCCGGCATCTTCCAAAATTGTAATTCCACGAATATAAATTACGTCTTTTTTTCCGTCATCACTTGTAATTGTAAAATAAACATCTCGGAAAGATTCAAAACGTCTTAAAGCATCAGTTTCATCTGTAAAAAATGTAATATTAAGTAAACCTTGCTCGGAAATATCCTTGTAAAAGAAAATATCCTTGTCATTAAAACCTTGATCTATCAAATTTTCAAAAATGTAATAGGCTTTTATGTAATCTTCTTCCAAAAGAGCAACATAACCCCGCTTTTTTTCTGCAAATAATTCGGCTAAATCCTTGTCATATTTATTTTCTGTTGCAGAAATCTTGTTCCAAGAATCAGCGGCGATATTTTTTGCAGCCTGATGATTTAAGGAGCCTTCTGCAGAAAGATATTGAGCTTGAGTTGCATAATAATGAGAATTAAAATAATCTCCGTTTTCGTAGTGAGAAAGGGAAGTTTCTAGTAAATACAAAATTTCTTCGTCTGGTGTTTTGGGCGAAGAATCAATATGAGCTACATATTTTGCCATTTCTTCAAGGGAATCGTATTCCTCAGAAACTGTGTCTACACTTAAATATTCAATTTCTTTAGAAAGAGCCAAAGCCTTTTCTGAATTTGGATAAATTTTAAGTGCATTTTCCACATAAAACTCAGCTAAGTCATATTTTTTTTGGGATTTGTATTGATTTGCATAATAGAAAAAATCTATGTAATTTTGAGCTTCGTTTTCGATTTTTGTTTTTTTACTATTGCAAATTGGGCGTACAAATTCGGAAAAAACAAAGCATAAAACAGTAGAAATAAGACTAACTATCAAAACTGATTTTAGGTTTTCTAGTTGAATCTTTGAAAATCGCTTCATATTTACTGATTTTTGTGAAAATCCCCAAGACAAACCAATCAAAGCCCAAGTTCCACAAATCGAAGGCAATAAATCTACAAAAATAAGAATTCCTTGAAGGATTTTGTAGAAAAATGAGTTGTGGGGTAAAACTGTTCCTGCATAAGGATTATCTTGGAATATAGCAAGAATCATACATCCCAAAAAACAGATAATCATATAGGCAAAAATAATAATAATTGTCTTGAATATTGGTTTCATCAATCGCTCTCCCTGTTTGGATCAACTTTTGAAACAGCACAGAAAATTCCCAAAGTTGTAAAAATTAAAAATATCAAAGCATTTACTACGATTGGTAACCAATATTTAGCTCCAGCCAAAAAAGGAAATGTTTCATAAAATTGATAGGAATATAAAATTACATTTATAACGATTATTCCAAAGTAGGATAAAAGCATATTTATTAAATTAAGCAATCGCCAGTTTGCCACTCGACGTAATCCAATAACAGAAGAAAGGGCAAATCCAATACTCATAAAACCGAAAAAAGCCCAAAATCCCTTGTGATAAGCACCTTTCATTTTCAATTCTAAGAATCTTAAAGAGGATTTTAGAAAAGAAAGATGATTGTCAGAACCAAAAACATCATAAATTAACGGATCAGAAAATCCATTGTTTGCAGCCAAAGTTTGATATACAGTTTTTGTGGAAATTTCTGTTGCTAAGTTTGTATTTGTAGGTCGTGAAATGTGTAAAATTTCTGAACTTCCATCTGGATTTGTAGAAATATAATAATCAATGTGAGAATCAGAAGTCCTAAAATATCCAGAAGAAAGGGGGGTAAGCTGTTTTTGAATAGGACTTAGAAATTCCGAAAAATTTTCATGAAGTTCTATACCTAATGGGAAGATTCCAAAAAACACAATGATACAAATTATGATATAAGGAATCAAATATTGAACCAATTTAAACTTATGACGAATAAGATAAAAACAAAATGGTAAAAGAGAAAGGGCACTGCACAATGGAAAATAATATAATAATCCTCGTGCAAAGAGTTTAAAATTAATAAAAGGAAGTTTTGTTCCTGCAACTAACAAAGTCAACTGAATTTCTTGCATATATAAATACGCAGCCACAGCAGACATAAACAAAAAGATGACAATATATACTAAAAAAAGATACAAGGACTTCTTCATTACATAATAGAATAGCACGAAGTCAAAGAGTAAACAAGTTTATTGAGAGTTTTTGTTTAGGTTCCACAATATTTGTGATTTTCTGTACAAAACTTATTTCAATAATTATAATATGAATATGGAAAAATCAATTGAAAACAAAACCGTCCTGATAATTGGTGGAAGCGGTGGTCTTGGAAAAGAAATTGCCTTGACTTTGGCAAAGGAAAATGTAAATCTCATTGTGCAAGGTAGAAATCTTGAAAAATTAAAAAAGTTAGAAAATCAATTTGAAGAAATACAAAAGACAAAATTAAATCAAAGAAAAAACACAATTACTCTTTTACATCAAAATTTTACTAAAAACGAGAATAATATTACCTCATTAAATTTTTATGTAAATTCTGCCGATATTCTTATTGTATGTTATGGTCCTTTTTTGCAAAAAGAGTTGCATAAAACAACTTTTGAAGACTGGGAATCCATTGTTTATTGGAATTATACTTTTCCAGGACAATTGATAAGCAATGCTTTACCATCAATGATGGAAAAAGGATTCGGACGAATATTGGTTTTTGGCGGAACAAGAACATATTCCATAAATGGATACAGAACCAATGCTGCTTATGGTGGTGCAAAAACTGCTTTGTGTAGCTTGGTAAAATCTGTTGCCGCTGAATATGGGAAATATGGGATAACTTGTAATGCCATTTTACCAGGATTTATGGAAACTGAATATCTTTCAGAATCTACAAAAGAAATTCTAGCTGCAAAAATGCCTCAGGGAAAGTTAATTGCTGAAAAAAATGTTGGGGAAGCAGCTTCCTTCTTACTAAAAAATGGTAGTTTGAACGGTGTTTTGCTAAATGTAGATGAAGGATGGATGCCATAATATTGGAAAAAATGGAGATTTTTGAGAAAATTTTACTTTTTGAGAGAATTTAGTTTGACATAACATTCATCAATGGTTTAATATATAAGAGGTAAATCACGTATTTATCACAATGTAAAATAAAATTTAAGAATACCGAAGATTTTGGGACATTGGAGGCGTATGAGCATAAATAACAATCTTGTACCAGGTTTTAACGACGAAAGAGACGATAGTTTAAAAATCAATCTAGAAAAAGTAGATGCTGTAGAAAATTGTGTAGTTTTGTATCTAAATGGATATATTGACACATACAATTCAAGTTTTTTCCAAAAAAGAGTCGCAACAGTTGTTGATGCAGGATATGTAAATTTAATTTTTAACTGTGCTGCATTGAATTACGTATCTTCAACAGGTATAGGTTCTTTTACAGCTTTTCTAAAACAAGTTAAACCAAAGGGTGGCGATGTTGTTCTTTTGGAAATACAGCCAAAGGTATACGAAGTTTTCCAACTTTTAGGTTTTTCACAATTTTTTAATATCAAAGATTCAACAGATGAAGCAGTCCAGTTCTTTAAGCAAGAAACTGTTGTTGAAGATGAGATTTTTCCAAAAATCTTTTCTTGCCCAGTTTGTTCAAAGCGCTTAAAAGCTACAAAATCTGGACGTTTTAGATGTTCAGAATGTAAGACAATCTTGGCTATAGATAATCAAGGTCAAGTGTTCTTAGGATAAGTTTTTTTGAGAAACAAAAAACCGAGATAGAAAAATCTGTCTCGGTTTTTTTTGTAAAAAGAATTTGTTTAAGTTTACGCTGGAAAATATAAAAATCAGAGTGCGTCTAAACTCTTTTTTAATATAGCTTCTGCTAATTTTGGATCATATTGAGAGTTAAAGATTTCTTCCATTTTGTGTTCAACTTTTGTGAATGCTTTGACTAAATCTGGATCAAAGACTGTTCCAGAAGATTTTTTTATCCATTCAGCAGATTCTTCGTGGTTGAAAGGTAGTTTATAAGGTCTAATTGACCGCAAAGCATCATAAGTATCTGCAATAGCAACGATTCTTCCAGAAAGAGGAATATTTTCTTTTTCCAAACCCTGTGGATAACCTTGTCCGTCCCATCTCTCGTG
Source organism: Spirochaetaceae bacterium (assembly GCA_017416145.1). Taxonomy (GTDB): domain Bacteria; phylum Spirochaetota; class Spirochaetia; order Treponematales; family Treponemataceae; genus Treponema_I. Next base: position 139,974 of record JAFQDD010000010.1, on the reverse strand, counting down.
ATGTGTATAAGCAATCTCTGCTGCGGTTTCCAATGTTTCTTTATCTTTTAAGATTTGGTAACCGATTTCTGCGTGGGTTTTCATAATGGCGAATTCTGCATCTGTTAGACGTCTTGGTAAATGTAAAATTCCGTCTGGGATTCCAACTTTTCCAATATCGTGCATTGGAGAAAACATTTCAATATCAGCACAAAAGTCTGGAGAACATCCAGCTGCTTCTGCAAGACAACGAGCTAATCCCGCAATTCTTGAAAGATGAGTACCTGTTTCGTGGTCTCTAGCTTCTGCAAGTTCTGTTAAAGTTTTATAACAAGAAATACGAATATTTTCTTCTTCGTTTTTTAAGCGACTCTCATAGTCAAAAAGTCTTTCTCCGATTTTGATTCTAGCTCTTAATTCAGGAATTGAAACTGGTTTTACAAGATAATCATCAGCTCCGCTTTCAAGACCTTCAATCATATCATTTGTGCCACCATTTCCAGTTAATAATAAAATATATTGATAGTCAGTAGTGTTTGAACTTCTAATTTTTTTACAAATATCAACTCCAGAAAGACCTGGCATAACCCAATCCAAAATGAAGATATTAAAATATGTTCCCTTTCTAATAAGTTTCCAAACATCTGTACCATTTGTACATTCTGTAACTTCATATCCCATTTTTGTAAGAGTATGTTTAACTAAAGTTCTAATTGATGCACTGTCATCAGCAACAAGGGCTTTTAGAGGTTTTTTTTCGGATAACACTTTCATAGATTAAGAATATCACTACTTAAAGTGAATAGCAAATAAAATTGAAAGAAAAAAAGTAGAACTTTAAAATCCGAGAATAATAATAAAATTATCTTTATGATATGTAAAAAACTTTGCTATACTTCGATTATGAGTATAAGTAAACCTCTTATTATTTTATTTAAGTTTTTTTGTGTTTTGGTTGGATTTGTCCTAGCTTTGGTTTTGTTAGTTTTGCTTGGATTGAATCTTTTTAAATTTGGGTATTATAACGAATATTTTTCACTTCTCTCAAAAGAAGCTAAAAACCCAGGATTGTCAGAAAATTTCGTGCCACAAGGTATAACTCATTGTGATAATTTATTTGTAACAGTTGGATATATGGCTGATGACACAAATAGTCGGATTTACACAGTAGATTACATAACTGGTGAAGTAAAACACTTTCCTTTGATTAGTGATGGAAGAAGCTTTGTAGGACATACTGGAGGAATCCAATATTCTAACGGGTATTTTTATTTGGCAAATGAAGGAAATAGTTTGTATAAATTTACAGCAGCTTCTGTTTATCAAAAAAATGGTACGAAAATCGAAATTGGTTTACCAATTAAACTAAACTCAAATACTTCTTTTGTTTACGGAAAAGAAAATTTTTTATATGTTGGCGAATTTCACAAAAATCCAGAATATCCATGTACAAACGAGATTTCATATAATGGACAAACTCATTATGCGATTGTAGAAAAGTATGATATTTCTGATTTATCAAAACCTTTGGCAGTATATTCGATTCCAGAATTGGTACAGGGATTTTGTGTAAAATCTGATGGGACAATTGTTTTATCAACAAGTTGGAGTGTAAATTCTTCTAAGTTTTATATTTATGAACCAGAGAAAATTGTAAAAACTGGCACATCATACAATGGAGCAGATTTGTACTTTTTGACAGAGCCAAGTAAAACTGTAAAAGCTCCTGCGATGAGTGAAGATTTAGACATTATATCAATTCAAAATCATGAAAAAGTGATAACAATGTTTGAATCTGCTTGTAATAAATATGTTTTTGGAAAATTCTTTTTTGCAAATTATATTGCTAGTTTAGGTTTATAAAAAATGAGTATGCAACAAGAGAAACAATCATTATTAGGAAGTGCTCCTATTGGGAAATTGATGGCGAAATTAGCTTTGCCTTCTATTGTGGCTCAGGTAATAAATATTCTGTACAATATTGTGGACAGGATTTATATTGGACATATTGAAGAAGGGAGTTCTCTTGCTTTAACGGGACTAGGAATTTGCTTTCCTATAATTACGCTGATTTCAGCTTTTAGTGCTTTCGCTGGAGCAGGTGGTGCTCCTCTAGCTGCTATCGAGCTTGGAAAATCAGAATATGATGCAAAAGCAAAAGAAAAAGCTAATGAAATTCTTGGGAATGTAATTATTATGATAATTGGATTTTCCCTAGTTTTGTCTGTTTTTTTCTATCTTTTTAAAGAACCGATTTTATTGGCCTTTGGTGCTAGTGAAAATACATTACCTTTTGCAAAGGATTATCTAGAGATTTACCTCATTGGAACTCTTTTTGTTCAAATATCAATTGGTTTGAATCCTTTTATTTCTTGTCAGGGTTTTGCAAAAACTGCTATGGCCTCAGTGATTATTGGGGCGGTGGCAAATATTATTCTGGATCCGATTTTCATTTTTGGCTTGAATCTTGGGGTAAGAGGTGCTGCTTTTGCAACGATAATTTCTCAAGGAATTAGTGCAATTTGGATAATTCGGTTTTTAGCTTCGAAAAAATCGGCTTTGCCTCTTTCTGTGAAGATTGTTAGGTTTCGGCCAAAAATTATTGGAAAAATTTCATCTTTGGGGATTTCGCCTTTTATTATGCAATCAACAGAAAGTGCGATTTTTGTGGTTTTTAACTCGGGACTACAAAAATATGGTGGTGACTTGTATGTCGGTGCAATGACTATTATGCAAAGTATTATGCAAATGTGCTTTGTGCCTTTGTCTGGTTTTACAGATGGGGTTCAACCGATTTTGAGTTATAACTACGGGGCGAAAAAAATTGATAGGGTAAAGGATGCTATCAAAAAAATGCTCGTGATTTCTTTTTCCGCTTCTATCGTTATGGGGGTTTTAGTACCACTTTTCCCGATGCAAATTGCTAGGATTTTTACTTCTAATATAGATTTGCTTTTGGTTACTTGTCAGGTTTTGCCAATTTATTTTGGTGCGGTTTGGATTTTTGGGATTCAGATGGCAGCCCAGAGAACTTTTGTGGGACTTGGGAAGGCAAAAACTTCTTTGTTTATCGCTTTGCTCCGAAAGGTGATTTTACTTATTCCTTTGGCACTGATTTTGCCAAATTTTATTGGCGTGAACGGAATTCTATGGGCAGAACCAATTGCTTCAACAATTTCGGCAATTACATCTGGGATATTTTTGTTTTTTACTTATAAAGAGTTGGATAAAAATCAAAAAAATCTCCAAAAACTATAATAAACTTAATTTTTTAATAAAAAAACAAGAATTAGAATTTAGAATAGAACTTTCTTGTGATACTATCTAAATTATGGCAACAAAGAAAACAACAAAAGCGAAATCTTCAAATAAGAAGAAAAAGGGTGGGAAACTCGCCTCTGTTTTTACTGTCATAGTAGTAATAGCTGCTATTGCGTGGTATGTATGTGGGAAACCTGCAATCTCAATGCAGGAAGATAGTTTTGACTTTGCAATTTATTTAACAGAAGAGCCTTTATGGAAACAATTTTTAAATGATCCTGGGGCTGTTATTGCAAAGGAAACTGGTGTCGATTTGTCTTGGAAAGAAGCGAAACCGTCGCCTTCTGCTCCAAAAACAAGTGTTTCAACTGGAAGTTCTGCAAATAATATTACAGAACACGACCAAAATCATGCTGAAAACACTGGGTTGTATCTAGGAAATCCATCAGATGCAATCGCTTCAAAATCCAGCGGAACAAACTATTTGATGGAAAAACCTCAGTTTACAATTTCATACAATAATGAAAAGTACATTCCAAACTGGGTTGCTTGGCACTTACAAACAAGTGATATTGGAAAAGCTGATCGGGCTGATGATTTCCGTCCTGATGATGAATTGCCAGAGGACTGGTATGGTATCAAAAAAGCTGATTATCAATATAACAAGTATGGATTTGACCGAGGTCACGTTTGTCCATCTGCTGATAGAACAGCAACTCAAGAAGATAATAGTATGACTTTCTTGATGACAAATATGGTTCCACAAGCTCCAGATTCAAATCGTGTTGTATGGCGTTTGCTTGAGGAATACGAAAGAGATTTAGCTTTGGAAGGAAATGAACTTTATATTATTGCTGGAGTTTACGGTGTGGGAGGCTCTAGTGACAAAGGTTCTTTTGAATCTGTGGATATTAAATTAAAATCTGGTGAAATAATAAAAATGGAAGTTCCAGCTTACACTTGGAAGGTAATTGTTTCTTTCCCAGAGGGCTCAAATGATTTGGAAAGAATCAGTACTGATGCAACTGTAATTGCGGTAATGATTCCAAATCAGGATAATGTTCACAAAGATGCAACTTGGGAAACTTACAAAACTACAATTGATGAAATTGAAACAGCCACAGGTTATGACTTTTTTGAACTACTTCCAGACAATGTAGAAAATGTACTAGAAGCTCGGGCTTCATAAAATAAAAAAATTGCTGACATTGGGCAGTTTTTATAAATTATTTTGCTGAAAGAGGAGATTATTATGGCAAAGAAAGGTAAAGATTATTTTGGAATGGGTCGTTTAATTAGCATTATTTTCGCTATTATCCCTGTAACATCTTGGTTGTTCGGATTTGTTACACGATTCAAAGAAGGAAAAGTTCTAGCTGGTGTTTTACGTCTTCTATTAGGTTGGAATATTATTTATATTCTTGACTTAATTATGATGATTTTCAAAGGTTCAATTCTAAGATTGTTCTAATTGATTGTGAACTAATTAAAAAGAAACCCCGAGGGGCTCGGTGAGCAACTCGGGGTTTCTTGTGTATAAATAGTAAAAAACTGATAATGTCTAAGGGGGAAAACAAGCTGTGGAAAAGCTGGGCTTGTTTTGTGAAATTGGTTTAATTTTTTGATACAATCTTTTTGTAGTTTATTAGGTAATCGGCAAAAGATGTGTATGAAGCAACTAAACCTATGGCGAAAAGTACTAGACTGATAATTTTCAAAACTGGAAGAGCGTTTCCAAGGTTAATTCCTAAGCGAATAAGGCTTTCGATTCCTAGTGTAAAAATACTTGCTCCAACATATAATACGGTTTTGAATTTGCCACCTTTTCTAGCACCAATTGCAACGCCCTGTTTTACAGCCATTAGGCGAATGAAAAGCATACTGTATTCTCGGATGAAAATCAAAAGCAAAAATGCCATTGGCATATATCCTGTTTGAACGTAGCAAAACATTGCTGTAAGATGAAGAATAACATCTGCAAATGGATCGAAAAGTTTTCCAAAATCACTTACGGCATTTTCTTTTCGTGCATAAAAACCATCTAAAAAATCTGTAAATTCTGCAAATCCGAGAAGTGGAAGCATAATACAAGCTGTTAAAAAGTTTCCATGTCCTGTCCAAACTGGAATCATATATAGAAAGTAAAAAATTGGTGCAAAAATGATTCGAACCATAGTATATTTGTCAGCAGTTTTCATAGGTTTAAATATCAAGAAAAAAAGGGAATATGTCAAGTCTTTTATAGTTTTTGTGGTTGGTTTTGGGAAAGACTTTGAGGATTTTGGGGGAATCTGGGGATTGTGATGGGGATTGGCGACGAATTGTCTAAAAAATGGATTTTAGAAATTTAATTTTCCTATGAATTGAAATACTAGACAGTAGGCAAAAAAATTATATAGATTATTAGTATTAAATTATATATTAGGAATAAAATGTTTGATTGGAAGAGCCCTTCGTTATCTGATTTAAGTAAAATAAAAAACGCAGCAGAAATCAATAATCAATTTGGCAATGAAATGTGTGCTGCTAATTTGTTTTTGTATAGAAAAAAATATAATACTCAAATTGCATTCTTTGATAATATGCTTTTTCGAAGATACAGCATTGACAATCAAATTTGGTATGGGATTCCTCTTGCTTTAGAATCAATTGCGTCTGAAATCACAAAAAATCAGAAAATCCTTGATGGAATTGATTTGTTAATATCTGAAAATTTGGAAAAAGGTTCTATAGATTTTGCTTATGTTTATGAAAATGATTTAAAATTGCTAAAATCAAAATATCAACACAAAGTAAAAGAAAAAATTCAAGAAGATAGTTTTGATTACATTTATCTTCGTGAAAATCTTGCTGTTTTAGAAGGTTCTAAATATCAAAAAAAACGAAATCATATTTCTAGATTTTTGCGAAGTTTTCCTCAAGGGTGTTTTCAAGTACTTTCAAAGGAAAATGTGGGTTATGCTTGGGAAGTGGAGCAACTTTGGCTAGAGGCTGCAAATAATCAGGGTGAATCTTCTAAAAGTTTGAATCAAGAATATTCTATAATAAAAGAAGCTTTAGAAAATTTTGAGGTTTTGAATCTATTTGGTGGAATTGTTTTTGTTGATGAAAAACCAGTTGCAATGACTGTGGCATCCTCTCTAAATTCAAAGATTATGGATATTCATTTCGAAAAAGCGATTATGCCTTATGCTTTTGAAGGGGCGTATAGTTTTATAAATCGTGAATTCGCGAAAACTCAAAATACTTTGTTCTTTAATAGAGAAGAGGATTTAGGAATTTCTGGTTTGAGAAAAGCAAAAATGTCCTATTATCCTACTGAAATTCTAAAAAAATGGTCTGCGAAAATTGAATTTTAGTTTAATGAATAGTTCAATTTGCGTGATTTGTCGGGTTTTGCACCATTTTATACGCTCTTCCATTATTTTGCCGTCCAATGCCAAACTACTTTTGCCAGTTCGTTGGAAAATGGCTGGGGACGAGTAAAGTCTGGGAGCCATTCGGTGTCTTCTTCTAATTCTTGGTAGAAAAGGTATTCAAAGTTGTGCTCTTGGATTAGCTCTTGGGCTTTTTGAAACTCCTCTTTTGTGATTAGGCGGTTACTAAAGGCGGCAAGGGCGGTTTCTCGTTGCTGAAGCTCTTGGGCTGTGAAAAGGGATTTATCCACAGAAACGGGGGTGTATTGCATCATTAGGCTGATGCAGGGTGTGTTTTCTGGGTTTAGGGTGGTCATTTTTTCAAGCCAGTCTAGGGTGAGTGTAGTGTCGTCTAGACGACCTGGCATAACTAAGTGTCGGATTATTACACCGGAAAGCATTTTTTCGTTTGTTTGGGTTGGATCTGTTTTGTCTTTTACGGTGATGAAGCGGGATTTTGTGTTTTTTATCATCCAGCGTATGGCTTTTTTTGCGGCGGCTGGATAATCGGCGGCTTTGAAAACGGCTTCGGACATCATTGGGTTTAGGGTTTTTAGGTCTGGAAGCCAAATGTCTACAAGGCCTTTTAGCATTTCTAAGGCTTCTACTGATTCGTAGGCGGAACAGTTCCAGCAAATTGGTAGGTCAAGTCCGGCGTCTTTTGCTTGTTTTATGGCTTTTGCGAAAAATGGAATGGCGTGGCTTCCTGTTACAATGTTGATGTTTTCGGCACCCTGTTCTTTTAGCTTGAAGAAAATTTGAACAGTTTCTTCTATATTAAGAGCTTTTCCCATGCCGCATTGGGATATTTGGTAGTTTTGGCAAAAGGCACAGCGAAGGTTGCAGCCTGTTACAAAGATAGTGCCAGAGCCGTTGTTTACGGTGATAGGTGGCTCTTCGCCAAAGTGGAGACAGGCAACAGCTAAGCGAAGTTGGTCTGTTTCTTTGCAAAAGCCGGTTTTGCCTTGAGTTCTGTCTATTTTGCAATTTCTTGGGCAAAGGGTGCAGGATTTGTAGGCGTCCATTCTGTGTCCTTTTTTTTGAAGTTTTTGTCATACGGGGATTTGCACTTGCTCTGGGTGGAGGCACTAGGAGAAGGACGTTAGTCCTGAACAAATCCGTGTGGCATTTGCCTCTACAAGGCGCCGTTTTCTACGATGATAGACATTAAATCTGAAAGTAGGTTTATGTCTAAGTCACAGGCTTCGGCGTTTACAAGGTCTCGGATTTCCTCCCAGTCTGTTTTTGAAAAGCAGTAGGTTTTGTCTTTTTCGGCGGAAAGAAAATCGTCGGCATCTAAAATCCAGTTGATGGTGTCTTCTGTTGGTTCTTGGCTAATATCACTTGATGAAAGAACTTTGTTTTCTAGCCAATATTGGGAAATACCTTCTGGCAAAGCCCCAAAATTTTTGTATGAAGATGCAAAGCGGTTTCCAATTTCTTTACAAGCTCGTTCTGGGTTAAAGTTGCCGTTGTTGTTGGCTCTGTCGTATTTTAGAATTCGCTGAATATCAGCGTAAAATTTTGAGTTATTATCCATAAGATTATATTATCACGTTGACAGATTAAAATCTATTAGTTAAATTTTAGTTATGAAAATTGTTAAATCCATTATTGATTTGGTAGGGTATACTCCTACTGTAGAATTGGTTCGGTTGGAAAAAAAGTATGGGCTAAAGGCTCGTCTTTGTGCAAAACTTGAATATTTTAATCCAGCGGGAAGTGCAAAAGATAGAATTGCAAAAGCTATGATTTTGGATGCCATCCAAAAGGGAAAAATTGATCGAGATTCTGTAATTATTGAGCCAACTAGTGGGAATACTGGTATTGGTCTTGCTTTTGTTTGCGGAACTTTTGGAATGAGAACGATTTTAACAATGCCAGACACAATGAGCAAAGAACGACAAGATTTGTTAAAGGCTTATGGAGCTGAAATTGTTTTAACTGATGGAAAACTTGGAATGAAGGGCGCCATTGATAAGGCAAATGAACTTGCGGCATCAATTCCAAACAGTTATATTCCTGGGCAATTTACAAATCCTGTGAATCCAAAGGCACATTTTGAAACAACTGGACCTGAAATCTGGAAAGACACAGAGGAAAAGGTTGATATTTTTGTGGCTGGTGTTGGAACCGGTGGAACTTTGTCTGGCACTGGAAAATACTTGAAAAAGATGAATCCAAATATTAAAGTAGTGGCTGTTGAACCAGAAAAATCTCCTTTGCTAAGCGGGGGACAAGCAGCTCCTCACGGTTTACAGGGAATTGGAGCAAACTTTATTCCTGAAACTTTGGATAAAAATATTATTGATGAAGTGATTACTGTGGGTGATGAAGAAGCTTATGCTCAAACCAAGGAACTTTCTGAAGAAGGAATTTTGGTGGGTATTTCTTCTGGAGCTGCGGTGGTGGCAGCGAAAAAACTTGCACAGCGTCCAGAAAACGAAGGAAAATTGATTGTAACACTTCTTCCGGACAATGGTGAACGCTATATTTCGACGGGAGTTTTTGCGTAAAAGGTTTGCGTAAAAGCGTGAAAGGAAACTATGAAAAATAAGAAAAACAAAGAACTTGCGGTTTGTGGATTTGAAGCGGTAAAGGCTTTAGAAAAAAATAATTTTGAAATGATTCAGAGGCTTTATTTTACTGCGGATCGGGCACCGCTTTTCGGTGGGCTTTGCAAAAAGTTGGCTGCGAAAAAAGTTCCTTACAATCTTGTGCAGGATGGAAAAGAACTAGAAAAACTTTGCGGAAGTGTTCATCATCAAGGGGTTGTGGCAATGATTCCTCAGCCTGAAATCACACCATTAACTAACACAATTGTAAATGGGTGGATAGAAAGAGGCGAAAGTGCTTTGTTGATGGATAGGGTTGGAAATGCTAACAATCTTGGAGCTATTATTCGTTCGGCTGCATTTTTTGGGATGAAAAATATCATTATTCCTGTGGATGAAGCACAATCTAGTATTACCACAAGTTCTTATCGGGTGGCACAAGGGGGAATGGAAAAAGTGAATATGTTTTCTGTTTCTTCAATAAGCCATTTGCTAAGTGATGTGAAGGACAAAATCTTGTGTTTTGGCACTGATGTAAGGGGAAAAATGCCAATTAGTGAAATTGCTCCCTTGTGCAAAAAAGAGAAAAAGCCTTGCATCATTGTGATGGGAAACGAAGAACACGGAATTTCTGATGAAGTTCGGGAAAATTGCCAATATTTGGTAACAATTCCAACAAAGATGCAAAATATGGAAAGCTTAAACGTGGCTCAAGCTGCGGCAATTATTTTGTACGAAGTTTCTAAATAGGTTTAAGGGATTTTCAGAATTCGGAAAAAATCGAGTTTTGGAGAAATTGTCTTTTGAGAAAGGTTGTCTAGGATGCTAGACAGCCTTTTTTTTGAAAATTTACTAAATTTTCAACGGAATTTTCAAAATTTATGTAAGATAATTATTAATATCATAACTCATAATTATTTATTAGAGGAGAAAGTAAATGAAACGGAAATGTTTTTCTAGTATTTTAGCATTAATTTCAATGCTATGTTTTTTTGGATGTTCATCCACACCAATTCAAGAAACTGTTTCTAAATTATCAGATTCTTCAAAGGATGCAACTCCAACTATTTTTTTAGCAGGAGATTCAACTGTAAAAACTTATGCTGATGCTCAGTACATTGCTGGATGGGGGCAGTATTTTGGAAATTTCTTTGATTCAACGATAAAAGTTGTAAACTGTGCTCAAGGAGGTCGAAGTACTCGTTCTTTTATTAACGAAGGTCGTCTTTTCAATATCGATAATCCATCTTACACTTATAAATTCAGTGAAAATGCAGGTCGCTCTATTGAAGATGATATAAAAGCTGGAGATTTTTTATTTATCCAATTTGGGCACAATGATGATGATACAAAATCTGGAAATACTATGTATAACAGAATGGTTCCTCTTGGAACACCAGATGCCAATGGCATTTATCCTGTAATACCTGGAGAAAAAGTTCCAACAACACATCTTCCAGAAAAATTCAAAAAAGATTTTGCAAGTAGTGTTGCTGCTGCTGAAACTGAAATTGCTAAATATGGTAGTGAGTATTATTCCTATGATTGTGGTGGAACATATAAGTGGTTCTTAAAACAATATATTGATTTTGCACGAAGCAAGGGGGCAACTCCTGTTTTAGTAACTCCTGTTGCTCGTGTTTCTTTTAATTCTGATGGAACTTTGAGAAGTGGTCCTGGATTACATGGGGAAAATTTTGCTTACGTAGAAGCTGTACGCCAATTAGCAAAAGAAGAGAATTGTTTATTAATAGACTTATTTGATTGTACAAAATCAATGATAGAAACTGCAACTAAGGCTTATGCAAATTATCTTATGGCTATTGTTCCAAACGATTTAAATGGACAGTGGCCAAGTGGTTATGATAATACATACGGTAATACAGCAGAAGGCTTTGAAAAAGTTGAGGCTACGCACTACAACAAGTATGGGGCTTATTTAACAGCAGCAATGGCAATTGAAAAAATTATGGGTGATAATTCTGTTTGCGAAAATGGCGAATGTTTTAATTTTACAAATCATATTCTAAAAGTTCCAACAGTAAAAGTTGCTCCATCAACATTGATTTCTAAATCTTTCGTAAAGAAAATTAATGGACTTGTGAAAACTTTGGATATTGTAAATACAGATGTTGTTTACGCAAATCCAGATGATGTTGTAAAACTAATCAAAGGAATTGTAGCAAAAGGTGAAGTAACAGCTGAAAATTATTTGGAAATTCAAGGGCTATGTGAAGAAGCTCGTGGAGCATATTTGAAAGTAAATGTTGATGATAAACCACAAGTAACAAACTTTGCAAAACTTGAAGAATATGAAGAAGCTGTAAAAGCAATGATTGATTCTCTAAGACCAAAAGCATCAAAAACTGTTATTCTAAATACAGAAGGATTTTCAGTTGAAACAATTACATCAGAAAAGGATTTTGGAAAATTCAAAATTGTTGGAGCTAGTGGAAAGGCTGTTGATGTGAAATCAAAATCAAGTTCTTTTGATTACAATGGTGTAAATTATTCTGTAACAACAGGAATTAGTCTTGGTGGTTCTGCAAGTTTTGGAACAAGTCGTTATGTGGTTTTTGATACAGAAGGTCCTTGTCGTGTAACTGTTGTTGCCCAATCATCAGGTGAAGATGAACGAGAATTGAGATTGGTATCTAGTGCAGATACAAAAACTACAGTTGCAACATTTGCGGCAAGTACAAAAGCATCTCCAGCTGCAGTAAATAGTGCTGATATAGCAAATGCTGGAACATATTACATTGGTTCTGCAAATAAAGGTATTTGGATTTACGCTATTATAATAGAATACTTTTAATCATTAGATTTTACAAAAAAAAGACTGGTCTTCAAATAAATGAAGCCAGTCTTTTTTTTCAAGGCTAACCCTGATTTAATTAAGCGTTTTGTTTTTGAAGCATTTTCTTTAAGCCTTGGAAAGCAACAGTTACTCCAAGGGCGAAAAGTGCCACAGCAAAAGTTAGTTGTAAGCCGTCGCCAACTATATTTGCTGATGTTCCGGCAACTAAAAGCTGTGTTTTAGAAACAATGGTCAAAGTTAAAGCAACTAAAGTTACAACAAGCATAATTATCATTGGAACCCAAAGCATCCAGCCTTGTCGTTTTGTAGATTTAAAGAAAACGGCACAAGCAATCAAAGCTAAAGCACTTAATAATTGGTTTGCAGAGCCGAATAATGGCCAAATACTTGCGTATCCAACTTTTGCCAAAACGTATGCCAAAACCAAAGTGATACCTGTTGCAAAATATTTGTTTGTACAAACCTTTTCTACCATATTGTAGTCTTTTTCTTCTTTTTCGCTATCAATAAAAAATTCTTGGAAAGCAAGACGACCAACACGAGCAACACTGTCTAAACTTGTTAGAGCAAAGGCAGAAACTGCAAGAGTGATAAGTGTTCTAGAAACATCTTCTGGAATAGAAAGTTTTGTTAAGAAAATTGCAATAGCATTTGCAAAAACTTGAGGTTGTGTCATATTTGTTGGCACATTTCCTTTTGTTGCAAGGAATCCAACTGTTACAAGGGCAACAACACCAAGCAAACTTTCCATAAGCATTGCTCCGAAAGAAACAGGTAACATATCTTTTTCGTTTTTGATTTGTTTTGAAGCTGTTCCAGATGAAACAAGAGCGTGGAAACCAGAAACTGCACCACAAGCAATTGTAACAAACAAGTAAGGGAACAAAGTATTTCCCCCAACTTTCCAGCCGTTAAAAGCGTTTAAGTTCATAGCAGGATTGTAAGCAAAAATACCAACAACAGCAGCCACAATCATTGCAACAAGCAAGTAACTGTTCAAATAATCACGAGGTTGAAGCAAAGCCCAAACTGGAACAATTGATGCAACAGCGATATAAACGAAAATCATTATATGCCAAGAGCCCAAAGAAACATAAATTGGAAAATTTAATCCTAAAACAATAGTTAAAACCAATAAGCCAACAGCAATAACTGTGTTTACCCAAGTGTTAAGTTTTGCATATTTGATGATAAATCCTAAAAGAACAGCAGCAGCAATAAAAAGCACACTAGTCATTGCTACAGAACCATTTGCAGGAACAACTGCACCAGCTGCATCAAAACCATTAAAAGTTTTTGCAACAACATCAGCAAAGGCAGCTACAACTAAAATTGAAAACAACCAAGTAAAAGCTAAGAAAAGTTTTTTACCAACTTTACCAATATATTTTTCGATAATATAACCAATTGTACGACCTTTGTTTTTTACAGATGCGTACATAGCAGAAAAATCTTGAACTGCACCAAAGAAAACGCCACCAATTAACAACCACAAAAGAACAGGAACCCAGCCAAAAACCGCAGCTTGAATTGGCCCGTTAATTGGACCAGCTCCAGCAATTGAAGCAAATTGATGTCCGAAGACAACCCCCTTGTCAGTTGGGACATAATCAACACCATCTTCCATTTCGTAAGCAGGAGTTTTTGCTTTTGGATCAATTCCCCACTTTTTAGCAAGGTAACGTCCATAAAGTAGATAAGCTCCAACGAGAACAACTATGGAAATAACCATAATTACAATACCATTCATAAAGAACTCCTAAAAATTGATGTAACTCTCCAATTACAAATATTTAATAATATTTAAGCGAGTTAAGTATTATTAAATATTTAATAATAATAAAGTTTTACAGTATAATTAAAGTTGTGTAAAGTATTTTTTACAATTATTTTTGAAAAAATAGAGAAAAAATCTTTAATTGAGTAAGAATAACTTAAAGATTTCTGTAAAAACTAAATAATCTAACAAGGTTCTCTTGCTAACGCATTTTGCTTAATTGCAAAAAGTGCCACGCAGATTTGTTCAGGACTAACGTCCTTCACGTAAAGTAGTGGAGTGCGTTAGCAAACCACAAATCTCCTTGGCAAAAAAAATTGCGTCACACGGGTTAATTGCTAACGCCTTTTGCTTAACAGCAAAAGTATGATAAACATCATAAGTTCAAAAAAATGAGGACGTTAGTCCGAATAGCGTCAGCGATTTTTCCGCGTGACATTTTCTGAAATTTTTTTTACTTTTTTTCACTTTTTCCCCGAATTTATTCAAAATTTTTGAAATTCAAAACATATAAGTATATGTAGGGAAATTCAGGATTCGGAATTCAGAATTCAGAACGGTTTTAAAACTGGAGATTTTTTCTCAAGGATATTTAGCTTTTAGTGAAAAACTTGGGATTCAGCGTTTAGATTTTTCTCTACAAAAAGAACTTTTGGAGAAAGGAATATGAAAAATCGTAATTACAAAGATTCTGTCTTTGTGGATTTGTTTGCAAAGGACATTACCGCGAAGGAAAACTTTGTTTCGCTTTATAACGCATTGCACGAAACAAACCTTGATTACAAGACCACAGAAGTAAAACCTGTTATGATTGAGCAAGTTTTGTATATGAAATATTACAACGACATCGCAATGCTTATCGATAATAAAATCGTCGTTTTAATTGAGCATCAATCCACGATAAATGAAAATATGCCATTTCGTATTTTGGAATACATCGCACGTATCTACGAAAAAGTTGTGAAAACAAAGAATAAGTTCGGAAAGAAACTTGTGAAAATCCCCCTTCCAGAATTCTACGTTTTCTACAACGGAAAAGAGGACTTTCCACTAGAAAAAACACTAAAACTCTCCGACGCTTTTATGCTTCCAGAAAAGGCATTTTCAGCTGATTTAGCAAATTTTCCACTTGAAATTACAGTAAAAGTTGTTAATATTAATGTAGATAAAGGAAATCCTATCTTAAAACGCTGTAAGATTTTAGACCAATATTCAGAGTTTATAGAATTGGTAAGAAAATCCATCGACTCTGGCACAGATGACCCATTTACAACAGCGATATCGAAAGCGATAAAAGAAGGGTTTTTGTCCGACTACTTAGCAAGAAAATCAACTGAGGTAGAAAATATGCTAATGACAGAATACGATTACGACACAGATATAGCAGTACAAAGAGAAGAAGCTTACGAAGATGGCTTAAGCAAGGGCCTTCAACAGGGCATAAAGCAAGGTGCGTATGAAAAAGCTGTTGAAACGGCTAAAAATCTTTTTCACCTAGGACTTTCTATTGAACAAATCTCAACTGTTACTGGTTTATCACTAGAAACACTCCAACAACTTGAAAAGGATTTGTAGCCGAGGTAGAAAACATAAAATTAAGTAATTTGCATAGAATCATTTTAGTGAAAACCGCACAAAGGAAAGATTTATTCTTTTCTAATGGCGGTTTTTTTTATATGAAACATTAACTAAATCAACTATTATCACGAAATCACCCATAAGAATCCGAAAAAATATATCAAATTGACAAAAAAGCACTGAATGTCATATTGTCAATAGTTTGAAAAAATGATAGAATGATGGCAAGATGAAAAATATATTTTTGTTTCCAGGCCAAGGTGCCCAATTTCAAGGAATGATGATGGACTTGTACGAAAGTTCATCTATGGCAAAAAAAACTATTGATAAGGTTTCAGAGATTTCAGGAGAAAACATTGTCGCTTTACTTCGTGATACTGATATTTCTGTTTTAAGTAGAACTGATAAAAGTCAACTTGCAATCACAGCTGCTTCTTTAGCTATGGTAGCAGCTCTAAAAGAAAAGGGAATTGAACCAGAAGCTGTTGCAGGTTTTAGTCTAGGCGAATTTTCTGCTCTTTGTGTTAGTGGGATTTTAAGTTTTGAAGATACTGTAAAAATTGTAAAAGTTCGTGGCGAAATAATGCAAAAAGTTTGTGACGAAATTGCAGAAAAGGCTTTGGAAGGTGAAAAACCTGGTATGGCAGCGGTTTTGGGATTAACTCCAGATGTTGTTCAAAAAACTTTGGCTCCATACGGTGATGTTTCAAAGGAAGAGGCTGTTTTCCCAACAAATTTAAACAGCCCAAGACAAACTGTAGTTTCTGGCACTGCAAAAGGTCTAGTTCTTGCCGAAAATCTTTGTAAAGAAGCTGGTGCAAAGCGGGTGGTTGTGCTAAAAGTAGCTGGTCCTTTTCACTCTCCATTGATGGAAAAGGCTGCAACAGCTTTTGCTGTGGAACTTGAAAAAATCACTTTCAGTAATCCAAAAATCAAATGTTTTAGTAATGTTACAGGAAAGGCTGTTGCTTCTGGAGAAGAAGCAAAGGCTAATGCTGTTGAACATATTGTAAAAGCTGTTCGTTGGACAGAAGAAGAAAGTGCCATTGCAGAATTTGCAGAAGGTTTTGCAGAAGAATGGCAGCTTTTGGAAGTTGGTCCTGGAAAAACTTTGTGCGGTTTGTGGCGTGATTCTGGCTTTGGTGAAAAAGCTTCATGTCTACCTGCAGGAACTTTGGAACAACTTGAAACTTTGTAATAATTCTTAGATGAAAATGGAAGGAAATAAAATGTTAAAAGGAAAAAAAATATTAGTAACTGGTTCTAGTCGTGGAATTGGTAAAGAAATAGTAAAAACTTTTTTAGGAAATGGAGCTACTGTTTGGGGGCTTTGCTCAAAACCTTCTGCTTCTAAAGAGGAGCTAGAAAATTTTGCAAAAGAAAATGGCACAACTTTTACAGAAATCTGTGCTGATGTTGGAAATGCTGAACAAGTTACAGCTGTTGTAAAAGAAGCTCTTGCTGCAAGTGGTGGATTTGATGTTCTTGTGAATAATGCAGGAATTACAAAAGACGGACTTTCTTTCCGCATGAAACTTGATGATTGGAATGATGTTCTAAGAATCAACTTAACAAGTGCATTTTTAATTGGTCAAATTATTTCTGGAGATATGATAAAAAAACGTGCAGGTTCAATTATCAATATGTCTAGTATTGTTGGGCTTCACGGTCAAGCTGGACAGGTAAATTATTCTGCAAGTAAGGCTGGTCTTATTGGTTTGACAAAAAGCTTAGCAAAGGAAGTTGGTGGCCGTGGCGTTCGTGTAAATGCTATTTGTCCAGGTTTTATTGAAACTGAAATGACAGCAGTTTTAGACGAAAAACTAAAAGCTGCTTGGATTGATGATATTCCGCTAAAAAGAGCTGGTTCAACAAAAGATGTAGCAAATGCTTGTCTTTTCTTGGCTAGTGATATGTCAACTTACGTAACTGGACAAGTTCTAGGCGTAGACGGTGGGATGGGTTGCTGATTAGGAAATTACATCCTGTAATTTCCTAATCGTTGAGAATTTCTTTGAAATTCTCAACTTAGCTGTAATCGGACATCCTTGTCCGACCTGGTAAATAGGTTGGATTTGGTGGATAGGCTGATTTGGACAAAGGATTGTAGGGGCGCGAAGCGAACCGAAGGTTTGGAGCGAAAGCGGAACCCCGAAAAGCCTGGTTTTTCCTCGAAAGAGGAAAAATGGCCCCAGGGATTTGATTTCCGTCCTGTAAATCAAATCCCTGCAAGAATTTTTTTTTGAAAATTCTTGCCCAGCTGTAATCGAGAGACAGATAAATTACTTCCTTGTAATTTATCTGTCAGCTAGAATTTCTTCGAAATTCTAGCTTGGCTATAATCGGGCGTCCGTGCCCGACTTGGTAGAGATGTTGCGTCTTGGGCTGAGTTTGGACGTTTTGTTCGACTTGAAAAAAAAATTGTTTATTAAACGGAGGTTTATAAGATATGAGAAAAGTTGTTGTTACTGGGCTTGGAGCTGTTACTCCTCTTGGAAATAGCGTAAATGAAACTTGGGAAGGCATTAAGGCTGGAAAAAGTGGAATTGGGTTGATTACAAAATTTGATACCACTGATTACGCTTGTAAAATTGCTGGTGAAGTAAAAGATTTTGACCCAACTAATTATATGGATAAAAAAGATGCTCGTAAAATGGGGCTTTATTCTCAATATGCTGTTGCTGCTGCAAAAATGGCTTTGGAAGATGCAGGTCTATCAAAGGAAACTATTGACGGAGACAGAACTGGTGTTTTGTTAGGAAATGGTATTGGTGGTTTTGAAGTTTTGGAAGCTGGTTATAAAAAATATTTTGAAGCTGGAAACACACGTATTCCACCTCTAACTATTCCACAATTGATTACAAACGAAGCTCCAGGAAATGTAAGTATGCTTTTTGGCTTACACGGAACAGCTTTGTCTTTGGCAACAGCTTGTGCTTCTGGAACTGACGCTTTGGGTGTGGCTCTAGACCAAGTTAGAAGCGGGCGTCTTGATATGTGTCTTGCTGGGGGAACTGAAGCTACTGTAACAGGTTTTGGTATTGGGTCATTCCAAGTGCTAAAAACTTTGGCAACTAGTTACAATGATTGCCCAGAAAAAGCAAGTCGTCCTTTTGATGCAGCTCGTGAAGGTTTTATTATGGGTGAAGGTGCTGCTATTCTTGTGCTTGAAGAATATGAACACGCAGTTGCTCGTGGTGCAAAAATCTACTGTGAATTTGCAGGTTACGGCGGTTCAAGTGATGCTTACCATATTACAAGTCCAGATCCATCTGGTGAAGGTGGTGCAAAGGCTATGGTTAATGCAATTAAAGATGCAGGAATCAAACCAGAAGAAGTGCAATATTACAATGCTCACGGAACATCAACTCCTGTAAATGACCCTGCAGAAACAGCAATGATTAAAAAAGCATTCGGCGACCACGCATATAATATGAAGATTTCTTCAACAAAAAGTATGACAGGTCACTGTCTTGGAGCCGCTGGAGCAATTGAAGCTATGATTTGTGTAAAAGCAATTGAAGAAGGTGTTTATCCTCCAACTATCAATTTGGAAAATGTGGATTTAGAACACGGTTGTGATTTAGATTACGTTCCAAACAAAGCAGTTGTAGCAGAAGGCGGAATTAACTGTGCAGCAAGTGGTTCACTAGGATTTGGTGGCCATAACGGTGTTGTAATTTTCAAAAAATAAAAAGGATTTGTGGATTTTATGAGTTTAACAAAAGATATTGAAAGTTTACTACCACACAGAAAACCATTTTTGTTTGTGGATGAAATTGTAAGTGCAGATAGCGAAGGTGTAGTTGCAACCCACACTTTTACAGATGAAGAGTTTTTCTTCAAAGGCCACTTCCCAGAATATCCAGTAGTTCCAGGGGTTATCCTTGTGGAAACAATGGCACAAGCTGGTGGAGCCGGGCTAAGCTATCTAAAAACCTTCGACGAAGGCTCATTATTCTTCTTGGCAACAGTTGATAAAGTGAAATTTAGAAACCAAGTTCGCCCAGGAGATACAGTTCGCATGGAAATAAAAAACTTGCGAGTTAGCAAAAAAATGATAAAACAATCCGGAATCTGCTACGTAGGCGAAAACATCGCCGCCGAAGCCGAGTGGATGTGCCTAGTTGGCGCAGTGTAACGAGCCAACGAAGTAAAATAATTTCCTTGCACAACACGGCGGCTTGTCCGACGTATGTGCCTTGTGGGTGCAGTGTAAAGCTAGTTTTTACAATGGTAATAAAACGTAAGAAAAAAAACTAGAACCCATAAAAATCAAATCCCGCGGTCGAAGACTCGCGTCCCAAAACACGAAGGGAATAGGTAAAAACGAAATCCTTCCAGTCGGGGTTTCCAAAGGGGCATCCCCTTTGGTCGTTTTCGAGGAAGGTTAGGGGGTTTGGGGGAAAGGAAACCAATGACTCGAAAAAATGGGTTTCCTTTCCCCCAAAAAAAGAGGGGTTTCAAAAGGGGAATCCTCCCCTTTTGTCCCATAGGAGAAAAACATGAAAGCAATGGTCAGAAATAATATCTGCTTAAACGCTCATCCTCAAGGATGTAAAAAAGCTGTGTTAGATCAAATCGATTACACAAAAGCTAGAGCAGAATCAAGAAAAAACGGAACTCTTTCTGGATTAGATGAAAGAGACAACAACGGAGTTGCAGCTCCAAAAAACGTACTAGTTTTAGGCTGTTCAAACGGATATGGACTTGCAAGTCGCATCACAGCAACTTTTGGATACGGTGCAAGTACAATCGGTGTATCATTTGAAAAAGCTGGAACAGAAAAAAAATGGGGAACACCAGGCTGGTACAACAATCTAGCTTTTGATGAAGCTGCTGCAAAAGAAGGCATTAAATCAATTACAATTGATGGAGACGCATTTTCAAACGAAATTAAAGCTGAAGTTGTAAAAGCTGCAAAAGAAAACAATATGATTTTCGACCTTGTGGTTTACAGTCTAGCAAGTCCTGTTAGAACAGATCCTGCCACAGGAATTATGCACAAGTCAGTTATCAAACCATTTGGAAAACCTTTTGTTGGAAAAACAATCGATCCATTTACAAAAGAAATTAAAGAAATCAGTGCTGATCCTGCAACAGGAGAAGAAAAAGAAGCAACCATAAAAGTAATGGGTGGTGAAGACTGGCAACTTTGGATTGAAAAATTAGAATCAGAAGGATTGTTAGCCAAAGGGGCAATTACAGTTGCATATTCTTACATTGGACCAGAAGTTTCTAAAGCAATTTATAGAAGCGGAACAATTGGAAAAGCAAAAGAACATCTAGAAGCAACAGCAAAATCACTAAATGATTTAATGAGCAAAGTTGATGGAAGTGCTTATGTTTCAGTAAATAAAGGTCTTGTAACAAGAGCCAGTGCTGTTATCCCAATTATTCCATTTTACCTAACAAGTTTGTACAAAGTAATGAAAGCCGACGGAAGCCATGAAGGTTGTATCGAACAAATTAACCGTTTATTTGATAGCCGCCTTTACGGAATCCCTTGTGGAAAAGCAGAAACTTTGGCACAAGAATTAGGATGCAAAGTTGATAGCAGAAATATTACTGTAGATTCAGAAAACAGAATCCGCATTGACGATCGAGAACTTTCAAAAGCAGTTCAAGAAAAAGTTGATGAAATTATGCCAAAAATCACAGTAGAAAATATGGAAGAAATTTCAGATTTAGAAGGATATAAACACGACTTCCTAGCAACCAGCGGTTTCGATATTGAAGGCGTTGATTACGAGGCGGAGGTTGTGTCGTTTGCGGAAATCTAGGGGAGAGCCCCTAGAACCCCCTTTTTCTTGGGGGAGGAAAACCCATTTTTTTCGATAAAACGGGTTTTCCTCCCCCAAACCCCCACCTTTCCCAAAAGAACGACCAAAGGGCTTGTCGCCCTCTGGACTCTGGCAGGGGAGTTGGTTCTGGTGATTGGGGGATTTTGGCTCACGTGATTGGGCTAGATGTCAGGCACGGCTTTGTCAGCGTGCCGTGTTTGGCTCACGTGACTGGGCTTGATGTTGGGAACGGCTCTGGGGAGCGTTCCGTGGGTGGCTCACGTGACTGGGCTAGATGTTGGACATGGCTGTTCCAGTGTGCCGTGTTTGGCTCACGTGAGTGGACGATTTTTTTTGACTTGAGTTTTTTACTAGGCAACAAAATGCCTATGTAAGCGGGGACAGAAGGGTATCGGGCAAGGCTGCTCTAGGAATTCTTCTCCTGCTTGACCGCTAACCCTTCTTGGACACGCGGAAATAGGCGTTTTGTTGTTTTTGTGAAAGAGGAGAATATATGACTGAACAATTTATTTTGGATTTAATTAACAGTTTTGATAAAAGCACTCTTGCTTCTATCGACATTAATCAAGGTGGAGATACTATTTCTCTAAAACGTATGGAAGGGGGCGTTGTGGTTTCTAATGTTGTACCTGCTGTAGCTCCTTCTGTGGTTGCAACGCCTGTAGTGCCTGTTGCAGAAAATGCAGTTCCTGTTGCTGAAGTTGTTTCAAATCCTGTTGCAACAAAGGCTGATGAAAATCTTGTAGACATCAAAAGTCCTATCGTAGGAACTTTCTATCGTGCTCCATCTCCAGATGCTCCATCTTACGTAGAAGTTGGTTCTAATGTAAAAAAAGGCCAACCTCTTTGTATCCTTGAAGCAATGAAATTGATGAACACTCTAGAAGCAGAATACGACGGTGTTATCGAAGAAATCCTAGTTCAAAACGGCGACTTAGTAGAATTCGATCAACCAATTTTCAAAATTCGGAAAAACGCATAATGATAAAAAGACTTCTCATTGCTAACCGTGGAGAAATTGCTGTTCGCATCATTAGAGCTTGTAAAGAGCTTGGAATTGAAACTGTAGCAGTTTATTCCACAGCGGACAAAGAAAATCTACACGTAAAAATGGCTGATATTGCAGTTTGTATTGGAGCAGCACCGTCTAGTAAAAGCTACTTAAATATGACAGCCCTTATTACAGCTGCAATAAAAACTGGCTCAGAAGCTGTTCACCCAGGAGTTGGCTTTTTATCAGAAAGTGCAGAATTTGCTGCGGAAGTTGAAAAAGCTGGTCTTGTGTGGATTGGTCCAAAACCAGAAACCATTTCTCTAGTTGGAGACAAGGTAAAAGCCCGTGAAACTGCAAAAAAAGCTGGACTTCCTGTTACTCCAGGTTCTGAAGGTGCAATTCGTAACGAAGATATGGCTTGTAAAGTTGCAGAAGATTGCGGATTCCCAGTGATTATCAAAGCTGCAAGTGGTGGCGGTGGAAAGGGAATGCGTATTGTTCGTCGATTTGAAGAATTTGAAGAAAATCTACAAATCGCCTCTAGTGAAGCAAAAGCAAATTTTGGGGATGCAACAATCTACATTGAAAAATATATCGAAGACCCACGTCACGTAGAACTACAAGTTTTAGGTGATGGCAAAGGAAATGTTGCAATTCTTGGTGAAAGAGATTGCTCAATGCAAAAAAATCACCAAAAATTAATAGAAGAAAGTCCATCTCCAGCAGTAACTCCAGATATGCGAAAAAAAATGTGCAAAGGTGCATTAAATCTTTTTAGTGATTTAAAATATCGGGGAGCTGGAACTATTGAGTTTTTGGTAACAGAGGGCAACTTCTATTTTATGGAAGTAAATGCACGTATCCAAGTTGAACATCCAGTAAGTGAGCTTGTTACAAACACAGACTTAATCAAAAATCAAATATTGGTTTGCTGTGGTGCTCCAATGGAATGTGATTCAGGGATTTTAAAAACTGTAGGCTGTTCAATCGAGGCTCGTATCAATGCAACACGACCTGGAAAAGTTGAAAAACTCAACGTGCCATCAGGCCCTGGTGTTCGTTTTGATAGCTTTTTGTATCAGGGATATTCAGTTGTTCCACACTATGACGCAATGCTTGCAAAAGTAATTGTTTACGATTTAGACCGACCTCGAGCTATTGCAAGATTACTTCGTGCCCTTGATGAATTAGAAATAGAAGGTGTACCAACAAATCTTGAAGAACAAAAAATGCTATTAAAAAGCAAAGAGTTCCAAAAAGGCAACTTTGGTACTAGTTTATACGCAAAATTAGTAAAATAAGTAGGATAAGGAAAATTGATATATGGATTGTCCACATTGTAAAGTTTTTCACGAAGAAGCAATTTTCAAAGATAATCTAATGGTTTGTCCAGAATGTGGACATCATCTTAGAATGGAACCTCGAGATAGAATTGCATATCTTGCAGATGAAGGCTCTTTCAAAGAAATCAACAAAGGTTTAACAAGTTGTAATCCAATTGAAATGGAAGGCTACGAAGAAAAAATCAGCCAAGCCCAGATGAAAACCAATATGGAAGAAGCAATAATTACAGGTTCTTGCACAATAGAAGGAGAAAAGGCTTTGCTTGGTGTAATGTCTTTCTCTTTTATGGGTGGTTCAATGGGTTCCGTTGTTGGAGAAAAAATTTGTCGCCTAATGTTAAAAGGTGCAGAGGAAAAAACTCCAGTTATTATTTATGCAACCTCTGGTGGAGCTCGTATGCAAGAAGGCTTGTTCAGTCTAATGCAAATGGCAAAAACCTCTAGTGCCGCAGCCACTTTGGACGAAGCTGGAGTACCATTTTTTGTAATGCTTTGCGACCCAACAACTGGCGGTGTTACAGCAAGTTTTGCTATGCTTGGAGACATTACCTGTGCAGAGCCAAACGCTCTAATCGGATTTGCAGGTCCTCGTGTTATTGAAGGCACAATCCGCCAAAAATTACCAGAAGGTTTCCAGAGAGCAGAGTTTCAGTTGGAAAAAGGATTTGTAGATACAATCGTTCCAAGATTTGAACAAAAATCATTTTTTGCCAAAATGATAAAAGCCCACAAATACGAAGAAAATTTCTTTGCAAAAATGTGGAAATCCTACGAATCAAGCAAAAATCAAGACAAGGAGCTATAGTCATGAATTCACAAGATCAAGAAGTATTATTGAAAAATCTAAAAGCCCTTGCAAAAGAAAACAATCTAGATATTAGTGCTGAAATTGCAAAAATCGAACAAAAAATGGAAACTTCAGCTCGAGCTGTAGACCGAGTTTGGGAAAAAGTTTCTATCGCTCGTAATCCAGAACGCCCAAGAACTCTAGATTACATCGAAATGATATTTGACGATTTCACAGAACTTCACGGTGATCGTCTTTACGGAGATGACCCAGCAATGATTGGTGGAATTGGATTTTTGAACGGAATGCCAGTTACAGTAATTGGTAATATGAAGGGAAGAAATCTAAAAGAAACCATCGAAAGAAATGGTGGAATGGCAAACCCAGAAGGATATAGAAAAGCATTGCGTCTTGCACGTCAGGCAGAAAAATTCCATCGTCCAATTATTTCTTTTATTGATACCTCCGGGGCATATTCTGGTCAGGGAGCTGAAGAAAGAGGTGTTGGAGAAGCAATCGCTATGAACTTGCGAGAGTTTTCCCGCCTAAAAACTCCAATAATTTGTATCATTATTGGGGAAGGTGGCTCTGGTGGAGCTTTGGGAATTGGCGTTGGAGATAAAATCTATATGCTAGAAAACACAATTTATTCTGTAATTTCCCCAGAAGGTTGTGCTTCTATCTTGCTTAGGGATTCTACACGAGCAAAAGACGCAGCTGCAATGCTAAAAATCACTAGCCAAGACGTTATGGATTTAAAAGTGATAAATGGCATTATTCCAGAAGTGGAAGGTGGTGCTCACAACGACCCACAAGCAGCCGCCCTTGCTATCAAAAAGCAAATCGTTGCAGACCTCGACGACCTAACAAAACGAAACCCAGCTGTTTTGGTAAAATATCGAGTAAAAAAGATTCGGTCTATGGGTAGTTTTTATAGTAATTAATGGGGAATGTTGGGGCTGGTAACTGGCTTTAGCTAGTGAACTTACGTCCACAGCGTAGAAACTGATTCTTTGTGAATCAGTTGATTTGCGTAAACGTCCATAGAGAAAAACCACTGGTGAGTGAAAACTTGCTGGTGGTTTTTTTGTTTTTAAAGCCTACGCCAGATTGGAGTGATTTTTGACGGAGTCAAAAAGTCCGAAGGACCGAGCCTCTGGCGAGTCATGGAAAGCTGGATGCACGGGAGGAACTGGGGTCGTCCAAAAAAATATTTAAAAAATTTTTTTACAGGGACAAAATACGACCCTTTTGGGTGATAATCTGGAATAAAAAAAGGATTTTTTAAGATTTTCCTAAGGAGAAAAGGACAAATACTTCTCATAAAATGGCGTTGAAGTGTTTGTCGTTCATATTGATTTTTAGAGGAGGATTTTATGAGCTACTATGAATATTTAAACGAACAATCAGCAATGTGCAAAGAAAAAGCAGAATCTGTTGGTGACGAAAAATTGTCTTGTTTTTTTGAAAATGCGGCTCAAGGCTTCAAAAGTCGGGCGGGAAGATTGACAATCAAGGAAGCTTGTGGCTCTAAAGAGGAATTTGAGGAAGAAGAGAAGCGTCGGCAGGAAGAAGCAAAAGATAGGAAAAGAGGTTTGTCGCTGGAGGAGATAATGCAAGAGGCATTGGGTGGAAAGTAGAGGGAGTAAATGTCTATTATGGAAATTGTGTGGTAGAATAGAAGAGTGGTGAAAGTATTGTAATTCTACTTATGAAAGAAAAAGGGTTTATTTATGAATGAAATTTATGCAAAATTTAGAGAAGAAAAACCAAATTTTCAAACATTAAAAACTCATCTAAATGAAGTTGCTGAACTAAGTAAAATATTTGGAAAAGATTTTGGGTTTCCAAAACTTTGTGAAATAGCTTCTTTGTTACATGATGCAGGGAAATCTACATTTTTATGGCAAGAATATTTGAAAAAATCGATAACAGGGGACAAAGTTCGTAAAAGGGATCATTCAACTGTTGGAGCACAGTTGATCAGAAAAAATTGGTTGCTTGAAAATCAATGGATAGGTTCTGCGATAGAATCAGTTATTATGTATCACCATGGTTCTGGATTGCCTGATATGATTTCTCCAAATGGTGAATCAGAATTTTATAAAAGATTAAATAAAGATAGTTGTGAACATGAGTTGTCTGAAGTTGAAGACAAAATCAATACTTTGTTTGGTAATAAAATCCAAGAATTATTATCTTCCCAAGAACTTATATTAGAAGGGAAAAAAGCATTGCTTGAAAAATGTAAAATAAAAAAAATCGGAAAAAAGCAAGTGATATTTAATATGGGGTTACAGTTAAGAAATTTGTCAAGTTGCCTTATTGATGCAGATAGGATATGTAGTGCTGCTTTTGAGGAAAACGAAACAATATTGTTGGAAAAATATGATAAAATTCCAAATTGGTCAGACTTGCTTTCAAAATTAGAAAATCATCTTCAAAAAATTGAAAAATTAGATGATTTAGGTAAAATAAAGACTGAGGTTTCAAATAAATGTTCTATTTTGGGAAAAGGTGAAAAAGGAGTATATAGTTGTTCTGCTTTTACTGGTGCGGGAAAAACATTTGCTTCTCTTCGTTTTGCGTTGGAACAAGCACATAAACATAATATGAAACATATTTTTATTATAGCACCGTATACATCCATTATTGACCAAAATGCGGATGAAATTCGAAGGGTTTTAGAGGATGAAAATTCAAAAGGTAAAATAGTTTTAGAATGTCATTCGAATATTTCTGTTGAAAAGAAAACTGAATTATTAGGAGATGAGAATTTATATTCAAAGTATGAACAATTATGGGATGCTCCCATAATTATAACAACGATGGTTCAATTTTTGGAAACACTTTTTGGCTCTGGAACACAGAAAATACGCCGTATGCATCATTTATCAAATAGTGTTTTTGTGTTTGATGAGATTCAGACCTTGCCAATAAAAACAACCTATTTGTTTAATTGGGGAATCGAATACTTAGTAAAAGTATGTGGATGTTCAGCTATGTTATGTACTGCGACTCAACCTGGTTTAGATAAAATAGATAGTAATACAGCACGAAGGTTCAACTTAGTAATAGATGAAGAAGTAATTCAAAATGTAAAAAGTCATTTTGAATCTCTTAAACGAGTTGATTTTTTGGATATGACAGATCAAGGAAGAAAATCAAATACCGCAAGGGAGATTTGTGATTATGTAAAAAATCAAATGATAACACTAAATAGTTTTTTAATAGTGGTTAATACTAAACCTCAAGCTAAAGAGTTATTTGAACTTTTGAAAATGAGTAAATGTTCTGATTATGTTTTTCATTTAAGTACAAATATGTGCCCGGCTCACAGAAAAGCTGTAATTTCTGAAATTAAGGAAAAATTAGAAGCAGGTAAAAATGTAGTATGTATAAGTACGCAATTAATAGAAGCTGGAGTTGATTTAAGTTTTCAAGGTGCTATTAGATTTATGGCTGGATTAGATTCAATTATTCAAACTGCAGGGAGGTGTAACAGATATAATGAGTTAAAAGATGCGGATGGAAAATCTGTTTGTGGTTGTGTAGCAATTTTTTCTTACAGAGATGAGAAAATAGGATCTCTTGAAGAACTAAAAATTGCACAAAAATGTATGGAAAAAATTCTTTATGATTTTAGAAACAATAAAAATTCAAAAAGTATTGATTTAATAAATCCAGAAGTGATTGATGCATATTTTAAGCTTTATTATAAAGCTTTTAAAAACAAACTTGATTATTCAATAGAAAATAAAGAATCAAGTGTTTTAAATATGCTTTCTGATAACAAAAGGAGTGTTGATAAATATGAACAAATACATTCAAATAATAAATGGAAAAACCCATATGTACAATCTTTTAGAACAGCTTGGGAAGAATTTGAAGTAATATCAGATTCTTCAACAGGGATTATGGTTCCGTATGGTGTCGGAAAAGAATTGATTGGTAAATGTTCTGCTTTGGAAAAAAGAGCTGATAATTATTATTCAGAATTAAAAACTTTACTAAAAGAGGCACAACAAGTTTCAATTAATGTTTATTCAAATCAAATAGAAAAATTAAAAGAAAAAGGTATTATTTATGAACTCTTCGCAGATAGTGGAATATATGTTTTGAATGAAGAATATTATAGCAAAAATTTAGGTTTAGTTTCTGAAATACAAAATTATTTTGATGCAGATATATCTGTATTATCATTTTAAATTAGGAGATAGATAAAATATGAAATTTTATGTATTATGTTTATGTGTCGCATTTTTGCGTGAATTGAAACTAGATTATTATAAAATTAGGTTTATAACCTAATTTTATAATAAATATAACTTCTAGATTATTATAAAATAAATATTGACATATAAATGTATCTGTTTTACAATAAAAATATCTAAGGAGGATGTTTTGAAAGAAAATAGCATTGAATTCAAATTAACAGGTAAGTATGCACTTTTTACAGATCCAGTTACTAAAATTGGTGGTGAAAAAAGTACATATTTAATTCCTACCTATGAGGCTTTAAAAGGAATTACACAAAGTATTTATTGGAAACCGACGATTATTTGGATTATTGATAAAATTAGATTGATTAACAAAATTAGTACAGAATCAAAAAATATAAAACCTCTTTGTTACAATGGTGGTAATGATTTATCTGTTTACACATGCCTTAGAGATGTTGAATATCAGGTAAAAGCTCATTTTGAATGGAATATGCAACGTTCTGATTTAGAGAACGACCGAAATGAAAACAAACATTTTGATATGGCTCGACGTTCTTTAGAAAAAGGTGGGCGAAGAGATATTTTTTTAGGTGCTCGAGAATGTCAAGGTTATGTTGAACCTTGTAAGTTTGGTGAAGGTGAAAGTTTTTATGATGATGAAGATTCATTCTCATTTGGGTTGATGTTTCATGGATTTGATTATCCTTCTGAAGTAGAAACAGAAAAACTGACTGCAAGATTTTGGCATCCAAAAATGGAAAATGGAGTAATAGTTTTTCCTCGTCCCGAAGAATGTTCTATAAGACGAGAAATTAAGAATTATTGTGTAAATAATCCAAAGGTAAATATGGAGGAGAAAATATGAGTTGGTTATATGAACTTTCTCAAGTATATGATAATACAATTAAGCGTAATTCTGATGAAAAACCCACACCAATTTATCATATTTCAAA
Organism: Spirochaetaceae bacterium; assembly: GCA_017416145.1. Taxonomy (GTDB): domain Bacteria; phylum Spirochaetota; class Spirochaetia; order Treponematales; family Treponemataceae; genus Treponema_I. The sequence goes on along the minus strand of JAFQDD010000010.1, from coordinate 110,486 downwards.
TAATGCATCAGTTACAGTAACAATTGATGAGAATGGGGAGTTCATAAAAGCTTCTCTAATCGATAACAAATCAGATAAGGTTACTTTGATGCCTTGTACAGAATCTTGCTCATCTAGATCTAGTGGTGCTGATGCTTATCCTCTGTGTGACAAATTAGAATATGTTACTGGAACATCTGAAAAGCATTCTCAATATTTTAATTTATTAAAAAGTTGGAGTGATTCTGATTATGGTAATTCTAAGGTGAAATCTGTATGCAAATATATTGAAAAAGGAAGCTTACTTCAAGACTTGAAAATATCCAATATAAAAGAGAGCGATATATCAGATTTTATACGCTGGGAAGTGTATATAAAAGGAGATTCTAATCCCGAACTGTGGAAAGATGAAGAAACGTATAAAAGTTGGATTGATTTTTATAATTCCGATTATTTTGAAGAATACTGTAATAATAAGTTTGATAAAAAAGAAGATATAGAAAAACGAGTTCGTAAAATTGATTTTGATTATATTGATGGAGAAAAGGTTAAGATTGCTAATTACCACCCTGCAAAAATTCGAAATGGCGGTGATAAAGCAAAACTTATTTCTTCGAATGATACTTCAAATTATACTTTTAGAGGTCGTTTTTCAAATGATAGAGAAGCTTGTCAGATAAGTTCTGAAACATCCCAAAAAGCTCATAGTGCATTAAGATGGCTTTTAAAGAGACAAGGAGTATCAATAGGAGATGGTCTTTCTCTTGTTTCTTGGAATCGTGCAGGGGACAAGTTACCTGCTATTACAGATGGTAGTGCTGATTTTGATTACGGAATCGAAGACGAGCTTGAGGAAGAATCAATTGTATATTCAACTTCTGAAGAATTTGCTCGAGCGATGAATAATCGTCTTTTAGGATATTATGGAAATTTAGAAAATTCTAAAAATATTATGATAATGGTTGTAAAAGAAGCAACACCTGGTCAAGGTCGTGCTTCTATTGCAATGTATCGCATCCTTGAAAGAACAGAGTTAATTCAGGCTCTAAATAACTGGTATAACAATCTAGTATGGCATCATTGTTATTGGAAAAATAATATGTTTATTAGAACTGTTGGGGTGCCATCTCCCACTGAAATTGTATACTGTGCTTATGGGGAGAGAGTAAAATCTAATCTTGTTGAAAAAACAATTCAGAGATTACTACCTTGTATTCTTGATGGTAATAAAATACCTTTGGATTTAGAAAGACAGTGTGTGAGAACTGCATCAAATTTATTTATTATTGATTCCCAAACTAAGCGAGATAGTCTTTTGGGAATAGCATGTGCTGTTTATAAATATAACCACAAAAAGGAGGATTATAAATTGGCTTTAGAAGAAACTCGAACAAGTAGGGATTACCTATTTGGAAGATTGTTAGCAGTGTTGCAACAATATGAAAATGCTGCTTTGAAAAAGTCTGGACAGAATAGAGAGACAAATGCCGTTCGTTATATGCAACAATTCTCTATTCATCCTGCTAAAACTTGGTTGTTGTTGTATAAAGATAAGTTATCTGCATATCGACGACAGTTGGAAAAAGGTCTTCAAGACTGGTTTGAAAAACAAATACAAGATATTTCAGTTTTATTTGAAACAGATGATTTTCTAAATGACAAACCACTTTCTGGTGAGTTTTTATTAGGATATCATTGTCAATTACAAAGTTATAGAAAAAAAACTGATGAAGAATCAGAAGAAAATATGGAGGAATAAATTATGGCTGTATTACAGAATAAAATTGATTTCGCATTAGTATTTAGTGTAAAAAATGCAAATCCAAACGGTGACCCATTAAATGGAAATATTCCAAGAATGACTTATGATGGGCATGGAGAGCTTTCTGATGTATGTCTAAAACGAAAAATTAGAAATCGTTTACAAGATGCTGGAGAATCTATTTTTGTTCAATCAGATGATTATAGAAAAGATGAACATCGGTCTTTAAGAAACCGAGCTGAAGCTGTCTTAGGTAAAGCTATGAAGAATGAAGAAGAACTTCGTAAACTTGCAAATGAAACTTGGATTGATGTTCGAAGTTTTGGTCAAGTTTTTGCATTTAAAGGTGGAGAAGGGAAAGGAGTTTCTGTAGGTATTCGTGGACCTGTTACAATTCAACCAGCATTCAGTGTTGATTTAATAAATGTAACTAGTCTTCAGATCACAAAAAGTGTGAGTGGAGAAGGCGATGGTTCAAAGCGTGGGTCTGATACAATGGGTATGAAACACAGTGTAGATTTTGGGCTTTATACTACTTTTGGAAGCATTAATCCTCAACTTGCTGAATTAACAGGATTTAGTGACGAAGATGCAGAGAAAATTAAAAATGCATTGCTACACATTTTTGATAATGATGCATCTTCTGCTCGTCCAGAGGGCAGTATGGAAGTTGTTGCTTTATATTGGTGGAAGCATAATTCAAAAGCAGGACAATATTCAGCTGCAAAAGTTCATCGCACATTGGAAATTACAAAGAAAGATGCTGTTGTAGATGTAAAGTCCGCTAATGATTACATTATAAAATCAAATGATTTAGATGGGCTAAAACCAGAAATTCTTACATTCTAGTCACCCTATAATGTACGCAGAATCTGATTATTTATTGCTTAGCGGACTTCAGCATTTACACTTTTGTCCGCGGCAATGTGCATTTATACATTTAGAACAACTCTGGAATGAAAATTATTTTACAGCATCTGGTCGAGTACAACATGAAAAAGTTCATAGTGGAGTTTCTGAATCTCGAAAGATTGTTAGAACAGAACGAGATTTAAAAATTGCTTCTAGTTTGCTTGGATTAGTTGGTAAGACTGATGCCGTAGAGTTTTACTCAGATGGTAAAATCATACCTATTGAGTATAAGCATGGAGAACCAAAAGAAGATTCAACTGATGAAGTTCAATTGTGTGCACAAGTGATTTGTCTTGAAGAAATGCTAAAATGTTCTATTTCCGAAGGTGCAATATATTATTTTAAAATAAGAAAAAGAATATCCATTCCTATTACTAATGAACTAAGAACAGAAACTGTAAATTTATCAAAAAAGTTTCATGAATTAATTGCATCAGAAAAAACTCCAAAGGCTGAATATACAAAGAAATGTGAAAGTTGTTCATTTATTGACGAATGTTTTCCAGAAACTGCTGGAAGAAGAAAATCTGTAAATTCATATATCAAAAGGCGATTAAGTCTAGATTTATTGATGGATGACGAATAGGAGCATTTGATGCAAAGATTTTTAAATACATTGTACGTTACAACACAAAAAACATATTTGCATAAAAAAGGTGAAGCTGTAGAAGTAATTATTGATGATAAAGTAATTGCTTCTATTCCAATGATAAATCTTGATAGTATTGTTTGTTTTGGGAATATATATGTTAGCCCATTTTTGTTAGGTGCATGTCCAGAGTATAATATAACAATAAGTTTTTTATCTGAAACAGGGAAATATTTAGCAAGAGTTCAAGGACCTGTAGCTGGAAACGTTTTATTAAGGAAACAGCAATATAGAATTTCTGATGACAAAGAAAAATCATTAGAAGTTGCAAAATTTTTTATAATAGGAAAAATTGCGAATCAAAAAACTGTATTACAGCGAGCAGTTAGAGATCACGGTAATAAAATTGATTCAGAAAAGGCAAAAAAAGTAATATACAAATTGAATCGTAATATTGATAAAATAGAAACTGTAAAAGATTTAGATAAATTAAGAGGTATTGAAGGGGAGTCTGCAGAAGATTACTTTTCTGTATTTGACGAATTAATTACATCTCAAAAAGATGATTTTAAATTTACTGGGCGAAATAGGCGTCCTCCTTTAGATAATGTAAATGCAATGCTTTCTTATACATATACTTTGTTATATCACGATATGATAAGTGCTTTAGAATGTGTTGGTTTGGATCCTGCTGTTGGTTTTATGCATAGAGATAGACCAGGCAGACTTAGTCTTGCTTTAGATTTGATGGAAGAATTTAGAGCTTTTTTTGCGGATAGAATAGTTTTATCGTTGATTAATAGAAATGAAGTATCAAAAGATGATTTTGAAATCACTGCAAGTGGTGCTGTAATTATGAATGAAGAAACTAGAAAAAAATTAATTTCGACATATCAAAAAAAGAAAGAATCTGTTATTACTCATCCCTTTGTAGAAAAGAAAATGCATATGGCAATTTTATTTCATACACAAGCTAGATTATTGGCAAGATTTATAAGAGGTGATATTGATGGATATCCTGTATATTTGTGGAAATAGGTGAGTTATATGATGATGCTTGTTACTTATGATGTAGCTAGAGATGAAAAAGGCGAAAAAAGATTACGTAAAGTTTCAAAAATATTAGAGAATTATGGACAAAGAGTTCAGTATTCTGTTTTTGAATGTTTGGTAGATCCGTCTCAATGGGTCGAATTAAAAAATAAATTATTAAAAACAATAAATCCTGAATACGATAGTTTACGATTTTATTCCTTAGGTGCAAATTGGGATAGAAAAGTAGAACATATTGGTCAAAAAGAAACATTAAATCCACAAGGGATTCTTATCTTATAAAATATCGCGAACATATAGCAAACATTGTTTTTTGTCTCAAAAAAGTAGTATAATGTACCATAAATATTATAGTGAAAGCATATTCGCGATAAATAATTGCTAATTCATTTTAATATAATATGATAACTATAATATAGTCGCACCTTCACGGGTGCGTGAATTGAAACTCTTTTAGTTTTTTTTAATATGGCTGTTTGTCCAGTCGCACCTTCACGGGTGCGTGAATTGAAACAATGTATGCCTTGGTTAGATGATAACAAAACACCGTCGCACCTTCACGGGTGCGTGAATTGAAACTGTATTGAGCAAGATCTATTGCTCTCTTTAAACGTCGCACCTTCACGGGTGCGTGAATTGAAACATATATTTTATTGTTTATTCCTACCTTGATATATGTCGCACCTTCACGGGTGCGTGAATTGAAACATTTTATTTAAATGGATATGTAAACGAACAAATAAGTCGCACCTTCACGGGTGCGTGAATTGAAACTTTACTCCATATCATGTATGTCAAGCAATGGCACGTCGCACCTTCACGGGTGCGTGAATTGAAACAAGAGCTGATTCAACAGAAAAATTAAAACGCATTTGTCGCACCTTCACGGGTGCGTGAATTGAAACATAGTGTATATGGGCGTGAAGATGTACTTTCAATGTCGCACCTTCACGGGTGCGTGAATTGAAACAAAAAGTAAAAGCGTAAACATTTTAACAAAAGAACGTCGCACCTTCACGGGTGCGTGAATTGAAACAGACAACTATTAGCTGAACATCAAACATTAACGTCGCACCTTCACGGGTGCGTGAATTGAAACTTCTATCATTGGTTTTAAGTCAATAGGGGTTTTGTCGCACCTTCACGGGTGCGTGAATTGAAACTGTATCTGAAAGCTTACGGAGTTTAAGATTTTCAGTCGCACCTTCACGGGTGCGTGAATTGAAACACTTTGTAAAGATGCTAAAGACACTATTGAAGAGTCGCACCTTCACGGGTGCGTGAATTGAAACATCTAACTCTTTTTGAGAGAAACATTCATCAATAAGTCGCACCTTCACGGGTGCGTGAATTGAAACTGAAATGCCATCACGCTTAACAGCTTCTAGTACTGTCGCACCTTCACGGGTGCGTGAATTGAAACAACGTGGCAACTTTGAGCTAGGAGCATGGCATGGTGTCGCACCTTCACGGGTGCGTGAATTGAAACTGGTTTGTGGATAATATCAACATCTTTTTTTTCGTCGCACCTTCACGGGTGCGTGAATTGAAACTAATTACATCTCTTAGTTCTAGTTTTCTTTTGTGTCGCACCTTCACGGGTGCGTGAATTGAAACTTTTGTGCTTAGCAACAAGATTTATAAAAGTGTGTCGCACCTTCACGGGTGCGTGAATTGAAACACCTCTCTTTTGATAAATGATCTTCATTCCTAGAGTCGCACCTTCACGGGTGCGTGAATTGAAACCTTGTGGGTATTGTCTTAACTGTCGTGTAGACCGTCGCACCTTCACGGGTGCGTGAATTGAAACTCGGCTTCTGACATTTTTGTTCCTCCAAACTCGGTCGCACCTTCACAACCGAACTACAAATAAAACACCCCCCCCCACATACAAAAAAAGTGTACCCCCTTCACACTTTCGGAGGTACACTTTTCACTGTTTTACACGGTTTGGCTTTGGACATTTCTAAGGTTAAAACAGTTTTTATAAAAACATCTTCAATTTTTCCAGCACAAGGCTGATAAATATATAGGTCATAATTTAAAGTTTATTGAATCATATTTCAAAAAACTCTGGATTTTCATTCTATTATCATAATTGTTATTTCCAAGCCTTTTATTTCAAAAACTTGAAAATGGATCTACTTTTCAATTCAAATTTGCACAAGGCAAATACTATTAGGATTCATTTTCTGAATTAACTACATTTACAGTTTGTTTTGATCTTTTCTCTTTTTCAAGAATTATGTTATTTCTAATACTCTTTTTCAATTCATTGTCAGCCACGAAGGTAACACGAATTGATTTATTATCAATATTTTTGGCACTTACTTCTTCAATAGAATCAGAACCTTCTCCACTGAAAGCCGTTTTAAATGTTCCAAGTCCATCTAATTTAAGTTTCTCACCATTTATCAGATGTCGTTCAAATGATACGATTAACTCTTCAATCACAGCCTTTACATCCGAAGCCGTCAATGAAGTTGAGTGAGCAATTTCATTTGCTAAATTTTTTAAATTAATCGTTGAATGATATACAGGTGCTGGATAATACTTTCCAGCAGAATTTAAGTCTTGTGGATTGTTGCGATGAATAATTTTAAAATTCATAAAGCAATTCCTTTGTTTTAGATCTTAAAAAAGTCCATCCCTAGAAATGTCAAAAATCGCCAAACCCTGGTCTTTTTTAAGACCGAAGTTTATGTGTCGAAGGAAAAACTTTCCCCATTACTCGACATACCAAATATAATACGATTTTTTCAATTTATCAAGAATTTTTTTCAAGAAGTTTTTTCATAAAAAACTCTTGAATTTTTCATCAAAATCTCTTGAATTTTCAACAAAAAACTCTTGAATTTTTTACTGGAAACCCTTGAATTTTTAACCAAAAACTCTTGAATTTATTAAAAAATCTCTTGAATTTTTTTGCTGAAATTTCTTGATGATAAAAAAAATCCCTTGTTAAGAACTAACAAGGGACAAAGGGAGGTAAAAATCTTTTACAAAGCCAAAGACCGAATTGCTTCCCGTACTCGTTCTTCTGTTTCTGCAAGTTGTTTTGATGCAACTACAACAGCTTGTTCAGAATCTTTTAGTTTGGAAACAGCTTGTAATATCAGTTTTCCACCATTGTTTTGTTCTGCAATGGCGTCTTTTATTTCAAGTTCCATAGTTTTTACTTCAGAAGAACCTTTTACGATATTATCAAACTCTTTTTTTGTAGAAACTGTACCATCATAGGCTTCATCAATCATTTTTTTGATTTCAGCCAAAACATCAGCGATTTTCTTTGCTTCAGTTCCAGAGTTTTCTGCCAATTTTCGGATTTCATCAGCAACAACCGCGAAACCTTTTCCACTTTCTCCAGCGTGAGCAGCTTCGATAGCAGCATTCATAGCCAACAAGTTGGTTTGCTCTGAAATTTGCTGAATCACATTACTCATCTCTTCAAGACCCTGAGATTTTTCTTCGATTTTTTCAACCAAAGTACTAACTTCAGACAAATTACTTTCTCCAGCAACAGTTGCAATATCCAATTGTTCAACAGCTTCTACACTTTTTTTAATTGTAGTTTCGATGGACATAATGTTTCCAATCATTTCCTCGATGGCAGAAGAAGATGATGATACAATATTTGACATATCTTTTGTGATTCGGGTCAATTCGTTTACGCCATCTCTTGTTTCATCAAGATTTTGCAATGTAGAATTTGTTACATTGTTAATAGAACTCTTCATTTCTGCTTGGAAAGAATCATGGAGAGAACTAACTTGAGAAAGTAAAAAGTGATGACAATTTTCTTTTTTATTTTTGTTATTAAAAATTGCAATGGCCATATCTTTACAAGTTGAATATCCACAAGCACCACAATCTAGGAAATCTTTTTTCTCACGTTTTCCCATATCTGTGTAAATTTGTTGCAATTCCATTTCTGTTGGGATTTTTAGTAAGCCATTTGCCACAACATCACGATTTTCGTATTTTCGAGTAAAAATGTCGTCTTTCCAATATTTATCAATAGCCTTGTTAATCTTTTTCATACAATTTTTTCGTGAAAAAGACTTCTTTTTCCAAATATCCCGCTGTTTATACATTCTCTCTTCAACGTAATTTTCAAGAGTATCCAAAGGCAATTCTTGATTTACAGTTCCAGCTCCACCGTTACAGCCTTTTTCACAGTTCAAACAGTCAATCAATTTGTATGGTAAGTGTCTATTTTCTTTTAATGATGTGGACAATTCGTGGAAATATTCTGTCATCAAAGGTTGTCCTTCGATTTTTCTAGTAATATTTTTCACTTTTGGATTAAATCGCTCTGCGGTTCTCAAAAGTCCTCCTGGAGTTGAATACAAAACAGCTCTTTCTGCTGGAGGATTTGTAAATTCTGTTGGAGGATATGAAGCAAGATTAATATTTTTCTCTTTAAAATACTTGCTGATAGAAGCCATCGTTACGTTAAAATCACCACGACCATTTTCATCAAATTCTCGGCGTTTTGCATAACAAGGTGATATGACAGCGATTTTTGCATTTGCATATTCTGGGAAAAATTCTCGAATCATCACAACTGTGTGAGCCATTGGGCTATCTGCAGGAGACAAATAAGGAATCAAATCTGGTTGATACAATTCTACATAACTAACTAAAGCAGGACATGGTTGTGCAATCACCAATTTTGGGTTTGCTTTTTTTATGTAATTTAAATATGATTTTGTAGTTAATTCTGCACCGAAGCTAACATCAAAAACAGCTTTTACACCAATTGATTTTAGCCATCCGTTTAATTCTAACTCTTTTCCTCGGAAGTTTGGAGCTGCAGCTGGTGCAACTATGGCAACTACATCTTTTTTTGAAGAGAGGGCACTCATAAAATCAGAAAAATCATCTATACCAATTCTTGCATCGTGGGGACAAGCTTTTATACAAGCACCACAACCTATACACAAATTGTGGTCAATATTAACAAAATCACCAGAACCATCATTACAAAATTTTGATGGACACACGGCTATACATTTATGACAGTTTACGCATTTTTCTTTAATAACAGAAATAACAGGTTTAAGTTGATTCACAAAATCACCTCGAAAAAGATATAAGATTTATTATATATTAGCTTTTCGACAAAAAGTAAAAAATTCTCTAAAATCTCTAATTTAAGGATAAAATTTTTGTGAAAAAGATAAAATTCCACATAGTCAAAATCAAATATTAGTGGAAAATACAGATAAAGAATTTTTACGAGGTTAATTTTATGAAAAATTACATTTTAGAAGTTTGTGTTGACTCTTTGGAATCGGCTTTGGCTGCGGAAAAGGGCGGTGCAAATCGCTTAGAATTGTGTTCTGGTCTTGTTATCGGCGGTCTTACTCCAAGTCCAAGTCTTTTTTTATCAATAAAAAATCAGTGTAAAATCAAAATTCACGTATTGATTCGGCCTCGCTTCGGTGATTTTTGCTATTCTGATGGAGAATTTGCAAATATCCTTGAGGATGTTAAACTTTTTCAGAGTCTTGGAGCCGATGGTGTTGTAATTGGTTGTCTTTTACCTGACGGTGAACTTGATGTAAAGCGGCTTCAAATCTTAAAAGAGGCTTCAGGTTCTATGTCTGTAACTCTTCATCGAGCCTTTGATATGTGTAAAAATCCCATAAAAGCCATAAATCAATGCAAAGAAATTGGCATAAACACGATTTTAACTTCTGGGCAAAGAGAAAACTGTTTAGAAGGTGCAAAAAATCTTTCGCTCTACGTAAAAGAAGCTTCTTCCCAAGTTGATATTTTAGCTGGTGGCGGTATTTCTGCCTCTGTTATCCAAAAAATCCAGCCCATAACAGGTTTAACCTCTTTTCATATGTCTGGAAAAATCACAGAAGAAAGCAAAATGATTTACAAAAATCCATCTGTGTTTATGGGCTTACCTGGTATCAGCGAATACGAAATCTGGAAAACAGATTCTACAAAAATTGCTGCTGCAAAAGAAGTCATTGAAAATTTGTGATTTTACACAGATTTTATTATCAATTTACAGCGACGAGCTTCCAGTGTTTTTACATAGAGTTTTTGCTGTTCTGGAACTTCTCTTAAAATCCCAACTCCGTCAAATTTTTCTGTTTTCCAGCCATTTGGAAACCAAACTTTTGGGATAAATATTTCTGTATCTGCATCTCCTGAGGAAGTTGGGCAAAGATTGCTATCCCATTCGATGGTGAAGGTTACTTCTTTATCAAAAATAACTTCTTGTTTTACCAATGTTCCAGCCATTACAGAAACATAAGGTCTAACGTAACATTTTGAATCAAGATTTTCATTATAGTTTAATATACAAGCTGAAATCAGTTTTTCATCGATTTTATCGTAAAATGCTTTTGTGTCTTCTGTTTCTTTTGCTGTATTTCCCACATTCAACGAAGCAAATTCTGTAAGTAATGAAGTTTTTTTCCAATCGGAAATTGTTTCTTCAAAGTTTGTGTCTGCTTTTGCAAATAAAGTTTTTCCCTTTGGTGCGGATTTGTTGTATCCTTCTGAAAAAAGTACATTTTCTGTATTTTCTATGCCTTTAATATTTGTAAAGAAAATGTAATGTTTGTGTTTTTTTTGTAATGTTTCCACGTATTCTTCAGCAAATGGAAGAAGATAATTTGTGTTAAAATCTCCTTCCTTTATTGCAAAATAATCTGGAGTTGTAATTGCTCCAAATTGTCCCCAAAAATCTTTCCAATTTTGATTTTCGGTATCCTTTGCAAAATCACTTTCTAAAAGATTTTTTGTATCGATGTATCCTGCACTAATATCAGACATAATTCCAAATCCGATAATATTTTCACAATCTTTTAGCCGTCTTGCTGTGTGGTTCATTGCGTTGATAAAGTGTTCTTGTAGATAATCTTGAACTGGGTCTCCATCAATTTTCAAGCCTTTTGCAAATGTGTGTCCTGCAAAAAACAGAGTATTCATAGTTCTTGAGGCGTAATTTTCTGCACCTTTCCAGCTCCAAGTTCCAGTTTCTTTGTTTTCTGCTTTGAAATTGATACCAATTTTTTCATAAGTCCAAGCTGGAGCCCCGATTCCTCCAAAATCTTTGCACCAACAAGAAAAAAGCGGCTCAATTATCACTTTAATATCATATTCATCTGCTTTTTTTATAAGATTTCGTAAATTTGCAAGATATTCTTCATTGTAAGCTTCTGGTTCTGGTTCTACCTTTTCCCAAGTAATTCCCCAGCGGATAAGATTGCATCCTTTTAGTAAAAGTTTATTAAATCGGGAGTCTGCTTCTTCGATTGGGAAAAGCTCAGTTTCTGTATAATTGCAACCTCTGAAAAAGGTCATTCTATTTTGATTGTCAAAAAGTGTATTGTCTTTAACGTAATAAAGTGCGTCTTGTTTCATAAAATTAGAATAATGGAAATATGAAAAAAATCATAGTGGGAAATCAATAGAAAAGGGAAAAAGACAAAAAAATAGACCACAAAGTATAAAACTAAGTGGTCTTTTTGTTCCATAAGTCTGACATAAAATCAAAAGACTATTCTGTAAGAATTTTGATAACTTCAGCTTTGTCTGTTGTTTTTAGAATTTCCTGGCGTTTTTCTGCACTCTTGAATAGCAAACTTACTTCTGCAAGGAATTGTAAGTGTGGACCTGTTTTGTTTACAGGAGAAAGAGTCATGATAAATATACGGCATGGCTCTTGATCTAAAGAGTCAAAATCAACAGGATTGTCAGAAATACCAATACAAGCAACTAAGTCACTTACAGTATCTGTTTTCCCATGAGGAATAGCAATACCGTGTTTCATACCAGTTGACATTTTGCGTTCACGGTCAAGCACACATTCACGAGCTGCAGCTTTATCGCTAACTTTTCCTGCTGCAATAAGAACTTCTAGCATTTCGTCAATGATTTCTTCTTTTGTTGTGCCTTTTAAGTGAAGGTTTACAGTTTCTGGTGTTAATACAGTCTTCAAATTCATACCTCTAGTTTACGTTTAGTTATGTTAAAAGTCAAGGTCAAAATGTTGTTTTTTTGTACAAAAATATTTTAGATTTTGGTTATAATTTTTTTTCATTGTAATTTTGGATTTTTTCTCCTATTGAAAAAGTGCTTTGTTTTTACTAAAATACTTTCTATGAAAACATCAAAAACTTTTATGTCTACACTTCGGGAAGTTCCTGCCGAAGCTGTTATTGCAAGTCATCAGTTAATGTTAAGAGCTGGGCTTTTAAGAAAATTAGGAAACGGTCTTTTTACTTATTTACCTCTTGGACTAAAAGCTTTCCGCAAAGTAGAAAATATAATCAGAGAAGAAATGAATGCTATTGGTGCAATGGAATTTAAACCTTCTGTAGTTGTTCCAGGTGAACTTTGGCGTGAATCTGGTCGTTGGGAAACTATGGGTTCTGGAATGTTACGCATTACAAACCGTGTAAATCAAGAATTGGTTGTAAGCCCAACTGCTGAAGAAGTTTTTACATCCCTTGTAAGAGATGAACTTTCTTCTTATAAACAACTTCCAATCGTTGCATATCAAATTAACACAAAATATAGAGATGAAATCCGTCCTCGCTACGGTGTAATGCGTGGTCGTGAGTTCACAATGAAAGACGCTTATTCTTTCCACGCTAACCAAGAATGTTTAGACGCAACTTACGACGAATTTGCAAAGGCTTACCGCAACATCTTTAAGCGGCTTGGGCTAACTGTTATTCCAGTACGAGCTGACTCTGGTGCAATGGGTGGAACTGGTTCTGAAGAATTTATGGTAGAAAGCGAAGTTGGGGACGATACACTAATTATCTGCCCAACTTGTGGATACGCTGCAAACACAGAAAAAGCATCTTGTGCTCCGGACTGGGAAGAAACAGAAGCTACCACAGAAGCTGTAAAATCAATTGATACACCAAATGTTAAAACAATCGAAGAACTTTCTTCTTTTTTAAATACAACTCCAAAATCATTTATTAAAACATTGATTTATAGAGTTATTAACAGCGAACTTGACTTAAGAAATGCTCCTGGATGCAAGGATTTAAAACGTGTAACAGACGCAACTTCTGGAATTCCATATTATCCAGAAAGTTTCTTTGCAGTTTGTATTCGTGGGGATTTAGATGTAAACGAAGCAAAACTTGCAGGATTGTTAAAGGCTTCTGAAGTTGAACTTGCTTCTGATTATGATGTTGAGCGGATTACTGGAGCTCCAGTTGGTTTTGCAGGTCCTGTAAAACTAGAAACTGTGCCTGTTATTGCAGACGAAACTGTAATGCATATGCACAATGCTGTAACTGGTGGTCTTGCAAAGGATGTTCACTTTGCAAATGTAGAACCTGGTAGAGATTTTACTCCATATCAAGTAAGTGATGTTAGAACTGTTGTGGCTGGAGATAAATGTGCTTGTTGTGCTGAAAATGGCAAAGAAAGCGTTTATTACAGCAAAAAAGGAAATGAGCTTGGTCACATTTTCAAACTTGGCTACAAATATACAAAATCAATGAACGTAACTTTCTTAGACGAAAACGGAAAGCAACAAGTTCCAACTATGGGATGTTATGGAATTGGTGTTGACAGAGCTTTAGCTTCTATCATTGAAGAACATCACGATGAAAACGGAATCACTTGGCCAATGAGTGTAGCTCCATATCACGTGGCTATTGTTCCTGTAAAATACGACGGTGAAATGAAGGCAAAAGCTGACGAAATCTACGAAGCTCTTTCTAAAAAAGGCGTAGAAGTGTTGCTAGACGACAGAAACGAACGTCCTGGGGTTAAGTTTAAGGATATGGACTTAATCGGTATTCCACTAAGAATTGTTGTGGGAGAAAAAAATCTTCCAAATGTGGAATTAAAAGGTCGAACATCAACTGAAGCAGAACTTCTTTCTGTAGAAGACGCAATCAATAAGGTTGTAGAAACTGTAAACGCTGAATTAGCAAAATTAAATGGGTAATTCGGTTAATATCAATTTATAACAAAAGGCTGTTATGAAGATTTACTTTATGTATTTACTTTATAACAGCTTTTTTTGTAATAGTTTTTTTGGGAGAAAAATATGCGTAAGTGGTCAATATCAATTTGTTTAGTTTTTATGGTGTCATTTTGCTTTGCAGTTCCTGGGATTGAACCTGTTTTTCCTATTTCTTCTGGAGAATATGTTTTTTATCGGGATTATACTTTTTCTGGGGAAACTTATATTGGGTTTTTGCAATATGACGATAGTACCTTAGCAATCAGATATTACGCCAAAAATCCAGAATCTGGTTTAGGTGATATTACGGTTTACATTTCTTTGAATCCAAAGAGTGATTTTATTGATATGACTGGAGAAAAAATCGTTGGAAATGTAACCGCAGAGGATACAGAAACTTTAAATTATCTTCACGATTTGCTTTATGAATTTGCTGGTCGTCGAAAAAAACTTAATAATCGGGATTTCTTTTCAACTTTGCGGATAAGTCAAGATTATGTGCAATTTGGTGGGGATGTTACAATGATTTACGATTATTACATTCCAATTTTTAATTTAAACAGAATTGTAGATGAATATGGCTCTCCGCTTTTTGAAGCTGTTACTTTTGGAACTTTGTTAAGTAGTAGTGATACGGCTTTTGTTGATTTTAAGGGATTTCAAAATCTTCCAAATTTTAGTGCCAAGGACAAAAAAGAGGATTTGTCAAAAAAATGGGCTTCTATGTACGGGGCTGACGACATGAAAGTTCTTGGTGAGGATGCTTTTTCTTTCATTATGAATTTGGATTTTGGTTCTTCTGTGGATAGTTTGAAAGAGTCTGGAATAAAGGCTTCTTGGTTTGAATCTCTTGCAAAAACTTCTATTACTTCTTCTGGAGATTTATTGGTTTATGCTCCAAGTATTACTTTGACAAAAACTGGAGATAATCCTGTTATGAAATTTTTGTCCTACAGCAAAGAAGAAGATATGTATGCTTTTAATATTTTAATTTTCAAAAATCAAAAGGATTATACATATCAAGTAGAAAATATTTCGATTTATGGGGATTTTTATTACGAAAATAAAAAATATTTTGACAGTTTAGCAAACTAGTTTTTTTACATCAAAGGTGAAAAGAGTTTGCAAAAACCCCAAATTGTACGCTTTATGAAGGAAGATTTGTCCAAAGTTTCTTTTTCAATAAGCGTACATTTTTTTTGGTCTTCTAAAAAGATTTCTGCATTTTTGTTGGCAAAGGTTTCATCATAAAAAATGATATTCATCTCAAAATGCAATTCAAAACTTCTAGTGTCTATGTTGGTTGTTCCAATTGTAACAAGTTTTTTATCGATAACTAAAGTTTTTGAGTGGATAAAACCTGGATATGCGTAAAACTTTATGCCGTAGGGAATCATTTGACGGATAAACTCCATAGCAGCAGCTTTGACATAAGCTTTATCCCATTTCCCAGGCACCATAATGCGAATATCTTTTCCAGAAAGGGCAGCGATTTTTAGGGCAGAGGAAAAGGCTTCGTCTGGGGTGAAATATGGGGTTTGTATGAAAATAGAGTCTTTTGCATCCATAATCATACGAATCATCATATCGCGGATTTCTGATTTGTATAAATCGTTTGGTCCAGAAGCAATTACCTGAGTTGGAATTTTGTTATCCCCTGGGATATCATTTTTTAGATCCTCTAATATTTGTTTATTTAATTTTTCAAATCTTTCTATTGGATAATATTGAGGAACTTTGTCTGTGGCTTTTAGTGCTTTTTTCCCAAAGGCGGAACTTTGCCAGTCTATTAAGAAGATTTCCAGCATAGAAAGAATACAGTTTCCTGTTAAACGAAGATGAGTATCTCTCCATGGGTGTGCAAGTTTTTTGCGTAGTCCAATTATGTATTCGTCTCCAACATTCATTCCTCCAAGATATCCAACTTTTCCGTCGATTATTACGTTTTTTCTGTGGTTTCTAAAGTTTAGGGTAAGTGGAGCTCCAATTTTTACTGGAAAAAATGGTAGACTTTGACCTCCAGCTAAATCTAGTTTTGAGAAAAATAAAAGTGGAGTCAAAATTGAACCAACATCATCATATAAAAGTTTAACATCAACTCCTTCTCTTGCTTTTCTGCACAAAATATCCATAAGTTTTTTACCGATTTCATCGTTGTGAAAGATAAAAAATTGCATATAGATAAAGTCTTTTGCTTCAAGCAAATCTTTGCATAGTTGCTCAAACATATCGTGACCACAAGTGAAAATTTCTGTGGAATCTGTAAAAGTAATATTTGAATTTGCATTTAGCATATTCATAAGAACGATATCATCATAATCTTTAATGCAAGGATTTTTTAATTTTTCTTTATTGGCAATATAAAACTCTTTTTGTTGATGTAAAAATGGATTTGTGATACTGAAAATGTATTTCCGGATTTTTTCCATCTTACGAGTAGAGGTGAAAAAGTGACCACTACAAAGAATGTACAAAATCATTCCCACAACAGGAAGAAAAACCAAGGCTAGAAGCCAAGCAAATCTACGACCTGATTCTTTACGTTCAAAAAACAGTACAAAAATAATGAAAATGAGATTAAGAGTATTTGCAACCAAAGTAAAAATGTTAAAAAATGTCATAGTAGTTTTGCCTTAAAAGGGAATTATACAAACTACTTTTGAAAAAGACTAGAGGCAAAACGTGAAGAATATCTAAAATGCTATGTCTGTGTCCTAATCATATTCTGTCATTAGCATGTTTTCTACCTCAGTTGCAAATCCTCTGAAAGTTGTTGGAGTGTTTCTCCTGATAAACCAGTAATTGTAGTGATTTTTTCTATAGAATCCCCGAATGAAAGTAGCAACCTAGCCGTTTCAACAGCTTTTTCATACGCACCTTGTTTTATGCCCTGACTTATTCCCTGAGATATGCCCTGTTGGAACCCCTTGCTTAAGCCATCTTCGTAAGCTTCTTCTCTTTGAACTGCTATATCTGTGTCGTAATCGTATTCTGTCATTAGCATATTTTCTACCTCAGTTACAAATCCTTTTCAAGTCGTTGGAGAGTTTCTAGTGATAAACCAGTAATCGTAGCGATTTTTTCTATAGCATCCCCGAATGAAAGTAGCATCCTAGCCGTTTCCAATTTTTCTTGATACGCACCTTGCTGCAATCCCTTGTTTAAGCCATCCTCGTATGCTTCTTCTCTTTGTACTGCTATGTCTGTGTCGTAATCGTATTCTGTCATTAGCATATTTTCTACCTCAGTTGATTTTCTTGCTAAATAGTCAGATAAAAATCCTTCTTTTATCGCTTTCGATATCGCTGTTGTAAATGGGTCATCTGTGCCAGAGTCGATGGATTTTCTCACCAATTCTATAAACGCTGAATATTGGTCTAAAACATTACAGCGTTTTAAGATAGGATTTCCCTTGTCTATATTAATATTAACAACTTTTACTGTAATTTCAAGTGGAAAATTTGCGAAATCGGCGGAATATTTTTGTTCTGGAATCAAAAAAGCGTTTGACAATTTCAAAGTTTTTTCTAGTGGGAAATCTTCTTTTCCGTTATAGAAAACGTAGAATTCTGGAAGGGGGATTTTCACAAGTTTCTTTCCGAACTTATTCTTTGTTTTCACAACTTTTTCGTAGATTCGAGCGATGTATTCCAAAATACGAAATGGCATATTTTCGTTGATGGTGGATTGATGCTCGATTAAAACAACAATTTTATTGTCGATAAGCATTGCGATGTCGTTGTAATATTTCATATACAAAACTTGCTCAATCATAACAGGTTTTACTTCTGTTGTTTTGTAATCAAGGTTTGTTTCGTGAAGAGCATTATACAACGAAACAAAGTTTTCCTTCGCGGAAATGTCTTTTGCAAACAAATCCACAAAGACAGAATCTTTGTAATTACGATTTTTCATATTCCATTCTCCAAAAGTTTTTTTGTAGAGAAGTTTTTGAACGCAGAATCTCAAGTTCATCCTAAAAGCTAAAAATCCTTGAGAAAAAATCTCCAGTATTTAAACCGTTCTGAATTCCGAATTCTGAATTTCCCCACATATACTTATATGTTTTGAATTTCAAAAATTTTGAATAAATTCGGGGAAAAACTGAAAAAAAATAAAAAAATTTGCAGAAAGTGTCACGCGGAAAAATCGCTGACGCTATTCGGACTAACGTCCTCATTTTTTTGAACTTATGATGTTTATCATACTTTTGCTGTTAAGCAAAAGGCGTTAGCAAATAAGCCGTGTGACGCAATTTTTTTTCGTCAAGGAGATTTGTGGTTTGCTAACGCACGTCCTGAACAAATCTGCGTGGCATTTTTGCCGTTGAGAAAGACGTTAGCAGGTAATCTAGTTTTCCTCTTGTATTGTTTTGTAAAAATCCATAGTATTGTAGAAATTATTTTAAATAATAGGAGTTTTTATGGCGGTTCGGATTTATATTGGGAATATGAGTTTTGGGACAAATGAGGAGACCTTATCATCAACTTTTTCAAAATATGGGAAGGTTTTATCTAGTGAAGTGATAAAGGATAAAGTTACAAATCAATCTAAAGGTTTTGGATTTGTGGAAATGGAATCTGAAGAGGATGCAAAAAAGGCTATTGCTGGTTTGAACGGCATAAATCTTGAGGGCAGAAAACTTCGAGTAAATTTTGCAGAAGAAAAACCAGCTAGAAATTCCTTTCGTCGATAATGTTGTATAAACAAAAGGGTCAAGAATCTATGCTTCAAAATCTTGACCCCTTATTTCTTTTCTACAAAATCTTTTCTATCAATTTTAATTTTTTTTCTGTGTAAGGGGGATATCTTACTGGTAAATCAAGCCAATTTGCTTTGTTCATAATGCTTTTTGCGTGGGTAAAAGTTGTAAAGCTGTCTTTTCCGTGGTAAGCTCCCATGCCGCTGTTGCCAACTCCACCGAATGGCATATAAGATGTTGCAAGATGGACGATAACGTCGTTTATGCAGCCTCCTCCGTAGGATAATGTGCTAACAATTCGTTTTTCAGCTGCTTTGCTGGTGGTAAATAGATACAAAGCAAGTGGTTTTGGTCTTGAACGGACAAAATCAATTACTTCATCAAGATTTTTTACTGTTAGAATTGGTAGAACTGGGCCAAAAATTTCTTCGCTCATTACAGGAGAATCTGGGGTTGCTCCATCTAGAATTGTTGGACAAATCTGTCTTGTGGCTGGGTTTGTAGTTCCGCCAAATATTACTTTTCCATTAGAAGAATTGCTTCTGTCTACAAAGGCTGAAACTCTTTCAAAATGCTTTTGTGTAATGATTTTTGGCAAATTTGGGTTTTCAAGGGGATTTTCTTGGTAAAAAACTTTTATCCATTTTACGAGGGCTTCTAGTAATTTATCTTTTACAGATTCGTGAACTAAAACGTAATCTGGAGCAACGCAAGTTTGACCAGCGTTTATGAATTTTCCCCAAGCAAGGCGTTTTGCTGTTAAATCAATATTTGCAGTTTCGTCGATTATACAAGGGCTTTTTCCTCCAAGTTCCAAGCTAACCGGTGTTAGATGTTTACTAGCGGCTTCCATAACAAGTTTTCCAACTGTAACGCCCCCTGTGAAAAAGATGTAGTCAAAGTGTTGTTCTAAAAGATTTGTATTTGCTTCACGACCACCTTCTACAACAGCAACATATTTTGGGTCAAAGACTTCTTCGATAATTTTTTTGATGATTGCAGAAGTTGCAGGTGAATAATTAGAAGGTTTTAGCACTGCACAGTTTCCGCCACAAATTGCACCAACTAAGGGAGCAATAGTTAATTGAAAAGGATAGTTCCAAGGTGCCATTATCAAAGTAACGCCATAAGGTTCGTAGTATTGGTAACATTTTGCAGGAAATTGGGTGATTGGAGTTTTTACTTTGTGAGGTTTTGCCCATTTTGAAAGATGTTTCAAAGTGTATGAAATCTCTTCTTGCACAATAGAAATTTCTGTAACGTAACCTTCAAAGCTTGATTTGTTCAAGTCTGTGTGCAAAGCGTCTAAAATTTCACCATTGTATTTTTTGATACAAGCAGAAAGATTTTTTAGCATTTTTTTTCTAAAAGATACAGGAATTGTTTCTCCTAAATTAAAATAATTTCTTTGATTTTGAACAATTTCTTGGATAGTAGACATTTTAAATATCCTCCCAAAATATAAATATTAAGTCTTTTATCTATAAAAAATAATATAAAGACTGTAAATTACTAATCTCAATCTACTGTAATTTTAAAAGATTTAACAGTGTTTGATTAATGTTTAAAGCAGTTTTTAATGCTTTTCCATCTTCAGAAAGTGCTTGTGGAAAACTTGTGGAAAAATCCTTCAAAATTCCACGAATTAGAAGATTTTTTGGAGTGTTTTCCACATCAATAAACTCTAAAAGCTGGGTTTTGTATCCCATTGATTCTAGGGCTTCAACACGTAACACATCTGTAACAAGAGCGGAAAATCTTTCTTTAACAATGCCGTGTTTTAGAAGTGCATTTAGTGAAGAATCTGTAACTTGTTTTTTTAGCTGAGAATTGATTTCGTGTTGGCAACAAGGCACAGACAAAATAGCTTTTGCTTTGTGCTCTACAGCGTAGGCAAGGGCAAAATCTGTGGCGGTGTCACAGGCGTGAAGAGTGATAACTAAATCCAAAGCCTCTTCTGAATCTTTTTTAGAATCCCGATATTCTGCAATGTCTCCTGTGGTAAAATGCAAGGATTCATAGCCGCATTTTGTTGCAAGATTGTTACAATGATTGATAACATCTTTTTTTAAGTCTAAGCCTTTTATATTTGCTTTAAGTCCTTTTATTACAACAAGATAATGATATAATGCAAAGGTTAAATATGACTTTCCGCACCCAAAATCTGTGATTTCTAGGG
The DNA here is from genome assembly GCA_017416145.1 of Spirochaetaceae bacterium. Taxonomy (GTDB): domain Bacteria; phylum Spirochaetota; class Spirochaetia; order Treponematales; family Treponemataceae; genus Treponema_I. Next base: position 89,343 of record JAFQDD010000010.1, on the reverse strand, counting down.
CTCTTGTTTGTCCTTGTTCTTTTGAAGAAATTGGTTTTAGGATTTCTGGCAAAATATCATCTACAAATTCTAAAAATCGATTTATTTGTTTGAACTTATCGTACTTTTGATTATGGATTTTTCCTTCTTTTGTCATAACCCCAAGTTCAATCAAAAAGGCAACAGGTTTTCCCTCTTTTAGAATGTAATTTTTTGTTTTGTTGTGAGGAAGAGACGTTAAACTTTGCACTGGAGAAATAAGTTTTTTCTTCTTTAAAAGTTTCTTTTCGCCTTTTTTATTAGTTAAAATTGTGAGAGTTGCATCGCTAGTTTCGATTGTAACATTTTTGTAAGAAAACAAAAAATCATCTTTGAAAAAATTTTTTATTTTTTCTTCTGTTAATAACTTGTGGAAAACTTGTGCATTTTTATAACTTTCTGTGGAAAACTCTAATCTTTCTTTGTTGGAAAGTTTTATGCGAATTTTTTCAAACTCAATATTATCAAGGTTTTTTAGAGGATTTGAAAAAGTTGCACTAATGAGATTTCCACAATTTGGTAAAATTTCATCTTTTAAAAATCCATATAAAATAAATATATACGTTATTTAAAAAAAATGATATACTGTCATTTATGGGAAAGATCTACGTTTTTGTAAATCAAAAGGGAGGGGTTGGAAAAACAACTTCTGCCATTAATATTGGTGCATATTTGGCACAAGCTGGAAAAAAAGTTTTATTAGTTGATTTTGACTCTCAGGGAAATATGTCTTCTGGTGTTGGTGTTACAAAAGATAAGCCAACAATCTATGAGTTTATGGCAGGTCAAGCAACAGCTGAACAAGTTGTTAGAAAAACTCCTGTAGAAAATCTAGATGCAATTCCAGCTTCTATTGATTTGTCTGGTGCAGCCATTGAGTTAGTTGATCAAAAAGACAGGGAATTCTACTTGAAAAAATGTTTGGACACTTTACGCCCACAATACGATTATATTTTGATTGACTGCCCTCCATCACTTGGAATTTTAACTCTTAACGGACTTGCAGCAGCAGACGCTGTTTTGATTCCAATGCAATGTGAATATTTTGCCTTGGAAGGAATTACACTTTTATTGCAAACTGTAAAAAAGGTACAAAAATCCATAAATCCAAATTTAAAAATTGGTGGAATCTTTTTTACAATGTACGATTCAAGAACTCGTCTTGCACAAGATGTTGTTTTGCAAGTTAAATCATATTTTAAGGATGCGGTTTTTAACACAATTATTCCAAGAAATGTGCGTTTATCCGAAGCTCCATCTCACGGACTTCCAATTTGTAAATACGATGCAAACTGTCAGGGTGCAAAAAGTTACGAAAATCTAGCAAAAGAGGTAATTGAACGTGGCTAAGGCTGGTGGACTTGGAAAAGGATTGGGAGCTTTGCTAAGCGAAGCTTCTTTAGATGATGAAGAAGATGTAAAAGTTGCAGAAAATCCTTCCAGTGGAAATGGTGGAGATTTTCTTTTAGATTTAGATAAATTACAACCAAATCCTCATCAACCTCGTACAGAATTTGATCCTGTGGCACTTCAAGAGTTGGCTGATTCTATAAAAGAACACGGAATTATTCAGCCACCTTTAGTTGAAGAAGCTGGAAACGGAATGTATTACATTATTGCTGGGGAACGTCGTACTCGTGCTGCAAGACTTGCAGGATTAACACAGATTCCAGTTCGGGTAAAATCTTTTTCCGAAGAAAACAAGTTAGAAGTTGCCTTAATCGAAAATGTTCAGCGTGAAGACTTAAATGCTTTAGAAGAAGCCTTGGCTTACAAAAAGCTTATGGATATGGCAAATATCACTCAGGAAGAAGTGGCAAAACGAGTTGGGAAAAATCGTTCAACTGTGGCAAATGCTCTACGTTTGCTAAAACTTCCAGAGGATATGCAAACAGCTTTGGCTGATGACAAAATTACAGCAGGACATGCTCGAGCTTTGCTTTCCGTAAATAACGCTTCAGATATGCAAATTCTTTTTGGTAGAATAATTGGACAGGGTTTGTCTGTTCGTGAAGCAGAAAACCAAGCTCAAGAAATGAATGGAAAGCCAATTTCAAAGCCAGAAATCAAAAAAGCTTCAAAACCAGAACCAGATAAAGACCCTGATTTACAGGCTTTAGAACAGCAACTAATCGAAAAGCTTGGAACCAAGGTTTATATCAAAGGTGATATGAAAAAAGGTTCAATCCAAATAGATTATTTTAATTCTGATGATTTGGATAGAATCTTTTCTTTGATGATGGAATAAATCAAAAATTAGAAAGAAGCACTTTGAAAATTGTTTTCAAGGTGCTTTTTTGTTTTAAAAACTAAAATTACTAACGCAAAAATCCAAAAAAACAACTTATATAGTCAAAATCAGTCCTTTTTTTTGTAATATTTTTACAATTTTTCATGTAAATATTTACTTTTTTAATATTTAGACCGATAATAAAAGAGAGAAAATTTCGTTTTTGGAGTAGTTTTCGCTGTATGAAAAAAAGAGGATTTGCTAGTATTTTATTATTCTTGATAATCGGAGGTTTGCTTTTTGCAGGTGGAAAAAAAGAGACCGAAGAAAAATCTGTAGATAAAACAGAAAGTTGGCAAGAAACTTTTGACATACAAGAAAAGAAAGAAGGTAAATACAATATTATGGTTACTGCTGAGGACGAAGGCGGAAACGTGGCTGTGGCAGGACCTTACAATATTTTTATTGACCCAGATTCAGATTTGCCTATTGCAGGAATTACAAACCCTCCTCCAGAAATGCGTGTTCCAGGAAATTTGAATATTGTGGGAACTTGTATCGATGACGATGCAGTTGCTTACGTTTCCCTTGTTTTTGATGATGATTTTGATAATCCTGTAAGAGCAGAAGGTCAAGACTTTTGGTCATATTATCTTGATACAAAAAATATGTCAGAAGGAAAACACAAAATCACAGTAACCGGTGTTGATATTAACGGAGTAGCGGGAAATCCTTTAGAAGTTTACTGGCACTTAGATAGACATAGCCCAAAAACAGAAATCTACAATTATGAATTAGGACAACTTGTTTCTGGAAAAATTACTTTGCAAGGTGAAGTAATTGATGGAAACGGTATAAAATCATTGGTTTATTCTCTTGATGGGGAAAACTATGAAGAAGTAAAACTCAAATACAACAAAAAAGATTTTACTTGGACTTTTAACTTGCCTATTAACACAAAAGATTTAGAAGATGGTCCACAAGTTTGTTGGTTTGAGGGCGTGGATTTACAAGGCACAAAAGGTACTTCATCATTTTTGTTTTTTGTGGATAACACAGCTCCAGACATTCATTTATTCTCACCAAAAGAAGATGAAGCAATAAATGGTATTTTCTCAGTTGCTGGTTCTGCCTATGACACAATCGGTGTTACGAAAATGTCATATCAATTAGGGGATGAAATCGGGGATTTTGAACTAATTGCTGGAAATCCATATTGGATAAAAGAGTTTGATATTCGAGGTCAAACAAGTAAAACTCAAGAATTGATAATTACAGCGGTGGATAAATCTGGAAATACTTCTGTTATGAAGAAAAAACTTTCTGTGGATTTAGAAGCTGATTTGCCAGTAGTGATTTTTGATTCTCCAATTTATGATGCAAATAACAAAGAGGATAAAGGTCCTGTTTGTGATGAAGAATTTTATATTCGTGGTTCTGTAGAAGATGATGACGGCGTTTCTACTATACATTGGTCTGTGGATAATGGAACTCAGCATAGTTTGTCCACAGAAGCAGTTTTTTATGTTGATATTTTTGAAGAACTAAAAAAGGCAAATGAAGAAAATGGATTTTCTGAAGGAAACCATACTTTGCGAGTGTGGGCAGAAGATATTCATCAAACTTTGGGAAAAGTGTCAGTTATTCCATTTTCTGTAAGGGGAAAGGTTCCTGCATTTGGAGAGGCTTTTGTAAATGAGGAAAGCTATTTCAGTGGAATGGAAGTTCATCCAGAAACAAACCCAACATTAACTGGAAAAGTAAATAGCACAGTTGGATTAAACAAAATCTCTTGGACAATAAATGATATTCCACAATTATCTGGTGAAATGTTGCTTAAACAAACAAAAGGGGAAACTAAGTTTAGTATTCCACTAAACAATACTCCTTGGGGCTTGTTAAAAATCAAAGTTTTTGCAGAAGATGTTTATAATCGAACTACAGAAACTACATATTACGTTTACGAAACAAACCTTTCAAAAGTTAGAGCAGAACCAAAAGTTGTGTTTAACGATACAACTTTAGAAAGTGGTACAAGTTTTGGATATTTTGTTGGTGGAAATGCCGTAAAAGCGGAGTTTGTACCAGAAACTGATTTTGCCACAGTAACTGTTTCTGACAACACAATTTTTGTGAAAACCACAGGAAAAGTTGGAAAATCTGATGGAATAAAAGTAAAAATCACCACAGATAAAAATTTAACTTATGAATCAGAAGAAATTTATTTTGAAATCCCAGAAGAAAATCCAAAAATTGCCTTAGATAAATCTGGTGTTATTGACGGATTTGACGAAGTAATTATTTCTGGAAAAGTGATTTCAGATTATTTAGATAAAGGCATAGAATTTGGATATAGATTTTTATCAAAAGCTCAAAACACTGTAAATGCAAAACTCGAAGGCTTTGAAATGCCAAAATTCTCCAAAGTGGAAGTTGCAGAAGACGGTTCTTTTGTGATTGACTTGTCTGATGTGAGTTTTGAAGAAGGCATAACAATTATTGAAATGTATGCAAAATCTCCTCTAAGCAAAGAAACTTTTGCTTCTGTAGCTGTTTCAAAAGTTTCTCCATTGCCAGAGCCAGATTACGTTGCAAATCCAAAAGCAAAACCACCAGTTCCAGCAAATCCTGCTGTGGATTGGATAGAAGGTAAACAACTTTATTACACAGTTTATTATCAAGGAGAATTGACTTTCTCTGGTGTAAATGTTGCAACTCTTCCTCTTGAAAAACTAATGGAAAATAATTTTACAGAAGCTGAAGCTGGAGCTTTGTCTTATGAATTATTCAATGCAGGAACAACTACAATCGAAGTAAAAGTTTTGGATGAAAAGGAAAAAGTTGTTTCTAATAAATTATCAATTAAAAAATCTACAGATATAGATGTACAATTTGATTCTGTTGATGGAATTTCTTATAGAGATGGTATGAAAGTAACATTGCCATTTATCGGCACAAAAGAACAAACAAGTGCTTTGAAAGTGGTGGCAGTTGCTGATTTACCAGTTACTTCTATTGGATACAAGATTTCCGATAGTGAAGTTAAAAAAATTACTCCAAAAAAGATAGAAGGCTCTGAAAACCAATACGAAGCATATATTCCACTAAAAGATTTACCAGCAGAAATCACTGATATAGAAATCTTTGCAGAAGCTGATAAAAAAGAAAGTTTACATAAAAAGGGAACAATTTGCGTGATTCGTTCTCTTCCAGAATTGGGCTTAAATGATGATGAAAAAATCACTTTTGAAGACAGCAAAGTTTACAACGAAAAAGAGGAAAGGCTTCTCACAACAAAAGATGCAATTACAGGGTATGTAAATGTTCCACGCCCATTTACTGCAAAACTTGTAACAGAAAACGAAGGATTAAAAATTGTGGAGGGGGGGGCATTAGTTCACATTGAGCCAGTAAAAGAAGGATATTATTCTGATATTCAACTAGTAATCACAGACAGTCAAGGAATTGAATATACAACCGAAGCTGTAAATTTTTGGGTTGATAATGAAAATCCTTCTGTAGAATTTGTAGAATCTCGAGAACAAGATTGGCTAACAACTGATTTAGCCTTTGAAATAAATGCAACTGATGCAAACGAAATTGTTAGCGTAGAATATTCTGTAAATGAAGAAAACTCTTGGCATAAAATCGAAAGATTAGAAAATACAGATATTTATTCAGCAAATGTTTCACTGGTATTGTTGTCTGAAGGTTTGGTAACTCTTGATGTAAGAGCCACAGATTCCACTGGAAAAACAACAGTTAAGCGAATGTCTGCTTGTAAAGACGTAACTGCTCCAGAAATCGAAACAATTATTCCAGCATCAGGGGATGTAATCAACGGTGAAACACAACTTGCTTTCAAAGTAAGGGATAATGGAAAAGTTGTAAATGGTTTATATATTTTGCCAGTGGTTCAAGAAACAGAGGAAATTCCGGTTTTAGAAAACACTGAAGAGCAAGAAAATCCACAAGTAGAAGAAATCACACAAAATCTAGAGTTAAAATCCCTAGTTCCAATAATCGTTGGTAGAGAAAATGCTCCAATCCAAAATGAGATGTACTTTAGATTTACAGATGCAGCTGGAAATGTTACAGATTACACAGAAAAAACTTATGAAATTGATTTGGAATCAGATAAACCAATAACAGAAATTCACTTGCCAGAAGATATGTCAATCCATGTTATTGATTTTGAGATTTCTGGAATCGTTTATGATGATGATGGAGATTCATCAATCTTTTATAAAATTGATGACGGAGAATATATAAAACTTCCAGAACCAAGTACAAGTTTTTCTATTAAGATTCCACTAAACTCTTTGACAGACAACGAACACACAATTACAGCCTATGCCGAAGATATGTTTGGAGTAAAAGGTGATGAAGTTTCTGTAGTTGTGCGGATTTCTCTAGAAGAGCCAAAAGGTGCTGTAAACTCACCAACTTTTGAGGAAACTGTAAAAGGACGAGTACAGTTAAGCGGTGTAACTTCTGATAAAAACGGCATAGACAGAGTTCAAGTTTCTGTGGATAACGGAAATACTTGGAATGATGTGGCTGGGACAGAAATTTGGTCTTATGAATTTGATACAAGAGTAATCCAAGACGGAACTCACGTAGTTTTCTTGCGAGTTTGGGACGAATATCAAGTTCAAGGTTTGTATTCAAGTTTAATAAATATTGACAATACAGCTCCAGACATCAACCTAGAATTGCCACTGGACGACAGTTATTTTACCACAGGAACAGTCTTCTTGTCTGGACAAACAACAGACAACATTGGTTTGGAAAAATTGTATTTGCAAATCAGAAATATGGATCAATCTCAGCCAGAAATCCCAAGTGATTTAGCAATGCGAGATTTGACAGTAGATGAGATTATTAACCAAGGAATAGATGTTTCTTCTCTTGTAGACGGATTTTACAATATCGAATTAACAGGTGAAGATGCTGCGGGAAATATCACTCGTGTTTCTAGAAATATCCGAATTGATACAGCAAAAGAACCTGCAACCCTAGATTTACTCTATCCATTAAATGGAGAACATTTACAGGGAATGTTTAGCATCTATGGAATGGTATCATCTGAATATGACATAAAAATGGTTTCTCTTTTCGTAGATGGTCGAGAACTTGCAACAACAGAAGTTACAAGAACTGGATATTACAAGTTTAGAATTACTCCAGATATGATAACAGAAGGTGAACACGTTTATTCAACAAGAACAACATTGGAAAATGGAACAATAATTTATTCTGAGGAACAATATTTTGTTTATTCTTCTTCAGGACCTTGGATTGATGTTTCAAGTTTTGCAATGGGAGATTTTGCCATCGATAGACCATATCTAGAAGGAGAAGCAGGATATTCTCTAACCGAAGCGGAAATGCTCTCACTAAATGACAAGGAAACAAGCAAACTGGTAAAACAGCAAATAAAAGCAAAAGCTGTTGAAAAAATCGAAATTAGTTTTGACAACGGGAAAACCTTTACCCAAATTAGTGACAAAACAAAGTGGCGATACAGAATCGAAAACTCAGAAATGGAAGAAGGTTATCATTTTATGGTTGTTCGAGCCATTATGAAAAATGGAGAACAGGCTGTAACAAAGATGATTATTCAAATTGACAAAACATCTCCTACTATTAAGTTGATTTCTCCGGGAGAAGGCGGACGCTACAACGAAACTATAGAATTCTCTGGATTGTCTTCAGACGATGTGGCTTTGCGAGATTTGAAACTTACTTTGCGAAGTGGGGATAAGTCAAGTTATGAAGTTCCAGCCTTTATTCAAGGTTTGTATCTTGATACACAATTCTGGGGAGCAACCTTCTATAATATTGGTGCAGGATTAACTTTCTTTGATGATAACGTAAAACTTCAGTTCCAATTTGGACAATTCACAGAAAGTCAATACAAAATTTTTACAGACGAACCAATGCGTTACGGTGGAAATGTTTTGGGATTTAAGCTTTTAGCAAATATTGGCTATTTGCCATTTAGTTATATGTTTGGACCAGACTTTAGTTGGCTAAGTGCAAGTTTTGCCCTTGGAGCAAACTTTAGTTATTTTTCACAAACACAAAGTGGGCGACCTCAGATTCTTTCAGCATTGTTGGCACAAATTGAGTTCCCAAGGATAACATTGGAAAAAATGGATATGTTCAGTATGTATTCTATGTACACTGAACTTCAGATTTGGTCAATTCCAACAGACGTTGCTGCTGGAGAATCAAAAATCGATAAAATTAAACCGCAAATTAGTATTGGTTTAAGAGTAAACGTATTTTAATAGGTTGGAGGAAAGGATATGAAAAAGATGAATAAAATGAGATTTTTAGCAAAGACAATTATTTCAAGTTTTGTTTTATTGGCAATTTTTACTGCTTGTGAAGTTGGACTTGGTTCCAATGTTGATACAGCAGCTCCAAAAATTGAGATTCTTTCTCCAGAACCAAGCTCTACCCACAAAGGCGAGTTCCAAATAACAGGTACTGCTTCTGATGAAATAGCTGTCCGAAGCGTATCTGTAAATCTCTTGGAAAATGGAACAGCAAGATATTCTTACAAGGCAAATTATGATGCAGCTTCTGGAAAATGGAGCGTTTCTATTCCAACGCTAGATGAAAATAACAAGCCAATAGTAGAAGACCTTAAATATGAAATTCAAGCCATCGCAACTGATACAGACGGAAAAACTTCTGTAGCAACTCGTTCTGTGCAAGTTGATAACTCTGCTCCAACTGTTTTGGTAACAAGCCCATCACTTTTTAATGAAAATAAATCAACCTTTTTTAGACAATTAAGAGTTTCTGGTTCTGCTTATGATGCCAGTGAAATTTCTAGTGTGAAAGTATCTTTCTACAAAGAATCAAAAGAAGGAGAAGTGCCCTTTGAACTTGTTGAAGGTGAAACAATGCTAACTTTCACTGCAGAAGGTACAAACACTTGGGAACTTACAAAAGATTTAGATGAAAAAGATACTTTTTTTGCAAATAATACAATTTACAATTTCTTTGTTGTGGCAGAGGACATAACTGGAAATAAAAATACATATTTTTTCCGATATGGTGATTTTTATAAGCCTGGAATCTTGGAAGATGTAAACAAAGATTCATTTATTTCCTTCCCATCAATGCAACAAATTGGAAAATTAGATCAAGGATTTGATATTGAAAATGCAACTTCAAATTTAACAGCTCAAAAACTTGAAACAATCCAAATCCCTTGTTCTAGCGATAGTATCAACGACTCAAACTTTTATTATAGAAGTCAAACAGCTTCAAATGTTTCTTGGGGAAATATTGAAAACAATGATTCTTCAGAGCCAAAACAAATTCCAATGGAAATGGATATCACAGGACAAATTAAATCCACAGACGGTACAGATATTTTGACAAATTCTATTAGATTTGAAATCTATTCATTGGATGATAATGAGAATTGGATTGTCCCTTCTGAAAATATGGAATTAGATTCTTCAGGTTCTACTGTTGCATTTACTATAAAATTACAAAAAGGAGCTGAAGAATATATAAAATCAGGACACTATAGAATCACTGTATATTATCAAACAATAGCATCTCAAAATTCCGATCCATTAAGTGCAGAAAAGATTTTTGATATTTCAGCTGGTATGCCAATCCTTACTGAAACAGGACTTTCTGAAAAAGGAACTTCTCCATTTAATTTACAGGTTTTCACAAATAAAGATTCTGTGGTACTTTCTGGACGTGCTTTAAAAGGAGACCGAAGAACACCTGTTGATATGATTTCTGTGATTTGTAATGAAAATTCATATGAAAGTCCAGAAATTGCAGCAGATGGAACTTGGTCAATAAAAATTACAGAAGAAGGTACTTATTCGTTTGAGTTAAAAGTTGAAGATGGGGGAAACACAACAACAGTAACAAGAACTGTAATTATTGATAGAACAAAACCTCTAATTGACAACTTAGGATTTAACCAAAATTCTGCAAAAAACGCTGTTACAATTTCATCATTCATAACAGATGAAAATGCGATAGAATCAATACACTATGCCTTTGTAAAAGGTGATTCTGTAACTCTTGAAAATCTTGATAGCACAGAATGGAAAAAAGCTGACAACAAAAGTGCAATGAATATTGCCTTAGAAGAACCTAATGGTTTTGAGCAAGGTCCTTGGACTTTATTTGTAAAAGCAACAGATAAAGCTGGAAATATTGAAAATAAACAATATACAGGTGTTTTGGACTTAGATGCACCTGCATTTACAACTAGTTTTGCAACAGATTCTATTCCAGAAAATGGATACTTAAACAAAGATTTTAGCTATCTTTCCTCAGTACTTGATAATTCAACTGTTATTGCGGCAGATAATTACAAAATCAAAGAAGTAAAGATTACAGCAAAAAAAGATGGTGTTGTTCAAAATGAATATGGATATACAAAAACCATTGAAAAAGCTCAATTAACAAAGGCTGATTTTGATAAACTTCCTATAATCGAAGCTAAAACAACAAATGAAGGAAAATGGATTGTCACCTTTGAAATTTACGATTTAAATAATAATAAAACAGAAAAAACTGTGGATTTTTCTATGGATGTTACAAAACCTACAGTTTCTATTGAAAAAGTGCCTCAAGCAAAAGACGATAATACAAGTCCATTTGAGTTTAGAGGAACTGCAAGTGACAATGTTTCTGGTGTAAGTACAATTAATATTTCTCTAGATGGCTCAAATTTTGAAAGTTTTGAAGGCCTAAAATCTTGGGGAAAAGAACTTGCAATTACAGCAAAAGGCAAGGGTTGGGTTTTTGCTTATGCTGTAGATGGTGCTGGAAACCAATCTGAAACAGTAAAGGAAGAATTTACCTTTGATTCTTCAAAACCAACACTAAATATAACAACTCAAGAAGGTCTAACAGATTGGAATATAGGTACAAACTTTGGTCTAGAAGGTACTGTTTCTGATGATTGGGGATTACCTGAAAGTCCAGTAACAATTAAACAATATGAAAAATCTGGTGAATCATTAACTAACGAAATTTTATTAAGCGGAGTTTCTTTTGTTGATGGAAAATGGAGTATTCCTGATTTACCACGGAAAAATCCAGCTGAAAAAATAGAAGAAGCAGATATTCCTACAAAAACTTATACTTATGTAATTGAAGCTAAAGATAATGCAGGAAAGGAATCTACAAAAACAGTAAATGTTTCTATTGATAAAACAGCACCAAGCAAAAATGAAATTTCAACACCAAAAGATAAATTGGAAACAAATGCAATTAACTCTGAAACCTTTACGTTTACTGGTGTGGCAGAAGATTTGGAAGGAGATGCCAGAACAGGAATAAACAAGATTCAGTATGCAATCAAAACAACTGATACAGAGCCTACAGAAAATGAATTAAAGGATATAGCAACAACTGGTAGTTGGAAATTTGTTAATGAGGAAAAATTAACAGAAGGTGAATATTTCTTATTTGTTCGTGCTGTAGATAATGCTGGAAATAAAACAGCTTTTGCAAAAGAAAAATATCAAGTAGACTTTAATAATCCTGAAATTGATATTTCATTGGATGCTAAGCAAAAAGGATTATTCACTTTAGCAGGAAATATTTCTGATAAAGACGCTACTGGTCAGTCAAATGGCAAAAATATTACCATTGAGATAACTCAAGTTGGAAATCTAGATAAAAACAAACAACCTCTTGTAATCACCCCAGCTGTAGAAGAAACACAATTAACAACAATTAATCTTCCTGTAAAATCAGTTGAAGGCCAAGTTGTTTCAATCACTGAAGACGAAATCCATGATTACAATGACACTTATACATATACAATCAAAGTAACAGATTGGTGTGGAAAAACAGTTGAAAAGACTATCACAACAAAACTAGATACAAAAGCTCCTGTAATCGAATTATATAGCTTGAGCAAAAGTGATTCATCACAAAATGTATTTAAAACAGAATCTATTAGCTTAACAGGTTCTTTAAGTGATGATTCAAAAATCACTAAACTTGCTTATATGACAAGATTGGCTAGTGAAGACAAACCAAAATACGAGGCAAGTGACTGGATTGTAAAAGAAAACAAAAACACAATCAATGAAGAACTACCTTTTACAGAAGATGAATATGGAAATCGAGTTTTATACATTTGGGCAGAAGATGAAAATGGAAATAAATCTTCTATCGAAGAATACAACTTCCTCGTTGATGCAAAAGCTCCAGAACTTACACTAGCTTCTAGTGAAAACGCTCAAATTAACGCAGGAGAATCTTATAAACTTTCATTGGAAGCAACAGACTCACTTTTAGACAAGGTTGTGGTAACTGCAAAAAAAGATGGCGTAACTCAAACTGGTATTTGGTTTGAAAAAACAGCTAATGGTGGAGATGTTATCACTCTCGAAGATGAAGAAATTTTGAAAGGTGCAGGAAATGAAGGAAAGTGGGTTTTCTCTGTAAAGGCCTACGACATAGCTGGTGGTGTTTCAGATACAGAAACTATTTCTGTTTTAGTTGATACAACAAATCCTGAGTTTAAAACTGATGTCAACCAACCACATATCGAATCTACTTTTAAAGTTAAAGTTGGTGAAACAGTTTGGTATGGAGGACAAACAATCACCCTTAAAGGTCAAGTTTCTGATAACAATGAGATTGAAACTGTAGAATATTCAATTGATGGTACGAAATACGAGCCTTGTAGTGTTACAAAAATTGGAGATGGAGAATACGAGTTTAAAGCAGATATTTCTGTAACAGAGCATTGGAAAGGGAAAACTATCTATATTAGGGCTTCTGATAAAGTTAAAAACGAAATTAAAACCTCTCTAACAATAAATGTAGATAGAAATGTTCCAACTATTAAAATCAACAGTGATACTTCTAACATTTTCATCAGTTCTACGACAGATTTAACACTATCTTTAGCCTGTACTGATAACGAAAGTGGAGTGAAATCTGTAAAAGCAAAAATTGGTTCTCCTGTGTTTAATGTCCCTGATGCAGAATCTGACGATTTTACTTCTCTAACTATTTTAGCAGATAAATTTCCTAAAGATGATGGTGATATGGGAACAGTTTTCCTTCAAATCGAGGACAACTGTGGAAATACTGCACAAACTTCCTTTACATTCCGAAAAGACACTACAAAACCTGTAATTAATTTTTCAAGCCATAAAGCTGACGATTCAGTTGACGGAAAAATAAAACTTTCAGGAACTATCGTTGAAGCTCAGGGACTTGATACATCTTCTGTAACAGTAACAACCAATCCTGCTGTAACAGTTGGAGATGTAACAGTGGAAGGACTAAATTGGAGTTGTCCAATTCAAACAGAAGCAGATGGAGACTTAACTATTACAGTTAAAGCAAAAGATTCTGCTGGAAATGAAGGTACTAGCTCAATTAAATTAAATGTTAATCAAAAAAATGACCGTCCACAAATCGAGATTTCAAATGATATCTATGAAATTGACGGAAAATATTTCATAGAAGACCCAAAAATCTACTTTTCTTCTTCAGACGAGGATGGTATAGATGAGATAAAGATTAATGACGAAGCAACAACAAAATCATATACAATTCCAAGTGGTGATGGAGAAAAGAACCTATCATTCTATGTGAAAGATGTTGATGGAAAAGAGTTTTATTCATACGATGATAACGAAAAAGAAAACGATTATGTTGATGCTCCAGTTTTGAAATATAAGGTAACAAAAATAATTGAAACAACAGAAATAATTGAAACAACAAAATCTTTATCATTTAACTTGAACCTAGATTCTCCAAAAATTAATAGTGTTCAAATGAAAATCGGCGAAGAGGAACCAAAAGATTTTGACATTAAACAAATTGGTGGAAAAACTGACAAATTTGATATTCTAGTTAATTCAACTGACGGAAATGGAATAAAAGCTGTTTCTCTAAAAGCTGGTGAAAAGGAAATTCCAGGAACATATGAAGGAACAGACGAAACCCAAAACGGAATTTGGAAAATCCCAGTTGATACTACAGCAATTACAGAGGGTGAAATTGATTTTGTAATCGAAGTAACCGACAAGGGAAATAAATCCTCTACCAAGGAATACAAAATCTTAGTAGATAAAACACCTCCAAAAGTTGAAGTTGAATCCCACGAAATTGGAGCCATTGTAACAGGAGCTGTAAATATTTTCGGAAATGCTGATGATGAAGACGGTTCTGGTGTAAAACTAATTAAATGGCTTATTCCATCAACTGAAAACGAGGAATTAGATGATGCCTCTATTATCGGCTTACCAAATTGGCAAAATGTAACAGGAACATTCTCTTGGAGTTATCTTTTCGAAAATATTGATGATGATAACATCGAAAAGCATACAGAGTTAAAGAATTATGTAACTGACGATAATAAAGGAAAATACGGCACAGAGATTGATGGTAAAAATATTTGGGAATTGCCAATATATTTGTTGGTAGAAGATAATGTTGGAAATAAAAAACTAGTCAAAGATTTTTGGCTAAAAGTAGACCCTGATGGAGATAAACCAAAGGCATCCATTTCTCACCCAACTTCTGATTTGACTCTTGGTGGAATTATCGGTGCATATGGTGAAGCAAAAGATAATGAAGGCGTGAAAGAAGTTCATATCCAAATTGACACCAATGGGGATGGATACTTTAATGATACAGATAAAACTAAATTAGAAAGCATATATACCGACACTGACAATAACGTATTTGAAACAACGGACACTTGGTATATCAAGCACACCACATCTCTAATTTGGCAATTATCCATAGATTCAAGTAAAGTTCTTGATACTACAGATAATAATAATAAAATCAAAATCCGTGTCCGTGCAAAGGATATACAAGATACTGTTGGTTTATGGTCAGAACCTGTAGAAATTACAGTGGATAAAGATATTCCAGTTTTTGATGCTAACAAACTAAGATTAGTTCAATACGACGAAGCTGGTGTCGAATCTGCTTCTATGAAATATGAACCAGATATGTGGGTTTCAGGAGCTTGGACTTTAGTTGGAACTGTTCAAGATGATGAAAAAATAAGCAAGTTAGAAGATGGAAACACTGAGATTTCTTTGGAAGGACCAACCAGCGAAGTTATTGATGGAAAAACTATAAATGTGTATCAGTTTAAGATTCCTCTCGATACAGGCTCTGGAACTGGAAATGTAAGTTTTAATTTAGTTGCAACTGACGAAACAAATAAAACGGCTCAATATCCAATATCAATTAAGTTTGATAATACTGCCCCTGTATTGCAAGAGTTAATACACAATGATAACCCATTAGGTAATATTGAACAAACAAATGATGGATATGAAATTTCTTCATTAGTTGAAGAAGCTGGTTCTGGTTTTGAGCGACTTGCAATTTACTTCCAACGTGGAGATGATGTGTTTGACCCTGTTATAGAAAAAGGTAAAACAGGAAATAGGGTAACACCAACTTTCAAAAACAATCTTCCTCGGCTATCAATAACAGGTGAGAGAGAAGATGAAAACACAATCAAAGTTGCTTTAGCTAATAATGACAACATCAGAAAAGGTGGACTTGTTCTAATCGCAGGTGTTGAAAGAAAAATTGAAGATGTAATCAAAAGCAAAACTGATGATACTGTAACTGTAAAATTTACTCCAGCTGCTCCAGAAGAAGCTACTGAGGCTGATTTTGCCTATGCCTTGATTGTGGATAACACACAACGAGAAATAAAAGGCGATACAGAAATTACTGGTGATGATGGAGATAAATTTATAGAATTTGTAGAAAAAACTGGTACAAAATACAACTGGGAAATGACTATCAACTCAAAGAATATCCCAGACGGTCCAATTGATATTTGTTATGTGGCCTACGATAAAGCTGGAAATGCTACAGATATAAAAACCGTATCAACCAGTGTTCAAAATAACCGTCCAGCTATCGCAAAAGTTTGGCTTGGTACAGACTTAAATGGCGATGGTAATGTTTCAGTTGGAACAGAAGAAGTGCTTGTTCGTGATGTTGATGCAAACGATGTTGATAAAAAACGAAGTGAGAATGCAGACAATGTTACGATTGATGCAACGTCAATATTTACTGCCAAAGACATAACAACAATTCGTCCAGAAATCGTGGGTGGTAATGGGGCGTTGTATTACTATATCGATTCTATAGATTCTATAGATATAGATTCACCAAATCATAGCAAGATTGAACTGCGTGAAAAGGAAGATACAGCTATTATCCCTATTAAATTAACAGTAGCTGAGCTTGAAGGTTATGATGGACAAACTCCAAACTTCAAAATTAAAATTTGGGACTCTACAGAAGAACTGGTTGGAGATGCTTCTGATCAAGCAAACAATACTAGTCAGTGGGCTTCTATGGACGTTTCTTTCAAGGTTGACGTTGTAGACAATATTAAACCAAAAGTTGAAATTAGCTCTCTTTTCTGGAATTCTGAAACTGATAACTCTTTGTACCAAAACAGTCGTGAAAACGGACATATTGACATTAAAACCGATATGGGTGGTGGTAACGATAAAGTTTCTGGAAAAATTGTTATTCGTGGTACAGCTAGTGATGATAAGCGCCTTGGTAACTTGATGATGTACATTGATAGTTATGGTATGGGCAATACAGCTGCTGGCTCAAGAGCTAATGCTACAAATACAGCTGTTGTAACTGCTGCAACCTATGCTGGTGGCCTTTGGACACCAAATATTGCAGGCTTTAGTGTTACAGATAATGGTATTACTCAAGATGGACACAGTGTAAACTGGGAATATGTTTGGGATTCATCATTGATTGAAAATGTGGCACAAGAGGGTATTAATATCCATGTAAGTGTAAATGATACAGACCCAGATAATACAGTGGATGCAATTAACTACCCTGTGGATGTAGTGCCATATATTTCAAAGGTTGAGAGAATTACCACTACAAAGAGTAACACAACAACGAATCGTTCAACTTATGGTGAATATCCAATTGCTGTAGGTGATACAATTGAGGTAACAGGATTTAACTTGGGTACTGCATTTAAAGTTGGTAATACAGCTATAACCGGAACTGAATCCACAGCTACAAAGGTGTATGAACTTTCTGGCATTACTAACTCTGGAGAATTAACAGTAACAGTAAATGACGTAACCAACTTAAACGCATCAAACAACAATAGTAAGTCATACAATCAGGATGTGGACAATGCTAAGTGGTTTGATAACTGCTATCTCCGTGTTTGGGATGTAGACCATTATTTTACAGGTTCAATGGATCGTAATGAACCTACTATGGTAGCTGATACAACAGGAAATCTATTTAGTTCTTGGACAATTATGGGTTCTGCCCAAGTCCAAATGCAAAAGAACTTAAGTGGAACAACAAAGGCTGTATGGATTAGTTATGACCAACCTGATCTTCAATCTCACATAGCTGTAGCAACAAAGAGTTCTGATACAAATTATGCTAATGAATTATCTTTAATATTCTCTTCTCCTCATGTAGGATCTTCAGGTAAGGGTATTAGCAATGGTTATGCAGATTTAAATGTAATGGGTGGAATGATAGGAACAGGTGTTCCTAATGACTTTAGTAAAATTACAACAACTGCAACAACTGTTAGTATTGCAGATAATCCATACACTACAATGGATAAAACCTCTTCACCTGGATATCAGTTAGCAAGTTATGCAATGCGAAGAGATGTTAGTCAATATACATACGGAAAATCTGCAAGATTTAACAATGACTTGCATTTTGCTTACTATGATAAAAAGAATAAGGCTCTGAGATATACCTACCAGAATATGTCTGCTAATGGAACAAGTTGGCAAAGAACTATTTCTGGTTGGATATTGATTGATGGTAAATCTGATGGACAAGACCGTGTCCATGGTGTTAACGACGATACATGGTCAAATGACGGATATACTTTATCAGATATTAAAAGTAATAGTGTCACTTTCTCTGACAATGTAACTGCAAAAATAGGAGATACATTAGGTATTGCTTATGAATCTAAAAATGGAGAACATAAATTTGAACTATTTACAATTAGCTCAGCTGTAAATAATAGTAGAACTGTTACTTTTAAAGAAACTTTTAATACCTCTAATTACAGTGGTACACCTAAAGGTGCAATTTACAAAGGTGAATCGAATGTAGTAACAAATGGTGCGAATGAAGTAAGTTCAGCTGGTTCGTATTTGAGCCTTGATGTAACAAATTCTGGAAAACCTGTAATTGTATATTTTGATAGTGATAATGAAACATTAAGAATTGCTTATTCAACTTCTGCTACACCAAGTATGACAGATGTTGCTAATGGTCGTGATACATTTACTCGCCAAACAATTTCTGGTGTTTCTGGTGGTACATATGTTCAAGCAAAAATTGACCCAAAGAACAATCTCCATATAATGTATCGTGATAGCGGTGGTCAACTTTGCTACATTAAGAGTAAATCCAACGAAGCTGGTGAAGGCCCAGATGGTGGAGCATATAGTTTTGGTGATCCAATGGTTATAGAAACTTCTGGTACATACGGTACACTTTCACTTATGAAAGATGACACAAACTATGTTCCATGTGTTGCATTCTTAAACAGCGAAGGTACAGCAAACGGTGTTAAGTACTCACTTCTTCGCAATGTAGACACAGGTGACGGTACAAAAGCTCTTTGGGATACAATGATTGTTCCTGCTGTTATTTCTGGTGGCGAAAATCACTATATTACAGGTGGTGAGCTTGTATATGTAGAAGGTAAATCAGGTTCATGGAGCGTAACCCAGGACAAGGATACAGTTAATGAAGTTAATACAGCAGATTGTGATGCAATCGTCGGATTTAACACAGGTCGTATGGATGTAGTATTCCTAAAATCAGAAAAATAGAAAAACAACAATTTCTACTCGGAAATCGTTGCCTTTTTCACAAAAAAACCGCACAAAGACAACCCAAGCCTTTGTGCGGTTCATTCCCTTTTGATTAAATATTGTCCACAAAAAAAGGTGGTACGATGTAATCAAACACACCGTACCACCTTTTTGTTTCTTAGTAGGTTAACCCAATCCACCAGCTACAAAATTCTTACACAAGGTAAGATACTGCACGTTACACAAGGTGACAAGCAAACCTTACCTTGGGTAAGAATCGTACAATTAATAAAGTAAGAAAGCAATATTACATTGTGTCTGTGTCGTAATCGTATTCTGTCATTAGCATATTTTCTACCTCAGTTGCAAATCCTCTGAAAGTTGTTGAAGTGTTTCTAGTGATAAACCAGTAACAGTTGAGATTTGTTCAATAGAAAGTCCTAGGTGAAAAAGATTCTTAGCTGTGTCAACAGCTTTTTCATACGCACCTTGTTTTATACCCTGACTTATGCCTTGACTAATTCCCTGAGATATGCCCTGTTGAAGTCCTTTGCTTAAGCCGTCTTCGTAAGCTTCTTCGCGTTGTACTGCTATGTCTGTGTCGTAATCGTATTCTGTCATTAGCATGTTTTCTACCTCAGTTGATTTTCTTGCTAAGTAGTCGGACAAAAATCCCTCTTTTATCGCTTTCGATATCGCTGTTGTAAATGGGTCATCTGTGCCAGAGTCGATGGACTTTCGTACAAGCTCTATAAACTCTGAATATTGGTCTAAAACATTACAGCGTTTTAAGATAGGATTTCCTTTATCTACATTAATATTAACAACTTTTACTGTAATTTCAAGTGGGAAATTTGCTAAATTAGTGGAAAATGCCTTTTCTGGAATAATAAAAGCGTCGGAGAGTTTTAGTGTCTTTTCTAGCGGAAAATCTTCTTTCCCGTTGTAGAAAACGTAGAATTCTGGAAGGGGGATTTTCACAAGTCTTTTTCCGAACTTATTCTTTGTTTTCACAACTTTTTCGTAGATTCGAGCGATATATTCCAAAATCCGAAATGGCATATTTTCATTTATCGTGGATTGATGCTCGATTAGAACAACGATTTTGTTATCGATAAGCATTGCGATGTCGTTGTAATATTTCATATAAAGCACTTGCTCAATCATTACTGGTTTTACTTCTGTTGTTTTGTAATCTAAGTTCGTTTCGTGCAATGCGTTGTAAAGCGAAACAAAATTTTCCTTCGCTGTAATGTCCTTTGCAAAGAGGTCAACAAAGACAGAGTCTTTAAAATTACGATTTTTCATTTTCTTTTCTCCAAAAGTTTTTTCTGTAGAGAATTTTCCAAACGCAGAATTCTCCAGTTTTTCAATAAAAGCCCAAAAATCTGTCAGAAAAAATCTCCAGTATTTAAATCGTTCTGAATTCCGAATTCTGAATTCTGAATTTCCCTACATATACTTATATGTTTTGAATTTCAAAAATTTTGAAAAAATTCAGAGAAAATTTGAAAAAAAGTAAAAAAAATTGAAGAAAATGTCACGCGGAAAAATCGCTGACGCTGTTCGGACTAACGTCCTCTTTTTGTTTGAACTTATGATGTTTATCATACTTTTGCTGTTAAGCAAAAGGCGTTAGCAATTAACCTGTGTGACGCAATTTTCCTGTAAAACAAAAGACGCAGTAGGCCTCTTAAATGCCGAATATTCATTCTTTTCAAAAATGTTTCATAAAATAAGATTCTAGCATTTTGAATTTAAGGTTTTTGTGGTATACTTTTATCTATCAATAGATAAAAAAATAGATAAAACATCAAAGGAAATGTGAATGTCAAAAAAACAATGGTTTGAAAAAGAAGCTTTTTGGCTTAATTATGGTCCGATTATGTTTGACTCTTCTAGATGGGCAGAAGCTCCAACTGTAGCAGAATCAATTTGCAAAATTGCTGGATTGTCTGAAGGTGCTTCTATTCTTGATGCTGGATGTGGTCCTGGACGTATATCTGTTGAATTAGCTTTAAACAAATTGGCTGTTACTGGTGTTGATTTAATGCAACCTTTTTTGGATGCTGCAAGAGAATCAGCAAAGGATGAAGGCGTTGAATTGGAACTTATCCAAGCAGACTTACGCACTTTTAAAGCAAAACACAAATTTGATGCCGCTGTTAATCTTTACACTTCTTTTGGATATTGTAATTCTATAGAAGAAGATATTCAAATTTTAAAATCAATCGCCGAGTCTCTCAAAGACGGTGGTTTTTTCATAATGGAATGTCTTTCTCGGGAAAATGCTGTTCGTGATTTCATAGAGGGAGAATGGTTTGAACGTGCTGGAAAAATTGTGCTAACTGAGTTTTCTGTAGAAGGAGCTTGGGAAGGACTTCGCTCTAAATGGATTTTAATCGACCAAAAAGATGGTAGTCGTATGGAGCATGTTTTTGTACAGCGTTTATATTCTGCTGTGGAATTAAAACGGTTATTGTTGGCATCTGGCTTTTCTACTTGTGAAATTTATGGCGATTTTGATTTTTCTCCATATAATGAAAAAGCTCGAACTATGGTTTTGGTTTGTCGAAAATAGGATTCAAAAAATCCCTTAATTGTTGACACTTCTTAAATGTAAGGGCATAATGTGAACTATGGATTTTCTTCCGATTTTAATTGCAGTTATCGTAGTTGTTGGCTTTATCGCTTTGTTAATGGTTTTCTCTGGTTCAAAAGGAAAATCTGGAAAGGGTAGCAAACAAAAAAGCCGCCAAGTTATTATAAAAGAAGCTACTAGAAAATTATCTCAAAATCCTCATAATCCAGATGGATTGATTCCTCTAGCCAACTTGTATTTTCAAGAGCAACTTTGGGAAAAGGCATATCCTCTTTATGAAACTATGTTAAATATTGCGGTTGCTCACTCTGAAATCAATCTTGGTCAAGCATCTTTGCGTCAGGGAATTTGTGCTTTAAAAATTGGAAAAAACGAAGAAGCTTTTAAAGGGCTTTTACAGGCACGAAAAATCAATCCAGATAGTTTTGAAACCAATTTCTATCTTGGTCAGGCTTTTATTAACAACAAAGAAGTAGACAAGGCTATTCCTCTTTTACGAAAGGCTCTTACTATCAACAAAGAAGTTCCAGAAATTTATAAGTATTTGGGTATTGCATTATATCAAAATCACAATTTCAAAGAATCTTTGCCTTACTTAAAACGGGCTTTGGATATCACTCCTGATGATAAAGAACTTCTTTTTTCTATGGCTGATGCTATGAAAGAAGGTGGCAGTGGAGATAGAGCGATAAAAGTTTTTATGCACTTGCGTCCAGACCCAGAATTCGGTGCTAGAGCTTGTCTTGCTGCTGGTATGATTCACCAAAACGCAAAGCAACACGACAAAGCTGTTCAAGATTTTGAAATTGGGTTGAAACATATAAACGCTCCAATCGAAGTAATTACTCAAATTCGTTATAGACTTGCTCATGCGTATCTTGAAACTTCTGATATTAGTCATGCTTTGATTTGTTTACGAGATATCCAGAGTACGGTTCCAAACTATAAAGATGTTCCAGCTTTGATTGCTCGTTATCAAGAATTAAATCAAAACTCAAACCTTCATACATATCTTATTTCAAACAATAGTGATTTTATTGCTTTGTGCCGAAAAATCGTTTCTGTTTATTTTGGAAAAGCTTATGTAAAAGTTCTTGATATTAACGCTATGAGTGATTGTACCGAGGTTCAAACTGAAATTGAAACTGCAAAATGGGAAGATTCTGTTTTGTTTAGATTTTATAGAACTACTGGTGCTATCGGTGAGTTGTTTATCCGAGATTTCCATGCTCGTATCAAAGATTTGAAGTCTGGTCGTGGAATCTGCTTCACAGCGGGAACTTTCACAGAAGAAGCTCGTAAATATATTGAAGGTCGCCCTATCGACTTAACCGACAAGGCGGGACTTATCAAGATTCTTAACCGAATTGACTCAAAACCTTCTCTTTTTTAATAATAACTAGATTTCTTTCGTGTTTTTCTTCTGTTTTCTCATCTGTCAAAAATGGCACGGTTAAAGGCTCAACTTGGTATTCTGAAACTAAATCCTTTATTGCATTCATTTCTTCAGTGATTTTGTCTTTTTTTGCCTTGTAGGCCAAAATATATCCCTCTGGCTTTACCATTTTTGCAAGAGTTTTCATCATTTTTTTATCAAGTGGACGAAATGCCCGAAAAACAATGATATCAAAACTGTTTGCAGGAACTCGTTCTGCCTCAAGATTTTCTACAGAAACATTTTTCAGTTTTAAAATAGCAGTACAATTTTCCAAAAACGCACATCGTTTGCTCATTCTTTCAACTAAGGTAATATTGGAATCTCTTAAGGATAGAGCAAGAGGAATTCCTGGAAGTCCCCCACCAGAACCAATGTCTGCTATTTTTGTTTCTGGTGAATTTTTAGATTTTATTAGTGATACAAGTATTTTTTGTGCCGAAAGACTATCTAGCACGTGTTTTATTACAATATCATCTTTTGTTTCTGCGTTTGTTAAATCGTAGGCAGAATTAAAAAGCTCTAATTCTTTTATATATTTTTCTAAATCTGCTTCTAAATCTGCAAGGTTTTCTGTTTCGATATTTAGCTTTTTTAAGCCTTCTTGTAAATAATTCATAGTGATATTGTAGTAAATCCCAAAAATTATCGCAATATAAAAAAAAGAAGCTGCCCAAAAAAATGGACAACTTCACACATTTTAAAACCCCTCATTTTTAAAATGCTAAATGCAAATTAAAAAAGTATTTATATTATTTTATCATTGAAATTATAATTTGATTTGGAATAAGTGTCAATAAAAACACTATATCTAGCGTAAAAAAAAGTTTGGCAACCTAAATATAGTGTATAAATTTATATAATACAAAAATTTATAAATATTTACGAAAGAAATATAATATAATATTAAAATTTGAATTATTAAAAATAATGAGTTAGAATAAATATTGGAATATTGGCATTTTGTAAAGGAATTTATCTTCTTGCCGATAAATTAACAATAATTATTATTAAAAGGATGAGGTAATTGATATGGCTAAAAAATCATACAAAAACCCACCAGCACCGATTCGTGTGCTAATTTTTAGTTTTTTGGAATATTTTGCTCCTTTAGTGGGGTTAGTATTACAAGTTATTCTTGGAAAATATTTTGATAGGGCAACAGTAATCAAGTTGTGCGAAGGTGGATACTTTGTTTTTTATTTTTGGTTTGCTTTAATTGTTCCTTTTGTTTTATATTTCTATTTTATAGATAAAATTAGAAGTTATGATGGTTCTGAAGAAAGTCTAATAAAAGCAAGTAAAGCTTCTTATGCTTATACAAAGGTTTCGATTTATATTCCTGTTGGGATAAATCTAATTTTTGTTTTGTGGATTGCTTTTTCTAATATTGTTCCAACTAGTGGTGGTGTTGGTTTAGCATTGGTTTTCTGTGCTTTGGGTAGTACTTTCTTGTTAGCATTGTTTTTCTATATTTTTTATCTTCAAGCTTATGAAAAATGGCAGAAATTTCTTCCATTACGTCCTGAATATCAAGGAATGAGTTTGATTGTAAGAAGTGTTCTTGTAGGATTTTTCGCTATTTCAGGTACATTGTTTGTTGCTGTAGCTCCTTTATTGGTGGAAACCCCAGGTGTTACAACTTTCCAACGATTTTTATCAATTTCTCTACCTTTGGCAATTATTGGTGTTTTTATCGGTGTTGGGGATTTCTTCCTTCAAATGCGTGGAACAACAATGCGTCTAAAAGCTATCAAAGATTTTACAGAAAATGTATCAAATAGAGATTACACAGGTCCAAATCTTGATGTTTTAAGTAGAGATGCTTTTGGGCTTCTTGCAAATGACTTAAATGAATTCTCTCGCAAAACAAAGGATTTGTTAAAGGGCATTCAATCTTCTACTGCGGTTTCAAATGAGGCTGCTGAAACTCTTGTTGCTGGTGTACAAGAGTTGTCTGCTTCTATCGAAAATGTTACTGATTCTATCGGACTTGTAAACAATGAAATGATAAATCAATCTGCTGGTGTTGAACAAACTCAAGCAACTGTAACAAGTATTTCTTCAAAATTGAATGAATTACACAATAGTATTGATAGTCAGGTTGCTAGTGTAACTCAAGCTTCTGCTGCTATTGAGGAAATGGTTGCAAATATTAAGTCTGTATCTGAAATCTTGCGTAAAAACCAAACTTCTGTTGCTGCCTTGGATGAAGAAGCTACTATGGGACAACAAAAGGTTGAAGCTGCTGTTGTAACTAGCCAAAAAATCTATGAAGAATCTGAAGGTATGATGGAAGCAAGTGGTGTTATTCAACACATTGCAGAACAAACGAATATGCTTGCTATGAATGCTGCCATCGAAGCTGCTCATGCTGGTGAAGCTGGAAAGGGGTTTGCTGTTGTTGCTGACGAAATCCGCAAACTTGCTGAAGAATCAAATGACCAAAGTTTGGCAATTTCTAATCGCTTAAAGATTTTGGGAGAATCTATCGCAACTGTTACTGCAAACACGCAAGAGGTTCAAGAGCAATTTGGTAGAATTTTTGAATTGGCTCAAAAAATTCGTCAACAAGAATCTGTAATTATGAATGCTATGGAAGAACAAAACGAAGGTTCTGTTCAAGTTCTTGAAGCTATGCATAATATTAGTGATAATACAAATACTGTTCGAGATGGTTCTGTTCAAATGCTAGAAGGAAGCAAAGAAGTTTCTATTGAAATGGATAAGCTTTCTAGTGTTACTCGTGAAATCACAAATGCTATGAATAATATGTCTCAAAATACTTCAAGCATGACTGCTGTTCTAGAAAATGTTACATCTGCTGTAGACAAAAACTCTGAGGCTGCTGTAAATATTTCTGAACAAGCAAGTAAGTTCAAAGTTTAATTCTTATAGAAGTAGGTAGACTATGGAGAGAAAAAGACAGCTCCGAAAATTTTTGATAATTTTTCTTTTGTTGATAGTTTCTGTTTATTGTTTTGCTGATGGTGATTCAAAAGATAAGCGTACAAAAATGGTAAACTATGCAAAAGAGTTTATTGGAGTGCCTTATGTTTACGGAGGTATCGATAAAACAGGAACAGACTGTTCTGGGTTGATTTATACTGTTGCAAGAGAAAGCATACAGTTGCAATTACCTAGAACGGTTGCAGCTTTGTATGGGTATGCAAAAATTATTCCTGATAATCAAAAAGAACCAGGGGACATCTTGTTTTTCAAAACTGTTGGAGACAAGGTTTCTCATGCTGGAATCTATGTTGGAAACAATCAATTTATCCACGCTGCAAGTGATGGTCCAAATACTGGCGTAATTTTAAGCTCTCTAAACGAATCTTACTGGAAACAGCATTATTACGCAGTTGGTCAAATTTTGCCTCCAACCAATGCCGTAATAGCAGGTACATTTCAAAATAATAATACATCTAATTCTAGTTCTGGTTTAGGAAATATAGGCTCATCTGGTAGTTTTTTCTCCAAGGTAGACTGTGATGTAGCTGTGTTTTACAATTGGAATTGTTTCACAGGAAATCAATTTGTTCTAAATTCTAGGGGATTTTCTGTTCAAGGTAATATTTCATATTCAAGAAATGTATTAAGTCTTGGAGTTGGCGTAGAATTAAGATACGACCAAAAATTAGGTGTGTTTCAAATCCCTTTGACATTGTCTCTGGGGCTTTCTGAAAATCTTAGATTTTATGCAGGACCTGTACTTACTTTGGGGGATGCTGTAGTTCCTGGAAAAGATAAAGATATTAAGCCATCGTTTTTTCCAGGAATCTTTGGAGCTTCTTGGCGGTCAAATACTGTAAGCTTTTCAAAGATTGGTTTGAGTCTTGTGCAAGATATTTCTTATACTGTACATAACGCAGAAGATGGAGCAGCTTTACCTCTAAAAGAATCATTGGTATCAGGCTTAGTTTTTTCTTCAGGTGTGAGAGTAACTTTTCTTTAATTAAAATGTGTTATACATAGTATGAAAAACAAAATAACTCAAAATATTTTAGTTGCCCTTCTGGGAATTATTTGTTTGCTGGTTGGATGTTCTCCATCTTTGAATGTAAATATTTCTTCTGCAGAAGCGGTGGTTATTGAGTTTTCTTCTGGGCTGGGAGAAAACTTAGTTCAAACTTTATATTCGATTACAGAAGCAGATTCCCAAAGTCCGCTATTCAACAAAAATGCAGTTGCAGAAAATCTTGAATTATCTGGTTTCCCTGTGGATTCTGTGTCGGTTGATAATAATGACTTATTTGTAAAAACAAAGCCAACTTCGCTACAAAGTATTGCAAAAAATACTTCTGGCTTAATCGAAGAAGTTTCTAATAATTCTGTTGCAATTTCTTTAACTCCGGAGAAGTTTCAAGATTTTGTTACTATTTTGCCAGAAGAAACGGTGGGATACTTGGATTTGCTTTGTGCTCCAATCTTTACAAATGAGGAACTTTCTCCAGAGGAATATGGTGAAGTTTTAGCTGCGATTTATGGAAATAAACTTGCAAGAGAAGCTTTGTCTAGTAATTTTGTAATCGAAGTTTCTGTTCCTCAAGGGGTATCAATCAAAAAAATTGATGTAAAGATTCCAAGTTCAAAAACTGTAACCAATAAAAATAAAGCAAGAATCTCAATTCCTTTGGCAGATTTTTTGTGTAATCTAGAAGAGAGCACGATTTATCTAGAATGGTAAAGAAAAAAAGAGGCACTTCACTTTGGGGTGTCTCTTTTTTGTTAAAAATTTGCTACTAGAAATCTTCACTTATCTATAATCATTTTTGAAGCTCTAAATATTACTTCTTCAAAACTAAACAAAAAATTTGCGTTTTCCACCATTCAAGTGTACAATTAAATAAGTTGAATAGATTGAGTTATTATGTCCTTTATTCAATAAAATTTTATCGATTAGAAGACAAAAACAAACTAATCGACAGAAAAATAAAAAAGATAAACGGAAAAGTTTATCAGTAGACTTGGGGGTCTATATGGCATGTGTTACAAATGCAGGGTTCTCAAAAGAACTTGAAGCATTTATTGACGAGTGGAAAAACAAGCCAGGAAATCTAATAATGATTCTCCACAAAGTTCAAGAAGAACAGGGCTATATTTCCAAAGAAGCAGCCGCTGCTGTTGCTGAACGAACAGGTTCACACCTTGCTCGTGTTTATGGGGTAATGTCATTTTACCATTTTTTCAAAACTCAACGACCTGGGAAAAACAAAATCAGTGTATGCTTGGGAACAGCTTGTTATCTAAAGGGTGGACAAGACTTGATTGACGAAGCTCGAGCTATTCTAGGATTAGACGCTGACAAAATTTCTACAGATGATGGATTATTCTCTGTAGAACCTGTTCGCTGTATTGGTTGTTGTGGTCTTGCACCTGTTCTTTCTGTAAATGGTGATGTTTACGGAAAACTAACAAAATCACAAATTGCTGGAATTCTTGATAAATATCGAGAAGCATAAAATTATTTTTGTATGCACTACAATCTTTGTGATACCATTGCAGATATTGTCCAAAATTCTATTGAGGCAAATGCCACGCTGGTAGAAGTAGAGCTTACAGAAACAGAAAATAATTTAACTGTGTACATTCGTGATAACGGATGCGGAATGAGTGCTGAGGATGTAAAAAACGCACAAAATCCTTTTTACACAGACGGAGTTAAACATCCAAACAGAAAAATTGGATTGGGGATTCCCTTTCTGATTCAAACTGTAACAGCCACCCAAGGGGAATTCAAAATTGATTCTGAATTGGGAAAGGGAACTACAGTTTATATGATGTTTAATCTTCAAAATATTGATACGCCACCTTTGGGTGATGTATCTGGAATGTTTAGGCAACTTTTGTTACTAACAAACCAAAATCCTGATTACGAACTGAAAATCAGTCGAAAAAAGAAAACTGCTACAGCTGAAAATCAATATGATTTAAGTCGTAATCAATTAAAAGAAGTTCTTGGAGATTTGGAGAACGGA
Source organism: Spirochaetaceae bacterium (assembly GCA_017416145.1). Lineage (GTDB taxonomy): Bacteria > Spirochaetota > Spirochaetia > Treponematales > Treponemataceae > Treponema_I. The sequence goes on along the minus strand of JAFQDD010000010.1, from coordinate 60,215 downwards.
AAAAATCTTATGCTGCTAGGTGATTTTCTAAAAAGCCAAGAATTATCAGATTAAAATAGGAGGAGCTTAGGTTTTAATGCCTTTGCTAATATCAATATGGGAAAAATGACCCTTGAAGAACTAAGAGCAATTCGTAGCTCTGTAAAATCTGAACTCTTAAAACGAGATTCAGAGGGAAAAAGCGTTCAAGTCATTGTTGGTATGGGAACTTGTGGAATTGCTGCAGGTGCCAAGGCAACTTTAGATGCTTTTATAAAAGAAATGGACGCAAAAGGTTTGGCAGGATCTACAATCATTAGACAAACTGGTTGTATGGAACATTGTTCAAGCGAACCAACTGTAGAAGTTATCGTTCCAGATATGCCAACTGTAATTTATGGAAATGTTGATGTTGCTACTGCAAAACAAATTGTGGAAGAACATATTATCGGCAAAAGACTATTAGACAACAAAATCATAGACCGTCTATAGACATAACTAAAGAGGAGAAAAGAATGGCATTTACCCATTATATTCTAGTTTGTGGCGGTACTGGTTGTGAATCAAGTAACGCTGATTTAATTTATAAAAACCTTTTGGCAGAAGCTAAAAACTTTGGCGTAGAAGACAAAGTTCAAATTGTAAAAACAGGTTGTTTTGGTTTCTGTGAAAAAGGACCAATTGTAAAGGTTTTACCAGAAGATTCTTTCTATGTAGAAGTAAAACCAGAAGATGCAAAAGATATTATTGCTGAACAAGTTGTAAAAGGACGTGAAGTAAAACGGCTTCTATATAACAAAGAAAAGAAAAACTTAGAAGCTGTAGAAGAAATTCAATTCTATCAAAAACAATTACGTATCGTTTTGAGAAACTGTGGTGTTATTAACCCAGAAGATATTAACGAATACATTGGTCGTGATGGATATTTAGCTCTTGAAAAAGCTTTGTTTGAAATGAAACCAGAAGAAATTGTTGAAGAAATCAAAAAATCTGGTCTTCGTGGTCGTGGTGGTGCTGGATTCCCAACTGGCTTTAAGTGGGAAGCTGGTATGAAAGCTCAAGGTGATGAAAAGTACGTTGTTTGTAATGCCGACGAAGGTGACCCAGGTGCTTATATGGACCGCTCAACAATCGAAGGAGACCCTCACTCTATTCTAGAGGCTATGACAATTTGTGGTCGTGCAATCGGAGCAAACAAAGGTTTTATTTACATTCGTGCTGAATATCCTTTGGCTGTTGACCGCCTAAAGATTGCTATGGCTCAAGCTCGTGAAGCTGGTCTTTTAGGAAAAGATATCTTAGGCTCTGGATTTGATTTTGATATTGAAATCCGTCTTGGTGCTGGTGCTTTCGTTTGTGGTGAAGAAACAGCTTTGCTTCGCTCTATCGAAGGTAAACGCGGTATGCCAACTCCAAAACCACCATTCCCAGCTCAATGTGGTTTGTGGGGAAAACCAACTGTTATTAACAACGTAGAAACTTGGGCAAATATTCCAGTTATTTTAACAAAGGGTGCTGACTGGTTTAATAAAATTGGTACAGACGACTCTAAGGGAACAAAAGTTTTTGCGCTAACTGGTAAGGTAAACAACTCTGGTCTTGTTGAAGTTCCAATGGGAACAACTTTACGTGAAATCATCTTTGAAATTGGTGGTGGAATTAAGGGCGGCAAGAAGTTTAAGGGCGTTCAAACAGGTGGTCCTTCTGGCGGTATTATTACAGAAGAAAACTTGGATACTCCAATCGACTTTGGTGCTTTAACTCGCCTTGGCTCAATGATGGGTTCTGGTGGTATGATTGTTATGGACGAAGACGACTGTGTTGTTGACGTTGCAAAATTCTATATGGAATTCTGTGTTGATGAATCTTGTGGTAAGTGTTCACCTTGTCGTATTGGTACTCGCCAAATGTACTCAATTCTAGACAAGATTTCTCGTGGTGCTGGTGAAATGGATGATATTCAGAAACTAAAGGATATTGGACAAGCTATGAAATCTTGTTCTCTATGTGCTTTGGGTCAATCAGCTCCTAATCCAACACTCTCTACAATCAACAAATTTGAAGATGAATATATTGCTCATATCAAAGATAAACGCTGTGATTCTGGAAAATGTAAAAAACTTATTTCTTACGTTATTACAGATAAGTGTATTGGTTGTGGAATGTGTGCTCGTCAATGTCCTGCAAACTGTATTACAGGTGAAAAGAAAATGCGTCACGTAATTGATCAAGCAAAATGTTTGAAATGTGGTGCTTGTATGACAACTTGTAAATTCAATGCCATCATCAAAAAATAAGGAAGTGAGGAAAGACAGATGATTAACTTAACAATAAATGGAAAAGAAGTTTCTGTTGAACCAGGAACTTCTATATTAGATGCTTGTAAAAAGCTAAATATCAAAATTCCAACACTATGTTATAACAAGGATTTACCAGCTTGGGCTTCTTGTGGTATTTGTGTTGTTAAAAACGTAGATCCTCGAACTGGTCGTGCTCGTATGACTCGTTCTTGCTGTACTGAATGTGCTCCAGGAATGAACATTGTAACAAATGACTTAGAGCTAACAAAAGCTCGTCGCACAGTTTTGGAATTGATTTTATCAAATCACCCAAGCGATTGTTTGCAATGTAATCGCTCTGGCCAATGTGAACTTCAAAACCTAGCTGCTGATTTTGGACTAAGACAAGCTCCACGCTTTACAAGGATTTTGAAAAATCAACCAGTGGACGATTCCTACGAAGAAATCGTACTAGACAGAGATAAGTGTATTAACTGTGGTCGCTGTGTTGAAGCTTGTCAAATCATGCAAAATGTTTGGGCTATGGAATACACAGGACGGGGTGACAAAACTGTTATTGGGCCTGTTGCTGGAAGCGATTTAGCTCACAGTCCTTGTATTCGCTGTGGTCAATGTGCTGCTCACTGTCCAACTGGAGCAATTACAACTCACAATCCACTTGAAAAAGTATTTGAAAGCATTGCTGATGAAAATCTCACACCAGTTGCTTCTATTGCACCTTCTGTACGTGCTGCAATCGGTGAAGAATTTGGTCTTCCTGCTGGAACTCTTTGCACAGGAAAACTTTACACAGCATTACGCATGTTAGGCTTTAAATACATTTTTGATACAAACTTTGCTGCTGACCTTACAATTATGGAAGAAGGAACTGAGCTTGTAACTCGTTTAACAAAGGGCGGGGCTCTTCCAATGTTTACAAGTTGTTGTCCAGGTTGGGTTGACTACGCAGAAAAGAACTATCACGACTTGTTGCCAAATCTTTCAAGTGCAAAATCTCCTCAGCAAATGCAAGGTGCAATTACAAAAACTTATTGGGCAGAAAAAGCTGGTTTAACAGCAGATAAAATCTACCATGTTTCTGTAATGCCTTGTACAGCAAAAGCTTACGAAGCTCGTCGTGATGACAGTATGAAATCAAGCGGTGCTGCTGATGTTGATAAGGTTCTTACAACAAGAGAACTTGCTAGTATGATTCGCCAAGCAGGTATTGATTTTGCAAATCTAGAAGATTCTGAAGCTGATAATCCAATTGGACCATACACAGGTGCTGCAACAATCTTTGGTGCAACTGGTGGTGTTATGGAAGCAGCAGTTCGTACAGCATATAAACTTGTTACAGGAAATGAACTTGGAGATGTAAACTATACACCAGTTCGTGGACTTGAAGGTGTTAAAAAAGCTGAAGTTGATCTAAACGGAATCAAAGTAAAACTAGCTGTTGTTCACCAAATGGCAAATATTGAGCCAGTTGTGGAAGAAATCCGCAAGGCTGCTGCAGAAGGCAAAGAAAGACCATACGACTTTATTGAAGTTATGGCTTGTCGTGGTGGATGTGTTACTGGTGGTGGTCAGCCATACGGTCACAGTGATGATTTACGTGTAAAACGTGCTGCAGCTCTTTACACAGATGACGCAACTCACGAAATCCGCTGTTCTCACCAAAATCCTTTAATCACACAGATTTACAAGGAATTCTTGGGCGAACCAAACAGCGAAAAAGCTCATCACTTGTTGCATACTCACTACACAAAACGTGAATTGTACACATAGTTTTTAAGCTTGTTAAAACTTGCTTAAAGCAAGAAAATACTAAGTAAAAAAGACCGAGAGTGCGGACTTTCGGTCTTTTTTTTGTAAAAATTTGTAGACTTTTTTTGTTTATTTTCGTATATTTAAACTCGTATATCAAAACTGATTGACAAAACTTTCAATTAAGTGTTAAACTTGATAACCCTACTATTTTGGTGGAAAATTTTTGAGAACCTAGAGTTCTTAACATAAAAGGAGATGTTCAATGAAAAGAACATATCAACCAAGTAAATGTAAAAGAAATAGAAAATTTGGTTTTCGTGCTCGTATGAAGACACGTGGTGGACGTTTAGTTCTAAAAAGACGACGTGCAAAAGGTCGCTATAAGCTAACAGTTTCTGACGAAAAGAAACCATATTAATTTCTAAAACGGAAAGGAATAGGGAATTAGCTTGTGTAAAACCGGTCGTTTTACCCGTACTGAACGGGTAAAACGTTCTGAAGAAATTCGGAATTTGTTTAAAAATGGGAAACGAATTACCATACATGGTGCAAAGCTGTTTTTATTGCCAAATAACTTAGACAAAAACAGAATTGCATTTGCCCTTCCTCGAAATTATGGAAATGCGGTAGAGCGTAATCGATGCAAGAGATTAAGTCGAGAAGTTTATCGCAAAGTAAAAACACAGTTGCAAACAGGTTTCGACATGATTTTTCTTGTTTATCCTGGTAACGATGTATATGAGACTAGATGTTCAATGTTCAATTCTTTAGTTCAAAAAGCAGGAATTCTTAAAGAATGAAGAACCTTTTGTCTAGGATTTTAAAACTATTTATTCGATTTTATCAAGTCTGTATTTCACCTCTCTTTCCCCCTTGTTGTCGTTATTATCCTACATGTTCAAATTATGCACTAGAAGCAATCGAAAAACACGGAGCAATAAAAGGCTCTTTTTATGCCACAAAAAGAATCTTAAGGTGTAATCCATTTCATGCTGGTGGTTATGACCCTGTCCCATAAAATGAAATTGTAGGAATTTTTCATGGAGATACACTTTAAGCTATGGATAAAAATACAGTTTGGGCCATTGTCCTATCAACTTTAGTTCTTGTAGTATTTACTTTTTTACAACCAATTTTGTTTCCAATGAATACAACTCCAGCAGTTTCTGAAAATTCAGAAATTATTGAGGGTAGTGTTGTTGAAGGTGTCAATAATGTTTCTGATGCACCACAAGTTGGAGAAGTTGACGATTTAGAAGATCAGTTCTTTATCGAAGAAAATTTCACAATTACTACTGAAAATGTGAAAGTAACTTTTACAAATCGTGGCGGTGATATTATTGGGTATGAATTGCTAAATCACCAGGACGGTGAAGCAAATATTGAAATGGCAGATAATATTACAGAAAAAAACAGAGCTTTTGCTGTTAGTTTTGGTGATGCATCAAAACCTGTAATTGAAGATATTTTCAATACAAAAATAATTGATGATTATACAATCGGATTTTATAAACCTTACAAAGTTACTAATTCTGATGGTTCAGTGAGTTCTTTTACATTTGTAAAACAATACACATTTTTGCCAGATGAATATGTTTTTAGATTGGATATTCGTGTAGAAGACATTACAAACGCAAAATCTTTTAACTTTGGAGATGTTGCTTACACACTTAGAACTCCACCTCAAATTGGTCCATATTACGATAGAAAGAAAGATAGATACGAAAATCGTACTTTTATGACTTTCAATGGGGAAAAAGTTAAAAAGGCAAATCTTGGAGATAATTCTTCGAAATTATATGACAATGCTGTAACTTGGACTGGTGTAACAGGAAAATACTTTTCTGTGTTAGTTGCACCGATGAATACAACTTCAGTTGGAGAGGTAACTTATTCAACAGCTTTGGAAGTTCCAAATTATGCAAACTCACAGGTAAAAATTGAGAGAAATCCAATTATGGATTCTTCTAGTTTAGATACATATTATGTTTATGTTGGACCACGAACTGACGCTGCAATGGGGATGTACAACAAAGCAGAAGACAATGGATGGAAACTTTCTAATTTAAGATTTGATGAAGCTCTACAAACAAGTGGTATGCTTTCTTGGTTAGAAAAAGCTCTAAAATGGATAATGGAGATTTTGTACAAAATTATTCCAAACTGGGGTGTTTCTATTATTTTGATGACAATTCTTTTGAAGTTGGCTTTGTTCCCACTTACAAAGAAAAGTTCTCTTGCTTCTTTGAAAATGCAAGAAGTTCAGCCTAAAATGACTGAAATTCAAACAAAATATAAAAATAATCCTGAGAAAATGAATCAGGAAATGGCAAAATTGTATCAAGAAACAGGATATAATCCACTTTCTGGATGTTTGCCACTATTGATTCAGTTCCCATTGATTATTGCAATGTTCAACTTGTTCAATAACTATTTTGAATTCCGTGGAGCTATGTTTATTCCTGGATGGATTCCAGACCTTTCTGTGGGAGATAGTGTTTATACATTGAAATTTAATCTTCCATTGCTAGGAAACCATATTCGCTTATTGCCAGTTATTTATCTAGTATCACAATTGATTTACGGAAAAGTGACAAGTGCAACAACTTCTGGTGGAAACGCAACACAAATGAAGATAATGATGTATGCTATGCCAATTGTTTTCTTCTTTGTTTTCTATTCAGCTCCATCTGGATTGTTGATTTATTGGACAGTAAGTAACCTATTAACTTTGGTTCAGCAAATGTTCTTGAACAAAATGATGAAAAAAAAGAAAGCTGAACTAGAATTAAAAAAGAAAAATAAGTAGAAATTATTTTTACGCGAGGTGCGTTATGACATACGAATATGAAGCAAAAACCGAAAAAGAGGCGATAGAATTGGCTGCTTCTGAATTGGGACTTGAGAGAGACCAATTTGATGTGGAGATTCTAGAGGCTCAAAAAAACACTATCTTTAAAAAAGGATACGTGAAAATTAGAGTTCATACTGATGATTCTCTAAAAACAGTAAATACTTTGAATTCTGAAGAAAAAAAAGAGAAAAAAGTATTTGCAGATCCATTACCACAAGATGAGTTTGAAACAAAACTTACAGAGTTTGTGGAAACAATGATTAGAAATATGGGATATGAAGTTTCTGTAGAAGTTATGTTCCGTGAAGAACATAAACTTGGAATTAAGATGAATTCTAAAGATTCTTCAATTTTGATTGGTAGAAAGGGTAAAAACCTTGATGCTATGCAACTTCTTGCAAATGTTTATGCAGGTCGTCTTGGTCGAGAAGATGTTCGTGTAATTCTTGATACAGAAAATTACCGAATCCGTCGAGAAGAATCTTTGGTAAGACTTGCTTATAACACAGCTGACAAAGTTAGAACTTCAAGAAGTTCAATTTTGTTGGAACCAATGAATCCTTTTGAAAGACGACTAATTCACACAACATTAAACGATATTGGTGATGTTGAGACAAAGAGTGAAGGCGAAGGACTTTACAAACAAGTTCGCGTTATTTACAAGGGAATTCGTTAATTTTAGTGAAACAAAATGAAGTCAAGGATGTTTATTTAATATCCTTGACTATTTTTTAATCCTGTTGGTAAGTTAAGGATATGTCAAATCGAGGTAATATTATGAAAAAAGTAAAATTCTTTTTGTCAATTATTTGTTGTCTTTTGATGTTTTCTTTTCTTGCTGGGGAAAAAATTGGAGAAAGGATAGTTTATAAAGAAAGTGATATGTCGCCTTCTTTGTTTCCAATCTCTGAAATCAGTCAAGAAGTGGTTAATTATTGGAAGGATACTTACGATAAAAAACCTGTTTTTGTGGCTGAAATACTTTATGAGATTCCTTCTTCTAATGTTGATATGAAAGAAGTGGCAAAAATTTTGCGTTCTTTTTCCACAATGGAAGGAATAGAATATTATTCTAATTCTCGTGGAAAATATGACATTTTGTATGACGCTTGTTATACAATTTCTGATTTGGATTCTTTGAAAAAGATTCCTGATAATCAAGAAGAAGACGCAAATGGGTTGAAACTTTATATGTTCCAAAATGACAACTCTTTTGGAGAAACTCCTTATGAGGTAACTTTTTGGCAAACAGATTCTGAAGTTGGAATGAATTTTGTGAACAAAGGTCCTTTGTATGTAAAATTTGTGAAGGGCGTAAAAGAAGAAAATTTGTGTTTAACTTTGTATACAAAAAAAGAAAATGACAAACTTCTTGTTTACATTTTGGCTCAAGCAGATTTTGCGGCTGTTCCTTTTGTTCAAACAAAGATTCGGGATTCACTAACTGCAAGGATAGAAGCTTTATTTAACTGGTTTGAAGGACGTTATAATGAAATTAAATAAACTTATTTTATCAATACTTTTGTTTACATCAGTATTATCATTAGGGGGATGTTCAGATATGAACAAGGCTTTAGACGCAATTAAAGGTCAAGACGGCGTTTTCGCTGTAATGGAAACATCTAATGGTGTAATTGCAATCAAATTGCATTACAAGGAAACTCCTTTAACTGTTACCAACTTTGTTGGTTTGGCAGAAGGCACATTGGATGCTGCAAAGGGAAAACCATTTTATGATGGACTAAAATTTCACCGTGTAATTAGCAAAGCAAATGGTGATGGTCAAGATTTTATGATTCAAGGTGGAGATCCAAAAGGAAATGGAACTGGCGGTCCTGGATATAAGTTTCCAGATGAATTTGTAAGTTCCTTGCGTCATGATGAACCTGGTGTTCTTTCTATGGCAAACTCTGGTGCAAATACTAATGGTAGCCAATTTTTCATCACAATTGTGGAAACTCCTTGGTTGGATGATAAACACACTGTTTTTGGTAAGGTTGTTTATGGCCAAGATGTGGTTGATTCTATGAAGCAAGGTGCTACAATCGAAAAAGTAACAATCGTAAGACAAGGCGCTGATGCTGAAGCTTTTACAGCAACTCAAGCCGATTTTGATAAGCAACTTGAAATTCGTAATAAAAAACTAGAAGAAGAAAAAATTGCAGCTCGTAAGGCAAAAGAAGAAGCTATGAAAGCTGTAATTGCTGAAATCGAAGAAGATTATCCAGATGCAACAAAAACTGCTGATGGCATTTACTATGAAATCTTAAAAGAAGGAAAGGGAAATGCTATTGGAAGTAGAAGGGTTGTTGCTGTTCACTATACAGGTATGCTTTTAGATGGAACAGTTTTTGATTCTTCTGAAGGTCGCGGTACATTAAGCTTTATTACTGGAGCTGGTCAAATGATTGAAGGTTTTGACATTATGACTCAAGATATGAAACTTGGTGAAAAGCGAAGAATGATTCTTCCACCAGATTTGGCTTATGGCGAAATGGGTTATCCTGGTGTAATTCCTGGAAATGCTTATTTGATTTTTGAAGTTGAATTAGTTCAAGCAAAATAAGTTTTATTAGGCAGATTTTCTGCTAATATTGTGATGAAATCCCAGTGAGTGTGAACTTGCTGGGATTTTTTTTGAGGGTGGATTATTTTGTTCGAAGTGACGGTGGATGCAGTAGGGATTGTAAGGACGGCGACTGAAAAGGAGCCGTTGCGAAACGAAGTGGAGCAATGAAGCCGCGGTAGACGGCGCAATCCTGAAAAGCCCGACCAGATTGTGAATGGAGAAGGGCTTTGCTCTTCGGAATGAGCAATCTTGGGACTGCCCAAATGAAAAATTATAATATTTCCATGAAGCGTTTGGCGGCGTGGGAGATGGTGTTATTGTCGAAGGCTAGGCTTATGGAACGTAGGTCTAGCTTTTCTTTTAGGGGGATGATTTTTAGCTCTTGGACTTCTAGTTCTGTTTTGATGTATTGTTTTGAAACGCAGATTATGCCCATATTTTTTTTTGCGAATTCGATTAAAAGGTCTAGGGAAGCGAGCTCAAATTTTGGGCGAAGTTCTACGTTGTAGCGTAAGAGGTTTGAATCTAGGGATTTTCGGGAGTGGCTTGATTTTTCGAGTAAGAGGGTGCGATATTTTGTTAGGTCTGAAAGTTCTTTGATTTGGGAGCAATCGAAGTCTTTGCTGCATACAAAGTAGTCTTCTAGGGTGAGGCAGGGACGGAAGGTGAAATTTTGGTTTGTAACTGGGGTGTGAACGAAGGCTATGTCTACATCGTTGTTTTTTAGTAGGGTGAGAGATTCGGTGGTGGTGCAGTTTGTTACTCGGTAGCGGATTTTTGGGTAGAGTTCTTCAAAGGTTTTTAGTTTGTCTATAAGGTAGTATTTGCAAATTGTGTCTGAGGCGCCGATTCTGAGGGTGCCTGTGTCTAGTGAGCTGATGTTTTGTAATGTGTGGTTGATGGATTCTACTTGGGCGAAGATGTTTTTGCAGTAGGCGAAGATTTCTTCTGCTTCTTGGGTGAGTTTTACGCCTTTTTTGGAGCGGGAAAAAAGTTTGAAGCCGATTTGGTCTTCTAGGCTTTTGATTTGCTGACTAATGGCAGGTTGGGAAACATTGAGGATTTCAGCAGCTTTGGATATTTGCTCGGTTTTGGCGACGTGATAGAATACGCGAAGAAGGTTTAGGTCGGTTATCATGATTTGCTCCTTGTTTTGAAATTGCCACACGGATTTGTTCAGGACTAACATCCTTCACGTTATATTGTTTTATAAGAAATACTTATGCATACTATAATAAATATATATTTTACTTATATCAAGAAAAAATATATAATAAAAATATATTTATTAGGAAAACAAAAAATTTGAGGAATAATTTGGGTTCTTAGGGTGGAACCCTAAGCCGTGGCCAAGGAATGGTGGGGTTTTAGGGGAGGAAAACCAACGGCCTTCGGACTCTGAGTGGGTTTTCCTCCCCTAATAGTTTACCAGCTTTTCAAAGCTGAAAATGTGAGGTTTTATATGAAATATAGTGGAACAATTTCTAGAGGTGTTAGAACTCCAATTATCAAGAAGGGAGATGATTTAGCATCTATCGTTGTGGATTCTGTTGGAAAATGTATTGAAGAAGCTGGAATTGAGCTTCAGGACAAAGATGTTATTGCTATTACAGAGGCTGTTGTTGGTATTTCTCAAGGAAACTACGCAACTGCTGACCAAATTGCAAAAGATGTTTCTGCAAAGTTTGGAGATGAAACTGTAGGTCTTATTTTCCCAATTATGAGCCGCAATCGTTTTTCTATGCTTTTGAAAGGAATTTCTCGTGGATGTAAAAAACTTGTTATCCAGCTTTCATATCCTGGAGATGAAGTTGGAAATCACTTGATTTCAGAAGATGCACTTTTTGATTCTGGTGTAAATCCTTATTCTGATGTTTTTACTGCTGAAGAATTTCACAAAATTTTTCCAAATACAATTCACCAATTTACTGGGGTTGATTACATCGAATTTTACAAGGAAACTTGCGAATGTCCTTGCGAAATTATTTTGGCAAACGACCCAAAAGCAATTTTGAAATTTACAGATAACGTAATTGTGGCTTCTATTCACAAGCGAAAACGGGATAAAAAAATCTTACAACAAGCTGGGGTAAAAAAAGTTTACTGCCTAGACGAAATTTTAACTGAATCTGTTGATGGTTCTGGTTATAACGAAAAATTTGGGCTTCTTGGCTCAAATCTTGCAACTGAAAATTCTGTAAAATTGTTCCCAAGAAATTGTCAGCCCCTTGTTGATGATGTTCAAGCTCGTATCAAGGCAAAATATGGCAAAAATGTGGAAGTAATGGTTTACGGCGACGGTGCTTTCAAAGATCCACAAGGTCAAATCTGGGAATTGGCAGACCCTGTTGTTTCTCCAGCTTTCACAAGTGGCTTGGTGGGAACTCCAAATGAGCTAAAACTAAAATATCTTTCTGATAATGAGTTTAAAGACTTGTCTGGGGAAGAATTAAAAGAAGCTATGATTAAGAGAATCAAGGAAAAAGATTCTAACTTGGTAGGAAGAATGGAAACTCAGGGAACAACTCCTCGCCAGTTGACAGATTTGCTTGGTTCTTTAAGCGATTTAACTTCTGGTTCTGGAGACAAGGGAACACCTGTTATCTTGATTCAAAACTATTTTACAAACTATGCTAATCAATAATTTAATTTAGAATTATGAATTAGGAATGAAGAATTAATTCGAAATCCTGAAAAGTTTGGTTAGAAAATGTCATCGCTGATGGGTGGTGGCATTTTTTTGTTTAAATTAATTCACTTTTCTGAAGGTTTCTAGTTTCCGAATTCTGGATTGACACCCTATAAAATAGGGTGTATATTTATTATATGGAAGAACAGATTAAACGTACATTTATAGAAGTTCCTTTGTTTACAAAAAGATGGAAAGAAATTGGTTTATCGGATGAAGATTTATTAGCACTGCAAATTATGTTGTTAAAGAATCCTGAATCTGGACCTGTTATGGAAGGAACCGGAGGTATTCGTAAAGTTCGTTTTGCTCTAGAAAATAGAGGGAAAAGTGGTAGTGTAAGAGTTTGTTATACAGATTTTGCTGAATACGAAGTTACATATTTGATTACTGCTTTTACAAAAAATGAACAAACAAATCTTTCTGACGAAGAAAAAAATGTTTTGAAGAAGCTTGTTAAAGCTTTAAAAGATGAAACTGCTAAAAACAGGAGGTAATAATATGAGTTCTTTATTTGAAGATTTATGTACAGGTCTCCAAGAAGCTATTGATTTCGAAAAAGGTATAGGCTCTGCTAAAAAAACTACATATATAATTAGTCCTATAAAAGAATTTAATCCAGAACAAATAAGACAGATTAGAAATAATGCAGGTATGACACAAACTGTATTTGCAAATTATATGGGTGTTTCAAAAAAAACAGTTGAAGCCTGGGAATGTGGCAGAACTCATCCAACAGGACCTGCATTTAGATTACTTGATATCTTAAATGAAGGAAAAGAAAAAAATCTTTCATTTGTAGAAGTTGTATAATTTCTTTATTCGGTAGAAATTGTGAGCGAAAATGTCATCGCTGTTGGGCGGTGGCATTTTTTTTGTTGGAAGGTTTTATAGATTTTTCCCTCATGGAAATATTCGTAATATTCCCCAATAAAAGTGTATTTCTTTTTTGAATCCATGATTGACAAACACAGTGCTGTCGAGTATATTCGATAGTACTGACAAGATTTTGTCTAGTATACTCGACAAAAGAAAAGAGGCGTTTATGAATCATGATATTCTAAAAGAAGTTATTTTTGATCAACATGAAATAATAAAAAAAACAAAAATTGTTCCTCGTGATTATGATTTTGATTTAAATGCAAATTATGTTCTTATTGGATTACGACGAGCTGGAAAATCAACATTGCTATATAAAATTGTAAAAGATCTTGTTGAAAAAGGAATTGAATGGAATCAGATTATTTACATAAATTTTGAAGATGAACGTCTTGCAGAATTTTCACTAAATGATTTTAATGATTTACTTTCTGTACAAGCAGAATTATCTGATAAAATAGGATATTTCTTTTTGGATGAAATTCAGAATATTGAAGGGTGGGAAAAATTTGCCCGTCGTATGGCAGATTCCAAAGAGCACACATTTATTACAGGAAGCAACGCAAAAATGCTTTCCCAAGAAATTGAAAATCGTTTGGGTGGAAGATATTTTACAAAATATATTACACCATATAATTTTAAAGAGTTTCTTACAGCAAAACAAATTGATTTTTCTGATAAATCAATTTTTGGTACAAAAGAAAGTGGAAAAATCAAAAGAGAATTTTCTACTTATTTTTATTTTGGTGGATTTCCAGAAACTTTGAATTATCAAAATAAGCGAGAATATGTTTCTAGCATATATCAAAAAGTTTTGTTGGGGGATATTGCCGCTAGAAATGGAATAAGAAATCCTAATGGACTGCAACTTTTGATGAAAAAAATTGCAGAATCTGTGAAAGACGAAATTTCTTATTCAAAATTACATAACATACTTAAAACAATTGGTGTAAAAATAAGCAAAGATATTGTTATAGATTATATTGGTTATGCAAAACAATCTTTTTTGATTTTTACAATCAAAAATTATTTTTCAAAATTTGTAGAAAAAGAAACTACGCCAAAATACTATTTTAACGACAATGGATTATTAAATCTTTTTTTGAATAAAGAAGAACCTCGTTTGTTAGAAAATCTTGTGGCAATAAATTTGTGGAACAATTATAAAGGCAATGTATATTATTTAAAAACCCAAAACTTAGATGTGGACTTTTTTATAGAAGAAACTGGCACTGCAATTCAAGTAGCATATTCTATCACAAATATTTCTGATGATAGAGAAACAAAATCTCTTGTAGAAGCTGCAAAAACTCTAAAAGAAGCAAAGGAATTTGTAATAATCACCTACGAAGAAGAAAAGGAACTAAACATCGACGGTGTAAAAATTCAAGTGATTCCAGTTTGGAAATGGGTGTTTAAAATTCAGAATTCAGAATTCAGAATTAAGAGGTAGCTTAGGAGAAAATGTCATCGCTTATGGGCGGTGACATTTTTTTTGCAAAAAAAAGCGTCTTGCAATGTAGGCAAGACGCTTTTCAGTTTTAGTAATTGTTTTTTAGTTTTTTTCTATGTAATATGTTATTGGGGCTTCTTCATGAGTAATAGAAATTACATATTTTGTTTTGTCGGCATTGCATTTTACAACAGCGTCTTCTGGAAATGAAGAAAATTTGTAGTCATCAGCTTCGAGGTCTTTTTGACTAAGAGGAAAAGTCATAGTGGCTATTAATCCATCCCAAGTTACAGTTGCTCCTTCAGGCATCCCTCCAAACGACATAGCAGTTTTTTCTTCATCATTTTTTGCATTTCTTAATGCATCCAGATGTTCTGGGTATTCTTTAAACATTATGGAAGCATCAATGATATTTGCTCCAGTTCCAGAAGTGTATGTGAAAGAATTGTCTTTTGCTGTTGCTTGAAGTTTTACAGATGCAATTCCTTCTGTTCTTTGTTGGATGCCAATTACAGTCCAATTTCCATTAGAAAATACTACGTTTTCAAAATCAACATCTGTGGTACAGTCAGCAAATTCTTTAGCTACATCATTAGATGTTCCATTACCGCCGTTTCCACTGCTGCTATTGCCAGTATCACAAGCAAAAAAAGTGAATAATGCCACAAAAATCATTAAAAAAGTTAGAATTTTTTTCATAAAACCCTCCATGAAATTTTGAGGTCATTATATATATATATATATAGTCAAGAGGTAGAATGTAAAATGTTAAATATTTTTTTTGAAAAAATGTTAGAAAATGTAAGAAAAATAATTATTGTTGTTAATAGAAAGAGGCTTTGATATGTAAAAAGTCTATAGATGGCGTTTAGATTGTTTGAAATTATAGGATTGATAATGTTTATTATTTTGAAATTGAAGCTTAAAATGATAAATCACCTCCCATTTCTGAGAGGTGATATGACAAAGTTTACCAAATCATATAAAAATAAACTGCGTAACAAATCAAGAAGAAAATACCTGCAATACGGGATAAGCGTTTTTTAGGCAAACTACAAAGTAATAGAAGAATTGCGGCTACTCCAGAAACAAGTGTGTCAAAACGGAATGCAGGGTCAAATGGAACTGGAATAATTAATCCAGAAAGTCCAACAATGAATAAGATGTTAAAAATATTGCTTCCTACGATATTTCCTACAGCAATATCAGAATTCTTTTTCATTGCAGCAGTTACAGATGTAAATAATTCTGGCAAAGATGTTCCTAATGCAACGATTGTTAATCCAATAAATCTTTGACTTAATCCCAATGCAGTTGCAATAAATGTAGCAGATTTAACTACAAAGTTTGAACCAGCAACAATTAAAACTAAACCAATTACTGTAAAAATTAGTGCTTTTGGCAAAGAAAGATTTTTTCTTTCGTTTTTTGTTTCTTCATTTTCTGCTTCTTCTTGTTGAACTTCTACTGATTCCAATTTTTTTGGTCTTTTTGCATCCCAAAATAAGAAAAATAAATATGCTACAAAAACTACAAGCATTATAATGCCGTCTAAACGACTAATATTTCCATCATATCCAAGGACAAAAAGTATTGCAGTTGCAAATAAAACAACAGGAATATCAAATATAAGTGAAGATTTTTGCACTGCTACAGGATAAACAAGGGCTGTAATTCCTAAAATAATTAGAATATTTAGAACATTACTTCCAACAATGTTTCCGATTGTGATTTCTGCATTTCCAGCAAAGGCAGCTGTTATACTTACTGCTGCTTCTGGGGCACTTGTTCCCATTGCAACAATTGTAAGTCCGATTACCAACTGTGGAATACCGAATTTTGTTGCAATTCCAGCTGCACCATCAACAAACCAATCTGCACCTTTTACTAGAAGTGCAAATCCCAAAACTAAAAGAAGAATTTGAATTACCATGTCCATAGCATGACTCCTATTTTTTTTGCTGTCAAATCTTGGTAATTCTATAAAAGGTAGGAATTTTGCAAGACATGACTGCATTAACAGGACGAAAATCCTGTGAAATAATTTTGCAGACAAGTCTCGCTATTTACTTGCAGAACCGGATTTATTTGATAAATCGTACTGACGGCAAAGCAAACATAAAAATATGCTAGCTACTCCCTTGTGATTATTCTATCATAAACTAAATTCATAAAAATGCAAATCCTTTTTTTGAAAAATATTTGATATTTTGTTCTACGATTTATTTTTTCTTTTTTTAAAATCAATAATTCCTTTTACGATTTGAATTAGTAATGTTGGAAGAAATGCTAAAATTATAATTAAACTCACCAAACCTAAACTTAAATTAGCAACAGAAAAGAGTTTTCGTAAAAATGGAATAAAAATCACCATTGCCAATAATGTGGTTCCTGCTAAAAAAGCCCCTACAGTCCATTTGTTGCTTAAAAGTTTGATTGAAAAAATTGATTTATCGCTTCTACAGTTAAATCCGTGGAATAGTCTTGCTAGAGCCAATGTTGCAAACGCACAAGAACTTGCAACCATAGGAGAAATTCTTAATCCCATATAAAATGCAATCATTGTAACTATAGTAATTGGTAAAGCAAATCCTAAGAGTTTTAATAAAAAATCCTTTGTTAAAAATCCTTTTTTTGGATCACGAGGTTTGTTTTTTAGAAGATTTTTATCTGTTTTTTCCATGCCGATTGCTAAAGCGGGTAAAGAATCTGTAAGAAGATTTATGAACAACAAGTGAACTGGTTCAAATGGAGTTGGGAGAGCTAAAACCGAGCAAATTAAAACCACAAAAATTGCACTTAAATTGCCTGACAATAAAAACTGAATTGCATTGATAATGTTTCTGTAAATATTTCTTCCATTCAAAACAGCTTTGATGATTGTAGCAAAATTATCATCAACTAAAATCATTGCAGAAGCGTCTTTTGAAACTTCTGTTCCTGTAATTCCCATGGCAACACCAATGTCGGCTTTTTTTAGAGCTGGGGCATCGTTTACACCGTCGCCAGTCATTGCTACGATTTTGCCTTTTTTTTGCCAAGCATCTACAATGCGAATTTTGTTTTCTGGGGAAACTCTAGCATAAACGCTAACTTTTTCTAAAATACGGAATAGTTCTTCATCAGAAAGTTTGTCCAATTCTTGACCTGTAAGAGCAATATCTCCTTCTTCAAAAATGCCAATTTGTTTTGCAATGGCTGTTGCTGTAACTTTGTGGTCCCCAGTAATCATTACGGGGCGAATTCCAGCTTGTTTTGCGTCTTTTACTGCTTGAATTGATTCTGGACGTGGTGGGTCTACCATAGAAACAAGCCCTATGAATGTGTAATTGTTTTCGCCAGTTTGGGCTAAAGTTTCATTTTCTTTTAATTCTTTGTAGGCAAAAGCCAAAACCCGAAGTCCATTTTCTGAAAATATTTTATTTTGTTCTAATATTTTTCCTTTATCATTTTCTATAATTGGTCTAATGCCGTCTTTTGTTAAAATATTTGTGGTTTTGTCCAAAAGAACGTCCAAAGCCCCTTTTGTAAATACAGTTGGAACATTGTGAATCATATATTTTGAGCTCATTAGTTTTCTGTCTGAATCAAAAGGGATTTCTTCTAAACGAGGCATTGTTGCTCTAAAATCATTTTCTGTAATCCCATTTTTGTCATATTTTGCAAGTCGAGCCATTGTTAGCAAGCATGATTCAGTTGGATCTCCAATTCCTTTTCCGTCTTTTATGGAAGAATCATTATTTAGCATTGCATTTAATAAAAGATATTCGTGAGATTTTTGGCTAAAATCAAGTTGATTTGGTTTAAAACACTGTTCTTCAAGATAAATTTCTTGAACAGTCATTTTGTTTTGGGTAAGGGTTCCAGTTTTATCAGAGCAAATTACGGATACAGAGCCAAGGGATTCAACAGCTTTTAATTCTTTTACAATGGCATTTTCTGTAGCCATTTTTTTTGTTCCCATGGCTTGAACAATTGTTACGATGGAACTTAAAGCTTCTGGAATTGCAGCTACAGCCAAGGCAACGGCAAACATCAAGGAATCTAGAGGTTTATCTCCCTGAAGGATTCTTAGAGCGAACACCACACAGCTAATTATCATAATGATGATAGCAAGTTTTTTCCCAAAATCGTCTAAGCTTTTTTGTAATGGAGTTTTCTTTTGTTTTGTATCATTCATTAGTTGGGCGATTTTTCCCATTTCTGTATTCATGCCAGTTCCTGTAACTAGCACATTTGCACGGCCGTAAGTAACAAGACTTCCAGAATAAACCATATTCACTCTGTCCCCTAAAGGAAGTTCTTCTGTAATATCAGAATCTGTTTTATCGATATTGTTGGATTCACCGGTAAGAGAGCTTTCGTTTACTTGCAAAGAAAAGTTTTCTATTATTCTTCCGTCAGCAACAATCATATCTCCAGCTTCCAAAAGCACAATATCCCCTTTTACAACGTCTTTCGATAAAATTTCTTGCTTTATTCCGTCTCGTAAAACTTTTACATGAGGCGATGATAATGCTTTTAAAGATTCTAAAGATTTTTCTGCTTTTATATACTGTACAGTTCCGAGAATCGCATTCATCAAAATTACTGCAAAAATTACGATAGTACTTTCAATATTTCCTGATAACATTGAAATAATTGCGGCAATTACAAGGATAATAACCAATAAATCTGCAAATTGCCCTAAAAATACCGAAAAAGCACTTTTTTTCTTAGATTCTTGTAAAACATTTTCCCCATCCTTTTCTAAAATTTCCTTTGCCTTTTCTGTGGATAGTCCAGATTTTACGTTTACATTTTTTAATAATTCATCTTTTGGGATTTGATAGATTTCTTTCATGGTTTTTCCTCCAAAGTTGTATGCAAAAAAAAAGACTTTTTGCATACTAATAAGTTAGTACACAAAAAGTCTTGTTCAATTTATATTGCCTAATATCCAGATTTCTTTATAAGAAAACGTGATGACGAATATTAGAACACACAAAAGTGCGCAACTACTCCCTTTTTGTTCGGTGTAAATTTTTATTACTTTATATAATGTAATAAATATTGTTTCAGGTTTCAAGTATTATTATTCATTGTTAAATTAGAATTATGTTAGAAAAAAAATTAGATTATTTTTTCTGAAAAACTATTTTTTACACCTTTTTCTTACAGGATGCCGAATTACTGTTCTAAGTTTTTCGGCAGCAACTTTTCTTGGGTCAGATAAATAAATCTCGTGGTGAAATCTTCCCTCCGAAAAATCTTCTTCATAGCCTTGAGAATTTGCATAATTTTTCATTTCGTTTATTGTTTCTGGTTCTGAATCATAACTTCCCACATGCAAACATTGAACACAAAGGCCTTCTTCAAAATGGAAAAACTGTGCTTTTGAAAAATCAATTTTTTTCTTGTTTGTAGCCTCTTCTTTTGCCCAACCAAAAATATCTTTAGTAACAAAATCTGGAAGCCGAATCATAGAAATCCAAGAAAACTCGTCTTTTCTAGTATAATCAATTCCATCAACATTTTCTTGCCACCAAAGCCCTTCCAAAGGCGGAACCACATAATCAAAATAATTTGGAATTTGCCAAGCATTTGGATCTTTTTTCAAAGCCATTTTACTCATTTTAATCGTAAAAGAAATGCCATAAAGCAATTCAAGGGCTGATTTATACTCACCGCCTTCTTCGTTAGGATTTCCTTTCCCAGAAACTGCTACAAAATTCATAGCAGGAATCTTTATTATTGAAGGCTTTTTTGCAGGTAAATAAAACTCAGAAAATTCTTTTTTATAATCAAATGGCATAATGTTTTCCTATTTTGCATTTTTCAGCATTTTTTCAATTTCTTGCAAAAGCATATTTTTTACTGAATCTGGCTCAATCACTTTTATTCCGCTTCCAAAAGACAAAAGATAACTAATTCCCCAAGAAATGTCTGGAATATTTACTGCACAACGAAGATTTCCGTTTTCAAGATGTTCTAAAACTTCAAGTTCATCAAAGGCACGCCAAGACAATTTTGAATCAACTTCAACAATTACTCGAGTTTGACTTCCCAAATTATTTGCGTATTGTTCGCTCATTTTTGGCAAGACTTTTCCAGTGATTTCTGGAGTAAAATATTCGTCCAATTTTTCCACTCGATGTATTCGAGAAAATTTAAAAAATCGGTAATCATTTCGAAGAAAACAAAAAGCATACAAATACCAAGATTCATTTTTAAAACAAATCTTTAGTGGTTTTATTTTTCGCTCAGAAATCTCGCTATTGAAACTAGCATATTCTATTTTCAAAACTTGCCGATTTAAAATCCCAGACTTCAAAATATTAAATAAATTCTCATCTTGAACACGATTTCCCCAAGTTGAAAATTCCACTTCAAGCCAATCATAAAATCCTTTGGAATCTCCCAAAAAACTTTTCAAACTATCAAAATCACCTGTTTCTTCTATATTAAAGTTTGTGTTCAGGCTACTTAAAGCATTCAAAGATTCCAAAATCTTTTTCTTTTCATCATCAGACAAAACAGTTTTATCTAAGACATAATTTGGCAAAAGTGCAATTCCACCATTTTTCCCTTGATTTGCATAAATCGGAATCCCTGCCAAAGAAAGTTTTTCCACATCCCTATAAATTGTCCGCTCAGAAACCCCAACTTCCGCCGCCAATTCCTTAGCCGTCATCTGAGGACAATCCATCAATTTGTAAACAATTTGAAAAAGTCTAGAAATCATCTGTTTTTACCTATTACCTATTACCCTTTACCTATTGCCTGTTATTCAAAATCCCAAAACTATTTACCCAAAACCAATTTTTTGTGAGCCTTAAGTTTTTTCATTGCCCAATCGTAATGGCTACTTGTTGTGCTTACAAAATACGAACCCAAAACCGAACCGCCAACCCAGTCAAACACATCTTTTTCAAAAAGTTCCGCTTCCGAAAATCCTTCTAAAAGTTCCATCACCTCAGAATGAGATTTTTTCACCAATTCCAAAGCCTCACTTTCCGAAACTTCCTGATTTCGCTCCCAAAAAACTTTGTTCATAGCCCCATAAGTTTTCCAAGAATAACCTTCTTCCAAAAACTGAATCTTTACATTTTTCAAATCCCGATTATTTTTTGCCCATCGCAACAACAATTTATGCCATTCCCACAAATGAATCAAAATATCTCGCACATTTTTATCTCGTCCCCAATGAGCTTCCTTCTTTTTTTCATCTCCAGAAAAATCATAATCCTTAGCCTTTTCTTCATCAGACATTTCTTCAATCATTTTTACCAATTTTTCAAAGTTTTCAGTGGCAGCCACAATCAAATCTGCCTTATTTCTAGGTCTAGCCATTTTTTTACCTCTTTTTTATTTTTTGGGCGTACCCTTCCGCTCCTTTCAGTCGCTACAGGTCGGGCTTTTCGCAATTCCGCTTTCGCTCCAGCCGCTTCCCTCGTTGCCTTCGGCAACTCAGTCCAGTGGCCGCCTTCGGCGTTGCTACAATCCCTTACGCAGAAACTGAAAGATTAGCAGCGAGGCTACAAGTAGTCCCTTACGCATTGTAAAATCAGTATACCACACAAAACTTGACATTGTGTGTCAGGTTTTTGTAAATATTAGGTTAATCATAACTTTTATATCACTGTGAAATATTTCACGACTAAAGTGGCGAATTTACTCATCTTTCATTGACTATTATAAAATCTTAAATTACAATGAAATTATAGTGATTGTGATTTTTTTCACAGAAAACACAAGCGAAAAGAATCATTATGGAAAGTGAAAAAAAAGAGATTTCTAAACCAACTAGAGAAAGACTGATTAAACTTATTCGCCTTTTACGACAGGTTGAATCAACGGGGAAAGAAAAGATTTCTTCCACAGAGATTCAGCAACGCACTGGTTGGACAAACTTTACTGTTAGACGGGATATTTCCTCAGTTGGGATAAAATGTTCTTCATCAACTGGTTATGATGTTTCTGTCTTAAAATCAGAGTTGATGAAATGTCTAAACTTAAACCAGGATGAAAAAACTTGTTGTATTGTGGGGCTTGGTTTACTTGGAGAAGCTCTTTCAACAAGTTCTTGTTTTCAAGGAACAAACTACAAAATTGTGGCTGGTTTTGATAGCAGCGTAAACAGAATAGAAACTTTGAAAACAAGTTTTCCTTTGTATTCCACGCTTAGAATGGAGCAGGTTATAAAAGAAAAAGCCATCGACTTTGCGATTTTGACTGTTCCAGAAAAGGTTGCCCAAGAAACTGCAACAAAATTGAGTATGTTTGGAATTAAAGGAATTGTGAACTTTACTTCGGCGGTTTTACGATTGCCACCAGAAACGGCAGTTGAAAATCTCTCGGTGATTGATTCTTTACAAAATCTTAGTGCAAGAAATAAATGATTTATTAATAGGAGATAGAGACAAGCACTTCTCCTAAAATAGCGTCGAAGTGTTTGTCTGTAAAGTTTGCGTTGCAAACTTTCATATATATTGCTGTTTCTCATTTCATTGCGAAACAGCGTAAAAAGTTTAATCGGAAATTGATATTTCCTCATAAACTTTTTTTAGGAGAAATTATGGCACGTGTATTTAACTTTTCAGCAGGACCATCTGCATTACCAGAGGAAGTATTAAATGAAGCAGCAGCAGAAATGCTTGATTGCAATGGAACAGGACAATCTGTAATGGAAATGTCTCACCGTTCAAAGGCTTATGAACCAATTATTGCTGAATGTGAAGCTTTGGTTCGTGAACTTTTGGCTGTTCCAGAAAACTACAAGGTTCTTTTCTTACAAGGTGGAGCAAGTACACAATTTGCTATGATTCCAATGAACCTTAAGAAAAACGGAAAAGCAGCTTATATCAACACTGGTGTTTGGTCAAAAAAAGCTATTGCAGAAGCAAAAAAATATTTAACAGTTGATGTTTTGGCTACAAGTGAAGACAAAACTTTCTCATACATTCCAAAAGTTGAACCAATTGTTGGAGATTACGACTATGTTCACTACACAATGAACAACACAATTATGGGAACAAAATGGTCTTATATCCCAGAAGCAAAACGTCCAGACGGAAGCGAAATTCCTCTAGTAACTGACGCTTCAAGTTGTATTCTTTCTGAACCACTTGATATTTCAAAATTCGGTGTAGTTTACGCTGGTGCTCAAAAGAACTTGGCTCCTGCAGGTGTAACTCTTGTTATCATCAGAGAAGATTTGATTCCAGAAACAATGCCTGTAGAAAACACACCAACAATGCTACAGTACAAAATCCACGCAGATGCAGGTTCTATGTACAACACACCACCATGTTACACAATCTACATGATGGGAAAAGTTCTTAAATGGATTAAGAAAAATGGTGGTGCTGAAGGAATGGCAAAACGCAATCAAGAAAAAGCAGACTTATTCTACGATTATCTTGATAATTCTGATTTCTACCATGCAACAGCAGAAAAAGGTAGCCGTTCTTTGATGAACATTCCATTCTTAACAAAATATGATGGAGAAGAAGCAACTGCAATCAATAAAAAATTTGTTGCAGAAGCAGCAGCTGCTGGTCTTGTAAACTTAGCTGGACACCGCCTTGTTGGTGGAATGAGAGCTTCAATTTACAATGCAATGTCTTTAGAAGGTGTAAAAGCTCTTATCGCTTTCATGGACAAATTTGCAAAAGAAAACTAAAAATCATGGATTTTGGGATTGATGTTAAAATCCCCTAAAATTCAAAAATCAATCTAAAAGGATAAAACAATGTTCAAGATTCAAACATTAAATAAAATTTCTGCTGAAGGTTTAGCTAATTTCCCACGGGATGATTATGAAATTGCTTCAGAAATCTTAAATCCAGATGCAATTCTTCTACGCAGTGCTGATATGCACTCTATGGAACTTCCAGCTTCTGTAAAAGCTGTTGCTCGTGCTGGAGCTGGTGTAAACAATATTCCAATTCCTGCAATGACAGAAAAAGGTGTTGTAGTTTTTAACACTCCTGGTGCAAATGCAAACGCTGTAAAAGAACTTGTAATTGCTGCTTTGCTATTTTCTAGCCGTCCTGTTCACAAGGCTGCAGAATGGGCAAAAACTCTTGCTGGAAAAGGGGACGAAATCCCAGATTTAGCAGAAAAAGGCAAAAGTCAATTTGTTGGACCAGAAATCAAGGGAAAAACTCTTGGTGTAATCGGTCTTGGTGCAATTGGTGCAATGGTTGCAAACACAGCAATCGGTCTTGGAATGGATGTTATTGGTTATGACCCATACATTTCTGTTGATGCAGCTTGGTCTTTGAGTCGTGCTGTTCACAAGGCAGAAAGCTTAGAATCACTACTTTCAAAATCTGATTACGTTTCTTTGCACATTCCACAAACAAACGACACAAAGGGATTTATCAACGCTGACAGAATCAATATGATGAAAAAAGGCGTTCGTCTTTTGAACTTTGCTCGTGGTGGTTTGGTTGTAAACAAAGACGTAATTGCTGCAATTGAAGCTGGAAAAATTGCTCAATACATTACAGACTTTACAGACGAAGAACTTTTAGCAAATGATAAAGTAATTTGTCTTCCACACTTGGGAGCTTCAACTCCAGAAGCAGAAGATAACTGTGCTTTTATGGCTGTAAAACAACTAAAAGATTTCCTAGAAAGAGGAAATATTGTAAACTCTGTAAACTTCCCAAAAACATATTTGGATGCACAAATTCCAGCTAGTGGAACTCGTTTGTGTATTGCTAACAAAAACGTTCCAAACATGGTTGGTCAGATTTCTACAATCTTGGCTGATGCAAAGCTAAATATCGAAGGAATGGTAAACCAAAATCGTGCAGATTTGGCTTATAACTTGATTGACGTTTCTTGCCCAGTGTCAGATGATGTTGTGGCTAAGCTAAAATCAATTGAAGGTGTTATTAACGTTCGCTGTATAGCTGGTTAGTACTTACGAGGAGAGAAAACCCATTTTTTTCGATAAAACGGGTTTTCTCTCCTCGTGCTCCTCTCTTTCCCAAAAGAACGACCAGAGGAGAACCTCTGGACTCCCTTTCTTGGAGTTGGGAATGGTAATTTAGAAAAAAATGTATATAAAAATATATTATGCGAAAAAAGCGAGTAAGTTTTTTTGAATTCTTACTCGCTTTTTGTTTTCTAAGATTTTCTATTCTTTTTTTTAATATTCTTTCAAAATGTCCAAATTACTTTGGAATTCTTTAATTCCAGAAAGCCAGAAATCTTTTGTTTCGATGTCAAAACCAGCTTCTTTGCAAACTTCTTCGCAGGATTTGCTTCCGGTTGTGGCTAGAAGTTGTTGGTAAACTTCTGTAAAAGATTTTCCTTCTTTTTTGTATCGAGCGTACAAGGCTAGGGCGAAAAGTTGTCCGAAGGCATAAGGGAAATTGTAAAAATCAAGTTCTGGACTGTAATAGTGAACTTTTTGTGCCCACATAAAACTGTGTTTTTCATCCTCTTTTAAGCCTTTTCCGTAGGAACGATTCTGAGCCTCTAACATCAAATTGCAAAAATCTTCTGCACTTAATTCAAGACCAGCTTCTTTTTTCTCAAAAACTGATTTTTCAAAATAGAAGCGGCTTAAAATATCAACTAGAACTTGGCAGCCATCACTTAAGTGCATTTCAGCAAGTTTTGCTTTTTCGTATCCTTCTGTTTTAGAAAGCATATCTTCCATAACGATAGTTTCTGCAAAAATACTGGCGGTTTCTGCCAATGTCATAGGATACCCAAGCAAGGCGTAATCTTTGTGGTGAATACAATGATCGTGGTAAGCGTGACCAAGCTCGTGGGCTAAAGTCAAAATATCAGAAAAAGTACCTGTAAAGTTTGTTAAAACCCGAGCTTGTTTGTGGGCTGGAAAACTTGTACAGTAAGCGCCGCCCACTTTTCCCTTACGAACTTCAGCGTCTATCCAATTTTGTTCAAAGGCCATTTTTGCAAAATCGCCCATGTGAGAAGAAAAACTTGAATATCGTTCAATAATATAATTTTTTGCTTCTTCAAAGATCCAAACTTTTTCTTCTGAAGGATTTTTGTTTGGAAGTGGAGCAAATAAATCGTAAAATGGAAGTGCGTCTCCGTCGCCAAGAATGTTGGCTTTGGTTTTTAGGTAGTCTTGCCAGAAAGGAAGAGAGTCTTCTATGGCACCGATTAAAGATTCTAGAGTTTTTTTGCTGATTCTTGCACTGGAAAGGCTTCGTTCAATGGCATCGGTCCAGTTTCGGCGACGATTTAGGGTAACGGTTGCACCTTTTAGGTTATTCAAACAAGCTGCCAGTGGGATTTTTGCTCCTTCTAGCAAAGCAAGTTCTTTTTCGTAAGCGGTTTTTCTAGTTTCTTTGGAATCGCTGTAAGCCTCGTTTCTAAGCTGGTTAAAAGTTTTGCCAGTTTCTTT
The DNA here is from genome assembly GCA_017416145.1 of Spirochaetaceae bacterium. Lineage (GTDB taxonomy): Bacteria > Spirochaetota > Spirochaetia > Treponematales > Treponemataceae > Treponema_I. Next base: position 33,361 of record JAFQDD010000010.1, on the reverse strand, counting down.
ATCCACAAGATTACTGATAATTTGTCCTTGCAAACGGCTCCAAGCGTCTCCCCCAGTACGCTGTAAATCTTCTGCAAGATTTTCTTCAGCTTTTGACATATTGTGGGAAAAACCTAATATCCTTTTATTTAAAACATATTGATATTCAGCGAATTTTTCATTATTTTGGCAAAAATCCCCGATTTTATCTTTGTTTTGATTTAGGATTTCCAAGAAAGTTAATTCAGTTTTAGAAAGTTCTAGGCTAATATCATCTAATTTTGAAATAATATTTAAACTTTCTGTGTTTGTGGTATCTGTGCTAGAAATTGCTTCTGTGTAAGCATAAAGTGATTCAAACTCAGCATCAATTTGATTTTCAATTTCTAAGTAAGAAATAAGCCATTTGTCAAAGTTGATATTTGGATTGTAGTCAGAAAGTAGGGCGTTTAGTTTGTTGTTGCCTTCTGCAACTTTTGTCATAGCGTTTTCAAAGTCATTGCCTTGAAAACTTGTGTAAATGCTGGATAAATCCCAGCGTGGAATTGTTGTATCTGTTTTTGGATTTGTTTTCATAAAAGATAATATACAATTTTCGATTAGCTGGAGCAATAGTTTTTCCAAGACGCAAAATGAGCAAAAATGTTGCGGATATAAAAAAACTAGAACTTGCATATTACAAATTCTAGTTTTTAGTTCAAATATTGAAAATATAAAAATATGATTTGGTTAATAAATCAAATTGTTATACCACGAAAATATCAATGTCTTTTTTCATAGATGCAACGGCATTTTCGTTGTCTTTTATGCTCTCAGAAACTTTATCCAAAGCGTTTTGTAGGGCATTTGAAGAAACAGAACTTGCTTCCACAACTTCTTCTGCCTGTTTTGAAGCATTAACAACATTTTTCATAGCGTCTTTTAGAGCCAAGGCGTTTTTGCTTTCGTTTTCTGTTAGAACTTGGATAGCGTGGATTGCATCAACAATTTCGGCAGTAGTTTTTAGAGTTTCTTCTGCTCCAGTTCTTTGTTCGTCCATAGCCGCAGCAATGGTTTTTGTAAGGTTTACGTTTGTATCAACGTGTCCTGCAATGTCTTTGAAAGCTCCACTGGCACTATTCATAGCTTCAACACCACTGTTGATTTTGTCAACCATATCTTTGATGTGTTGCTGAATATCCGTTGCACTTTTTCCAGAAGATGTGGCAAGGGAGCGAACTTCATCTGCAACAACGGCAAAACCTTTTCCAACTTCTCCAGCATGAGCTGCTTCGATTGCTGCATTCATAGCCAATAAGTTTGTTTGAGAAGAAATCTTTTGAATTACTTTGATAATATCTTGTACTTCTAAAGATGCTTGTTGAATCTGGGAAATTGCAGTCATAGCATTGCTTATGGATTCTGTACCGATTGTACTAGCATTTGAAAGATTTTGGGAAACTTCATCAGCTTTTTGTGTCAAATCAGCTACAGAAGCAATATTTGCAGTCATTTCTGAAATTGATGCAGAGGTTTGTTGAATGGCTGCACTTTGTTCTTGAATGTGATGTTTAACAGTTTCAACATCGGCAGTTAATTCTTCAACGTTTTTATCTGCAATTTCAATATATTGATTTTGAGATTTTACATTTTCGTCAATTAAATAAAAGGCATCTTTCATGTCTTCTAGAGCAGAAATCGCAGAATTTGCAACATCTGTCAAAGATTTTGCAGAATTGGAAACCACTCCAGTTCCTTGTTTCATATTGATAACCATTGAAGAAAGATTGTTAATCAATCCATTAATATTGCTAAGAACTTGACCTAAATCATCAGTTGATGAAATATTGATACGATTTGATAAATCACCCTTTCCAGCGATATCACTAATTCTTGATGCTGTGTCTTTTAGGCGAGAATCCAAACTTTGCAAGAAAATGCAAAATGGAACAGATACACAAACAAAAGAAACAACTGAGGCTTTTACTGCTCGACTGATAAAATCTTCAAATGTGTATTCAATGTTTGAATTTAGGATTCCCATTGGAACAGTTGAAAAGTTGATGATTACAAAAACCATTGAGAAACCAAAAATAATTCCAGCTTGGGTGGTGATTTTTAATTCTTTGTTTTTCCCCAAGATTGACAAGTCTTGAATCTCAAGCATTTTTTTGTATTTTGATATAAAACTAGAAAATGCGTTTAAGGTAATGAGCAAAAATAAAGCTCCAAGAGTAGTTGCTTGAGCAACTGCTAACATAATATTTACGATATTTAGCTCTGTAACTCCAACGATAACTTCTATACTTGAAACTGCAAGTTGTCCAACAAAAAATCCTAGGAAATATACGACTATCATAATTTTTGTAATTGTTCTTTGGATTTTAAGACATTGGATTTTTTCGTCTGTTGTGGCTTTTGCTCCGCCAGAGGATATGCGTTTTACTATGGCATCAAAGGGTTTCAATTTCAGGCAAACGATAATACTTGCAATAATTACTAATAAAACTGTAACTCCCAAAGTGATTCCGATATCAGAAAAATACTTATCCAAAGTGTTGTAAAGAAAAGCTAACTGAAACCAACGTAATAATAAAGAACCAGATATAGCTACTGGCACAAATGATAAAATAAAACCTAGTGAAATTGACATACGTTAATTATAACACACTTCTAAAATGAAAAAAGTACTAGATTTTAAAAAAAATAAAAAAATAACAAATTGTTAATATTTTTGTTCTGGTTCAGCGGCTTCTAGAGTATCTTCTAAGGCAGAAGCGGCAAGAGAAGAAAGATAGCTAGTTTCTGGGGCATTTTTAGCGTTTTTTGCTGCACGAGTAGGGGCGGTTTTTTCTGCACCAGCTTTTTCTAGAGAAATCGTTTTTCCGCTGTGACCGCCGCTACCTTGTTGAGCTGCACCAGCTTTTTCTAGAGAAATCGCTTTTCCGCTGTGAAAGCCGCCACCTTGTTGAGCTGCACCAGCTTCTTCTGAAGAAATAGCTTTTCCGCTGTGACCGCCGCCGTCGCTTTGTAGTGCTTGTCTAGCAAGTTCTTCTGTAAAAGAGTTTTCCTTGCTGTGAGGTCGCACCATTCCTGTAACGCCGGCGGCTTTTGCGGTTTGTTGTTTTTCGGCGGCTTCTTGTAAAAGAATCTTTGCCCCAAGTCTTGCTTCTTCTACTTTTGAAATGGGCATTGCTAGAGTTTCAGAAACTTCTTCTGGGGCAGACTTACAAACAGCTTCAAAAGCCGATAATGTTTTCCAAGTTTTATAAATAAGTTTAGCCCGTTTTTTCCCTATGTTTGGCAATTTTTCAAAGCGAGAAACCACATTTTCTTTGGAACGAAGCTTCTGGTTTTGGGTTGTGGCAAAACGGTGAGTTTCATCTCGAACCCGTTGCAAAAGCCGTAAGGCATCACTTCTGCGAGGTAAAACCAAAGGGGTGGAATTTCCAGGGAAATAAAGCTCTTCATTTTTTTCAGCAAGACCCACTAGAGGAATGTCTAAATCCAAGGCAGAAAGCACTTCTTTTACAGCGTTTACTTGGCCAATTCCACCGTCTACCATAATTAAATCTGGTAAATCAGCTTTTTCGTTTAACAATCTGGTGTAGCGCCTTGTGGTGGCTTCTTTCATAGAAGCAAAGTCGTCGATTATGCCATCTGTGGTTTTTAAGCGAAAATAGCGATAATTTTTTTTGTCTGGATTTCCGTTGTAAAAACTGATTAAACTTGCCACAGGATATTTTCCGTGTAAGTGGGCAATATCAAATCCTTCAATGCGAAGCGGTAAGACTGGTAAATCTAAAAGTTGTTGCAATTCTTTTAAAGCTGGTATATCTCCCCGTTCTCGAAGACGACGGATAATATCTTCTTTTGCGTTGTGATTTGCCATTTCAAAACTAGCTCTGTGGCGATTTTCTATTTTTTCGCTTTTTCCCACCAAGGTGATTTTTGGCCGAATATTAAAGGTTTCTTTTAGCCATTGGCGTAAAAGTTTAACATCAGTTTTTGGTGGCACAAAAATATTTGCTGGAACCAGTTCTTTTTCTGTGTAAAAAGCTGGAAAAAACTCAGACATTATTTCATCATCATCTTTTAATGAAAGAGTGCGGAATAAATCTCTTGATTCTAGTTTTCCATTTCGCATTTTTAAAACTGCAAAAGAAACAAGGCTTCCTTCTGTGGCATAACCAATGTAATCTCTGGAATTTGGGTCGAAATCGGAAACAAGATTTTTCATCAATAAAACTTTTACAGCGTTTATTCCGTCTCGAAGTCGGGCAGCCTTTTCAAAATCCAGTTTTTTTGCAGCCTCTTTCATTTCAGCTTCTAGGATTTTTAGATTTTCCTGTGGATTTACTTCAAGAAAGTGTGTAATTTCTTCGATAAATTCCATATAGGACTCTTTGGAAATTTTTTCGCAACAAGGGGCTGAGCATTTTCCAATGTGGTAATAAAGACAAGGATTATCTCGTTTTTTTAGGATTTTGCATTGTCGTAAGGGATATTTTGCTTTTACCATTTCCAAAAATGTGTCTAAAGCATTTACGTTTGGGTATGGACCAAAATATTGGGAGCCATCTTTTATGATGTAGCGAGTTTTAAAAACTCTGGGAAATTTTTCGTTTGTAATGCGTAAAACAGGATAAGTTTTCCCGTCTTTCAAATCTATGTTGAATCGGGGATTGTGCTGTTTTATCAAATTGTTTTCTAAAATTAAAGCTTCGTATTCGTTGCTTGTAACAATATATTCAATGGATGTGGCTCTGGAAATTAGAATCCGAGTTTTAATATCCTTTTGACCAGAAAAATAGGAGGAAAGTCGGTTTTTTAGGTTTTTAGCTTTTCCAACGTACAAAATGGTGTTTTCTGCATTTCGCCAAAGATAAACGCCGCTTGATTGAGGAGCTTTTAGTGCTGTTTCGTGTAATTGTTCCCTAATTGTTTTTTCCGTTGCCATGTTAAAATCCTATAGATAAAACCCTTTTACAATTTTAAGATATGAAAAAATACACTTTTCTTGTAGTACTTCTAATATTTATTATGCCGATTCACTCACTTTTTGCAAGTGATGAAAAAGTTTTTACTCTTGGTGGAAAAAATGGCTGGAACGCTGTGTCTGACCGCCGAAATGTAACCACAACTTCTGGTCGCTATGGATATGAAGCTTTAGAAATCGAGAATGCAAGTATTATCCAAGATTATGAAACAGATTTACTTTTGGATTTTGAAAATCATTTCACAACGGATGTAACTGGAAATTACGCTATAATTTCAGATTTGTCGGAAAAAACAAGCAAAAGTGCTAGAGGAAAGAGAGCAGCTTCTTTTTCTGGGGATACAAAGGGCTTAACTCTTTCTGGAGAATGGAACTCAATTTTTGGAAGTACGGGGCTTGTTGGTTCTTTTACAATTGGATTTTATTTAAATCCTCTAACTGCAGAAAGCGGTGAAATCGTACTTTCTTGGAATTCTTCTCGAGATATTGCGAATTATTCTTTGTATCAAATGATTGTGGTGGAAGTTCACAACAATAGACTTTTGTGGAATTTTACAAATTTCTTTGATTTTAATCTTGATGCTACAGAATATGATTTTTTGCAAAATCCAAATACAGAAATTATTTTACAAGGACAATCTGCTTTAATTCCAAAAAAATGGGCTTATCATCAAGTAACTTTTGATTCTGACACTGGCCTTATTGAATACACTGTGGACGGTCGGGTAGAAGATTTGTGTTATGTAACAAAAACTGGAAAAGAAAGAAGCGAAGTTTGTTTGCCTCATCTTGGAGTTCCAGCTTTGTTAGAAATTGCTCCAAGTTTTTCTGGCTTTATTGACGAGTTTTGCATTTCTCGTTCTGCTGAAAATCTGTCAACCTTAGATGAAAAATATCTTGGCACTGGAGGTCGTTTTATAAGCGACCCTATCTGTCTTTCTGAAACAGGAGCAACTCTTTCAAAAATAGAAGTTGTGGAAAATGTACCAAGTCAAACTGAGATTGAATATTTTATCCGCAGTGGAGAAAACTGTTTTAATTGGAACGAAAATTATCCAACTTGGGAACCTATAAATCCTGGGGAAGAAGTTTCTATAGAAGGAACATATTTCCAAATTGCTGGAGATTTGTACCCAGACGGTGGTGGCAAAACTTCTCCAAATATTACAGAAATTAAGTTGTTTTATGATGTGGAAGAACCTCCTTTGCCACCATATCGGGTAAAGGCTGTAGCTGGAAACGGAGAAGTTACTCTTTCTTGGGCATCAGTTTCTGGATTTGGTGATGGTACAAAAATGGGTTATTATATTTATTATGGTGAAAAATCTGGGGAATATCTTGGAATTGTGGCCACAGAAGGAACTTCTCCAATATTTGTGCCTGACTCAAAGGGGGATTTCACAATAACTGGTTTGGAAAACGGACGAATTTACTATTTTGCGATTTCTGCTTTTCCACTAACAAATCCAAATTTAGAAGGTGATTTATCCACTGAAGTTTATGCTCGACCTTCTTCTAGATTGTAAGTAAAAATATTTTATCATAGAATTTTATGGGGATAATATTATGAGCGATGGAAATATTAAAAATTTTACTCTTGAACGAGCGGAAACAGCTTTGCTTTCACGGGATTTTGCATTGGCAGCAAGATTGTACAAATCTGTTTTAAAAGATGATGAAAATAACAAAGATGTTTTGCTAAAACTTGGGACTTGTTACGTTCGGGCAAATCAAGATGAAAAAGCTCTAGAACCATATTTAAAAGTTCTTACTTTTGATAAAAATAATTTTGATGCTTTGAATAATCTTGGTGGAATTTATCGCCGCCTTGGAAAATACGAAGAATCTGTAAAAGTTTTGGAAGCCGCCCTAAAACTTGGAATAAATACAGGAGAAGTAAACTACAATCTTGGTCATACTTACAAACAAATGGGCCATTATGATGCGGCGGCTGAAAGTTTTTACTCTGTAATTGATGAAAATCCAAATGACGTTTTGGCTTATAATCACCTTGGTACAATTCAAGCTGCCCGAGGAGAGTTTAAAAAAGCTTTACAAACCTATTGGCGTGGTCTACAAATTGACCCAAATCACCCAATTTTGCATTTTAATTCTGCAATAAGTTTTGCTGCTCTTGAAAAATACGATGATGCTATAAATTCCTACGAAAATGCTCTTCGGACAAAACCGGGTTGGGTAGAAGCTTTGGAAGGATACTCTGCACTTTTGGTACAGCAAGGAAATTTTCAAAAAGCAGAAGAAGTTTTGAATACAGCGATTCAAATTACTCCAAATAACGAAAAACTTAGAGTGCAAAAAGGAAATCTGTTTTTCAAAAAACGGTGTTTAACAGAGGCCGAAGAAGAATACAAAAAAGCTTACATTTTGAATGATTGTAATTACGACACATTAAATGGACTTACAAAAATTTATGAGACCCTCGAAAGATATCCAGAAGCAACTGCAATGTTAAAACAGCTTGAAAGCGTTTCAAAAGATAAAAAAGATATTGTTCGACGACAGATTTCTTTGTTGCTTTTCCAAAATAAGCTAAAAGAAGCAGCCTATCTCTTAAAAAATGAAAGAAAAAAAGAGCCAGAAAATGTAGAAGTTTTAAATCTTTTGGCACAGTTTTTTATTCGTTCTAGAGAAACAAAAAAGGAATTGGGTTGTTATCGCTTGATTAAAAATTTAGATCCAAATTACATAACTTATTTGCGAGATTGTGGTGAACAACACAGTAAGATTGGCAATTATCAACAAGCACAGAATCTTACGGCAAAATATTTGGAATTAAAACCAAATGACACAAAGGCACTCTCAGTTTTGGGATACATTGCGGAGAAAAGAGAAGATTATGAGGCTGCACTAAAAGCATACCAAGCTATTTTGAAAATTGAACCAGAAAATGCTTTGATTTTGGCGGCTTTCTCCAGAATTGGGCAAGAAACGGGTCCAAGTTCAAAGGCAATGGGAATTATTACTGATGTTTTAAACAATAGTGCAGAATTTGTTTCTCCAACTATGATAAGTGATTCTGTGAAAGCATACGAAGAAACTGTGAAAAATCTAGAATCAACTCCTATAGAGTTGGAACTAGAAACAGAACCATTATTTCTTGATACAGATATTTCATTGGAAAATTATGATGATTCTGATGTGGAATTGGATGATTTATTCACCTATGATATGAACGAATCTCTTGATTTTTCAGAATTTCAAGACGAGGTTATCCAAATCGAAGAAGTTGATGAAGAATCTAAAAAAACAGATGCCTACGATGAACTAATTGCAGAAGATTTACCAATTGATTATGCCCCAACAGAACGAGAAACTGGATATTACAATCCTTTTGAAGGTGTAAATGATGGTGATTATCAATTTACTGAGGATTCTTCTGTTGTGGATGTAGATGGCAAGGGTTTTTTTGCAGAGGATAATGTTGATATTGCTCTTGAAGAACCGATTACAGAGGCTCCAAAAGAACTAAAATTGGATGATTACGCTACTAATTTTCAAGGTTTGCCACGTCAAAATCCTATGATTGTTCCAGTAATGACTTCTGTTCCAACTATTGAGAAAAAACCGATTTCAGAAGAACCAGCGGAAGAAAGTCTTGATTTGACTTTTGATGAAGAACCTGTGGTGGAAGATGATTCTCCTTATGAAGAAGATATTTCCTATGAGGAATTACCTTCTGAAGAAGAATTGGAAGAAGCTGAAAATGAAGAAGTAGAGGAAAATCAGGAAACTGTGGAAGAAGTTTTTGAAGAAACTGAAAAGGAACTTGAAAATGAGTTGGAAACTGAATCCGAAGAAAGCGAGAAAACAGAAGATTCTCCTCTTTGTGAAATCGCCAAGATGTTTGAAGATTTGCGGAACTTGTGTAGTTGGCTTCCTGCGGATATCCAAGCCGATTTTTCAAATAGCATAGACAAACTTCGATTGGATTACCTTATCGAAAAACTTTCTGGCAATGCTGGTTTACTAAAATCCGTTGAAGAAAAATCTAGTGATTCTAGTATTTTTGGAGAGGTTGAAACTTTCCCAATCCAAAAAGAAGCTTTATGCAAAACTATGGAATACTTACAATCTTTGGCAGCCTTTTTGCCAAACCAACAACAAGCAGCTATCCTAACTAGAGAAACTGGAAAAGTTTTAGAACGATTATAGAAAAAATGGGTTGTATTCGCTTTGAAGTGAATACAACCCATTTTGCTTTTAGCAGCGAATTATTCTTGCGTGAGTTAAAACTTCTGGTCCATTTTCCGTAATCAAAATATCATTTTCAAGACGACAGCCTCCAAGTTTTACATCATAAAGACCTGGTTCCAAAGTGGCTACCATTCCAACTTTGAACACTTCTTCTTGGGCAGATTTTAGTCTAATGCCTGGGGCTTCGTGAGCTTCAAGGCCGATTCCGTGACCAAGGGAATGGGGCATAAAACGCTTTGCTTTTGCAAAAATCTTGTCAACTTTTATAGCTGGGCCTTTTACTGGTAAATCTTTTTGATAAAGTGGTAAGGCTTGATTGTATGCTGATTCTACAAGAGCAAGTTGAGCTTCTTGTTCTTCTGTAAGAGTTCCCTTGGCAATTGTGAGAGTAACGTCGCTGGTATAACCTTCGTATTTTACGCCAAAGTCCAAAATAGAAAGACCTTCAGCAGGGAAATCTCCACTTGTATAAGGTGGAAAACAATGGATAGCAAAACTTCTTGCAGGACCTGCAGCCAATGTTTCAAAACCAGTTCCTTCACAGCCGTGAGAGCGACATTCCCTTTCAATCAGCAAGGCAGCGTCCATTTCAGTTTTGATTGAACCGTCTAAAATTTTTGCTTCGATTGTATCAATTAGATTGTCAGTAATTGCTGCTGCTTTTTTTATGCAAAAAAGCTCATATTCATCTTTTTCAGCTCGTAAAGCTGTGGCAAAATCCTCCACGCCTTCTTCACGGCATAGAATATCGTAGTTTGACAAACCTTCTACAAAATGCAAAAAATTTGGATAAGTGGTAGAAGAAGGAATTTCCACTTTTGATGAAAGAGGAACTTTTAACAATTTTAGTAAAGCAGAAATCGCTTTTACATTGTCTCTTTCAAAACGAGTAAAAGGCTCGATTTTATTAACATAAGCTCTTTCTTTTGCAAGATTTTCATCCCAGGGCGAAAGAATACATTTTCCATCCACATTGATAACAAAAATTGCATCGCTTGGATGACCTGTGAAATATCTTAAAGATGGACAGCGATGTTCTTCATTATCGATAAAAACCGCAGCGGCAAGTCCTTTTTCTGATAAATAAGTTGCCAACTTTGCCCGACGTAATTTGTAAATTTCAGATAAATTTATATTCTGTGTAGGGTTTTGTAAATTAAAATCAGTCATAATTAGTTTTTCTTACCTCTATTTTTCAAAGTTAATATTAAGTTTTTTAAGAGAGAATCCTTTGTTATTACCATCAATGCCAAGCCAATTATCCCAAATATGATGGCAAGAATAATAATTGGAATCCCTTGTGAAATAATTCGGTTGTGATTTGCAAATAATCCAAAAATCTGATTTTTTAATAAAATTACTGGAATTACGGCAATCACAGAAAAAATCACCATTTTAAAACTATATAAAATTGTGGTTTTTACCAAGGAACTTATGTTTTTATTTTCACTTTTTTTCATAAAAACAAAAAGCATAACTGTGTTGATTCCGCTGGAAAAAGAAAGGGCAAAAGCGATTCCGCCACCTTTGAAAATTGGTGCCAAAATCACAGCCAATAAAATATTTGCGGCAAAGCCGATTATTCCTGCGATAGTTGGGGATTTTGTGTTGCTTTGAGCATAAAAAGCTGGAGATAAAATCCGATTCAAAGCAATAAAGAACAATCCCACAATGTGATATTGAAAAGCGTTGTTCACTAAAAACACTGATTCTTCTGAAAAGTTTTTGCTTTGAAAAACCAAGCGAATTATGTTTTCTCCCGTTACAAATGAGAAAAATGTAATAGGAATTGTGATAAAGGCAATAATTTTGATTGCATTTTGTAATAAGCTATTAAACTTTTCAAAATCTTTGTTTTTTGCATGGGAAGTTAATTCTGGCAAAATAACTGTTCCGATTGTTACAGCAAAAACTCCCAAAATTAATTCTTGAAGTCTCAATGAATATTGTAAACTTGATTGGATTCCACTACCAGCTTTTCCAGCTACAGCCATAGAAACCAAATCGTTTAATTGATAAGCTGCCATAGAAAAAAGTGTTGGCACAATCAATTTCATTACGGTTTTAGTATTAGGATTTGTGAATGCTTTTTTTAATCCTGTAAAACTAACTCTAAAACCTTGTTTTAATACAAATGGAAGTTGGAATCCAGCTTGTATCATTCCTCCAAAAACTACGCCATAAGCCATTGCTCTTGCAGGATTTGCAGTTTTTCCAGCAAAAATATAGGTAAAAGTAATAACTATCAAGTTAAACAAAATCGGCGTAAAACCAGAAGGACTAAAAATGTTTACGCCGTTTAATATTCCTTGAAAAAAAGCCGCTACAGATATAAAAATCAAATAGGGAAACATAATTCTTGTGAGAGTGGACATTTCTCCAAGAAAAACTGGATCAGAACTTTTTGTAAAAAATGGTGCAATAAAGGGAATAAAAATCATTCCAAGTCCACAAACCACAGTGGTCAAAAAAGTAACAACTGTAAAAGTGGAATTTAGAAATTGTCGTGTTTCTAAAGATGTTCCAGTTTGAGATTTTTCCTCTTCCAGTTTATTTCTAAAAGTTGGTATAAAAGCAACGGAAATAGCATTTTCTGCGAAAAGCCGTCGAAATAGATTTGGGAGCTGAAAGGCAAATGTAAAAGCATCTGCTAAATCGCTAGTTCCCAAAAAATGAGCCTTTGTCGTTTCTCGAATCAATCCTAAAATTCGAGACATCATAGTCAAAATCGATAAGCTAAAACCTGAACGCAATAAATTCTTTTTTTTAGACATAATATAGAGAATAACTCTATTGAAAATTTAAAGCAATCCTATTAAAATCATAAAAGGTATTACTATGAAAAGAAATCGGTTTTTTCAGTATGTGGGAGATACGCCCATTATTCCAATATCCTCAAAAATTTTGCTTGTTTTTATTGTGCTTCTTTTGCTTTCAAACTTTTTTACAAACTTCGTAAATCTTCAGTTAAATCAACGGCAAATTATCAATTTAACAAATCAAAACTTGGTTAATCAACTAAAAGAAATTTATACAACCGCTACAAATCAATACGAAATATATAAATATTCCCAAGATAAAGACGAATCTATCAATTCCATAATTGATACTGCAAAAAAGGGTTTTTCACAGAATAACAGTATGGTTATGGGAGTTGAAGTTGGTGGACGACTTTTGCTTTCTGCTAGTGCTTCGGAAAATGAGGACTTTTTCTGGGATTCAGATGCTCTTTATGAAATGAATGAAAAACGGCTAGATGGAATTACAGAGGGTAGTATTTATTTTAATACTCAACGAGGGGAATTCCTTGGAGTTTACAAATATCACGAAGATTGGCGATGTTATTTTCTTCGAGCTGAATTAGTTTCTGATATGAACAGTTCAACTGTGAAAATCTTTGCATTGATTTCTGGAATTATTTGTATTATTACAGTTATCTTTTTGTGGATTGGGCTTGTTCTTTTTAACAAGATTTTAAGTAATGTTAAGCGAATCACAGAAGGTCTTTATCGTATGCAAGCCAGTCAAAGTATGGAACTTATTGATTTATCAGGGGCTTCCAATGATGACATTACATACCTTGGAGCTTCTTTTAACTCGCTTTCTGCAACAATTAACAATCTTCTTGGGATTTTCCAAAAGTTTGTCTCCAAGGACGTTGTAAACAAAGCTTATAGCGACCACATTATCCGCCTTGAGGGAACTCAACGAGAATTAACAATGCTTTTCTCTGATATCAAGGGTTTTACGTATATGACTGAAACTCTGGGAAATGATATTATCAATTTGCTAAATATTCACTACGACAAAGTAATTCATAATATTCACCAAGATGATGGCGTTATCGGTTCAATTATTGGGGATGCGGTTTTGGCTATGTACGGAACTTTCAATTTCCAAGATAACAAATCTGTTCAAGCTGTACGTTCTGCTTGGAGTATTACTCGGGTAACTGCGGAATTACGGGAAAAATTGATTTTCCGCCGAAAAGAAATCGAAGAAACTCGGCCTCTTACAGAATCAGAAGAAAAAGTTTTCAAAGCGGTTTTGCTAGATGTTGGTGTTGGTATAGATGGAGGAACTGTTTTCTATGGAAATATCGGGTCTTCTGAACATATGACAAATACTGTAATTGGTGATAATGTAAACTCTGCATCTCGGTTGGAAGGTTTAACACGAGTTTATAAAATTCCTGTGATTGTTTCAGAATATGTAAAAAATGAAGTAGAAACTGCAACATCCGCTTATAAGTTTATTGAAATAGACACAGTTCAAGTAAAGGGCAAAACAGAAGGCAAAAAAATCTTCTTCCCAATAGATGTTTCTTCTGCTGATGAAGAAATTATTAGAAAATATGAGATTTTCCAGTTAGGTTTACAAGCCTATTATGATGGAGATTGGAAACAAGCCAGAGCCTTGTTCAAAACTTGTGAACTAGACGTTGGAAAAGTTTTCTTAGAACGAATCTCAATTAAACAAGCACCTGCAGATTGGAGTGGAATATGGACAATGACCACAAAGTAATTATTCAAAAACCAGAGGTAAAACTCTTTCTTCAGGATGATGTTTATGCTTTTAATCGAGAAAAACCTCAAGTTTATGATTTAGAGAAAGAATTTGCAAAAGTGAAGGCTCAAAAAAAACACACAATTTTGTGGCCTTTAATTATTTTGTTTATAATTTCTGCTTTACTAACTTTTGGAATTACTCGCTATATTACTTACCAAAATCGCCAAATATCCGTAAATGTTGATGTTTTTGAAGATATTAATCTACGAAAACTTTTGGATATGGTTTCAAGACTGGAAGAACAAGTAAAACAAGCAAAAAATAACAAAGCTCGTGCCGAAACTCGGCTTCAAACAGAATTAGAAACTGCTTTGGCAGAAAAAGATGCAGAGATTTTTACAATTCAAGCATTGCCGATTTCAGCAAGAGAGAAAAATAAAAAAATTGCAGAAATTGAAGCAAATTACGAAATACAAGTTGCTGAAATCAACACACGTTATACAGCAGAATTTGAAGCTTTAGATTTGGAGATAGAAAGTCTACAAGAACAAATAAATGCTTATGATAGTGCCAATGTGGAAAGAGCTCAGCAACAACAAGCAGCCATCGACTCTCAGCGTCAGCTTTTTGAACTGGAAAAACAACAGCTTACAGAAAATTATGAAAACACAATAAATCAACTTCAAACTCAAGTTGATACTATGAAAGCTGAAGAGTTGTCTATTCGCAAAAAAATTACTGAAGAGATTTCTCGAGAATATCAAGCTCAATTTGCGGCTTTGGAAAAGGAATACACAGCAAAACTAAATTCTCTCGATCCAAAAATTACCCAAGATGAATACATAAATCTTCTTGAAAGGGTAAATGATTTGCCTGTTATGCAAGGTCAAAAAAAGATTGGTGAGAGTTTTGAAGAATCAAGCGAAAATCGTGAAGCCGCATCTAGCTCTGAAAATCCAGAAAGTGAAAAAGTTGACACAGAGTCAGATACTTCTCTTGAACCAACTGAAAATCTTGAAAGTGACGAAATCCTTGAAGATGCAAACTCTGAAGGACTTCCTGTAGAAGAAAATCTTGAAGAAACTGTAAATGCTGAAAATGGGGATGTTCTTGATACTGAAGCATCTGAACTTGTAAAAGCTTTTGATTATGAAAATATAGAGAATATTCCAGATGAAATTTTGGAAAAATATCAAGATTTTATGGCTTTGTCTAAGGATTATGATGAAGCAACTACTCTTCTTTTGTCTTTGCCTCAGGAAAATGATATTCCAAAGTATGTAGCTGCTATGGGTGCTTTAAAATCCCAAATGAACAACGATTTGTTTGAGTATATCGTAGAAATAACAGAAGATTACAATCTAAAAGAAGAAGATTTTTCCCAAAGAAATCAGAATCTTCTATCAGAAAAAGCGGACTTAGAAAAAAAACTAAAAGCTGAACAAAATACAAATCTGGAATTAAAGGATAATAATAAAACTCTGAACCAAGTTTATTCGTATTTTGAAACATTGGCTCTTGCAAATGGGGATGCTGGTTACATTTTGGATGTATCAGATAAAAATAAAGTTTTGGTTTATGTTTCTCCATTGTATGCAAAAGAAATTGATTCAACTTTGGCTTATGTATTTAGAAAATCAGATGATTTGATTGGAACAATGACTTTGGTAAAAGAAAAAGATTTTTACTATGGAATACCAACTTCTGGGGACATTGCTCTTGCATTAAAACCAGGAGATAAAATATTATTGGAAGTTCAAAAGTAGGTTTGTATGAAAAAAATAATTCTTGCATTTTTAATGATATTTACGTCATTTTCTATGTTTGCTCAATGGAATATTTCAAAAGTCTCTGAGGAACTTTACGAAGGTTCTCGAGAGGATGGAAAAGTTGTAACGATTTTTTCAAATACTTCTATTTCTACAGAAACTCTTGAAAAAGTGAAAAATTGTCTTGATATTGTTTGGAATATTCCAAGGATACAAGGTACAAAAGCAAGTGTAAATGTGGATTCTGATAACAATTTTCATTTTATTATTTATCCATCATCTTTGACTTATGAAAATGTTGATTTGGCAAAAAATCTTCCATCTGGTATGGGATTTTACTATGACTCAGCATTGTTTTACGATGTTACGTTAAAAGTAGAAGAGTTAATGCCTCGAGTAACTGGTGCCTATGTTAGCCCAAAAGATTTATTGGCGGAACTAAAATCTTCTACAGAATTTCCTGATTTGTATATGTATGACGAATACGTTTTAGAAAGATTATCTAGACTTGAAAATGCTGTAATGGCTTTGAGCAAAAAAGGAATCTTCTCTAAACCTGCAGAAGTTGATTCAGAATTAGTTTTTGCAATTCGTTCCATTTATAATTCCAATCCAGATTTGACTTCAAAAGAAGTTTTGAGTATTTTAAAAGAACAAGGATTCACAGTTTCCGCTTCCGATGTTGCAGCAGTAAGACTTGTTTACCTTGGACTAATCGATTAAAACAAGGAAAATTATGACAAAAAATAACTCTCTAGATTTTATACAGGCAAATTCTCCTGTTCGTATGGGTATTGATGTAGGCTCTACTACAGTAAAAGTTGTTGTTTTAGATGACGATGATTCAATAATCTATAGCGAATACGAAAGACACCGAGCTGATATCCGTAGTACAATTATTCTAGTTGTTACCCACGCTTTGGATAAAATCCAGCAAGTAAAGGGAGAATCCCAAACTTTAAGCATAAAAGTTACTGGTTCTGGTGGTCTTGCTGTTTCTCATTGGCTTTCTATCCCATTTATCCAAGAAGTTGTAGCTTCTACCACAGCGGTTCAAAAGCTAATTCCTCAAACTGATGTTGTTATTGAACTTGGGGGCGAGGACGCAAAAATCACATATTTTTCTGGTGGCGTTGAACAGCGAATGAACGGTACTTGTGCTGGTGGAACAGGTGCTTTTATTGATCAAATGGCAGCTCTTTTGGAAACTGACGCTACGGGGCTAAACAATCTTGCAAAGGGCGCAACCACAATTTATCCAATTGCAGCTCGATGTGGTGTTTTTGCCAAAACTGATATCCAGCCACTTATTAACGAAGGGGCTAGAAAAGAGGATATTGCAGCTTCTATTTTTCAAGCAGTTGTTAGCCAAACCATTTCTGGTCTTGCTTGTGGAAAGCCAATTCGTGGAAATGTTGCTTTCCTTGGTGGTCCGCTCCATTTTTTAGACCAGCTTCGCCATAGATTTATTGTTACACTAAAACTCAAAGATGATGAAATAATCGTTCCAGAGGATAGCCAACTTTTTGTTGCAGCAGGAGCTGCTTTTTCAGCAGAAAAATCTTTTTCTTGTGTAAAAGAAGCTTCAGATTCTTCAGAGTCTAGCGGTGTTGATTCTCCAAGATTTAGAACTGTTTCTGAAGTCAGAGAAGCACTAAACACTTTGGTAGACGCTGAAATGACAGAAGTTCAACGGCTTGAACCACTTTTTAGAAGCGAAGAAGAATTAGAGGAATTTAGAAAACGTCACGCAGAGGAAAAAGCTCAGGCTGCAAAGTTAGAAGAGGCAACAGGCCCAGTTTTCCTTGGATTGGATGCAGGTTCTACCACCACAAAAGCCACTTTGATAGATACAGAGGGGCGCATTCTATGGCGTTTTTACGACGTAAATGCTGGAAATCCTGTGGAACTTGCTGTAAAAGTTTTAAAAGATTTATACAAACAGCTACCAAAATCCGTTTACATAGCAAGAACAGTTTCTACCGGTTACGGAGAAGCCCTATTTCAAGCAGCCCTAAACGCTGATGCTGGAGAAGTTGAAACCATTGCCCACTACAGAGCCGCAGATTTTTTTGTACCTGGGGTTGAGTTTCTTCTAGACATTGGTGGTCAAGATATGAAGTGCCTTCGCATGAAGGACGGGGCAATCACAAGTATTCAGCTAAATGAAGCTTGTTCTTCAGGTTGCGGCTCTTTCTTGGACAATTTTGCCCGTTCCCTTGGTATGGATATTCGGGAATTCAGTGCAAAAGCCCTTCTTGCTGAAAATCCTATTGATTTGGGAAGCCGCTGTACAGTTTTTATGAACAGCCGAGTAAAACAAGCTCAAAAAGAAGGAGCAACTGTTGCAGATATTTCAGCAGGTCTTTCTTATTCTGTAATTAAAAACGCTTTGTTTAAAGTTATTAAACTTAGAAAAGCCTCAGATATTGGAAAAAAAGTTGTGGTCCAAGGTGGAACATTCAACAATGATGCAGTACTTCGGGCTTTTGAAAAAATTGCTGGAGTTAATGTTTTCCGTCCAGATGTGGCAGGGCTAATGGGTGCCTACGGAGCTGCTTTAATCGCTCGGTCTCAATGGCTAGAAATGAGAGAAGAAGAAAGAGCAACGGCTCAATCTGGTCTTGCAACTTTAGAACAACTAGAAAATTTTAAAGTGGATTTAGAGCTTCGTCGCTGTGGAAAGTGCCAAAACAACTGTCTGCTTACAATCAACACTTTCTCAACTGGCGATGAAAAGCGAAAATTCATTACTGGTAACAGATGTGAAAGAGGGGCAGAGCTAGAATCTCAGGATAAGGAAAATATCAAAGTTGTAGATGCTGGAAATGCCGAAAAAAATGCTGTTCAAAAAGATGAAAAAGAAAACTTACCAAATCTTTTTGACTGGAAATACAAGCGATTATTCAGCTATAAACCACTTTTAGCAAAAGACGCTCCACGAGGAGATGTGGGAATTCCTCGGGTTTTGAATATGTACGAAAATTACCCACTTTGGTTCACGCTTTTTACTGAACTTGGATTTAGAGTGCGTCTTTCTCCTCGCTCATCACGAGAAGTTTACGAAAAGGGATTAGAGACAATTCCTTCTGAATCAGTTTGTTATCCTGCAAAAATTAGCCACGGTCATATTCAGGCCTTGTTAGATTCTGGGGTGAAATTCATCTTTTATCCTTGTGCACCTTATGAACAAGTAGAAGATAAGGGGGCTGGAAATCACTATAATTGTCCTATTGTAACAAGTTACCCAGAGGTTTTACGAAACAATGTGGACGCCCTTCGCCAAGATGAAAGCATAACTTTCTTAAATCCATTTTTGCCAATTTATGACAAACCTCGTTTAGCAGAGCGACTTTATGAAGTTCTTGGGGAAATGTTTAATATCAGTTTTGCAGAAATGAAAAAGGCTGTGGATAAAGCCTGGGCAGAGCAAGAATCTTTCCGCCAAGAAGTAAAAGATAAGGGTGAAGAAGCTCTTGAATTGATAATTAGAAAGGGTCTAAACGGTATTGTTTTGTCTGGACGTCCATATCACCTTGACCCAGAAATAAATCACGGAATTCCAGAAATGATAAACGGCCTTGGAATGGCGGTTTTCACAGAGGATTCTGTAGCTCATCTTGGTTCTATTGAGCGTCCCCTTCGTATTGTGGACCAGTGGACATATCACAATCGGCTTTATCGAGCTGGTAGTTTTGCAGCAGAAATGCCAACTTTGGAAGTGGTTCAACTAACAAGTTTTGGTTGTGGTTTGGACGCTGTAACAGCTGACCAAGTGGAAGAAATCTTATCATCAAAAAATAAGATGTATACACTTATTAAAATTGATGAAGGCTCAAACCAAGGGGCTGTACGTATTCGCATTAGAAGTTTGATTGCGGCTGTAAAAGAACGTATGCGAAACAAAGAAAAACCAGAAATCAAAACCGCAGCCTATCAACGACAAGTTTTCACAAAAGAAATGCGTAAAAAACACACGATTTTGGCACCCCAAATGTCTCCAATCCACTTTAGACTTTTGGAAACAGCTTTTAACGCTTCTGGCTACAATTTTGAAGTTTTACCAGAAGTTGATGCTTTGGCTGTGGAAACTGGTTTACAGTACGTAAACAACGATGCTTGTTATCCCTCTATTATTGTGGCAGGACAAATGATGGCCGCCCTAAAATCTGGCAAGTACGACCTAAATAACGTAAGTTTAATAATCACTCAAACTGGGGGCGGCTGCCGGGCTACCAACTATATTGGGTTTATTCGCCGAGCATTAAACGACGCAGGGTTTTCTCATATTCCAGTACTTTCTTTGAGTGCCCAAGGATTTGAGTCTAATCCAGGTTTTAAAATTACGTTACCAATTATTAATCGTTGTATTCACGCAATTATGATTGGAGACCTTTTAATGCGAGTTTTATATAGAACTCGTCCTTATGAAGCAAATCCTGGAAGTGCAAACGCTTTGTATGAAAAATGGAACGGAAAAGCCCAGAAATTTTTGGAAAAGCCACAGCCTTGGAAATATTCAAAACTGATAAAGGGAATTGTAAAAGATTTTGATCAACTTCCGTTATTACCAATTAAAAAACCTCGAGTTGGTGTTGTTGGCGAAATCCTCGTAAAATTTCACCCAGTGGCAAATAACGACATTTTTGGCACCATCGAAAGAGAAGGGGCAGAATGTGTTGTTCCAGATTTGGCAGACTTCTTTTTCTACACCGTTTCCAATGGAATTTTCCGCCACAAAGAGTTGGCTTTCCCATTAAAAACACGAATTATTGCAAAGTTTGTGGTTTGGTTTTTGGAAAGATACAGAAGCGGTATAAAATCAGCCTTGAAAAAAAGCAACAGATTTGAAGCACCGTCTACCATTTACGAATTAATGAAAGGTGTAGATGACATTGTTCAACTTGGAAATATTACTGGAGAAGGTTGGTTTTTAACTGCGGAAATGGTAGAATTGATAAATGAAGGAGTGCCTTCTATTGCTTGTGTTCAACCTTTTGCTTGTTTACCAAACCACGTAACAGGAAAAGGAATGATAAAAGAGCTTAGAAGACGCTATCCAGAGGCAAATATTTCTGCCATAGACTACGACCCAGGTTCTAGTGAAGTAAATCAGCTTAACCGCTTAAAATTACTTCTTGCTAATGCACCTTTAGGAAGACATCCTGATGAAAAAAAATAAACTTTTTGCACTTTTTCTTTTGTGTTTATTGCCAGTCTCTTTGTTTGCATACCAAATGTTTGTGGATATTCCAGAATCTTCGGATGTACGAAAAACTTTGATAGATGATTGGTTTTTGGCAAACTTAGATTTGCTACGAGGGAAAAGTGCAGAGGTTCTTCAAGATAGAGCAGGATCAACTTTTCAAGTTCGATTTGAAGAATATGGAAATGAATGTGCAATTATAGTTGCACCAGAAGTTATGGAAAAGGTGGAATCCTACACAGATGCAGGAGTTCAGACTTTTTATCGTAGCGTTTTTCCCCAAGGTGCGAGAGGAAGTTGGACATTATATCGGGATAATGTAACTGGAAAACCAACTTGTATTCGTTATTATATTTCTCAAAATCCAGAAGTTTTTGTGCAATTTAAACCATATTCTTTGTCTGCAAGAGAATCTATCAAAACTTCTGCAGATTTTGTGATTTTTGGAACTTACGCTGCAAAAGGGGTTCCAGTTGGTGTTCCGTTAGAATACTTTTACGATTTATCTTTTAATGACGTATACAAATTAACAGAAAAAACTCTTCCTTGGCTGGAACAAGTTTTTTATCCAGAATTATACGAGGACAGTATTCAAATGATAGCTGTGATTCGTAGCAATTTGAGTCGTTTTCACGAATTAGACGGTGCAGCTTATGATGAAGCTGGAAATCCAGTTTTTATCAAAGATTCTGTTGCACGATACGAATCGTATTCACAAGAAGAGGATAAGCCCCTTTATACTTGTGATGCAGGTTTTGTAAAATGGATTGTAGACGGTTTGATTCGCCCAATATCAGGTTCTGGACTTTTGCTTGACCCACTGAAAAAGGACACAGTTTTTCCAAATGAAACTGGTTATGCTTATTCTAAAAACGAAGAATACGATATTTTCTTTTCATTAAATTGGATACGAAATATAGCAACAGCAGCAGCTTCTGTTTTTTCTAACCATCAATATGTTTTTGAAACATCAGGAGTAGAGGTAAAAAATGTGCCATTTAACAGCATTTATTCAGAAACTGCCGGATACGAAATCACTGCGTTAAAACCATTGATGTATACTTTGGCGGTAACAGAACCAGGAAGGTTTTACTTGGGAGCAATTCGTCATACTGTAAAAAGTGCTGAAGGTCAGGAAGTTTCAGTTTATACAGAATGTGCCGCCTTTTTTCCAGTTTTAGACAAAGAAGGTCGGTTTGCTCTAATAATCTTTGAAAATGGAAAAGAATTGTCTTTCTCTGATTTTGTAAAAGCCCACGAAAATGATACAGTTCATTTAACGAGAATTACTTCTTCAGCAAATTTCTTCCCAAGATAAAAGCTAGTATCGTTGAATATAAGTTGTTTTTGGTTGAACTACGATTTCTACCCGACGATTTTTAGCACGGCCTTCTTCTGTGGCGTTATCTCCGATTGGAGCTGTTCCCCCATATCCTTTGAATGTAAACAAATCTCGGTTTAGTCCTCTTTCTATAAGTTTGTCGATAATTGCCTGAGCACGTAACACAGAAAGATTCATTTCTCCAGTCGGTTTTCCTACCGCTGCTGTATGACCTTCTACTAAAAGCGTGTATTCATTATCTTTTACAACTTCCAAAAGTTTTTCGGCAATACTATCTAAGCGAGGATTTTCTTCTGGCAACAATTCTGGAGAATCCGGTACAAAGTTTATATCTTCGATTGAAATGTGAATACCATCTTCTTCGGGAATAATTGTAGTGTTTTCGATAGCTTTTTCGTAAATAAATTGTTCTAATTCTTTGTATTTTGTGTAATAAGATTGATTTTTGATTGCAAATTCCACAGGATAAACAAGATTGTCTTTATCCAAAAGTATTACAATTTTTCCTTCTTTTAATAATTGAAGATTTTCTGGAACTGAAAGAATTTTCAAAGCGTCAGTTCTTGATATTACAGGATCAGTTCTGTTTGCTCCGTAAACTTTTCGAGCAGATATTCGTAAGGGATCTTTTCCAATTCTATCTCGATACAAAGATTCATCATCAGTCCAAGAATAACAAACAATTCCTTGTGACTTTGCCACATCGGAATAAGTCATATTTTTTTCATAAAGCAAATCCATTGTCTCGTCCCAAATCTTTGGAAACAGACAAGGATAAGCTTCGGATTCTACAAATTCACCTTGAACCTGCAAAGAACCTCGCGCATCAATAATGATTCCAGAATAGGCTCTTGATGAAACTGTTTCAATGGGAATATTTGGAGTGTATGGTGTATTATGTTTTATCAAAAGAGCACTAACATCCTTTAATAAAAAACTGTGATTTACAGTCATAGTTCCCATATCAGAAGATAAAATCCCCGGTTTTTTCTTTCCTTGTGACATTACAGTTGAAATATCTTCAAAAGTAATTTGATTTTGTAAAACAAAATCCCCAATAGAATAAGCTGAATCAGCATAAAGAGACAAAAAAGGATCTTTTTCTAAGGCTGGAAGATTTGTGTTAATTTTTACGATAGCTGCGTTTCTACCAGAAGGCATATTTATTCCAGCAGCTTCGATATCTAACATCAATTCAGAGTTAAAACTTTGGGTTGACCAATCCACAGTACTTGTAGAAGAAATAGACTGAGAATATGCAAACGATAAAACAAAAATACAAGTTAATAAAAAAAATGTTTTTTTAGCCATAATTACTCTTTTATTATCGGCAAAACAAGTCTGGTTCCAATACGTAAAATTTGATTTTCTTTAATATTATTTGCTTTGCAGAGATTTTCGACAGTTAATCCGTAACGTCTAGATATTCCCCAAAGAGTATCACCTTGTACAACTGTATAAATATTTGCATCTAATGGTTTTAGAGTTGCCAATGCTGTTTGGATTTTTTCTTTGTCAGAAGCCAAAACTCTAAGGTTGTAACTGTTTGTGTAGGGAGTAACCGAATAATACAAGCCAGGATTTAAGGTTTGCAGAGTTTTTACAGAAACTTTAGAAGCTAGAGCTAATTGTTCTAAACTAACTTGAAATTTTAGTTCGACTGTATCTGTTTTGTAAGATTTTTCTGGATTGTATGTTGGTAAATCTAATCCGTAATATTCAGAATTTGTAATTAAATCTGCTATTGCCAAAAATTTTGGAACATAATGAGTGGTTTCGGATTTTAAATGTCCACCATCAGCCAATTCCCAAAAAGTTTTGCAGCCAGTATTTTTCATTATTCGTGAAAGTCCACCTAGCCCCATATTGTAAGCTGCAAGAGCCAAAGCCCAATCCCCAAAGTATGTATAATTTTCTTTGAGTTTTTTGATAGCTGCCTCTGTGGAAAGCCAAGGATCTTTTCGTTCATCTACCCAAGAATTTTTTGTCAAAAAGCCTGAAATACTGTTTTCCATAAATTGCCAAAGTCCAACAGCACCAGATTTGCTAACAGCTTTAATATTGTAACTTGATTCAATAACTGGCAAATATTCTAAACAAAGTGGAACATCATATTCAATCAATTTTTCTCGAACAAAAGCTCTATAAGGTTCTGCTCGGGTTAAAATCTGGGTTAAAAGTTGCTCTCCAAAATTGCTAGAAAATTCATTATGATATTTTAATATTAGTTCATGTTCTGGATAATCAATATCTAAATCAATGTATTTTATTTCGCTTAGGGATTTTAGTACAGAATCCGAAGTGTTTTTTATAGAAAGTTCTTCTAGATTTGTGGTATCAATCCCAAAGAGAAAAGTTGATTTCAAAAGCAAAAGACAGAAAAAAATTGAAAATATTGTTTTATAATTTTTCACCAAAATAGATACCTGCCCATTCCCAACGTCCGTGAATTTCTGGATCTAGGGGGAAGTTTATCTTTCTAAAATAGAAGTACCAAACATTGATGTAATTGGACCAACCCCAAGTTCGTAAATATGCTTCGTTTGGAGTTGATGTTTCGTCTAAATTTGCACTATAGCGGATTCTGTTGCCGTAACCAAAATCTCGCATTGTAAAGTTTGCCAAAGAGTTTTCTTGTTCTTCGTCTTGTCGCCAAGACATAGAGAAAAAGTTTACTTTTGATTTGTATTTTTCCAAAGTGTTAAAATCGTACCAAGAAAGGGAGCGTTTTACAGCGTTTACCAAATCATCTAAAGTTTCAAAAGTCCAGTCTTTAGATGAATTATTAAATTCTACAAGATTTTTTGCAGTAGTGTAGGCATTTGGACTTCCTGGAATCTGAATTTCAGAAGCATCAGGTTGTGCTAGAAAATCCGAATAGGATTTTAGAACTTGATTCCATTCACCAAGTTTTTCGTATTCAACTGCTAAACGATAATATAATTCTGTTTTACTAACCTTGTCTGGAAAGTGAGAAATTAAACGAGAAAAATAAATTATTCTATTGTTTGGATTTTCACTAATTTGAATAAGGTTTTGCAAACAAAGCATATGAACTGATTTTCCTTTTACCAGTAAATCATCATAATTGTTCAAAATTCGTTCAAAATACATTTCTGCAATGGGATTTGCTCCATTTAACTGATAAGCGTAAGCCACCATCAAAAGCCAGTAGGCATTGTATGTATCCTTTGGATTTGCGGTAATATAATCAGTGAGAAACAAAATCAAAGAGTCTGTATCTTCTGAGTTTAGCATACTTTGTGAGATTTGATTGATAACAGAAAATCGACTATCCGAAGATAAATTTTCTGTTTCTAGAATTTGTAAAAGTTTTTCTCTGGAGCTAATATCTTTTTCGTTTTTACAGGAAAAAAAGCAGAAAACAAAACAAAAAAGAATCACAAACAAATTTAGCTTTTTCATATCAAAAGTTTAACATTTATTATAATAAATTTAAATACCAATAAGCCTTTCTAACTTGAAAGATATGCCCTTCTTGTAGTATTCTATAGTAATGAAAAACAAGGGCAAACCTGAAATTAAAAACATACATAAAATTCTCTTGGCTATTGGTTTAGCATTTATTGTTATAGGCATTCTTTTGCAGATTTTCTTAATTCAAAAGACACGGGTGAATATTGCTGTTTTACGTTCTGTAATTATTACCTTTGTTGGAGCTATTATTCTATATTTTGCCTGTATAAAAAGATATTCTATGTGGCGATTTTCCATAGGTTTGTTCTTAACCTTGGGTGGCATATTTTTCGTAATTGTAGACACTTGTTTTAATGAATATGATATAAAAACCTTATGGCCAGTTTTAGTTTCCTTGGCTGGTGTTTCAGTTATTTTGGGAGCTATTTTTTCAAAAAAACGCATGACAATTTCCATAATTATTCCTTCTGTTGTTTTAATAATTATGGGAGTTTTGTTTTTATTTTTCTCTCTAAACATTATAAAAGACTCTTTTGTTTCTGTTGTAACAAACCTATTGCCTTTGTTTATGATAATTTCTGGTGTTGTACTTTTTGGGTCTTTTTTCTATGTCCAATCTGGAAAACAACATATAAATTCGGACCTCATAGAAGATAATGATGAAGATTAGGACAAGTTTCTTTTTTGCTTCAATTTTAATTTTTCTCTTAGCCATTTTTTCTTGTGCAAGTTCTGATTCATCAGAGGAATCAGAAGAAATTGTGCCTGTTGTAGAAATTTCTGACAATGCAAATTCTGTTTCAGATGCTGAAAAAAACACTTCTCCAACTTCTGAAAACCAAGAAGGAATACTATTACCAGCTATTCCGAAAAAATCTACATATTTTGAATTTTCAGACCCAACCATAATGGAAAATGCTGAAATTGGTTCTCCAACTGCCATAAAAAACGTAATCACAAAACTTAGAAAAGCAAACGGAAAATACACAGAAGAAGAATCTGTGCTTTTTGCCGTTTTAGAAACCGTGGCTTCCACAGTTTGGCCTTCAGAAAATATAAATTTCCCGATTTTAGATTCTTTACCAGAAAATGTTTATGCAGGAATCATTGACTACGTAAAAAAAGGAATTTTTGACACAAACGCTGGAAATTCGGATTTTTACACTTTGGTTTTGCCTTGTGTAATTGTTTGCACATCGACTCAAACTGCGTTTTTTCCAGAAGCAGAAGAAAATCTTTTAGAAGCCTTGGACAAAAATGATAAATCAGTTTTAGTTCATTATCTTTTAGGGATTCTGTACAAAAAACTTGGAAATCAAGAACAATCCTTTTATCATTTAGAAAAAGCATATGAGTTAGATTCAACTTGTTTTGAAATCAATTTTGAATATGCAAAGGCATTGTATGAAAAAAAACTTTTCCAAAAAGCTTTTGATATTGCATCTTCTCTAAAAAATCCAGAAGATTTAAACTTGGAATTACTAGAACTTTGTGCAAAATCTGCTTTGGCAATAAATAAATTGGACGTGGCAGAATCTTATGTTGGAAAACTTTTGCAAAAAGAACCTGATAACCCTGAAAATATTTTGCTTCGAGCTGAAATCCTTTTTGAAAAAGGTGAATATTTACGAGTTTCTTCACTTTTGGATGCTTACTCAAAAACTGATAAAACTGCGTTAAAATATTTGCTTTTAAGAAGCAAACTCCAAAATGTTTGGAATAGAAACACAACCGCTGCCATTTCTACAATTTCCGAAGCCTTGACTTTGTATCCTGATAATCACGAAGTTTTACTTTGTGCCGCAGAACTAATTTCAGAATCTGGATCAAAAATTAACGGAAAATCTGCTTTTGAATTGATAGAACCTTTGAAACAAATTGACGGCGAAAATCCAAAACTACTCCAAATTGAAATAGACGAATATATTCGCCAAAAACAATGGAAAAATGCTTATGAAGTTAGTCAAAAACTAATTCAAATTGAGCCAAGTGAAAATCGAATTATAAAGAATATTTTGATTTGTATCGAATTAGGAGAAAATCAACAGGCATTTTTTCTTGCTGACGAATTATACACAAACAATCCGACTAGTGAAGAAGTGCAAATCACTTACGTAAAAACCTTGGTGGCCAATAACAAAAAAACGGAAGCCATTACACTTATAAACTCACTTTTGCAAAAAGCCTCTTCAAAAATGAAAAGCGAATTGTATTATCAAAAAAGCCGACTAGAAAGCTCAGATGATAAAAAACTTTCAGATTTACGTTCAAGTTTAACTGCAAATCCTCGTAATGAAGAAGCCCTTTTTGCCTTGTATGAACTTTATTTCAAAAAAAATGACTATAGAAAAGCTCAGTATTATTTAAAACAAGTAATTGCACTAAATCCTTCAAATCAAGAATTATTGGATTTAAACTCAAATCTAGAAAATTATTTGTACTAATGTGCAAACGACAACTTTTTTTAGAACTAATTTTTTAAAGGACAAAACGAATATGAAGATTTATATTGCTGGAGATTCAACTTTTCAAAACAATGATGCTACAACTTTTCCACAAACCGGAATTGGTCAAATTTTACCAATGTTTTTTCACTGCGAAAATATTGTTGTTCCAGAAGATGTGCTTTCAGAATCAGTGCAAACAGAAACCTTAACTTTTGTAAATTGTGCAAAAAACGGAAGAAGTACAAAAAGTTTTATCACAGAAAAACGGCTAGAATACATTGAAAAACGCATTGAGAAAGGGGATTTTTTGTTTGTTGTGTTTGGTCATAATGATGAAAAATTGCAAGACGAATCTCGGGGAACATTACCTTACGGAGAATACACAGAAAATCTTGAAAGGATGGCAAAAGTTGCTACAAAAGTCGGTGCATTTCCTTTGTTTTTAACTCCTATTACTAGAAGAAATTTAGACCAAACCCACGGCGAATACCCAAAGGCAATGCAGGATTTTTGCAAAAAATTTAATTTTCCATGTATTGATTTAACATCAATTACTACGGAAATCGTAAAAAATCTTGATAACGAAAAATCAAGAAAACTTTATATGAATTTCGATGCAAGATTGTATCCAAATTTCCCAGAGGGTCGAGAAGACAATACTCATTTACGACCAGAAGGTGCATTTTTATATGCCTCAATAATTGTAGATGAATTAAAAAATATTATAGAAAAAAATCTTTTCCCAGAACTGAACAAACTTTTGCCATTTATAAAAAAACTTGATAATTGTATTAGACCAAAACAGGAGGTTGGCGGTGTCGAAATATAGACCTTTTAATTCTATTCCAATTGAAAATCGAACTTGGCCAAACAATACAATTACCCATTCTCCAATTTGGTGTTCTGTTGATTTAAGAGATGGAAATCAAGCTTTGCCAATTCCAATGACGATTCAACAAAAAGTGGATTTTTTCAAAATGTTGGTAAAAATCGGTTTCAAAGAAATTGAAGTTGGATATCCAGCTTCAAACGACACAGAATTTTCCTTCGTTAGAAAGCTCATCGAAGAAAATTTGATTCCAAAAGATGTGAAAATCCAAGTTCTTTCCCAAGCACGAGAAAGTCTTGTAATCAAGACAATGAAAGCCCTACAAGGAGCGGGGGAAGGTGTTTTTCATCTATACAACGCCACATCCCCTGTACAAAGAAAGTTTACCTTCAATAAATCTAAAGCTGAACTTATGGACCTTGCAAAAGAAGGTGTAAAAAACGTAAAAAAACACCTTCCCCTAGCTGGTAACACAAAAATTCAGCTAGAATATTCTCCAGAAGATTTTAGTGCCACAGAGGGAGATTTTGCTGTGGAAATCTGTTCCGCAGTTTTTGAGGAATGGAAACCAACTGTGGACAATCCTTTGATTATCAACTTGCCATCAACTGTGGAAAAAGCAACCCCAAATATCTTTGCAGACCAAGTAGAATATTTTATTCAAAATTTCAACAAAAAAAACAATGATGCTATAAAAAACGGCTTGGTAATAATTAGTTTGCACAACCACAATGACAGAGGCACTGGAGTTGCTTGTGCTGAACTTGGACTTTTAGCAGGAGCTTCAAGAATCGAGGGAACTCTTTTTGGAAATGGAGAGAGAACTGGAAACCTTGATATTATTACAGTTGCATTAAATATGTTTTCGCAGGGAATTGATATTGGCCTTGATTTTAGTTCAATTACTGATATTGCAACAAATTATACAAAGTTTACAGGTATGACCATCCCATTACGTCAACCTTATGGAGGGGAACTGGTTTTTACATCATTTTCAGGTTCTCACCAAGACGCTATTAAAAAAGCAATGAGAGCATATTCTGAGAAAAATGACAAAGATGCTCCTTGGGAAATCCCTTATCTTCCAATTGACCCAAAGGATATTGGTAGAGAATACGAAGAAATTATCCGAATCAATGCTCAAAGCGGCAAGGCTGGTGCTGCTTGGATTTTGGAAAAAGAATACGGAATTGTATTACCAAAGGGAATGCAAAGTGATGTTGGAAATGCTGTGAAATCTCGAGCGGACTTTCTCCAAAGAGAACTTTCTTCAGAAGAGGTTTACACTGTGTTCAAAACAGGTTGGCTAAACACAGATTCAAAACTAAAGATTTTAGACGTGGCAGAAACCCACCTAGACAGTTCCTCAGAAAAAGAAAGCGTATTATGCCGAGCAAGTATTTCCTACAACGGAGAAGTATATGCTGTGGGAGCAAAGGGAAACGGGCCTCTTGCAGCTTTTGTTGAAGCCTTGAAGCAAACTCCAGTTCCATCTTTTTCTTTATCAGCTTTCCACGAACACGCTATCGGCTCTGGATCTGACACGGATGCTATGGCGTATGTGGAATTAACCTTTACAGACGGAAAAAAAACTTGGGGTTCTGGAAAAAGTTCAAACATTGGAAGAGCTGGTATAAAAGCAATTGTAAGTGCCATCAACAATTATTAACCTCGATTATTAAATAATAAAATAGTAAGAAAAATATGAAAATTTGCGACCAAAGGGCTCCCCACTTTGGTCGTTCTTTGTTTTTATAGAGAATTTACAATTCCGTAAACACAATCCCCAGCTTTTTCAACGTGGCGTACAATATCAATGTAGTGGAGTTCTGCTTTTACGTCTTTTCCATCTTCAATTCTGTGTCGAGCAAGTTTTTTTAGTTGCTTTTTCGTTGAGTCAATATTTTCTTCCATTTCATTAGAAAGTTTTCGTTCCTCACTAGTTAGCCCAAAACTTAAGTGCTGACTTACATAATCAAAAAACTCTATTACCTGAGTCATATATGGCAAAAGTTTTTCGTAAGAAGAAGTTTTTTCACTAGTTTTTGTAATGTATTTTTGTAAACTGTGAACAATAGAAGTACATTCATCACTTAATGCTTCAATTCCAGAAGTGATTTGCAACAATTTATTGATTTTGTTACCCATTGATTGACTAGTTTCTTCCATTTTGTAACATCTCATCAAGAAACCAGAAATCTCTTCATTCATTTCATCAATATAATTTTCCTCTGCAAAAATCTTTATAGCAACCTTTTCTATTGATTCTTCGTTGTATCCTTCAAAAGCAGAGCAAACTTCTTCAAGCATTGTCATAGTTTTTGAAGACATAATGGCAACTTCTCTTTCAATTTGCATAACATAAAATTCCACAGTTTGACGGCTTTGAGAAATCAAAACTGGCAATTTGTAATGACTATTTTGTTCAGTTTCAGGTTCTTTTATTAATTTTGAAACAAGAGTAGCAATTTGGTTTACAAAAGGCAAGAAAATGATTGTTGCACAAGTATTAAAGACAGTATGAAGCATTGCAATATGAGTTGTGATACTAGCCTCAGGAGGTCCTGGAATAATAAAATCAACCAGAACAAGAAATGGTCTAAAGAAAATCAACGCAATAATTGTTCCACAAATATTAAACCCAACGTGAACAGCTGCGGCTCTTTTTGCATTTGTAGAAGCACCAATGGATGACAAAACCGCATCAATAGTTGTACCAATATTACTACCCAAAATCAAAGCAGCAGATAATTCCCAGTTTATAGAGCCACTTGCGGCCATAGTCAAAACAATAGCTGTAAAAGCACTAGAAGAGTGAATCAAAGCAGTTAATGCGGCTCCGATTAAAACTCCTAGGATTATGCCCCAAACTCCCCAATTTGTAATATTATTGATAAAACCAACAGATTCTGGATTTAATGTAAGAGTATCTCCAAGCAAATCCAAGCCTAGAAATAACAATCCAAAACCAATTATTAAATCCCCAAAATCCCGAATTTTAAATTTCTTTTGAGATTTTACAAAAAAACCTATTCCAATTAGCGGAATCGCAAAAGCAGAAATTTTAAAAGAAAATCCCAAAAATGAAACAATCCAAGCAGTAACCGTAGTACCAATATTTGCTCCAAAAATAATTCCAATTGCCTGAGTCAAAGAAAGAATCTGAGCATTAACAAAACTAACTACCATTACAGTAGTAGCACTAGAAGATTGAATTATAGAAGTTACCAAAACCCCAGTTAATACAGCCGTAAAGCGATTTCCAGAAACAACGCTTAACATTTTTTGGAGCTTATCTCCAGCACCTTTTTGAATGCCAGAACTTAGCAAATCCATTCCCCAAAGCAACAACGCTAAGGCTCCCAAAAAGTTAAATAATACTGAAATAATCGAAAGAAACATTTTTTCTCCTAATAAAAAAAGATTTCAATGAGAATTACACCCCGATATTATCAAAATTAAAACAAAAAATAAATAAAAATAACAAAATCTAATTAAAAACTAATATTTACAAAGCAATTAGACTGCCCAGCAAACCACCCAAACAAACCGCTAAAACAAATCAAAGAATCCATATCATCATAATTCATCATAATATTGAAGATACCAAAACTTTTTGCTACTATAAAAATATGACAAACATCCAACAACCACCAATTCAAAAGACACCAACTCAAAAATTAGAAACAAAAATCATTGCCCTAGATTTAGATGACACCCTTTTAAAAGAAGACTTATCAATATCAGATTACACAGTTTCAACTATCCAAAAAGCTGCCCAGGCAGGAATATACATCGTATTATGCTCAGGTCGCACCGAAAACGGCATTTTACCCTACGTTAGACGCTTAGAAATTGCTGGAATAGAAGCCGGGCGATACATAATTTCCCAAAATGGAAGCACCATCACCGACCTGCATCAACGAAAAGACATTTTTCAAGCCTTTGTACCAAAAGAAATCCTTTTAGAAGTAAACAAAACCGCCCAGAAATACGGATTATTCACAGAAGTATACGACTCAAGCACAATTTACGTACCAGAAGATAACGAATGGGCAAGAGTTGACGTAAAACTAAGCGGTCTAAATATGCAAATAATAGAAGAATATGAAAAATTTCTAGAAAAAGGCCATCCAAAAATGCTAATCCCAGGCGACCCAGAAAAACTTCAAGCCCTCCAAGCCGAACTCAAAAAAGCCTTAGGAGACAAAGCTACAATATTCATCAGTAAACCCTACTTTCTAGAAATCCTCCCAAAAAATTGTGGCAAAGGCGAGGCAATCCTACAACTTGCAAACCACCTAAATATCCCCAAAGAAAAAACAATGAGCTTCGGAGACAGTATGAATGACGAATCAATGTTCACCCATACAGAACACGCTGTAGCCATGCAAAATGCCCTCCCAGAGATTCAAAAAATCGCAAAATACATCACCGCTACCACCAATAACCAAGACGGAGTCGCCCATTTCATAGCAGATTGGGTTCTATAAATTTCTAAAAAATACGGACGAACCTGCTTTTCTCACGTGAGTCCAGCTTTCCGTGACCCGCCAGAGGCTCGGTCCTACGGACTTTTTGCAACAAGTTGCAAAAATCACTCCAATCTGGCGTAGGCTGTTCAAATTAAGAATTAAGAATTAAGAATT
>JAFQDD010000009.1 GCA_017416145.1 Spirochaetaceae bacterium | reverse complement strand
TCTGTGTCGTAATCGTATTCTGTCATTAGCATATTTTCTACCTCAGTTGATTTTCTTGCTAAATAGTCGGACAAAAATCCTTCTTTTATCGCTTTCGATATCGCTGTTGTAAATGGGTCATCTGTGCCAGAGTCGATAGACTTTCTAACAAGTTCTATAAACTCTGAATATTGGTCTAAAATCTTACAGCGTTTTAAGATAGGATTTCCTTTGTCTATATTAATATTAACAACTTTTACTGTAATTTCAAGTGGGAAATTTGCGAAATCAGCTGAAAATGCCTTTTCTGGAAGCATAAAAGCGTCGGACAATTTCAAAGTTTTTTCTAGTGGGAAGTCCTCTTTTCCGTTGTAGAAAACGTAGAATTCTGGAAGGGGGATTTTGACTAATTTCTTGCCGAACTTATTCTTTGTTTCAACAACTTTTTCGTAGATTCGAGCGATATATTCCAAAATCCTGAATGGCATATTTTCATTTATCGTGGATTGATGCTCGATTAGAACTACAATTTTATTGTCGATAAGCATTGCGATGTCGTTGTAATATTTCATATAAAGCACTTGCTCAATCATAACAGGTTTCACTTCTGTGGTTTTGTAATCTAAGTTCGTTTCGTGCAATGCGTTGTAAAGCGAAACAAAATTTTTCTTCGCTGTAATGTCCTTTGCAAACAAATCCACAAAAACAGAATCTTTGTAATTACGATTTTTCATATTCCTTTCTCCAAAAGTTTTTTCTGTAGAGAATTATCCAAACGCAGAATCTAAGTTCATCCTAAAAGTTCAAAATCCGTTAGAAAAAATCTCCAACTTCAAAACCGTTCTGAATTCTGAATTCCGAATTCTGAATTTCCCTACATATACTTATATGTTTTGAATTTTAAAAATTTTGAATAAATTCAGAGAAAAACTGAAAAAAAATGAAAAAGTTTGAAGAAAATGTTATGCGGAATGATTTTTTTTCGTGTTTAACTTAATATTTTCACATATTTTCAATCGTTTATTGAGTTTTTGGGGAGAATAAACCGTGGAGAAAATGGTGTATGAATACAAATTTTTCTAGAAAAATACTGATTTGTTTAGTTGTGGATGAAATGATATGTTGGATAATTTTGAAAAAAAACATAGGTGAGACTAGTGTAACAATGGGTTGTTATTTTTTTTGAGAAGTGGTAGTCTTTAGACAATAAAAACCTAATAGAAATATGACAGAGAACAATACTACTAAACGAATAGCGAAAAATACAGTAATCTCATCACTAATTTGGAAGTTCTTAGAACGTGGTGGAGTCCAAGGTGTGCAGTTTGTTTTATCAATTATTCTTGCTCGTCTTGTTTCTCCGGAAGATTACGGTGTAATTGCTCTAATTTTAGTTTTTATACAGATTGCCACAGTTTTTATTCAAAGTGGATTTAATACAGCACTCATTCAAAAAAAAGAATCTGATGATATAGACTTTTCTTCTATTTTCTATCTAAGTTTATTTGTGGCTCTCATTTGTTATGTAGTTTTATTTTTTGCCGCTCCTTTTATAGCAAAATTTTACAATCAAGAAATATTAACACCAGTTATAAGAGTGATTTCTTTTACTTTATTTTTTGGTGCTGTAAATAGTGTTCAAAATGCCTATGTTTCAAAAACAATGCAGTTCAAAAGGTTCTTCTATAGTAGCATGGGGGCTGTTATAGGTTCTGGAATTGTTGGTGTAATTCTTGCTTATATGGGATATGGTGTCTGGGCGTTAGTAGCACAACAACTTATAAAAGATGTGTTAATCTGTTTAATTTTGTGGTTCACAGTAAAATGGAGACCAAAATTACTATTTTCTTTTACAAGAGTAAAAACTCTTTTTAGTTTTGGCTGGAAACTTCTTTGTTCCGGTTTACTAGATACTGTTTTTAGAAATATATATAACTTAATTGTTGGAAGAATTTATAATAGCCAAACTTTAGGATATTTTAATCGAGGACATCAATTTCCCCAAGTTATTGCATCTAATTTAGATGGTTCGATTCAAAGTGTAATGCTACCAACTCTTTCTTCAAATAATGATAATCCTTCTGAAGTAAAAAGAATTACAAGACGTTCTATAAGTACAAGTGCTTTTGTTTTAATGCCATGTATGTTTGGACTAGCTGCTGTTGCTGACCCTTTGGTAAAAGTTTTGCTTACAGATAAATGGCTTCCTTGTGTGCCTTTTTTGCAATTAGCTTGTATTAGTTATGCTTTGTACCCAATACATACAGCAAATCTAACAGGAATAAATGCATTAGGTAGAAGTGATATTTTCTTAAAATTAGAAATAATTAAAAAATGTGTAACTGTATTAAATATTTTAATTACTTTACCACTTGGAATCTATGCAATGGCAATTGGTCAGGTTATTAGTGGATTTATTTCTACATTTATAAACGCCTATCCAAACAAAAAACTTATGGGATATTCTTATTTTGAGCAATGGAAAGATTTAATCCCTTCGTTTGTACTTTCTATTGTAATGGCAGGAATTGTTTGGTGTATGAATTTTATTTCTATTGCACCTTTATTTTTATTACTTATTCAAATTATTGTTGGAATAATTGTATATGTAGTTTTAGCTAAGTTGTTTAAGTTAGAAGTATATAATTATTTTGTAAATACATTAAGAGGATTTATAAAAAGATGAG
This sequence comes from Spirochaetaceae bacterium, assembly GCA_017416145.1. Classification (GTDB taxonomy): domain Bacteria; phylum Spirochaetota; class Spirochaetia; order Treponematales; family Treponemataceae; genus Treponema_I. The sequence goes on along the minus strand of JAFQDD010000009.1, from coordinate 74,269 downwards.
TGAAGGATTAGTGAAGAAAAAAACTAGAGATTCAAATATAGAACTTTTAAGAATTATTATGATGATAATAATTGTTGGTCATCATTATATTGTTAATTCCGGAATTATAGATGTTATAAATAGTAATATTGTTCAATCTGTATGTGGAATAAAAGATTATTTTGCATTGGTTTTTGGATGGGGTGGAAAAACAGCTATAAATGTATTTTTATTAATAACTGGTTATTTTTCTTGCAAACAAAATTTTAATTTAAAAAAAATCATATTTTTTTGTTTAGAAATAATGTTTTATACAATCGTTATTTATTGTATTTTTCTCTTTTCTGGATACGAAAAATTTAATTTGTTAGATTTTGGAAAAATGATATTAACAATACCTTATGAATTTGGAAAAGGTTTTACTTCTAGTTATATCGCTTTATATTTTTGTATTCCATTTGTTAATAAACTGATTTTATCTATTGAAAAAAAAGAGTTTGAGAAATTATTAATAGTTTTGTTAGTTACTTTTACTGTTATTTCTACTTTTTTTCTAAATACTACTTTTGAGTATTTAGGATGGTATATAACTGTTTATTTAATAGGTGCCTATATTAGAATGTATCCAATAAGTTGGTTTGATAATAAAAAAATTACAGGGGGGGGGGATGTTAATTTGTTTATTATTAAGTTGGCTTAGTGTTTTAGTTATATCGTTCGTTTCAAATAAAATTGGAAGAGTATTACCTTATTTTTATTTTGTAGCTGATTCTAATAAAATTCTTGCAATATTTACTGCAATATTTATGTTTTTATTTGCAAAAAGTATTAATATTGGAAGCAATAAGTTTATTAATCTTTTGTCTGCAAGTACTTTTGGTGTTTTAATGATTCATGCTAATAGTAATACAATGCGTAAGTGGTTGTGGCAAGATGTGTGTAAGAATGTAGAGAATTTTACAAGCTCTTCATTGTTACAATTTATTTTTCATGCGGTTGTTTGTACTTTAGTTGTCTATATAGTTTGTGAATTTATAGATATTATTCGAAAAAAAATAGTAAACATTTTGTTGAAGAAGGGAATGTAAAGATGAGTGACGAAAAATTAATTACAGTAACATCTCCACTTTTGCCAGATTTAAAAGAATTTGAAAAAATGCTTGAAGATATTTGGGATAGAAAGTGGCTTACAAATAATGGATATTATCATAAAGAATTGGAAAAAGCTCTTGCTGAATATTTGGGAGTTCCTTATATAAGTCTTTTTACAAATGGAACTTTGCCTTTGATTACAGCTCTACAGGCTTTAAGAATTACTGGTGAAGTTATTACAACTCCATATAGTTTTGTTGCAACAACTCACTCTTTGTGGTGGAATGGAATAAAACCTGTGTTTGTTGATGTTGATGAAAAAACAGGAAATATAGATCCTGATAAAATCGAAGCTGCAATTACTCCAAGAACTACAGCAATTATGCCTGTCCATGTTTATGGAACACCTTGTGATACAAAACGAATTAAAGAAATTGCAGATAAATATGGATTAAAACTTATTTATGATGCAGCCCATGCTTTTGGTGTTTGGCAAGATGGAAAATCAATTTTAGAAGCTGGTGATATGTCTACATTAAGTTTCCATGCAACAAAAGTTTATAACACTGTTGAAGGTGGAGCTTTAATTTGTCATGATGAAGCAACAAAAAAACGAATTGATTATCTAAAAAACTTTGGTTTTGCAGGTGAAACTGAAGTTATTGCTCCTGGAATTAATTCAAAAATGGATGAAATTCGTAGTGCTTATGGACTTTTAAATTTAAAACAAGTTGATAAAGCAATAGAAAATCGCAAAAAAGTTGCAGAAAAATATAAAGAAGCCTTTAAGAATGTTGAAGGAATTCGTTGTTTAGATGACATCGAAGGCGTAAAACACAATTATTCATATTTTCCAATTTTTATTGATGAAGAAAAATATGGAATGAGTCGTGATGCACTTTATGCAAAATTAAAAGAAAATAATATTTTAGGAAGAAGATATTTTTATCCTTTGATTAGTGAATTTACAACATACAAAGGATTGGAATCTTCTAGTAAAGAAAATCTTCCTGTAGCACATAAATTGGCAGATAGTGTAATTTGTTTACCAATGTATGCAGACTTAACAGATGAAGATGTGGAAAGAATTATTGAGGTTGTGAGAAAATGAGTTCTTTTTATTCTGTAGATGAACTTAACACACTAGGTTTGAAATCTTTTGGCGAAAATGTCTTAATAAGTAGAAAATGTTCAATTTATTCTCCTGAGAAAATTTCAATTGGTAATAATGTAAGGATTGATGATTTTTGTATTTTAAGTGGTAACATTTCGTTAGGATCCAATATTCATATATCCGCTTATTCTGCTTTATATGGAGCAATGGGTATTATAATGGAAGATTACACAGGGATTTCTCCTAGGACTTCTATTTTTTCAGCGATGGATGACTTTTCTGGTGAATATTTGATAGGTCCAATTCATCCGCATGAGTATACAAATGTACAAGGTGGAACTGTTGTTTTAAGAAAATTTTCACAATTGGGAGCAGGAACAATAGTTTTTCCAAGTGTCGAGATTTGTGAAGGAGCAGTTACAGGTGCTATGACTCTAGTAAATAAAAGTTTATCACCTTGGACTGTAAATGTTGGTATTCCTGTTTATAAATTAAAAAATAGAAAGGATGATGTAAAATGCATAATGATGAAAAACCTTTAGTATCGATTTGTTGTATAACGATATTGCTCAAACTTTAGGTATTAATGTGCAGAAAAAACTTTAATCATTTAGGGAGTATATTTTAAGTCTATGAACGGAAAAAATAAAATAGAGGATTATAAGGTATATGTTTTTTTTCATCGAACTATAACAAATGTTGGTGGTGGAGAAATATACTTAAGAAATAAAATTAATTTTTTAAAGAAACAAGGATTTAAAATTATTGTTATTTCGACAATGTATGGTAAAGTTTTTATAGAAGATTTAAATGAATTTAAATCTATGATTATTCCTGAGTTGTGTTATAATCCATTTATATATACTGAAAAAAAAAGGCAGAGTTTATTAAAGAAAATAGATGATATTGTTAAATTTAATGGGCAATATTTTATAGAAAGTCATTCTGATCCTTTATGTATATGGGCTGAACTTTATGCAAAACAGACAAATAGTCGAAATTTCATTTTCTTAATTGATGACAATTTTAGAAAACTATCAGAGTTGATGTTAAATTATTATATATACAAACACAAAAGAAGAGAGTTATTGGGAATTGCACCAAAGAGTTTGTATTTATTATTTAATGATAAGTATTCATTGCCAGAAGGAACAAATTATCATTTACCTTTCTTTTGTAATAATTCCGTTGAAGAAAGTATAGAAGGCAAAATAATTTTGACTAAAGAATACGATTATAAACTTGCAACTATATCTAGATTAGAGAAATTAAGTGTTCCTATAATATGTTCTGAAATAAAAAAATTTGCGAAACGTAATGTTAATAAAACAATTTTATATGTAATTTTTGGAGGATCAGAAAACAAAAGGATTATCAAAGAACTAAAAAAGAAATTTATGGATATTGATAATGTAGATTTCTTTATTACAGGGTTTATTTATCCAATTTCTTTGCAAGATGTTAAGAAATTTGATTTATTTATTAGTTTAGCGGGATCTGCACGAGCGACATATAATTTTGGAATTCCTACTCTGACTATAGAAGTATCTTCGGGTAAACCCTTAGGTATCTTAGGGGTTAATACAGAAGATACTCAATATTCGTCAACTGATAAATATGGGTGGAATTCTATCGAAGAAGCGTTGGTGGATTATTTTAAAGGAGAATATATAAATCAAATTGAGGTAAAACCCATATCAAACTTAAATGATGTTATGATTTCTCATTTAAAGTTTGTTAATGAAACGTTAGATTCTGTTGAATCTAATTATTTTGATTTCCCAAATGAAATTTATGATAAAACAATGAAAGGAATTATTATTCGATTTATTTCAAGTTTTTTTTCAGATTCTATGTTTTATAAAGTTTTGAAGTTTTTGAGAAAGTGTAGTCTTAAAAGGGGAAAGGATAATAAGTGAGCTTTGTAAGTTATTTTAGTTTTTATTTCTTTATATTTTTCTCAATTTTTTGTATTAATGATATACGTAATATAAAGTCTACAGTTACTAAGTATTATCTTTTCTTAGTGTTTATATTTGTTTGTTTGATTTATATTGGTTTTAGAGGGTTTGTTTTTACAGATTGGATTAATTATTATCCTCGCTTTGAAAGATGCCCAGCTAATATTAGCGATTTTATATATTATGTCCAGAATAATAAATTCTTGACCGATTTAGGTTTTGAAGTTTTTCAGTTCATTTGTAAATTGATTTCACCTAGTTTTTTTACATTTCAATTTATTTGTTTTACTATAGATTTCTTTATTTTGTATCTTGTATTTAAAGATTTGAATAAAGATAATATTATTTTGTGTTTTTTGTGTTTTTTTGCATTTAAAGGTTTTGAAATTGAATTTAATTTACTAAGGAATTCGAAATCGATAATGTTATTTTTATTCTCGTTACGGTATATTTATGGTAAAAAATCATTTGCTAAATATTGCCTAATGAATATTATAGGATGTTTATTTCATATTTCTAGTTTGATATATATCCCTATGTTTTTTTTACTAGGGAAGAAGTTCAATAGGTTATTTTATATTTGTATTTTTATTTTTTCTATTTTAATTATGCTTTCTAGGATTTCTATATCAAAAAAAGTTATAGAATTAATATGTAGTTTTATTCCTGAAGGGAAAATCTTGCAAAAACTTCTTACTTATTCACAATCCGAAGTTTATTCAGCATCTTCTGTTTTTTCTGCAATAACTTTGGAACGCATTTTGATTTTTATTTTAATTTTATATATGTATCCTTATTTGAAGTTAGACAAGAAGAATTTCATTTTTATTAATATGTATGCATTATATTTTATTGTGTGTTTTGTTTTCTGGGATTTTTATGTGATAGTTCAAAGGGGATCTTTTTTATTTATAGGTTCAATTTGGATTTTAGTTCCAAGAATGTTTTCATATATAAAAAACAAATCGTATAAGATGTTATTTTATATTTTATTTTTTTGGTATGCATTATATAAATTGTATAATGATTGTTCTAATCCTTGGTTTGAATATCAATTCTGTTTATTTGATTTAGATTATGATTCAAAATTGATAAAAGTAAAAAACTTTAATTGATAGGAGTGAAAAATGTCAAAAGTATTATTGCTTTTAGGTGATTTATATTTTATAAAAGGTAGAACTGGTGTAGGTGTTTATGAAGGAAATGTAATATGGCAGTTAAAATGTGATTATGATATTGTTGTGCCGGAGGAATATGTAGCATCATTACCACATAATGCAAATCCTATACATATATCAAAATTTAAGAAAAAACTAATAAAACTGTTTAGATTTTTTTTACCAATAGATTATTTTTTTAAGAATTATGATTATGTATTAACGGGAAGTTGTTGTTTTAGAAAATCTAAAATGACAAAACAGATTTGTATAGTTCATGATTTAATGAGTTTAACAGAACCTAGACATTATTCATTAAAACAAAAAATTTTTTCTAGGATTAAGTTTGGAACATTAAAGTATGCTGATAAAATTATAGCTGTTTCCAATTCTACTAAGCAAAGTATTCATGATGTTTTGAATATTGAATATAATAAAATTTTTGTAGTTCCTAATGTTAATAATTTTTTTATAAAAGTAAAGCAGAAAAAAGATTTTATTTTTATAGGGGATATGAGAAAAAATAAGAATTTAGAATTTTTAATTATGGGGTTTGATCGTTATTTAAAACAATACGATAAGAATGAAATATTATATATAATTGGGAATAAAAAATTTGAATATGAAAAACTTATTACGCTTGTAGAGAAAGTCAACTTAATTGATAATATAAAATTTCCGGGATATATAAATGAAACTGAAAAAGTTGAATATTTTTCTAATGCAAAAGCGTTTATTTTTTTATCTGATAATGAAGGATTTGGAATTCCGTTACTTGAAGCTGCTTCAAATAAAATTCCTGTACTGTGTTCAGATATCCCAGTATTTCATGAAGTCCTAGATGATAATTATGCAATTTTTGTAAATAATAAAAACTTAAATTCTATTGCAGATGGATTTATGCAAATAGAACAAAAAAAAATATCAGATGAAGACGCGGATAAATTGAATGAAAAATACAGTATAAGTGTTTTTAGCGAATTGATTAACAAAATTATTGGAGAAGACTAATGAACATTCTTTATATAATTACAGGATTAACTGTTGGTGGGGCAGAAGTTATCACTCTTAATCTTGCTAAAGAAATGCAACAATGTGGTCATAAAGTTGCGGTTATGTATTTATCAGGTGAAAATAAATTATGTAGTACAAATGAAATTGAAATAGTTGGATTAAATATGAAAAAAACTCCTTTTGGAGTACTCAATGCTCTTATTAAGGCTAAAAATTATTGCAATAATTTTGCTCCGGATGTTTTTCATGCGAATATGTTTCATGCTATTCTTTTTTCAAGATTTCTAAAATTGATTTATCCAGTTAAAAAAAATGTAGATACTGTTCACACAATAAATATTCAAGGTCGATTACGAATGCTTTTGTTAAAATTTACAGATTTTCTATCAAATGTAACTACAAATGTAAGTCAAGAAACTGTAAATCATTTTATTAATGCAAAGGTTTTTAAAAAAGAAAAAAGTATTGCTGTGTATAATGGAATTGATTTGTCAAAATTTTATAAAAATAAATCAAACTCTTTAAGAAAAAAATATGGTATATCGGATGATGATTTTGTATACATAAATGTTTCAAGGATAATGCCTGCTAAAGATCATAAGAATTTATTAGATGCATTTAAAATTGTTCAGGCTAAAAATATGAATACAAAACTAATTTGTGTTGGAGATGGTGATTTATTCGATGATATTGTTGAGTATTCAAAAAAAATAGGAGTAGATAATGCTGTAATTTTTACAGGGAATAAAAAGGATATTTCTTCATATTATAATACAGCAGACTGTTTTGTATTAAGTTCTGCTTGGGAAGGATTTGGTATTGTTTTGGCAGAAGCAATGGCTTGTGAATTACCTGTTATTTCCACAGATTGTGGAGGAACTAAAGAAGTTGTACAAAATGATGATTATTTAGTACCTGTAAGAAATCCAAATGTTTTGGCACAGAAAATGATAGATGTAAGTTTATTAACAGTTGAGGAAAGAGAAAAAATTGGAATGGAAAATAGGGAAAGAACTATAAAATTTGATATTTGCAATATTGTTAATCAATGGATTTCAATTTATGAAAAATAATTCTTACAAAATAAATTTTTAAAAAAAGAGGCGATGGTATGAAAAAACTTTTTTTAGTTATAAATAATGATAAATTTTTCTTATCTCATAGAAAACCTATTGCTATTTCTGCAAAAAATAATGGTTATGATGTAGCAGTTGTTGCTGGTGCTACAGGTTTAGCAGAGCAAATTGAAGCTTTAGGAATAAAATATATTCCATTACCAATAAATACTACTGGTATGAATCCAAAAGAAGAATATGACACATTCAAATTTTTGAAGAAATTATATAAAACAGAAAAGCCAGATGTGATTCACCAAGTTGGGTTAAAGCCTATTTTATGGGGAACAATTGCTGCATCCATCTTAAAAATTAAGAATGTAGTAAATGCTGTTTCTGGTACAGGGTTCTTATTTAGTCCAGAAAAGCGAAATAGTATTATTTCAAAGGGAATATGTTTTATACTTCGTGTTTTTTCTAAAAAAACATATAAATATATTTTTCAGAATAATGATGATAAAAATGAATTTATCAATGCGAAAATTATAAAAGAAAATCAAGTATGCTTTATAAAAGGCTCTGGTGTTGATTTGCAACAATTTACTTATCGTTCAGAAAAAGAAATAGATTGCTCTAAAATTAAATGTGTATTTACAGGTCGGATGGTGGAAGACAAAGGTGTTTTAGTTATCTTTGAAGCAGCAAAAATTTTAAAAGAAAAATATAAAGATAAGATTCAGTTTATTTTATGTGGCGATTTAGATGCAAATCCTAAAGCATTAAAGAAAGAACAAATAGAATCTTATTGTGATGGGGCATATGTTAAATGGTTAGGATTTCAAAAAAATATCAAAGACATTCTTCATAATTGTCATATTATGATTTTTCCATCGTTTTATATGGAAGGATTACCAAAATCTAATATTGATGCTGAGGCGATTGGATTACCTGTAATTACTACAGATTGGGTAGGATGTCGTGATACTGTTGTAGATGGATATAATGGTTTTATTATTCCTCCAAAAGATTCCATATTATTAGCTGAAAAAATTGAATTGCTAGTAAATGACGATAAATTGCGACAAGAAATGGGGAAAAATGCTCGAAAATATGCAGAGGATAATTTTTCCATTGAAAATGTTATAGAAAAGCATCTAACAATATATAGACTGTTTGATAAATAAATATTCGAAATTAAAGATAAATTTTATTGTGTATTGTAAAATATTTGTGTTTATTTTACAATACACAATAAAGGATGGGGCTTGTGTCTGATATTTTACTTGAAAAGAAAACAATCTTAATTACTGGAGTTGCCGGATTTATTGGTAGTTATTTAGCTAAAGCTATTTTAGAGAGTATTGATAATGTAAAAATTGTTGGTCTCGATTGTGTTACAGATTATTATGATATCTCTCTAAAAGAAAACAGATTAGAAATGTTATCAAAGTTGGATAAGGATTTTATTTTTATCAAGGGAGATATTGCTAATAAAAAAGTTGTAGATGATGTCTTTGCAAATTATAAGCCATCCATTGTTGTTAATTTAGCAGCACAAGCAGGGGTGCGATACTCAATAGATAATCCTGAAGCATATATCAGTTCTAATCTTATTGGTTTTTTTAATATTTTGGAAGCTTGTAGATGGAATGAAGTTGAACATTTGGTTTATGCATCTTCTTCTAGTGTTTATGGATCTAATAAGAAAGTTCCATATAGTACAGAGGATAAAGTTGATAATCCTGTAAGTTTATATGCTGCAACAAAAAAATCTAATGAATTAATGGCTCACGCATATTCAAAATTATATAAAATACCATCTACAGGTTTAAGATTTTTTACAGTTTATGGTCCAATGGGTAGGCCTGATATGGCATATTTTAAGTTTACAAATAAATTAGTAAGAGGAGAACCTATTCAAATATATAATTTCGGGGATATGTACAGAGATTTTACTTACATTGATGATATCGTTCGTGGTATTATTAATGTAATGCAAAGAAGCCCAAAGGAAACAGAAGATGGAGCTCCTTATAAGATATATAATATTGGAAATAATAGTCCTGAATCATTAATGTATTTTGTAGAAACCCTTGAAAAGTGGTTATTGCATTATGGAGTAATAACAGAACCTGCAAAAAAAGATTTGCTTCCTATGCAACCAGGTGATGTATATCAAACATATGCTGATGTAACCGATTTACAAAATGATTTTGGTTTTAAACCTTCTACATCTTTAGATGAAGGACTAAGAAAATTTGTAGAATGGTACAAAGATTTCTACAAATAATATTGAATTTAGGGGAGTTGAAGATAACTTATGAAAATAGCTGTAGCAGGAACAGGATATGTAGGTTTATCAAATGCGATTTTACTTGCACAAAATAATCAAGTATATGCAGTAGATATAATTCAAGAGAAAGTTGATTTAATAAATAACAAAAAATCTCCAATTGTTGATAAAGAAATTTCAGAATATCTTTCATCCAAACTGCTAAATCTAACTGCAACTACAGATTCTGTTCTTGCATATAAAGATGCTGATTTTGTAATAATTTCAACACCTACAAATTATGATACAGAAAAGAATTATTTTGATACATCAAGTGTAGAAGCTGTTATTAAAATTGTAAAAGAAGTAAATCCCAAGGCAATTATTGTAATAAAATCTACAATTCCAGTTGGATTTACAGAACGTATTCGAAAAGAATTAGATTGTAAAAATATTTTGTTTTCTCCTGAGTTTTTACGTGAAGGACATGCTTTATATGACAATTTGTATCCATCAAGAATTGTTGTAAGTTATCCAAAAGATACGCCAGAATTAAAAGAAAAAGCAGAAGTGTTTGCTTCTTTATTAAAACAAGGAGCCATAAAAAAAGATATAGAAGTTTTACATCCTCATTGTACAGAAGCAGAAGCAATTAAGCTTTTTGCTAATACTTATCTTGCTTTACGTGTTGCTTATTTTAACGAACTTGATACTTATGCTGAAATTCGAGGTCTTGATACAAAGCAAATAATTCGAGGTGTTTGTTTAGACCCACGTATTGGAGATTTTTATAATAATCCATCTTTTGGGTACGGTGGATATTGTCTTCCTAAAGATACAAAACAATTAAAAGCAAATTATCAAGATGTTCCAGAAAACTTAATTACTGCAATTGTTGATTCAAATACTACTCGTAAAGACCATATTGCTGAGATGATTTTTGCACGAAAACCAAAAACTGTTGGAATTTATAGACTTACAATGAAAGAAGGAAGTGATAACTTTCGCCAAAGTGCAATTCAAGGAATAATGAAACGCATAAAAGCAAAAGGAATTGAAGTTGTGATTTATGAGCCAGCATTAAAAGAGGAGTCTTTTTTTAATTCTAAAGTGATTTCTACTTTAGAAAGTTTTAAGAAGCTGTCTGATGTTATTATTTGTAATCGCGTAGCTGAAGAATTAAAAGATGTTTCTGAAAAGGTTTATACACGGGATTTGTTTACACGGGATTAAACAACAGGAGCGACTTTATGACATTAATTCCACTAATTCTTTCTGGCGGAGCTGGGACAAGACTTTGGCCACTTTCTTGGGGCGACCATCCAAAGCAATTTTTAAAATTGACTTCAGACAAAACAATGATTCAAGAAACTTTGCTTCGGTTAGAAGGATTAGAAACAGGGAATCCAATTATTTCTTGTGGTGAAAGTCATAGATTTATGGTTGCTCAGCAAATTGGGGAAGTTTCATCTAAAAAGCCAACAATCCTTTTGGAACCAATGGCAAAAAATACAGCACCGGCAATTGCTGCAGGATGTTGTGCTGCAATGAAGCAAGATGAAAACGCTGTTGTTGTAGTTCTTCCAAGCGATCACGTTATTGCAGATGTAAAAGCCTTTCAAAAAGCGGTAAAACTTGCGGCAGAAAGTGCCTTAAATGATAATCTTGTAACTTTTGGAATTGTTCCAACTTATCCTGCAACAGGATACGGTTATGTAAAAGGCGGTGCAGAAGAAAAGGAAGTTTTTACTTTAGAAAAATTTGTAGAAAAACCATGCTTAGAAAACGCTCAAGAATATCTTGCAAGTGGGGAATATTCTTGGAACAGCGGAATGTTTGTTTTTAAAGCAAAAACTTTTATTGAAGAATTAAAACTTCACAATCCACAAATGGCAGAACTTTCAATTGCTTCGTTTGAAAATGCCCAAGTGGAATCAGACTTTATTCGCTTAAATGCCGAATTTTTTGGTCAAATAAAAGGTGATTCAATTGATTACGCAGTAATGGAAAAAACATCAAAAGGAAAAGTTGTAAAACTAAACGCAGGTTGGGACGATGTTGGTTCTTGGTCTGCCTTGTATAACATTAGCAAAAAGGACGAAAACTTAAACGTAATCAAAGGCGACGTAATTTCTTTTGACACAACATCATCATACATTCGTGGCGGAAAACGCACAATTGCCACAATCGGGTTGGATAACGTTGTTATTGTAGACTCAGATGATTCGCTTTTGATTTCCGCAAAAGGAAAAATTCAGGATGTGAAATTAGTTGCGGATGAGATAAAAAAAAGAGAAGGGGAATTATATCATACATTTTGTTAGCATCAATCAAAAATAACCATTAGAGAGTCAGGCGAAAATCACCAAAAAAAGTCAAAAAGAAAAAGCCACTATTATAATAATTCAAAAGGTTCTACAATAGTGCTAGCCAATAATGCATAAAAAATAGGAGCAAATGAATGAAAATAATAGTGACAACTTAAGTTTATCACAAGCATTGGAACTAATAAAGAACCAAAATAAAGAAAACTTTAGCACTGCACTTTTATGATAACTGTTCATCATGCAGAGACGGCAAACTTTATATTGCTCCTGTAATGGACTGTTTTGGAGGCGAAATAATTAGTCTGGCAATGGACGATAACCTGAAAAAGGAATTATGCATTAAAGCAGCAAAAGAAGCATATAAACTTCGAAAACCAAAATCAGGATTTCTTTTTCACAGCGATGCAGGAAGCCAGTACACAAGCTTGAAGTTCAAAATTGAACTTGGAAAAATGCATGCTATTCAAAGCATGAGTGATGTAGGCAAATGTTACGACACCAGCCGCATGGAAAGTTTCTTTGCAACGCTGAAAAAAGAAAAACTTTATCAGCTGGACACAATGAAAATGACCATGGAAGAAGTAAAAACGGAAGTCTGGAGATTTGTTCAGTATTACAATAGGACAAGAATCTGTACTTTCAATGAAGGTGGCTATCCCCCCTGTAGTCTATAGGGAAAAAGTTGTAGCCGGCGAATTAAAAGCCGCTGCATAGAATAAATTTTAGGTGTTTTAGGACTGCACTATTATTGACAATTCCAGACTCATGGTTTAATGTCGGTTCTATAATATTTTAGGAACAGAAATAAAGGCGAATCAAGGCTTTTTGCTTGATATCTGTATTTTTTATCGAGTGTATGAGATTATCTGTTCTTTTGCTAATTCTTTTCTTACAGCTTTAAAAGGTCATACTTTTAGTTGTGAATAAAAAGGTTGTGAAATTCTGAATAATAAACTATTAGGAGAAAAATTTGAATATAAAATTAGATAGAAAATCAAATTTTGAATTATTACGCATTTTTGCGATGTTTATTATTATATGGAATCACTTATGTAATTCTATATATCTTGAATTGAATCATGCGATTGATTTTAATTTGGTTATTTCTAAAGCGTTTTATGTTTGGACAGGAAATTTAGGGAATTATTTGTTCATTTTCGTTTCTGGTTATTTTGTTTCTAATTCTCGTTTTTCATGGAGAAAAGTATTTAAACTTTGGTTTCAAATTTTTACAATATCAGTAGTTATTGGAATTGTTTTTTATATTTTTAAACTATCAATAATTACTGGAAATGTAAATAGTTTAGGTTTTTATAATGCCGATACTGATTTGATTATTTTAAAAAGAGTATTTTCTACTAAAGATTTATTTCAGTCTTTATTGCCAACTCTTTTAGGAAATAATTGGTTCGCTTCTGCTTATCTTCTGTTTTATATGTTTACCCCATTTTTAAATGAGTTTTTAAGAATTCTTGACCAAAATAGTCATAAAAAATTAATTCTTTTAATGGGTATTGTTGGCACAGTGTTATATATGATTCCAGGACAGGGAATTTTTGAGTCAAATAATCTTTTTTATTTTATTCTTGCTTACTTTATTGCTAACTATATTAAGATTTATGATCCAAAAATCTTAAAAAATCAGAAAGTCAATTTGCTTTTAAGTTTAGTGCTTTCTATTATTTTCATCTTATGGATTATTTTAATCATATGGTTAAATGACAAATTATCTTTTATTAATAGGGAATTTATCCGATTTTTTTCCTATCCTTTTGCTTTAACTCGATTTCCAATTCTAATATGTTCGATTTTTGTTTTCTGTTTTTTCAAAAATCTTCAAATAAAAAATAATAAATTAATCAATTTATTTGCTAGTTCAACATTTGGTGTTTACCTTATTCATGAAAACCCATTTTTAAAAGGTGTTTTATGGCATGAAATTTTTTCTATTGATAAATTTATTGAGTCAAAATACTTGATTTTTTATATGTTATTTACTGTAGTTTCAACATTTATTTGTTGCTCAATTATAGATTTATTTAGAAGTCACTTTATTGAAAAACCGATATTGAGGCTCATTAATAAAAAGAAAGAAAATATTTAAAAATATTTTTTTAGAGAGTTATGAGAAATAGCAAAGGAAACATATGAACCAAACCTTATTGAAATAAATAATATTTTTTTTGACGATAAGATGCTAAGTTATTTAGAAATAGGACATATTATTCAGAATGATAATAAAATTTATGAAGAGCATAAGGATAGGATTAAAGCGTTTGTTAAGAAAAACAAAATAGATGAAGAATATCCTAATATGTATAAGTATCTTTGATAGAGTAGGGCGAAAAAATCCAATTGACAAACGAAAAGAACAAAAACTACCCGAATCAGACCTCCTTTTTAGAGTAATTCAGGCTGTTCCATTACAGGAGCAGCCTTTATTTTTTTAGTAGTGAGTGAAATAACTTCACGTTTCAATCCTCTGTGGCTGTCACCATTGAAGTTAAAAATCAATGAATCATCGAAGATTCTGTCCAATGCACAAAGCAGAGTTTCTTCCTCGGTGAAATTCTGCCGTCAGGAAACGGGCTGTTTGTTGCTTGTAAAAACAATATTCGAACAACCCTCTTTGTGATTGTTTTCTCTTGACGCTAATACGAGGTAGGAAATACATTTTTTTTCTTGATATTATACTCCTAAAGGAGTATAATATAGTCATGATAAAAACTATCTATCATGGTTCAAATAAAATTATTGAAAAACCTCTTTTTGGATTTGGTAAAAAATATAACGATTATGGGGTCGGATTTTACTGTACTGAAGTTTTAGATATGGCAAAAGAGTGGGGTGTATCTAAAGATAATGATGGTTTTGCAAATATTTATGAAATAGAAACAGAAGGTCTTTCATTACTTGATTTGAACAGTAGCGAATATACAATTCTTCACTGGCTTAAGGTTCTTTTAGAAAATCGTATTTTTGATATAACCAATTCTCTTGCACAGGAAGCAAAAGAATATCTTTTAAAAAACTTTACTGTACCTTATAAAGATTGTGACATTATTACCGGATACCGAGCAGATGATAGTTATTTTTCATTTGCTCAAGATTTTATAAATGGAGCAATTTCTATTCGGCAGCTAGGAAATGCTATGAAACTTGGAAACCTTGGGACTCAGTTTGTCTTAAAGAGTAAGAAGGCTTTTGATGCAATTTACTATAAAGGATATGAAATTGCTGAAGCATCTCTTTGGTTTTCTAAAAAGGAATTACGAGATAAGGTTGCCCGAAGACAATATTTTGATGCAGAAAAAAACAAACGTCAGCGTGGAGACTTGTATATTGTTCAGATTCTTGATGAGGAGATAAAAGCTGATGATCCACGCTTACGATAAGAATTATCTTTCAAAAGCTCAAAATAATCTTGCCTCAATGTTCGATTATGTTGTTTATGATCTTGATGAAGATTTATCTCTATTTTTTCAGAAGTTTTTGCAGTCAAAAATCTGTTCTCAATTTGAACGGGGAGAATCAACCGTTATTGTAGGAAAATCAGGTGTAGAACTTGCCTTAGAAGTTATGAAAGATGAATCATTAGCTTTAAAATATCGGCCTGCTGCAGATAGAACTCCTGAATACTGGTGTGGTTGGGCATTGGCATATTTTCAATGGTATACCAATCTTTCATTTGGGGAGATTAATAACTATATTCCAATTTCTGAAATTCTGGCAATGTATTCTCCATATCATGAAATGGATGTATCCCAATTTTGTGATAAGATGATAGAACTGTATAATAAGCGAAAGAATAAAACAAATTTAAAAGCACTTCGTCTTAATGCAGGTTTATCTCAAAGTGAATTAGCTGAAATTTCAGATATCCCCATAAGAACAATCCAGCAATATGAACAAAATCAAAAGAATATAAATGCCGCCAAAGCTGAAACTGTTGTAAAACTTGCTAAGGCATTAAATTGCACCGTTGAATCCTTGATGGAAGTTGTATAACTAAAAATTGGAAAAAGAATATTTGATAATTTATAATTTTGTTAATTTTGATAAAAGTATTACGCCAATCGCGGCCTAAATAATTTAAGGTTCAAACTTCAATCCACAACATTTGACAATTTCTCTTGTTACCTAAGGTAATATACTACACGTTACATATGGTAACTAAGGAATGTAACTCATGGTAACAAGAGTACAATCAACATATTAACGTTTGTTGAAGAGTGAATTTATATAAATTTTTATAGCGGAAATTACTTAACATTTTGATAATTTTACTTGACGATTTGATAATTGAGAGTTATATTTAAATCAGAGAGGATGCGAAAATGACAAACTTAATGGGAGAAAAACTCCGAATGCTCATTGCAGAACGAGGAGTTAGTCAAAAGGAGTTGGCTCAAAAAGCAGGTGTAACCGAAGCTGCTATTTCTCATTATATTAATGGAGATCGTTCCCCAAGAGGAGCGATTTTGCTAAATATTGCCAATGCTTTAGGTACAACAACTGATTTTTTGTTGTCAGGTTCAAAATCAGAGAAAAACAACATATCAGAAAATGAAATAGAAAATTGCTATAAGCTTTTGGCAAAAAATATTAATCAAGTTAGTTTTGAGCAAAAGCAACGATTTTTAAAATTACTTTTGCAAGGAGGATAGATAAACACTTCTCCTAAAATAGCGTCGAAGTGTTTATCCCTAAAGTTTGCGTTGCAAACTTTCATATAAAATGCTGTTTTTCACTGCGTTACAAAACAGTGTAAAAAAGTTTAATCGAAAGTTGAAACTTTCTCATAAACTTTTTTTAGGAGGATAGATGCGTTATGAACAAATAGAAAGAATTGTAGATGAAATGTATGAAGACCTAGATTTTGCAGAAATACCAGTAGACGTCTTCAAATTATGCCAGAAATTACAAATTAATTTAATCAAATATTCAAATATCGAATCAGAACTTTTAAGCTTTTTATCAAATGATGGATTTACAATTTTAGACAAAGAAAACAGACAGTACAAAATATTTTACAATGATTTAATGCCAGACGAAAAAATTAGATTTACAATAATGAGAGAAATTGGCCATATAATGCTTGACCACAAAAAACTTAACAAAAAAAACGAAAAAGAAGCGAATATTTTTGCAAAATATGCATTAGCAATTATAGAAAAAAAACTTGAATTAAGAGAGGTTTCCTAAAAATGAAAATATTTAATATCAGTCTATTTGATAAATACGGTACAAATAGACGTTAAAAACTTTTATCAAAAATTGCGTTGCTTTTTTTGGATAAAAAAATAAGCCTTTAAGTTTACGCCAATAAACTCAAAGGCTTTCGAACAACACGTGGTTGCTACTAATCTAAAAAACAATATACCACGTAAATAACCGTTTGTTCAAGCAAAATCTATATTTATTTATGAGGTATAAAAATGAATACTTCCAATATTTCAAATCTAAAGGGCTCTGTTAATGTAACAGTCCATAAAAATTATCTAAAACAAGATAGCACTTCTTCCTACGCAAAAGTTCAAAGAACAACAGCCGGAATGAATAACGTAATTGCGAAAGTCCTAAATAAAACAAAGTTGTTTGATGAAGCATCTTTAGTGGCTTCAGCAATGCTTTTCAAAAATGCAATATTAGAATTACTAGAGCAGGGGATTTCTATAAATCTTTTAGAACTTGGTACTTTGTATCCAAGTGCCCAAGGAAATATTGATAACCTAAATCCCGATTTGTCTGAAATTCCAGATTTAACCTTAGGATTTTCACCTTCCCAAGAAGCACTTCAAGCTATAAGTAAGGCAGAAATTGGAATGGCTCAAATCGAAGAAACTTTGCCAGTAATTTTAAGCATAGAAGATCTTTCTACCCACAAAACAGATTATACAGTGAGCTTAAATATGCCAATTCGAATCCGAGGGCGAAGATTAAAAATTGCTGGAGAAGACGAGGAAGTAGGGCTATATTTTGCACCAATGGATGCTGAGGGAAATCATGATAAATCAGAATCCAACTGGGTTAGAATCAGTTCAGAAAACTTCTTTAAGAATACATCATCCTACCTAGAAGTAATTTTAAAAGATAATCTAATTTCTGGCCAAACCTACTTTCTAGTGATAAAAACAGCTTCAGGACGCGGTTGCCGAATCAACAAATCCGTCCGAACTCTAGTTCACGATATTCCAATCACAGTAGTGTAAAATGATTTTCTCCCTATGTGGCTTTGGGCAGCATAGGGAGAAAATCTAACAATTTGATAATAGGCTTCTAACAAAAAAAACTTTACTATGTTAGCATATTCCTTGTGCAGGAGATGTTTGTTATGACAGAAGAGCAATTTTTAAGACATCACGTGATTTTATTCAGGATTTCAATAATTTTTTAGAATGTAATAAAAAATTGCAAAATTATAAAAGTATTTGTAACTAAGAACTATTCATTATCTGTAAATAAAGCAGTCTAATCTGGTTTTATTAAGTAAGATTTCTTTTTCATTACAGCACAATAGATTTTTTCAATAATACTTGTTAAAATATAATTATGATTCATTTTGAAACCCCTTGGTATAAGATAGAAACACTTGATAATTACACACGAATATCACATAAAAATGTATGGAATAATAGACCTTTTGCAGGTGTTGTGGTAGTTCCTGTCTTAAACGATAAAATTGTATTATTAGACGTGTTTCGGCAAGGTACAATGAGAAATGAATTAGAATTGCCACGAGGATGTTCTGAGCCTAATTTAAGTCCAGAAGAAAATGCAATTTGTGAAATCAAAGAAGAAATAGGCGCAAATATAATAACAATTAATTCTTTAGGAACTTGTGTTGCAGATACAGCTTGGGGAACCGGGGATGTATATTTCTTTATTGCTAAAATCGATAAAATAAGAGAATTACAAAAAGAAGAAAACATACAAGCATATAAATTATGTTCAATTAAAGAGTTATTAGAATTAATAAATAAAGAAAAAATTCAAGATGGCTTTACATTACAAGCCATAACAAAAGCCATTGCTAAAGGATTTTTCAAAAATGTATGTTGATTGCTTTGATTCTGTAAAAACTCAAATTGAACTAAATGGAGAGATGGGCTCACTTCAAAATGCACTGTTTTCTGAAACTTATTTATTTAATTTGCTATTAACTGGATATAAGCCTTGTTTAACGCCTTCACAATGTATTGATTCAACAAGTATTTTTAATATTACTTATTCAAATCAAGACATTTTTATAAAACTTATAAAAAATGGATTTATTACAATAAATCTTTTTCCTGGTGAATATTCATTACGAAATCACTTTGTAAAAACCTTGGCTGAAGGCGTTACTAATGACAATTCCTTATATGAATATTCTATTTTTCCTTTTTTGTCTAATTTAGAAACTTCAGAAAGAAAGAAAATACAAACAAAATACTTGAAAATGTTAATAACCACTATACCAATTTTCATGTGGATGGATTAACAAACGAACAAGCAGAGTATATGGAAACTGTTTATGACAATTTTCAAATAATAGATATACTTGCACAAAAAGAAATAAAAACCACCAAGCGATTTACACAAAATATGAATGAGCTTTTTATCGAAATGGCAGAAGAGGTT
Organism: Spirochaetaceae bacterium; assembly: GCA_017416145.1. Taxonomy (GTDB): domain Bacteria; phylum Spirochaetota; class Spirochaetia; order Treponematales; family Treponemataceae; genus Treponema_I. The sequence goes on along the minus strand of JAFQDD010000009.1, from coordinate 54,675 downwards.
CAAGATGAGGAATTCATTTCTTTATTAACTGATTTTAAAATAGATAATGAAGGAAAAACCATAAAATCATATAGACGTTCTGTGTTTTATGATTTTTTAAAACGAATGCAAAAATATTACAGTAAAGAAATAATTCATTACATGCGTAATTTAATTGATTGTTCATATAATTTAGCAATAGCATCAGCTGTAAATGATGACGAAGGCTCTGATATTTCAACAAAATTCAAAACAATAACAGATTCATCAACCATAAAAAAATTAAATCCCTCACATTTATCACACTTAAATATTTCTAAACAGGGAAATGTTAAAACACAAGTAACATGGAATGATGTTTTTGAAATACTAATTGAAGTTAGTAATATCGAAAAAGAAAAGAAGATTTCAAGAAAAGATGCGTTGAAAATCTATAAAAATCGTCAAAACATTTCTAATGTTTTTAAAGTAGGAAAGTATCTTATTGGAAACACATTAAAAACCTTAATTCCAGGATTAGATTCTATGAATGTTCTATTAAATGTTGCATCTGATGTTGGAATTAATGCCGGAACAGAATTAATCGATGAAAAATTTAATATGCAATCAATAAAAGAATTAGTAACGGATTTTAAAACCACAAATAAAACTAATAAAATAATTGATAATGTTATAAATTCCTTAAATTATTATTCTTGTAATTTTTCAAAACTCTAACACAAAAAAGGCAATCTAGAAAATTTTACAGGGTCGAAAATCCCGAAATGCCTAATTTTCGTTATTTATTAAAATTAAATTAAAGCTGTATAACACATTGTTGTACAGCTTTTTTATGTTTAAAAGTGAATAGGTTTTATTGATTCAAAATTAATTCTGCTTATACTTTTCAGCTAACAATTCGATTTGCTTACTTTGCTCTTTGGATAGTCTTTTTTTGTAATTTGCTACATTTTTTACAATTAAAAATCCTCCAATACTCAATAAAAACTGATTTGCATTAATGAATTCTTCTGTATAATTCCTAGGCATAATTCGATTAAAATAATTCCAAATATAAAACTGCCAAGAGTATTTTGTACAGATTTGATTAATGTGTTTTCGCATTGAGATAAAATCGCTATTAAAAAAATAACGACGTAACTTCAAAACATCATCAATATAATCAGCAACCTCTTTTACATCATTAAATCCTTGATAAATTTCAAAGTAATCTTCATAATTTTGAATAAACATTTTTTTACACCCCTCATTTTTTTTATATGCCTTGATTTAACCAAATATTTGTTAGAAAAAAATTAAGATTGTGTGATTTTATCATTAAGTTATGATTAGTTTTTCGTTAAAATTAAGAATCTAAATTTTTTATATATTACAAAATAAAAAAAACATAAAAATACCCAAAATTGACAAAAATAGTGAATCCTTGTACAATTCGTATTACAAAACAAGTACAAAATAAATACAAATTTTAGTATTTAATACTAAATTTGTATTACAAAATAGTAAACTTACTTAAATTATACTGAAAATTTGATGTAAGATGTATGAGAATTATTACAACTTACATCATCCCCTCTAGGAGAGTTTTCATGGCACGTAAATTAAACAACATTCTTATTACTGGTGGAGCTGGTTTTATTGGCTCAAACTTTATTCACTATCTTTTTGGGCTTTCCACCGCAGAAGGAAATCTTTTTAATGACGCAAACTTCCAAGGCAAAATTGTAAATGTTGACTGTCTTACTTACGCAGGAAACTTAGAAAGCCTTGCTGATATAGAAAAACAATATGGTGGTTCACGCTACTTTTTTGAAAAAGTTGATATTTGCGACCGTGAACAAATTGAACGCATTTTTAAACAATATGACATTGACACTGTAATTCACTTTGCAGCAGAAAGTCACGTAGACCGTTCAATCTTAGGTCCAGAAGCTTTTATGAAAACAAACGTTATGGGAACTTTCACTTTGCTTGACGTTGCCCGCAACTACTGGAAAAAAGAAGACGGCACAATTCGTGATGATGTTTTGTTCCATCACATTTCTACAGACGAAGTTTACGGTTCCCTTGGGGAAACAGGCTACTTCTTAGAAACAACTCCTTATGATCCTCGCTCTCCATATTCTTCAAGTAAAGCAAGTTCAGACCACGTTGTAATGGCATATTTCCACACATACGGACTTCCAATCACACTTTCAAACTGTACAAACAACTACGGTCCATATCAATTCCCAGAAAAATTGCTTCCATTGATGATTTCAAACATTCGTGATGGAAAAAATCTTCCAGTATACGGAAAAGGTGATAACATTCGCGACTGGATTTATGTAGAAGATCACAACCGTGCAGTTTGGCTCATCGTTAAAAACGGAAAAACTGGTGAAAAATACAATATCGGTGGCGAAAACGAATGGCAAAACATCAAACTTCTTCACAAAGTAATTGAACTTACAGCTGCTGAAACTGGAAAATCAGCTGAAGATGTTGAAAAAACAATTACTTACGTAAAAGATCGTCCTGGCCACGACAAACGCTACGCTATCGACTGTACAAAAATCAAAAACGAACTTGGTTGGCAACGCAAAATGACATTCGAACAAGGCCTACTCGCCACAGTAAAATGGTACTTGAATAATCCAGAATGGATAAATCACATTTTATCAGGCGACTATAAAAACTGGATTTCAAAAAACTACACAGACCAAGGAAGATAAGCAAATGAAAGGTATTATTTTAGCTGGTGGAAGCGGTACTCGTCTTTATCCTATTACAAAGGCTGTTTCAAAACAGATTTTGCCTCTTTATGATAAACCTATGATTTATTATCCTCTTTCTGTTTTGATGTTGGCAGGAATTCGTGAAGTTTTGATTATTTCTACTCCTCGGGACATTTCTTGTTTTAAAGAACTTTTTGGGGATGGGGAATGGCTTGGAATGAAATTTGAATATGCTATTCAAGAACAACCTCGTGGCCTTGCAGATGCATTTATAATTGGAAAAGATTTTATTGGTTCAGACTCTGTTGCTCTTGTTTTAGGTGATAATATTTTCTATGGTCGTGGGTTTTCTGCTGTATTAAAACGAGCCCGACAAACTGTAGAAGAAAAAAATGAAAGCGTGATTTTTGGATATATTGTAAAAGACCCAACAGCTTACGGTGTTGTAGAATTTGATAAATCTGGAAAAGTTTTGGGAATTGAAGAAAAACCTGCAAATCCAAAATCAAATTATGCTGTTCCGGGGCTTTATTTTTATTCAAATGAAGTTGTAAATATTGCTGCAAACGTAAAACCGTCAAGTCGTGGGGAAATAGAAATCACATCAATAAACAATGAATACCTAAAACGAGGGGAACTTTCTGTAGAACCTCTTGGTCGTGGTTTAGCATGGTTAGATACAGGAACTTATGACGGAATGCAAGAAGCAAGTAACTTTATCGCCACAATTCAAAAGCGTCAAGGTATGTATGTTTCTTGTATAGAAGAAATTTCATACAGAAATGGTTGGCTTACAAAAGATCAACTTTTGAACTTAGCTAGCGGCTACAAAACCGAATACGGCGAATATTTGAAATACATTGCAGATATATCTTAAGAACTGCTTGGCTTTACGGTTGGGCAGGAAAAAACTTTGTTTACACAATGCTTCGTGCTATAAATAAAAATACAGCTGTAAAAGTTGTTGCTGACCAAAAAGGAACTCCAACTTTTGCTGGGGACTTAGCCCCCGTAATTCTAAAAATCATCTCAAAAGAAAATCCTATTCCTTATGGAATTTATCATGTTACAGATTTAGGTGAAACAACTTGGTGGGATTTTACAAAAGAAATTAAAAATCAAGGAATTGATGCCGGTTATCTTCAAAATAAAGATTGCGTTGTAAATTCTTGTACTACAGAAGAATATCCAACTCCTGCAAAACGCCCAGCATATTCAGTTTTAAGCAAAGATAAAATTCAAAAAGCTTTGGGAATTAGTCTTCCTCAATGGCAAGAAAGTTTGTCTGTATTTTTGAAAAGTGATTTGTTTGATAAAGGAAGATTAGAATAATTCTATAAAAATTACACTTTACCTTCGTTTATGTTTACATTTCTCGTTTTTTTGTGATATAATAGTATTATAGTACTGTACCAAAAATTCGTGGGGGGGGGGGGGTATGTTCAATGTTAATTGTATATTCTGTGTTAGCTTTTTTATTGAGTTGCGGACTATGTCCACTAATTATTAAGTTTTGTAACAAGAAAAAAATCTTTGATGAAATTGATGAACGAAAAATCCATACTGGAAATATTCCTCGTTTCGGTGGAATCGCTGTTTTTGTTGCTTTTATTTTGTTTGTAGTTTTATATGATTTTTATACTCCATACTTTAATTGTATGGAATATTGGCAGGTTATTTTAGCGTTTTTTATCATTTTTATTACTGGTATTTTGGATGATTATTTTAGTCTAGATGCAAAAATAAAATTTTGTTTACAGATTGCTTCTGCTTTGATTATCGCCTTAAGTCCGTTTTATTTTAAACACTTTTTAAATTTGAATTTGCCTTTTGAAATGGGGCGTTTTGCTATTTTCTTTTGGATTATATTATGTGTAAATGCTTATAATTTGATTGATGGCATTGATTGGTTATGTAGTGGTTTATCTTTAATTTCAGTTTTAACATTTGCAATTTGTGGTTTTGTAAAAAACTGGTCATATTATCCAATGTTATTTTTATTGGCTGCTAGTATTGCAGGTTTTATGGTTTGGAATAAACCTAATGCAAAAATCTTTTTGGGGGATGGGGGAAGTACTTCTCTAGGTTTTATTATTGCTGTTATTCCAGTTTTAAATCCTTTAGATACAACTTATGACTATAACCAAGTGTTAATTTGTTTGTTGATTTCTTCAATACCAACTATCGATGTAGTAGCAGCTATTATTCGTCGTATTAGAGACAAGAAAGGGATTTTTTCTCCAGACAAAGCTCATTTACATCATAAATTACTAAATATAGGTTTTACAAAAACTACAATATTAATTTGTATACTAACTATTCAAACTTTTATAGGTGCTATGATTGTTTTCAGTATGTATACAGGTAGGAGAGTAGGAACTGCTTTTATATCTGCGGCTTACTTTGTTGTAATTTGTTTATTTATTTTTGTTCATTATGTGAACAGATATTTTAATCAGTTACAAAAAGGTTGTCTACAGGATTGCAACCTAAAAAAACAAAACGAGGATAAAAATTAGTATGGAAGAACAAATTCAAAATCAAGATGAGGAAATCTCTTTAATTGATTTATTTGCTGTTTTATTACGTTATAAATGGATGATTATTATCGTTACTTGTTTATCTGTTGTGTTAGCATTGACAATTTCTATAATAAGTCTTGTTCAACCTCCAGAAGAATCTATTTTACCAAATGAATATACACCATATGCTCTTATGCTTATAAATAATTCTGACTCTTCCAGTGGTTCATTGAATTCTATGCTTTCAGGTAGTGGGCTTGAGGCTTTGGCAAGTATGGCAGGTGTTTCTGCTGGAGGTACAAGTAATAGTGGCCTAGCAATATATTTTGCTGGTACAAATACTTTTTTAGATCCTATTATCGAAAAATTTAATTTAGTTGAAAGATACAAAATTGAAAAACATCCTAAAGCAGAAACTAGAAAAGCATTAAAAGAAAAGCTTGTTGCGAGTTTTGATGATGAAAGTGGTGTGTTTTCAATTTCTTTTACAGATATTGACCCCGTTTTCGCATCAGAAGTAGTGAACTATGCTGTTGGTCTTATGGAAAATATGTTCTTAAGTCTTGGTATCGATAAAAATATTTTAGAGAAACAGAATCTTGAAGAAAATATTGAAAATTCGTATCAAGAAATGTTGAATTTACAAAAAAAGATACAATCTCTTGAGTCTTCTGTAAGTTATGGTTCTGCATCTAGTATTCCTTCAATTATGTTGGATACTTCTATTCTAAAGGCTGAGTTACAGGCTCAAGAACAAGTTTATTCTCAATTAAAGATTCAATTGGAATTGCTAAAAGTACAAATGGCTAGTGAAAAACCTGTTTTCCAGATTATTCAAACAGCAGAAGTTCCTGATCAAAAAAGTGGTCCAAGTCGTGGTATGTTATGTATAATAATAACTTTTGCTGGTTTCTTTATTTCTATCTTTATGGCTTTCTTGCTAAATGCTATTAAAAATATAAAAAATGATCCTGTTGCAATGGAAAAATTAACTCAAAAAAAGGAATCTAAGGAAAAATCTGAAAACAAATAGTTTTAAGATTTTAATATTTTGATAGTTAATATATAAGGTGGTGGTCAAGGGAAGTTTTATAAAAATCTTTGACCTACTTTTTGTTCTTCAACCATTTTTGAATTATTAACACAAAAAAAGAGATTAAGACAGCAGTCTTAATCTCTTTTTTATAGTGTCATCTCTAATTATTCACCGTCGATTGTAACACCATGACGTTTTTGTTGGAAACGTTTTAGCATTGCAACACCGTTTCGTTTGTCGTTGTAAACAAATCCACCGTTCCAGTATTCTAGAGCCGCAAACAATGCGTTACCACCGTCGTGATCATCACTTTTTTGTGTACGGAATGAAACAAATTCAGATAGTTCTTCAAAGTTTTGTGTGTGTAAACAATCAAGACGTTTTCGGTTAAACTCATTCCATTTTTCTAAGTCTTTAAATCCTTCTCCGTCGTCTTCTACGATAATGTGTGCATGAGTAGGGCTAAATGAGTACCATACTCTAACTTTTTTGCTTGTATCACATTCATTACCGTGTTTTACAGCATTTTTGATTACTTCACTAATTTGTTGTTCTAATAGGTTAATTTCTTTAATTTCTAATGGTGCTGATTGCACAATCAACAATGTGAAATATCTAATTTGTCTAAAATCAGAAGGAAATTCCTTAAAAAGCATATTTGTTTTGTCGAACAATGGGTCGCTGCCGTCTGATCGTAGTTCTTTAATTTGCTCCATAATGTAACATCCTTGTTTAAAGTTTTGTTGTAAATTCTGTTGTACAAATTTTATTCAGAAATCTTCAATAAAGCTTCTTCTACACTATTTGCAATAGGGAAGTACCCCATAAGTTTTGTCAACTCAATAACTTTTTTTACAGAGCCGTGAATGTTTGCAATAGATAGTTTTAAATTAAACTTTTTGATTGTTGAACAAATGTAAATCAATGCTCCAATTCCACTTGAGTCAATGTAATCTACTTGTTCTAGATTGATTACAAAACTGTGAACATTCTTTTCAAGCATTTTCATTACTAGTTCTTTCAATTTGTAAGAATTATACAAGTCCATTTCACCGTTTACATCAATGATGTAAATTTCACCATTTTTTCGGATCTTTAGTTCCATAGTATATATTTCTCCTTATTGTATTTTAATAATTAGTACGGTTTGATCGTCGTGTTGACGAACAGACCCACAAAATTGTTTGATATCAGTCTTAACAAGACCTGCGATTTCTTTTCCAGAAAGATGTTTGTTTTCTGTTACTATTTGTATTAGTCTATTTTTTGAATATTGTCTACCAGCAATATTAACTGATTCTGCAACACCATCAGAATACATAACAATAATATCACCAGAATTTACTTCTAATTCATTATCGGTATAAGTTGTATTTTTTTCAACCCCAATAGGCTCTGTAACCTTAGAAATCTGTGTAATTTCATCAGTTTTTGAATTGTAATACAAAATCGGTGTAGAACCAGCTGTGGCATATTGTATCTTTTTGGCGGTTGAATCGTAGTTTACCAAGGCTAAACTTGCAAAGTGGTCAATATTACTTTCTAGTGCAATACCTCTGTTTACCCAAGAAAGAATAGTTGATGCAGATTGTGTTGTGTTTACAATCAATCTCATAATTGCTCTAATCATTACCATAATAACTAGAGATGTCATACCTTTTCCTGCAACATCGGCCAAAATAAATGATATTCGATCAACTCGAGAAGGTAGAACATCATAGTAGTCACCACAAACACCTTCAGAAGTGTTGTAAAAACTACCTAAAGAAAGACCTGGAACATTTGGAAGTAACTTTGGATGTAGTGTAATCTGAAGTTTTCCTGCAATTTCAGCTTCTCTTGTTAAATCTGCGTGTTCTACAACTTCTTGGAAAGAATAAACACTTTTTATAGCTCCACAAGCAAAGTCTGTCAAAACTTGGGCTGCTTGGAAGTCATATTCAGTAAATGGTTCTTTTTCGTGGGTACGAGCCAAAGCAATTACACCAATTACTGTGTCCTGTAGTTTTAATGGGATAATAATGTAAGAACCTAATTTCAAGAAGTCTTCTGGTTCATTTTCATATAAGCGAGAATCTTCTTTTCCATTGGTGATAAGTTCTGCTTGTCCTGATTTTACTACTTGACCAAAGATGTTTTCATCCAATGAGAATTGTGCAAAACGGAAGTTTGTTTCAACTCTCACGATTTTGTGTGGAACATCATCTGGTAGTTTATATGGAGGAGGGAAGTCTCCTGTGTAGGATTTTACTGCAATTACATCATCAAAATCATCAACTAGTAGGATTGCTCCACCGTCTGCCTTTGTTTCTTTGATGATACCGTTGTTGATTTGGTCTAATAATCTCGCAAGTCCTGCTTCTTCTGAGAATGCTTCAGAAGCTTGAACAACGAATTCGTGACTTGTGGTTAATAAACTCATACCAGGAAGTTCTTTGGAAGTTTCTTCTTCGATAACTTCTTCTTGAACTACAACTGGTTCAACAATTTCTACTTTTTCTTCTTTTGGTCTTCTATCTCTTTCTAATCTATGGTTTTTCATTCCCATATAGTGTGGAATAAGAAGTACGTTTTCTAGTAAAAGTGTTACAACTAAAGGAATAACGCTTCCAGAAGTGATTGTAAAAATTGTTCCGATAAAAACTACTATTAGTGATAAAAACTGTGTAAGTGGTACAGTTATGAATTTTTTTCGTTTTGTTGATAACAGCAACATAAATAAGAATGCAGCTACAATAAAACAGAGAAGTAAGGAAATTAGTAATATTCCAGATGTTATTTCAGATGGCAAAGTAAACCCCATGTAAATATTCTAAAGTGTGTTATTTTAGTTTAACATTGAAAATGTTATACGTCAAGATTTTTTTCTTTTTGTTAAGCCTTTGCTGACTATTTTTCGCCATAGACGCTTGATTGGACCTTCTCCAAATTTGTCCGTAAATTCACTGGCCGCTGAGTCCATTGATACTGAATCGCCGAATTTTTTCTTTAATTCATCCCAATATTTTACAATCCAAACATATAAATCAGCTGGTGTTCTGTGTCGAAATTTTCGTAAAATATGTCGACGTTTTATGATGTTTATGATTGGTATGTACAATGTATGATACCAAGAAAGTATGGCATCTTCTGTGGAAATCTCTTCTGAACGTGTTTGATTTATAAAATATTTATGAATTTGAATGTGTTGATATAATACATCGTATTGTCCTGGTGTAGAGAAATCTATGTTCCAGCAATCTGTTATATCTCCAAAAGCGGTTTCGTTATAGAAAACTCTTTTTTCGTAATGAATAACTGCTTTTTGGATTTGACGAATTGACATACCTGATTTTAGTTTGATTTCGCTTTGTAGACTTACTACTTCTGCATCAATCATTTCTACACCTTGGGCTTTTGCAACGGATACTCTGTGGTTGCCGTCACGCACAAAGTATAATCCTCCAATTTCGTATAAAACTATTGGCGGTAATATGACGTTTTGAAGGTGGGCTTTGTCAATGCTTGTCCAGCGTGATTTTAGGTGCATATTTCTTGGGAAAAAGTGGTTGTCAAAATCGTGGTATCGACCTTCGCTTCCAACTATGTCTTTGACTGGAACTGCTTCCATACCTTTGTAAACTTCGTTTTGTGGTTTAAGCATCTGTTTGATTTCTGCGAAGGACAGCAATTTTGATTCGTCTGGAACTAAAAAGTGCTGTAAATCGTTGAACAATGCTTTGTTTCTTGCTTTGAAAAAATCTTCTTCACTTCTTTGAGTGTAAATATCTGTTCCCATATTTTCCTTTTTTATCTTGTTTATCTTTTTTTATCTGGTGGTGGTGGATTGTCTGTATCCAACACGTAGTGGCTATAAGCGTTGATTATTGTAGTTTCTTCAAATTTTGAAACTCTAATATCTTGTATATCATATAGATGAATATGTCCGTGTATCATATAGGTTGGTTTGAATTTTTTTAAAAACCATCGGAAACATTCAAATCCTTTATGACATGGATCTGGTTTATCGTGTATGTCTTTTGGACTAGCATGGGTTAAAAATATGTCTAAATATCGACCATATCTAATTTTGTTGTAAATCAAAGCTGGAATCATTTTTATTAGCTTTGTTTTCATTTCTTTTTCTGTATATTGATTTATTCCGTTGTTGTAGCGAATAGAACCTGAAACTCCTGCGATAAGTAAGCCGTTTTCTCTTAAGACTTTAAATCCTGCATAAGTGGCTCCGTGGGCGTGTTTCATAGAATATTGTTCGTGAAATTGTAATTTGTCAACTTCGTGATAATATCGAAATTCTTGGAGATTGTGATTTCCAAAGATGAAGTAAGCTGGTTTGTTTAGAGTGGAAATTACAAAATCAATGTATTCCATTGGTAAGTCTCCAGCACATAGTATCATATCAATTTCGGAGAATCTTTCTTTTAATGAGCTGCTATAAATTAGAGGATCTACTTGGTCGGAAATTAATAAAATTTTCATAAATTAACCTAATTTTAAATATATCATTTTTTTTGTAAAATTAAATTTCCGCTTTAGCCAAAAGTTGTTCTAGTTTTTCTTTTGTAATCAACTCGATTGGTCGGTTTTCTGAAAAACTTGTAGCTGTTCTTGTAAATCCTGCACTGGAGGCAATTATCACTTTTACGTAATTTTTGGATTTTACAATTTCTAGAAGTTTTCGTAACACGCCGTCTTCTATAAGGTCTGGTTCACGGTAAAATACTAACAAATATGGTGATTGTCGCATATTCATCCAGTTTTCATTTTTGGATTCTGTGGCTACCATCATACAACCAAATTTCTTTTGTTCGACACTTCCTGCTGAAAGACCAAATCCTGCAAGGGCAACTTTTTTGCAAATCTCACAGAAAGTCTGTGGATTGCATGTAAGATATTCTTTCATAGAGTCGTTTCCTTGTAAATCGCGATATTGGGCGAGTTTTGCGGCAACGTCTTTGAAGTTGTGATTTTTTGAGTAAATTGCTTCCCATTGGGTTAGAGCTGAATCAATTTTTCTTGTTTTTTCATAACAGGCTGCCAAAAAGTATCTTGCATACAAGGTTTCCTGACTGGATTCGTTTTGAGCACATTTTACGGCTCTGTCGTATTCTATCATTGCTTTTTCTACGCTGTTTGCCGCCATATAGCAAGAACCTCGTTCTATCAAAGCTTTTTGTTTGTATTCTGGGTCTCTTAATGCTTTTTCAAAGGCTGCAATTGCTCCACCAAAGTCTTTGTTTTCTTTTAGGATTTTCCCAAGGTAATAATATGAAGAAAATGTATCTGGACTTAGTTGGATTGCCATATCGATTTGTTTTTTTGCCTCTGAATATTGTTTTGCTCGAAATAGCAATAATCCGTATGCAGCGTGGGCTTTTACGTGTCTTTTGTTTAATTTTAGAGTTTGTTGATAATATCCTAGAGCTTGGTCTGATTTTCCTTTTTGTTCAAAATATTGTCCTACTTTGAAAAAATGTTCTGCATTTCCTGGTTCTAGTTTTGTTAATAGAATATTTTGTTTAAATGCTTCTTCTTGTTGGTTAAACTTTGAATAAAGCATTGCAAGGTTTTTTCTAAAAGGAATTTCTGCAATATCTCCACCAAAAATTGCGTTTTGGTTTACGAATTTGAATTCCATAAGGGCAAGTTCTGGTTTCCCATCTGCAAGATATGCTTCGCCAAGCCAATATCGAGCTGTATAATCTGTTGGATCTTTTGAGGAGATTGATTTTGCTAATTTAATTGCTGAGTTATATTTTTTTTGTTTAAGTAATTTTTGGATGCCGTCTATTCTTCTTGGAGTTACAAAAGATTTAATAACCAAATAGGATAAAAAAACGATACAAGAACCAATAATAGCAATAATAATAATGTGAATAGAAGTCATAAGTTCTCCGATACATTTAGTGTAACAAAAACTACCTTGAAAGATTAACTTTTTTATGAGATTATGTCAAACGTAACTTTATCTCATATAATTTGTGTTAATGTTTACCGGTAGTTCCATTATAACACAATATTTTGCTTTTGTTAAAAGTCTTTATGTGATAAAAGAGGGAAAAACGAATAATGAACAGAAGTTTTTGTAAAAAATCAATGTTTTTAATAATTTTTCTAGGTTTTGTATTTTTTATCTTTCCTTCAGAAAATTATTTACTTGGAGAAAAACTGTTTAAGGAAAATAATCCAGAAGAAGCAATCCCTTATTTGCGTCTGGCTTTAACTGAACCAAATGTAAACTCTAATGTTTATAATTATCTTGGATTGTGCTACTATCAAATTGGAAAAAATCAAGAATCTTTGGATACTTTTTTGAAGGGAACAACGGTTTCTGGTACAAATAAGCGTCAACTTTTTTATAATGCTGGAAATTCTGCTTTTTCTTTGGGGCAATTTAATCGTGCTGTCGAATTTTATTCTTATTCTTTGGCGGCAGATTCTACTTTTGCAAATGCTGTATTAAATCGTGCAAATGCTTATTTTAACTTGGTTCAGTATAAGGACGCAATTGCTGATTATAGACATTATTTGGAGATTGAGCCTAACACAGATCAAAGGGAAATGATTCTCAGATTGATTGCTTTGCTGGAAGAAGAGCTGGTTTTGCAAGAGGAAGAAAAACAACGTTTGGCAGCAGAACAAGAAAAAATCAAGGAAGAGGAAGCTCGTATTGCTGCGGAGATGGCAAAATATGAGGAGATTCGTCGTCAAGAAGAGGCTGCAAGACGTGCTGAAGAAGAGCGAATTGCGGCTGAAAATGCTGCTTTAGAAGCTGAAAGAAAAGCTCAAGAAGAAGAACGCCGCCGAAAACTTTTGGAAGAGGTTGCTTCTGCTTTAAAAGAAAATGAATCAACTAATGTTTCTGCTGGTTCTGAAGGTGTTATCACCTACGAATACGAAGAAGAATTAGACTAATTTAATATTATATTATTATTTAAACATTTATTGTGGGAGTAAAAAATGGATAATAAAAATGATGATTTTAACTCTTTGTTTTCTAATATTTATGAAACAAAGAAATATGGAAACAAGTATGAAGAAGCAATTTCTTCTTCTGAAGAATCTCAAAATCAATTTGAAAATTCTGCCAAAAATGATGATGTATTAAATGAAAAAAAGGATAAAAATCAAGATTCTGGCAAGAAAAAAGTGATTGTGGGAAGTATTATTGCTATTATTTTGCTACTTTTGTTAGGTGGTGGTGGATATTGGGCGGTAAAAAATTTTGGTGGAAGTAATAATCAAACTACTTTGGTTTCAAAAGATGGAACTGTTTTGGGGGAAGTTTCTGAACAAGAAAAATCTCCTGAACAACTTGAATATGAAAATACTTTGGCTTTGATTCAACGATATATTTCTCACGGGGAATATGACAGAGCTATGGATTTGCTTGACTCTTTACTTATTAAAAATGGTGCTGATGAAAATGCTCTTGATTTGATGGATAAGGTAATTGCTCTAAAAGCTCAAGACAAGGAATCCGCCGAGCAGAAGGCTGCTGAAAATGCGAATACAAACAATGGCGAATTGGAAAAGGCTTTGTCAGATTTGGCAAAGGCCAATGAAGAAAGTGCAAAAAGTACTCAAGCTGTAAATGATTTGTTAAAAAAACAGGCAGAGGCTGAACAGCAAAGACTTGAGCAAGAAAGAAAAGCTGAAGAGTTAAGAATGCAACAAGAGGCTGCTGCAAAGGCTGCTGAAGAAGCTCGTCAAAAAAAATTAGCTGAAGAAGCTGCTGCAAAAAAAGCTTATGAAGAAGAATTAGCAAAGAAAAATGCTGAACTTCAAGCTCAAATGAACAAAGTAAATGACGCAATTTCTATGGGAAAAACTAAGCTTAGTATGGGGGAAGTTGCAGAAGCATTAAAATATTTTGAAACTGCAAAGGATAGTTTACCTACTTCTGAAAAGCAATTTTGCGGGGATAAACTTTCAGAAATTGCTGGTTTGATATTTGAAACTTATGAAGGTGATACAATCACAAATGCTCAAGATAAAACTGCACTAAAAGAAGCTGGGCTAAATTATGCAAATCAAGCATTGAGTTACAATAAATCAGAAGCTGTTCCTCATTACGTAAAGGGAAGAATTGCTGCGGATAACAAAGACTATGAAACTGCTGAAGAAGAGTTAAAACTTGCGGTTCAGTACGATAATGACAATTATATTAACTATTTTGAACTTGGAAAAATCCAATATTCTCGTAAAAAATACACTGATGCAAGTCGTTCTTTTACCACAGCTGCTAAACTTGCTCCAAACTTTGAAAATGCTCAATACAATTTGGGAATGACTTACGAAAAACTTAACCAAGTTGATAATGCAATAACTGCTTATAAAAAGGCAATTTCAATCAAAAATGATTATGCAAAGGCTCATTTACAGTTAGCTCGTTTGCTAAATACTAAAAAGTATGATTATTCTGGGTCAATTACAGAATATTTGTTAGTTCTAAATTATGACCCAACAAATGTGGCTGCTATGAGAGAAATTGCCGCTGTTTATTCATTGCAAAAGAATTATGCTGATTCTGAAAAATATTTTAGAAAAGCTCTAACTTATTCTGCTGAAGATGTGCAAACTTGCTACAATCTTTCAACTGTTTTGTATAATCAAGGAAAATTCTCTGATGCTTTGACTTATGCAAAAAAAGCAGCCGATGCTCCAAATGCCAGTGCGGTTTACGTTTACAATTACGCTTTGATTGCGGAAGCTAGTGGTGATTTGGATACTGCCATTACAAATTATAGTAAGGCTATTAAACTTGACTCAAAAATGGCAAAGGCTTACATAAATCTTGGAAAAATCTATCTTGATAGTGGAGATGCTGACACTGCTTTGATGCTTTTGGTTTCTGCTGTAAATCTTGATCAAAATAGTTTTGAGGCTGTGAACAATTTGGGAAGTGCTTATCTTGCAAAAGAAGAATATGGAAATGCTGCTTCAAATTTCCAAAAGGCCATAATCCTAGAACCAGATAATGTTACTGCAAAGTTTAATCTTGGTAAAACTTATGGAAAATCTGGGGATTATGAAAATGCAAAACAAGTTTTAATTGACGTAATTAAGCAAGATAAAAAACTTTATGATGCTTATATCGAAGTAGCAAATGTTTGTACTGCATTGGGAGATTTAGATTCTGCTGAGGGATATTTACTTACATTGCAAGAATTAAATCCTTCTTACAAAAAAGATGAAGTAAATGCTTTGCTTCAATCACTAAGATAAAATCAATTATTTACTTTTTATAGTTTTATTGATATAGTTATTTTAAAAGCTAAACTTTTATACAATATAAATGTTAAACTTTATAGGAGATTTAAATGATTAAGACAGTTAAAGACATTGATCTTAAGGGCAAACGCATTGTTATGCGTGTTGACTTCAACGTACCTATGAAAGATGGCGTAGTACAAGATGATACTCGTATTATGGCAGCTCTTCCTACAATCAAATATATTTTGGAACAAGGACCTCGTTCTTTGGTTTTAATGAGCCACCTAGGTGATCCAAAAAAAGATGTTAAAAAAGCTCAGGAAAAAGCAGAAAAAGCTGGAAAAACTTGGACAGATGAAGATGCAGAAAAATTCATCAACGGTAAAAACCGTATGGCTCCAGTTGTAAAATATTTTGCAGAAAAACTTGGAAAAGAAGTTACATTCCTTCCTGATGCTCTTGGACAAAAAGCAGCTATCGACGCTTTACCAGAAGGTGGCGTTGCAATGCTAGAAAATACACGTTTCCACAAAGAAGAAACTTCAAAAGATGCAGCTGAAAGAGATGTTATGGCAAAAGAACTTGCTTCTTACGGTGATATCTTTGTAAACGACGCTTTCGGAACAGCTCACCGTGACCAAGCATCAACTGCTTCTATTGCAAAATTCGTTGAAACAAAAGTTGGCGGATTCTTAATGGAAAAAGAAGTAAAATACATTCAGCCAATGGTAACAAATCCAGAAAAACCAATGATTGCTATCATCGGTGGTGCAAAAGTTTCTTCAAAAATCGCTGTTTTGGAATCACTTTTGAAAAACGCTTCTGCTCTAGTAATTGGTGGTGGAATGGCTTACACATTCTTAAAAGCACAAGGATATAATGTTGGAAAATCTTTAGTTGAAGATGACTTTATTGATACAGCAAAAGATTTGCTTAAAAAAGCAGAAGAAAAAGGTGCTAAAATCATTCTTCCTGTTGACCACGTAGGTGCTACAGAATTTAGTCCAGATGCAGCTCCAGTTGCAATTGATTCAACAGACATTCCAGCTGACTTAATGGCTATGGATGTTGGTCCTAAAACAATCGAAATCTACACAGACACAATTCTTAATGCAAAATCAATTGTATGGAATGGTCCAGTTGGTGTATTTGAATTTGATGCATTTGCAAAAGGAACAGAAAAAGTTGCTCGCTTAGTTGCAGAAGCTACTGCTAAAGGTGCTATGTCTGTAGTTGGTGGTGGTGACTCTGTTGCTGCTGTAAACAAATTCAACCTAGCAAGCCAAATGAGCCACGTTTCTACAGGTGGTGGAGCTTCTCTAGAATTCCTAGAAGGAAAAACTCTTCCTGGTATTGCATGTCTTGAAACAAAATAAATTTTAGTTATTAACTGAAATTAACAAAGCTTCTTATCAAGTTAGTTTTTCTAGTTTGATAGGAAGCTTTTTTTGTGGTTTAAATTTTAAAAATATAAATCACCAAAAAAAATGTACAAAATGTTAAAAAAAAATTGATTTAATACTAGTATTCTATAGGATTTCGAGTTATAGTAATAAGACAGCACTTTACAAAAGTGTTATAAAGGAGAATAAAAATGAACAAAGTAGAACTTGTAGACGCAATCGCAAAAGAAACAGGTTTAACAAAAAAAGATTCTGAAGCAGCAGTAAAAGCTTTTATTTCAGCTGTTTCTAATGAACTTGCTAATGGTGGTTCAGTTCAATTAATCGGTTTTGGTACATTTGATGTTGGTACACGTAGCGAAAGAAAAGGTCGCAATCCAAAAACTGGTGAAACAATCACTATTAAAGCAGCAAAAACTCCAAAATTTAAAGCTGGAAAAGCTCTAAAAGACATGGTAAACAAATAATTGATTTGAATTGATATAAAAATCAATCTGCTTTTTATGACCGCTCATTTTTGGGCGGTTTTTTTATAATCTATAATGTAAAATTTTATGAGATAAAAAATACATCTAGATTTTTTATTTATAATTTATTATAGTGTAGGTTAGTACATTACAGACATGTAATGTTAATTTTCCGTAATTCTGTGTCATATTTGGCACTACATAAGAATTTATATGAAGGAGTCCCCTATGGTTTATTCGGCAGAAGTGGAACATATGTGTCCATTGGCTAAGGCCGCTTATCATGGTCCAGCCCCAATTCCAGAAGAAGGAAAATGGGTTCAGGCAAAAGAAATCAAAGACATTTCTGGTTTTACACACGGTATTGGTTGGTGTGCACCACAACAAGGTGCTTGTAAGCTAACACTTAACGTAAAAGACGGAATCATTGAAGAAGCTCTTGTTGAAACAATTGGTTGTTCTGGTATGACACACTCAGCAGCTATGGCTTCTGAAATCCTAATTGGAAAAACTCTTCTTGAAGCTCTAAACACAGACTTAGTTTGTGATGCTATTAACACAGCTATGAGAGAACTTTTCCTACAAATCGTTTACGGACGCACTCAATCTGCTTTCTCTGAAGGTGGTCTTGTTGTAGGTGCTTCTCTAGAAGACTTAGGAAAAGGTTTACGTTCTCAAGTTGGAACAATGTTTGCTACAAAAGCAAAAGGTCCTCGCTATCTAGAAATGGCTGAAGGTTATGTAGAAAAAATTGCAGTTGACGAAAACGATGCTGTTATTGGTTATAAATTTATCCACTTTGGTAAAATGATGGATTTCATCAAAAAAGGTGATGATCCAGCTACAGCTATGGATAAAGCACGCGGACAATATGGACGCACAACACCAGAACAAGGTGCTGTTAAACTAATTGACCCAAGACACGAATAAGGCGGAGGAATAGAAAATGGCAGAAATTAAATTTGAAAGCTACGAACGCCGTATCGACAAAGTTCTTGCAGCTCTAAAAGAAAACGGCATTTCTTCAATTGAAGAAGCAAAAGAAATCTGTGACAAAGCAGGTATCGATCCATATAAAACAGTAGAAGAAACACAACCTATTTGTTTTGAAAACGCAAAATGGGCTTATGTTTGTGGTGCAGCTATTGCTCTTAAAAAAGGTTGCACAAACGCAGCAGATGCAGCTGAAGCAATCGGAATTGGTCTACAATCATTCTGTATTCCAGGTTCTGTAGCTGAAGACAGAAAAGTTGGTCTTGGCCACGGAAATCTTGCTGCTCGTCTTCTACGTGAAGAAACAAAATGTTTTGCTTTCCTAGCAGGACACGAATCATTTGCAGCAGCTGAAGGTGCTATTAAAATTGCACAAAAAGCAGACAAAGTTCGCAAAGAACCACTACGCTGTATCCTAAACGGTCTTGGAAAAGACGCAGCTCAAATCATCAGCCGTATCAACGGATTTACTTATGTTCAAACACAATTTGATTACTACACAGGTGAACTAAAAGTAATCAAAGAAATCCCATATTCAAATGGTGAAAGAGCAAAAGTTAAATGTTACGGTTCAGACGACGTTCGCGAAGGTGTTGCAGTAATGTGGCACGAAGGCGTTGACGTTTCTATTACAGGTAACTCAACAAACCCAACACGTTTCCAACACCCAGTTGCTGGTACATACAAAAAAGAATGTGTTGAAAAAGGTAAGAAATATTTCTCTGTAGCTTCTGGTGGTGGTACAGGTCGTACACTTCACCCAGATAACATGGCTGCAGGTCCAGCTTCTTACGGTATGACAGATACAATGGGTCGTATGCACTCAGACGCACAATTTGCAGGTTCTTCATCAGTTCCAGCTCACGTAGAAATGATGGGCTTCTTAGGAATTGGTAACAACCCAATGGTTGGTGCAACAGTAGCTGTAGCTGTTGACGTTGCAACTGCACTATCAAAATAAGTTTGATTCTAAAACTTGTTTGAATGAGCCACTTGCTAGAAAAAGTGATTTTTCTGGTGAGTGGCTTTTTTTATGTAAAAAATACACTTAGTCAACTTGACCAATATTGTAAAGTGTGATATATTAAACTTAGTCAGGTTGACTAGTTTTATTTGGAGAAAAAGTATGTGTCAAGTTAATGTTTTAGAAGCAAAAACAAATTTTTCAAGATTACTTTCTATGTTGGAAAACAAAGAAGAGGATGAAATCATAATTTGTAAAAATAACAATCCTGTGGCGAAACTTTGTCTTGTTCCTAAGGTTGATATATCGTCACGAATTGGAATTGCAAAAGGAAAAATCTTTATTCCAGATTTAGAAGAATTTAATTCAGTTGATTCTGAAATTACTTCTGACTTTTTAGGAATATAGGAGAGTTTGTATGGATTTTTTATTTGATACCCATCTTTTGCTTTGGGCTTTGGAAGGTTCTGAAAAATTACCAAAAAAAGCTTTTGAAGTATTAATGAATCCCAAAAACCAGATTTTTTATAGTGTTGCTTCTATGTTGGAAGTTTCTATAAAAAATGAAAAGAAAAAGTTAAATATTTCTGGTACAGAATTTATGCACTATTGTGAACAAGCAGGATATAAAAAACTTCCAATTGATGAAAAACATATTTTAGCCTTGGAAACATTAGAAAAGAAAGAAAATTCCCCAGAACACAACGACCCTTTTGATAGAATTTTACTTTCTCAGGCTAAATCTGAAACAATGAATTTATTAACATGTGATAAGAGTTTTTCTTATTACAATGAACCTTATTATGCAATTTTGTAAAAATAGTTAGTATTTTCTTTGTACAAACTTGACAAAAGATAATTATAGACATAAACTCAAAAGTATGAGTTACGAAATCAATGAAAAAGGTTTCTGTTTATCAGAACCACAAATGTTTAGACCTTGGTACAATTATTTGTCAAATGGAGATTACGGTGTAAAAATTTCTCACACAGGAGATGGTTATGCCACAACTTTGAAAGAGCCTAGAATCTCTGTTACAAATTATGACTTCTTTTCACCTTGCAAAGGACGCTATGTTTACGTGCAAGAGGGAAGTGCTGAAGATGGCTGTGTTTGGTCTCCAAGCTATTTGCCATGTAAAACAAAACTTGATTCTTTTGAATGTATTCATGAACCAGGTGCCACAAATTATCGTGGGGTAAAAAACGGTATAGAAGTTTTAGAAACTGTATTTTTGCCAAAATCTGGAACTTATGAAATTATGCTTGTAAAAGCAAAAAATATTTCAAAAGAAACAAAAAAGTTTTCTGTAACTCCAGAAATTGAGTTTTTGCTTTACAACTCTTTCGGTGTTGATCCAGTTTATTATTGCTGGTACACAGACACAACCGTTCGGGAAGATTCTTCTATCTTGTTTGAACGCCGTGTTGGAGGAGCTGTAACTGGTTTCTTTAAGCCATTAGAAAAACCTGCTTCTTTTGAAACAAGTTTAAAGCGATTTTTCGCCGGTGGAGATCAGCAAAAACCATTATCCGTATTTAATGAAAAACTTTCTTGCAATATGAGCGGTGGCGACCCTTACATTGCAGCTTGTAAATATGATTTAGAGCTAAAACCTGGTGAAGAAAAAACTTTAGCTTTCTTTACTGGTGTTGGAGTAGATGTTCTAGACAAAATATCAAATGAATATAAAACTGTTTCTGATGTGGAAAAAGTTTTAGAAGATTTACGCTCTGAATGGAAGAAAAAGCTAAATCTAAAAGCCTTTGAAAAAGCTAATATAAAAGACGAAGCAACTTTTGCTTGGCTAAAAACCTTCTTTGGCTACCAGATTTACGAACAGTCCACAGGTTTGGTGCGTGGTACTTTCCGTGGTTTCCGTGATGTGGCACAAGATGCTATGGGAATTTGTTCTTATGATAAAGATATTGCGGCAAATCTTTTAGTGGATTTGTGTACTCGCCAAAAGAAATCTGGACAATGTTTGCGTCAGTGGAATACAGAAGGTGGTGTCAACGACGAGCGAGATTTTAGAGACTTGCCATTCTGGATTATAACAGCCTTAAGTGTTTACGAACGTTTTACTGGAGATTCAAGTATTTACACAAAAAAAGCTAAATATCTTGATGATGAAAATGAAGTTACACTTTTTGAACACGCTGTACAGGGTATAAAATATGCTTTGGTTTACGGTGACCATCAGCTTGTAAAAATGGGAATTGGAGACTGGAACGACGCTTTATCAGGACCTGGAAAAGAGGGTGGAACAGTTTTCTTAAATCAATTTGCATTTTATGCTTTGGATTTACTGGATAAAGTTGCAAATCAACATGGATTTTCTCATCCATTTGAGATTAAAGCTGAAAAACAAAAACTTTTTGACGGAACAATGGCTTATTGGAACGGAAAATGGTTTGCTCGGGCTGCTTCTGAAAGTGGATTTATTCTTGGTGGCAACGGAAATGAGCCAATTTCTAATGGAAAAGTTCCTGGTGCTGAAAAATACAAATACGACGGCCAAGAGCGTATTTTCTTGTTGCCACAGGTTTGGTTCACAATCAGTGGAATGAGCGAGTTTGCTCCAGAAGCAAAAGAAGTTGCAAAAATCGCAATTGATTCTATGCTTGAAAAACTTGAAACAGAACACGGATTGCTAAAAGTCCTTCCTGGTTTTAACAAGTTTGATCCAAGTTACGGAAACCTTTCTGCTCTTGCACCTGGTATGGCAGAAAACTTTGCAATTTATAACCACTCTAGTGCTTTTGCGGTTTACGCATTATTCAAAGCTGGTAGAACCGAAGATGCAAAACGGATTTTGAATAAAGTGTTACCTTTCAAAAAAGACTGGAAGGTTACAAAAGCAGAACCATTTGTTTTGGTAAACTTTTACAACGGCGGATATTACAAAGACAAGGCTGGAGAAGGCGGTGTTCCTTGGCTTACAGGAACTGTAAACTGGCTTTCAATGTCTGTTTTTGATTTTATTTTGCCACAGGGAATTGAATTATAAGATAACGGGGGGCTTTGAAGTAAAGTATCCCCCTTTTTTATACTTTGGAATCACTGTGCAATGAATATACTTGAATATTCATTCTCAATCTTTTTTTTAATCTTTCAATTTTTAAAAATCAACTGTGGTAACTTTCACGTTTTTGATTGATACACTTGGTGTGTCTTTTCCCACATTAAATTCTAAACGGGCTTCTGGGTCGCTATTATTTTCCATTGTAAATCTGTATTTGAATGTTTTATATTCTGTTGTAAGGGTTGGTGAATATTGAGAAGAATATACTGCCCATCCATTATCATCGTCTCCTCCCAATTTTACAGAGATTGTTCTATCTGCATCTGCTTTTGCGTCAAATTGGATGATGTATGTATATCCTTTTGCGATTCCTAAATGTTGAAGTAATTGGACAGAATGAACTTCGTTTCCTTTTTCTAAAATATCGATATTAAATGCACCGTCCTTTGCTTCGCCCACTGCTTTTCCTGCAAAATCTGATAATGCCAAGAAATACCAGTTTCCGCTTTTTTTATCCATTGTGTTTGTTTTTAGACCTTCTTGGGTAGCAGTTAAAAAATCACTATCCATAATGTAATTTCCATTCTCCACTCTATATTTTTCAAGGGCTTTTGAATCCCGCTCTGGAATTGGTCGTATTACATCATAATTATATCCTGTTGTTTTTTCATAAACACGAACATAATCCACTTTCATTTGAAATGGAAATTCGTAATCCTTTGGTAGACGATATTCATCATAAGTTCCACCAATTGCAAGATTTAACAATATGTAAAATGGTTTGTCGTATGGTGCTGGATATGGAAAGGGTTCTTCTGCATCATTTGGCATTGTCCACCAAGATGAAGTTTCAAAATATAGGTTATTGTCCACAAACCAGCGAACAATTCCAGGTTCCCATTCCACTGCATATTCGTGAAATCCAGTGATATCTTCGCCTGTTGGAAATTTGTACATTGATGAAGTGTATTTTTGCATTGGCCAAGGTTGTCCGTAGTGAATGGCGTTGTAAACTCGATTTGGCAACCTGCCTCTTGCTTCCATAATGTCAATTTCTCCAGATAATGGCCAAGTTCCGTAGGATTCATCTGCAGAGAGCATCCAAAATGCAGGCCAAACTCCGTTCCCCTTTGGTAAACTCATACTAGCTTCTATTCGACCGTAAGTTGTTGTAAATAAAGGTTTTCCATCTTGAGTCATTGTGCGAACACGACCAGAGGTATAATTCATGCCTTCTTTGTTTTCTAGTTTTGCTTCAATTACCAAATATCCATCTTTTACAGATACATTTTCTGGACTGTAATATTGAGCTTCGTCATTTCCCCAGCCATTTAGTCCGTATTGACTGCCAGTTCCAATTTGATAATCCCATTTTGTTAAATCAAGTTTATTTCCGTTAAACTCATCATTCCAAACTAAAGACCAACCTTCTTTTGTGGGAACTTTTGAAGTGCAAGAAAAACTTAGCATTATGATTAGGGTAATACTTAGTAAATAATAAAATGATTTTTTCATATTTTCCTCGATTTTGTATAAAAATTGTTTAAAATAGTTCTTTAAATAATTATCAAGGATATTTTTCCCATCTACAAGGTAGTCTTTTTTCGTTTTAGTGTTTTTTTTTCGTTAAATTGACAGTGAAATTTTAAGATGCAATTTATTTTCAATATTACTTTTCATTCTTCAAAAAAAATGGCATATTGATTTTATGATTGATTTGGAAAAAGAACAAACTCAAAAACCAAAGGCTTTTTTAGTTGGAGAGCCAAATACTTCTCTAAAGGAATTGGAAGGACTTGTAGACACTCTTGGCATGGAAGTGGTGGAATCTTTCGTTTTGCAGCGATTAGACCCAGAGCCAAAATATGGAATAGGAACTGGGAAAGCCAATGATATTGCTTATTTTGCCAAGGAAGCAGAAGCCGATTGTATTATTTTTGATTTTGAGCTTAGTCCAACAAAACAGCGTAACTGGGAAAAACTTGCAGATATTCCTGTATTTGACCGCCAAGAAGTGATTATAAGAATTTTTGGTCAACGGGCAAAAACAAAGGAGGCTATGCTCCAAGTAGAACTTGCAAAACTCCAGTATTCTTTGCCACGGTTAGCCCATTCCTATGGGGAAATGTCTCGTCAGCGAGGTGGAAGTTATGGCTCAAAGGGAAGTGGAGAAACTCAGCTAGAACTTGACCGACGGGGTGTAGAAGCTAGAATTCACTTAATTAAACAAGAACTAAAAAAAGTAATAAAAGAGCGTGAAACTATGCGAAAGCGGCGGGAAAGAACACCTGTTCCAACTTGTGCTTTAGTGGGGTACACAAATGCTGGTAAATCCAGTTTGTTAAATGCCCTTACTGGAGCAGAGGCTTTTGTGGAAGATAGACTTTTTGCAACTTTGGACCCAACAACCAGAAAACTTCAGCTAAAAGATGGTGGCTCTGTTTTATTAACTGATACAGTTGGATTTATTAGCAATCTTCCCCACACATTGATAGACGCTTTTAAATCTACTTTGGAAGAGGCTGCCAGAGCTGATTTACTTTTAATTGTTCTAGATTCCAGCGATCAAAACGCAATTTCTCAATATCAAACTGTTATGGAAGTTTTGGCAGAAACTGGTGCTGGTGAAAAAGAAAAAATCATTGTGCTAAACAAGGTTGATAAAATCACCGAAGACAATTTGATATTAAAATCCCTAGAAAAGGAATTTCCATTTGCCATAAAAGTTAGTGCAAAAGAAAAAACGGGCTTTTTAGAACTTGCAGAAACTATAAACGAAAAACTTTTAGGCCCTGTAAAAACTTTTAAATTGCCTTTAGACCGAAGTGATTTAGTTTCTTTAATCAGAAAAACTGGAGTTTTATACAAAGAAGAATGGCTAGAAGACCACATTTTAGTGGAAGGTCGCCTAGGTGGCGTGATTTCTTCTAGTCAGCGAACGCTAAATCTTGTGGAAGAAGCAGAGATTCTTTAAATCTTTGCAAAAATTTCTTCCAGCCTTTTATTAAAGTTTTCAGTTTCGATTTTCAACTCTTTTAAGAAACTGTTATCTTCCAATTTTCCCACAACTTCTAGCATTTCTTCTTGGTTTTTATAAGTGATTGTTCTAAAATAATCGGTATAATCCTTTTCCCGAGAAGAAATTGAACTTTCGTACATATATGTGGAAACTGCGATTACGTCTTTTAAGATGTCTTTTGTAATGTCTTTTGAAAAATCCACAACTTTTCGAGCGTAAAGTTGTTCCAAAATCCATAGGCTGTATCTAGCTTTGTAGGCTTCATAATTTTTTTGACATTCTTCGTAAAATTGGTGAACTTCTTCCCAAGTATTGATTTTTCGTTGTTTTATTAAATCAAATAGTTCAGCAATTTTTGCAGATGGAATCACTTGACCACCAACATTTTCCCATTCTGTAAAAAGTTCGATATCAAGAATTGAGTTGAAAAATTCTCTTGATGGACGTGTGTATGTTGTATTTTCATACCAATTTGCCAAAGTTTTTACAGCAAAATATTTTGCAACTTTTCTGTATTCTTTATAACCCCGAGCAGCTTTGTGGATTTTTGCCCCGTAGCGTTTCATACAACGAGGATCTTCTAAAGTTAGGTCTGCGTCTGGATTTTGGTGTAAAAAATCCTTTGCTTTTTGTAAATCATCATATTTCAAAGTTCGAGCAGTCAATTTTATAATTCTGTTCAAACTTGACATAATTTCTTGAAGTGCGTCTGGGGCAAAAGGATCTGTTTCAATGTGCTGAGCCTTTACCGCTCTTTTATCCCGTTTTTGAAACTTTGAATTATTTCTAGCCATAGCAAACATATTGTACTGAAACCAATAGGCTGGAATAATAGAAATTGCTTGTTCTGTTGAGTTAATAGAAACCAAACTAAATGGATAAGTAATATTTAGCTCACACTGATATGAACCTTTTGAAACAAGAACGAAGGAAGCAAATTTTGAATTGTGTTTAAAATCTGAGCATAGCCCTGGCCAAAATCCCCGACCTGCCACAATTTCACCGTCTGGACTTCTTGAATTGTGATTTGAGCCGATTGTGGCACCAGAAGCAATATTAGATTGTCCCATAATTGTGGTGGCAATCAAAAAGCTAGAGTTGTGGTGCTGTTCGTGGAATGGATAAACTAGATTGTTCAAAAGCTCACAGCAAGAAACAGTAGAATTATCCCCTAAAACCGTGTTCAAAACTCGAACGCCGTATTTTAGCTGACAATTTCGCCCAATAACAAATCGCACAGCCACTGCTTGGTAAAACACCTTTGAGCCGTAGCCCATTATTCCGTTTACCATTTCAACACCTTCTCCAATTTGGGAAGGCTCATCTTCTGAAGATAAAACTGTAATATTTTTTAGCTTAAAAGCTCCTTTTATATAAGCACATGAACCGATTTTTGCGTCTTTTATCAATGAAGCATTTTTTATAACTGCAAAATCTTCTACAAGTCCGTAAGTGTTTAGTTTTTTATCATTGTGATATTCAGTAAGTTCCACAAATCGAGAAAGAAGTTCTTTATCATCACGATTTTTTGCCCAAAGATAAGCGTCAGAAGGCAGCATACTTTCAAAAGGTAAAATATCACGACCGCCGTTTTCGTTACAAACTCCAATCCAAATACGGTTTGATTCTGGTTCACCTTCTTTTAAAATTCCGTTTCCAAATTTTGAGTGATTTGTACAGCTCATTTCTTGGATATTAAACAAAATAACGCCATTTCCGATTTTGTAGTTATCCAAATATCTAACATTTCGGATGGCAACATTGTCTCCAATTACGCAAGAACGCACCTTTGAGTGATAAATTCCAGTTTCCAAAACCAAGTCGTGGAATTTTAGATTTGCTTTTTGTAAATTGCCAATAACAATTGTGCCAGAAAACTCTGAGTGTTTAATTAAATTTGCATCAAATTGTTCAGAAACGTAAATATTATTCCAATCCGAATCACTGGAGTGGTTATAGTTTTTAATGAGAATATTTTTCTCATTTTCTGTAAGTTGACGTTTTCCAGCCAAATCATTTTGAGAAGGAAAATAGTTATATTCTGAAAAAGAATCAATATTAGCAAATTCAATTTTAGTCATATAAATGTTATACAGAAAAAATAAAAACTTGTGCAAGTAGTTATAAATGTCAATCAAAAAAAAACCGAAAAATGAAGTGGATAATTTTAAAAAAACTTGAAATTTTCTGACATCTTTTATCTAGATTTCATAAGAAAATGCTAGGTTTTATGAGAAAATATGTTACAGTATAATTTGGCGATTTTATTAAAAAATGAAAAATAAGTGTTTGTTTTTTACATTAGTATTTTTTCTCTTTGTCTCTACAAATTACCTTTTTTCCAGTGGAAAGCAGGAAGCTGAATTTTACGACATTGATGAAAAAATTCAAGACAAACAATACAACGATGCTCTTCTTTTATTAAACCAATATATCAAAGAAAATCCTGAAAACTTTGACAATGCTCAAAAACGGGTAAACGACATAATGGACGTTCGCTCTGAATACGCAAAACTTGCAGAAGAAATCATTTATGTAATTATAAACGAGCCTACAAATGATGAAAAAAAATTAAAAATGATTGCAGAATTGGAAGCCATTGAGGAAAACCCAAGTGAATCCACTCGCGAATTTATCGCACAAACAAAGGCTGCGGCTGAGTTTACATATTATCGTTCTAAGTTTGAAGAAATAATTTCCAAAGGAAGTGTTGAAACAACAAATAAAGATTATATTTCTAGTCTTTGGACAAACTTTTCTGGCTTTGAGTTGTATAGAAGTCATTTTCATCAAGCAGGATATGAAAAAGCTTTTGTAGATTCTGTCGAAAAAAAGATTTCTGATATTGAAACTATGATAAATAGTTATGAAACTTTGAAAACGCAGTTAGATATTTCCTATGAAAATCTAGTTTTGGCTTTGGAAGAGGGAAATGTTACTAAAAGTCTTGAAAATTACTCAGTTTTTGAAAATAGAATGAAAGATTACGCCACAATTCGTAACACAATTGTGGAAGCTGGTTGGTATTTTCGGGATTCATTTTACGAATTGCAAAAACAAGATTCTGAACTTACCGAAGCATCCTTTTTAGCTTTTGCTTATCGTTTTGTTTTGGGAAGAGCTAGTACTGCAAACTGTGGAATGATAAATGCTTTGGATAATCTTTGGAACAGTTACACAGAGGGACTTAAGCCTTATATTACCAATCAAATTGCTGAAAATCTTGAAAAAAATAATTTGGAACTGTCTGAAAAATCTATGGATTTTTTTGCTAGTAAAAATCAAATATGTAAAAAAATTTTGCAAGATACAGATTCTTTTGTGGAAATTGGGATTGGTTTGGCAAATTTGCAAGGTTTAATAAAATTAAATCCAGAAAACTATTTTGACGCAGAAAATACCGATGAAATGCTTGAATTAAAGCAAACAAAATCTATGATTGCAAATTACAACTTAATTTTTAAGGATATTCTTGATTTTAAAGATTATAAAACTTCTTTAAATCAATTTCATATTGCTGAAAATCCAGAAAAACATGTTGTTGCATTTGATTTTTCATACAAGGATTTTATTTTCGATTTAAATAAAAATATTAAAAATCTAGAAAATCATTCAAACGAAGTTTTGTTGTCTTTAACTTCTTCTTATGAAAATATTTCTTGGAAAAAATCTTTTGATTTGCTAAGGGAAATTTCAGGATTTTCAAAAAATGAATATATTTCCTTTTATTCTCAAAACGAAAAAAATCTTTCTGCTTGGTGTGTAAATGCTTCAAAATCAATAACAGAAGAGCATTTATCAGTTTATAATCAATGTTATGAAATGTTAAACGAAAATCTTTCCCACGAGATTTTGTCTTATCCAACTGAATTGCAACCAATTATTAGCGAAAGATTAGTTCAAATATCAAGTGATATAAAGGCTTTAGAGGTTTTGACAAGTTTTTATGATGAGGGTTTAGCCTCTGTATCACATGAAAAAATCTCTATTGAAGAAAATATTAGTTCTTTATCAAGTCTTTTGGAAAAGGGGAATATTTTAATTTCCAAAGCAAAGGAAAGGGTTAATCTTGCAGAACTAGCCAAAAATGAAGCGGATTTGCGTTATGATCAAGCTGAAAATGCTTTGAAAAATGGTGATTATTCTCTTTGTCGTGATTACATAGAAAAAGCTCGTTCAAAATACAATGAATCTTTGCTTTATCAAGAATCTGAATCCTTGCGTGAAAACTCTGATGCAATGTTACTTGCTTTAGGGGAGCGAATTATTCGTGCAGAAAACGAAATCGTTGTAAAAGAAGTTCGTGAGTTAAAAACACGGGCAAAAAACGCTTATTATGCTGGAAACTTTGAAACTGCGGAAAATCTTTTGTCTCAAGCAAAAATTCGCTGGGCAACTACAAACTCTGAATCTGATATAGAAATTGAATCTTTGCTTTCCTTGGTTGGAAATGCTCTTTCTCTAAAAACTGGTCGAACAATTGCACCAACGGCTCCTTTATATCCAGAAATGAGCCAGTTGTTAAATATTGCAAATCAGTATTACAATGAAGGAAAGAGTCTTTTAGCTAGTGGAAAATCAAGAGAGGCAAAAAAATCTTTTGAAAGTGCAAAGCAAAAGCTAAGGGAAGTGCAAACTGTTTATCCTTTGAATCAAGAAGCAAGTTTGTTGACCTTGAGAATCGATAAACTAATTGATGAAAAGGCATTTACCGAATATTTTACTCGTAAAGTGGAAAATGCAAAAAGTGAATATTTAGATAAATCTAAGCAACAAACAGTTTATGCAGAACTTTTAGACTTGTATGAAATAAATCCATCCTATCCAGGATTAAAGGATTTTATATATAATGTGGAAATTGCTCTTGGTATTCGAGTAAAACCACCTGATACTTCTGCTTTAAGACGTTCTACGCAACTTACAGCGGAGGCAGCTAAAGTTTATGAGGCTGATAGTAGAAATGAGATTTCTCTAAATAGTGCTTTGCAACTTATAAATCAGGCTTTGGAAGCAAATCCGGACAATACGGAAGCCCAAATCCTAAAGGATAGAATTAGTACTTCTCTTGGAGGCACTGGAACTGCGGTTTTACCAGCAAATGCGGAAAAACTTTATCAACAAGCTGTTCAAGAATTGCAAAAAGGAAATACTATACAAGCTTATGCTATTGTTTCAGGTTTGATGGAAAACAAAACTTATAGCAAATCCTCAAAAATCATTGATTTGATGAAAAAGGTAGAGTCGTTGTTGTGATAAAAAAACTTAATAAATGTCAAAGATTTTTATTTAAGTATATTTCTCTTTTTCTCTTGTTTTGGATGGTTCAAGGATTTTCCTCTTTATCTCTTTTTGCAGCAGAGTTTTACTGGGAAAATCCTGTCACAATATCATCTGGAGATGCTAGATTTCCAACTGTTTCCAGCAACGAAAAAGGTTTGTCCGCTGTGATTTGGCAAGAAGTGGTTTCTGGGGGAAAAATTTATCTTTCTGGAAAAATCTTTTATGAAAACACAGCAAAGGACGTTTCTCGATTTGCAGGACCATTTTCCTATACTGGAGAAGTTCCAAATATTTTTTCTGTGGCAGTTAATAATCAAGGCAAAATCGCCGTGGCAGTTTTGTCAAATAAAAATGCTATTTCAGTTTTTTCAACAGAAAACTTTGAAACTTTCAATGAAACTGTTCTTCAACAAGATTCTGCATCCTTGGTAGCCCCAAGAATTTTTAGAACTTCCAACGATGATTTTATGCTTTTTGCCACTCAAGGCCAAAATGAAAGCTTTTCCCTGATGACTTCTGTTTCCCAAGATGGAAAACTTTGGAGCGAATTTGAAGCATTTTTACCAAGTTTTGGTATGCAAAATGCCTTTATTCCAACTTTGATTCCCCTTGATAATCGTGATTTAGTTGTGTTTCAAGCCTCTTTCATTTATGAAAACCGGCTTTCTTATCAGTTATATGCCACAGAAAAAAGCGTTTCCAGTTCCTATTGGTCAGATGCAACTTTGATAACGGATTCAGTTTCTGGATCAAATCCTTTTACAAGTTACCACAATCAGCGGCCCTCTTTGTTACAGTTTGAAGATAAACTGTATATGGCATGGGAAAGGACTTACTACAATTCTGAAAACGCAAATATTTACTTTGCAGAATTAAATCAACAGGGAAAAATAATTGATGGTGGAACTATGATTTCTTCTGGAAATGGAAATTGTAGTTTACCAATTTTGTTTTCTTATGGTGAAAAAATAAATGCTCTTTGGTTTGACACACGACGAGGAGTAAGTTCTGTATATCACGCTGAAAGAAATGGATTTTTTTGGCAGGATAGGGCATTGACATCTGATAAAACCGAAGCATCTTTCGGAAATGTGATGATTTCTAACAATTCGGATTTAAGCTTTTTTTGGCAAGAAAAATCTGGTTCAAAAAACAAAATTATTCATTTAGCTCCAGACAAATCTGTTGGATTGGCGAAATATTCTCCAAAATCTTTTACAGCTGGAAAACGCTCTACTTCTGAAAAAGTTCGGGTGCAAGTTAATATGCCAGAAGATTCCTCTGGAATTGCAGGATTTTCTTATTCTTGGTCTCAAGATATTTCTGTGGAACCAGAGAATATTCTCTTAAATTTACATAACAAGAATAATCTTGAATTGTTTGCAAAATCTGAAGGTAAATGGTATTTAAAAGTCCGTGTCACAGATTACGCTGGAAACTGGTCTGAATCTTCGACTTTGGAATATTACAAAGATACAACTCCTCCTGGTATGCCAAATATTATTTTTCCAGAAATTGATGAAATGGGTTTCTTAAAATCAAATACTTTTGCATTTTCTTGGGAAGCTCCAGAGGACGAAGATGTGGCTGGATATTCATACAATATGCAATATATGGGAACAACTTGGCAAAATCTTGGGAAAAATATAATTCCGCCTCAAAAAAAGATTTTAACTGGAAAAAAATCTGTTTCTTATTCTAACAAAGAAGACGGAATTTGGGCATTTTCTGTGGCTGCTATAGATTCTGTTGGAAATGTTGGTGAACATTCCACAATTTATGTTTCAATGAATAAATATATTCCTCACACGGTAATTTCATATATCAATACAAAAGTTGATGATTTTGGAAATATTGATTTATCAATTTTCGGAAATGATTTTACAAAAGAAGGAACAATTGACGCAATTTACTTTTCAAAAGATGGAAAATCCTACGATGAAATCTTGATTTACGAAGAGGGTGATTTCAAAATCACTTCAAACAAGGTGATTACAGGAATCCAATTGGGAGATTTAGAAGAGGGAAAATACAAAATTGGTTTGCTACATTCAAAGCGAGGATTGTATTGGTCTGGAAATCTTTTAAATGTTGGAAATTACGGAACTGTAAAAATTGGAAATCATAACTACAGATATATTCCAACTTGGAAAATCATTACATCAATTTTGTTTACGGCTGATGTACCACAGATTCTATTTTGGATATTTATTTGTCTAACATTTTTGGGATTAGTTTTTTCTGTTCGGGGAATTGCTTCCACCACAAAAGAAACTTTTTTAGTACGAAATGAAGTCATAGCACTAATACATGGAGATATTATGCCTCTAGAAAAAAAACACAAAGCAAAAAAAATGAAACAAAAGGGTGTTAGTTTAAAAATTAAATTAGCATTGTTTACTTCATTTTTGGTAATTTTCATTATTTTACTAGTTTCTGTTCCTCTAGGATATGTGATGCTTCAAAATCAGGAACAAACTTTGGTTCAAGGACTTCAAGAACGGGTGAATGTTTTGCTAGAAAGTTTGTCTTCTGGTGTAAAAGCCTATATGCCAAATCAAAATGTTTTGGAGCTAAGCTTTTTGCCTTCTCAAACAAGTTCAATTAGTGAAGCAAATTACGCAACAATTTTGGGATTTTCATCTGAGGGAAATAATACAAATCTTGATTACGTTTGGGCTTCTAACGACCCTGAAATTATAAATAAGGTTGATTCAGAATCTTTGAGCTACGGAACTTCTAGAATTTCCCAAGATGAAGTTATTGAAATTTGCAAAAATGCTTTATTATTAAACGATAAAGCAAAAGCATCTGTTTCTGAAATCGCATCCGATATTACAGAATTGACTTCTGAGGGTATCAAACTTGCAACAAAAACTGATAAAGCATCTATTGCTCGTCGAGAAGAAATTCAAAGCATAATAAATCAACTTTCAGAAAAACTGTCTGGAAACTTAAACCAACTTTCCCAAGAAGGTTTAGGTAGCTATCCAAAATATGACTCTACAAAAATATCTGATGAACATTCTACATATTTGTTTTACAAACCTGTTTTGTATCGCCAAGGTGCAGATCAAAACTTTGTTCGCTCAGTTATCTTAATAGAAGTTTCTACCGAAACCTTGCGAGATTCTCTTGCTTCTTCTCAAGAAAGCATTTTATACATTACAGGAGTTATCGCTTTAATCGCAGTTTCTATTGGAGTAATTGGTTCAACAATTGTGGCAAGTTTTATTATTCGCCCAATTAGAAAATTGGCAAGTCACGTTGCTATGATTCGAGATACTGATGATAAGGAAACTCTGGAAGGAAAGGATATAAAACTTAAATCCAAAGACGAAATTGGGCTTCTTGGGGAAACTGTAAATGATATGACTCGTGGACTTGTAAAAGCTGCCGCTGCTTCAAAGGATTTGACAGTTGGTAAAGAAGTTCAAAAAATGTTTATTCCTCTTGAAGTGGATTCTGCTGGAAGAAAACTTACCACAGGAAAAATCGAAGACGATTATACCCAATTTTTTGGCTATTACGAAGGAGCAAAAGGTGTTTCTGGAGACTATTTTGACTATCTAAAACTTGATGATAAACACTACGCAATTATAAAATGTGACGTTTCTGGAAAAGGTGTTCCAGCAGCTCTTATTATGGTTGAAGTTGCAACACTTTTCTTGCATTATTTCAAAGATTGGAGCTACAAGAAAAACGGATATAACTTAACTCCAGTTGTTTCTCAAATAAATGACTTAATAGAATCTCGAGGATTCAAAGGACGTTTTGCAGCCTTTACATTGTGTATTTACAACTCCCAAAACGGAGAAATGCACTTTTGTAATGCTGGAGACAATCTTATCCATATTTATGAAGCAGCTACAGGAACAAAAAAAACTATTACATTGCCAGAATCAGCCGCAGCTGGAGTTTTCCCAACTTTTATGGTGGATATGAAAGGTGGCTTCAAAGTGCAAACTGTCACACTAAAACCTGGAGACGTATTATTCTTGTATACTGACGGTATCGAGGAAGCAAAACGTCTTTTCCGAGATAAAAACTATAATTTAATGGTTTGTGCAGAACCAGGTCTAGAGCCAGAAAGCCCTCACAATTATCACCAAGTAGGTCAAGACGGAGAAGAAATGTCTCCAGAACGAGTAAACGCAATTATTGAGGCCGTTTTCCATAAATCAACTTTTGTTTTGGAAAAAGACCACAATCCAATAGAAAATGAAGAACTAGTTTTTGATTTTTCTACTTGCGAAGGAAGTGCAGAAGAGGCTATTATGGCTTTAGTTTCTGTAGAAAAGATTTTCCGTATGTACAAAAATCCAAAAGCTACAGAATTTGACAAAGTTCAAGTTGATGCAAAAGTTGATGACTTCTTAAACAAACACTTTTTGCAGTATAATGACTATTGTGCAAACAGAAAACCACATCCAGAATTCAAAGAATATTTGTATTATACAGAAATTTTTGAAGACGACCAGTACGACGACTTAACTCTGATTGCTATAAAACGTAAAAAGTAAGGAAATGATAATGAACAAAAAATATACTTTCAAAGCCTCTCTTCTTTTTCTAATGATTTTTTGTTCATTTTCCTTATTTGCAGACAATTTAGAGATTTTGCAAACTCCAAAACAAGTGATATCAGCTGCAAAATCTTTTTTTCAACAAGAAACGGAAATATATTCCCAATCCAAAGATAATTTGCGTTCCTATCAGCTAAAAAACGGTTTCCAAGTTTACGTTTTAGAAGATTTTGAAAATCCCTTAGTGGAAATATCTTTTATTGCAAAGGCAGGATTTTCTGTCCAAAACCAAGACAATTCCGGTTTCCCAGAGTTGGCTTATAGACTTTTTTTACAAAATGATAATATCGAAAATCAACTTCAAAATCAGCAACTTACAAATATTACTTCCGAATTAAAAAGTGATTCTGTGATTTTTCAAGGAATAACAACCCTTTCAAATTTAGAAAATGCTTTATCAATTTTTTCAAAAGCAGCACAAAATCAATCTTTTTCTGAGGAAAAAATTTTAGCAGAATACA
Organism: Spirochaetaceae bacterium; assembly: GCA_017416145.1. Taxonomy (GTDB): domain Bacteria; phylum Spirochaetota; class Spirochaetia; order Treponematales; family Treponemataceae; genus Treponema_I. The sequence continues at coordinate 19,006 of JAFQDD010000009.1, read as the reverse complement.
AAAATTTAAAAGAAAAAGCCTTGGAAAACCAAAAAAACGAACTTGCCTATATCAATTCAAATATTGACTCAGTGATTTTTACTTCGCCTTGGAAACAAGATACAGTTTTGTATTCTGGAATTATACAAAATTATACAATAGAAGAAATTAGAAATAAAATCTTTGAAATTTACAATCAATTTTACACACCAGAAAAATCCTGCATTTTTGTAACTGGCTCTGTAAATGCTGAAACTGTTTTAGACTACGCAAAAAATTATTTTGAAAACTGGAAGCCATCAATTTCTAATATTGTTGTGGAAAATCAAAATATCCGTGATTTACAAGAAAAAAAATATGTTTTAATTAGCGATAATTTTTCAACAGATTATAATCAACTAATCCTACAATATCCAACAGAAGGATTGTTTTCTGATATAAAAACTTGTGGAAAATTGCAACTTGCTTCCCTTGCCTTAGAAAATTCCAAAAATTTCAAAGAAAAAGTTGTAAATGAAATCTCTGGAATTTATGATGAAACTTATATTTATTCTGGATTTGCAGAAAATGGAACCAGTTCCAGAGTGATAATTCAGTCTCTTATGGAAAATGGAGAAGTTTCCCCAACTTTACAAGCAGAAAATGTGATTTCTTCAATAGATTTTGGAAATTCCATATTAGAAAATGAGTTTTTAGAGGAAAAAGAAAAACTTTTATATCAAGAAATCACATCTCGTATTTCCAAAAAAAATCTTTATGCTGCTTTGACATCAACTTGGGCTTATGGCGGTCCAGAATATTTTTATAATTATCTAAAAAACGTAAAAACTCTTTCCTTTGAGGATACAAAATCAGTTTTTCAAACCGAACCTTATGTGTTTTTGCTTGTAAATTCCAAAACTTACAAAAACTACAAATCCACTTTTGAGGAAAATGGTTATATTTTACTAACTCAAAACTATGATTTTCCAAAAAATGATGACGAACCCCTTATTCTAGATATTTCAAAAATCCAAAAAGATTCGTACTATCAGCAAAATATAAAAAGTTTTACCTCTTACAAATTATCAAATAATATTTCTGTAGTGGAAAAAAGTACCAACAATCAAGAAAGTTTTTCAATAGCTATTTCCATAAAGGGTGGAGAACTTTTTCATGCAGAAACACCGGGATTGGAGACTATTACGATTAAATATTTTGCAAATAATATAAAATCGTTTTTTCAACTGGAAAAACCTTGGGCTGATTTCTCAATTTCTGTGGAAACAGGCATTTACAACAGTAGTATTAACATTACTTGCGGAAAAAATGATGTTGAGTTTTTGCTCTCTTGCATAAAAAAAGCTTTGTTTTTCACAGATTTAACTGCGGCAAAGGCAGATGAACTGATTTTTACCGAAAATTACAATTATAGATTAACTTCAAATTCTTTGAGTTTCCAATTATTTAATTCTGGAATGGAAACCATATTTTCTGGCACAAAATTGGAAAATCTTTTTGTAGAATCGGATAATTTGCTTTCTGGAATTACTTTTACAGAGATTTTCAAATCTTATACAGAACTTTTGGATGCTTCTCGTTTTTCCATCGTAATAATTGGAAATATTCCTGATTTGAAAAATGATTTGGAATCAACTTTTGGAAGCTTAAAATCTCTAAATTTGACCAAGTCTATGGAGCAAATCCAGCCAATTGTTTCAAATGCCACAAGATATGTACAGTTAAAACGGACTTTTTCAACGGATATAAAAGCTGAAGACGCAGGACCTCGACCAGAAAAACTTATTCCTACCACGGTTTTTTCTGATCCTGTGGATTTTTACTTTGAAACCCCATCTAAATTAACAGATGATTATTCTATATTTTTGGGATTATTAACAGAATTTCAAAAAATCCTAGAAAAAAACTGGGAAAAGGATGTGGAAATCTCAGTTCACGAATTTTATTCTGAAAAAAATGTGATTCGTGTTCAGTTTAAAGAGGTTGAAACAAAAAATCTTTCCAAAATCAATGGAATATTTTATTCCTCATTGGAAGAATTTATAAATTTTACGAAATCTTTAACTGATGAAAATTTGGAACAAATAAAAAATCAGTTTGTTATGAAATATTACAATTTTGAAAATGTTAATCTTGGAACCTCAAAAAAAATAATTCAAGGCTTAAATCAACAAAATGATTTTACAAATTATCTAAAAACTTTTGATTTTATGGAAAATGCTGAAATTAGTGATTTTGTAGAATGTGGAACTTATTTTGAAAATATGTCGGTTTTAGAAGTGCGGGGAAATTAGACTTTTTTAAATTGGGTTTTTATCCTTCTATACTTATGATAGAAGCTGTGTTTTCTGTTTTTGAATAAATTGATTTTGAATATCTATAAGGATTTTTTAGTCCTTGGATTTTTTCTCGTAGTTCGGCCATTTGGCTTTTTAGCAATTCACGATTTTTGCTGTTTTGATTCAAGACATCTTGCTGAAGTTTTGCTAAATCAGTTTTCAAAGTTGGAATTTCAACTGCTAAACTTTCGCTTTGGGAATCAAGATTTGTATCAATATACATTTGCTCGATTGGTTCAATAACTTTTTGAAGATTTGAAATATTTGCAACGATTTGTTGCTCGATTTCTGTGTGAACCAACAAAGCTTCTGTGTCTTGATTTTGTATTACAGTTTCTTGTTTTTCCAAAACACTAAGATAATCTCTAAATTTTTGCCTTTGCTTTTCCAATAATTCTTTGAAACGTCTTAATAATGCTACTCTTTCATTTAATTCTTCTTCAGAAATAGGAGTATTCATATTTTTATCCTTCGATATCAATATTTGTACGAGCAGCTGGAGCAGAAACTGGAGCTGTTGATTCTACAGCCACATTCCAAGCACCAAGTAAATCGAAAAGCATACGTTTTACGTTTTCAATTCTTTTTTTGTCTTTGTAAATATTAGCATTCATTAGTTCTGCATTGAAGAAAACATATAGACTCATTAAATTTTTTGCGATTTCCCCACCTTTTTCCATATCTAGAGAAACCATAAGTTCGCTAATTATTTCTTGTGTTTTTTGAATACATTTTCCAAACTTCTCAATGTTTTGTGGCAAAATCTTTCCATTATCATCAACTAATTCACAAGCGTTTCCAAGTTGTTTTACAGCTTCTTGATAAAGCATAATCAACAATTTGCCTTGACTAGCTGTCTTTACACCAGTTTCTTTATAAACATTGTATGCGTTTGTATATCCCACAGAAAACCTCCATATCCATTCGGACATAATAATACAGTTTAAAATATCGGCAAAAAAATATTTAGATTTAGTTAAAATAAAAACATTTTAAAAATAATAAAAAAATACCCATCTTAATAAATCATTTTGGATTTTTTACAGATTTAATTTAAAATTGAAAAAACTTACTTCACTATTTACTAGAATTTTCGTATATTATATGTAGAATTTTGATACAACTTTATAATTAGAAGGATTTTATGAACAATCAAGACGATAAAAAAAATAATAACGAAAAAGATCCATTTGATTTTTTCAAATTTGCACCAGATTCTGGCAACAATAATAAAAAAACTAATAATAATAAACCAAAATTTCCTACTTGGGGGATATTACTAATTGTTGTTGCAATTATTTCTCTAGTAAATATCTTTTTAATGAGTCGAGTTACAGACGAAACAATTCCTTTTTCACAATTTAAACAATTGATATCAGATGGAATTATTAAAACTGTAGAACTTGGGGATACATATTTTCTAGGATATACAGAGGACGATGTTTCAGCTCCAATTGAAAGTGGGATTGTAAGTTCTTTAATCACAACAAAAAAAGCCAATGTTTACAAAACTGTTGGTTTATTAACAGAAAACTTTTTAAATTTTCTTGATGCAAAGGGTGTAACATATTCTGCAACTGTTACTCAACCAAATTATATTTTGTCTTTTGTTCTAAATTGGGTTTTACCAATTGGATTTTTTATGATTTTGTGGAGATTCCTTTTCAAGAAAATGGGTGGCGGAATCGGCGGAAGCATTTTTTCTGCTGGACAATCAAGAGCCTCCGCTGTGGAAGAGGGAAAAGTTTCTACAAGATTTTCAGATGTAGCTGGGGTTGATGAAGCAAAAGAAGAACTTGTAGAAGTTGTAGATTTCTTAAAATCTCCAAAAAAATACACAGATATTGGTGGTAAAATTCCAAAAGGTGTTTTATTAGTTGGACCTCCTGGAACTGGTAAAACCTTACTTGCTCGTGCTGTTGCTGGAGAAGCTGGTGTTCCATTTTTTAAAATTTCTGGCTCTGACTTTGTAGAAATGTTTGTTGGTGTTGGTGCAAGTCGTGTTCGTGATTTGTTCAAACAAGCTCGTGACAAAGCACCTTGTATTGTGTTTATTGACGAATTAGACGCTATTGGTAAAAGCCGTGTAAACTCAATTAGTGGCGGCAACGATGAGCGTGAACAAACTTTGAATCAACTTTTGGTTGAAATGGACGGCTTTGATAACGAAAAAGGCTTGATTATGCTTGCTGCCACAAACCGCCCAGATGTTTTAGACCCAGCTTTACTTCGCCCTGGACGTTTTGACCGCCAAGTTGTGGTAGACCGCCCAGATGTAAAGGGTCGTGAAGCAATCTTAAAAATTCACGCTAAAAACGTAAAAATGGGAAGCGATGTTGACTTAGCTGCCATTGCAAAAACAACTTCTGGTTTTGCAGGAGCAGATTTAGCAAATATTGTAAACGAAGCCGCCTTACTTGCAGTTCGTGCAGGAAGAAAGCTTGTTTCTATGGAAGACTTTGATGAAGCAGTAGAAAAATCTATTGCTGGTTTACAAAAGAAAAGCCGCGTAATCAAAGAAGATGAGCGAAAAATCGTTGCTTACCACGAAACAGGACACGCTTTGATTGCAGCTTTTACAGAAGGGGCAGACAAAGTTCATAAAATTTCTATTGTGCCACGTGGAGTTGCAGCTCTTGGTTACACACTACAAATGCCAGAAGAAGACCGCTATCTTCGCACAAAAAAAGAGCTTCTTGGTGAAGTGGACGTTTTACTTGGTGGCCGTGCAGCAGAACAAGTTGTTTTTGGAGAAGTTTCAACTGGCGCTGGAAACGACTTACAACGAGCAACAGACTTGGTTCGCAGAATGATTACAGACTACGGTATGAGCGATAAGTTTTTCAACGTGGTTTTATCTTCTCGTGGGGCAGGATATGGAGCTGCTGAACCAACTTTGGTTCGGGAATACTCAGAAGAAACTCAAAATTACGTAGATACTGAAATCTTAAAAATTATTACAGAACGCTACGAATATGCTGTAAAAATGCTTACAGAAAAGAAAGTTCTACTAGAATACATTGCTCAAAGATTGCTTGAAAAAGAAATTATGGAACAAAAAGAATTTGAAGAAATTGTAAATGCAGAAGCAAATCTTTCAATTCCAGCTCCAGAAAGTCAAGAAGTCTAAAAATTATTTATTATAAATAGTAAAATTTTTCACTTTTTATTGTAACAAATTATTAAATTTTTATAATACTTGTTTCCGTTGGAATTATGTAATATAATGATTCTATGAATTGGATTATTATTGCAGCAGATAAGTTTGAAGATGAAGTCAAAGAGCTTGAAACATTTTTTTTAGAAAAGAATTATAAGCCTTCAACTTTTTTTGTTACTGATTATACAGTTACATCTATTGATTCTTTTTATGTTGATTTACATAAAACTACTCATTGTATTTTTATTTCTGACGGAACAGTTCCTATGAATCCACATTTGTTTTATGCAACTGGATTTTTAAACGGATCTGAAATCCCTGTATTTGTTACTGGTTTGGAACGTACAGATTCTGAAAAAGACATGATTCCAAATTTCTACTTTTTCGATAATCTAAAAGATTTGATTGCAAATATCGAAGACAATCTACCAAAATATATCGAAGAAGAAGAACAGAAAAAAGCCCACAAAAAATTGTTTGATATGGGGATTCCTTTTACACCAGATTGTTTTTCTTCTTATATCGCAAAGGATGATGAAGAAATCTGCACTTTATTTTATGAAGCTGGAATGTCTGTAAATGTGCGAGATGCAGCTGGAACTCCTATGCTTTGTATTGCAGCACGTAGTGGTAGAAAAGCTATGATTGAGTGGCTTGTAGAACGCGGAGCTGAAATTAATGCAATTTCAAAAGATCGTGGATATTCTCCTGTGATGGATGCAGTTTGGAAATCAAGTTTAGATATTGTTGACTTATTAATAAAACTTGGGGCTGATTTAAATATTGTTAGTAATGACGGTCAAACAGCTTTGATTGTGGCAACAGGTGCTTCAAATCCTCGCATTTGTGAATTGCTAGTAAAAAACGGTGCCGATCCAAATTTCAAAGACAGAATGGGAATGTCATCTTTGGAATATGCAAAATTATTTAAAAAACAAATACTTATTCCAATTTATGAAGAGTATTCAAAATGAAAAATATAGTTTTTACTGGTGGCGGAACTGGAGGACATATTTATCCAGGTCTTGCCATCGTAGATGAATTTAAGAAAAAACTTTCAAATGTAAAAATTGATGGAAAAACTCCAGAATTAAATGTTGTTTGGATTGGTTCTAAAAAAGGTTCTGATAGAGATATCGTAGAAAAAAGTGGAAGTTGCGACAAATTTTATGGTATTTCTAGCGGAAAACTTAGAAGATACTTTTCTTTTCAAAATTTTCTAGACATTTTTAAAATTGGTATAGGATTTATATCATCTTTCTTTTTATTATTAAAATTAAAACCAATTTTCGTGTTTTCTAAGGGGGGATTTGTAAGTGTTCCTCCTGTGATTGCCGCAAAAATTCTAAAAATTCCTGTTTACACCCATGAATGTGATTTTTCACCAGGACTTGCTACAAAAATAAATAGCAAATTCGCAAAAAAGATTTTACTATCCTTTGAGAGTACAACTTCATTTTTTGCTGGTCCAATAAAAGAAAAGTTGGTTGTAACAGGAAACCCAGTTCGACCTGTTTTTTACAATGCTTCGTCTGAAAAAGGAAAAACTTTTATCGGTTACGATTCAAATATTACAAAAAAGCCAATTTTGTTTGTAATGGGTGGAAGTTTGGGAGCTGTGCAAATCAATTCTTTGGTAAAAGAAAATCTTGAATGGATAAAAGAAAGATTTTTCATTGTGCATCAAACTGGAAAACAATGGGCAGATGAACTATTGCCTTTAAAAGATGATGATTATCATCCATACCCATTTATATACAATGAAATGCCAGATGTAATGGCTGCCGCTGACGTTGTTTTATCTCGGTCTGGTTCCAACAGTCTTTGGGAATGTGCAGTTTCTAAAAAGCCATTGATTTTGATTCCTTTTTCTGGGTCTGGAACTCGAGGGGATCAAGTAGAAAATGCAGCTTTTTTTGAAAAATACAAGGCAGCTTTGGTTTTAGGTGGAAAACTTGCAGACGGTACACCGTCAAAAGAAGCATCCAGTGAAAACTTAAAAGAAGCTTTGATGATTCTATCCGAAGAAGCAAAGCGAAGTGAATTTTCCCAAAATGTAGAAAAACTTGTTGGAAATGTAAAACCAGCAGAATATATTGCCAACTTAATATATAGCGAGGTAGCAGAAAAATTATGACATTTGCATTTATAGACGCAGTTTTTTTGATTATTATTTTGTTTTGTGCAATTGATGCAACTGTGAAAGGTTTTATTCACGAGTTTTTTACAAAGGCGGCATTTCTTTTAGGTTTATTTGTTGCTTCTTTGCTATTCCAAAAATTATCAGGATTTATTGATCCTTTTATTAAAATTGCTGTTCTTTCAAAGATTATTTCTTTCGTGTTGATTTTTATTGTTGTGTATTTGATTATCAGAATTATTCAACAATGTATAAAAAATTCAATCGAAAGCGATATTATGAAAGGTTTAGATAGGGCTTTGGGCTTTTTGTTTGGATTAGCAGAAGGTTTTGTTTATGTTGGTTTAATTTTTGTGGTTTTGTATGCTCAACCATGGTTCAATGTTTCTGGTTTGCTTCAAGACAGTTTCTTTAATCACATTTTACAAAATATTATATCAGGTCCAGCTGACTCTTTGCGAAGTATGGTGATTAATGTTTGATAATCTTTTATATCAGCCAGTTTCAAGTCTTTTAGAAACAGATATTATCCAAAATCAACTTCCTCAATCTCTTTTGTTAAGCGGAAAAGAAGCTTCTGGAAAATTGACTTGTGCATTGGAAATAGCTCGAATTTTGGATTGTACTGGTGATGAAAATGGAGTTAAGGGAAATTGGCTTTGTCAATGTAATTCTTGCTTGAAACACAAACAATTAGGAGCTACGAATTTAATAATTGCAGGTCCTCGGGATTCTATTTTGGAAATTGGGGCTGCAAAAAAAACTTTAATAAATGCCGTTTACAATCAGGCTAGTTATTTGATGGCAGCAAGATATTTGTTTTTGCGTAGTGTTCGTAAACTTACATTGCGTTTTAGTCCTGTTTTGTGGGAAGAAGATGACAAAGCCTCTAAGGTTTCTAGTTTGATTGCAGCCATAGATGAAGATATGGAAGAAATATTGCCTCCAAGAGATTTACCAGAGATTTCAAAATTAGAAAAACTTGTAAATTCAATCGAAGAAAACTGCCAAAAATTAGAGAGTTCATATTTGTATAATTCTATTCCAGTTTCACAAGTTAGACGACTTTCTGTTTGGGCTCGTCTTACTTCGGCTGATACTTCAAAAAAGACAATTATCATTGAAAATGCAGATAAAATGCAAGAAAGTGTACGAAACGCTTTGCTAAAGATTTTGGAAGAACCTCCAGCAGATTGTATGTTTATTTTGACAACGACAAATCGTGGAGCTGTAATGCCAACAATTTTATCTCGTGTTAGAACTTACAACTTTTACCAAAGAACTGTTCCTCAACAATTGGAAGTGATAAAACGTGTTTTCCACGATGATGATACAAACTTCAATAACATTTCAGAATATTTAAACGGATTTTTACCAGTTTCAAGAGAAGAAATCAAAAACAATGCAAAACTTTTTTTTGATTCTTTGTATCATGGCAAAAACCCTGATATTCAACAAATTGCAAAGAATTTAAACAATTTTCAACCAAAACTATTACTTAGAAACTTTTTAAGTTTGGTTTTGCAAGAAATGGGATTATATTTAAAGCAGGAAAATTTATCGCAAACAGATTTAGCAAAACGCACAGCTTATGCAGAAAAACTACAAAAAGCTATTCAATCTGCTTACAATAATATTACCATTTACAATATAAATCCTGTTTCTGCCTTGGAGACTGTTTATGAAAACCTTTAACAAAAAGTTTACAGAAAAAATTTCTCGTTTATCTATTCAGCAAGTTGAAAATATTGTTGATGATTTAGTTTCTGAAAATGAAGCCTTATTTTCAATTTTAAATTCTCTAAACACAGGTCTTTTGATTTGTGATGAAAATTGGAAACTTATCAAAAAAAACAAAGCCGTAAACAGAATTTTCACATTAAAAAAAGAAAACAAAAATCAAGAATTGGATTATGTTTGGAATTATATTGATGATGAAGACATAAATGAATTTTTCAAAAAATGTGCAAAATTAAAAAAGTTGACGGCAAGTCAAGATTTTACAGTTTCACAAGATGACAGAGCAAGAATTATTGCTGTTTCAATTCAGTCTTTTGTGCAAGACAAACATTTTGCAGGATATATTATTCGTTTAGATGATGTTACAGAAATTCGCTCTCAGGAAGTATTAATTCGTCGAATGGAAAACTTAACGAGTTTAACAAGTTTGGCTGCAAGTGTAGCTCACGAAATAAAAAATCCCTTGGGAAGTATTTCGATTCACATTCAGTTGATACAAAAGGCAATTTCAAAAGCTCGAGAAAAAGATGGAATGATTCCTGATGAAAAATTTGTAGAAAGATATTTGGGAATTGTAAATGAAGAAATCGATAGATTAAACAAAATTATCGTAGATTTTTTATTTGCAGCTCGACCTATTTCTATGGAAGTAGAAACTGTAAATTTAAACAAAAATATAGAAAACTATCTTGAATTTATTAAACCAGAATTTGAAAAGCGAAAAATCCAATTGATACTCACTTTAGAAAAAAATCTTCCAGATTTGTTATTGGATTCAAAACTTTTGAAGCAGGTTTTTATCAATTTGGTGCAAAATTCCTTGGCTGCAATGGAAGAAGGCGGACAAATTAACATTTCTACCATTATGAAAAACGATACAGTTTTGCTATGCTTTGCTGATTCTGGAATTGGTATGGATAAAGAAACTCTTAACCGGATTTTTGAGCCATATTACACAACAAAAGTTACAGGAACTGGGCTTGGATTAACAATGGTTTACAAAATTATAAAAGAATTTGGCGGAAATATTGATGTAAAATCCGAAGTTGGAAAGGGAACAATTTTTACAATTTCGTTGCCAATTCCCCAAAAGAAAACCCACTTACTTAGCGAAACAACAGAAAGGGGCTAGTATGCAATTTAATATCCTTATTATTGATGATGAAAAAAATATTAGAGAAGGTTTGTCTGATGCTCTTGAACTAGAAGGATATAATACTTTTATTGCTGAAAATGGCAAACTCGGTTTGGAGCGAATTGCAAAAGGTGATATTGATCTTGTAATCACAGATTTACGAATGCCAGAAATTTCTGGAGAAATGGTGCTGGAAAAAGTTGTGGCAGAAAATCCTTCTATTCCTGTAATTGTTTTGACAGGTCACGGAAGTATTGATTCCGCAGTTGAAGCAATGCGAAAAGGAGCTTATAACTTTTTAACAAAACCTCTAAATCTTGACCAACTTACAATGATTGTAAAACGGGCTTTGCAAAGTCGAGAACTTTCTATTCGCCACAGAAGATTGCTAGAAGAAGTAGAAAAAAGCCGAAGTTTTGAACATATTATTGGAAAAAGTGGAGAAATGCAAAAGATTTTCCAAAAAGTTCGTCGGGTGGCTGATTCTAAAGCTTCTGTTTTGATAACAGGAGAAAGTGGCGTTGGAAAAGAACTTATAACAGATGCAATTCACAATTTATCATCAAGAAAAGATAAACCTCTTATAAAAGTTCATTGTGCTGCTTTGTCTGAAAGTTTGTTGGAAAGTGAACTTTTTGGACATGAAAAAGGCTCTTTTACAGGAGCTGCAAATCGAAAAAGAGGTCGATTTGAACTTGCTAATGGTGGAACAATATTTTTAGATGAAATCGGAGAAATTAACCAAAATGTTCAAATCAAAATTTTGCGAGTTTTGCAAGAAAAGCAATTTGAGCGAGTTGGTGGTGAAGAAACTTTGTCTGTGGACGTTCGAGTAATTGCGGCAACCAATAAAGATTTGGAAAAAGAGGTTAGGGAAGGTCGATTTCGGGAAGATTTGTTTTACAGACTAAATGTTGTTCAAATTGAAGTTCCCCCTTTACGTGAGCGAAAAGACGACATTCCTCTTATGATAGCGAGTTTTATAAAAAAAGCCTCAGAAGAAAATGGCAAAAATGTTACTGGAGTTGATGCAAAGGCTCGTTCTGCTTTGTATAAATACGATTGGCCTGGAAATATTCGCCAGTTAAAAAACTGTATAGAAAGTGCAGTTGTAATGTGCGAAGGTGATACAATTACTTTAAACGATTTGCCACCTTCTATCAGTCAAGTTTCAGAAGAAGCTGTAATAAAAGTTCCAGTGGGCATTTCTATGGAAGAAGCTGAAAAAATTATTGTAATGCAAAATCTTGCAATAAATAAAGGAAATAAAACCAAAACCGCAGAGATTCTTGGCATAGGGAGAAAAACTCTGCATAGAAAACTTGATGAATGGGGTGAAAATGATGATTAACGTAAAAAAAGAGGATTTTCAGAATTCTTATGACGGAAAAAAAGTGTTTTTGTACACAGTTTCCAACGGAACAATGAGTTTTTCTGTAACAAATTACGGAGCAACAGTTACCAAAATTGAGTTTCCATCAAAAAATGGGGAAATGGAAAATCTAGTTTTGGGTTTTGATTCTGTGGAAGAATACATAAAAGGTAATGGATGTTATTTTGGCGTAGTGGCTGGACGATTTGCAAACCGTATTGGAAATGGTTGTTTTCAAATTGATGGAAAAAACTATCAACTTGACCAAAATGATGGAAAAAACTGTTTGCACGGCGGATTTGTTGGAATAAATCACCGAGTATTTGATATTGAACCTGTACAAATTGATGAAAATCTTGCTGGAGTAAAATTGTTTTATCTTAGCAAAGATGGTGAACAAGGAATGCCGGGCAATCTAAAAATCACAGTTTTTTATCTTTTAAGTCCTGAAAATAAAATTCACATCAAATATGTTCTTGAATCCGACAAAAAAACTCCAGTTAGCTTAACAAATCACACATATTTTAATTTAAGTGGCGATTGTAAAGAAAATATTTTTGACACAGAACTTCAAATTGAAAGTGAAAATATTTTGGAAAATGATGGCAATCTAATTCCAACTGGAAAACTATTAAAAGTTGAAAATACAGCTTTTGATTTTAGAAAAGCAAAAAAAATTGGTGCAGATATTGAAAAAGTTTCAGGAGGATATGACCACAACTTTTGTTTAATTTCCGAAACTGAAAAATACGATGGCAAATTAAAAAAAGTTTCAGTTGCTTATGAACCAAAATCAGGAAGAAAACTTACAACTTATACAACAATGCCTGGAGTTCAACTTTACACATCTGGAAGTTTAACACCTCAAACTGGATATAAGGGAAAAAATTATAAGCCTTATGACGGATTTTGCCTTGAAACACAGTTTTATCCAGATTCACCAAATAAACCAAACTTTCCAAATTGTGTAATCGAGGCAAACAAAGAATACACTTTTGAAACTGTTTATCAATTTGAAAATTAGATAAAATATACAAGGGATTCGAAGATTAGTATCGAATCTCTTGTATTTTTTCAGTTTTTGTATTTTGTGTTTCCTGTTCTTCAACCTTTTGAGATTTTCCTTTTTCTACAAATTTTAAATCCGATGAAAACTCTCCTGACTTAATTTCCCAAGCTTGATGAATCTTCATATTTCTAAAATCCTCTGGAATTGTGGAATCTGTAATGTCTTTTCCAGAAAATCCCACAGGAAGTTTATCTTCTTCAAAGCGGATTTTTCTAGAATTGGTGGAAAAATATAATATTCCGTTTTTAGAAAGCCGCTTACAGCAAAGTCCTACAAGTTCTGGCCAATCTCGATTTATATCCAAAGTGGTTTCAGTTTTCTTTGAGTTAGAAAAAGTTGGTGGGTCTAGAACTATAATATCATATTGATTTTTGTCATTTTCTAGGAAAGTTTTTACATCACTTGCCACAAATTGATATTTTACTTCGTCTGAATATCCGTTTAGTTTTAAATTATTTTTTGCCCAATCAAGATATTTTTTAGACAAATCCACAGAAGTTACAGATTTAGCTTTTCCGCTGGCGGCGTAAACAGAAAAAGCACCTGTGTAACAAAAAAGATTTAACACGGATTTTTTTTCGGCAGTTTGTTGCACCTTTTTTCGTAAAGGCCTATGGTCAAAAAAAAGCCCTGTATCAATGTAATCACTTAGATTTACCAAAAAACGTAAGCCATTTTCTTTTACAATGAATTCAAGCTTTTTATCCCCAAGTTTTTCGTATTGATTTTCACCCTTTTGTTGTTGGCGAGTTTTTATAACAATATTTTCCTGTGGCACAGAAAGAGTAAAGGCAATTTGATTTTTCATTGCTTCAAGCCAAAGATTTTCATCAATTTGGTCTTTCTCGTAGGGACGTTTGTACAAAGCTACTTGCACGTAGAAAGTTCCTATTTCTCCTGGCATAGAAGTTTCCGTTTCGTATAAATCTATTGCAAGGGGGATTTCTGGAATGTCTTTGTCGTAAAGACGAAAACAGTTTACATTGCTACGTTTCGCCCATTTTTTTAGATGCTTGTATCGCTTAGAAAGTCTGTTTCCAAGTAGTTCACATTGATATTGAGTTTTATTATTCATTTTGATTTTCCAAGTTAAATAAAGATGATTTTATTCTTTTACTAATTTTGGCTGACGTTCATTCATCATAACGCAAAGCATTGCATAACCAGAAGTTAAATCCTCGCGCTGACAAATTACATCCTCTGGAAGTTTGAGTTTTGTGTTTGTAAAGTTCCAAATGGCTTTAATTCCAGCCGCTACAACTCTATCTGCACTTTCTTGAGCATAAATCGAAGGCACAGTTAAAATTGCTATAGTGGCATTGAGATTTCTGACTTGTTCTTTTAATGTATCGATAGAAAAAATTGGAACACCGTGGATTTGTTTTCCAATTCTTTCTGGATTTGTATCAAAAGCTCCAACGAAATTTAATCCGTGATATTGAAATTCTTGATAACCAGTCAAAGCGGTGGCAAGATTTCCAGCTCCAATTACAACAACATTTTTATTATTATCCCAATCTAAAAAATGCTCAATGGCAGAAATCAATGGGATAACTGGATATCCTCGCTTTGGAGTTCCCACAATTCCGGTAATGGCTAAATCTTTACGAACTTGTATTGGTTCAAGATTTAATTCATTGGCAATAAGAGTTCCTGAAATAAACTCATATCCTTCAGTAGCGGCTTGTCTAATAATATGTAAATAAGAAGGCAATCTTTTTATTGAAGGTGATGCCGGAATCTTTTGTTTACTCATAATATGTAAATAATACTATAAAAATTTATCGATGTAAAGTTTTATAAACTAGAAAAATGTTTTCTCGTAATATTATATTTTAGAAAATACTTTTTTACTTGAACAAAATCTGATTTTTAACCTATACTTTTAATTAGGATTATGTAAGAAATTTATCCAAAAAATAATTTTAAAAATTTGCAAAGAGGTAGGAGAGTTCTTTGACTAATTTTTCATAATTTGTAGGAGGATTTATGAAAAAATCACAAATTATTGCAACAATTATTTTCTTAATTGCTTCATGTTGTGCTATCTTTTTTAGCTGTGGCAAAGCAGAAAATATTGCAGACGGAACTTGGACTGGAAAGGCTCCAGGTTTTAAAGATGAAATTGAAGTTTCTATCACAACAAAAGATGGAAAAATTGTTTCAGCAGATGTACTAAAAATCAATGATTCTGATTTTGCTGTAAATGATACAAAAGCACTTCTAGCTGAAATTGTAAAAAAAGGTTCAGTTTCAAATGTTGATGTTGTTTCAGGTGCAACTTACACATCAAAAGGTATAATTGCTGCTGTAAATGCTGCTTTGGCAAGTGCAAAGGGTATTTCAGAAGCTACAACTGCAAAACTTGAAGATACTGAAACAGATGTTGTAATCATTGGTGCTGGTGGAGCTGGACTTTCAGCAGCTGTGGCAGCTCGTGAAGGTGGAGCTTCTGTTATCGTTCTTGAAAAAATGCCAATTGTTGGTGGAAATACAAACTACGCAACTGGTGGATTAAATGCTAGTGAAACATCTATCCAAGCAAAAATGGGTATTTCTGATTCCAATGAACAATACATTGAAGATACAATGGTTGGTGGAAAAAATATCAATGATTTAGCTCTTGTAACAGAAATGGTAGAAAAATCTGCTGAAACTGTTGATTGGCTTATTAAACTTGGAGCTGACCTAACAGACGTTGGTAAGATGGCTGGTTCAACAAATAGTAGAACTCACCGTCCTACAGGAGGGGCTGCAGTTGGTGCTCACCTTTCAGCAGCTCTAGAAAAAGCAGCGAAAGCCGCTGGAGCAGATATTCGCTTGAATCAAGAAGTAACAAAAATCATCAACGAAAACGGTAAGGCTGTAGGTGTTGTTGTTTCTACAAAAGATGGCGAATACACAATCAAAGCAAAAGCAGTTATCGTTGCAACTGGTGGATTCGGTGCAAATCCAACTCTTGTTGAAAGCTATAAACCAGAGTTAAAAGGATTTGGTACAACTAACCATGCAGGAGCTACAGGTGATGCTTTAACTTGGGCAAAAGATTTTAATGCTGCTCTTACAGATATTGAACAAATTCAAACTCACCCAACAGTTGTTCCTGTAAAAAATCTTATGATTACAGAAGCTGTACGTGGAAATGGTGCTATTATGATTAACCGTGATGGAAATCGTTTCTGTACAGAAATGGCAACTCGTGATGTTATGTCAGCTGCTATCCTTGAACAAACAGGTGGCACAGCTTATCTAATGTTTGATACAAGCATCAGAAAATCTCTAAAAGCTATTGAAACATACGCTTCACAAGGGCTTTTAACAGAAGGTGCAACAGTTGCAGAACTTGCACAAAAACTTGGTATTCCAGAAGCAACTTTAGAAAAAACTGTTTCTGACTATAACTCATATGTTGCAAACGGAAATGACCCAGACTTTGGAAGAAAAGCATCTGAAATGCCTCGTGCCTTAGTTGAAGGTCCATACTATGTTGTAGAAGTTGGACCTGCAATTCACCACACAATGGGTGGATTAAAAATCAACACAAAAGCAGAAGTTATTGATACAAACGGAAATGTTATCCCAGCTCTATACGCTGCAGGTGAAGTTACAGGTGGTATCCACGGAGCAAACCGCTTAGGTGGAAACGCTGTAGCTGATATTACTGTATTCGGTAAAATTGCTGGTGAACAAGCTGCAAAATATGCTTTGGGAAAATAAGTTTTTTAAAAGTATAGCAACTTAAAATTGATAAAAGGTTCTTGTAAAATTTTTTACGAGAACCTTTTTTTTCTATACATTTTCAAATATTATAATATAATAATATTGTGGAGGAAAAAATGAGTTATAGATTTTCAAAATCACGATATTGTAGCGGAGTTCAATGTCCAAAAATCCTTTGGCTAAAAAAGAATAAACCTGAACTTTTTGACACTTCTGTTATGAATGAAACCATTTTAAACACAGGAAACGAAGTTGGGGATCTTGCCATGGGGCTTTTTGGTGATTTTACAGAAGTGCCATTTTCAGAAAATCTATCTGATATGATTCCAGCAACTCAAAAATTACTTGATAATGGAGTAAAAAACATAGCAGAAGCCTCTTTTTCCTTTGATAATTGTTTTTGCAGCGTGGATATTTTAAAAAATCTTGGAAATAATAAAGTTGAACTTTACGAAGTAAAATCTTCTACCTGCGTAAAAGATATTTATAAAGATGATGTTGCCTATCAAAATTATGTGCTAACTAAACTTGGTTTTCAAGTTGAAAAAGTGTGTTTGGTATATATCAACAATCAATATGTTCGACAAGGTGATATTGAGCTAGAAAAATTTTTTACAATCGAAGATTTAACAGAAATTGCACGGAAAAAGTTTTCGGAAGTAGAAGCAAATATCAAATATTTGCGGGATTATCTTGAAAGGGAAAGTGAACCAGAATGTGAAGTTGGGGAGCAATGTTCATATCCTTATGAATGTGGATATTGGGCTTTTTGTGCAAAAAATCTTCCAAAAGATGATACTCAAACTGTTTTTGATATTAGCCGATTTTCAAAGGCTATGGATTGTTACAAAAAGGGAATTATTACTTTTGAAGACGTTTACAAGGCTGGGCTTTTAAAAGGAAATCAATTACAGCAAGTAGAAGTTGAAGTGAAAAATCTTTCACCACAAATTCAAAAAGAACCAATAAAAGAGTTTTTAGATACATTGTCATATCCATTGTACTTTTTGGATTTTGAAACTTTTAATCCAGCAATTCCACAATACGATAATTCATCTCCTTTTCAGCAAATTGTGTTTCAGTATTCTTTGCATTATAAAGAAAAAGAAGATGGAGAGTTAAAACACTGTGAATGTTTAGCTTATCCTGGAAAAGACCCTCGCCGTGAAATTGCTGAAAGTCTTTGCAAAGATATTCCAAAAAATGTGTGCGTTACAGCTTATAATATGGGCTTTGAAAAAGGGGTGATAAAAAATCTTGCACAAATTTTCCCCGATTTGGAAGAACACTTAATGAATATCCACGATAATATTCGGGATATTATGATTCCCTTCCAAAAACGGTACTATTACACTAAGGAAATGAAGGGCTCTTATTCTATAAAATATGTTTTACCAGCTCTTTTTCCAGATGACCCAGCTTTGAATTATGGAAATTTAGAGGGTGTTCATAATGGTGGAGAGGCTAGTAGCACTTTTCTTGCTATGCAAAAAATGGACAAAGCAGAACTAGAAACATGGCGAAAACATTTATTGGCTTATTGTAAGCTAGATACTCTTGCTATGGTGAAAGTTTTTGAAAAATTACAAGAAGCGGCGGAGTAGGTTGGGTACAAATTGGATATCGAATAATATTATGTCTATAAATACAAAAAACGCCTTTAGGAAAAAGTGTCAAATAATTGGAGAAATTTCACTAAAGGCGTTTTTAGAAAATGTGATTTATTAGAATGTTCTAGAAAGTTTTTATGGTGTAATTAAAGTTTCTATTTCCTCAATAGAAAGACCTGTTCCTTTGGCAATTTGCTCAATTGGTAATCCCATTGAAAGAAATTTTTTAGCAGTTTCGAGAGCTTGTTCGTGTTTTCCTTGTTGGATACCAGAAGAAAAGCCCTCTACGTATCCTTCTTTTCGCATCATAACATCTCGCATTTTTGCAATCATATATGTCCTTCCAAATTCTTCTTTCACTTTAGTTGTAGAAACAATGTTGTCGATTTTGTCAGTTAATTCATCTTTGGAGTTTTTTGTAGAAAGATATTCCAAAAATGTTTTGATTTTTTCTGTTTTTGCATGTTTGTATGCAGAAGCATTGAAAAACACAACGTGTCTACCATCAGTATACTCAATATTTGGGTTTTCTTCAAATGTATTTTTCACGGTGTATATGGGATATTGAGCTTTGAATGGGTCTGTTAGGCAAATAAAAACTACGTAACTGTCTTTTACTTCGTCATAACCTTTTCCTCGTTCTAATTCGCTAACATCCATTACACTTTGATAGTAGCGAACACGCTTTTCTAAGGCTACTGGAATAACAGTTTGCATCTCAAGGTCGATTACTCGGTCGTTA
>JAFQDD010000008.1 GCA_017416145.1 Spirochaetaceae bacterium | reverse complement strand
TGTTTTTCGGTTTAAGTAGTTTGGCATTACGTTTTCCTTGATTGCCAACTGTATTGCCGGTGTAAAAGTCTCTGGATTTTTTGGGTCGTAATGTGCCCTCATAATTTCTACAAATCGATTGTATTCTTGAATAGGTTTACAGTCTAAGAATCCAGAAATCTCTTTATACTTTATAATATTAAATACTTTGACGATTATTTCAAGAGTTTTTTCCTCTTTTTTGTGAATAAAAGAATCAGAAAGTCGCATTGTAGAAACAGCTGGGAAATTCTCTGTGCCATTGTAAATAACATAAAATTCTGGAGTCGGAATTTGCACTGGGTTTTTGTAATAACGCTTGGGAGTTGGGACGTAGGCTTCGTACAATCTTGAAACATAGCTTAAAAGTCGCAAGGGCATGTTAAAATTGATTGTGGATTGATGTTCAATCAAAACAAATAATTTTCCGTTTACCATTTTACAAATATCGTTACGAAAATCATGATAAATTGTGTTATCAATTTCTTTTTCCTCGAAATGAAGTTCGTCGAGTTTTAAGTTTGTTTGGTGTATTGCGTTGTAAAGGGCTAAAAAGTTTTCTTGACCAACTTCTTCGTCTTTGTCAAAATAGTCTACAAACACAGAATCTTTGTAATTGCGGTTACTCATAATTCTTTCTCCAAAAGATTTTTCTGTAGAGAAAAAATCTGATTGCAAAATCTCAAGTTTAGAAAGTTCGTAATTCTGCATTTGAAATTCTCTACATATAATTATTAAAGAAAAAAAATAAAATTTTTGAATAAAATCTAGAAATTTTTGAAAAAAAATAAAAAAGAGTTTAGTTTACAAGAGTTTTGCTGTTTAGAAAAAGGCGTTAGCAGATAATCCGTGTGAAGCTTTTTTTTGTAGTCTTCAGGCTTTAGCCCCGATTGGAAGCCCGTAGTTCAAGGAAAGCTACGAAGTAGATTTTCTGGAATGAGCGGTAGCGTTCTCGCAACGAGCATGAAATGCGAAGTTTCAAGCGAGGCTGGAAAGCGGGTTGGGTATCAGCTGCTTTAAATTACAAATTTATTGGTTTTCTCTTTGTTTTTTTATTATATTTATATGTGATATATTTTTCAAAAAATACTGAAAATACTTGAAAATTATGCATAAAAATGCAATAATCTGCATAAACTTACAAGGTTAGTAAAACTGGCCTTTTTGAATCTGGGAGGATTCTAATGAAAAAGCTACAGGGCGCATTTACTGCCCTAATCACACCAATGTTTGAAGACGGGGAAATTGATTACGAAGGTTGGAGAAAACTTATCCAATTTCAATTAGAGCAAGGAATTTCTGGTCTTGTTCCACTTGGTACAACTGGTGAAACTCCAACTCTAGATGAAACTCCAGAAGAAGATAAGTTAATAGAAATCGTTATTTCTGAAGTAAAAGCATATAAAGAAAAATTAGCTGCAGAAGGAAAAGCTCGTGATATTCCTGTAATTCTAGGCTGTGGTTCAAACGATACAAGTGACGCTGTTAAATATGTTGAACGTGCTAAAAAAATGGGTGCAGATTACGCTTTGGTTGTAAGTCCTTATTACAACAAGCCATCTGATGAAGGTATTTTCCGCCATTTTGAAGCTGTTTCAAAAATCGGTATTCCTATTATTGTTTACAATATTGCTGGTCGTACTGGTAAAAATATTTCTACTGACTTGCTATGTCGTATTGCAGAGCTTCCAAATATTGCTGGTGTAAAAGAAGCTTCTGGTGATATGAATCAAATGATTGAAGTTATTTCTCGCCTTGGTAGAGTAAAACCAGATTTCTGCGTTTTAAGTGGAGACGATGGTTTAACACTTCCATTAATTGCTGCTGGTGGCGACGGTGTAATTTCTGTTGTTTCTAACTTGGCTCCAGCAATTGTTACAGAACTTTGCGAAACTTGTCTAAAGGGCGATTTTGAAAAGGCTCGAGAAATCCACTACAGACTTATGCCTTTCTTTAAGGCTGCTTTTGTTGATGGAAACCCAACATCAATTAAGTATGCTATGAAGGTAAAAGGGCTTCCTTCTGGTGGTATGAGACTTCCTTTGGTAGAAGTAAACGATAAAGCAAAAGAAATTATTAAAAAAGCACTTGAAGAGTGTAATTTATAAAAATCAACTAACTTAAGGATTAAGAAGATGGAAAAAATTAAGGTTGGTGTTTTAGGTGCTACTGGTATGGTAGGACAACGCTACATTGCAAACTTGGAGAATCACCCTTGGTTTGAAGTAACTTACGTTGCTGCAAGTCCTCGTTCTGCAGGAAAACTTTACAAAGACGCTGTTGCAGAAAGATGGCTTATTGGTGCAAATATTCCAGCTGGAGTTGCAAACTTAACTGTACAAGACGCAAATGACGTTTCAAAGGCTGCAGGTCAATGTAAATTTGTTTTCTCTGCTCTAGAAATGGATAAAGAAGCTATTAAGGCTTTGGAAGACGCTTATGCAAAAGCTGGTATTCCAGTTGTTTCAAATGCTAGTGCCAACCGTTGGACAGATGATGTTCCAATGTTAATTCCAGAAATCAATCCTCATCACACTGATGTAATTGCAGACCAAAAGAAAAACCGTGGTTACGACAAGGGATTTATTGCTGTTAAACCAAACTGTTCTTTGCAATCATATATGGCACCAATTTTTGCTCTACAACAAGCTGGTTATCCAATCAAAAAAATGATTGTTACAACTATGCAAGCAGTTAGTGGCGCTGGATATCCTGGTGTTTCATCTTTTGATATGATTGACAATATTGTTCCATACATTGGTGGCGAAGAAGAAAAAACTGAAAAAGAATGTCTAAAGATTTTGGGAACTGTAAAAAATGGTAAAATCGAAAATGCACCAGCTCCTTTAGTTGCTGCACACTGTAACCGTGTTGCTGTAATTGACGGACACACAGCTTGTGTTTCTTTGGAGTTTGACTTACCAGAAGACAAAAAACCAAGTCTTGAAGAAATCGAAAAAGTTTGGACTTCTTTCCGTGGTGTTCCACAAGAATTGGATTTGCCAAACGCTCCAGTTCAACCAATCCACGTTCGCCACGAAGCTAACAGACCTCAACCACGCCGTGACAGAGAAACAGACAAGGGTATGGCTGTTACAGTTGGTCGTTTAAGAAAATGTCCAGTATTTGATATTCGCTTTGTTGCTCTAAGCCACAACACAAAACGTGGTGCTGCACTAGGCGGTATCTTAAACGCAGAACTTCTAAAAGCAAAAGGATTTTTTGACAATCTATAATTTTTAGTTGAAATTTGTAGATTTTTAGAAAACATAAAAATGAAAAAGCCTGGGTTTTGAACTCAGGCTTTTTCTTTGTAAGATTATTTTGATATTTTATTGGGGAAAAAGTTTGTAAGTTTTAGTATCCTTTTACGCCCTCAAGACTTTCATCATCTGTAATCCAATCTTGAACAGCAATTTTTCTAAAATCATCTTTTGTATCACGAATATACACATATTCGATTCCAGCATTTATCACTTGTCGTTTACACATTCCACAACAATTACTGTTTTTTACGTATTCTCCACTTGTGACTTCTTTTCCCACAAGATACAAAGAAGCTCCAATCATCTGGTCGCGACTTGCACTGATTATGGCGTTAGCTTCGGCGTGAACACTTCTACAAAGTTCGTATCGTTCTCCCCGTGGAATATTTAGCTTTTCTCGGATACAAATCCCAATGTCAGAGCAATTTTTTCTTCCTCTAGGTGCACCAACATAACCTGTGGAAATTACTTCATCATTTTTTACGATTACGGCTCCGAAATGGCGACGTAAACAAGTTCCTCGTTGAGAAACAGTTTCAGCTAAATCTAGATAATAATTGTGTTTATCTCTTCTTTCCATATGAAAACTCCTGATTTTATTTAGCAATATTACGGTCGAAGTTCAATTAAATATTGATTTTCTGGATAAATTTCCAATGCTAAATCAATCCAATATCTTGCTTTTTCAAAGTCTCTTTCTTGGATACAAACGTAACCTTTTGCTGAATAAGCAAAATAAATATCAAGTTTGTCCATACGATATTTGTCAGTAAAAAGCAATTCATCTAAACATTCTACGCCTTCTTTGTAATTATTAAAAGGGGTTGGGGTGAAAATATTTTGGGAATTATTTATATATTTTGCTGAACCGTAGGCTGGATCAATATCTAGTGCTTTTTGGGATAAGGTTTTAATTTTTGGACCGTTGGAAATTGCATATGCTGTGCTTTTGATTATACAATTTTGGCTGATACATTCGGCTTGTATCAAATTGGCTTCCACATTGTTTTCTTTTTTTAGGATTTTTTTGCAGCGTTCGATGGCAGAATTGAAAAAGTTTTCTGCGTCCTTGTTTTGTTTTTTGTTGCGATAAAGTCGACCCATAAAATATTCGATTTTTGCAAGGATAATTTCTTTTTCGTTTCCTGAAAAATCTCTAGATATTTCTGAAACAATGTTGTTGTAAAGTGGAGTGTAATACTCTAGATTTTTGTTTACATCATTCATTGTTTCATCTCTGAATATGTAATAGGATTCAGGATAATTTACAGTTATAGAATTTTGTGAAAATCCAAAGGAACTAATACAAAAAATTGATAAAAAAGTTAGTAAAAATGTTTTTGTGTAAAATCTCATAATTAAGAAAATATAAAATTTTTCCCAAAATAACAAGAGAATATCTTTCGGATAAAAAGGCTCTTGACTAATTACTCTTAAAATATTCCCTGATTGTGAAAAAAATAACAATTATTTAATAAATTTATATCAATAAAATAATATAGAATACTTCACATAAAGTCTAAAAAGTGGTAAAATCCGACTGAAAATTGGATAATTCCGTTTTTAAAGGTTTGAAAAGTACAATATACTTAAAAACCTCTGAAATTGTATTTTAATTATAGGATGGTATACTATGGGAAATAAGGTAACTATTATTGGTTCTGGTAGCGTTGGCTCAACAATCGCTTACACACTAGCTGTTCAAGGACAAGCTTCTGAAATTGTTATGATTGATATCAATACTGAAAAAGCATTAGGTGAAGCTTTGGATATCCGTCAGGGTATTCCATTTTTGGCTCCTTGTTCAGTTTATGCTGGAAGTTATGAAGATGCAAAAGGTTCTGATATTGTTATTTTAACATCTGGTTTAGCTAGAAAACCTGGTCAAACACGTCTTGATTTAGCTCAAGCAAATGTAAATATTACAAAACAAATTATTCCACAAATTACAAAGTATGCTCCAAATGCAATCTACGTAATTGTTGCAAATCCTGTAGATATTCTTACATATCAATTTATCAAAACATCTGGATTGCCAGAAAATAGAATTATTGGTTCTGGTACAATTTTGGATACAGCTCGTTTACGAGCAAGACTTGCAGAATATTATTCAATTAACCAAAAAAACGTACATGCTTACGTATTTGGCGAACACGGAGATTCTTCTTTTGTTCCTTGGTCAATCGCAAATATTTCAAATATTCAAGTAAGTCAATTTGCTTCATGTCTTCACGATACTGACAAACTTGTTCCAACTCTTGTTTATGATGAAGTTGAAGATTACATCAGAAAATCTGGTGGAAAAGTAATCAAACGAAAAGGTGCAACTTTCTATGCTGTTGCTATTTCTGTTTGTCACCTTTGTAAATGTATCTTAAATGGTATGAACACTTCTTTGACAGTATCTACAATGATGCACGGAGAATACGGAATTTCTGATGTTGCATTAAGTACTCTAACAATCGTTGGACGAAATGGTATTTCTGGAAGACTAAATGCTCCACTTACAGATGATGAAGTTGCAAAACTTCAAAAAAGTGCAGACGCACTAAAAGATGTAATTAACCAATTACAATTCTAAAAAAAATCATAGGCTTTTGTTGCAAATGCAATTAAAGCCTTTTTGCGTATTTAGTCGAAAATCAATTTTAATTTTTAACAAGGAAAAAATATGGAATACAGAGTTGAACATGATTCTATGGGCGAAGTAAAAGTTCCAGCAAATAAATACTGGGCAGCTCAAACTGAAAGAAGTCACGAAAACTTTAATATTGGTGTTGGAATAGAAACAATGCCTCGTGAAATTACAAAGGCTTTCGGTGTTCTAAAAAAAGCTGCTGCAATGGCAAATAACGCACTAAAACCAGAAAAAATGACTTCTGAAAAATTAGATGCAATTTCTAAGGCTTGTGATGAAGTAATTTCTGGTGAACTTTTTGACCATTTTCCACTAGTTGTATGGCAAACTGGAAGTGGTACTCAATCAAATATGAATGCCAACGAAGTTATTGCAAACCGTGGTAACGAAATTGCTTCTGGTTTACCAGCTGGCACATTCTTTGAAGACGCTTCAAAGGTTGCAAAACTTCTTCATCCAAATGATGATATTAATATGAGTCAATCATCAAACGATACTTTCCCAACAGCTATGCACATTGCAGCTGTTACAATTCTAGAAGATAAAGTTATTCCTGCTGTTGAACTTTTAATCAACACATTCAAACGTCTAGAAAAAGAAAACGAAGGAATCGTAAAATCAGGTCGTACACACTTACAAGATGCAACTCCTATTACATTTAGCCAAGAAATCTCTGGTTGGAGAACTTCTCTAGAAAGAGATGTGGAACTAATTAAACTTTCACTAAAACCTCTAAGAGAACTTGCTCTTGGTGGAACAGCTGTTGGAACAGGTCTAAATGCTCCAAAGGGCTTTGACGTAAAAGTTGCAGAAGCAGTTTCAAAATTAACTGGAAAAGAATTTGTTACAGCTGGAAACAAATTCCACGCATTAACAAGTAAAGATGAATTAGTTTTTGCTCACGGTGCATTAAAAGCTCTTGCTGCTGATATGATGAAAATTGCTAACGACGTTCGCTGGTTAGCTTCTGGTCCTCGTGATGGTCTTGGAGAAATCCGCATTCCAGAAAACGAACCAGGTTCTTCTATTATGCCAGGAAAAGTAAACCCAACTCAATGTGAAGCTGTAACAATGGTTGCTGTTCAAGTTATGGGTAACGATGTGACTGTTGGAATGGCTGCAAGTCAAGGTAACTTTGAACTAAACGTATTTATGCCAGTTTGTATCTACAACTTCCTACAATCAGCTCGTTTATTATCAGAAGCTATTGTTTCTTTTAATAACAACTGTGCTGTTGGAATTACAGCTGACAAAGAAAAAATGCACCACAATCTTCACAACTCTTTAATGCTTGTAACCGCTCTAAATCCATATATTGGATATGAAAATGCTGCAAAAACTGCAAAAAAAGCATTCAAAGACAATATTTCACTAAAAGAAGCTTGTGTTGCTCTAGGATTTTTAACTTCTGAAAAATTTGATGAGGTTTTCCATCCTGAACAAATGGTTTAATATCAACAAATTATAGCCTAAGGTTGATGTAAGTTAATCTTAGGTTTTTCGATAAATGTTTTCAAACTTGGGGAAAAATATGACATACAGTTATTATCCAGGGTGTACACTAAGAACAAAGGCAAAGGAACTAGATGCTTTTGGTCGCTTTGCACTAGAAAAACTTGGTGTAACTCTTCAAGAAGTAGAAGATTGGCAATGTTGTGGTGGTGCTTACACTATGGCAAAAGACGAAATTGCTTCTAAACTTTCTAGTGTTCGTGCTTTGAATGCTGCAAAGGAAAAGGGCACTGATCTTGTTACTTTATGTTCAGCTTGTCACAACGTACTAAAACAAGTGAACAACGATATGAAAAATGATGCAAATATCGCCACAAAGGCAAACAACTATTTGCAACTAGACACTCCTTACAACGGAGAGACAAAGGTTTTACATTACTTAGAAATTCTACGTGACGTAGTTGGATTTGAAGCTGTTGCAAAAGCAGTTTCAGAAAACGAAAACAATCCACTAAAAGGCAAAAAAATTGGTGCATATTACGGATGTTTGTTACTACGCCCAGGAAAAGTAATGGAAATGGATAACGCTGAAAATCCTGTAATTATGGAAAACTTGATAAAAGCTCTTGGTGCAGAACCAGTTGTTTATGCTATGCGTAACGAATGTTGCGGTGGTTATGTAACAATGGAAGACAAAGCCCTTGCTGAAAAGAAAAGTTCTAAAGTGCTAGAAAATGCTGCTTCAAATGGAGCTGAATATCTAATTACAGCTTGTCCACTTTGTTTATACAATCTAAACAAAAACGGAAAACTATCTTCTGGAGAAAAACTTCCTGTATATTATTTTACAACACTATTAGCAGCTGCTTTAGGAAACGCTGATGCTGTAAAAGCATTGGATAACTTTGCAAAAACTGAATGTGGTTGTTGTTGCAATGGAGGCAAGTAATTATGGAAGGAAAAGTTTGTAGAGAAGACATTATCAACATTAGTGGTGTAAATCCTCGTAAATGTATGAAATGTGGAAAATGTTCTGGAACTTGTCCAAGTTATGATGAAATGGAATATCATCCACACCAATTTGTTTCAATGGTAGAAAATGGCAATATTGAGCCACTTCTAAACTCTGAATCATTGTACAAATGTTTGTCATGTTTTGCTTGTGTTGAACGCTGTCCACGTAATGTGGAACCTGCAAAGGTTGTGGAAGCTGTTCGTGTAGCAGTTCTTCGCCAACAAGGCAAAAATCACTTAAAACCAGAGCAAATTCCAGAAATGCTTGATCCAGATTTGCCACAACAGGCAATCGTTACCGCATTTAGAAAATATGCTAAGTAAACTGGGAGATATAGAATAATGCAAAGAATTGGGGTATTTGTTTGTCACTGCGGTACAAATATTGCAGGAACAGTTGATGTGAAAGCTGTAGCAGAAGCACTTGGCAAAGAAGCTGGTGTTGTTGTTTCAACTGAATATCAATATATGTGTTCTCAAGCAGGACAAGAACTTATTAAAAACGCAATCAAAGAACACAACTTAACAGGTCTTGTAGTTTGTTCTTGTTCACCACGTATGCACGAAGCAACTTTCAGAAAAACTGCTGAAGCTGCTGGTCTAAACTCATACATGGTAGAAATTGCAAATATTCGTGAACAATGTTCATGGATTCATAAAGATATGCCAGAGGGAACTGAAAAAGCTATCAT
Organism: Spirochaetaceae bacterium; assembly: GCA_017416145.1. Classification (GTDB taxonomy): domain Bacteria; phylum Spirochaetota; class Spirochaetia; order Treponematales; family Treponemataceae; genus Treponema_I. Next base: position 181,612 of record JAFQDD010000008.1, on the reverse strand, counting down.
TATTGGTAGAGCAGCCATTGCTAAAGTTCACCTAAACGCACCTCTAAAACCAGGAGAAAGCCCAGTTGTAAAACGAGCTCTTGTAATTGGTGGTGGTATTGCTGGTATGCAGACAGCACTTGATATTGCAGATGCAGGTTTTGAAGTTGATATTGTAGAAACAAAGCCAACTATCGGTGGAAAGATGACTCAAATCGACAAAACTTTCCCAACTCTTGACTGTGCTGCATGTATCTTAACACCAAAAATGGTAGATTGTGCTCAAAACGAAAAAATCAACATTTATTCTTACAGTGAAGTAACTGCTGTTAAGGGATTTGTTGGTAATTTTAACGTAACAATCAAGAAAAAAGCACGTTTCGTTGATGAAACAAAATGTACAGGTTGTGGAATCTGTACTGAAAAATGTCCACAAAAGAAAGTTCCAAACGAATTTAACCTTGGCATGAACAACAGAAGTGCAATTTATATTCCTTTTGCACAAGCTGTTCCAAAGGTTGCCACAATTGACCCTAACGCATGTATGATGCTAAAAACTGGAAAATGTGGTGTTTGTTCAAAAGTTTGTGGTGCAGGTGCTATTGACTATAAACAACAAGATCAATTTATTGAAAGACAGTACGGGGCAATTGTTGCTGCTACTGGTTTCAATCCAATCAATATTGAAAAGTATGATGAATTTGCTTATTCCCAAAGCAAAGATGTTATTACTTCTCTAGAATTTGAACGCCTAACAAACGCTGCAGGTCCAACAGCTGGAACACTTTTACGTCCATCTGATGGCAAACATCCTCACACAATCGTATTTGTTCAATGTGTAGGAAGCCGTGAATCTGCTCCATGTACAAAGGGCGGAAAAGAGTATTGTTCAAAGATTTGTTGTATGTACACAGCAAAACACGCAATGCTAACAAGAGAAAAATATCCAGATACAGAAGTTTACGTATTCTACATTGATGTTAGAACTCCTGGTAAAAACTTTGACGAATTCTATCGCCGCGCAGTTGAACAATACGGTGTTCACTACGTAAAAGGTATGGTTGGAAAAGTTACTCCACAGGCTGACGGAACTTTAGACGTTCAAGCTTCTGATCTACTTGATAATAAGCAGCTTCATATCAATGCAGACTTAGTTGTTCTTGCTGCAGCTATCGAACCAGATAAGTCAGCTCGTGGTCTTGCAACAATGCTTACAGCTTCTATGGATACAAATGACTTCTTCACCGAAGCTCACCCAAAACTACGCCCAGTAGAAAGCCCAACAGCTGGTATTTTCTTATCTGGTGCTTGTCAGGGACCAAAAGATATTCCAGAAACTGTAGCTCAAGCTAGTGCAGCTGCTGCAAAAGTTCTAGGACTTCTTGCAAAAGATAAACTTACTTGTAACCCTTGTGTTGCTTCTTCGGACGAAAACCTTTGTAACGGATGTTCTTCTTGTGAAAAAGTTTGTCCTTATGGGGCTATCACTTATGAAGAAAAAGAATTCCGTGGTCCAAACCGCACAACATTACTACGCCGGGTAGCTTCTGTAAACGCAGCAGTTTGTCAAGGTTGTGGTGCTTGTACAGTTGCTTGTCCTTCTGGGGCAATGGATCTAAAAGGATTCTCAAATAGACAAATCATGGCGGAGGTTGATGCAATATGCAAGTAAATGAATTTAAACCAACAATCGTAGCATTTTGCTGTAACTGGTGTTCTTATGCTGGGGCTGACCTTGCAGGAACAAACCGCTTAAATTATCCAGCAGATGTTAAAATCATTCGTGTTCCATGTTCATGTCGCGTAAATCCAATGTTTATTTTACGTGCATTCCAACGTGGGGCAGACGGTGTTATTCTTTGTGGATGTCACCCAGGAGACTGTCACTACACTAGCGGTAACTACTACGCACGTCGCCGTATGACACTTTTATTCAGTATGCTAGACTTTTTAGGCATTGAAAGAGAAAGAACTCGTGTTGAATGGGTTTCTGCTGCTGAAGGTGCAAAGTTTGCAAAAACAATGAACGAGTTTACAGAAACAATCGTAAAACTTGGACCAAATCGTAAATTGGAGGATTTAAGATGTCAAAAGCAATAGAAGAACAAATGCTTAACCGTGCAAAAGCCCTCCTAGCAGACAAAACTGTAACAAGAGTTGCAGGCTGGAAAAAAGGTCTTTTTGGCTACGATGTTACACCAGGTATTTTCACAAGCGAGGCCCAACTTGATAGTGAATTTGTTTACAATCAATATTGCGGTGCTAACCTTTCAAAATACATGGTAAAAGAAAACGCAAATATCGAAACAAATAAAGCAACTGTAAACACAAACAATAAAATGGCTTTACAACGTGATCCAAACGCTGCACAGGCTCCATTACCACAGGAAAAAACTCTTGTATTCCTAAAACCATGTGATACATACAGCTTTAATCAATTATTAAAAGAACACCGCATTAAAAGAGAAAACGTATACGTAATCGGTATTCCATGTGTGGATTTCGTGCAAGTTCCAGAAGGTGGAACAGAAAAAGACGCAAAAGCTCTTGAAAAATGCGTTACTTGTAAAAGTACAAAACACGTTGTTTACGACGAACTAATTGGAGAAGATGGGGAAGTAAAAGATTCTAACCGTTTTGACCAAGTTGCAGAACTTGAAAAAATGAACCCAGAAGAAAGATACAACTTCTGGCGTGGAGAACTTTCTCGCTGTATCCGTTGTAACGCTTGTCGTAACGTATGTCCAGCTTGTACTTGTGAAACATGTATTTTCGACAATCCAAATTCTGGTATTGCTCAAAAAGCAGCAGCAGATACTTTTGAAGAAAATATGTTCCACATTATCCGTGCATTCCACGTGGCTGGAAGATGTACAGACTGTGGCGAATGTTCAAGAGTTTGTCCTCAAAACATTCCACTTCACCTACTAAACCGCAAGTTCATTAAAGACATTAACGAACTATACGGCGAATTCCAAGCTGGTGAAGATACAGAAACTCGTGCTCCACTAAATATCTTCAATACAGAAGATGTTGAACCATCAATTGTTCACCAAAGAGCAAACGAAAAGGAAGGTAACTAATGAAAAAGCTTCCTATTAGCAAATTAAACGACTTTTTTAGTGCTGTTTCTAAAGCTGGAAACAAAGTTTACCTTCCAGTTGATATTGGAGAAGGTAAGGGTGCAGACTACAAACTTTGGGAAGAAGGCGTAGAACTAAGCAAAGCATTAAATACAAACAGAAGTGCAAAAGACTTTTTCTTTCCACAAACAGAAAATTTGTTTGAACTAAAAATGGACGGAAAAAACATTGATGTTATCGACACAAGAACAGAAGCAGAAGATTTCGTAGTTTTTGGTGTTAGAGCATGTGATGTTAGAAGTTTTGACATTCTAGACAGAGTTTTCCTTGCAAACCCTGTGGATACTTACTATAAAAACAGACGTGAACACGGAGTAATCATTTCTCTTGCTTGTACAAAACCAGCTCACACATGTTTTTGTCACCAAATGGACGTAGACGCTACAAATGCTGGTGGCGACATTCAAACTTGGATTGCAGAAGACACACTTTATCTTGAAGCATTAACAGAAAAAGGAAAGGCTTTACTTGCAAAAGTTGATTTTGCAGAAGATGCAGATACAAAAGCTGTTGAAGCACAAAAAGCTGAAACAAAAAAAGCTTTAGAAGCTCTTCCTTTAACAATGCCAAGTAGAGAAATCTTTGAAGAGAAAAAACTTCTTTCAATCTTTAACTCACAAAAATGGGCTCCACTTTCAGAAAGCTGTTTAGCTTGTGGAACTTGTACCTTCGTGTGTCCAACTTGTCAATGTTACGATATTCGTGACTTTGATACAGGAAACGGTGTAAAACGCTTCCGTTGTTGGGATAGTTGTATGTATTCTGATTTTACAAAAATGGCTCACGGAAATCCTCGTGTTTCACAACTAGAAAGATTCCGCCAACGCTTTATGCACAAATTAGTTTACTATCCTGCAAACAATGAAGGCATTATGGGTTGTGTTGGATGTGGTCGCTGTTTAGCAAAATGTCCAATTTCTATGAATATTGTAAAAGTTGCTAAGTCTTTAGCAGAAGAAGCTACAAAATAAGGAAGGTAAATTAGATGGAAAATGAAGCATTGATTCCTTACGTGGGAGTTATTACAGAAATCCGCCAAGAAACTCCAGATGTTAAAACATTCCGTGTAGTTTCTAAAGAAGGCGAAAAACTATTTGAACATATTCCTGGTCAATGTGCCATGTTATCTATTCCTGGAGTTTCAGAAGCAATGATTTCAATCACTTCTTCTCCAACAGTAAAAGATTACATGGAATTCAGCGTTAAAAAATGTGGATGTTTAACCACATGGCTTCACGCAGCAGAAGTTGGTCAACAAGTTACAGTTCGTGGTCCTTACGGAAACGGATTCCCAGTTGACACAGACTTCAAAGGCAAAGACCTTGTATTTATTGCTGGTGGAATCGGACTTGCTCCACTTCACTCAGTAATTAACTATTGCCGTGATAATGCAAAAAACTACGGTACTTTGCAAGTTATTTATGGTGCAAGATCAAAACAAGACTTAGTTGATTTTAAGGAAATTATCGAAGAATGGGAAAATGACCCAAAAGTAGAAGTTTGTCTTACAATCGACAATCCACAAGATGATTGGGACGGTCACGTTGGATTTATTCCAAACTACGTAAAAGAGCTTAATCCAGACCTAAGTAAAACAATCCTTATGTGTGGACCACCAATTATGATTAAGTTCACCCTTGGTGCATTAAAAGAACTTGGTTTTTCTGAAACACAAGTTTACACCACAATGGAACTTAGAATGAAGTGTGGTGTTGGTAAATGTGGTCGCTGTAATATTGGAAGTAAATACGTTTGTAAAGACGGTCCAGTATTCCGCTTTGACCAACTAGATGAATTACCAAACGAATACTAGGATTTTACGAAAATCTGATATTAGACTTTGAAAGGAGTTTACAAATTATGTCTGAAAAAATGGTTGATGTTTTCCTTTTCGGAAAAAAATATAGCGTTCCAAGTGAACTAACAATTATGACTGCAATGGAATATGCAGGATACGAACTTGTTCGTGGATGTGGATGTCGTAACGGATTCTGTGGTGCTTGTGCAACAATTTACCGTATTGCTGGCGACAAAGAACTAAAAATGTGTTTAGCTTGTCAAACAAAAGTTGAAAACAATATGTTTGTTGCAACACTTCCATTCTTCCCACTAGTAAAAGCTGTTTATGATATTGAAAAAGTTTCTCCAACAGAACAAATCATGATGCAACTTTACCCAGAAATTTACAGCTGTATCGGTTGTAACGCATGTACAAAAGCTTGTACACAAGGCTTAAACGTAATGCAATACATTGCCTACGCACAACGTGGTGAATATGCAAAATGTGCAGACGAATCTTTTGACTGTGTAATGTGTGGTGTTTGTTCATCTCGCTGTCCAGCAGGAATTTCTCATCCACAAGTTGCAGAATTGGCTCGTCGCTTAAACGGTAAATATCTACAACCAGAATCAAAACACTTAACAGAACGTGTTAAAGAAATTGAAGACGGTCTATGCGAAGAATTGATTCAAAACTTGATGCAAAAACCAATTTCTGAAATCAAAGAACTTTACAACAATCGTGATATTGAAAAATAAACGAGATAAGGAAGGAATTTTATGTATAACAACAAATTAGATGAATTAGCTAAAATTGTTGCAGAAAAACGTGAAGAAAATATTAAATTTGAACCAACTCGTTTAACTGCAGATGAAAAAGATGCACTTCTAAAAGAATATCACCCAGACCGCATTGCTTCACAATTTGAAGAACTAAAAATCGGTCCAAATAAAGGTCAAAAAGCTCCTATCGAACTTGCAGCAATGCTACAAGCAAACCCACGGGTAAAAGCTAGTGACGTAGATCTAGACAAAATCACATACGAAACAGACGTTCTTGTTATCGGTGGTGGTGGAGCTGGAACTTCTGCTGCAATCGAAGCTTCAAACGCTGGAGCAAATGTTTTACTTGTAACAAAACTTCGTGTTGGGGACGCAAACACAATGATGGCAGAAGGTGGTATTCAAGCTGCTGACAAACCAAACGACAGCCCAGCTCAACACTACCTAGACGCTTTTGGTGGCGGTCACTTTGATGCAAAACCAGAACTTGTTTACACTCTAACAACAAAGGCTCCAATCGCTATTAAATGGCTAAACGAACTTGGTGTAGAGTTTGATAAATCAGAAGACGGAACAATGGTTACAACCCACGGTGGTGGAACAAGCCGCAAACGTATGCACGCTTGTAAAGACTACTCAGGTGCTGAAATCATGAGAACTCTTCGTGACGAAGCTTTCAACAGAGCAGACAAAATTAAAGTAGTTGATTTTACAGCTGCAATCGAAATCCTAAAAGACGAAAAAGGTAATGCTGCTGGTGCTATCTTAATGAATATGGAAACAAAAGAACTAATGGTTGCAAAAGCAAAAGTTGTAATCATTGCAACAGGTGGAGCAGGACGTATGCACTACCAAGGTTTTCCAACATCAAACCACTACGGAGCAACAGCTGACGGTTTAGTTTTAGCTTACCGTGCAGGTGCAAAACTAATGTACCAAGATTCTCTACAATATCACCCAACAGGAGCTGCTTATCCATCACAAATCTTGGGTGCTCTTGTAACAGAAAAAGTTCGTTCCCTTGGTGCAAAACTTGTAAACTCAAAGGGTGAAGTTTATATCCACCCACTAGAAACTCGTGACGTAAACGCTTCTGGAATCATTCGCCAATGTCGTGAAGGCAACGGTATTGAAACAGAAATCGGTCAAGGTGTTTGGCTAGACACTCCAATGATTGAAGCAATCCACGGAGAAGGCACAATCGAAAAACGTATTCCAGCTATGCTTCGTATGTTTGGAAAATACGGAATTGATATTCGTAAAGAGCCAATCCTTGTTTACCCAACATTGCACTATCAAAACGGTGGTGTAGAAATCGATAGCAAATGTCACTCAGATGTAGCAAATCTTCTAGTTGCTGGAGAAGCAGCTGGTGGTATTCACGGCACAAACCGTCTAATGGGTAACTCTCTACTAGACGTTGTTGTATTTGGTCGTGAAGCAGGAATTGAAGCTGGTAAACTTTACAAAGACATTCAAATGCCTGGTAAGCTAAACATGAACCACGTAGATGCTTTCTGCAAAGAAAGAGAAGCAGCAAAAATTGATGGAGATGCAATTTCTCCAAAACTACTTCCTTCATACGCTAGAAAATAATTTTACAAGGGCTAGAAATAGCCCTTAAATTATAGTAACTTAATAGTAAATAATAGAAAAAAGGAAAAAGAAAAATGGTACTTGGAATTTTATCAATTAAAACAATTTCTTTTTTAGTGTTCTGTGTTTTTGCAATCGCAGGTCTTGGTTATCTTTTAGGAAGAATTACAATAAAAGGTGTTTCTCTTGGAACAGCAGGAGTTTTCATTGTAGCTCTTCTTTTTGGTGCTTTGTTATACAATCCACTTGCTGAACAATTAAAAGTTGGTGGAACAAGTTATGTAACAAATGCTCTAAAAATCGTAGAAAATCTTGGTCTCATTTTGTTCGTAACATCAGTTGGATTTATTGCTGGTCCTAACTTTTTTGGTGATTTTAAGCGTAACTTTAAATCATACATTGTTTTAGGTCTTCTAATTATCCTTGTTGGTGGAATTTCTTGCTGGGCTTGTACTTTTTTTGATATTAAAGTTTTCGGACGTGATGCAAAAGAAGCTGCTGCAATGTTAGTTGGGTTACTTTCTGGCTCACTTACATCAACACCAGCTTTCTCTGCTGCAAAAGCAACAGTTGCTACAGAAGAATTAGAAGCTATAGTTGCAGTTGGACACGGAATTGCATATCTATTTGGTGTTGTTGGTGTTGTTCTTTTTGTTCAATTAGTTCCAAAATTCTCAAAAGCAAACATGGAAGAAGAAAGAGCTAAACTTTCAGAAAACAACCCAGAAGTTCCTTCAAAACTAACAGGCAAAGAACTTGAACTAGATGGTTTTGGTTTCTGTGCATTTTCTATTGTAGCAGTACTTGGAATTTTAGTTGGTTCACTAAAAATCGGAAACTTCTCTCTAACTACAACAGGTGGATGTTTGTTAATGTCTTTGATTTTTGGTCACTTTGCAAAAATCGGAAATGTTTCAGTAACACCATCAACAGCAACTCTAAAAAACTTTAGAGAACTTGGACTAATGCTTTTCTTAATTGGTGCAGGTGTTGCAGGTGGAGCAGAATTTGTAAAATACTTTGAATGGGTTTACTTCATTTATGGTATTATTATGACACTACTTCCAATGATTGTAGGTTACATTTTTGCAAAATATGTGCTAAAATTAAACTTACTAAACAATCTTGGATCAATTTGTGGTGGTATGACATCAACACCAGCTCTAGGAACTTTGATTTCTACAGCAGGAACAGAAAAAGTTGCAGGAGCTTACGCTTCAACATATCCAATTGCTTTGATTTCTGTTGTTTTAGTATCACAAATATTGATTTTAATGTTCTAAAAAATCTTGGAGGATTTTATGACTATTTCTGTATGTATTGGTAGTTCTTGTCACGTAAAACGATCATCAGATATTATTGCTTTACTTAGAGCTGCAATAAAATCAAACAATTTAGAGGATAAAATTGAACTTAAAGGAACAACTTGTTTAGGACATTGTGGCTCAGGCGGTGCAAACCTAAAAGTTGACGATGAAATTGTTGAAGGTCTTACAAAAGACAATTTTGACGAATTTTTCAAAGAAAAAGTTTTGAGCAAATTAAACTAGTTTATTTTTTATCTTGATAATGGACCGTTTCAATTTTGAGACGGTCTTTTTTTTATAATTATTAGAAAAATATTAGAATATTGTTAGAAAAATATTAGGATTGAAATAAAAGATATTTTTTGATAATATCGAACTGTGAGTGTACTATCGACAATTTTTCAGCTACTAGGTAGCTTAGGGTTTTTATTATATGGTATGAAACTTATGAGTGACGGTATTCAAAAGAGTGCTGGAAAAAGTCTTCATAAGGTTCTAGGATTGATGACCAGCAATCGCTTTTTTGCTGTTCTAACAGGTATGTTTGTTACCATGATTATTCAATCCTCTGGTGCAACAACTGTTATGGTTGTTTCTTTTGTAAACGCTGGTTTAATGACATTAGCCCAATCTGTGGGTGTAATTTTCGGTGCAAATATTGGTACCACAATTACAGCTTGGATTGTTACCCTTTTTGGCTTTTCGTTTAGTATTTCAAGTCTTGCCATTCCAATTTTCGGATTGGGATATTTAGGCGTTTTTATCAAAAAAATCAAAAAAATTAACTTAACAAATTTTGGCGAAGTTTTAATGGGCTTCGGTTTGTTATTCTTTGGTCTAGATTTGCTAAAAAATGCAATTCCTGCAATCAACGCAGAAAATGCAGGATTTTTGGTTACATTAAATAATGGTAGCTTTTTTAGCCTTTTAGCTGGAATCGGAATATCTGCTCTTGTTACAATGCTTTTACACTCATCTAGTGCTGTTACCGCAATTGTTATTACAATGGCAACACAAGGCTTACTCTCTTGGGAATTTTCTGCTGCCCTGGTTCTAGGTTCAAATATTGGTTCCACAATTGATGCGATTATGGCTGCTATTGGTACAAAGGTAAATGCTCGTCGAACAGCTTTGGTTCACGTTATGTTTAACGTATCTGGAACAATTCTTGCAATTATTTTCTTGCAACCACTTTTATCCTTTGTAGATTTCTTGATTCCAGGTGATGTTAAATCAAATATTGCAGTACATATTGCAATGTTGCATACAATCTTTAACACTGCTTGTACACTAATTTTTATCCCATTTGTTAATCAAATTGCGGCTCTTGCAGAAAAACTTATCCAACCCAAAAAAGGCGAAACTCCATCTGTTTACAAATTGGATTTTGTTGCTTCAATGGGTAAGGGAAATACAGAGTCCTACATTATTCGAGCTGAAAAAGAAATTTCTGATATGATAGAAATCGCTCGTGAAATGTTTAATTGTGTTCAAAAAGGTCTAAAAGACAGAAACGAAGATTTTATTACAGAATATATGGACTTTCTCGCTTCTCAAGAAGATTACGCTGACCAAATGCAAGAACAACTTTCAAAATATCTTGTACAAGTTTCAGCTCTCCCAATGTCTGAAAATCTTCAAAATAATGTGTCCATGATGTTGCGTATCGTTGACGATATCGAAAATATGACAGACGATTGTTACAGTGTTGCTCTTTTGATTAAGCGTTCTATCGAAAAAGGAATGACTTTTGAAGAGAAAGAGCTAGACCGCATTGGTCCATATATGGATTTGGTTCATTCTTGTTTAGATTTTGTAAATGAAAATATCAACAAACCATTAAGTGCAGAAAAACTTGCTCAAGCTGAAGTAATTGAAGATCAAATTGATACTTACAGAAAACAACTAAAAAAGATTGCTCGTAAAAACCTTGAAAAGGGAAGTGATGTTCGTACAGAGTTGTTATATCTAGATTTGATTCGTCATATCGAAAAAATTGGAGATCATGCTTTTAGTATTTCTGAAAGTTTGAGCCAAACCAAGTAGAGAAAATATAAACATATTTAATATAATTTTATCAAAAAAAAATCTTATTTTACATTTGATTGATTAAATGTCATTTAGAATTATAATGTAAATATGAAGTACATTGATAAAATTGTAAATTTGTATGAAAACGAACCTGTAAATATTACATTAAAGTGCAAAAATTTTTTAACATTACTTTTAGTTTTGTTTATTGTATGTGTTGTTTTGTTTCCTGTATGTCTAATTGCAGGAAAGACATCCGTATTACCAATAATTTTTGTGATTTTGAGTTTTTGTGTTCTTAGTTATATTTTATTAAAATACAAAAAAATCACTATTTCCTTCTTCGCATTCTTTATTTTGTTAGGGCTTTTACCATTTTTCTTAGCATTGTCTCAAGAATCCCAAACTTATAGAGATATTTATTTATATTTTTTCTTTTGTGCACCATTTTTTGTGTTAAGTGCAATTGCTGGATACGAAAAACGTCAAATTTTAATGGTGGGAATCTTTCAAATTGTTTTTGCATACGTTTACACATTTATTCGCGTTGTAAATATTCCTAACATACAAATATCAAATATTATCTTTTGTTTGATAATTGGAACTGCTTTCCATATTATGATTACAGCGTTTTTGATAGTAAATTTGAAACTTGAAGATAAAGTTATTGCAATTTTAAACGAAGGCAAAAAACAGACTGAAGATCAATTGATTCAATTACAAAATCTAGTAAATCAAATTGCAACAATTTTGGATTCAGTTCAAACTGTTACAAAAAATCTTGGAGTCCACACAACCGCTGCCACTGGTACAATGGACAAAGTCAAAGAAATCAATAATTCAATTAACAAAATTTCATCAGAAGCAAAACATCACTCAACCTCAGTAAATCAACTTTCTTCTGCAATCGAAAAAACAAAAGAAGTTTTCAAGAAAAATATGATTTCTGTTGATAAATTAAAACAATCTGCCAAGGATGTTTTTAATGTAATTTCTGTAATTGAAGACGTTACCGAACAAACAAATCTTCTTGCAATCAATGCTTCTATCGAAGCATCTCACGCTGGGGAATTTGGAAAAGGATTTATTGTAGTTGCAAATGAAATCAAAACTCTAGCAGAAAAAACAACGGACAATTCCAAAAAAATCAAGGAAATGCTTGATATTACAAATGATGATTTGCACGAAGTTGATTTGGATATGAAAAAAACAGTTGGTGAATTTGAAAATATCACTTCTGTAGCAGATACTGTAAACTTTGCCTTGTCTTCTATTTTAGATGGAAGTTCAAAAGTTGCTTATGATGCAAGTCAGATTTCTGATATTATTGCGGATTTAATTGATATTTTGAAAGTAACGAACTCTGAAATGGCAGAAATCGGTAGAAGAATTAGCGATTCGACTATGGCTTTCGGATTTTTAGATTAATTTATATTTTCCCTCTAAAAACTATTTCATTTTTCTCATCAAAATTTTAGTGATAATAAATTTCTTTAAAAATACTAAAATTATTTGTATAAATATTGAACAATATTAATGATTTTTGTATAATTATTCTATTAGTGAATAACATAAAATTTGGGGGTGAATATGGCTTCAGGTAAACCTATTATAGCCGTAGAAAAATGTAAAGGTTGTGGGCTTTGTATTAGAGCTTGCCCTAAAAATCTACTGGAAATGTCTAAAGATACAAACGGACAAGGTGTTCACTATCCTGTCTGTAATGATGAATCAAAATGTATTGCATGTACTTTCTGTGCAACAATGTGCCCAGATGTAGTTATTGAAATTGAAAAGGATGCATAAAATGAGCAAAAAAATATTAATGAAAGGAAATGAAGCAATTGGTGAAGCAGCAGTTTTAGCTGGATGCCGTTACTATTTTGCTTATCCAATTACTCCACAAAACGAAATTCCAGCTTATCTTTCAAAAAGAATGCCAGAAGTTGGTGGAACATTCTTACAAGCAGAAAGCGAAGTTGCAGCTATTAACATGGTTATGGGTGCTTCTGCCGCTGGTGCTCGTGTAATGACTTCTTCTTCAAGTCCTGGAATTTCTCTAAAACAAGAAGGTATTTCTTATCTTTCTGGAGCACAACTTCCAGCTGTTATTGTAAACATGATGCGTGGTGGTCCAGGTCTTGGAAATATTGCGGGAGCTCAGGGAGACTACTTCCAAGCAACTCGTGGTGGTGGAAATGGTGATTATCACGTTGTTGTAATTGCTCCAGGAACAGTTCAAGAATTAGCAGATTCAACAATCAAAGCTTTTGAAATTGCAGATAAATATCGTGTAGTTGTTATGCTACTTGGTGATGGATACCTTGGTCAAATGGCTGAGCCTTGTGTTCTTCCAGAAGAAGTAAAAAATCTTCCTGCAAAACCTTGGGCTTTAACAGGAAAAACAAAAGACAGAGATTCTCACATTATTGCTTCTCTAAAACTTGGTGGAGAAGATACAAAACTTAACAAACACGTAAAATCTCTTGCAGAAAACTATGCAGAAATTGCAAAAAATGAAGTTCAATACGAAAACTTTATGTGTGATGATGCAGACTTTGTTCTATGTGCTTACGGAACTTCTGCTCGTGTTTGTAAAAAAGCTGTAAAAGTTCTACGTGAACAAGGAATTAAAGCTGGTCTTTTCCGCCCAATCACATTGTGGCCTTTCCCAGAAAATGAACTAGAAGCTGCTTGTGCAAATGCTAAAAAAGTTCTAACTGTAGAAATGAGCCTTGGACAAATGGTACAAGATGTTCGCATGTATTCTGGAAAGAAAAAATCAGAACTTGATTTTTACGGTGAACCAGGTGGTGTAATTCCTAAACTTGATGTAATTGTAGAGAAGGTAAAAAGCTATGTCTAAAATATATACATTTCCAAAATCAATGAAAGATGTAAAAACTCACTATTGTGGTGGTTGTGGTCACGGAATTGTTCACAAATTAGTGGCTCAAATTATTGACGAACTTGGGATCCAAGAAGAAGTTTTATTAACAGCTCCTGTTGGTTGTGCAGTTTTTGCATACAACTATCTTGATGTAGACTCTGTAGAAGCTGCTCACGGTAGAGCTCCAGCTGTTTCAACTGGTATGAAAAGAGTTCACCCAGATAAAACTGTTATCTGTTACCAAGGTGATGGTGACCTTTTGGCAATCGGTGCTGGTGAAACTATTCACGCTGCAAACCGTGGTGAAAATATTACAGTTATCTTTATCAACAATGCAATCTACGGTATGACTGGTGGACAAATGGCTCCAACTTCTCTTGTTGGACAAGTTACAAAAACAACTCCATACGGTCGTAAAGCAGAAGATGTTGGGTATCCAATTCGTGCTGCAGAAATGATTAACACTCTTGTAGAACCAAAATATATTGAACGCTGTGCAGTTTATGATGTTAAACACATCAACCAAACAAAGGCTGCTATCAAAAAAGCAATTCAATATCAAAGAGAAGGCAAAGGTTATTCTTTTGTAGAAATCCTCTCTATGTGTCCAACAAACTGGGGTGTAGAACCAACAGTTGCTGCTGACTGGGTAAAAGACGCAATGGAACCATACTATCCACTAGGTGTTTTACGTGATGTTCCAGCTGGAATTATTCCAGAAGCTGCTGCTCCAAAAGCAGGTAGAGTGTAAGGAGAATGGTTCAAAGTATGATAAGCAAGTGGTACTGTAATATGGTGAATGTAATTTAGCATATTATAGATATTAGCTTGTCATATTTTGTAACGTTTTTTATCTTTAAAAAGGAGATTTTATGAAAAAAGCTTTTATGTTAATAATGTGCGTATTATGTATCAATGTTTTGTTTGCTGGTGGAAAAAAAGATTCTTCTAGTTCTTCTAGTTCAAGTTCATCTTCATCAAGTTCTTCTAGTGAAAGTAGACCTTTAACACAAAAAGAAATTGACGTATATGTTGAAGCAAAAACCCAAGTTGAGAAAAATAAAGGAAATGATACAATACCTAATGTAGATTATGATCAAATTGAAGTTATTGAAAGATTACCAACAGTTTCAGAAATAAGAGAATCTGCGGAAAGTGTTAATTCTAATATTTTAGATCCTAAAACAGATGAAGAAATTCAAAACAATATCAGTAATATAGGGGCTATGTCATTGCCGAACGGTGAAGAGGCAGGAATAATTTATACTAAATACCCCACTGAGTCAGATTTAACAGCACATGAAATAGAGCATCAAAGTCAATATCAAAATTCTGAAAACAGAACAGAAACCTTTAATCAACTTGTGGAAGAATCCTTGATGAGAGGAAAAGGCGATGTCAATCCTTATGAAACAGAAGGTTATTTAGAATATGAAGCACAACAAGTTCAAGATATGGCTAATGATTTAGATATGGAGTTATGATTATGAAGAATAAAAAACGAATTTTATTGATAGCATTTTTTTTACTAGGAATTTCTTCACTTTTTGCAACATCTGTAGTATCCCAGAAAATCTATATAAAAAATAAATTAGGAAAAACTCTTTCAATTGAATGTGAACTAAAAAATGCACAGATAGTTTCAAAGATGTCAAATTGGGAACAAGAAATTGCAGATTGTAACGTTGATTGTTTTTCAACATTGCAATTAAACAACGAATTTAAATTAAATACTAAAAAATTAATTATTAGGATTACTCCAAACGTTCCCTTAAAAAATGTACGAGATAATTTAAATAAAATCGTAAATTATCCACTAGAACAAAAGTTCAAAGAGATTTTTTCAGAGTTTACTGTAAAAGATGAAAATGGTGTTGTTCTTTTGACGCTAGACACAATTTCAAAGGCAAAAATCGAATCTGAATACGAAGGCGATATAATCAACATCATTTTAGATGAAAGCTTATATAAGGAAGGAGAATAAAATGACAACAGAAATTATATTTGCAGGTTTTGGTGGCCAAGGTGTTATTCTTGCTGGTAAAATCTTAACTCTAGCTGGAATGAGCGAAGATAAATACGTTTCTCACATTCCATCTTACGGTGCAGAAATGCGTGGTGGAACAGCAAACTGTTCTGTAATCGTTTCTGATGATGAAGTAGCATCTCCTGTTATTGAACATCCAGATGTAGTTGTAGCATTAAACAAACCATCAATGGTAAAATTTGAATCTCAACTAAAAGCTGGAGGATTGTTGATTTACAATTCATCACTAATTGATATTAAGCCTTCTAGAACAGATATTAAATACATTGCACTTCCTGCAAACCAAATGGCAGAAGAATGTCAAAATGCTCGTGGTGCAAATATGGTTGTTCTAGGATGTCTTGCAAAAGTTATTCCAGGAATGGTAAACGTAAAATCTTTTGAATTTGCACTAGACGAAGCAATTTCAGCTCGTAACAAAAAATTCAACCCAATCAACATTGCAACAATCGAAGCAGCTTTTAACAAAGACTACGAAATTGTTGGCTAAGATTTTATTATTTTAATATGAAAGGCAACATGCTCATCTTGAGTGTGTTGCTTTTTTTTAAATTTTTCCTTAAATAATGTATAATTTATTTGCTATATACGCAAACATCAAGTAGAATTAAACAAGTATATTTTAGGAGCGTGTCTGTGTCAAAAAAACAAAAAACAGAAAAAAGAAATAAACGTAGTTTAGGAACCGTAATTATCTTTGCAATTATGATTTGTTTATTAGTTTCCAATGCCATAATTGCTATTTCTTCTTATAAAGTTTCAGAAATTGAATTAGAAACTTCTGCTTATTCAAACTTGTACAGTATTATAGATGCGGCTGCAATGAATATTTCCCAAATAAATGAAACCTATTTTGATACTTTGGAAGGTTTAGCCGCGATTCCTTATTTTAGAGATGCAAATAACAGTCTTGCTGACAAAACAGAATGGTTAAACGAAGTAGGTGCAAGTAGTAAATTATTCAAAAATATGATTTTTGTTGATAAATCCGGAAATGCTATGGATGATAATGGAAATGTTATTGACGATTCAAAATCAACATATTTCATGGCATCTCGTACTGGAAAACGAGGTATCTTGGATCCGTCAAACTATAATGGTCAATTAAGTATGATTTATTCTGTACCAGTTTACGGATACGATAAATACGTGTGCGGTGTAATTGCTGGAATCGTTGAAGGAGATGCACTTACAAAAGTTGTAGAAAATTTGTCAGTTGGAAATGGAAACTCTCCATTTTTAATAAATATGTCTACTGGTATTGTTGTGGCTGATGTAAATTTTGCAAATGTTGAACGTCAAGCAAATGTTGTAAAAAATACAACGGGTGAAATGCAATTAAAATTACAAGATGCTGCAAAAGGCTCTCGAAATGCTACTGAAGTTTTTTTTGAAGGAATGGGTGATATGTTTATGGCATATCGTCCAGTTGGTGGTAGTTGCCCTTGGGCGGTAGTTTGTTATGCTCCAAAAGCTGATTTCCTTGGTGGATTGCAGACAATTTTACGTGTGTTGTTTATTGTTTTTGGCGTTAGCGTTGTATTGGCAATTATCGTTGGAGTTTCTATTACAGCAAAATCAATAAAGCCTCTAAAAATTGTTGACAAAGCATTTTCAGAAATCGCAACTGGTCATGCTGATTTGACTCAGCGAATTGCAGTTAGAACTGATGATGAAATTGGTTCAGTGGTAATTGGCTTTAATCAATTTGCGGGAAAATTACAAGCAATTATTAAAGAAATTAAAGGTTCAGAATCTGTACTTTCATCAGCTGGAAAAAATCTTGAAAATGTTAGTCACGAAACTGCGTCTTCTATTACCCAAATTATGGCAAATATTGGAAGTGTAAGTAGTCAAATCTTAAATCAGGCATCTAGCGTAGAAGAAACTGCTGGAGCGGTAAACGAAATAGCATCAAATATTGAATCTTTGGAAAAAATGATTGCAAATCAAAGTGCTGGAGTCACAGAAGCATCTGCTGCTGTAGAGCAAATGATTGGAAATATTGGTTCTGTAAACAATTCTGTTGAAAAGATGGCAAAATCCTTTGATGAATTGTTGGTAAATACTAAGGTTGGTTCTCAAAAACAATCTGATGTAAACGAAAAAATCAAACAAATTGAAGCTCAGTCAAAGATTTTGCAGGATGCAAACCAAGCTATCGGTACAATCGCTTCTCAAACAAACTTACTTGCTATGAATGCAGCCATCGAAGCTGCCCATGCAGGGGACGCTGGAAAAGGCTTTAGTGTTGTTGCAGATGAAATTAGAAAACTTTCTGAAACATCTTCTCAACAAACAAAGCGTATTCGTGAAGAATTGAAAAAAATCAAGGATTCAATTGCAAATGTTGTGAATGCTTCAGAAGATTCTCGGGTGGCATTTAATTCTGTGTCAGATAAAATTACAGAAACTGACCAAGTTATCCAGCAAATCAAAGCTGCCATGGAAGAACAAAATGCTGGTTCACGTCAAATCAGTCAAGTTTTACACGTAATGAATGACAGCACCTCAGAAGTTAGAGTTGCTAGTGCAGAAATGTCTGCTGGAAACAAGGCAATTCTAGATGAGATTCAGCAACTACAAAATGCCACAATGGCAATTAAAGACAGTGTTCACGAAATGGAACAAGGAGCTCAACAAATCAATGAAAACGGAGCATCCTTGTCTGAAATTACTAATATGGTAAATGAATCTATTGTGCAGATTGCAGAGCAAATCGGTCAATTTAAAGTATAGTTCGGTAAAACACAAAAAATCATAAAATTTTCTCTTGTTTATGAATCTCATAAGTGATAAAACATAAGGTATGAATTTTCATAAATCTAAAAATTATCAACTTGATATGACAAATGGTTCTATTGTTGGAAAATTGATACGTTTTTCTGGACCATTGATTTTTTCTGGGATTTTGCAACTTCTTTTTAATGCTGCGGATATAGTTGTTGTTGGACGTTTTGCAGGTGATAATTCTTTGGCCGCTGTTGGCTCAACCAGTTCTCTAATCAATTTATTGGTAAATCTTTTTGTTGGTTTATCTGTTGGAACTAATGTTGTTGCAGCCAACTATTTTGGTGCTGGTAAAAAAAATGAGCTTTCAAAAACTGTTCATACAGCGATTTTACTTAGTATTTACAGTGGAATAATTCTAACTATAGTTGGTGTAATTGGTGCAAAGCAGATTTTACGTTTAATGCAATCTCCAGAAGAAGTGTTGGTAAAAGCTACTTTGTATTTGCAGATATATTTTGGGGGAATCACAGCTACTATGGTTTACAACTTTGGTAGTGCTTTGCTTAGGGCAAAGGGTGATACTCAGCGACCTCTCTTTATTTTGCTTTTTGCTGGAATTATAAATGTTGTCTTAAATCTAATTTTTGTAGTTTTTTTCAAAATGGATGTGGCTGGGGTTGCTCTTGCGACTGTGATTTCTCAGACAATTTCGGCTGTTTTGGTTGTAGTTTGTTTGATGAAAGAAGAAGACGAATTTAAGTTAAATATTAAAAAACTAAAAATGGATAGGGATATTTTTATTCGCATTGTGAAAATTGGCGTTCCAGCAGGTTTCCAAGGAATAATGTTTTCATTTTCAAATGTAATAATCCAATCTAGCGTAAATTCCTTTGGGGCAATTACAATTGCAGGAAATTCTGCTGCAAGTAATTTGGAAGGTTTTGTCTATGTTGCTATGAATGGATTTGCTCAGGGAACTTTGACTTTTACATCACAAAATGCTGGAGCTACAAAATATCAACGAGTAAAAAAAGTTGTTATCGCATCTGAAATTATCGTAATGGTAATTGGTTTGATTTTGGGAAATCTTATGTATTTGTGCGGCCGACCACTTTTAGGTATTTACACTGATAGCCCAATTGTTGTGGATGCTGGTATGGAGCGGTTAAGTATCATTTGTACAACGTATTGTTTGTGTGGAATGATGGATGTGGCAGCTAGTGCAATTCGTGGACTTGGTCATTCTTTATTGCCAATGTTCGTTACAGTTATTGGAGTTTGTGGTTTACGACTTCTTTACATTGGTACAATTTTTATGCTTCCACAATTTCACTCTTGTAAAATGTTATTTTTATCATATCCAATTTCTTGGGGAATAACTTTTATTGCTCAATTAGTGTGTTTTGGGATAATATTAAAAAAGATAATGAAAAAAAATGCTGCTTAAGTAGTTTTAAGCAGCACTGTTTGTAAAAATAAATTGGAAAACTTAGATTTTAGTTCTAACAATTCCGAAAGAACACAAAATTACTAAATCTTTTGATATTTTTGAAAGGAATGGAACAAAGTCTAAGCGACCTCTAATTAAAGGCAAAATATCTCCCATTACGATAAATACTACAAGCCAAAGAATCATAATAATTAAAACGCAGATATCATCTAGTTTGTCTACAGATTTGATTCTAAATAAGTCTAAAATCATAAAGATTCCAGCAAGAATTTCGATTGCAGCTAAAACGTAAATCACAATTTTTTTTAAATCACCGTTAAATAGTGAACCTACAGCTTGAATTAGTTCGTCTGATGATGTTGCTTTTGTCCAAAGGTTACCAAAAAATACGTTGCATCCTCCGATAATTAACATTGTAGCTAAAGCAATTTGTAAAATTGTGCGCCACACTGCACTTGATCCCTTTCCCATAGAAAGTCTCCTCTTTTATGCTTTGTCTGATATTTTACTTTCTCCGAAAAAAATTATATCACGATTTTTAGCATTTTCAAAGAAAATAATGAATCACCGCAATTAGATTTTTTTAGGCTTAATTTCTTTATGTTAGTTGCATCAAAGAATATCGCACAAGATTTAAATATTGATCTTTTAAAATTGGATTACAAATGATATTTAAAAAGTCTGTTTGGGCTACAAAGTCTTTTTCAGCTTCTTCTATCATTGTTTCGATTACTTTTTCAGAAATAGGAAGTCGAGTTCCGATGATTTTATTTTCCCATTCCTTTGAGCGAAGAGAAACTGAACCACAGAATGCCATACGAACTTCTGACAAAATCCCTTTGTAAGTGTTTGCCAAAAAAACAAAGGAAGCACAGTCATCACTGATTTCATAACTAGGTCCAACTCGCTTGTAAATGGAAATATCCCACTCGTTTATTGGCACTTTGATTTTTGTGAGAATTGAACCTTCTGGAACTTCTGAAAACTTTGAGATAGGAAGAAGTTTTGTTTCGGTGACAGAGTGAATTTCTAGTTGTGCATCTAAAGCTAAAAGGGGAGCATATAAGGTTTTTTTTATGCCTGGAGAGCATATATTGCCTCCGATTGTGGCTATGTTTTTTACAAAAGGAGTTCCAATGGTTTCAGCGGCTTCAAAAAAAGCGTTTGGAAGTCTTTTGATTCCTAAGTCCAAAATTTGGGAAATTGTAACTGCTGAGCCAAACTCTACAAAGTGTTCGTGCATATTGATATTTTGAAATTCTGGAATGGTGGAAAGAATTATGCTAGAAGAAGGCAATTTTCGTGTGGAAGTACAGCCGCCGAAAACTTGAAGTTCTTGAACTGTTTTTAAGTGAAATAAAACATCTTGTAAATTGTTTGAATAATAAACTGTGGATTTATTTCTTGCCATTTACTTTTCCTTGTGAAAGTTTTTCTAGTCTTTTTCGTCTATTGTTGGCGGCTAAAATTATGCCGTTTACCAAGGTTTCAGTTTCTGTGCAATTACAGGGGAAATAAGAAACCTGCTTAGCAATGTAATTTCTATCAGGGCGTTCGTTTTTGTAGATAATGTCATAAGCTTCAAAAACTTTTCCTGCATTACAATATCCGCATAATTCTACACCAGCTGATTTGAATCCAGCTTGGATATCTTTGAAATCTTCTGTATTACAAAAATATTCCAAGGTGATAACGGAGGAATTTCGCACCATAGCAACTGGAACAATGCAAGATGGAACTGGTCGATTATTTAATAAAACGGTACAGGCTCCACAAAAGCCCTTGTCGCAACCTTTTTTTGCAGAAAAAATCCCATTTTCTCGTAAAATCGCACTTAAAGCTGTGTCTGGACTTGTATCTACCACTATATTTTCGTTATTGAGAGAAAAGTTTATTTTCATTTGTCTATAATTCCTCTGTAAATTGTATCACCTGAAAGTGGAAGTTTTGTAATTGATTTATTTAAAACTAAGGAAACTGCATTTGCAAAGGCTGCTGGTAAAATATTGTAAACAAGCTCCCCCAGTTGTTTTGGGTCAGAATCAGTTTCTAAGAAATTTATATGAATTTTTTCTGCTTTTAGAGGTTGTCCTTCAACTAGATTTGACAAAATATCAGCAATATTTCGTAAAATTGATTGTTTTGCTTGTTTAATGTCGAGAATGTGTCCAATATCAATAGTCAGCCAAATATTTCTAATGCGAACTGAAAAAACGATTGGATCAAGCTCCACTTCTACAACTGCACTTCCCCAAGATAATGTGTAATATGGTTTTCCTGAAAAAGTTTCTTTGTTCCAAGTAATATTTTTTGATTTTGACAACTTTTTTGTTACGGTAATTGGTAGAGCTTGTCTAAATCTTTGTTTTTGGATTGTGGAACAACATTTTTTTATAAGTTGAGTTAATATGCTAATATTTCCTGCAACTGAGTCTGGTTGTTCTGGTTCATCAAGTTCATCAAATTCTGTATCAAGTTTAATATTTTTTTCTTCGATATTCATTTCATTGGAAATAGTTTTTTTCCAGATTGATAGAACTGAACTAGATGGTCTGTGGGCGTGAATTGTAATATCTCCATCTGTTTCCAAAGTCAAACCGATGGATTGCTTTAAAATATCAAATTTTGAACCGTAATATCCAGTTCCTGCAAAGGCGAGAGCAAGACCGATTCCTCTATAGGGAATGGTTGAAAAAGTTGTTGTGCTTTCGATTGGATTTTGAGAATAAGACAAATATCGTCTGTCAAAACTGCTGATTTTTTTGACATCTTCCAATATTGGCAAAATATTATGATTATCAAAAATCAAAGGAAGTTTTGTTCTGTTTTGTAAAATATTTGGGAAAAGATTTTTTAGCCTAAAATCGTAGGGATTGATTTTCAATTTTTGGCTACAGGCTTGAATATGGCTTTCTAGGGGGAAAAATGAAAAAGAGTCTGTGCCAAGTATATTTGCTACGGTTGGAGGAGAGTCTGTTCTAAAAGCAACGGCTTCTATGGTTATGTTCCCAGGTTTATAGGCTCCTATGGCGGCGATTATCAATCTATCAAGGAAAGATTCAACGAAAGGATTGTAAACTCCAGCATCCACAGAAATTGTTACGTGATTTGAGAGAATGTATCCATCAGGACTCAAAACTGTATTGTGACTTACTTTTACTGGAATTGGGTGATCTACATAGCGTTTTTGCTCTTCGCGAGATAAAATCAGAATTATTGGCTTTTTTAGCTTGAAAGATGCAACTGCACATTGACAAGCCACAATTGTATTATTCCAAATATTGCTAGTGTCTGCTTCTAGAGAAACTGTTTTTTTTATTTTAATTTCTTCTTTTGGAATTTTTAGGTTAATGCTAAGATTTTTTCGGAGGTGACTTGCCCATTGAGTAGGACTAGTAACTGTAAGATTTTTGCCGTCAAAATCCACGTATGCACCACAAGGCTCGTGATAGTCTTTGCTACTTAAACCTATTGTATATTCATGATGTAAGTTAATGTTTTGATTTTCTTCATCTATTTCGTCATTGTTTTCTTTGGTTTCTTGAATCTCTTGGAGTTCTTGATTTTCTTGAGATGTTACAGTTGTAATTGTTCGTTTTGCAAGAACTGTTGGCTTTTCATCGATACTATCATCTGAAAAAGAAACTTCAACTTTTCCTGCAAGTTGTTCCAAAGCTTTTACATCTTTTCCAACTAAAATCCCAATTGGAGCTCCAGCATAGGTAACTTCATCTTCGTAAAAAAGTGGAATATGGGAATGTAATGTTTCTATATGATTAGCACCAGGAACGTCTTTTGCTGTAATAATTTCATATTCTTCTGGTAGATTTGGAATTGTAATATCAAGAATTTTTCCACCGATTTTTGGAGAACGCAAAATAACTGCGTATTCCATATTTTCGGAAGTACTGTCAGAGTAAAAATCACCAGAAAAGTCTATTTTGGTTAATTTCTTTTTTTTAGGTCTTGGCATATTCTTTTCCTGTTTCGATTATTGTTGAAATTACCTTGTGAACTTGTTCTTCACCCATATCTGGCCAAAATGGAATGGAAAATGAGTTTTCAAATTGATAATTGGCGTTTGGAAAATCCTCAGCTTTTAAATTATAAAGATTTTTCCAGTAAGTCATCCTAAAATGAGGAATAAAATGCATAGAAATTCCAAGACCTTTTTTTTGCAAAATTGATGTAAACTCATTTCGGCTGATTTTTAGCTTTTCTGGCACAATTTTCAAAATGTACAAATGCCAAGCATTTCCTTCATCGTCTGGTGGAATCTGCAAAAAATCCACATTTTGGAAAGCTTCGTTGTATTTTTCTGCAATTTTTTTTCGCTTTTCATAAAAAGTCTGGGCTTTTGAAAGTTGCACCCGACCAATAGCAGCTAAAACATCTGGAAGATTATACTTAAAACCTGGCGCCACAATATCGTATTCCCAAGAGGCTTTGTCAGAAGTGTAGCGATCCCAAACTGGCCGGTCAATTCCGTGCATTCTTATAAGGGCGATTCTAGAAGCAATTTCATCGTCGTTAGTGGTAATCATGCCACCTTCTGCTGTGGTCATGGTTTTTGTGGCGTAAAATGAAAATACTCCTGCGTCTCCCAAAGTGCCACCGTATCCAATTTTTGATTTAGAAGGAAAAGCGTGGGCTGCATCTTCTACAACTTTAACATTATATTTTTTTGCAAGATGGCAAATTTCTTCCATTTTGCACAAGTTTCCTGCAATGTGAACTGGCACAATTACTTTAATGGCTTTGTCTTCTTTTAGCTTTTTTTCGATAGCTTCTGGGCAAATATTGTAGCTATCTTTTTCAATATCAGCGTAAACCACATGTCCGTTTAAGTGACGGGCGGCTGAAGCTGTGGCGGTGAAAGTGTAGGGGGTTGTAAGAATTTTTGTGCCTTCTGTTATACCACAAGCTTCGTAGGATAAAACTAAACCAGAAGTGTTACTGTTTACAGCCAAGGCATTTTTACAGTTTACAAAGGAAGCAAATTCTTTTTCAAACTCTAGGGCTTCTTTTCCTGTGGTAAGCCAACCTGAATCCATAACTTTTAGAACAGCTTTTTTTTCTTCTTCTGAAATTGATGGTAGGAAAAATGGTACAAAATCATTGGGTTGGCTCATTTTTTTCCCTCTTTGTAAATTGCGTTTTTTATAATATCAACTAATAATTCCTTGTTTCTGTAGATATTTTCTTTTCCTGAAACAAAATAACAAATTGGATACAAGGCTTTTATCAACTCGTCTAAAGTTGTGTTTTTAAAAGATTCTTTAATTGTTGTAAGTTTTAGAATCTTGGGATATTCAGTTTGTTGTGGATTTTCTTCTTCTAACCAAAGAGGTTCGTCTAATCGTTCCCCTTTTCTAAGACCTGTTATCACAATGTTAATGTCTTTGTATGGTTCAAGACCAGAAAACTTTATACATTGCTCAGCCATTTCCAAAATTTTTATAGGCTCTCCCATATCAAGAAGGTAGGAAAAACCGTTTTTGCCAACGCCACCAGTTTTTAAAACAAGGGAACAGGCTTCTGGAATTGTCATAAAATATCGCTGCATATTTTTGTCTGTAACTGTAACAGGTCCACCAGTTTGAATCTGGCTCATAAAAAGGGGCAAAACTGAACCCCGAGAACCAAGAACATTTCCAAAGCGAACAAACATAAAATCAGAATCTAGCCCCAGCTCTTTTGCTTTTGATGCAGCGTCTAGTAACAGTTTTTCTGAAATCATTTTGGAAGCACCGTAAATCGAAACTGGATTTACAGCTTTATCTGTGGAAATTAGCACAAATTTAGAAACTTTTGCCTTGATAGCAGCGTCTAAAATATTTTTTGTGCCAAAAACATTGTTTTCAATTACTGCAACAGGATTTTCTTCCATCAAGGGAACGTGCTTGTAAGCTGCACAGTGAAAAATTACATCACATTTTAACTTTGAAAGGATGTAATCCATATATTCTTTGTCTTTTAATTCTCCAATAATTGGAACAATGGTGGCTTTTTCTCCAACTCCTTCTTTTTGTAGGATACGAAGCTCTTTATCAATTAAGTAAATAGAATTTTCTCCGTGGCCAAAAAGGTAAAGACGTTCAGCTCCACCAGATAAAAGCTGCCGAGCAAGTTCTGAGCCAATAGAGCCACCTGCTCCAGTTATTAAAACCCGCTTTCCACGGATATATGAAAGAGATTCTTTTAGAGAAATTGTTACAGGAGTTCTTCCCAAAATGTCTAGGGGATTGATTTCACGGGCTTGAATTAAGTGGGCGTTTCCTTCGATTACTTGGGAAAGAGTTGGCAAAATCTTGATTCTAGAAAATCCGCAATTTTTTAGAACTTGGTAAATCTCGTTTATGCGGGAAGTTGGGGCAGATGGAATGGCGATAATTGCTTCGTCGTAGTCTGTGCGGCGTAAAAAAGATACAAAGTGATTTATAGGGCCTAAAACTGGTATTTCATCAATTTCTTTGCCGATAACCTTTGGGTCATCATCAATAAAGGCTGCAACTTGCCCAAAAATCTTTTTTTCTTTAAGCTCTTTTGCAAGCATTTGTCCTGCAAAACCAGCTCCAATAATGTATACAAACTTTTCAAATGGTTGTGCCATCTTTCCCCTCGTATAAATATTATAACACAGGAAAAGGGTTTTGTTAATAAGTGGAGATTTTTTATAAATATCTGAGATTATGTGTGAAAATGTAATTTACAAAATAAATGAGGTTCTATTGTATTTTATTTTCAGTGGGGATATGTCGAAAACCCTTGTTATCACTAATTGACACAGATTTTTTATTTATGTTATAGTATTTTACGCATTTAATTAGTTAAAACACGGTGAAAACCGATAAAAGGAGTTCCGATGTCTGGACATAGTAAATGGGCGACAATTAAACACGCCAAAGGTGCTGCTGACGCAAAACGTGGTCAGCTTTTTACAAAATTTATTAAAGAAATTTCTATTGCAGCTCGTATGGGTGGTGGTGATCCTAACTCAAACCCACGTCTAAGAACAGCTATTCTTAAGGCACGTGCTTCTAACATGCCTAAAGACAACATCGAACGTGCTATCAAAAAAGGTACTGGTGAGCTTGGAAACGCTGTTTACGAAGAAAAACTTTACGAAGGTTATGGACCAAACGGTGTTGCAGTTCTAGTTGAAGTTCTAACAGATAACAACAACCGTGCAGCAGCTAACGTACGTAACATCTTCTCAAAAACAGGTGGTAACCTTGGTGCAACAGGTTCTGTAGCTTATATGTTCAACCGCAAAGGTGTTATCGAATATGATGCAGAAGTTGTAAACGAAGATGAAATCATGGATGCAGCTCTAGAAGCAGGTGCAGAAGACATTGTTAATGAAGAAGGTGTTGTAACTGTAACAACAGATCCTGCTGATTTTGAAACAGTTCTAGAAGCTCTTAACGGAAAAGGCTATGAATCTGTATCAGCTGAAATCTCAATGGTTCCAGATACATACGCTGAACTAGATATGGACTCAGCTGCAAAAGTACAAAAACTTATTGACCGTCTAGAAGAAGATGATGACGTTCAAAA
Organism: Spirochaetaceae bacterium; assembly: GCA_017416145.1. Classification (GTDB taxonomy): domain Bacteria; phylum Spirochaetota; class Spirochaetia; order Treponematales; family Treponemataceae; genus Treponema_I. The sequence goes on along the minus strand of JAFQDD010000008.1, from coordinate 154,314 downwards.
CGTTTATACAAACGCTGATTTCCCAGAAGGATTTGAAGGCTAATTTTTAGCTAAAAAATCTTTATGAAAAAGCCGCTATATTTTAGCGGCTTTTTTTTGACTTTTCTTGTATCGAGTAAGCAAATATCCACCAAAGTGAATAGTGGACTGTTATCCATAAGTGGTGGGTAAGTGAAGTCGAATCCGGGACAATTTTATGCAAAGTTCCACAGTTTTTTCCCATTTTCCAGGTAATACAAGTTTTTCCTCTAGCTTAAATGCTTCTAACGTAAGAGTTTTGCGTGTTCTCGGTATTGACCCAGGCTTGGCTTCTACAGGTTGGGGTGTTGTGGATTTTTCAAATAATCGCTACAGAATGGTAAACTACGGAGTGGTGGAAACCACCCCAGAAATGACTCATGGCGAAAGACTTTGTGCCATTTACAATCGGCTTCAGGCTGTTATTCAAGAATATAGACCTCATGAAGCTGGAATGGAAACTTTGTATTTTGCTAAAAATGCTTCTAGTGCTATGAATGTAGCAGAAGCTCGGGGCGTTGTTACCCTTTGTCTTACCCAAAATTGTGTGCAACTTGGAGAATACACCCCAAACACCATAAAACAGTCTGTTACAGGAACCGCCAGTGCTGACAAAAAACTTGTTCAAGACTATGTAAAACTTTTGCTAGGTTTAGAAACCGTTCCAAAACCAGACCACGCCGCAGACGCACTAGCCGCAGCACTTACTCACATTCACCTACGAAAACTGTAAAAAATCTATAGAAAAACTTTCTAATTATTTAATTCCACAAAAATCCATTTATCAGTTTGATTCATATTTGCAGGAACAAGTCCAATATCCACTTGGGCAGTAGTTTCTCCAAGTAAAAACTGTCTTCCATCAATATTGATTTTTGCCCCAGCTTTATCCAAAACAATTCCAAAAAGTGAATGACTAAATTCTGCGGAAACAAAAAGGCAAGTATCATAATTCATATGATGAAGCAAACAAGCCAAAAGCATAGCCCGACTATCGCAATCAGAGCCAGTTCCTGTAATACTTGCAGTGATTGGGGTAAAATCAGTTGATGTAAAGTCTCTTACGTAATCAAAACCTTGTGTCCAAGATAAAAGTTTTTGTGCTAACTCAATTTCAGGATTTTCTGACTCGCAGGTTTTTATCAATCTATTGTAAATGTTGAATGCGGCAATCTTGAGCCGAGAATAAGCATTTTTGTAAACTTGTCGGTAATATCTCTGCCAAGCTTCTACCCACATTTCAGAATCTTGATACAAACACAAAACAGAATATTCTCGTTCAACCACAAATCTATCAGCTTCAATATCATTTGAATTAAGGGGAAAATCAATTTTTTCACCTGCAATTTCTACAGTATGATTTTGAACTTCACCCTTTGGAAAAGCAAAACTTGTTAAAGGTCCAGGACCGTAATAAGAGCCATAATCAATGCAAAGACTGTCTACACAAGAAATTACAAATTGCTCTAAATCATAAAAAACATCTGTTGGGGTGTAGCAAAGCATAACTACATAGCCTTTGGAATCTTGCAAAAGACTAGAAACCGCCCAACCTGTGTTAGAAGCACCTCCAAGATTAAATGCAAACTGAGAAATTATACAGTCAGTGTTTCGCCAGTCAGTTTCTGCACATTCAAATTCTGCCCCAAGTTGTTTCATTACAGTTTCCATAGCTTCAAGAGAAGAAGAAAACTTTTCCTTTTTGTAAGCTTTTAAAATCACTGTAGAAGAAACAAAGGCATTTTCAAACATATAACTATCTGCTCCGTTTTTGTCTACCAAAACAAATTCCTCTGGCAAATCTACAGAATATCCCCAAGTAGGAGAATTTAGAATTTCTGCAAAAGAAACAGAAATTCCTACAAAAAATAATATCAAACAATAAATAATTTTCTTCATAAAAACCTCTTGTATAGGCTAGAAATGCTCTTGGCGTGAAAAAGGAATTGCTCAAACCCTTCCAATATTTTATAATTTATCGGATGAATATTATACCAATTATATACGAAAATGATGAAATTTTGATTATAAATAAGCCAGTTGGTCTTGCAGTTCAAGGGGGAGAAGGAGTTTCTTCTTCTGTGGATACAGTGTTGCCAACACAACTTGGATACAAAGTTTTTCTCGTCCATCGGCTTGATAAAGAAACTTCTGGGCTTATGGTGGTGGCAAAATCTTCTAAAGCTGCTGGAAAGTGGACAAATCTTATAAACCAACACAATGTTCAAAAAGAATATGTGGCAATTTCTGCTGGAATTCCAAAAAAACGCTCTGGGATTTTTACCGATTCTGTTGTTCAAAAGGGCAGGGAACAAAGTGCCCACACAGAATACAAAGTGTTAGAAACTTTTACAATTCCAGAAAATCTTGAAAATCAAGAACTATCTCAAAATCAAATTGATATTCAGAGCTTACAAAATAAGAGCTTATCCCTTTTTTCTCTAAAACTTGGCACAGGAAGAATGCACCAAATCCGCATTCACCTAAGCAAAGCAGGTTTCCCAATTCTTGCTGACGACAAATATGGAGATTTTAAACTTAACAAAATCCTCCAAAAAAAGCTAAAAATCAAACGACTTTGTTTAGCCTCTGTAAAATTGACTTTACCAATTGAAAATCAGCTAAAAACTTTTACAATTCCCTTACCAGAACACATAGAAAAAGCAAAACAATCCCTACAAGATATTGACTTAACTCTATGTAAAAAATAAAATAGTACACGATAGTTTTTTTTCACCTTGTTGTGAAACAGCGTAAAAAGTTGACTCGGCTCATTAACTTTTTTTGGAGATATTATGACAGCAAATGAATTACGCTCAAAATATATTGAGTTTTTTAAAAGCAAAAATCACGTAGAAATTTCTGGAAAATCACTTATTCCAGACAATGATCCATCTGTTTTATTTACAACAGCTGGTATGCACCCACTAGTTCCTTATCTTCTTGGTGAACCTCACCCAGCAGGAACACGTCTAACAGACTATCAAAAATGTGTTAGAACAGGTGATATTGATGAAGTTGGAGATCCAAGCCACTTAACTTGTTTTGAAATGCTTGGAAACTGGTCTTTAGGAGACTACTTCAAAAAAGAATCAATTGCATTTTCTTATGAATTTTTAACAAGCAAAGACTGGCTAGGCTTAGACCCACGTATGCTTTCTGTAACAGTTTTTGAAGGTGATGAAAACGCTCCTCGGGACGAGGAATCAGCTTCTTACTGGAAAGAAAACGGAATGCCAGAAGATAAAATCGCATACATGCCAGTTAGCGACAACTGGTGGGCAGCAGGTCCTACAGGTCCTTGTGGTCCAGATACTGAAATCTTTTACTGGGTTGGTGAAGGTTTACCACCAGTTGGCTCAAACAAAGGTACAGATTCCGATAATTGGATGGAAATCTGGAACAACGTATTTATGGAATACAACCGCATTGACGAAAAAACATTGGTAAAACTTCCAAAACAAAACGTTGATACAGGAATGGGACTTGAAAGAACAAACTGTATTCTTCAAGGAAAAACTTCTGTATATCTAACAGAAGTGTTCCAGCCAATTATCAATACAATTGAAAAATTATCAAACTACACATACGGTACAGACGAAGAAAAAGACAAATCTGTTCGCATTATTGCAGACCACAGCCGTTCAAGTGTTTTTATCCTTGGTGACCAAAAAGGTGTTACACCAGACCGTGTTGGGGCAGGTTATGTTTTACGCCGCTTAATCCGTCGTGCAGTTCGCCACGGAATGAAACTTGGAATTGAAGAATCATTCCTTGCAAAAATAGCTTTGTCAGTGGTAGAAAATTTCTGTTGTGCTTACCCAGAATTAAGCGACAACAAAGACAAAATCTGTAACGAATTAACAAAAGAAGAAGAAAAATTCCGCCAAACTCTAAAAAAAGGTGAAGCAGAATTCCAAAAACTTCTTCCAAACTTAATGAAAAATCCTAAAAAAGAAATCAGTGGTAAAGTTGCTTTCCGTTTGTACGACACATTCGGTTTCCCTCTAGAACTTACAGAAGAACTTGGGGCAGAAAACGGCTTTACAGTTGATAAAGAAGGATTTAAAGAAGCAGAAAGAAAACACCAAGAAGCTTCAAAATCAGCTGATGCTGGAGCTGCTAAAGGTGGACTTGCAGAACAATCTGAAATCACAACTGCATATCACACAGCAACACACCTTTTACAACAAGCTCTTGTAAACGTACTTGGAAATCAAGTTGCGCAAAAAGGTTCAAATATCACCAACGAAAGAATGCGCTTTGACTTTACTTTTGAACGCCCAATGACAAAAGAAGAAATTGCTCAAGTAGAAGCTATTGTAAACGAACAAATCGCTTTAGATTTACCTGTTACAATGGAAGTTATGGATCTTGAAGATGCAAAAGCTAGTGGAGCAAGAGCTTTGTTTGGTGAAAAATACGATGCAAAAGTAAAAGTTTACACCATCGGTAAACCAGATTCTTGGTTCAGCAAAGAAGTTTGTGGTGGTCCACACGTAGAAAATACTGGAAAAATTGGTAAGTTCAAAATTACAAAAGAGCAGTCATCTTCTGCTGGTGTTCGCCGTATTCGTGCTGTAATCGAATAATCAACTAAAAATCAAAAAACTTGTAACAAAACTTTAAGATTGATGTTTAACTAGTACATCAATCTTGAAAAAATAAGAGGATATTTTTTATGAAAAAACAGGTTTTAATTATTCTTGCTATATTTCTTGCATTTGGTACTTTGTTTGCACAAAACGATTTACAACCTCTTGCAACAATTAAGTTAAACAAAACAGAATCTGTTACATTGAAACAGCTAAAGGCAAGATGTGAAGTTTACAAAAAACAAACAGGTTTAACATCTTTTACTTTAGACCAGAAAAAAGAGATTCTAGACGCTCTAATTGACGAAAAACTAATTCTTCAAGCAGCAGCAAAACAAGGGATTTCACTAACTGATTCACAAACTCAAGAATTATATTTGAAGTCTTTAGCAAACCAAGTTGGAGCAGAAATTACTGAACAACAATTTGCTTCTATCGTAAAAGAACAAACAGGTCTTTCTTTGGACGACTTTTTCCAGAGCCAACTTGCAATGACAGTTGTTGAATATAAAACATTCTTGAAAAATCAATATATTGCTCAACAATATGTTGCAATGTTAAAACAATCAGAAATCGCACAAATCTCTGCCACAGATGCAGAAGTTCGTGATTATTATGATATGAATCAAAGTACATTTTTCCAAAGTGATATCCTAAAATTATTCTTGGTAATTGTGCCAAAAACAACACCAAATGCTAGTGCAAAAGCTCAAGAATTATTAGATTCATTCAACGGAAAAGCAACTGACGCAAAAATGGAAGCTCTTAAAGCTAGTGCAAAGGCAGAAGGAACTTATCAAGCTGGAGATATGTACGTTTCAAAGAATGCTACAGCAGCTACTCAGTTAGGAATTGATTACACAGAACTTTTGCAACTTTTCAAAATGTCAACAGGGGATTTTTCTGAACTTAGTGAAACATCAACAGATTATCAGTTCTTTATTTCCCGTGGAATTACACCAGCAAAATTGTTGACACTAAGCGATGTGATTCAACCTGACTCTGTTGTAACTGTTTATGAATATATTCGTGAGAACTTAACAGCTCAAAAACAAACAATGTATTTTTCACAAGCTGTTCAAGAAGTTACAGATTCTTTAAGAGTACCTGCTAATTTCCAAATGGTTAGAACTGGAGCAGCTCTTGATTCATTGCTAGAAAATTGGTAATAGGGGATTTTTGTGGCACGTCGAAAAAGTAGAATTATTGCATTCCAAGGAATTTATTCTTGGGATGTTGGTTCAATATCAGAATCTGAAGTGTTGGAATTTAGCTGGGTTTCAGATGAAGTAAAATCTAATTTAGGAATCGAAGGACTTACTTTTGCAAAGTTGCTTGTTAGTGGAACAATCGAACATATCACTGAAATTGATTCTATGATTAAAAAGCATCTTATTAATTGGGACTTTGAGCGCCTAAATAAAGTAGATTTGGCAGTTTTGAGAATTAGTACATATCCTCTAATGTTTCAAAAAGATTTGCATCCTTCTATTGTTATTGATGAAGCAATTGATATTGTAAAAGAATTTGGTTCAGAAGATTCTTTTAAATTTGTTAATGCAGTTTTAGATAATATTAGAAAAGAAGTTCAATAAATTATGAAAAGCAACAAGCATTTTTATGGAATAATTTTTCTCGTAATTTTGGCTTGTTGCTTTTTTAGTTGCAACAAAACAGTAAATGATTCTGCGTATATTTCAAAATTAGATATTATTGATGTTAGCATTTCTGCTGGACAGTTTGATTCTGCCATAAAAATGCTAAAAAAACTTGAAGATTCGGCTTTAGGTTCTTACCAGCGTTTGGGAATAATTAAGCGATATTTTCAATTAAGCGAGAATCAACTTGCAGAATCCTATTTAAAAAAATCATTAAAAAAATTACCAGATAATGTGGAATTAAACGGTGTTTACGCACAATTTTTGCTCAGACAAAATCGCCTAGAAGAAGCAGAGACTTATGCAAAAAAACTTGTTGGCACCAGTTTTGCTTCGATTTATTCGGAAGTATTATTTACCAAAAACTTAAATCAATCGGATTATTTTTCTCCAGAATATATACAACTTTATTTAGATGCGGCAGCCACTACAGGTGAAAATGTTTGGTTAAAAAATGCCGCTGCCATTTCTGCAAAAAATGGAGATTTGCATCAAAGTTTGTCTTACAAACCTTTTTCTCTTTCTTCAAAGGATAATCCTTATTTTTGGGCTTTGTTGGAATATGATACAGAAAATTATGTTGATGCTTTAGAAACTTTGTATCTTTGTGATAATTCTAATGATTCGCTTTTGTTGGAATCAGATTGCTATTTACGATTAAATGAAATTGATTTAGCAAATGAGTTTTGGATTAAATCTCTTGCATTAGACAAAAATCAACTACCTCTAGAAATTTTTTACAATGCTTCAAAATATGCAATTATTGAAGAAGAATATTATACAGCTTATGAACTTCTAACAAAAATGGTTGCAAATTATCCTTATTCTGAAAACGCTTTGGCATTATATGCTGATTATGCCTTTTTGTTGGCGGAAATCAAAAATCAAAAGAGTAATTCAGTTGTAAAAACTTCTTTGAAAACTCTTGAAATGGAAAAAATCGACTCTTATCCTAGGATTCCTTTGTCAGATGTTATGTATAAAATGAATCTTGCTTTGGGAGAAGCTTATTCTTCTGAACTTTTGGTTGAATATTTACAAACAAAATGGTTAGCCGAAAATTATTCTGAGGAAAATGTCGTTATTGATATTTGGAATACATTAGAAAAAACAACCGAAAACAATATTTATGATGAATATGTGTTGAACTTTGCGATATCATATTTTTCTTTGCATCACATGGAAAATGTGGCAGAAGACTTGTTTGCTCAATATATTTCCCAAAAATATGGAAATGAATCTTTAGGACAATATGCGGCAAAATTTGATTCTTGGGAAGCCGAAACTGCTGCTTGGTATTGTGTGAAAAACCAAAAATATGAAGATGCACTAAGAATATACGAAAATCTTTGTTTTGAGCGAAATAATGTACCTTCTCATTTTATCCAGCTAAATCTTGGTGCAGTTTACAATGCAATGGGAAAGGAAAAAAATGCGTTAAAGGTTTATGGTGATTTGGCTGGTAAAAATTTGGGGAATAAACTTGCTTCGGAAGTGCATTTTAGAATTGGGAATATTCAGTACAATTTGAAAGATAAAAAAAATGCTTTGCTTAGTCTGAATTATAGTATAAAACTAAACCCAGACAATCACAAAGCACGTTTGCTACTAAAAAAATTAGATTAAATTATTCAATTGTGGCGATAATATCAGCAGCTTTTAGAATTAGATGATCTTCACCATCAATTTTGATTGATGTTCCAGCATATTTGTCATACATAACTCTATCGCCTGGTTTTACTTTGATTTTTTCTTTATCGTCACCAACGGCAATAACTGATGCAATTTGTGTTTTTTCTTGTGCTGTGTCTGGAATAATAATTCCACTTGCTGTTTTTGATTCTGTTTTTTCTGTTTTAACTAAAACTCTGTCTGCTAAAGGTGTAACCTTCATAATTTCCTCCAAGATTTGGGTAAATTTATTTCAAATTATATACTTTTAATTTAAAAAAAATATTCACTAAGGTCAATAAAAATGTGTATTTTTTACCCTTTTTTTTATGATAATTTATTTTGGTAAAATGATGTTGTGTCAAAATGATACAAAATTACCTTGCGAATAAGTGGGTGTGTCAAAATAACTCAGATTATCAACCTTTGTTTTTATCTAATTGTGTAATGTTAGTTTTTTATTAGATTTTGAATTACTGTAATTGTTTATATTACAAGAAGATAAAAATAATTTATTGTTTTTCTGGAAGATCTTAAAAATTGGCACGGTTTTTGCAAGTAAGCTTGTATACCATGGAGGTACGAAATGACAAAAGATGATACAGTTTTAACAATGTATTTAAGAGAGATAAACAAGATTCCTCTTTTAACACGTGAAGAAGAAAATGAACTTGCTTTAAAAGCAAAAAATGGAGACCCTGTTGCAAAAAACAAAATTGTAAATGCAAACTTAAGATTTGTTATTACAGTTGCAAAAAAATATCAAAATCACGGACTTGATTTAACAGATTTAATTAGTGAAGGAAATTTAGGTTTGTTAACCGCTATTGAAAAATTTGATACAACAAAGGGCTATCACTTTATTTCTTATGCAGTTTGGTGGATTCGCCAAAGTATTTTGAAAGCAATTTGTGAAAAATCAAGAATGATTCGTTTGCCACTAAACAGAGCAAATGAACTTGTGCAAATCGAAAAAGCAAAGAAAACAATTTCTAGCAATATGAGCGAAGAAGAAGAAATCCGTGAAATTGCTGGAATGCTAAATATGACTGAAAATCACGTTCGTGATATGATAAATATCGCTCGTGATATGGTTTCTTTGGATTCAGCTGTGCGTCCAAATGATTCTGAAAGTTCTTCTGTAGGTGAATTTATTGAAGATTCAATGTATACACGTCCAGAAGATGAAGCTATTAACAAAAGTATGAAAGAAGACATTTCTAAAGTTTTGGCAACTTTGACAGATAAAGAGGCTGAAGTTTTACGTTATCGTTTTGGACTTGAGGGATATAAATCTATGTCTCTAAAAGAAGTTGGGGATGTTTTCAATCTTACAAAAGAAAGAATTAGACAAATTGAGAAAAAAGCAATTAAACGACTTCAACACCCAACTCGGGCAAAACGCTTAGCATCATATATTGCTTAATTTTCCGCAAGAATATCATCTCTTGCCATCTCCATAATATCTTTATCATTGATGGGGTCCGCAATTCCAAGGGTAAAATATCCGGATTGTTGGATCCCATTTATGTCTCCAGGACCACGAAGTTTCAAATCTTCTTCGGCAATAACAAATCCATCATTTGTGGAATATAAAACCTTCATTCTTTGTTTTCCGATTTCAGAAATTTTTTGGCTATAAATTAAAAAACAAAAGGATTGTTGGCTTCCACGTCCGACCCGTCCTCGCAATTGGTGAAGGGCAGCAAGTCCAAATCTTTCAGCTCCTTCTATCACCATACAAGTGGCATTTGGAACATCAACTCCAACTTCTACAACTGTTGTGGCAATTAATATTTGGATTTTTCCATCTCTAAACCCATTTAATATTTCATTTTGCTTTTCTTCTTCCACTTTTGAGTGAACCAAAGCACATTTATATTCTGGATAAACTTGTTGACTTAAGAATGTAAACATTTCTTCGGCGGATTTTAGCGGCATTACTCTTTTGTCGCTATCTTGGTTTTCGATTTCCTCTCCTTCGATTAGTGGATACACAAAATAAGCTTGATGACCTTGTTTTAGTTCCTCTCGAACTGCTTCGTAAACTCTGTATTCGTTTCCTTGCATCGTTAAGTGGGTAATAATTGGTTTTCTTCCCATTGGCATAGTTTTTATGGTGGAAACGTCTAAATCCCCAAAAATCGTGAGAGCAAGGGTCTGTGGAATCGGGGTGGCACTCATAAGGAGCAAATCTGGCTGTTTTGGAAGTTCTCCTTTTTCTTGTTTAGCAAGTTGATCCACTGAGGTGCGTCCTTTGTCTAGAATTGCTCCCCGCTGTACAACTCCAAAACGATGCTGTTCATCAATTACAACAAAGCGTAGATTTTTGTAAACAACACTTTGGGAAAATAGAGCATGAGTTCCAATTACAATATCAACTAAGCCTGTTTTTAAAGCATTTAATAGTGTTTTTCGTCCAGCTGTATTTATATTTCCCGTCAAAAATGCAATTCTCACGTTTAGCGGTTCAAGAATTTTTGAGGCATTTTCTGCGTGTTGTTTTGATAAAATCTCTGTTGGAGCAAGAATTGCAACTTGTCCTCCAGAATCTATAGCACGTAACGCAAGAAAAAAGGCTGTTAATGTTTTTCCAGACCCAACATCACCTTGTAAAAGTCTAGACATTCTAAAAGGATTATCATCTTTTATAACTTGAGTTTCTGATAAATCCATATCAATGTTCATTTCGTAGATTACTTTTTTTTGGTCTTCTGTTAATGGAAAAGGAAGTCTTTGATAAAGCAATTTTTGGCGAGGTGAAAGGGAAGTTTCAAAATCCTTTGGAGGTTCTTTTGAGCAAAGGGTTTCTACGTTTTTTTTCCGTTGTTTTGCTCGTTCTAAAACTGTTTTTTGAAAAGCGTATAATTCCTCGTATTTTAAAGTTTTTTTTGCATCTAAGGCATCTTGTAGAGTTTCTGGTTTGTGAATCTTTAATACAGCAAGATTTTTTGGCAGTAGATTTCGTTTTTTTATTATATTTTCAGGAATTTCGTTTTCAATACCTTTGCAATATTGATTTATGGCTTTTTCAATAAGTTTACGAATCTGAGTTTGAGTTAAACCTTGTGTCAAAGGATAAATTGGAAAAACTTTTGAATTTGGAACATCTGAATCTAGATAATTGTCCAAACTTGTGTCTGTAGCGATTCTTTCTGCATCAAAACTAGTACACTGAAGTTCTCCGTAACGCAATACAAACTTTCCGGTAACGGAAATCACAGAGTTTTCAGGTAATGTTTTAGCTAAAAATGGTCGATTAAAGCAAACTAAAGCGGCTTCTCTTGTTCCATCATCAATTCGGATTCTAAGAGTTCTCATTTTTCCGTAGCCAAAATATTCGTGACTGATAACCTGTGCTATGGTGTGAACTTTTCCTGTGGCAAACTGACTTAAAGTTACTTTTTTTGTGCGATCTTCAAAATCTCTTGGCCAATATGAAAGCAAATCAGCAACTGTAAAAATTCCCACCTTTGCTAATGTTTTTGACAAAGTAGGACCAACACCAGTTAGAGAAGAAATAGGGGTTTCAATGGCAGAGAGTTTCATAAATTAATTTTCTAATTATAAAAATTAAAATGGAATATATGACAATAAAGTTGCAATAAATCCAAATAGCCAACTTCCAACAATTTGGAAAAGTATACAAGCGATAAGTGTAATTCCAATTCCTAGAGCATTAGAAATAACTTTGTTTTTGAAAATTGTTCTAGTAATTTTGCTTTGGATTGGATAAATAATCCTGTCTAAATTTGACCAAAGAGAAGAAGAATAATCTTTTTTTAGCAAAGCAACTATGAGTCTAATTAAGAGAAGAATATTATAAATTGTTAAAATACTAGAAACTGCTGTCCAACAAACTTGTACAATAGAAGCAAGTAAATATCCAACAGAAAATCGTCCGTAAAATAACATTTGGTTTATTAAACTGGAAAGTATACTTAAGGCTCCGATTGCTACAACTGGAGAAAAATCAATAAAACCAATTTGTAAAAATCGAATTTTTCTAAAAATGTTTAAGTATGGATCACAAATTTTTGCTAAAAACTGGCCAAAAGCAGAATAATTTAATTCTGGAAGCCAAGTTAATACAATACGAATTAAACAAAGTAATGTGTATATTGAAATTGATGTTGTAATTAGTTTAAAAAGAAACATTTGTCACCTCTTCTTTAGTATAAGTATATTTGATTTTTTTGTATAGTAATTATTTAACTTTTCCAAGCTTCAATTACACCTGGTAATGAAGTTATTTCTTCAAGCACTTCATCTGTGGAAGAAATTTTTGTGCTTGGACCGGTTTTTAGTGTATAGGTTTTTCCAGCAATATCCATATGAAAATATACTGAACAATTACCGTCAATGCCAAATAAAAAATCCTGTAATTTTTGAATTTCTTGTTCATTTGCCATATTTGCTCGTATTTTTATATGAACTTCGGAAATGGATTTTTCTTGAAGCTCCATTGGGTTAAGCACTTCATCAACAATGAAAGATGGTGCTCCACGACTTGTATCAATCTTTCCAGTAAGAGCCACAACTGCATCTGGAATTATTAGAGAACTGTATTTTTCCCATTGTTTTGTAAAGAAAGTTAAATCAATTATACCTTCAAAATCTTCTAGCTTTGCAAAAGCCATTGGATCGCCTTTTTTGTTAATAATTGCACGAATCTCTTTTATCATTCCGATAATAGTGTAACTTTTTCCCGGTTGTGCTCGGGTTACTTCGTTGGTTTTTAGGTTTGTACATTTTTTTATAGTAGTTTTAAACTGATCTAGAGGGTGTCCAGAAATGTAAAAACCTAAAAGTTCTTTTTCTATAGCAAGTTTTTCTAGAGGAGTCCAATCTGGAGTGTCTACAAAAACAAAATCCACAAATTCTTTGATACCAGCTTCTTCAAAAAGGCTGATGGCACCGTATTGATTTGCTTCTTTTTTCTTTTCTACGTAATTTATGGCATTTTCCATATTTGAAAGTAGAAGAGGACGACTTTGTCCTAAATTGTCAAAAGCTCCAGTTTTTATGAGAAGTTCGATAGGTTTTTTACCAACGCTTCTAATATCAACTCGTTCTAGGAAATCCATAAAACTTTTATAAGGACCATCTTTTTTGCGTTTTTCAACTATTTCTTCAGCAGCGCCTTCTCCAAGACCTTTGATTCCCATAAGACCGTAAACGATTCTACCGTCAACAACGTCAAAAACTTTGTCTGAGCGGTTTACGTCTGGTGGGTCGATGGAAAGTCCCATAGCACGGCCTTCTGCAATATATTGTGGAACCTTATCGGTGGAGGTGATTTCGTTTGTTAAGTTGGCAGCAATAAACTCTGCTGGGAAGTGAGCTTTTAAATATCCTGTGCGATAGGCAACAACAGAATAGGCTGCTGCGTGGGATTTGTTAAAACCGTAACCAGCAAAAGGAACCATGATTTCAAAAATTTCTTCTGCGTGTTCTTTTGTAAATCCTTGTTTTAATGCACCTTCAACAAACTCTTCTTTTTTTTGCATCAAAACTTCAAGTTTTTTCTTTCCCATGGCACGACGAAGCATATCCGCACCACCAAGAGAAAACCCTGCAATTCGCTGGGCAACTTGCATAACCTGTTCCTGATAAACCATAACTCCATAAGTTTCTTTCAAAATATCTTCCAAACATGGGTCAGGATAGTGAACAGTTTCTGGTTTCCATTTTCCATCAATGTATTGAGGAATGTAGTCCATTGGCCCTGGGCGATACAAGGCGTTTAAGGCAACAAGCTCTTCTACACAACGAGGCTGAAGCTGCTTCATAATTTTTTGCATTCCGGGACTTTCAAACTGGAAAATAGCAACAGCTTCACCACGACAGAACAAGTCAAAAGTTTTTTCATCGTCAATTGGTACTTGGTTTGTATCAAAATTTTCAAAGCCAGGACGCTTTCTAATAATTTGTTCTGCGTATTTTATAAGAGTTAAAGTTTTTAAACCAAGATAGTCCATTTTTACAAGACCGCAAGGTTCAATAATATCCATAGTGTATTGAACAGCAACTTTTCCAGTTTTAGAATCCTTGTAAACAGGAGCCCAATCAGGCAAAGCTGAACGCCCAATAACAATTCCAGAAGCGTGAAGGGAAGTGTTTCGATTTACGTCTTCTAGTTTAAAACAGATTTCAAACAATTTTTGATATTTTGGCTCATCTTTGTATGGAATAAGTTGTCCAAAATCAGGGTGTTTTTCATCTGGTTCTTTAAAAGCGTCTGCAAGGTGAACTTTTGCTCCTTCTGGAATACACTTTTTAAGCATATTCACTTCAGAAAGTGGAATACCTAAAGCTCGACCAACGTCAGCTAAAACAGCTTTTGGCTTAAGAGTTCCAAAGGTGATAATGTGACCAACTTGAGGATCCCCATATTTTTCACGAGTGTATTCGATAACACGTTGGCGGCCTTCGAAGCACATATCAACGTCAAAGTCGGGCATAGAAACACGCTCTGGATTTAGGAATCGTTCAAAAATCAACCCGTATTTGAAAGGGTCAATATCTGTGATTGTCATAGCGTAGGCAACAAGAGAACCTGCTCCAGAACCACGACCTGGTCCAATTGGAACATCGTGGGTTTTTGACCAGTTGATAAAATCCCAAACAATCAAAAAGTAGCCAGAAAATCCCATTTGGAAAATAATACCAAGCTCGTATTCCGCTCTTTTACGGATTTCTTCTGTAATTGTGCCGTAGCGTTTTTCAAGTCCAGTGAAAACCAAGTGACGCACATAATCGTCTTGAGTTTTAAATTCTGGTGGAATTTCGTAAATTGGCAAACAGTCTTTTAATTCTTGGGTTTTGTATTGAGGAATTGTTAAATCGCACATATCAGCGATTTTTTTTGTATTTGTAATAAGTTCTGGTAAATCTGGATACAAAGCAGCCATTTCTGCACCAGTTTTCATGTAGTAAACAGGACCACCAGGCATTTTCCCGTGAGGTTCGGATTGAAGCTTTTTTCGTCCGATACAAACAAGAATATCTTGGGCTTCAGCGTCGTCTTGGTCTACGTAGTGAATATCATTTGTTACGACCATTGGAATATCAAACTTACGTGCAATTTTAACGAGTTTTGGTGCAACACGGTCTTCATCATCAATTCCGTGCTTTTGAAGCTCAATGTAAAAATGGTCTTTCCCAAAAATCTCTGAATAAGTTTGCACCATTTTTTCAGCTTCATCATCTTTCCCAGCTAATAAAAGCTGTGGAAGTTGCCCTGCCACACAAGCTGTAAGACAAATTAGACCCTCTGAATATTGGCGAATAAGCTCTTCATCAATTCGGGGTTTGTAATACATTCCTTCAGTGTAAGAAAGACTTGTAAGATAACAAAGATTTTTGTATCCCTGAACATTTTTTGCAATCAAAATTAAGTGATAATATTTGTTTCCTTCTTCCGTGCCACGACGTTCCTTTCGACTCCCACCAGCAACGTAAAACTCACAGCCCACAAGAGGATTTATGCCTTCTTTGTGACAAAGCTGCTCAAAACGCAAAGCACCAAACATATTACCGTGGTCAGTTAAAGCTAAGGCACTCATGCCAAGCTCCTTTGCCCGTTTTACAAGTTTAGTGATTTTAGAAGCACCGTCTAAAAGAGAATAATCAGAGTGTACGTGAAGGTGAACAAAGTCATCCTTTGGGATTTCTGTTTGTTCTGTGTTTTCAATATTATCAGCCATATTTGTATTATAGCATTTTTTAGAGAAAATGTATTGCTTTTTGGAAATATTCTGCAAGGATTTTTAGGAAGGGAAGGTGTGGAATTGCAGGTGGGACGACAACGGTTACTAAGCGTATTTAGATAATTTAAAAAATATTATCCTGATTTTAAATTAATTCCACTTATGAATAATTACTATGCTTTTGATAATTTTATTCTAGTTTATTGACAACAATGTTATTGACAAAATTAAATGGTTCATTTAAATTTAATAGTGACCGAAAGGTTATGGGCTGGTCGAAAGACCCAGGTCCACCGAAAGGCGGGGATTTACCCCGCTATTTTTTTTTGCGGAGAGAGTTATATGCAAGAAAAAATACTAAGCATTTTTATTGATGAATCTGGTGATTTTGGGAAGTATGATTCAAAAAATCCATATTATTATGTTTCTCTTGTTTTACATAATCAAGCAGTAAATATAACAGAAAATATAAAAACTTTAGAAGAACATTTGAGAAATATTGGATATTCTAATCATGCAATTCATACAGGTCCCATAATTCGACGTGAACAATTCTATAAAAATGAATTAATGGAAAATAGAAAAACTCTGTTTAATTCTTTGTATCACTTTACAAGAAAGTTAGATATTAATTATTTGATTGTGAAAATTGATAAAAAAGAATGTGAAGATAATGTTTTTGCATACACAGCAAAACTTGCAAAGCAACTTTCAAACGAATTAAAATTATATTTTGATTTTTTCAACTCTTTTGATTTAATTATAAATTATTATGATAATGGGCAAGGGGAATTAACTAAAATAATTACAACTGTTTTTTCAACATTATTCGATAAGGTTGAATTTAGAAAAGTTAAACCTTCTGATTATAAGTTATTCCAAGTTGCAGATTTAATTTGTACATTAGAATTAACAAAAGACAAGGCAGATAAAAATGCTATGTCAAAATCTGAACTAGAATTTTTTCATTCCGCAAAAGATTTCAAAAAAAATATATATAAGCATATTGAGAAGAAAAAAATCAAATACAAAAAGTAAAATCTAATGCAAAAATTAAACTTACAAAACTAACAGTGAACCACAATCCGCAGGGATTCCAAAGGGGTGCAACTCCCTTTGGTCGTTCTTTTGGGAAGAGAGGGAGTATGAGGGAGAGGAACCCTTTTTATCGAAAAAAAGGGTTTCTCTCCCTCATAAAGTTTCCCAGCTTTTCAAAGCTGACTCTTCCCAAAGTCTTGGGAAAAATCAACCTTGTTTTTTAAAAACATTTTTTTCAAAAAATGTTTAACCTTTCACTGTTTCAGAAATCGCAGAAATTGTTCCTGCTAAATTTTGAATATCAGATGGAATAATGATTTTTGTTGCTTTTCCGTCGGCGGCTTTTTCAAAAGCTTCAAAACTTCTTAGTTTTAGAACAGCTTCATCAAGGCCAACAGCTTTTATCATTGCTAGACCGTCGGCAGTTGCTTTTTGGATTGCAAGAATTGCTTCAGCTTCACCTTTTGCTTTTTGGATTTGAGATTCTTTTTCAGCTTCAGCTTCCAAAATTAAAGCGGCTTTTTTACCTTCAGCTTCTAGAATTGCAGATTGTTTGTGACCTTCTGCAATAAGAATTGCTTCACGGCGTTCACGTTCTGCACGCATTTGTTTTTCCATAGCTTCTTGGATTGTTTCTGGTGGAATAATATTTTTAACTTCCACACGATTAACTTTAATTCCCCAAGGGTCTGTGGCTTCATCAAGAATAGCACGCATTCTAGTGTTAATAACATCACGACTTGTAAGAGTTCCGTCAAGTTCAAGTTCACCAATAATGTTACGCAAAGTTGTAGCAGAAAGATTTTCAATTGCATTCATAGGATTTTCAACACCGTATGTATACAATTTTGGATCAGTGATTTGAAAATAAATAACTGTATCAATCATCATTGTTACGTTATCTTTTGTGATAACAGGTTGTGGTTGAAAATCCAAAACTCTTTCTTTTAAAGAAACCTTATTGGCAATTCTGTCAATAACAGGCACTTTCACGTGAAGTCCAACTTGCCAAGTGGTTAAATATCCACCCAAACGCTCCATAATGTAAGCTTCTGATTGTGGAACAATTCTAATATTTGTTACAAGCAAAATTAGAATAAACACGATTAAACCGATAATAATTCCGATTCCCATTTTTACTCCCATAAAAAGTCAATGAGGAAATATCAATTTCCGATTTGACTTTTTAACGCTGTTTTGCAACAAAGTGAAAAACAGCAAAAGATAAGAAAGTTTGCAACGCAAACTTTACAGATAAACACTTCGACGCTATTTTAGGAGAAGTGTTTATCTTATACTCCTATAAAAAGTTTATGAGGAAGTTTCAACTTCCGAGTATACTTTTTAAGCTGTTTCGCAATGAAGTGAGAAACAGCGAAAGATTATAAAGTTTGCAACGCAAACTTTATAGAAAACAACTTCGACGCAATTTTAGGAGAAGTTGCTTTTTTTACTCCTATAAAATTTAGTTATTTTTTTTGATACAATGGCTGTTACGCCTTCAATACTTTGCAAAAGACATTCAGAACCTTCTTCTAAATCTTCTTCAGAAGTGGATTTTGCAGTCCAGATTTTTCCATCAATTTTAACTTCACCTTTTTCAAACTTTGTAATTTTTTTTGTAACAAGGCAAGTTTTCCCAATCAAAGCATCTACATTAGTTTTTTCTTTGTTTGCATTTAGCTTTTTCATTGCAAAAGGGCGAGTGAAAATCATAAGCACAATAGAAATCACTAGCATAATTAAAACTTGATAGAGAAATGGAATTGGTAAAAATGATAAAAAAATCATTGGAACAGAACCAATTGCAAACCAAATAGTTGTTAAACCAGCTGTAAAAACTTCAATCAATGTAAAAATAATAGCCATGCCAAGCCAAAACCATGGCAAGTTTTGTAAAATAAAATTCATCATAAAAATATTATATTACATTTGTTCAAAAAAGTATTGAAAAATAATTAAAAATTTTACAAAAAACAAGGTTAATGATATAATATAAATGTTTTCGCAAACATACTTAAAAATAAAGGATTTAATATGAAAAAAATTGGTAAAAAATTGATTTTTAAATCTTTCTTGATTTTGAGTTTTGTGCTAATTTTTACATCTTGTGGTAATTCCATTACGCAAAAAGATTTTCTAAAAGCAGATGGAAAAAACTTAAAATCAAATTATGGAAAAGGGAAGGTTGTAAATCTTCGAGGAACAAACGCCGGAGGTTATCTTTTTCAAGAATTGTGGATGACTGCCACAAAAAATACTGCAAAAATCCGAGATGAAACTACAATTTATCAATATCTTACAGAAAAATTTGGTAAAGACAAAATGTATGAGCTAATTGATGTTTATCAAGATGCCTATTGGAGTGAAAAAGATTTTGATAATTGTGCTGAACTTGGTATGAACTGTATTCGGCTTCCATTTTGGTACAGAAATTTAGTGGATGAAAACAATAATTATTATGAAAACGCTTTTGAAAGAATTGATTGGTTTATAGAAGAAGCTGGAAAAAGAGGAATTTATGTGATTTTAGATTTTCATGGATGTCCTGGCTCTCAAAACGGTTCTGACCACTCTGGAAAAGATGGTGTAAACAAAAAAGAAGAGGCTTCTGAGTTTTTCTTTGGAGAAAATGCTCCAGAAAATCAAGCTTTGTTCTATAAAATTTGGGAAGATATAGCTGCTCGTTATGAAGGAAATCCTATTGTGGCAGGATATGATTTAATGAATGAACCATATTGTACTTATCGCTACAATTCAAAACTTACAAAAAATGAAGCAGAACTTCACAAAATCCTTTGGGATATTTACGATGAAACTTACAATCGCATTAGAAAAATTGATAAAGACCACCTTATCATAATGGAAGCAACTTGGGATCCTGTGGATTTGCCAGCCCCAAAAGAATACGGCTGGGAAAATGTGATGTATGAATATCATCAATATACAAATAGTGATTTGAATAATTTAACTGGTGCTCAAATTAAGGGAATGAAAGACAAACTCGATAAGATTGCCAGTGCTAATTACAATGTGCCTTCTTTTATGGGAGAGTTTTGTTTTTACTATAATATTGATGCTTGGGATGAAGGCTTGGCTTTGCTAAATGAATCTGGCATAAACTGGACAACTTGGACTTACAAAACTATGTATTCTCAAGGAAATTGGGGAATTTATAATCAATCTTTGGCTGTAACTTCTGTAAATCTTGAAAAATCTTCTTTTGAGCAAATCAAAGAAGCTTGGGCTATGGGCGGAGATTCAACAATGAATAAATCTTTAGGTCCTGTAATTTCTAAATATTTTAAAGAAAAAACTGTAGTTGCAAAGTAATTTGTAAATGCAAAGTTTTTTTTGGTTGTTTATCAGCAACTAGCCCCGATAGGAAGCCCGAAGTCCCCGGCGGAAGCTGGGGATGAGCCGAGGAGGCGAAGGCTGGATAGCGGGTTGGGTATCAGCTGCTTCGTAAAAAAAAGACAAATATTCTCAAATTCCTTGAAAAAAAGTCTATAAAATTATAAAATTATTTTAGAAATATTTATTTTTGGAGGTGCATTATGGATGCGGACTCGGGCAGTAAACGCAATTTTTCTCAACTAAACCAAAATGCGCCAGAGCTAGGAATAAACTAAATCAGTTCTTGTGCGCAAAAGGAAAATACTATGATTACTTTTTGGCAGCAAGAAAATAATAAACTTATCCACCTTGAAAAAGAGGAGTTGGATTTAGGCAAAAAAACTTGGATAGATGCTCGTTCTGTTACTCGAGATGATATTAAGATTTTGGAGCAGGAATATCATGTTTCTCAGGAACATATTTTGGATATTCTTGACCAGGACGAGATGTCTCGTATTGAGCCTGATGACGAATATACTCTTTTTATCTTTCGTTTACCACTTTTTAATCCTGAAAATGATGTTACTTATCTCACAATTCCTTTGGGTATTGTTTTGTTTTCGGACAAAATTATTACAATTTGTTGGACGGATTGCGAGGTTCTAAAGGATGTTTCTTCCAATCGAATAAAAAATATTTCTATTGAAAATTTTTTGACTTTTATTTTGAAGATTATGAGCCGAACTGATAGCAATTTTTTACGGTACCTAAAGGAAATAAATCGCCGAACTATTACTATCCAAGGCGAACTTCAAATGTCTGTAAAAAATAATGAGCTTATTCAGCTTTTTAACTTGGAAAAATCTTTGGAATATTTTACGACTTCTTTAAAGAGTAACCAATTGTTGATTGAGAAGTTATCTAAGATGAAGGGTATTTATCTTGACGAAGATCAAAAGGATTTTCTTGAGGATATTGCTATTGATAACAGACAGGCAATCGAAATGACAGATATTTATTCTAATATTTTGTCTGGAATGATGGATGCTTTTGCTTCGGTTATTTCTAACAATTTGAATATTGTTATGAAAAGATTGACTGTGGTTTCTCTTGTACTAAATGTTCCAACTCTAATTGTTAGCTTTTTTGGAATGAATATTCAGCTTCCGTTTGCAAACTCTGGTTGGATTGGTACAATTTGTGTTTCATCAATTTGTTTGGTAGCGACTTTTCTTGCTAGTTTAATTTTAAAAGAAAAACCGGTTAGAGAAAAGCGTAAAAAGAAGAAAAAGACGAAAGTCAAAGCAATCTGATGAAAAATAATTTTTGAGGAGTTTTTGAAATGATAAACTTTTTTGCAAAAAAAAATCTATGTGAAAAAAAACTTTTTTCTGTGTTGATGTTTTGCGTTATTTTTCAGTTTTTGGGATTTGCTCAAAATCAACCTGTAAATACTTCTAAATGGCTTGATTTTGGTGAATATAAAAAGGAAATTGCAAAGGTTTATCGTGAGTCGATTTTTTCATCGATTGAAACTTTGGATTTTGTGGATTTTAATTTGGATTCTTTTGAAATTGGAGAAGGAACAGAATCTATAACTGCAAAACGTACTATATATCCTTTTAGTATAAATAAATACGAAACTACTTATAAACTTTGGTACTCGGTTAGAACTTCTGCTGAAGCTATGTTCGGATATTATTTTGAAAATCCCGGGCAAGAAGGAAGTATGGGAAAAAGGGGCAAAGCTCCAACTGAAAATCAAAATCATCCTGTAACAAATGTTACTTGGTACGATGTGATTGTATGGTGCAATGCTTTTAGTGAATTATGTGGTTATACACCTTGTTATAAATATCAGGGTGAAGTTATTCGGGATTCTTCTATGACTTCTGAAATTGATTTGTGTCAGTGTGATTTTTCAGCTAATGGTTTTAGATTGCCAACGGAAGCTGAATGGGAATATGCAGCTAGAAAAAATTTATCAGCTTTAGACAAAAGGGTGGAATTAAGTAATCTAGAAAGCGGTGCTGCTTGGTCTTGTTTTTCTGCTACTGCTACAAATGTTGTGGGAACTGCTCCTTTGGAAAACTTGTCTTTAGGTGCAATTTCAAACGAAGTCGACGGTGCAAATGGAGCTGGTCTTTTTGATATGAGTGGCAATGTGCTTGAATACTGTTTTGACTGGTTTGGGGATTATTTGCCTGAAACTGGAAATGCTCAAAATTTTGGTGTGTTCTTGGGGAGTGAGAGGGTGTCTCGTGGTGGAAGTTTTAGCGAATATACGCCTTTTTTAAATGCTGGGGATAGATATTCTTACGACCCAAACGAAGCCTACAATTTTATGGGATTTCGGGTTGCAAAATCTCGCTAAATTTTGAAAAATGTACCCTTTATTGACATTTAAAATATATCCATTATATTATGATTAAAATGTTAATTTTTGTATTCTAGGGTAGAAACAATATTACAATTTTTTTGCTCAAAAAATATAAAAAGTTTTCATAGTGGAGAAGTTATGATAAATTTTAATAATGTAAAAAAAGTATTTTTGTCTTGTATTTTAATATTTGTGTTATGTTCCTCTTTGACTGCACAGGTTGCTGCTGACCCAAATGATACATTTTATGATGATGCGTTGTGTTGGGAACTTCAGGGATTGATTCCATCTTTGCCAGAAATGCGACCTTATTCTTTGCAACTTGTAAAAAATATCCTTGAAACTGTAATGAATTGTGATGATTATGAAGCTGCAACCGAAGCAAAAGTTTACTATGAAAAATATTTTGGAAAGGCTTTGCGTTTTGGTTTGGGAACAAGTTTCTACGGGGCTGCTTCTGACGATTTTCAAAAACAAGTTGATGTTACACCGATTATCAATGGAAATGCTGAAGTTCTAAAAAATACAACAATTAGTTTTGAAGTAACTCCTCTTTTGTCAACAGGGGATAAAAATAGTGAAGTTTTGCCAAAATATGCTGCTCCAGATTTGGATTATGAATCTGACGAGTTAAGTGTTGGTGGACTAAATCTTTATACACCATACAATGCTGTAGCAGCTTATGGAACAAAGGATGTGTATTTTCAAGCAGGTTTGCAGCGAAATTCTTTTGGAAGTATGGTTGATACAGGGATTGTTTTGGGGGCAACAGCTCCTCACGTAGGTTCTTTGGTTTTTACTATAAATAAAGAAAAGTTTAATTACCAGATGGCTATGTTACTTTTATCTGCATCAAATTCTAAGGGTGAAGGTTCTTATCCATCAAAATATTTTTATCTTCACTCACTAAGATATTCATTTACGGAAAAATTCGATTTTACTGTTTACGAAACAGCTATAACAGGTCCACGTTTTGATTTTACATATCTAATGCCAATAGTGCCTTTTATGGCAATGCAACAAATTTCTGGATATGAAAATGATAACCTCTTATTAGGTGTAGAATTTTCTTTCAAACCTGCAAAAGGGGTAAATATTTTTGCAAATGTTTTGGCTGATGATATCGGATTTAATGATTTGGTAAAACTCCATTTTAATACAAAATTGAAATTTGCTTTGGAAACTGGTATCCAATATGCTCCAACTGGTGAAAATCTCTGTAAGTTTTTTGCAGTTGATTACACTTTCTTGGCTCCTTATATGTATACTCACTCTATGGAAGATGCAGTGGGAGATTTGGATGTATCCATGCCAAACTATCAAAATTACACATCGACTAAGGTTAGTTTAGGTTCAAATATTTCTCCAAATTCAGACAGATTACGTTTTTCAATTAAAGTTCAGCCAGTAAAAGGATTGAATCTCAATTTCTTAAGTTCAGTTGTACGCCATGGAAATATAAACGAAACTTTGTATATGAATGGATTAAACAAAGAGAAAACTGCTATTGCAAATGAAGATGCCTTTGACTGTGTAAGACAATATTTAATGTATGATTGTGGCTCTGTTACAGATGGTTCAATTTTTGATTTCCCTGATGCTGGTAAGCGTGGTGGTGATGGGGATAATGGATATTTTACTTATGCAAATCATAATTTCTTATTTTTAGATAATACAACAAATTATGTTTGTGTTCAAAATGCTATCAATGCTGAATACACATACACATTAAAAAATAAAAGTTACTTTGTTTTCGGATTGAGTTATACTTTGCAACAAGAAAAAAATGTTGGCGTTGATAAGTCAATGTTTACTTACGATGCAGAGCTTTCTGCTGATGGAAACAAACCAACAGATGAAGAAATTATTGCAGAGTTAAATAAACAGTACGAAGCATGGAAGGCTGGTTTGCATAATCAATGGTCAAACTTCTTTTCAGTTAGCGTAAAATATATCTTTTAAGGTTTAGTCTTTTAGATATGGAAAATAAACGGAAATTTCTATTTTTATATTTAAATACAGGTGGAGGTCATAAATCCTCTGCCAACGTACTAAAAAATATTTTCGCTGAAAAATATCCAGAAGCAGAGATTGTTTTGGAAAATGGATTTAACGAAAGTAATATTTTTGGAAAACTTGCTTTTGAAGATTTATACCATTTTTCTATGAATTTTGTTCCTGGTTTGTTTAGTTTCATTTATAGAATTGGTGGACGTTGGTTTCAGACTTTTATTATTAAATTTTTAAATCTTTGGACAAATGGATATCTTGAAAAGTTAATTAAAAAGCATAATCCAACAGATGTGGTGGTTTTTCACTTTGCATTAGGTCACGCAATTAGAAGTGCCGTTAGAAATGCAAATCCAAATATTAAGATTTCTATGGTGGTTACAGATCCATTTACAGCACATAGTACTTGGTTTTATGAGCCAAAAACAAAATATTATGTTTTTTCTGAGCAAGTAAAAAAATATGCAATGACAAAATGCCATATTCCAGAAGAAAATCTTACTGTGGTACCATTTTTGCTTAATCAAAAGTTTAGAAAACTTGCTACAAAAGAAGATGTAAAAATTATTCGCAAAAAGTACAATTTGCCATTGGATAAAAAAATTGTGCTTCTTACAGGTGGTGGCGAAGGTCTTCCAAATATGATTCCAATTGTTACGGATTTTGTTGCACGACGAGTTGATTTTACAGTAGTTGTGGTTTGTGGACGTGATATTCGCACAAAAGCCTATTTAGACATCCTTTCAAAGGCTCAAAAAGTAGTTGATATTCGAGTTTATGGTTTTATCAACTTTATGGATGAAATTGTAAAAGCTTGTGATTGTGCAGTTATAAAAGCGGGACCTGCCTCTTTGATGGAAGTTTTGGTTAGTAGAAAACCTGTGGTAATAAATCACTTTATCTACGGTCAAGAGTTGGGGAATGTTCAGTTTGCCATCGATAACAAAGTTGGTATTTTTGTGCGAAAACCAAAATCAATCACAAAGGCTGTAGATATTATGCTTCACGATGAAGAATATCTCGAAAAGACTTCCCGTCAAATCGAAAATTTACCCATTTCTTTTGAAAGCGATAAATTAGCTGATTTGTTAATGGAAAATTTCTAATCATTTTTTATTCTATAACTTCTCACTATTACTCTTCTCAAAATCTAGATTATTTCACTTGACCCTAGACTTTTATCGTGTTATCTTTTATGGCACATAATTTTAAAAATAAAGGATGGATATTATGTTCTTTTTACAAGATGCCGCAGCAGCTGCTGCAGGAACTGGTTCTCTATTGGTTTCTATGTTACCAATTTTACTAATTTTTGTTATTTTCTATTTTTTCATTATTCGCCCACAGAATAAAAAACAAAAAGAAACAGACAAAATGATTGCCGCTCTAAAAAAAGGCGACAAAGTTGTTACAATTGGTGGAATTCACGGAACAGTTGCACAAACAAAAGAAAAAACTATTATCGTAAAAGTTGATGACAATGCAAAAATCGAATTTTCTCGTTCAGCAATTGCATCTGTAACTGTTCAAGGTTCTTCAAAAGAAGAGAAAGTTGAAAAAAAAGATAAAAAAGCTGTAGAAACTACTGAAAACAAAGCTGTTGAAGATAATACTACAGAAGAAAAATAAGTTAATTTTGAGGTAAGTAAAAATGAGTAAACGAGGTCGTTTATTGCTCATTCTAGCTGTATTAGTGCTTTGTTTTGTATTCCTTTGGCCTTCAATTAGTTGGTATGCACTAACTCCAAAGGAAGTTCAAGCAATGGCTCTAAGTTCACTAGAAAAAATTAAAGATTATTCTATTTACACTGCAAACGAAGAAGTGAATACTTTGTTTACATTGGCTAGAAAGGATGCTTCTCTACCGGTTGAAGAAAAGTATGATTATTTGGTAAAAGTAGCAAAGAAAAATTATAAGGAAAGTGGAAAAGCAATTCCAAAAGACTTCACAATAGGTGACTTGTTAAGTGGATTTGCTTCCAAAGCTGCTTTAACTTCTGCAATCGAAGATTACTATCGTGAAGAAATTCTTGATGCAAAAAAACACTACAACAACTCTGTAAAACTTGGTCTTGACCTATCTGGTGGTATGAGTGTTGTTGTAAAAGCTGACTTAGATGCAGCAGTGGCCGCTCAAGGTGATTTGTTACCTACAGAAAGTATTCCAGCATTTAAGCAACAAGCTATGGAAAATGTAATCGAAACTTTAACCAGTCGTGTTGACCGTTTCGGACTTTCAGAGCCAGTTATTCGTCAACAAGGTGAAGATAGAATTTACATCGAGCTTCCTGGTGCTGCTGATTCAAGTCGTATTAACTCAATTATTATGGGTAAGGGAATTTTAAATTTCCGTGAAGTTTACGAAGCTGAAACAGTTGCTTTTAATGAATATTATCTTGCAAATCCATCTAGAGTTTTCGCTGCAAATGGAGAATTGCTAGATTTATCTTTAATTCCTGCAGATGCAGAAGTTTTAGGTTTGTATCAAAAAGATGAATATGGTCTTGATGAAAGAGTTTCTTATGTTGTTGTTTCAAAAGAATACTTGCTTGATGGTAAGCACTTAAAATCAGCAAGTGTAACAAGCGACAATATTTCTGGTGAACCACAAGTTGCTTTAACTCTTGATTCAACAGGAGCAGAAATCTTTGCTGATTATACAGCTTCTCACGTTGGAGAAGGAGTTGCTATTATTTCTGATGATAAAGTAAAATCCTACGGTACAATTCAAAGTGCTATTCCAAACGGACAAGTTGCAATTTCAAATCTTACTTTAACAGAAGCAAATGAGCTTGTAAAAACTTTACAATCAGCTTGGCTTGATGTTCCTCTAACAGTAGAAAGTCAACAAGTTATCGGTGCTTCAACTGGTGAAAAACAAATTAAAGAAGGACTTTTTGCTATTGCCTTTGGTCTTTTAGCTGTTATGGTATTTATGTTAATTTGGTACAAAGGTGCTGGTGTAAATGCTGTTGTTGCTCAGATTTTGAACCTTTATATCATGTTTAGTATTTTGTCAGCTTTCAATATGACAGTAACACTTCCAAGTATTGCTGGTATGATTTTAACAATCGGTATGGCAGTTGACGCTAACGTAATTATTTTTGAACGCATAAAAGACGAAATGAAACTTGGAAAGGGTAGAGCTGCTGCAATTCAGTCAGGTTTTGCTCATGCTTTCTGGGCGATTATGGACTCTAACATCACTACATTTATCGCTGCTATCTTCCTATCACAATTTGGTTCTGGTTCAATCCAGGGATTCGCAGTTAGCTTAGCAATCGGTGTTGTTTCTTCTGTATTTACAGCTCTTGTAGTTTCAAAATTGATTTTCGACTTTAACACAGAGGTTCTAAAAAAACAAAAAATTAGCATTAGCTGGAGGACAAAATAATGAAAAAGGTTATCAAATTTAGTAAGTTTTTTGTTCCAGCTACAATTTTAAGTGTTTCTTTGATTGTTTTTGGTGTTGTAGGCTTTTTTGTTAAAGGAATCAACTTTGGTATTGATTTTAAACCAGGTTTAATCGAAGATGTGGCTGTAGTTCCAACTGCTCTTGAACTAACCTATGACGGTTCTGCTTCTGTATCAGTTGAAACATCAACTCAAAAAATTGATCTAGTTGTTACAGGCGTTGGTTCTGAAAGTACAACCTATTCTTTTCCATACATTGACTTTGATACAGTTGGAAAAATGGCAAATGCACTTTCTTCAATCGACGGTGTAAGTGCAAAAGCAAAAGTTAGCGATTCTGTAAAAGCTGAAGGTCTTTTTGGAAGTTCTGCAAAAAATACTGTTTTAGGTTCAGAAGCCTACAGACTTTATTTCCAACCAGAAAATCCAACTTTAGTGGATATTGAAACTGTGAGAAATCTTTTTACTGATATTCCAGGTGCTGCTGTAAAGCAAGTTGGTGCAGAAAAAGATAACACTTTCCAAATTCGTGTTGGAGATGATGGTACAGATTCTGAAATTAGTAAGAAAATCCAAGATACAATTCTATCAAAGTTTGAGAATAAATTTGGTGCAGATAATGTGGCAGTTATTCAAACAGACTTTGTTGCATCAAAGTTTTCAAGTGGATTAAGTGTAAAAGCAATTTTAATGGTTATTTGTTCGTTGGCTTTGATTTGGCTTTATGCAACAATCCGCTTTAAGTGGGACTTTGCTCTTGGAGCTGTAATTGCCATTGCTCACGATGCTTTGATTATGCTTACATTTATGATTTGGACACAAATGGAGTTTACATCAATTACATTGGCAGCCTTGTTAACAATCATCGGTTACTCAATCAACGATACAGTTGTTATTTTTGACCGTGTTCGTGAAAATATTAAATCTGTAAAATGCAACTCAATGGTTGAACTTTTGGATTTGTCACAAACAGAAAACTTAGGTCGTACATTGATTACAACTTTAACAACAATGTTAGCTGTTTCATCTCTTTATATTTTCGCTTCTGGAAGTATTAAGGACTTTGCATTAGCATTGTTAGTTGGTATGGTTTCTGGTGTTTATTCTACAATCTTCATAGCTGGAGCTTTCGTTTCTTTAACCCGTAAAAATTGGAAACCTTCAGATGAAGAAAAGAAATCACAAGTTACAAAAATTGATGATTTAGTTGAAGAATAATCGAAACTGAGTTAAAGATTTTATAAATCGTTCCTTATCATAGGTAGAAAAGCCTGTTTCTAAAAAAAGAAACAGGCTTTTTTTCTGCCAAACTTTTTAAAAATATCAGATATTCATCTGTACTGAATCACGAAATGGAGAAAAAAGATTATACATTAAAAACAAAAACAAATTTGGGGATTCCAAAGGGGACACCCCTTTGGTCGTTCTTTTGGGAAAGCGGGGAGCACGAGGGGTGAAAACCCGTTTTATCGAAAAAAATGGGTTTTCACCCCTCGTAAAATTTACCAGCTTTATCAAAGCTGACGCCTCCCAAAGTCTTGGGAAAATCTGTTATTATCATTTCCTAATTAGTTTTTAACATTTTCTAAAATGTTAAACATTTTCTTGCAAAAATATATAAATATTTGTTACTATAGTGATAATGAAAAGTTTAGATGATTCTGTAGAAGAAATAAAAGAAACAATAAATCGACGGGGATTTGTAAAAGTTCCTGTTTCAGAAGCTCCAGAAGGAAAAGAAAGCAGTTTTCGACGTGTTGCAAAATTCTTGCTTTTAATCGGAGTTGAACAAGCTTCAAAGATTTTGCCGCTTCTTCCTCAAGACCAAATCGAAAAATTGATGATAGAAATTGCTTCTATTCGCTATGTTGACCCAGAAGAAGCAACTGTCATTTTAGCAGAATTTAAAGCACTTTCTGAAAAGCATGATGCCATTGGCGGTGTAGAAAAAGCCCGTGAAATTCTTGAAGCAACTTACGGAAAAGAAAAAGCTTCTTATATGTTAGAAAAAGCTGTTCCAAAACAAGTTGAAGAGCCTTTTACATATCTAAACGAACTAGAATCAGAAAAAATCTACTTTGTTTTAAAAGACGAAGCTGTAGCTATAAAAACCTTGGTTCTATCAAAAATCTCTCCAAATCTTGCAGCAGAAATTATAAAAAAAATGCCAGAAGAAGAAAAAAAACAAACAATTATTCGTTTGGCTAAAATGCAAAATATCGACCAAGAAACAATTAAGCGAGTTGATTTTTTAATCAAAGAAAAAGTAAAAGCCCTTGGAACTACAAACACAGAATCTGTAGATGGAAGAGGGGCTTTGGCAGAAATCTTAAAGCGTATGGAGCTAAAATCCGAAAACGCAATTCTTTCTGCCATAGAAGAGTCTGACCCAGAACTTTCAAAAGAGTTACACGAACGTCTTTTCACCAAAGATGACGTGATAAACGCCGACGACAGATATTTGCAAGAATTCTTACACAAAATGTCAGATAAGGATATTGCAATTTTAATTTCAGACAAAAACCTTGATTTTAGAGGAAAAATCCTTTCCAATGTTTCTTCTGGCCGGGGAATGAACATTGTGGATGAAGAAAATCTCATAAAACCGCTTAGAAAATCTGAGGTTGATGCTGCCACAAAAGAATTTTATGCAAAATTACGTCACGCATTTGAACAAGGGGACTTATACATAAAAGGACGTTCTGAAGACGACATTTACGTTGAGTAGTTTTTTATGGATAAAAAGTCAAATATCAATTTAGAAGGAATAACTATGAAAAAAGGCGATATATACAATGGATTTTTAGTTTTAGATGTGCAAGAAATCCCATTTTTAAAAGCAACTGGGATTTGGTGTCGCCACGAAAAAACAAAAATGGAAGTTTTTCATCTTTTAAACGATGATTCAGAAAATCTTTTTGCCTACGGATTTAAAACCTTACCAACAGATTCTAAAGGTGCTGCCCACATTCTAGAACACTCAGTTTTGTGTGGCTCAAAAAATTATCCGTTAAAAGATCCTTTTATCCGTCTTTCAAATCAAAGCGTAAAAACATACCTAAACGCTCTAACTTTCCCAGATAAAACTGTTTATCCTGGAAGTTCCCAAGTGGAAAAAGACTATTTTAACCTAATGTCTGTTTATGGGGATGCTGTATTTTTCCCAGAATTAAAGCCAGAAATCTTTATGCAAGAAGCTCATCACCTAGAAGTTGATGAAAAAGGCGAATTTTCCATACAAGGTGTAGTTTTTAACGAAATGAAAGGTAGTTATTCCAACTACGAAAGCGTTATTTTCGACGAATTGATAAATAATCTTTTGCCAAACACACCTTATGCTAAAGATTCTGGTGGAAATCCTCTAAATATTCCAGAATTATCTTACGAAGAGTTAAAAGCTTTTCACAAAAAATATTATTCGCCTTCAAATTGTAAGCTGTTTTTAGCTGGGAATATTCCAACAGAAAAGCAGCTAGATTTTATTTCAGAACGATTTTTGAATCACCTTGAAGCCTACGACGTGGATTTTCCACCAAACGAACTAGAACATTTTACAAGTCCAAAATCCATAGAAGTTACAGGTCCATATTCCAAAGAAAATAAAAAAAATATGGTGCTTTTAGCTTGGTCCACAGGTTCAACAAACAATCCTGTTGATTACATGGAAAATCTTATTTTGCAAGAAGTTCTAATTGGTCACGAAGGTTCTCCTTTGGCAAAGGCTATGTTAGAGTCAAAATTAGGAGAAGATATTTCACCTTTGTGTGGATTTGAAAGTACTTTAAAACATCTAATTTTTGTTGCTGGTTTAAAAGGTGTAAAAAAATCCAACGTAGAAAAAGTTGAAAAAATGATTTTATCCACTTTGGAAAATCTTTGCAAAACTGGGATTCCAAAAAAAGAAGTGGAAATCGCTTTAATGTCCATTGAATTTGCAGATAGAGAAGTAAAACGGGCAAACGGTCCTTTTTCTTTGGCTTTAATGCGTCGTTGTTATCGTGGTTGGATGAATGAAAAATCACCTTTTGAAATTTTGCAAGATAGAGAGATTTTTAAGCAAGTCAAAGAAAAAATCCAAAAGGATGAAAACTATATTACAGAATTATTGAGAAAACGCTTAGTCGAAAATAATCATAGGCTTTTGGTAAATGCTTATGGCTCAAAAAAATACGATAAAGAGTTTGAAAAATCAATGAAAAAAACATTGAATCAAGCTGTAAAATCTACAACTGTAGACAAAATAAAAGAGGAACAGGAAAAACTTCATACGTTCCAACAAACTCCAGATACAGAGGCTGATTTGGCTTTGTTACCTCACCTAAAATCTTCTGAACTTGATAATAAGTTTGATTGGGTTGATTTATCTCAAGAAAATATTGAAAATATTCCTGTTTATTCCAACGAAGATGCAGTAAATGGGATTTCTTATTTGAGATTATGGTTTCTTTTGGATTTGTTATCTCCAGAAGATTACAAATATTTGATTTTTTATTCTGGAGTGATAACTTCCTTGGGGTTCGCTGGAAAAAATTGGGCAGAGGCTTCTTCTTATGTAGCAGAAACTTTGGGAACTTTAGACGCTAGTCCTTCGACTTGGAGTGTTGAAGAAAAACATCTTAAAAAATACAGCATTACTTCCCTTGATTCAAAAGATGATAAGCAAATACTTTACGAAAAAAATCCATTATTAGGAAGAGATTGGCTAACTTATAGAATCAAATATCTCGAAGAAAAAACACCTGAAGCTATAAAACTACTTTTTGAATGTATAAAAACAGTTTCCTTTGATGATAAAGACCGACTAAAACAACTTGCAACTGAATATCACGGTGAAATGCTCTCTTCTGTGATTCCAGGAGGTAGCGAAATCGCAACGCTTCGTGCAAAAACAGGTTTTCTACACTCTGCAACTGTGTCAGAATTGTTTACAGGGATTTCACAAGTGTATTTTGCAAAAGAAATTGCAGAAATGGATATAAATCTTTTAGCTGCAAAACTTGAAGCAATTCATAAAACCATCATTTCATCCGGAGTTGTGCTAAATATTACAGGAACTGATTTTGGAATAAAAGCTGCAAAAACAGAACTAAAATCCTATTTGTCAGAGTTTGCTCCACCGAAAGCTCCTGTTTTTCACAATGAAAATGAATTTGTAGCAATTTGTCAGCCACAAAATTCTCAAAATGAACCTGAGTGGTTTGATGCAAAATCTGTGGTTGGGTTTGCTGCTTGTGCTTGTGAAATCGGCGATTTTGATGAAAAAACAACGGTTGCTATGAATGTGGTTTTACGCTGGTTTTCAAATACACTTCTTTGGGAGCGAATTAGAACTGTTGGAGGTGCTTACGGAGCAAGGGCCTTTTTAGAAGATATGGATCGGATTTTGGTTTTTTATTCTTACAGAGATCCAAATCCAGAGAAATCTTTGGAAGAATTTGAAAATTGCATAAAAGAAATGGCAAATCATAAGTTTACTCAAGAAGAAACTGAAAAATCTGTTACAGGGTATTACAGTTTATTGATTAGTCCAAAAGCTCCTCGAGGAAGAGGCGAAATTGCTTTTTTGCGAAATCTTTGCGAAAAAACAAAATTGGAAAAACAAGCAGAAATGGATCATTTGCTAAGTATAACTCCTGAAAATTTGGAAAAGGCTGCCAAAATTTTAGAAAAGTCTTGCGTAAATTTACAAAAAACAATAATTTATAATAAAAATAATAAATTTGCTGGTAAATTCGATGTTTTACCATTATAATAATCAAAAGACTATATAGGATTAAGTTTATGGATAAAAAATTAAAAGAATGTGGTGAAAAACTGCGAAAATTAGTTTCAGATGTTCAAGGTGCTCCATATCCAGGAAATCTTGAAAATGAATTGTATATGATTTGGTATGAACATATACAAAAAACTGCTATCGAATGTTTTGAATTCTTAGATGAGAACATTCCACAAGAAGACGACGATCCAGTTAATTTCTAAATGAAAAAAAAGTACTTATCTCGAAATAAATTTATGCTAAAAGGTTCTCTCAAAAAGAAAGGGTACGATTGGTGGTGGCATTCTTTTACTGGATATCACAAAACCACAGGAAAACCTAAGTCTTTTTTTATTGAGTACTTTATAATGAATCCGTCAAAGACTTTAAAATCTCCTGTTTTTGGACAAACTGATGGTGAGAGACTTTTTGATAGTGCAGCAACTGGAACTGTAAAACCTTCTTATGTGATGATAAAAGCTGGTGCTTGGGGTGAAGATGCGAAGCAGATTCACAGTTTTTTTTCTACCGATAGCCTAAATATTGGAAAAAAACAACTCTCTATCAATGTTGGGAATTGTACTCTCACAGAAGAATCTTTGATTGGTGGTGTAAAATTATCCTCTGCTGATGCTGCAGCTCATCCAGAATATATGTCTGATTCTGGTTCTATGACTTGGAATCTAAAGATGGATAAGCAAATTTCGTTTAATCCAGGATATGCTACTTCTTGGTTCTTTAGAAAGTTAAATTTGTTTCAAATGTATTGGCACGCTCAAGGTGTAAAAACTGAATATTCTGGAACTGTAACTTTAGATGGAGAAGAATATGTGGTTCTCCCAGAAAAATCCTATGGATATGCAGACAAAAACTGGGGAAGTGATTTTACAAAACCTTGGGTTTGGCTTTCAAGTTGTAATCTAAAGAGTCAAATAACTAATTCAAGAGCTCATAATTCTTGTTTTGATATTGGTGGCGGTTGTCCAAAAGTTTTGGGTATTCCTTTAAAACGGAAATTATTGGTTTTCCTAAAAACTGAAGACAAAACCTATGAGTTTAATTTTTCTAAGTTTTGGAAATATTCTAAAGTAAAATTTGATTTTTCTGAAACCGAAGATACTCTTCACTGGTACGTTTGTGCAGAAAATCATAGATATTTGCTGGATGTGGATATTTATTGTCAAAAATCAAAAACATTGTTTATAAATTACGAATCTCCAGTTGGAAAAAAAGAATTTAATAAACTTTGGAATGGTGGAACTGGACACGGTACATTGAAGTTGTTTAGAAAAACGAAACGCACTTTGGAAATTGTAGAAGATTTTGTTGCGGAAAACTGTGGTTGTGAGTACGGTGAAGAATAATAAGCAATACCTAGTAAAATTTTCTTTTACTAGGTATTTTTTTTTAGTATATTTTACTTGAAATCTTTTCTTTTGTTTACATTCTATTGACATAAAACAGTCAAAGAAATATTATTATATAAACTTTTATAGATAGGAGTAACCTCGAATGATTAAAGTAGGTATTAACGGTTTTGGCCGTATTGGTCGCATGGTTTTCCGTGCAGCAGTAGAAAACTTCAGCAACGATATTCAAATCGTTGGAATTAACGATCTTCTAGACCCAGATTATTTGGCATATATGCTTAAATATGATTCTGTACACGGTCCTTTCAAAGGTGACGTTGCTGTTGAAGGTAACACACTAGTTGTAAACGGAAATAAAATCCGTCTAACAGCTGAAATGGATCCAGCTAACCTAAAATGGAATGAAGTTGGAGCAGATGTTGTTGTTGAATCAACAGGTCTATTCCTAGAAGACGAAAAAGCACGTAAACACATCACAGCTGGTGCTAAAAAAGTTATCATGTCAGCACCTTCTAAAGATGCTACACCAATGTTCGTTTACGGTGTAAACGACAAAACATATGCTGGACAAGACATTATTTCTAACGCTTCTTGTACAACAAACTGTCTAGCACCTATTTCTAAAGTTCTAAACGACAAATTCGGAATCAAACGCGGTCTTATGACAACAATCCACGCTGCTACAGCTACACAAAAAACTGTAGACGGTCCTTCAAAGAAAGACTGGAGAGGTGGACGCGGTATCCTAGAAAACATGATTCCATCTTCAACAGGTGCAGCTAAAGCTGTAGGTAAAGTTCTACCTGAACTAAACGGAAAACTAACAGGTATGTCAGTACGTGTTCCTACATCAGACGTATCATTTGTTGACCTAACAGTTGAACTAAACAAAGAATGTACATACGACGAAATCTGTGCAGCTATGAAAGCAGCTTCAGAAGGCGAACTAAAAGGTATCCTAGGTTACACAGAAGATGCTGTTGTTTCAACAGACTTCCGCGATGACCCACGCACATCAATTTTCGATGCAAAAGCAGGTATCCAACTAGACTCAACATTCGTAAAAGTATGTTCATGGTATGACAACGAATGGGGTTACTCAAACAAAGTTCTAGAAATGGCAAAAGTTATTGCAAAATAAGTTTTTAGACTTTAGAGCAATCTAATGAAAAAGGCACTTCTCGTTTTGGGAAGTGCCTTTTTTTTGTAAGTTTAGTTTGAATAATGTTAAAAAATACAGAGATTTCTTTAATCAATAATTGAAATCCAATCTTTGCTTTTTACTTTTATTAATCCCAATGTTAATCTTATAACTTCTTCAATGTTTATTGCAGTGTAAACCATCAATATATTCCATTTGAAAACAAAGGCACAAAGAAATCCAAGAGGAATCCCAATTCCCCAAGTGCCGATTAAGTCCAAAATCAAAGTATACCGAGTTTTCCCTCCACTTCTAAGAACTCCACCTAACATTACCATATTGGAAACTTTTACCCAAAGATAACAGGCAAAAATTGCTAGTAATGATTTTGTATAAAGTTTTACTTCATCTGTGACATTATAAAATTTTAAGTATACTGACCCAAATAGGACGATTAAAATTCCAATTATTCCACAACCGATTATGCAAAGTTTGAAAAAATCCCAAGCGAGAGTGTAAGCCTCTTTTGTTTTCTTTGCTCCAAGATTGTTTCCGATTATAACTCCAGCTGCAGCTGATAATCCACTGAAAAATCCTACGCTCATTCCTTGAATTGGGAAGGTTAGGGTTATTGCAGCAAGGGAAACTGTGCTCATATGTCCGTATATTCCAGAATAAATTGCATCTCCTAAAGCCCAAAAACATTCGTTTCCAATGGCTGGTAAAGTTGTAATTGCAAATTTCTTGTAAAATCCTTTGTCAGCTTTTGCCTTTATAGCCAAAGATAATCTTGAAGGATGTTTAGTTTTTTCAAGATAAATAATATTGATTGTGGCTTCTATGAAAATTGCGATAACAGTTGCAATCGCTGCTCCTTCTACTCCGTGGGCTTTTATTGGTCCAAATCCAAAGATAAAAATTAAATTTAGCATGGTATTTATTGCCACAGAGGATAAACCTGTAATAAGCGTGATTTTTGCCTTTCCGGTGCAACGTAAAATTGCTGAAATGGATATTGAAAATAATTTTGGGATAAATCCAAAGGCTGTAATAAAAAGATAATTTGCTCCTTTTTGGATTACAGTATTATCCTCAGAAAATATTCTTACTATTTGTTGAGGAAAAAACAACCCTGCAATCAAAAAAGGCAAAACACATAACAGACCTTCTAGAATCGTGATTTTCATAACTGCACTATGTTTCTCTTTTGTTCCTGCTCCCTCGTATTGGGAAGTGTAAATAGAACTTACAGCACTTATTCCAGATAAGGAATAAACCATTATGAACATAAGTCGTGTTCCCAGATTTACAGAAGCTACGGCGGTTTCTCCCAATTGTCCAATCATAATTTGGTCAATCATTCCAAGAGATGATTGAAGTAAACTCTGAATAGATATTGGAAGAGCAATACTAAATAGGGTTTTAAAATTTAATTGTTTAATAAGTTTTCCGTTCATAATTATTTTTGTAAACCGATTTACTTGATTTGTCAAGTTTTTTTTCAGTTTAAATTTTCAAGAAAAAAATAAAAAATTGTTTGACAGATGAAAATTTATGCCTTAAAATAAATTTAAAGATTGTAAATCGGTTTACTAAACTGTTTTACTTTTTAGCTTTTTTGAGTAATCAATATCACATTTTTAATTTTGAAAAAAATGAACAAAAAATTGAAAAATTCGTTTGACAAAATTTAAGATGTGATGTTAAGATAAGAAATATGAGCAAACGGTTGCTCAAAAAAATATCTGTTAAGGGGACTGTTAGATGAACTATTCGAAATCTACACCCATTACAATTGCAGATATAGCAGAAACTTTAGGTTTGTCAAAATCTACAGTTTCTAGAGTTCTTTCAGGTACAGGTAGAATTGGAGCTGAGACACGTAAAAGGGTTTTGGAATATGCTAAAGAATGTGGCTACAAACCTAACTTGATTGCAAAAGGGTTAGCGGTTTCAAAAACATTTAACATTGGAGTAGTGATTCCAGGTGATGCTGTTCAGACAGATATGCCATACTTCCAAACTTGTTTAGCAGGAATTACAGAATATGCCAGTTCTCAAAACTATGATGTTTTGTTGACTATGGCAAATGGTAATACGGTTGAGGGTGTTGAACGAATTCTGAATAACAGAAAAGTGGATGGAATTATTCTGACTCGTCTGTTAGAAAATGATGTTAGAGTAAATCTGATTAGAAGTTCTAACGTTCCTTTTGTGGTGGTTGGTTCTAGTCCAGATTCTGAAATCTTTCAAGTGGATACGGATAATGAAAAAGCTTGTAAAGATTTTATGAATGTACTTGTGGCTAAACAGAAAAAGCGGTTTGTTTTTCTTTGTGGATCCCAAGATATTTTGGTAAATCGTTCAAGATTGTCTGGTTTCTTGTCAGCTATGAATGAAAAAAATATTGATAAAAGTGATTATGTCATTTTTAAGAATATTTCTAGTAATTTAGGAGTTTTTGAAAAACTGGATTCCCTTGATGCTGTGCAAAATACTTGCATTATCTGTGGTGATGATGTTTTGTGTTCAAGTGCTTTGGATTGGCTACAAAGAAAAGGATTAAAAATACCTTTCGATGTGGAGATTGCTTCGTTTTATAATAGCTCTCTTCTAAATCAATATATGCCTGCTATTTCTGCAGTAAATATCAATGCCCATAAGATTGGTAGTAAGTCTTGTGAATTGTTACTAAATGTAATAAAGGGTATTGAGTGTTCGACAAAAAATGTGGTTGAACACGAATTTTTGTTTAGGGATTCGACTCATATTTGAGTTTAATCATATGTAATTTATGGGAACAATAGTTCTCTTAGTTTTTTTGTTCAAGTAGGAGGAAAATATGAACAAGAAATTAATGGCTGTAGTTTTACTTGTAGCTACATGTTTTATGGTTTTTGCAGCTGGTGGAAAAGATGCAGGAAGTGACAAAGTTGTTTTAACTGTATGGGAATCAACTGGTGGACCAGATGAATTTATCAAACAAGCAGGTGCAGCTTATACTGCAAAAAATCCTAACGTAGAAATCAAATTCGTAAACGTTGAATTGGGTGATGCAATTACTCAAATTGCTCTTGATGGTCCAGCTGGTGTAGGTCCAGACCTATTTGCAGCTCCACACGATCGTCTTGGAACATTGGTTACAGGTGGACACGTTCTTCCAACAGTTAATCCAGATAAGATTAAAGCTACTGTACTTGGTGCTTGTTCTCAAGCTCTAACATACAATGGTGTTATGTATGGATATCCTATTTCTGCTGAAACATACGCTCTTTTCTACAACAAAGATCTTATTTCAGAAAGCGAACTTCCAAAAACTTGGGAAGAATTAGCAGCTTGGGCAGCAGACTTCAATGCTAAAAACCCTGGAAAATACGGTTTCGTAATGGATGTTGGAAATGCTTACTATACAATCATCTTTACAACAGCTAACAACAACCGTCTATTCGGTGCTTCTGGAACAGATACATCTTCTTCTTACCTAAACTCACCTGATGCAGTAAACGGTATGAAATTCTTCAAAACTCTAAAGAGTGGACTTGATGTTCCAGCTGATGACTTAAATACAGCTACTTGTGATGGTGCTTTTGCTTCAGGAATCGCAGCTATGCACATTACTGGACCTTGGAACTTGAAAGGATTTGCTGATGCTGGAATCAACTACGGTGTAACAGCTCTTCCATCACTTCCAGGTGATACAACTCCAGCTCCATCATTCTCTGGAACACGTGGTATGTACGTTTCTGCATATTCTGATTACCCAGAAGAAGCAGCTGCTTTTGCAGAATTCCTACTAACAGACGAAATGCAACAACTTCGCTACGAATTAACAAATGGTGCTCTTCCATCAATCGATACACAACTTTCAAGCGAAAATGCAATCGGATTCTTAAAACAACTAGACTACGCATTCCCAATGCCATCAGTACCTGAAATGGGAACATTCTGGGAAGCAATGAATGCAGCAAGTAAAAACATCTGGAATGGTTCTGATGTTAAAACAGAGCTAGATGCTTGTGATGCAGCAATTCTTGGGAAATAATTAGTTTTATTGTTGTGGGTTACTTAGGAGTATTCAGTTATTCCTAAGTGCCAAGAGGTTTTGAAAGATTTTTATCTTTCAATCCAGAATTAAGGATTTACACCGGTGCTGAATCCTATGCCAGTACCGGTTTTTTTTAGGGGAAACGAATATGGCTAAGATTTTGCCTACAGACGGAAGTGCAGAAAAAAAAGTAAAGATTGCTGCTTCTTGTTTTATGGGGTTAGCACATTTAATTTATTTAAAAGATTATATTAAAGGTATCTTTTTTGCTCTCACCGAGTTATTGTTTTTAATCTTTTCTCCAGCGATTGTTGGAAAAATTATCGATTTAGTTACTTTAGGTTCACCACAGCCTGACTTACCAATCAAACAACGGGATAACTCAATCTTTATGTTGATTGATGGTATTTTGATTTTAGCTTTAATTGCTGTTTTTGTGATTACATATATTTTATCTGTTCGCAGTGCAAAAGCAAATTATAAAGAATACTGCCGAAAAGGTCATTTTGAATCACAATCTGTTTTAATGAAAAAAACACTAGGAAGTTCTTTTCCAATTTTTGGTTTGGCACCTAGTTTTATTATACTTTTGATATTTGTTGTAGTTCCACTAGTTTTCTCAGTTTGTGTAGCTTTTACAAATTATTCAGATCCTGGACATATTCCACCAAACAATACTGTTGACTGGGTTGGATTTGAAAACTTTGGAGAACTTTTGGGTGGAGATAACAACTGGTCAGCAGGATTTGCTCGTGTTGCAATCTGGACTGTTGTATGGGGATTTTTAGCTACTATTACTTGTTATTTTGGTGGTTTGTTAATTGCTGTTTTATTAAAAGAAATTAACGTAAAAATTGCTCCTATATTCAGATTTATTTTTATCTTGCCTTACGCAGTTCCTTCTGTAGTAAGTATGCTTGTTTGGAAAAACTTGTTGAACGGTTCTTTTGGACCAATTAACCGTGGTTTGATGCAACTTGGTTTAATATCAAACCCAATTCCTTGGTTAAGTGATCCTTTGATGGCTCAATTTACTGTAATCTTGATTAACTTATGGGCTGGTTTCTCATATTTTATGTTGCTTTCTATTGGTACAATGACAGCTATTCCACAAGATATGTACGAAGCTGCTCGTATCGATGGTGCTTCAAATGGTCAGGTTTTTAGAAAAATCACTTTGCCATTGGTTTTGTATCAAACAATGCCACTTATCATTATGTCTTTTGCACATAATATTAACAACTTCGGTGCAATCTTCTTCTTGACTGGAGGAAATCCTGTTAATATTGACAGTACAACAACTCTTGCAGGAAGTACAGATATTTTGGTTACTTGGATTTACAAGTTGACTATCACCTTGATGAAGTATGACTATGCATCTGTTATTGCTTGTCTAATTTTCTTGGTACTTGCTCCATTTGCAATTTTCAATTTCAAAAATACAAAAGCCTATAAAGAAGGAGAAGTATAATGAAATCAAATGGCTATACAATTAACTTAATAAACAAAGCAATAATCTATATTTTCTTCGTTATTCTTTCTTTGGTTGTTTTGTATCCTATCACATTCTGTGTTAGTGCAGCATTTAGTCCAGGAAACAGCGTTGCATCAATGGATGTTTTGCCATTTTCCAACGGATTTACAACTGAACACTTTGAATATTTGTTCAACAACACAGATTACTTTAAATGGTTTGGAAATACTTTGTTTATTTCTATTTGGACTTGTTTACTAACTGTAGTTATTGCTTCTTTGGGAGCTTACGTATTTTCAAGATTTAAGTTTACTTTCAAAAAACCATTTTTGTTAAGTTTGCTTATTCTTCAAATCTTCCCTTCTTTTGTTGGAATGGTTGCAATTTACGTAATTTTGTATCGCTTGGGATTCTTGGATACTCTTTGGGGATTGATTATGGTTTACGTTGCAGGAAATGTTCCTTATAACACATGGCTTGTAAAAAACTATATTGATACAATTTCTAAAAACCTTGATGAAGCAGCTCGTATCGATGGTGCAAGTCACTTTAGAACATTTTTTACAATTATTTTGCCAGTTGCAAGACCAATCTTGATTTTCTTGGCAATCACAAGTTTTACAGGACCTTGGATGGACTTCATTTTCCCAAAAATGGTTCTTCGTTCAAGTGAAAACCAAACTCTTGCTTTGGGATTGTACAACTTCGTTACCGACAAGAAAAACGAATTTACAACTTTTGCTGCTGGAGCTTTGATTGTTGTTATTCCATTTGTAATCTTCTTTATGATTACACAAAAAACATTGATTACAAGTTTTGGTGGTGCAGCTGTAAAAGAATAATTTTTTGCTGACCAAAACTGGTCGAAAACTTAAAAACGAAAAACGGTGTCCAACAGTTTCCTCTTGGACACCTTTTTTGTATACGGAGAAAAAATAAAAAGTTGCTCAAGTTGCTCAATTTGAGAAAATGAATATATAAGATAAAAAGGGTAAATGTATGAACACTTATGGTTTTACAAACAAATTCCTAACAAAGGATGAAAAACCTTGGTTTCCAATTATGGGAGAAATTCACTTTTCAAGATATCCAGCAAAATATTGGAAAGAATCAATCAATA
This sequence comes from Spirochaetaceae bacterium, assembly GCA_017416145.1. Classification (GTDB taxonomy): domain Bacteria; phylum Spirochaetota; class Spirochaetia; order Treponematales; family Treponemataceae; genus Treponema_I. The sequence goes on along the minus strand of JAFQDD010000008.1, from coordinate 111,577 downwards.
AGATGAAAGCTGGTGGCGTGGATATTATTTCTGCTTATGTAATCTGGATTCATCACGAAGAAATTGAAAAGCAATACGATTTTTCTGGGGATAGAAATCTTCGTGAATTCGTAAAAGCAATTAAAGAGTGTAAATCAAAAATGTTATTACGTATTGGACCTTGGATTCACGGGGAAACAAGAAATGGAGGTTTCCCAGATTGGCTTTTACAAAAAGAATTCCAAGTTCGCAGTAACGATAAAGAATATTTAGAAACTGTAAAAAAATGGTACAAAATAATCTATGACCAAGTTTACGATTTGCTTTGGTCTCCAGAAAATCCAGATAATCCAATTGTCGGTGTACAAATTGAAAACGAATTTGGCCACTGTGGTGGTTTGAATGGTGAAGAAGGGGAACTTCATATGCAAACTCTAACCAATATGGCAAAAGAAATTGGATTTAATCTTCCATATTATACAGCAACTGGTTGGGGTGGAGCTATGACAGGTGGTTTACTTCCTGTAATGGGTGGATATTGTGATGCCCCTTGGGATCAAAGAACTGAAAAAATTGAAGCAAGTGGAAATTACGTTTTTACTCACGAAAGAAACGACCACAATATCGGAAGTGATTACGGTTTTGGTGAAGGAATCACTTTTGATATGACAAAATTTCCTTATCTTACAGCAGAATTAGGTGGTGGTCTTCAAGTTACAGGTCATAGACGAACAGTTGCAACTTCAAGTGATATTGGAGCAATGTCTTTGGTAAAGCTTGGTTCTGGTGTTGGGCTTCTTGGGTACTATATGTATCACGGTGGAACAAATCCAGATGGAAAACTAACTACTTTGCAAGAAAGTCGTGCAACAGGATACTTAAATGATTTACCAGAAAAATCTTATGACTTTAGAGCTCCAGTTAGAGAATTTGGTCAAATTTCTGATACTTTCCGTGAACTAAAAACTTTGGCATACTTTACAAAGGATTATGGACCAGATTTAGTTCAAAAAGAAACTATTATCCCTGAGGAAAATCCTTTAGATCCAAGTGATTTTGAACATCTTCGCTATTCTTTTAGAACAAATAAAGATGGTGGATACGTTTTTGTAAACAATTATGTACGTTTGTATGATACAAAAGCACATAAAGATGTTGAACTTGTTTCACCAGAAGGAATTAAACTTCCAAAAATGGATGTGGAAACTGGAGATTACTTTTTCTTGCCTTACAACATAAAATATGGAAACACTTTTGTAAAAACTGCAAAAGTTTCTCCTTTGTGTAAATTTTCTGTAAATGGTAAAGATTCTTTTGTTTTCTATGGAAGAAAATCTGAAAAAGAATTTGAAAATCTATTTTCATTTGATGAAAATGGCGTAAAAGATGAATTTTTAGTTTTATCAAGAAGTGATGCATTAAATGCTTGGAAAACTGAACAAGGTTTGTTTATTTCAGAAGGTGAAATTATTACAGATGAAAATGGAACAAATCAGTTTACATCAAAAGGCTGTTGCAATTTCTTCGTGTATCCAGAATTGGCAAAAACTCCAAAAGGTTTTGTGAAAAAGGGACAAGTAAACAAAAATATTGCAAAAGATTTACCTGCTGTAATGTTTACAGAATATGAAAGAGAAGTTGCACAAAATTCTTGTGATTGTGTTTACGTTAGTGAATTGTCAAAAACTGATGATAAAGCAATTTATAAGGTTGATGTTTCAAAATTGATGACAACTCTAAAATCTGCTTCTGAAAAAACGGGAGTAAACGATTGTTTTGTAAATCTAAATTACGAAGGGGATTCTGCAAGACTTTATGCTGTTGTAAACGGCAAAAAGAAATTGTTGACAGACCATTTTTATATGGGTTCTGATATTCCATTTACAGTGGGGTTAAAACGCTATCTCGATTTAGATACAGATTTTTCAAATCTAGAACTAGAAATCAAAGCTTTGAAAGAAGATGATAAAGTTTACTTAGAAACAAAACCTTCTTTTGAGAATGGAAAACTTTGTAAATTTACATATTCAAGTTTTGATATTGAATATAAGTTTGCATTAAACTAAGATGATTTTTAGTTAAATTAGAATTGCTTATTTGCCTAGTATTCTTTGTGATGCTAGGCATTTTTTTGTATCAAATCTAAAAAATCTTTCTCACTTGTACAAAGCACAAAAAAAATGTATTATTCATAAAATTAAAATTAGGTGAAATATCACCGGAGGAATGAAGCAAAATGAAAGGTATTGAACTTGAAAAAGCCTACAATCCAAAGGATTTTGAAGATAGGCTTTACAATCGCTGGGAGACAGAAGGATATTTTAAACCTTCTTCAGATGAAGATTCTCCAATTCACGACAGATGTAAATGTTGTAATCAGAGTACCTATGCCGTCGTCATTCCTCCACCAAACGTAACTGGTGTTTTACACATGGGGCACGGATTAAACAACACTTTACAAGATATTGTTGTACGTTATCACAGAATGAAAGGTGATGATACTTTGTGGCTTACAGGAACTGACCACGCTGGTATTGCAACTCAAAACGTAGTTGAACGCCGTCTAAAAAAAGAAGGTCTACGCCGCCAAGATTTAGGTCGTGAAAAATTCCTAGAACGTACTTGGGAAGTAAAAAAAGAACACCACGAAATTATCTCAAAACAACAAAGAAAACTTGGTAACTCTGTAGAATGGGGTAGAGAGCGTTTTACAATGGACGAGGGCTTAAGTAAAGCTGTTCGTGACGTTTTCGTTACTCTTTACGAAAGAGGTTTGATTTACAAAGGCAACTACCTTGTAAACTGGTGTCCAAGTTGTGGAACAGCTTTGGCAGATGACGAAGTTGAACACGAAGATACACCAGGTGCAATGTATCACATGTACTATGAAATCTGTGACAAAGATGGAAACTCTGTTTCAATTCCATCTGTAACACTAGAAGACGGTACAGTTTTTGCTGGTGGAAATAAAATCGAAATTGCTACAACTCGCCCAGAAACACTTTTTGGTGATACAGCAGTTGCAGTACATCCAGAAGATCCTCGCTATACAGCCCTTGTTGGAAAATATGTAAAACTTGCTCTAACTGACAAAATTATCCCAGTTGTTGCAGATACTTACGTTGAAAGAAACTTCGGTACAGGTGTTGTAAAAATTACTCCAGCCCACGACCCTAATGACTGGGAAGTTGGAAAACGCCACGATTTACCAATTCTAAATATCTTAAATCCAAATGGCACACTAAACGAAAATGTACCAGCTAAATATCAAGGTATGAGTTGTAAAGATGCTCGTTCTGTAGTTATTGCAGACTTGGAAGCCGCTGGACTCTTCAAAGAAGAAGAAAAAATTACACACCCAGTAGGACACTGTTACAGATGTCACACTGTTGTTGAACCATATTTATCTGAACAATGGTTTGTAAAAATGCAACCTTTGGCAGACAAAGCATTAAAAGCTTGGCGTGATGGAGAAATTGTTTTCTATCCAAAAAAATGGGAAAACACATATTGTCGTTGGCTAGAAGGAATTCGTGATTGGTGTATTAGCCGCCAACTTTGGTGGGGACATCGTATCCCAGTTTGGTATTGTCCAGAGTGTGGAGAAATGATTGTAAGCCGCACAGATCCAGAAAAATGTCCAAAATGTGGATGTGATGCTAGTAAACTACAACAAGACCCAGACGTACTTGATACTTGGTTTAGTTCTTGGTTGTGGCCTTTCTCAACTTTAGGTTGGCCAGAAAAAACTCCAGACTTAGACAGATTTTATCCTACAACAGCTTTGGTAACAGGTTTTGATATCATTTTCTTCTGGGTTGCTCGTATGATTATGGCCGGTCTTGAATTTACTGGAAAAGCTCCTTTCCACGATATTTATATGCACGGTCTTGTTCGTGATAAACAAGGTCGCAAAATGTCTAAATCTCTTGGAAACGGAATTGACCCACTAGAAGTAATCGAAGAGTTTGGTTCAGACGCTGTAAAGTATACATTAAGTTATATGTGTGCAGGTGGACAAGACGTTCTAATCGACAAAGATTCTTTCAAATTAGGAAGCCGTTTTGCAAACAAGATTTGGAACGCATCTCGCTATCTTTTAGGAAATCTAGAAGGTAGAAATCTTGTTCCAGTTAAAAAATCAGACTTAACTGAACTTGATAAATGGATTTATGGTCGCCTAGACAACGCAGTTCGCTCTGTAAGAAGTGCTTTAGAAAGCTATCGTTACAACGACGGTGCAAGTGCCTTGTATGAGTTCTTCTGGACAGAGTTCTGTGACTGGTATGTTGAAGCTACAAAACTTTCTTTCTGGAATGGAGATGATGCTGAAAAAGATAGAGCAGCTTCTGTTCTTCTAAACCTTTTAGAAGAAAGTTTAAGACTTTTACATCCATATCTACCATTCGTTACAGAAGAAATTTATCAAAAACTTCCATTGGCAGAACTTGTTGCTTCTAGAAAAGCTGCTGGAGAAGAAAGTATTTGTTCTTGTGATTATACTGGAATGTTAATTGCAGGACCTTATCCAGAAATTGATGATTCTAGAGTTGATACAAAGGTTGCAGACAGATTTGAAGCTTTGCAAGAATTAATTCGCTCAGTTCGTGCATTGCGTGCTGAATGTGGAATTGGTCCTGAAGTTAAGCTAAATGTAGCCCTTGTTATCACAAAAGGAAGCAGTGCAGAAGTTTGTAAAGAAAAAACAGATATTATCAAACTTCTTGCTGGAATTGGTGAAATCGATTTTGTTGATAGTAAACTTGAAGGTGCTATTGGAACTGTTGGAAATGGATTTGAAGCTTTTATCAAAATCGACGGTTCTGTAAATGTTGAACAGTTAAAAGCTCGTTTTACAAAAGAACTTACAACGGAAAAAGCATTTATTGCAAAGGTTGATGCTAAACTTGCTGGAAAATTTGCACAAAATGCTCCAAAAGAAGTTGTAGAAGCTGAAAAAGAAAAAAGAGCAAATGCTGCTCGTCGAGTTGAAAAACTAGAATCTTATTTAGCTTCAATGTAGAAAATTTTACAAAAAATTGACTAAAAAAAAGGATAAAAAGTGAGTTTTACTTTTTATCCTTTTTTTTGTTTTGTTTTTAGATTTTGTGTTATAATATACATACAATAAAATTTTTAGAAAGAAGGAGAAAAAGATTATGGCAATGAATGTTGATAAACCAATGAAAATGAACAATAAAGGGATGCTACAGCTTCGTGACTTGTCTTTAGCTCCTTATATTCAACTTGCAACAGAGCTGATAGGAAAATCTCGTCATGCTGGAGGGAATATGTTCCGGCATCAAATTGATACAATGGGTATTCTTATTGACTACGGATATTTGGATTCTGTTCTTTTGAAAGCTTCTGTTATTCATGATTTGGTGGAAGATGTTCCAGGTTTTGATATTCAAAAGATTTTAGATATTGGAGGAGATGCTCCAGAAGTTTTGGAATTGGTTTATGAAGTTACTCGAAAACCAGAAATCAAAAAGCCTGATTATCTAAAAAATATCATTGACAATGGTTCTGATAAAGCAAAAATCCTAAAATGTGCTGACCGTATTAGCAATATGATAAGTCTTGGTTTTGTTACAGACCCTGCTTTTATCGAACGATATTGTGATGAAACTGAATTTTTTATTTTTCCTATTGCTTTGGAAGTTGATTACAATATGTATCAAGAATTAATTTCTCTTGTAATTACTCGTCGAAGATACTTAGAAGAATGCGGATATTTTGAAAAAAAGCGTCAAAGTGAAAATCAAACTAAACAGTAAAACGCAAAAAAATATCGGTAAATGTCAATGACAAATTAGGTTGATAAGTCCATACTCTATTTATAGAATTCGCAAATTTGGGATTCTATTTGCATTGTTTTATGCAAAATAATTATGCTGAAAAAGCAAACTAGAGGTAAGTATGGATATTAGATATTCAATGAGTCAAAGAGAGTATTCTCGTTGTACAACTGATGAACTTCGTAACGAGTTTCATATTAACAAAGTTTTTGTTCCAAATGAAGTTACTGCTGTTTATTCTCATATTGATCGTGTTGTTACATTAGGTGCAATGCCAACAATAAATGAACTTGATATTGAAAAAAATATTGATTGTTGGAAAGATTTTGGTGTTACTTATTTTCTAGAACGCCGTGAACTTGGAATTATCAATATTGGTGATGAAGGTATTGTTACTGCTGATGGTACTGAATACAAAATGGGAAATCTTTACGGTTTGTATCTTCCTGCTGGAACAAAAAAAATCACTTTCAAAAGTTCAAATCCAGATAAACCTGCAAAATTCTATATGTGTTCTGCACCTGCTCACACATCTTATCCTGCAAAACTAATCACTCAAGCTGATGCAAATAAAGTTCACTTAGGTGCTCAAGAAACATCTAACGAAAGAACAATTTATCAGTTTATTCACCCAAATGTTCTAGAAACTTGTCAACTTTCTATGGGTTGTACTTGTCTTGAAACTGGTTCTGTATGGAATACTATGCCAGCTCACACTCACGAACGTCGTATGGAAGTTTATATGTACTTCAATATTCCAAAAGATAATGTTGTTTTCCATATGATGGGAACTGGCAAAGAAACTCGCCACATTGTAATGAATAACGAAGAAGCTGTTATTTCTCCTTCTTGGTCAATTCACTCTGGTTGTGGTACAAGTAACTATTCTTTCATCTGGTCTATGGCTGGTGAAAACCGTGTATTTGATGATATGGACGGTATCCCAACTACATCTCTAAGATAAGATGAAAATCTAGTTTTCCACTTGCTGGGATTTTAAGGGGCGACACAGAAAAAATGGTTTGCCCCTTAGGCAGTGGGGTAGCGGAAAAGTTATGAGCGTAGCGAATGGCTTTGAAGCGAGGGGCGGTTGCTGCCCCCTTTTATAAGAAATTTAATTTTTAGGATAAAAAGATGATTTTAGATGATTTTAAATTAGATGGAAAAGTTGCAATCGTTACTGGTTGTAATACTGGTCTTGGTCAAGGAATGGCTTTGGCATTGGCAGAAGCTGGTGCTGATATTTTTGGTGTTTACAATTCAGGAACTGGAGATACTCCAGAACTTGTTGAAAAACTTGGTCGCAAATTTGTAGGTTATCAAGCAAATCTTTCTGATTCTTCTGTTGTTCAAGGTATCGTTGACGCTGCTCTTAAGACTTATGGTCATATTGATATTTTGGTTAATAACGCTGGTACTATTCGTCGTGAAGACTCTGTTAATTTTTCAGAAAAAGATTGGGATGATGTTATCAATGTAAACCTAAAATCTCTTTTCTTCTTAACTCAAGCTTGTGGAAAACACTTTATTGCTCAAAAAAGCGGAAAGGTTATTAACGTAGCTTCTATGCTCTCATTTCAAGGTGGTATTCGTGTTCCTTCTTATACTGCTGCAAAAAGTGGTGTAAAGGGAATCACTATGACTTTGGCTAATGAATGGGCTAAATTCGGTGTGAATGTAAACTCAATTGCTCCTGGATATATGTCTACAAATAACACAGCTGCTATTCGTGCTGACAAAGACAGAAATGAAGCAATTTTGGATCGTATTCCTCAAGGTCGCTGGGGTTCTCCAGATGATATGAAGGGTGCTGTGGTTTTCTTGGCTTCTAAAGCAAGTGACTATGTAAATGGCTTTACTCTAGCTGTTGATGGTGGATGGCTAGGTAGATAATAAATTGGTTTTATGTTTGAAGTTTTTTTTGAACATAAAAATATTTTCTTAATCAAATTATTAAACCTATATAAAGGATAAGGACAAAAAAATGGCAAAAACAGTTACATTTGGCGAAATTATGTTACGCTTAAAATCTCCAGAACACGAAAGACTTTTCCAATCTCCAAAGTTGGAAGCAACTTTTGGTGGTGGTGAAGCAAACGTTGCAGTTTCTCTATCAATTTTCGGAAAAGATGCAACTTTCGTTACTTCTGTTCCAGATAACGCAGTTGGTGAAGCTGCTATTGATGAACTAAGAAAACACGGTGTTAATACAAAGTTTATTAACAAAGTAAAAGGAGGACGTTTAGGTATTTATTTCTTGGAAACAGGTGCTTGTGCTCGTCCTTCTCTAGTTGTTTATGATAGAGCTGACAGCTGTATCGCAAAAGCAAAAGCTTCTGACTTCAACTGGGACGAAATCTTAGACGATGCTTGTTGGTTTCACGTAACAGGTATTACTCCAGCTCTTTCTCAAGATGCTGCTGACGCAACTTTGGATGCTATGAAAATTGCAAAAAAAGCTGGTGCTACAGTTTCTATGGACTTAAACTACCGCAAAAAACTATGGAACTACGGAAAAAAAGCTCCAGAAGTTATGCGTGAACTTGTAAAATATGTTGATGTTGTAATTGCAAACGAAGAAGATATCCAAATGTGTCTTGGTATTACAGCTCCTGGTGTTGATGTTACAAAAGGTCATCTTGATACAGAAGACTACAAAAAACTAACAGATGCTGTTAAATCAGAATTCCCTAATGTTCAAATCGTAGCTGTTACTCTTCGCGAAAGTATTTCTGCTGACAAAAACGGTTGGTCAGCTGTTCTTTCTGGAAAAACAGGTTTCTACAAATCAAAGAAATATGCTATCGACGATATTATCGACCGCGTAGGTGGAGGAGACTCTTTCTCAGCTGGTATGATTTATGGTCTACAAGAATATGCAACTGACGAACAACAAGCTCTAGAATATGCTGTTGCAGCTTCTTGTCTAAAACACACAATTCCTGGCGACTTTAACTTAACCCGTAAATCTGAAGTACTAGCTCTTGCTGGTGGTGACGGTTCAGGACGTGTTCAACGCTAAACGAAAAACTACCATTGGGGGCAACCTCAATGGTAAAATGAGGATTGAAATGAGCGATTTATTAAATAGAGTACGTGATATTGGTATTATCCCTGTTATCAAATTGAACAGTGTTGAACAAGCTGTTCCTCTTGCAAAAGCACTTATTGACGGTGGAATTCCTGCTGCTGAAGTAACTTTCAGAACTGAAGCTGCTGCTGACGGAATTAAAGCAATCAAAGAAGCTTATCCAGAAATGCTTCTTGGTGCTGGAACAGTTATCAATAAGGATTATGCAAAAAAAGCTATTGATGCAGGAGCAGAATTTATCGTAAGTCCAGGATTTAATCCAGAAGTTGTGGATTTTGTTTTGGATAAGGGTGTTCCAATGATTCCTGGTGTTGCAAATCCTGGTCAAATTGAACAAGCTCTTTGCAAAGGTTTAGATTGTCTAAAACTTTTCCCAGCTGAAACTCTTGGTGGTGTTGCAATGCTTGATGCTTTGTCTGGACCATTCCCAAATGTTAAGTTTATGGCTACAGGTGGAATCAACGCTAAAAATATGGGCGAATACCTAAAACGCAAAAATATTCTTGCAATTGGCGGAAGCTGGATGGTAAAAGATGATTGCGAACTTGTAACAAAACTTTCAAAAGAAGCTGTTGCAAATATGCACGGATTTACATTAGCTCACCTTGGACTAAATGGTGCTGATAATGATGAAGCTGCAAAAATTGCAAAACAATTTGAAATTTTTGGTTTCTTGGGCAAAGAAGGCAATTCTTCTTGGTTCAACAATTCTCTAGTTGATTCAACTTCTTTTGAAACAATGAAGGGAACAGGAAAAGGTATTCACGGTCACATTGGAATTAAGACTTGGAATATCGAAAGAGCTTTAGCTTACTTAAAACAATTTGGAATCAATCCAGATATGTCAACAGCTAAATATCTTGGAGAAGAAGGAAAATCTCCTCTAAAATTTGTTTATACAGATATGTCTATTGGTGGATTTGCAGTTCACCTAAATAAAGCATAATTTTGCTAATAAAATGATTTCTAGGAAGGTGAAAACTTTTCTAGAAATCAAAATCTTTTATAAGGAATTACTAAAATGCAGCAGACAGAAAATAAAATCGAAAAGAAATTAAGTGACTTTGGTGGCAGTATACAAGAAGACAATTCTAAAGCATTCGCTGCTGCAATGTCTTTTTTTGCTCAAAATAACGGTGGAACATTAATTATTGAAAAAGGGATATGGAAAACAGGTCCAATTTCTCTTTGTTCAAATATAAATATTATTTTTGAAGAAGGTGCAATCATCTCTTTTATCCCAACTCCAGAATTATATCGTCCAGTAAAGACAAGATGGGAAGGAGTTGTATGTTATGGAATGCATCCTTGCTTTTTTGCAGCTAATGTTGAAAATATTTCTATTTCTGGAAAAGGAATAATTGACGGAAATGGTGAAATCTGGTGGAATCTTCTTGCTGAAAAGAAAAAGCAAGGTAAACCAGTTACTGATTTAGAAAAAGAGTTAGCTAGTCTAAACCCAGGTTATGAAACACAACCAGGTGGCGGTGGCGGAAGAAATACACAATTTTTACGTCCAAGTTTGATGCAATTTTTTGAATGTAAAAATGTAAAGGTAAAAGATATTACTCTAAGAAATTCTCCATTCTGGACATTCCATCCTGTATTTACAGATGGACTTACAGTTGAAAATATCTTTGTAACAAATCCTCACGATGCTCCAAATACAGACGGAATTGATATTGATTCTTGTACAAACGTAACAATCGATAGTTGTTCAATTAGTGTTGGTGATGATGGAATTGCTATCAAATCTGGTTCTGGTCCTGATGGAATTCAAATCAATAAACCATCAAAAAATATCAAAATTACAAACTGTCGAGTAGGAAATGGTCACGGTGGTGTTGTTATCGGAAGTGAAACAGCTGCTGGTATTGAAAATGTTGATGTTGAAAACTGTTTCTTTGATGGTACAGATAGAGGTATTCGTATTAAGACTCGTCGTGGTCGTGGTGGAAAAGTTACAAATCTAAAATTTAAAGATTTGTTAATGGTGAACAATTTATGTCCATTTGCTGTAAATATGTATTATGCTTGTGGAACAAATCGCTGTGAACCAGAGTTCTTTAGTTTAGATGCTCTTCCTGTAAAGGATGATACTCCATCAGTTTCTAATGTAGAAATTTCTGGTGTAAAAGCTACAGGATGTAAAGCTTCTGCTGGTTTTATTGCAGCTATTCCAGAACAACCTCTAACAAACCTAAAAATCACAAACTGTGAGTTTGAGACAAATGAAACAGCAACTGAAACTCCAGATTTGTCTGATATGTTTGCAGGTTTACCAGAAGTGAATACAAAATCTTTCCGCATTATCAATGCAGATAATCCTATTTTTGAAAATGTAAAGATTTCTGGTCCAAAAGAAGCTTTTATTTTTAACTAATCCCTTGACGCTATTTGTGAAAATTTGTAGAATAACACAAACATAGTAAGTATAGATTTTCTTGAGTCCCCGTTTTTCAAGGAAGTCATTAAACTGTAAAATTTACAGTTAGTATATTTAAGTAGAGGTGTAAGATGTACGCACTTGTTGAGTATAAGGGCAAACAGTATAAAGCTGAAAAAGATGCTCTAATTGCGGTTGATAAAATCGATCTTGAAGAAGGTAAAACATTAGATATTGATACTGTTCTTCTTTTAAATGACGGAAAAAAGGTAAGCGTAGGTGCTCCTTATGTTAAGGGTGCTAAAGTTACTGCTGTTGTAGAAAACACATTCAAAGATGACAAAGTAATTGTTTTCAAATACAAGAGCAAAAAAGATTACCACCGTACAATTGGTCATCGCCAACAATATACAAATATCCGCATTAAGGATATTAAAGTGGCAAAGGCTAAAGAAGCTGCTCCTGCAGAAAACGCAGAAGCATAATCACATGAGGTAAGTGTGATACAGGTACGGATTATTCGGTCAGAAAACGGAATGCTTCGTTCCTGTGAAGCTGAAGGTCATGCAGGTTTTGCTCCAAAAGGGCTAGATATTGTGTGTGCTGCTGTTTCTTCTATACTGCGCACAGTGTTGGCTCTTTTAGAAAAAACACCAACTGTAAGACTTTTAGTAAATACACCTGAACCTGGAAAACTTTTCTTCTATGTTCAGGATAATGATAAGGCGGATAACGCTTTATTGATACATTGTGGAGACTTTTTGCAACAAGGTTTGGGCTTGTTACAAGATGAATATCCTGAGCATGTATCGTTGAAGGAAAAAACTGAATAACAGGTTGCGGAGGCAGATAAAATGGCACGTAAAAGAGGCGGAAGCGGCGCAAAAAACGGTCGTGATTCTAATCCTAAATATTTAGGCGTAAAAGCTTACGGTGGAGAATTAGTTTCTGCTGGTTCTATCTTAGTTCGTCAGAGAGGAACAAAAATCCATCCGGGTAACAATGTTGGAAAAGGTAAAGATGATACACTTTTCGCAACTGAAACTGGAAAGGTTGTTTACCACGAACGCAAAGGAAGAAAACTAGCTTCAATCGAACCAGTAGAGGCATAAGTAATTCTTTAAATGCAAGGTACCCGGTATAAAGCGTAAAATTTATGCTTTGCCGGGTATTTTTTTAAATTTTTTTAGTACGAAATGTACAATTTTCAAGGTGTAAAATGATACAATTTGCAGATGAAGCTCGTATAGAAGTAAGTTCTGGAAAAGGTGGCAACGGATGTATTGCCTTTAGACGCGAAAAGTATGTTCCAAATGGTGGACCAGCTGGTGGTGACGGTGGTCGAGGTGGAGACGTTATTTTTGTTTGTAAGCGAAACCTTAGAACTTTAGCTCATCTACGACACAAAACTGTTTACAAAGCAAAAAACGGTGGTGATGGTTCTGGTAGCAACAGATACGGAAAAGATGGCGAAGATATTGTTATTCCGCTACCACCTGGAACTACAGTACGAGATTATGAAACCAACGAATTGATTTGTGAGTTTACCACAGAAGCTGAAAATCAAGAGTTTAAGTTTTTAGAAGGTGGTAAAGGCGGTTGGGGAAATATGCACTTTAAAACCTCAACAAACCAAGCTCCAAAATATGCTCATGCTGGAAAAACAGGTGAAACACGAAAATTGCGGGTTGAGCTTAGCGTTATGGCTGATGTTGGCCTTGTAGGCTTTCCAAACGCTGGAAAATCCTCTTTGCTAGATTACTTTACAAACGCAAGACCAAAAATTGCTCCATATCCATTTACTACAAAAATTCCAAATCTTGGGGTTTTACGAATTGATAATGAACAAGACATCATAATTGCAGATATTCCAGGAATTATTGAAGGAGCTTCTGAAGGGGCTGGGCTTGGTATTCGCTTTTTGAAGCACATTTCTCGCACAATGGCTTTAATTTTTATGATTGACTGTAGCGACGAAAATGCTCTTACGGCTTTTGAAACTCTGAAAGAGGAGTTAAAGTCTTTTAACGAAGAATTAGCTTCTAAGCCACGTATTGTTCTTTGTAACAAAATGGATATTGAAGGAGCTCCAGAAGTTGCAGAAGAAATCAAAAAAAATCTAAAAGACGAGATTGTAATTCCAATTTCTGTAGAAAGACGCTACGGTTTAGACAGAGCAAAAAAAGAGATTCAAAACCTTGTAGCAGATGTTTTTGCAGAAAAAACAGAAGAAGAGGATAAGGAGCCAAAAATCAGTGAGTTTATGAAAAGTCGGGCAGACTGCGATGATGAAGGCACTCAATATCCAGGAAGTGAAATGTGAAAATAGCTTGTTTTGGTGGGAGTTTTAATCCAGTTCATATTGGACACGTAAAACTTGTAGAAGCAATCTATGAGGCTGGATATGAGAAAATTATCGTGATTCCAGCCTTTCATTCTCCATTTAAGGAGGCTTTTGCTGACACCACAGATCAAGATAGGCTTACAATGCTTGAATTAGCATTTAAAAATCATCCTTATGTGGAAATCGAAAAGTGTGAAATAGACCGAGGTGGAATTTCTTACACTTATGATACTATGCTTTTTCTTGAACAAAAGTTAAAGAGCCAAGGTGTGGATTTTGAAAAACTATCTTTAGTAATTGGGTCTGACTTAATTTCTAGTTTTCATAAATGGAAAAATGCAGAAAATCTTGCAAGTCTGGTTGATATTGTCCTTGCAAAACGACCTTTGGAAGATATAAATTTTCAAGAATTAAATTTTCCCTATTCCCACAAGGAAATAAATAATGATTTGTATGATATTTCATCAAGTATGATAAGAAAAAGAATACAAAATCAAGAATCTGTAGTAGAATTATTACCAGAAGATGTTTTTAAATACATTAAGGAGAGAGGTTTATACTATGGAGCAAAATAGCCAAGAAATTACCAAAAATGAAGAACTTGAGCAAACCATTGCAAAGATGCATAAAGTTGTAAAATCAATGGTAAAACCTTCTCGTTATGAACATTCTGTAAGCACTGCGGAAATGGCAGAGAAAATGTGTAGTGAATACGGAGAAAATCCTCGCCTTGGGTATTTAGCTGGTCTTGTTCATGATATTTGCAAAGATTTTGACAGCAAAAAAATGCTTGCTTTAGCAAAACAAGACGGAAATCCTATTTCTGATATTGAAATGGATAAAAAATCTTTGTTGCATGGTAGAGCTGCTGCAATTTTGCTAGAAACCGAATACGGTATAACTGATGAAAAAGTTCTAGAAGCTGTTAGAAATCACGTTTTTGGGGCTCCTGGTATGAGTAACTTGGGGAAAATTCTTTATGCAGCCGATAAAAGTGAGCCTACAAGACCTCATATCACAAAGGAACGAATAGAATCCTTGTTTGAAAAAAAACTTGATGAATTTGTCCTTTCTGTGCTAGAAGAAGCGATAGAATATGAACATTCTATGGGGCATACTTTGGCTCCAATAACAGAAAAGTTTTTGTTATCTTTGATAAAGGGAGTAAATATTAAATGAGTTCAAAAAGTTCAGTAAATAAGGGATCGATTTTTTTGGTACTTATTTTTATGATATTGGCAATTACTGCTGTGGTAATGATTTTTGCCCTTCAAACTGATACTGTTGGCGATATGCTAAAAAATGACGAGTTGGTAAAAATTCTGATTGTTTTGAAAAAAGAAGGAACTCCCATTTGTACAGATGTGTTGATTTATTATCCAGTTTCTAGAAGGGGAGCTTTGTTTGATATTCCTGGAAATACAGGAGCTATTTTTAGTTCTATTGGAAGAACTGATAGAATTGACCAAGTTTATGTGGAAAAAGGAATAGATGTTTATAAATCTGAAATTCAAAAATTAACAGGAACTTCTATTCCTTTTACGTTGGAAATAGATCTTGAAGATTTTTCAGTATTGACGGATTTGTTAGGTGGATTGCGAGTGTTTGTTCCAACTGCAGTAGATTACATATCCACCGATAATCAGCGTATTTTGTTACCTTCTGGAGCTGTAACTCTTGATGGCGACAAGATTGCAGATTATCTGACTTATGCTTTGCCCGAAGATACAAACTCTGATATTCAAGATAGAAAACAAAACGCTGTAGTAGCCTTTTTTTCGGCTTTAAACACAAATAAATCCACGGTTTTTAATAAGAAGGTTTTTCCTTTTTTCGGTCAACATATCCAATCAAATGTTGATGAAGAAGGATTATATAAACTTTTGTCTGAGATTTCTGCTATTGATGCTGAGCGGTTAATGCCTCAGACAGTGCTTGGTGCATCTAGAATCGTAGAAGGAAAAACATTGCTTTTCCCTTATTATGATGGACAACTAATAAAAGATGTATTTAAGCAAACAACAACAGCTCTTGTATCTGCTTCTGGTCAAGTAGCAAGTCGTGTTTATGTTCTAGAAATCCAAAATGGAACCACAGTTCAAGGACTTGCAAAAAATACGGCTGCGATTCTTCAAGGAGCTGGATACGATGTGTTAAGTACAATCAATGCGGAATCAAACGATATTGATTCAACAATGATTATCGATCACATCGGAAATGAAGCAGAAGCAAAAGTATTGGCAGATTTTATCCTTTGTGAAAATATTGTCACAGAAGAGGTAAAAACTGATGATGAATTGGAAGCTGACTCTTTAGTAGACTTTACAATTATTCTCGGAAAAGATTTTGATGGACGGTATGTAAGATGAAAACAGTAAAAGAAAAAGCACTAGAAATCGCACAAATTATGAAAGATTTAAAAGGTGAAAATGTTTCAGTTTTAGATGTTTCAAGATTAAACAGTTGGACAGATTTTTTTATCATTGTAACTGTAAATAGTTCAACCCATAGTTCTGGTTTGCGAAAAGCAATTAAGGATTATGTAAAGGAAAATGATATGGAAATCACAGTTCCAAACAAGAAAATTCCAGATGGAGATGATTGGAATCTAGTGGATATTGGACCTGTTGTGGTTCATTTAATGACAGAAGAAGCTAGAAATTTCTATGATTTGGAAAAATTGTGGCAAGCTGGTGAAAAATTAATGTAATTTTTCGCAAAAAAAAGACTATCCAAATATCAAACCAATTTGGATAGTCTTGCTGAAAATGTTAGAGATTTTCGTTTATTTCTTTTGATTAGTTAAAATCATCAAAATCATCTAGTTCGTCGTCTTCATCGTCGAACCCGAAATCATCATCATCTTCAAAATCGTCTAGATCATCATCAAAATCTTCATCCATGTAATCATCATCGTCGAAGTCATCTAATGAATCATCATCGAAATCATCATCGTCGTCAAATCTAGAACTAGAACCGCCGTCGAATTCATCATCAAAATCAAATCCATACTCCGTCATAGATGAGTATTCTAATAAGTCACTGTCATTGAACATTTGTCACTTCCTTGAGCATTAGCTTATATCTAAACCATAAAATAGACACTGTTTTATGTCAACGGGGTTTTGAATAAATTTGAATTTTTTTTTGCAAACTAAGGTCAAAATTTGTGATAATAGCGAAAAACTGTATACATTTGCGAAAAACAGTAAAATATTCTATAAATATTCTTTTAACGTAATATTACAAAATAAAAAAAAGGTTATTGATTTTAACATTGATTTTAATCATATTGACATAAACCTAAAAAATGCTATAATGAAAAAACCATGTTGCGTAGTGTTCATGTAGTTGTTCCAGCTAAGATTAATTTACATCTAAAAGTAAATGAAAAGCGGGATGACGGATTTCATGATATCGAGAGTATCTTTCAGAAAATTCCTTTGTATGACGAATTGCTGATAGAGATGGCGGATACCAAAAACACTTGTAAAGTAGACTCACCTGTTTTTAAACTCCCCGAAAAAAATACTCTCACATCTGCGTACTCAGCTTTTTGTGCTGCTACTGGCATATCTGTAGGTGTAAATGTGGCTTTAACAAAGCATATTCCCTCTGGTGCTGGTATGGGTGGCGGATCTTCTGATGCTGCTGGAATGCTTCGAGGTTTACAACAACTTTTTGGAGTGTCTTTGACAGATGCTGAATTAAAAAAAGCAGCTGAAACAATTGGAAGTGATGTTTCTTTTTTCTTGTATGATGGTGATGATTATGATACAGCCATTGTTACAGGTCGAGGTGAAAATGTTAGATACATTAAATCTCGAAGGGATCTTTTTTATGTGTTAGTGTGTCCGGGTGTTCACAGTTCTACAAAAGAAGCATACGAGTTGGTAGATAATTGGAACAACGGAGATTGTACGACTTTTCCTACGTTAGCGGAATTAGAGTCTATTTATAGAGGGTCGGTGAGAGATTGGACTTTCAGAAATAGTTTTACTAAACCTGTAGCTGGGAAATATCCAATTATTCAGAAAGCAATAAGTGATTTGGGTGATTTTAATCCAGATTTTGTTGAAATGACTGGTTCGGGTTCTGTCGTCTTCGGCATTTTTTCTTCAGAAAATGATGCAAAAAAAGCCTACACTCAACTTTGCCACAATTGGAAGGAATCTTATTTGTTAAAAACAACGTAATGTTGTGTACAACCAGGAGGGAATTTATGCAGATTTCAGAAATCCGTATTCGCAAAGTAACTGCTGAAGGCAAGTTGAAGGCTTACGTTACAGTCACATTTGATGGCTGTTTTGTAATTCATAATGTAAAAATAATCGAAGGCAAATCAGGTTGTTTTATTGCAATGCCTAGTCGTAAAACAAGTTCTGGGGAATATAAAGATGTTGCCCATCCTATTACACCAGAGTTTCGTACTGAGTTGCAAGACAAAATTCTTGCAGAATATGAAGCTGGACACGTTGAAGAAGGCGATATAGACGACATTTAGTCTGTAAGTTTTTTTTGATTTTGAAAAAAATTGAAAAAAATTAAAAAAAATGCGAAAAACCAGTTGCATAAAAATTAGAAATATGTATAATAATATGCAACTGATTTTGATATTGAGACGTCGGCAAGTGGTAAGCCACCAGTTTTTGGTACTGGTATTCCGCAGGTTCGAATCCTGCCGTCTCAGCTAATAAAGCAGTACACTGTTTTGAAAACCAATTTTTTGGTTTTAGTTGAGAGAAATGTCAAGGCTATGCCTTGACATTATCTTTATCTGCGTTTTCATTTTTTGAAATATAGATAAAGAAAAATGTGTTTGCTTTTATTAGCAAGAATAAATCATATATGAGGAGATCCATTATGGATAAGTTGACAGTAAACGCAGTTGTTCGTACAACAACAGGAAAAAGAGCTGCAAAAGCACTTCGTGCTACAGGAAATCTTCCTGCAGTAATGTACAACGGTAAGGGTGAAGCAACAATGCTTCAAATCGATGAAGCAGAGTTTACTAAAGTTTGGAAACAAGCTACTCCTACAACTCTTATTGAATTAGTTGTTGGTAAAGAAAAACATTTAGCTTTTATCAAAGATACAGAATATAACATCATTACAGATAAAAACTTACATGCAGATTTCCAAGTAATCGATCCAGATAAGGTTCTAACAGTTCCTATTAAGGTTCAACTTGGTGGAAGTCCAGTTGGTGTACGTGAAGGTGGTATCTTACAAAAGGGTATCGATTCAATCAAAATTTCATGTCTACCAAAAGATTTACCAGTTCGTATCATTGCTGATATCAGTGAACTAAAAATCGGTGACAAAATGGCTGTTAAACAAATTGCACTTTCTGAAGGTGTAACAGTTGTTTCAAACCAAGATGCTGTAATCGCTTCTGTAAAAGCTCCACGTCGCTAATTTGTTTTTTAGTGAGTAGAAAGCTGTCCAATTTTGTGGGCAGCTTTTTTTGTTTACGCCTATGAAGATTCAGCCAATTTCTGATAAATTATTTTTTGAAGTAAAATCTCAAATTGAAAAAAACTACAAATTAAATAACGATTTTTCTGTTGTGGTTGCCGTATCTGGTGGTGCGGATTCTATGGTTTTATTTCATATTTTGAATCGATTATCCAAAGAAATTGGTTTTAAAATAACTGGAATTACGGTAAATCATAATATTAGACCGAAAGACGAAAGTCTTGCAGATGTTTTGTTAGTGGAAAAATTCGCAAAAGAAAATGATATTCAATTAAAAATCCATCAGTTTCAACCAGGATTCATTGAGGAAGTTAGAAAAGAGCGAAAAAAAGGAATTGAAGAGGCTGCACGATTTTGTAGATACAAAGTATTTGAAGAGTATACAAAAGAGATAAAGGCAGATTGTCTTTGTTTAGCTCATAATCAAAATGATAATTTAGAAACTCTAATTCAGCGTTTTTTGCAAGGCTCTGTTTTAAAAGCTGGAATCAAACAAAAACGAGGTATTTATTTTCGACCTTTGCTAAATATTACTAGAAAAGAAATCGAAGAATATGCTTTGGAAAACAAAATTCCCTATTGTATTGATGCTACAAATTTGGAAAACAATTATTTGCGGAATAAAATAAGAAATCAGCTTGTGCCAGTTTTGGATTTGTATTTTGATGGTTGGAAAACTGGAGTTTTAAACGGCGAAAGAAAAGTATTTGATGTAGAAAAATTGATTGAAAATACTTTGAGAAATCATAACTGGACTTTTGATAAAAAGAATAATAATGTGTTTTTTGATTTTCAAGAATTTGTGGGTCTAGAAAAAAGCATAAAGATTAACCTGTTGTATAAAGGTTTAGAAACTTTTTTTGCGGTAAAAAAAAATGGAGAATGGGAAAATCAAATTGAAAAAAATGATAGAGATTTTGTGAGATTTCCATATTATCTTTTGGAAAAATTTGTTTCTGATTTTAAGCCTGTAGATTTTGAAAATGTCAAAATATTCTGTGAATCTGAAAATATCCTTATTGGAAATGTGAAAAAAGGATATGATAACATTGGATTTTATACTATAATAGATTCTGTTGGTTTTTATGATTTGCCTTTTGGAAAAATACAAATTGAAGAAAAATCTAAAAATCGTTTTGTTGCAAAATTGGTTGAAAGTGATTTTGTGTCTGGAGAATTTTTGCTTCCTGTAGTAATTCGAAGCAAGGATAATTCGGACTTTATCGAAGATAAAAATAAAAATAAAAAAGATGTTACAAAGATTTTTTCTGAGTGGAAAGTTTTAGAAGAGGATTTTTCAAGGATTCCAATTTTTTGTGATGTAAAGATTCGAGGAATTTGGGGAAAACCTTTTAATGCAGAAAATTTTTTTGTAAAGATTGATGAGGATTTATGAAAATCGAAAAAGGAAATGGTGAAAAAAAAGAAAAAGGTTGTTTTGGTTTTGTAATATTTTCTGTCGGATTGATTTGTGTTGCTTTATTATTATCAAATATTTCAACAGGTCTCAGAGGAAATGTTAATAAAATCAGTTATTCTGATTTTTGGGAAGCTATTGAAGCAGGAACTTTGAAAGAAGTAAATATTGTGGATAAATCTACAATTTTGGGGAAAGTTTTGGCAAATAATGGACAATATGTTTCTTTTTCTGTGGAAATTCCCTATGAAGACCCAAATTTGATTAGTGCATTAAATGAAAAAGATGTGATGATTTATGGTCAAACTACAAAACCAAGTTTAATCGAGAAAATTTTGGGATATTTACCTTGGATTTTTAGTGTTTTGTTGATTTTGTTGATTATGAGAAATCAGGCGGCTCATAACTCATCTGGTATGAAATTTTCAGAAAGTCGAGCAAAAATCTACGATAAAACTAAATCCACTGTAAAATTTGATGATGTGGCCGGTCAAAAGGAAGCAAAAGAAGAATTGGCTGAAATTGTGGATTTCCTAAAATATCCTACAAAATATGAAAAAATTGGTGCAAAGATTCCTCACGGTATTTTGCTGGTTGGAAATCCTGGAACTGGAAAAACCTTACTTGCGCGGGCAGTTGCTGGAGAAGCTGGGGTAAACTTTTTGCATATTTCAGGTTCTGATTTTGTGGAAATGTTTGTTGGGGTTGGAGCAAGTCGTGTACGAAATCTTTTTGCTCAAGCTAGAAAAATGTCTCCTTGTGTGATTTTTATTGATGAAATTGATGCTGTTGGTCGTGCAAGAGGTGCTGGACTTGGTGGTGGACACGATGAAAGAGAGCAAACATTAAATCAGATTCTTGTGGAAATGGACGGATTTGAAAAAACTGAGGGCGTTATCGTTTTGGCTGCCACAAATAGACCTGATGTTTTGGATCAAGCTTTACTTCGTCCTGGAAGATTTGATAGACAAGTTACAGTTGCTATGCCTGATATCAAAGAAAGGGAAGCAATTTTGCAAGTTCATGTAAAAAAAGTGCCTGTCAGTGAAGAATTTGATATAAAAAAATTGGCTCGAGCAACTTCTGGAATGAGTGGAGCAGACTTATCAAATATTGTTAATGAGGCTGCAATTTACGCCGCTAGAAAAAATAAAAATATTGTAGAAAATGCGGAATTTGAAGAAGCTCGTGACAAAGTGTTAATGGGAATTGCAAGAAAATCCCTTGTTTTATCAGATAAAGACAAACTGATGACAGCTTATCACGAATCAGGTCACGCACTTCCATATTACTTTTTGGAAAATGCGACAAATCTGCACAAGGTAACAATTATTCCTCGGGAAAGAGCTTTGGGGGTTACTGTTGGGCTTCCGAAAGAGGATTCATACACTCATACGAAAGGTCAGCTTGAAGATAAGTTGGTAATAATGTTTGGCGGATATGTTGCTGAAAGATTGATTTATGGAGAAACAACAACTGGTACTCAAAATGATCTTCAACAAGCGACAGAACTTGCTCATAGAATGGTTTGCCAGTGGGGAATGTCAAAATTAGGTGCAATTTGCTATAATAATGACGAAGAGCCTGTGTTTATGGGTAAGGAAATGGCAAAACGAAAGGGACTTTCTGATTATGCCGCTGAAGAAATTGATAAGGCTGTTCGTGAAATACTAAAAGAAGCTGAAAATCGTACCGAAAAGATTTTATCTGAAAATAAGGAAAAATTAGATATTCTTGCAAAAACTCTTGTGGAAAAAGAAACCTTGGATGATAATGAAATTAAAGAATTACTAGGTTTTTAATATTTGCGTTGCAAAATTTTATATCAATGTTTTATAGGTGTCAAAAGATGAAAAAATCCATTTTTGCAGTATTGATGTTTTTTTGTGTTGTTTGTTGTGCCCTTTCTGAAGAGGTGTTTTTTGCAAATAGAAATACTGCATTAAGATATCTAAAATTATCACAAGATTATGTGCTAAAATCCCAATGGGAAAATGTTTTGTCAAATGCGGAAATTGGATTAACTTATGATTCGTCTATGGCTGATTTATGGTATGTAAAATCAATTGCAGAATCTCAAACTCAGGAAAAACCTTATATTATCATTGAAAATTTAGAAAAATCCCTAGAAAGAGAATGGGTTTCCTACAATCCAAAGGGAGCAAAAATTCTTTTAGCAAATTATTATTATGCCACAATGGAATACGAAAAGGCTTTAAATCTTTTGGATGATAAAAGTTTGTTATTAAACTCTGATGCTCTAAAAACTTCTGCAAAGATTTATTATATTACAGGAAATGTTCAAAAAGCTCGGGAAACAATAGATACGGCTTGGCGAATGTTTCCTTTAGATTCAGACTTTCCAAATATTTTTTATAAATTTGAAAATCCCCTTGAATTAACAAAAGAGCCAGTTTCTGCTTCTGATGAAAGGTTTTTTGCCTTAAATGAAACTTTTTTGTCTTTGGGGTTTGATTATTTAAATGCAAAAAATCAAGTAAATCCAAAGTTTTTGTTGTTGGCTTCAAGTTTTGCAGATGATGATTTGCAAGAAAAAATGCTAAAGGTTTACAAAACTCAGGGAATAGAAAGTCCTTTGTATCCAATAAAAGCTTTGGAAGCTGGAATAATGACAGAAGATGATGCAATTTCGAGTTTTTTTGCTTTGTCTAACGGAAATCTCCAATTTAATCTTTTGCAAAATTTGTTTGATTTAATTTCAGATGAAAAAAAAATTGTTGTGTATTCAATTTTAGACAGTTTTGAAGGTAATCTTTATTTTGATAACAATTTTGATGATTTCTATGAATTATATACTGAATATAAAAATGGTCGACCAATTTATGCTGCTTTTGAGAGAAAGCAAAACGGAATAATCAATTGGACAAGTTCTTTTGATTACGGAACTCCTCGAAAACTTTATATTCCAAATGAAGATTTAACTTTAACTTATGCTAGATATCCTTTTATTTCTAAGGTTGAAACTGGAAAATTGGATTATAGTTTAATTCCTGATACTTGTAAGTGGCTTCCTTTTGAAGTTGTTCCTGCAAGTTTTTCTAGTACTGAATATGATTTTTATATTCTAAATCCTGTGGAAAGTCAGTTTGATTCTAGTGTGTTAAATGTAAATTCTTATGCTGTAACAACTTATTTGACAAATAAAAATCAAATTGGTGAAGAAAAAATCCGTTTTTCCCTTTCGGACGGAAAAATTGTTAGTGGAAATTATTATTTAGACAACAATGTTTATGCTTCTGCTTTTTTTGAAAATGGAGAACTCGCTTTTAGAAATGTGGATAAAGATTTGAACGGAACTTATGAAGTAACAGAAATCTATGGAAAAGAGTTACCTGAGAATTTAGATAGCTCTGAAAATATTGCTTATGAAGAAATTTTTGGAAATTTCCCTTATGAAAATGCTGTGTGGCTTCAAGGAGTTTTTGTTGATACAAATGATGATGGAGATTTTGATTATTCAGAAGAATATTTAGTTGATGGTTCCATACGAAAAAAATGGGACATTGTTGAAGAAAAGCGAGATGGAAACAAAAACTTAATAAGCTTAATTTTCAATTTTCCATTAAGCCAAAAGCAAATTGAAGTGAATTTTGTTGATGGTAAGCCAGAAAACTTTTTGTACAATGATTTAGTTTATCCTTTGCAATACGATGCTGAACATGATTTTTATTGGCTTGGAAATATTCCATCATACGCAGAAAATCAAGATTATGACAAAATCAAGCAAGATTTAATTGATAATGAAACTGTATATTCTGTTGAAATATACAAGGTTGATGATAAAAACTATTTTTATGCTGCAAAAACATTTGATTTTTTCTTTGCTCAAGAGATGTAGATAAAAAAACCGTCTCCCTTTCAGGAGACGGAAAAAAAGGAGAGGAAGAGGATTTTGAAAAATGTTTGTTGCTCATTTTCTATAATGTAAACCATATTGATGAAAAAGGGTTACAAAAAAAATACGAAAAAATCAAAAAAAATATAAAAAATCTTCAAAATCTCTATTTTGTTAAAAATATCAAAATAATTCCGAAATTATGGTGCTCTCCTTATTCCGTCAAATTTCACTTGATGCAAAAACAACCCCTGAGAAGGAGCTGTTGGTCCTGCAAGTTTTCTATCTTTTTTGTCCAGTATTTCTTTGAAATATTCTGGTGGATACCCAGCTTTTTCTAAGTGAATGATTGTTCCTGTGATTGAGCGAACCATTTTCCACAAAAAGGCGTTGGCTTCTATTTCAAAAACAAGCTTTTCTCCTTGTAGATAAAACTCAGCTTTTTCTAAATATCTGCATTTTGACAGGCTTTTATCACCAGCAGCGGAAAATGTGGTACAGTCAATTTCTCCTTTTAGGTAAGAAGCCATTGCATTTAATTTGTCTAAATCTGGTTTTCTGAAAAGTGGCCAAATGTAACGCATTTCTTTAGCTGGTGGAGTTTCTCCTATCCACATAAAATAGCGATAGGAGCGACTTGTTGCGTTAAACCTAGCATGGAATCCATCTGGCTTAATTTCGGCCGTCATAACCCGTATATCGTGGGGTAAAAGGCTATTTATAGCAGGGATGTATTTTTCTACAGGAATTGTATCAATTGGTGAAATAAATGTAACAGCCTGAAAACTTGCATGAACACCAGAATCGGTACGTCCAGACCCACAGGCTTGTACTGGAGTTTTGTGGACTATTTCCAAAGCTTTTTCCAGTTCTTCTTGAACAGTTCTAACTTTTCCAGTAATAGTTTCTTTTTGTTTTTGCCATCCACAAAAATCTGTTCCGTCGTAAGAAATTGTTAAAAGTATTGTTCGCATATTATTCTTCTATATCATTTTTTTTGATTTTTGTTGGTAAATTTTTGAAAATTACAAGTTTATAAATCATCTTCATCGATTACGTTTGCATCTTTTAGTAATTTTGTAATGCTATCATAAAGATTTCTAGAATGTTCCAATAATGGACCTGGTTTGTTTTTTGATGACTTTCCAAGTCCAAAGATTCGAGCAATTGAGCGTTTGTAATTTTCTAATTTTTTTAGTCGTTCGTCAAAATTTTCTTGTTGACCATATTTATATTCTAATAAACCACACAAATATATTACGCCGTCGTAACCGTAATTTTTGTCGATATCAGGCCCAAAGTTTGAAACACCAGCAATACTTTCAACTTTTGTAGTTTCAAATTCAAGGGCTTCTTGATAGAAAAATAGTGCTTTTCGATAAAACTTTTGTGCAATAAAGTCATAATTGTGATTTGGACATTCTGTTTCTAAATCGTTACAAAGCCAAGCCAAACGTAAACAAATAAGGGCTTTTTTTATTGTTGGAGAAAAGGATTTTGGCATATTTTCATAGCAAAGTAGTGCTAAGTAATAACAAGCTGCTCCATCAATAAGAGTTTTTTCCCGCTTCAAATTGTAGTGGGGAAAAATTGTGTTTACGGATTCCCGGCGATTGTTTTCCTCGTCCATAAGTTTTCCTATGGTTTTGTTATCGCTTAGTTGTGCAAAATCTTGCCAAAAAAAAGCAGCGTGACAGTTTGGACAAGCCCCAATGGTATAAATAAGGGGATAAACTTTGCCGTATTTCACAGAAGGTTCAAAATTTCTGCGAAGTTCGTCTGTGAGGGTTCCAGCAATCATACGACCGCCACCGCTAAGCATTTCTTCTTTTTGAAAATCTTTTTTACAAACAGGACATATTACCTTTGTTTTTGAATAAAAAGAGATACTTAACTTTTTGTTTGGGTCAGTTTTGTTCATATCTGAAGATTTTCTGTAATATGCCATATATTCCCTCTTAATTTTCTAAAATCACAATTGCACAAGCGTATTCTTTTTCGTGTGAAATTGATAAATGAATTTTAACACAATTATAGGATTTTGTAATCTCTAAAAATGCAGGAAACACTTCGATATAGGGTTTGCCTTTTTCATCACGCCGTACCCAAATGTCTTTTAAAGCAAATCCCCGTAAGCCTGTTCCCAAAGCTTTTCCCAAAGCTTCTTTTGCGGCAAAACGAGCTGCAATAGTTTCTGCTTGATTTGTGTTTTGTCCTAAAATGTACTTTACTTCTTCGGGATGAAAAAATCTTGATAAAAGCTTTTCGTTATTTACCCAAGAGTCAAATCTATTTACTTGAACAATATCAATTCCAGTTCCGATTATCATTCAGCAATCTCCGATTTTTTTCCCTCAGTTGAGTTTTCTGTGTCAACTAAAGTGTCTTCTGGATTTGAGTTTTCAGAATTTGCTTCTTCATCAACAAGATTTTCACTTTCTGGGTCTTGGATTTTTTCTGTAATTGTTACAGAAAGTGAAGTTGGTTCAATGGATACCAAAGATAAATTGGCAAGTTTGTAATTTTTAATGTCGATTTCATATTCTCCAGGTTCGGAAATTGAAGAACAATCAACATATAGCAATCCATAAGGTAATTTGTAATCTTTTAGGTAATTTTGAGAACCTTTTACTGTAACAGTTGCTTTTAAAGTTGGAGCAGATGCTTCAAAACCTTCTTTTGGATTTAATAAAGTAACAATAGTATTTTCAAAAACTTTATTTTCCACTATTTCTGCAATAGTGATTTTTGCATTTACAACAGGTTCTTCATCAATTGTAATCCGCTTGTTCGTATTTATTAATTTCAGTTTTTTTTCTATGGTTGTCTTTGCATCTGAAATATCCCAAAGTTCAGTTTCCAAAGTTTTTACAGAGGCAACAGAAGATGCAGAGCCAATTATTCTAATATAATTCGGAGTTGTTTCTTCGCTAATGATTTCGTAGCCTGAAGCTGGATTTCCAGTTGTACGAATGGTAATTGGAACATAGCCGATAGTTTTTTCTTCCAAAAACACGTCTATACTTTGTGGATTAGGGCGAATTTCCAAAGATGTATTTGCAACAGAATCTGAAGTTTGTAAACTAATAGGAACTGAATATTCTCCTGGAGAAGTGTAATAATCAAGATTTAGGTATGCAGAGAAATCTTTTTCTGTTAGTCGGCTAATATCCTCAGTTTTTCCTTTTACAGTAATTTTTACACGGGAAGGAATTTCTTTTACGAGAAGAAGATTTCCATTAGATTCTACAGAAATTGGAACAGAAAAAGTTGTAGTATCCATTTGTGCAATTTGATAAAAAACGTATAAAAATACTGCAGCCAAAAGAGAAAGTACAATTACAATCCAATCTTCTCGTAATTTTTCAAGCTTTTGAGATAGCGTCATTTTCTGGTTCCTCCGTTGTCTGTGTATCAGGGTTAATTTCCAACTGGGCTTCCAAGGTTTTTGTAAGCTGTTCCATTGTTAAATCGTAGTAAAGCTTTGAATCGTAAGCAATACTAATTGCTCCAGTTTCCTCAGAAACAACAACTACTACGGCATCTGTTTCCTCTGTAACGCCGATTGCTGCTCTATGTCTTGTTCCAAAAGTTTTTGTAATGTCAGGACGTTTGGACAAAGGTAAAAAGCATCCAGCCCCTAAAATTTTTCCACTTTGGATAATGGTTGCTCCATCGTGAAGAGGAGTGTCGTGACCAAAAATTGTAACCAACAAACTAGATGATAGGTCTGCATTTAGTTTTGTTCCAGAATCAATCATATCCTTTAGATTTTGCTTTCTCACAAAAACAGCTAACATTCCCCGTTTTTGTTTTGAGAGCATTTCTGCAGCGATTAAAACTGAATCCACGTAAGTATGTTTTGATCGAGTACCTAATTTAAACCAATCGTTTTGTCCCAATTTTAAGAAAATTTTTCTAAGTTCAGGCTGGAAAACAATTGCAAAACAAACCAAAAGCCCAGGAGCTAAAGTGTTTAAAATGCTTAGTAAGGTTGTAAGTTGAAGTGCAGTTGCTACTGCAAAGGCTATGGCAAAGGTTACAATTACTCGAAGAATTTGTGCTCCATTTGTTTTTACGATAATGGTGTAAGCTTTGTAAATAATGTAAGCTAAAATCCCAATATCTAAAAAAGGTTTGATGTAACTGTAAACGATAGAAAATCTTTCAAAATTATTCATACAATCCTCTGTAAACTAAAAGCGTATCCAAAGTTTCTTTTACATCGTGAACACGCAAAATTGTAGCTCCCTTTTCCACAGCCAACAAGTTAGCTGCCAATGTTCCTGGTAATCTATCTTCAACTTTTTTAGAAGTTAATTCTCCGATGCAAGTTTTTCTAGAAAGTGCCATAACAATGTGTTGAGGTAATATATTATATTTTAACTCATTTTGTACATTTTGCAAAATGGTAGAACTTGATAATATGAGTTTTTTGTTGTGAATTAGATTTTTTCCAAATCCAATCCCTGCATCTAAAATTAATTTTTCTGGACTGATTCCCTTGGAAATGGCAAATTGGCATCGTTTTGTAAGATAATCTGAAACATCTTTTACTATATCTTCGTATTCAGGATTGATTTGCATATTTTGGGGATTACCTTTTTTGTGCATCAAAATTACTGGAATTTTTGAATCTGCAAGGAAATAGGGTAATTTTTCGTCGTCTTCTAGGGCTGAAATATCATTTAGAATATCAGCACCTTCTTCAAAACAGGCTTTCATTACTGTGAGTTTTCTTGTATCAATTGATATTGGAATATTCGAAAATTTTCGGATTTGTCTTACCAGTGGGAGAAGAACTTTTAATTCCTCTGTATCAGAAATGTAATTTGCTCCGGGGCGACTGGATTCTGCTCCAATATCCAAAATATCCGCACCTTCATCAATGAGTTTTAGAGCTTGATTTATAGCTTTTTTTCCAGTGAAACGACTACCTTTCCAAAATGAATCCTGATTTGCGTTTATTATTCCCATGACAAAACTGGGATTTTCTGTGGATATGATTCTATTATGCAAATTCAGTTGAAGTTTTTTCATTTTTTATCCAGTAAATCTGATTACAGAAGATTTTCCATCTTTTTTGCAAGACGAGCTGGACTTAAGTGAGCATCTTCTAAAATTTCAGGTCTTTTTCCCTGACCGATAAATCTGTCTGGGAATCCACAAACCCAAGTTTTTTTGTTTAAAGTTTTTCGTTGCAAAAGTGATTCTAAGTAAGTTCCGATTCCACCAATGCGAATACCATCTTCTACAAAAACGATTTTAGAATAATTTTCAATTACAGACAAAAAATATTCTTTATCCAAAGGTTTTAAGAAACGTAAATTGTAAATATCTGGGAAAATATTTTTTTCTTCAAGAATATTACAGGCTTTTTCAACTTCTGGAAAAATTCCTCCAGTACAAACATATAAACAATCAGTTTTTTTATCTGGATTGTTTTTGTTTTTTACCAATACGCCCTTTCCTTTTTCAATAGGATGGGCAAATTCTTCTGTTTCTTTTGGACATTCGCCTTTTGGATAACGAATCACAACTGGGAAATCTTGTTGAACTGCCCATTCAAGACAGAGTTCCAACTCTACTTGTGAACTTGGTGATAAAAGAGAAACGTCTGGAACAGGACGGAGTAGGGAAATATCAAAAATACCTTGGTGAGTTTCTCCATCATCTGGCACGGCACCTGATCTATCCAAAACAAAAACTGCTGGTACTTTTTGTAATGCAATATCGTGGATAAGTTGATCAACTGCCCTTTGCATAAAAGTCGAATAAATTGCTACAACAGGTTTTATACCAGAACGGGCAAGACCTCCAGCAAAGGTTACAGCGTGTTCCTCTGCAATTCCTACGTCAAAAAATCTATCTGGGAAGGCTTGAGCAAAGGCTGAAAGACCTGTTCCGTCAATCATAGCCGCAGTGATACAGGCAATATTGCTGTGCTTATGTCCTAGTTCAAGGATTTTGTTGCTAAAAACCTCTGTAAAAGTTTTTTTTGGTTTTTTGAGTAAATCTCCAGTCTCCAAAGAAAATGGACCTAATCCATGAAATTTTGTAGGATTTTTTTCTGCAAGATTGTAGTTTTTACCCTTTTTTGTAACAACATGTACAACGCAAGGTCTATCTAGTTTTTTTATATCTTGAAAAACAGATGTTAAACTTTCTAAGTGATGACCGTCAAAAGGTCCGAAATATTCAAATCCAAAATCCACAAAAAGATTATTTGAATAAAAACTTGCTTTAATTGCTCGTTTAAATCTGAAAATAAATCGAGATAGTGGTTTGTTTAATAATGGGATTTTTTTGACAGCATTGTCGATTGTATTTCTAAAACTTTGATATTGAGAACTTGACGTTAGACGGCTTAGATATCGTGAAAGTGAGCCTGTATTTTTGCTAATGGACATCTGGTTGTCGTTTAGAACGATTACCAAATCTTTTGCTAGTTGACCTCCGTGAGAAAGAGCTTCAAATGCCATTCCCCCAGTCAAAGCCCCGTCCCCAATAACGGCAACAACTTTTCCAGATTTACCAAGCATTTTTCGCCCTGTCAAAAGTCCCAAGGCACTGGAAATTGAAGTAGAAGCATGACCTGCATCAAAATAATCGTAGGGACTTTCCTTTCTCTTTGTGAAACCAGAAATCCCACCGTGTTGCCGCAAGGTATCAAAATCTTTGTTGCGACCAGTTAGCAATTTGTGAGTATAACATTGATGGCTAACATCAAAAATGATGGCATCATCTGAATCATTGAAAACTTTGTGTAAGGCAATAGTTAATTCTACAGCTCCAAGATTACTAGCAACGTGACCGCCATTTTTGGAAGCAACTTCCAAAATTCGAGAACGAATCTCTTTGGCTAGGTCATGGAGTTCTGAGTTTGTAAAGTTAGCTATGTCTTTTGGACATGATATATTATCTAATAACAAATTGTTTAATCCTTAACATTCTTTAATTTAGAGAATCATACAGTGATAAGACAATATTTTGTAGAAAACTTTACTAAAAAAAGATTAAAAAAAAGACCGCAGTTCAGCACAAAACTAAATCTACGGTCATTACATAGCATAATTGTAAGTGTTCATCAGGAAACCTTCCTTAATGCTTCGTTAGCCTTTTTATAAGCTAAACTTATTTACTCTTATGCCGATTTCTTCTTAGCATCTTTTTTCGCTTATGTGTAGCAATCTTTTGACGCTTTCTTTTCTTACCACAAGGCACAATAGCACTCCTTATTGAATGTTATAGTATTATCTAATAATTTGGTTTTTACGTCAAGTATTAGAAGTTATACTCTTTAAAAAAATGAGAAATTTTTTCTTGGATTTTTTCATAATCTTCTGGATTTACACTTTCTGCAAAATTAAAAGATTTGAAAAAAGTTTCTTGCCGTTTTGCATATCGCTTTGTATCGTGCTTAATTGATACACGGATTTTTTCAATATCAGTTTCGGATGTAAAAAATTCTCTGTATCCAATGGCAGAAAGTCCAGGTTCTTCTCCCGTGTAACCCATTTTCCGTAAATTTTCGATTTCAGACAAAAGTCCAGAATCAAACATAATATCAACTCGTTGGTTAATTCTTTCGTAAAGCTCTTTTCTATCCCGCTCTAAAGAAAGAACCAAAAATTTGTATCCTTTTCTAAACTCATTTGGATTGTTTAATAAAAAACTACTACGGGGCTTTCCAGTTGAAAGACAAATCTCTAAAGCTCTTTTTATTCTGTATTCATCATTTATGTGGATTTTTGAAGCACTTTCTGGGTCAAGTTTTTCTAGCTCTGCGTACAAAACCTCTTTTCCCTCAGTTTTCATACGATTTTCCACTAATGTGCGGGTTTCTTCGTCTGCTTCTGGAGTAACTGGAAGCCCTGTCAAAAAGTTTTTTATGTAAAAAGCGGTTCCGCCGCAAAGAACAGGCAATTTTCCTCTTGCAAAAATGTCTTTTACAACTTTGTCAGCTTCCCGCACAAACTCACCAGTTCCAAACTGATGCTCTGGTAGGCAAATATCAATTAGGTGATGGGGAAGATTTTCCAAAAAAGCCTTATCTGGTTTTGCAGTTCCCACATCAAGATATTTATAAACTTGCATAGAATCAGCACTTACAATTTCAGCTTTTCCTGCAAAGGGGGAAGTGGAGTTTTTTCCAAAAAGTTTTTCTGCAAGAGCAGTTTTTCCAGAGGCAGTTGGTGCAAATATAACTAAAACGGGAATGTCAGTACAGTTTTCACCATAAGACATTCCCGCATTTAAAGAATTATTCATTGAAAATGAACCTAGTTTTCAATACGATATTCAACTTCGTCTTTAAATAGTTGACTAGCAGCTAGAGAAACAACTTTATCGTCATTTTCTTCGATGATTGGATCTTTTACCATTGAAAGTTGGTAAGCTCTACGACTAGCAGCTGCTGTAATTTCATATATGTTGTCTTGAAATTTAACAAGTTCTTCTAGTGGAAAAATCATTCTAAACCTCTTAAAAATAAATTGCTTAATATATAATTTATCAATATTTAGAAAAGATGTAAAGTGGGCTAATGTCAAACAATTTGAAAAATATTGAACATAATGTGCTCAAACCCTCTTTTTTGTACCTTGACCACCTAACTTTATATTTATTATATTAAATTCCATGAAAGAATATAAACAATGGCATGACGAAAATAATACATTTTTTAATGAATTTAAAATTATGTTTGGTCAATGTAATTTAAAACACGAATTAAGTTTGACTGAAATTTTACGAATCTTAAGTGATACTGCTGTAGAAGATTATGCACAACGAGGTATGACTTGGCAATTTTTAGACGAGAGAGATGTAGCGATTTTGCTTTCAAGAGCTTCCTATCATTTTATTCGACGACCTTTAAGCAATGAAGAAGTTACAATCCGCACTTGGGAAGAAACTCCAGAAGGTTTACAGCTTACTCGTGCTTACGAAATCCTAGACAAAGATAATAATCTTTTGATTTCTGGTCGTTCCACTTGGCTTGTGGTAAATCCAAAAACTCGTCGAATTATGAAGCCTTCACAGTTTGATTTAAGAGAAGCTCCTAACAGAAAAGAGCCTTATGACGGTCTGCCTTGCGGAAAAATCCCTGTTCCAGAAAATATGGAACATATTGATACTCGACCTGTACGATTTTCAGACTTGGACGGAAACGGACATGTCAATAATTCTCGGTATGGTGCATACACAGTAGACGCTTTACCAGAAGAACTTTTACAACGTCCAATCAAAGATATGAAAATCAATTATTCAAAAGAGGCTGTTCCTGGCAATGTAATTGAAATATATGCTCATGTTTCTGAAGATAAATCAAAAATTACTGTTGTCGGAAAACAAGATAACAATACTTGCTACGAATGTGAGCTTTATTTTTAGTCAATAGTTTTATTGATATCAAGCGGAAAAACTACCCAGTTCCAGTGAAAAGCTGTTTTTGGGTAGTTTTTTTGTTTTAAAATGCTTTACTATTTCGATTTATTTTAACATTTGTTCCAAGTCTTTTTTTACAGAGGATGTTGGGCGAATATCAAAATTGTCGATTAAATATGCCAAAACATTTGGAGAAATAAAAGCTGGTAAACTAGGTCCTAGATAAATTCCCTTTACTCCAAGAAATAGCAAAGTTAGTAGAATAGCTACAGCTTTTTGCTCGTACCAAGAAAGTACAAAAGAGATAGGCAGCTCGTTGATTGAACAGTTGTAATGGTCTGCTAAAACTCTTGCAACCTTGATTGCACTGTAAGCATCATTACATTGTCCCATATCCATAAGTCGTGGAAGACCCTCCACTGTTCCCAGTTCCAAATCGTTAAATCGGAATTTTCCACAAGCCAAGGTTAATATTAAGCTATCTTTTGGTGTGGCTTTTACAAAATCAGTATAGTAATTTCTTCCAGGTTTAGCACCGTCGCAGCCTCCAACCAAAAAAATATGTTTGATAGTTCCTTTTTCGATGGCTTCTATCAAATTGTCTGCAACTGATAAAACTGTGTCGTGTCCGTATCCTGTAGAAAGAGTATCTCCGCCGTTTATACCAAAATGTTCAGTATCTCGAGGATAACCACCTAAATCTAGAGCTTTTTTTATAATTGGAGAAAAATCTTTATTTCGCTCAATGATTTGAGTGTATTTGATTTCAAGATTTTTATCCCGATAGGATTTTTGTTCCATTTCTGCAAATGGTTTAAAATCAATATGTTTCAATTCTGGATAAGAAACCACTCCAGTTGTAAAAACTCTATCTGCATAACTTGGTTTTGGAGGCATAATACAGTTTGTTGTAAATAGAATAGGAGCTGGAAGTCCATCAAACTCTTTTTGTTGATTTTGCCAAGCAGTTCCAAAATGTCCTTTTAAATGTGGAAACCTGTTTAAGTTTGGATATCCGTGGGCAGGAAGCATTTCCCCGTGAGTGTAAATATTTATTCCCTTACCTTGGGTTTGTTCCAAAAGTTCATACAAATCCTTCAAATCGTGACCAGAGACTACGATAAAAGGTCCTTTTTCAACTCTCATAGAAACTTCAGTTGGTAGAGGTTTTCCGAAAGTCTTTGTATTTGCAGAATCTAGTAAGTTCATACACATATAATTATATTTTCCCACTTCCAAAACCAAAGCAATCAATTCGTTTGTAGAAAGATTTTCTCCAAGAGAATACAAGGCTTTTACAAAAAAATTGTTGATTTCTTCGTTTGAAAAACCTAAAACTCTAGCATGATATGCGTATGCTGCCATTCCCCTGATTCCAAACAGAATTAGAGATTTTAACGAAGTAATATCATCTTTTGCTTCCCATAAAAGCTTTAAATCAAAGGATTTTTGATTGGAAAATAGATTTTTACAAAGACTACAACCATCAGAACATCTTTTAATTTCTTTATGGACTTCTTCTATAAGTTTTCGGATACGCTTGTTTTCAAAACTTACATTGGTAACAGTTGTAAAAAGACCTTCGATTATCAAGGATTTTGTAGTTTCAGTAATTTTTGAATTGTCGTGGGATAAAGTTATTGCTAACGTAATTAGTTTTTCTGTAAGTTCATCTTGCAATTTTGCAGTTTCAGCTTTTTTCCCACAAACTCCCATTTCTCCAAGACAACCAGTTCCATTTGCTGTTTGCTCACATTGAAAGCAAAACATTTTGTTATTCATAATAAACCTCGCTTAAAACTTTTTTAGTTTTGTGATTTTTAGATATCAATAAGATAATAAAAAAATCTTGTGTAGAATATAAAATTAAAAAAATGTATAATTGTTTAAAATTAAAATAAATAAATGGGATAAAAAAATGGATGTACAAGAAAAAAAGAAACTAGACATTGATTTATGGATTATTTTTATAATTTCTATGCTTGTTATGGGAATTTATATGGTTTTTAACAAACAAATAAATTCTATTGCCTACAATCCTAATATTAACATTGTCTTACGTGTAATGTTTATGGGGATTTTATTTCAATTTGGTCTTGCAGGTTTAGGAATTACAGTTGTTTCGATTATCAGAAAAGAATCTTTTTTTTCTTATGGATTAACCAAAAAAAATCTTTTATTAACTATTGGATTAACAATTTTGTGCTGTTTGCCTGATTTTGTATACAATTTTTTTGCTGGAAATGTTCATGCTTGGTTTCCATTTTCTGACGTAAATCTCACAAAGCAGGTTGTGGCAAGTGGTTTTCCTTCAAATGTTTTTGGAATGTTGATAATTGCCCTTTGCTGGGGATTTTTTGAAGGATTTAACTACGTTGTTATTGCAGAAAAAATAAGCCAAAGATATCCATCAAAATACAGATTTTGGGATTGGGGTGCTTTTGTTTGTGCTGTTATGTGTATTTTAATACACGGTGCAATTGGAGTTACACCAGATGCAATTTTTGAAATGCTTTCCACAATGTTTTTGATTTATGGAATGCTCATAGTTCGAAAAATAACTGGAAATGCTTGGGGTTGCGTTTTAATCTTCTTTTTATATTGGAATGCCTTATGATAAAAGTACTTTTTGTTTGCCACGGAAATATTTGCCGTTCCACAATGGCTGAGTGTGTTTTTAATGATATTTTGCTTCGTAACAGCGAAAAATCTATTTCTTGTGATTCTGCTGCCACAAGCACAGAAGAAATTGGAAATCCAGTTCACTACGGCACTAGAAATGTGTTGCAACGTCACGGGATTCCTGTTGGAAATCACAGAGCGAGACAAATGACTTATCAGGATTACAAGGATTTTGATTTGTTAATCGGTATGGACTCTGCAAATATCAGAAATATGACTGGGATTGCTGGTGGAGATGCTGAAAACAAAATAAAAAAGCTGCTCACATTTTGTGGCAGCTCTTCAGATGTAGCAGACCCTTGGTACACTGGGGATTTTGATACCACCTACAAAGATGTTTCAGAAGGCTGCCAAGCTTTATATATCTGGATTTTAGAAAATCTTGTAAATTCTACAAAAAATTAATAAAACAGACGTGCCAATTTTTTTACGCAATGTCGCCTGACTTCTTAATTGATTTCCAGTTGTGAAATCGGAAGGATATTGTATCCCTCTTCCATAATTGCAGAAATCAAAACATCAATTTTATTGTATAGATAATCTGTTCTTGTTCCGTTAGAAAGACCTACAGAAACAGGAATAATCGCCTTTGGTTTTAGCACTTTGAAAATTCCTTCAATAATCTTTGTGCTAGAATAGTAAGTTGTAGAATTTTTTGCTGTGTCCTCCAAAGTTTGTAAATCTAATTGCTTTGTTGTAGGACTTACTAAAGTGTATCCAGCTTGTTTTCCACCATTAATGATAGCACTTGTAGTTTTGTAATATGGAGTATGCCAGTAAAGACTTAATTCTTTTCCAGTTAAAGCAAAAAATTCATCTTCTGTTCTAGCTAAACCACGGCGAATAAAGCTTTCATCAACGATGTAACTACTATTTGTTAAATCTGCTGGAGTGAAAAACATAGAAGCACATTCGTGACCTGCATTAACTATTTCAGAAACACAAGTTGGATAACGTCTGATAAACTCGCCATTTATGAAGAAAGTAGTTTTCAAATTATACTTTGCCAAAATATCCAAAATATAAGTGATGCCGTCTGCATTGTCTAAAGCGTCAAAAACAATGGAAATAGCAGGTTTTTTCTTTGCTAATTGATTAAATTCGGCAAAAAGTGGACGAGTTTCTGAAAGCCCTTTTAGAGTTCTAACATAAATTCCATTTGTATAATCTGTGTTTTTTGAAGTGCTTAAGAAAACTCTCCAAAAAGCATTTTGGGCTATAGGATTTCTAGAAATTGCTACATCAGAAATTTCCCAAATGTTATTTTCTTCGTTATAGAAAAAGTTTCCGTAAATATTTTCCGCAACAATTTTGCCAGTTTCCCCATTAAAACCGTATTTTGTTGCTTGGGAAAGAAATAAAACTACAGAATTATCTGTGTAAGGTTCCCAATAGGAAACTGTTTCAGTTCCACCAATGTACAAAGCATTTTTATCAATCCATTGGAAAGAGATAATTTTTTCTTTGTTGTAAAAAGCAATTTGTTTCCAAGTGAAAATATCATAGATATGAAGAGATTTTTCATCAATAAATGCAATAGCTTTTCCATCTGGTGAAATTTGTGGAGATGAAACGTAAGATGGAATAGTTAAACTTTCAAAATAAGCGTTTTTGTTTTGCTGAGAAGTGGTTAGTTTGTAAACATAACTTTTTTTCTTCCCAGATTCTAGGATTTCAACCCAAACAAAAGGAACTTGAATCCCTTTGTCCTCTGGAGTCCAAAAAACACAAAAGGAAACTGCACCATTTGGAACATTTATAAAAGGATATGAAAATAATGGTGAAATATAGTCAAAATCTACACCGTTTAATTCTATATACCATAAAGTTTTATTATTTTGAATTAAGAGGATGCGATTTCCTGTAGAATCAGACCAAAATTGGTCATTTGTGTTGCTCATTGGAGTTGGAAGTCGACCAATCACCTTGCCACTTCCTACCATATCCACATAAAGAGAGCGAGTATACAATTCATTTGTGGAAATCTTGTACACCATATCGTGATTGATGTAGATTATAAGCTTTTCATTTGCCCAATGGACAGAATTTATAGTTCCAGGACCAATTTTTCTAAAACTTTCTTGGAGCATTTCTGCTTTGGAAAGTTCTTTTATATCATAAAAATACAAATTATCATTTTTTTCATAAATTAAATATGAAGAATCTTTTGACCATTTTACAGGAATTGATACGTATGAATATTCAGAATTTTCAGATAAAACAGTTGTTTCATTTGTTGAAACATTTTTTAATACAACTTTTGCCCTTGCTGGAGAAGTTTTTTCGTAATAAACCACCCAATTCCCATCAGGGCTAGTTGCATTTTTTGGAGGAAGTCCACTTATTTCGTTAATTGGATTTTGTTTTAGCCAAGTTAATTTATTGTCAGTTACAGAATATTGAGCAATTCCCTCTGAGTTGTGGATTTCTAGAAGTTTCCCTTGTGAAAGTACATCCATCTTTTCTGGATAACAGGTAAGCAATTTTGCTTCTGATATAGCTGCTTGACTTGGGTTTTCACTTTGAATTGTGGCAGAATACAGATTTTTGTGAAAGTTTTTTGAGGTAGTAAATTTTTCTTCTGTGAAAATTAGAGTGTTTTTAGAATCTAAATCCAAACCAGAAAAAGTACTCTGGGAAAACAAAGAAAAAGAACTTGCGATGCACAAAAAAACTAAAATTAATTTTTTTTGAAAATATTTTGCCATATAAATTAAATCTCCAAAGAAAAACTTACTTCAATACTGTCATTGGGTCAATTAACTTGCTGTTTTTGTAAACAGAAAAGTGTAGGTGAGGCCCTGTGGAATATCCAGTGCTTCCAACATACCCAATTGTTGAACCTTGGGTTACCTTTTGACCAGTTGCTACAATATATTTTTGCATATGAGCGTATAGAGTTTGATATCCATTATCGTGGGTGATAATCACGTAATTTCCATAAACATTGTTCCAACCAGCTGTAGCAATCTTTCCATCCATTGCTGCACGGATTGGAGTTCCTGTGGCAATTGCCATATCAATTCCTGTGTGGAAACTTCTAACCCCAGTAAAAGGGTCGGCTCTGTATCCATAAGGAGATGTTAGTCGATAAGCCCCAGCAATAGGCTTGATAAATAATTCTCCTAGAGCTTTTTTCAAACTAGATTGATCAAGAGCTTTTCCTGGAATAAATATTCTTTCACCTTTTTGAAGTAGGCTAGAAGTCATATCATTTACATCTAAAATTGCAGAATAATCACAGTTGTATTTTGCAGAAATTGCTTCCAAAGTTTCTCCAGCATTAACAGTGTGAATAATTCCGTCAATTGATGGGATTTTTAATTTTTGACCAACCCGAAGTTGTTTTGCATTTGAAATATTATTTACAGAAATCAAAGTGGAAATATTTGTTAGGCCGTATTTTTTACTGATCGATGAAATATTATCACCAGATTTAACTGTATATTCTTGATAAGAAACTGGGTTTGTAAAAGAAAAGTTTGTTACAGCAGATAAAGTTCCATCATCAGTGTAATCAACAGTTGTATCATCAAGCACCAGATTTCGCATAGCTTCTTCCATAATTTGGATTTCAGCCTCCAAAGCGTAATCGAAAGTAGCAGGTTTTGAAACTGAGTTTATAAGGCTATTTACAAAAAAAGTTGTAGTAACAAAACATCCTATTGCTAAAATTCCGACTAAGAGAAATCTAACTTTTTTTAAACAAAATGCAACATTTTTTAGAAGAATAATCAAATTTAGTTTTAATTCAGAAAAATCCAACTTTTGTTGAGATTGATAACTGAGCCTTTTTTGACGATTTAACAATTCCTCAAGAGTAAGAGTTGATGTGTGAATTTGATTATAAGAACTATTTGAACCTTGTCCTACGTAACTAATAATTTCCATAATTTATCTATCGACATAAAAACTTTTGAATATTAGAATAATAAATTATGAGTCAGAAAAAAAAATACGTTTTTTTTATCTTTTTGGGCGTGTTAATCGGAATATTTTTAAAGTTGTTTATATTTGATATTTCCTTGGTTTCAGGCACTTCTATGGAACCAACAATAAGAGATAAGGACAAAGTTTTTATCAATAAACTTGCTTATGGAATTGTTACACCCTTGGGGAATAATTTGTTATATAGTTGGAAAGAACCTCAAAAAGGTGATATAGTGT
This sequence comes from Spirochaetaceae bacterium, assembly GCA_017416145.1. GTDB lineage: Bacteria > Spirochaetota > Spirochaetia > Treponematales > Treponemataceae > Treponema_I. The sequence goes on along the minus strand of JAFQDD010000008.1, from coordinate 70,989 downwards.
TATACATATACGATAACAAACCTGTAATAAAAAGAGTTGTGGCAACTGAATTTGAAAAACTAGAATATTCTGTTGATAATGGATATAGTATGATTGTTGATGATGTTACAATTCCTCTATCAGAAGGACAATATCAGCGTATAAAATATGATAAGTTTGTTCCTGAAAATACGGTTTTGTGCGTAGGAGATAATTATCTTGAATCTGTAGATTCTAGAAATTATGGATTTGTGATGGTAAATAGCATACTTGGAAAAATTTTATGGAAATAAATCAAAATTATTCAAAAATTAGATTGTGGGTTGTTTTTGTACTCTTTGGAATCTTAGCTTTATATATTTTAATTTCTTACGGAAAATTAAGTTTTACACCTGTTACAGAAAATGAAGAACAATCAATAAAAATTGAAAGAGGTTCGATTTTAGATAGTTCTGGAAAGCCTCTTGCAGTTTCCGCTAGTTTTTATCACGTTGGGGTAAAGCCTTCTGTTGTGGAAAAATATAAATCAGATTTGGCAAAGGTTTTGGCTTCTCCGCTAAAAATGACAGAAGAAGAGATATTATCAACAATCGACAATGCTCCAGCAGATTTTGTTTATCTAAAAAAACGCATAACCGAAACAGAATATGAAAATGCAAAATATTTACTTAGACAAAATAATCTAAGTTCTTTTGTTTCATTTGATGAAGTAATAGGTCGAGTTTATCCAGAAAATGCCTTGGCTTCTCAAGTTGTGGGATTTATGGGAGATGCAGGAACTGGACTTTCTGGAATCGAATATTCTATGCAATCTGTTTTGGCACCAAATATACAATCAATAGATACAGCATATTATTCTCCAACAAGTGGCAAGGGAAAAAATGTTTATCTTACCATAAACGCCGACTTGCAGTACAAATTGGAAAAAATCGCAAATCAAGCCATGGAAAATACTGGGGCTGAAAGTTTGATGCTAATTGCAGCAGAGGCAAAAACTGGAGAAATTTTGTCTTATATCAGTTTACCTTCTGCAAACTTAAATAATTATCCTTCTTCTTCTCAAGCAGAAAAAACAGATAGACCTGCTGTTCTAGCTTATGAACCAGGTTCTGTTTTCAAGATTTTTTCTGTGGCTTCTTTTATCGAATCTGGAAAAATCTCAAAAAACGACAAATTTTTGTGTGATGGAAAATGTGAAATAGTTGGTTCTGCTGGAGAAAAAGCTGTAATCACTTGTCTTGACCATCACGGCTGGGTTACAGCGAGAGAAGCTTTGCAATATTCTTGTAACGATGCTCTTGCCCAAATGAGTCAAAAAATCGGGTCAGAAGACTTTTTGCGTTATATCAGAAGTTTTGGGTTTGGTTCTCGCACAGAAATTGAGCTTCCTGGAGAAACACGCGGTTCTGTGAAAACGACTTCTGACAAACTTTGGTCAATCCGCTCCAAGCCTACAATTTCTATTGGGCAAGAAATAAGCGTGTCTGCTTTGCAAATGGTACAAGCAACTTCTGCTTTGGCAAATGGTGGAGTGCCTATTTCATTGTCATTGATTTCTAAAATTACAAATTATGATGGAACTGTTGAATATCAGCACGAGCCAACTTACAAAACGCCTGTGGTTTCAAAATCAACAGCTGATTATCTTTTAAGTTGTATGGAAACTACTGCTCGTGCAGGAACTGGAAGCCGAGCAAATATTAGTGATGTTTCCATTGGTGTAAAAACTGGAACCGCCCAAATGCTAGACCCAGAAACCGGCGGATATAGTGAAACTGATTTCGTATCAAATTGTGTAGCTGTTTTCCCTGTAGAAGATCCAGAAATCATACTTTATATTGTTATCACAAAGGCAAAAGGTGAAACTTATGCTGGGCGAATTGTTGCTCCAGTTATTGGAGATGCGGCTGACGTAATAATTGACCACTTGGGAATGGCACGAAAAAATGCAACATCCCTTGTTCATTCAGGACAAATTACAGTTTATGCAGAAAATCCTTCAACTATTGAAGACGTGATTCCAGATTTTACAGGAACTCCAAAACGCCTTTTGATGAATTTACTAAATCGAAAAGATATGGAAGTTTCAATAAATGGTGATGGTTATGTAGTTTCACAATATCCAGAGCCAGGAACTCCAGTAACTAAGGGAATGATTGTAGAATTATATTTAGAATAAGCGGAAAAAATATGTCAGAATTGTTGGAATCCCAAAAGCAATTATACGAAAAAAATCTAAAGTTATTCAAAAGCCGATTTTCGGAATTATATAAATTACTTGAAAAAAAACTTGGAAATCTCCCAGAAAATGTAGAAGTTCTTTCTTGTAAAGGTGATATTTCAAAAAAAACTGGAAAATATAATAATCAACTTTTACATTCAGCTTACAATCCAGAGCGAGAAGGGGAAAAACTTTTACAAGCGGAAATCTCCAAAAATCAAAATGCTGATGTATTGGTTTTTTATGGATTTGGACTAGGTTATCTTCCCCTGGCGGCGGCAAAAAATCACAAAAACAAAACTTTGGTTTTGGTGGAACCAGATGTGGATTGGCTTACTTTGGCTTTTGCCACCACAGATTTTTCTGAAATCTTTTTGCAAAATAATCTGATTTTTTGCATAGAAGCTGATATTCAGGGAGTTTTGAAACTACTAGAAAAACTTGGGCTAAAAAACTGTTGCTTTGTAAAAAATCCTATTTTTCAAGACCACAACAAAAAATATTTTCAAGATTTAAATTCTTTAATAAACCGAAATATTCAAAAAGATTCGATAAATGCTCGGACTTTGAAGGTTTTTTCTAAACTTTGGTTCACAAATATGTGCAAAAACCTTACACATTTGGCAGATAATCCTGGAATCAAGATTTATAAAGATTCTGCCAAGGAACTTTCAGCCTTGTTAATTGCAGCAGGACCAAGTTTGGACAGGATTTTGCCATTTTTATCAGAAATAAAAAAGCGTTGTATTTTGATTGCGGTGGATACAGCTTTGCGTTCTTTGCTTGAATATAATGTGGAGCCACATTTTGTTGTATTAACTGATCCGCAATATTATAATTCTAGACATTTTGATAGATTACAAGCTCCAAACTCGGTTTTGATAACAGAACTTGCAGCTTACCCAAGTATTTTTCGATTTAATTGTAAACAGATTTTGCTTTGCTCTTCAATGTTTCCCCTTGGAAATTACTTGGAAAAACGCATTGATATTAAAGGGAAACTTGGCACTGGAGGTTCTGTAGCATCTTCAGCTTGGGATTTTGCTCGATATATTGGTTGTAAAAAAATATTTATCGCTGGGCTAGATTTAGGTTTTCCTGGAAAAAGGACTCACACAAAAAATAGCACCTTCGAGCAAAACGTATTTTCTCAATGTAACAAGATAAAATCCTCTGAATATTCTCACGTTTCAGCCTTGTACGGGGCAAATACCCTTTACAAAACTGATTATTCTGGAAAAGAGATTCTAACTGATAACAGAATGAGTATGTATGCTTGGTGGTTTGAAAGCAAGGTTGCAGAGTTTGCATCTTTGGAAGTGGCAACTATTACGCCAGAAGGACTAAATATTCCTGGAATAAAAAAATCATCTTTAGAAACTGTTTTGGAATTACCAAAAAATGAAAAGTTAATTTTGGAATTTGTGGAAAATCCTCTTGCATTAAATTATGATAAAAAAAGCCTTCAAGAAAAGTTGGTTTGTGCAATTTCTGAACTAAAAGAATATCTTGCATCAACAAAAGAACTTGTGGAAAAAGGTTTGAAAATTACCAAAAAGACAGGATTAACCAAGCAGGATTATCCAGAAATATTTTTTAATTTGCAACAAATCGATAAAAAACTGGTAAACACCGAAGCTTCCGAGCTAATTTCCCTGCTTTTCCCTTCGGAAGAGGATTTACAAGCCTGTCTCGACTCTTTACCAAAAATTGACAAAATGGATGTGCTTTATCTTGAAAAAGAAAATCTCCAAAAATCTATGTTAATTTACACAAAATTGTTGGAAGCCATAAATCAATACGAAAAAATTAGTTTTCCAAACTTTTCTTAAAATCAAGCATTTTCTTAAAAGCACTATTTTCTTTTTTTAATTCTCGGGAACCTCTAGTGATTTTGCATAAACTCATTTTGAAAGATTTTGCAATATCTCGTTGAGGAGTACCTTTTTCAATTTCTTCTACCAAAAGCCACCGATTGGCAATATCCTTTCGTTCTGTTGGCGTAAAAAGACAAGAGAAAAAATCATTTAAAAATGCTTCATCAGTATTTTTGGCAATTAGAGAAATTAGTTCATCAAAACCAGCTTGAGCACGAATATTTATTTCTTCATCTGTAAGTATTTTTTCCATAAAAGTTCCCTAAAATTATCTAATATAAAAATTATATATGAAGTAACTAAAAAAACAATGCTTTAGTATTGGAATTTACAATTTCTTTTAGTTCTTCGAGAGTGATTCCAAGATTTTCAGCGATAAAATTGTATGTATGTTTTATTAGAAGTGGCGTATTGATTTTCCCACGTTCTGGAACTGGAGCTAAATATGGTGCGTCTGTTTCTATCAATAATCGGTCTTTGGGAATAAAGTTAATCAATTCCTTCATTTCGGCAATTTTTGATTTTTTACAATATGTGGTAGCTCCTCCAAGGGCGATATACCAGCCTAAATCCAAAAATTGTCTTGCTTCTTCGATTCCGTAAGAATAGCAGTGAATTACTCCATTGTGATATCCAGCATTTTTTATTGATGTAAGAGTATCTTCAAAAGCATCTCGAGAATGTACGATGATTGGCAGATTTTTTTCTTTTCCCAATAAAATTTGTTGTTGGAAAAAATCCATTTCCTTTTGTAAAAAATCAGCAGAAAAAATTGCTTCGTCTCGAAAATCAGCTCCAGAGGCAACTCCATTTGTTACATTCCAGTGATGATCTAAACCACATTCTCCAATGGCTACAATTTCAGGATGATTTTCCACAAAAACTCTTAAAGCCTTCATTTGATTTTCAGCATCATTTATAGCTTCTGGAGCTGGCCAAATTCCAGCACTGTAAAAAATTATCTTTTTGACTTTTTCAGCAATTTCTGATTTTGAAAGAGCATTTTCGACATTTTTTTTACGAATATCTAAATCGTCGCAGTGAGTTCCAATATCAAGGATAAACCAAAAATCTTCTTGCACAAGATTTTCTAGTAAATTTGTAAGGTCTATATTTTTTTCTTTGATTGTTGATAAATGGCAGTGTGTATCTAAAAACATGAACTCATTCTATCTTATGTGGGTGGAATATTCAATTAACTATGATATAATAAACCTATGGAAATTTTATTTGACTATGAAGTTATAAAACAATTAGGAAAGGGAAAAACAGGTGTTTCTTATTTGGTAAAAAAAAGTGAAAATTATTTTGTTTTAAAAGTGATGAATCAAAATGTTATGGATTATGAAAAGCAACTTGAAATTTTTAGGGGCGAGAAAAGTTGTTACGAAAGAATGTCTAAAATCGGAAATGGGATTCCTAAATTATTTGAGTTTAATGAAGAAAAGAAATATCTCATAAAAGAATATATCGAAGGAACATGTGCAAATGAATTGGCTGCAATTGGTTACAAAAAAGAAGGCGGATTAACAGATTTTCACTTTCAAAAGATTTTTGATATGCACAAAAGATTTAAAGAAATTGGCATTCACGTAGATTATTTTCCAACAAATTTTATTTATACTTCTGATAATGAAATTTATTGCATTGATTATGAATGCTATGATTATAATCAAGAATGGGATTTTGTTGAATGGGGAATTTATTATTGGTTAAATCAAGAGGGCATAAAAGAACTCAATGAAAAAGGTGTTACAGAAAAATTAAATAGGCCTGGAACGTACAAACCCTTCAGTGAACCATTTGAAAATGTTAAAATTGAATTGATGAAAAAATATTTGTAAATAAAATTTGTTTTTTTAAAAATCAAAAAAAATGAAAAAAACACTTGAAATAAAATTAATTTTGTAATACTATATTGAAACACGCCGGGATGGTGGAATAGGTAGACACAAGGGACTTAAAATCCCTCGGCAGTTAAACGCCGTGCCAGTTCGATTCTGGTTCCCGGCAAACCGTAGTTCAAGTAACTACGGTTTTTTTTTGCGATTTTGGGTTTATCATAAAAAAAGTCCTTACAGATTTGCTGCAAGGACTAAATTCTTTGTTTTAGATATAACTTTTTCTTTTTTTTGAAGATAAGGGTTAGTTGGTTATGGTGCGACAGAGACGAATTTATAAACCAATATTTTCATTATACGGATTTGTAATTATTGCTTCGTTGTCTAAATAAAAATAAAAACTAGTTCCGCCGTAATCAGTCACGTAAATTGAGGCTCCACAGTCTGAATCATTTACATAATTGGTATATATTTTTGAAGGTGAATTTATATATAGATTAGGAGTATCTGAATAAATTCCTCCACCATTTTGACTAGCACTATTATTATAGATTTCCACCCCTTCTATCATAATTGTAGACATTGTAGAATTATCTGAGATCATAATGCCTCCTCCTGATGTTGTGGTTTTGTTATTATATATTTTGCCACCTTCAAAATAGGCATAAACATTATCCGTAGAATCTAATGTAATAGCGGAGGATTGGACATCGGTACCTGTATAAGTGTTATTGAAAATTTCTCCCCCTGTCATTGTAAAGTAGCCGTTTTTAATTTGTATAGCACAATATTGAGATTCGGTTATTGCACAATTATTAGCTAATGTTAAGTCTCCATAAGATGTAATCGTTGGATAAGTATTGTTTACATGTTTTAATGTTAGTGTACCTTCCCCTCCACCTAATGTTAATTTACCACAGGCTTCATCCCCAGTTCTGTCAACATATATTAGATTATCGTTTTCAAATGAAGATGTAATAGTAACATTTTTATTCGAAAGTAAAGTTACAGAATAATCGGAAAGAATGTAAATTGGATAGTCTAGTGTTATATCACTTTCGAAAACATATGTGCCATTGGTAAGTGCGTAATATTCATTATCAGAATCAAAATATTCAGATAAATCACTGACAGATTTTATTGTTCCATCATCTACACTACTGCCCTGTACAGAAACTTCTATCGATTTAATAGATTTTTCTCCAACTTTTGCTGTGATTGTGGCAGTTTGAGTTTCGGTTGTTGCTTCTGGAGTTGATAATGTTCCTGCATTAATTGAAAAAGCACTATTAGTACTTATCCAAGTAATTTCATCACTTGGAGATTCAGCTTCATTTGTAGCAAAAAGTGTGTATTCTGTCTTTCCATCAAGTTTGTCTTTACTTTCAGTTAAATCAGTTTTTCCTTCGCTGTCTTTGATTGCAATTTCCCAAGGACAAACTGTAATGTAATATTTTGCTGAGATTTCTTCTCCTACAATCCATTCTGAATTTGAAGTTAAAGTGGCTGTATAGGTGAAATTTCCTGCGATAGAATTGTCAACAGTAACTGAGTTATCGGCATTTTTAGTTCCCGTTGACCAAGAAATTGAACAATTATCAAGAATATTAAAGTCTGCTACCTCTGAAGAATCTTTAGAATATAAACTTATGTTTGAAGAATATTTTGCTGTTAAAGTTGAAGAACCTGTGTGTTGAGCAACTTTTTCCGGATTACTTTCTGTTCCCCAAGTTGCAGTTTCATTTGGTGTGCCAGAAATTGAAAGAGAATCAGCTGAAAGTTTATACTTCACAGGCACATACATTGTGTTAGAAATTGAGACTCCGGAAGTTGTTCCACCATTATAAGTTACAGTATAAGGCACATATCCGATTGCATTTTCAACTTCGGTAGATTTTTGGATTGAGTAATTATCGCTTGAATATTGAGTGTTGTATGTTTTTGTGTCGCCATTTGAAAAAGAATATGTTTCCTCAATCTCGATATTTGAATAATCATATTCTTTTTTTTCTGCATCGTAGAATTCATTTCCAAAAACTTCATAACCTGTAGAATTGTAAGTTGCTGTTATTTCTGTAAGTTCCCCTTTTAAATAAGAAACTGAAACTTCATTGGAATGGATACTTGCAGTTTTTTTACCATTAACATTCTCATTTGTGTTAGTAACGATACAACGATAATATTTTACTGTATTGAGAGGAATAGTTACAGAAAGAATACTAGAGTATAGATTTTCAGCTTGTGCAGAATTTGTTTCATTAATATTTTCCCATTCGCCATTATCTTTTTTTGTCTGCCATTGGAATGAAATAATTCCTCCATCATTAGATTGTGCAGAGATGTGTAACGTATGTTCAAATGGTTCTTGAGTTTCTTCTGACGTATTTTTTGTTTTATTTTCTGGTTGGATTATTATTTCAGGTACTTTCGCATCAATTATATCTTCTGTATTCACTTTTTCCAAAGTAAGCGAAAAAACATTGTTAGTTGGTTCAACTTTTTTATATTCTGTTTCTCCAGTATACAAAAGGATTCCAGAGTCATAAATATTTGCTGAAATTTTTACTTCAGAGCCGATTTTTATTTCTCTAAAAGTAATCTTTTCTATCTTTTCCGAAGTGGAATATAAGGTTTGTTCTAAACTAGTATTTTCATTTTTATCTGCTAATTTTACAACCAATTTTAGAGGTTCTGTTTCATTTTGAGCAGTGCGAGTTTTTGGAATCTGAATTTTAAAATCCAAATCGGTGGTCATATCAATTTTATACCAATCGGTACAGTTAAATGTAAAAAGTGTGATAAATAAAATCAAAACAAAGGAAAAAAGATTTTTTCTAGATTTCAAATCAAGCTCCTAAAAATATAAAAATATCCAAACTTTTGCCATAACATTTCTATTATATATGAAAAATTTCAAAGGTAAATTATAAACAAAAACTTTTCAAAATTCTTTATGTTTTTTAATAAAAAATTCCCTAGTATTATGGGGTGAAGTTTTTTTATGATGTTGACTTTTACTTCTTCTATGGTATGATTGAAAAAGGATGATTACGGAATATAAAATAGACGAGGTTTTGCTATGAGTCAAAAATCAAAATTATCCAAAAAAGAGAAAAAATCAATTTCAAAATCACAATCTGCCAAAAAACAATCAAATACAACTAAGAAAAAATCAATTAAGACTCCCATTATTGTAGCTCTAATATTTGGGTTTACGATTTGTGCTATATGCGCACTTTTGGCTTCTGCTAGTGGGACGAAAAAAGCTTTAAACTCTTATTTCCATGATGAAGTAAATGGAAAAAAAGAAGCGTTTTTGATTGCTTTAACTCAACGTGGTGAAAAAATTTCTACAAACTTAAAATTACTTCACACAGATTCTGCATTTTTGAATACTATTGATGAGGCTCATTTTTCTGGTGATATTTTTTCTATTACTAAATATTGTAATGAATTGCAAAGATCGATTGGTGTTTCAAATGCTTTTATTTTGGATAATTCTGGGAAAATTCTTTATTCTTCTCAGCGAGTTATTCCAGATCCAAATATGCTCAAAAAAAACGGTGTTCTTGAACTTGTAAAATCTAGAGCTGTAGCTTACCAATTATCATATTATCATGATAGATTGTGCTATGTTGCTATTGCAAAAGTTGAAACTCCTATGGGATTTTCTGGATATTGTGTTTTGGAAGATAATTTGATTGTAGATGAAGTTAGCGACCATTTTGCAAGAATGTTAAATGCAGAATTTACAAGTTATTACGAAAATAAGCGAATTGGTACATCAATTTTCAATCCTGATGTGGCTGGAACTCGTTTAACTGGAAGCAAGGTAAACTACCCTGACGTAATGGAAGCTGTTTATGAGCGAGGAGAAACTTACACAGTTGAACAACAATTAGGTTTGGATAATTATTTGGTTGTTTATTTCCCATCAAAAGTTGACAATGGTTTGCACAATATTATGTTTTCTATTGCTATTTCCACAAATGTTGTTGAATCAACTATTGGTGCGGTTGTAAAAACTTCTGCTATTGCTTCTGCACTTCAAACAATTGGTTTGATTGTTTTGGTTTTGGCAATTTTGACAACTTTGATGTTTATTCCGTTGAGAAAAGCCACAAAGGCTATAAAAAGTCTTGCAGAAGAATCTGAAGAAACTGACTTAACTTACAGAATCAATTTTAACAAAAATAACGAAATTGGAAATCTATGTCAGGATGTTGATAAATTTATTGATAGACAACAGCGACTTATTGGCGAATTAAAATCAGCTCAAACTTCTCTTGAAGATATTGGTGCAACTTTGGGATCAACTTCAGTAGAAAGTGCTAGTGCGATTTCTGAGATTATGGCAAATATTGAAAGTGTAAAAAAACAAACCAAAAATCAGATTTCAGCTTCTTCTTCTGCCAGTGAAAAAATGAAAGAAGTTTTTGATTCTACTGCAACTTTGGATAAACTTATCGAAAATCAGTCTGCTGGAATTGTTCAATCATCAGCTTCTATCGAAGAAATGGTTTCTAATATTGCTTCTGTTTCAAACTCTGTAAAAACTATGAGTGCTCAATTTAAAGAATTGATTGCTGTAACTCAAAACGGTAGAGAAACTCAATCAGAAGTAAATAAAAAAGTTCTTCAAATGAACGAACAATCTAAGCTTATGATTGAAGCAAACCGTGTTATTGCTCGTATTGCTTCTCAAACAAACTTACTTGCTATGAACGCAGCTATTGAAGCCGCCCATGCTGGAGAAGCTGGAGCTGGATTCTCTGTTGTTGCTGATGAAATTAGAACTTTGGCTGAAAATTCTAGTAAGCAATCTCACAACATTGCTGCTGAACTTAAGTTGATTACAAAAACTGTGGAAGAAGTTGTTGCAGCTTCTAATCAGTCAAACGAAGCTTTTAAAACAATTACAGAAAAGATTTCTGATACGGACAATCTTGTAAATGAAATTGACTATGCAATGGAAGAACAAGATAGTGCCTCTAAACAAGTTTTGGAAGCTCTAAAAGATGTAAATGCTTCTACAATGGATGTTCAAGCAACTTCAAAATCTATGAAAGATGTAACAAGTAATGCTGGAATCGAGCTTGATAAACTTAACGAAATTATTTACTTAGTTGATAATAGCATGGATGAAATGACAGCTGGAGCTCAAGAAATTAACAAATCAGCTTCTGAAGTTTCTAACATGGCTACAGAAACTATGGATAATATTAAATCTATGGAAAATCTTATTGGTAAGTTTAAGATTTAGTTATGTTTTGAAATAGCAAAAATCTAGTAAAAAGGTGGCATAGACTTTTTGAAATTATTTCAAGAAAATCTATAGCCACCTTTTTTGTTTTTATTTTTCTAAGATTCGTTTTTCGTTAAAGAAGAAAAGGATTATTCCCCCGATTAAGCAAAAAACAGCTGCAATGATAGCAACTAGTCTGTATCCAATTCCAGATTCAACACCGATTGTGGCGATTGAGGTAAACATCAACATTGCAATACTTTGACCAAGTTTGAAGCAAAAGGTTCTAGCTGCAAAAAACATTCCTTGGCGTTTTTCTCCAGTTTTTTTAGCATCGTATTCTGCAACATCTGCAACCATAGCTTGTGGCAAAATTCCAAAGATTGCCATTGGAAGAGAGCCTAATATCACAATTAAGATTCCTTGGGCTAAGCTTGAAAATCCTAAATATTTTCCAGATAAAGCTGTGATGGTGTAGGTTAGGGTGAACATAGCAAAGGCAAAAATTACCATTTTTTTCTTGCCAAATTTTTCTACAAAGTGATTTATTGGTAAATAGAAAATTAGGGAACAAGCTGTCATGCCAACAAACATTGGAGTAAACATATTTTCTGGCAAACCCATTAAAGCAGTTACGAAAAATGGTAGCCCTGTTTGGAACATTGTTAGTGCAATCCAATAAAAAATGTCTGAGCCAACGAAGATTCTAAAATCCTTGTTTTTGAAAGTTTGTATTAAAGATTGGATTGCAGTTGATTCTACAGGTTTTGCGTCAACATAATCTTTTTCTTTGATGAAAAACACTGGAAAAAACATACAAATTGCGGCAATCCCGGCTAATATCCCAAAAGCAACCCGCATAGCAGTAATTCTTCCGATAAGTGGTTCAAATATTCCCCAGATTGTTGGTGCAACATAGGCAACAGCTGTACCGATTATGAAAGTTAAACTGATTGCTGTGGAAAGTGTCATACGTTCTTTTTCTGTATTACAAATTTCTGAATATAAAGCTGTATATGGAGTACAATAAGCTGTAATGAAGAAATAGTAAAGTGCAACGAAAATAAAAAGCCAGATTCCGTTTAATGTGCTTTCAGCAGCAAATGGAGCACAAAAAACTAAAACTGTTGTTACTGCCAAAGGAATTGCAGACCATTTTAAAAATGGGATTCGTCTTCCAAGGGGAGATTTACATTTATCAGACATGGAAGCAACTAATGGATCTGTTACAGCGTCAAACAAGCGTCCAAAGGCTGTGATTAAGCCAATAATTGTTAGCACTCCAAAGATTACCCTACCTTGTGGAATAAGTGGTGTTAGTCCTGCAGCAATACTTTGTGTATCTGGTTGATAAAAATACACAAGCCAACTTCCGATTAAGCCAGAAAGCAAGGCCCAACCAAATTGTCCCATGGCAAAAAGCCACATTTTACTTTTTGTTAAAGATTTCATATTTCCTCCTGTTTTCATTTTGATAAAGATGACAATATCAATTTTTTTAGTATTTCTAATTGATTTTTAGGTGGATTGGAAATATCTTGGCTTAACATTCCACCACTTAGAGAAAGTTTTTGTGCCAAAGAAAAGAAACTGTGCATAATTGTCAACGTTAATGTTTGGAGATTTTCGTTTGGATATAAAATTGAACCGTCGGAAAATCCTTTTTCAATGGCTTGAAAAGCAATTTGTGTGATTTCTTTAATAGTGTTTTCGTAATTTTGCAAATTGCTACTTTCAATGTTTTGTCGTTTTATGTATGAATCAAAGTAATAAATAAATCGATAAAAATCTTGAGTTGTGTCAAAAGATGTTTCAAAATAGTTTAAAATTTCTTCTAATTGGTCTTTTCCTGTTTTTTCTAAATATTTTTCACTGGTAAAAATGTCAATAGCTTTTTCTTTTTCTTTTTGCCACATTTTGGTTGCACATTGAATTGCTAATTCTTCTTTTGTAGAAAAATATCGATACAAGGATGCAACGCCGATTTCTGCCTTATCTGCAATATTATTCATTGTTACATTATCAATGCCTTCTTTTGAAAACAATTCAAAACCCTGTTCCAAAATATGATTGATTTTTATTTCCTTTACATTCATTTTTCACCTCTTTTTGCCAAAGCCTTTATTGCTTCATAAGCACCGTTATAAATTCCTGCTTTTTTTGCTTCTATAATGTTGTTGCACATTTTTTCTAGTAAACTTGGATTTGATAAAAATTCATGTATCATTCCCACAGTGGATTCTACAGTTTCACATTCGTATGTTCCGTCTCCAACTTCTGCAGAGTGAATTGCGCCCCACATTTCATGTCCGCCAACTCGTTTTATGTGGAGTTTTGGAATTGGATAAAAAGCAAGTTCGCTAGGTTTTGTGATTAACACATCAGAAATTCGCATTAAAAGGTTTGTGCTGTAAACGGCAGAGAAAATGTCTGAATCATAAAAAATGTGAATACCGTTGCTAGTTTCAGCTTTTTCATTTGATGTAAGTTTGTTTGCAAAATCTTTTACTTCTTCAAAATCCTCAAAGTGGGTTTTGCATAAATTAGATTTTGAAAATTCTTTTAATTCTGGGATTTTCTTTTCAAAATCTTCCCAAACATTTTTGTGATCTCCAACATTTACAAAAAGTGAAGCCTTGTTTTCTTTGATGTATGGCAAAAGTGATTTTATGATTGCAATAAAAAAGTCTCCTTGGGCTCCAGCTCCTCCAACTGTTAGCAAAAATCTTATTGGTTTTCCTTCTTTTACCCGCTGAATACGATTTTTACAATCTTCTTCGATATTAGAAACTAATTCATGGTCAATGTAGTGTCCTGTGTAAATAATATCCTTATCTGTCATTGGGTTTAAGATTTTCTTTCCAGCCATGCCTCGCAAAACCTTGTAGCCAAGATAACTAGAATGAGTTTGAATAGCGTGTAAAGCTCCTTCTGAAAGATGCAAAGCCATTGGCCAGTTGTCTGGAATAGCGTTTAACACGTTTTTCATCCCTGCGTGAACAGCTGCTTGAGATGGCCAAGCGTGAGTTGCAATAAATGGAATATCTTTTGGAATATCAGTAAAAACCGGTGTCATTAAACTAGAGGCGGCTTGATCCACAGCGTTGTAAGTGAGTTTTCTAAAACCTTCTGAGTTTAATGGTTCCCAATAAAGTTTGTTAAATAATTTTGATTTTTGGGAAAGTCTAGAGCCTAGAGAATATAAATCGTTTTGTGAGGAAATAATTTTTGTACAAGTTGTGTTTTTAAAAGAGTTTAAGTCCATCCAAACAGGAGAGTAACCTAAAGCTTTTGCAGCAGAGGCAAAAGCCATAGAAATTCTATAATGCCCAAATCCCATTCGAATATTTCCGATAATAATAGGATTTTTTGGAAGTTCTGTAAGTGGATTTTCAGAAATCACCAAATTTTTTGTGCCAAGTTCTGAAAGAACTTTATTTTCTTCTAATGCAAGGTGATATTTAGTATTTCTATCATCTCCAAATCGCTTTAAATATTTTTTGCAAGTTTTTTTTGCTTTTTTAACAGTTTTTGAATCGATAATATTTCCAAAAATAGACCTAGTTTTTTCCAAATTCATAAAAATACTCCTATAAAAAGATTGCAACGCAAATTTATGTTTTGATAGTAAAACTATCACTATGATATTAAGACTATCATAGTGATAACACTTTGTCAAATTTTTTTTGAATTATTTTAAAAATCCTAAAAAAAATCTTCAGTAGCCCTATATCTTGTAAATATCAATTCAAAGTGATAAATTGACTTTTGGCAATTTAAGATTTTACAGTGGGAAAAAGCTAATATGAAAAAAGATTTTAATATCAATTATCCAATGATTCATCAAGGAACAGAAAAAACTGAAGTTGTATTTTTTCAAAAAGAAAGTGAACTTTTTGCAAATATTGGCAATGGGGAAAACAAGCACATTTACGTTACAGATTCAAATATCGCTTTGTTGCCAGAGGTGAAAAAGTTTTTGGACGAACAAAAAGCCAAAAATCAAGTTGTGGTGATTTTACCAGCTGGAGAAGAAAATAAAACTCTAGATTCTGTGCTTAACATTGTAAAAGCTGCCCTAGAAGCTGATTTTAACAGAAATTCTGTGTTTACCGGCATTGGCGGCGGCGTTATTACAGATATGACAGCCTTTGCATCTTCTATTTTTAAGCGGGGTGCAAAATTGGAACTAATTCCAACATCACTTTTGGCAATGGTAGACGCAGCTTGTGGTGGCAAAACTGGCTGTGATTTTGAAAGCTACAAAAATATGATAGGAAGTTTTTATCCTGCTGGAAAATTGTACATTTGCTCTGAATTTGTGCAAAGTTTGCCAGAAAGCGAATATTTTTCTGGACTAGCAGAGGCTGTAAAAACCGCCATGCTTTATGATGAAGAAATGTTTGAAGATTTTGAAACCAAAGCAGATTTAGTTCGCACTAGGAATCCTGAACTTTTGGATAAAATAATCGAAAAATGCGTTAGAGCAAAGGCTAAAATCGTAGAAGAAGATTTGACAGAAAAAGGTCTTAGAATGCAGCTAAATCTTGGTCACACTTTTGCTCACGCTTTGGAAACTGTGGCTGGTCTTGGGGCAATTTCCCACGGCGAGGCTGTGGCTTGGGGTTGCGGTAGAGCTGTGGAACTTAGCCAAAACTTAGGTTTAGCTTCTGAAACTTATAAAAACCGAGTTTTTGCAATGTTAAAAAATTATGGATATTCTACAGAGGCTTTGCATCCTGTTTTAAATGGAAAAATCCCTGAAAATCAAGTGAAAGAAACTTTGCTTTTTGCCATGAAAAAAGACAAGAAAAATTCTAGTCCCACTGTACGTTTTGTTTTGCAAAGTGATATTAAAAAAACAGTCATTCAAGAAGTATCTGATTCAGAAGTTGCAAAGGTTTTATAAAGGTTGATATATGGAAGTTTCTAAATATTTTGATTATGCCGCTACATCTTTACCAGATAAAGAAATATTGGAAAAAGCTTTAGCTATGAGCTTGGAATATTCTGGAAATCCTTCTAGCGTTCATCAAGAAGGCATAAAGGCGAAAAATCTTTTAGAAGAAATGCGAAACCGTTGTGCCAAGGTTTTGGGGGTAAAAGCTGAAAATCTTTATTTTACTTCTGGTGGCACAGAAAGCGACCATATTCCTTTTTTGTCTTTGCTAAATCGCCCAAATAAGGGAAGTATTGTAATATCAAATATTGAGCATCCTGCGGTTAGGGAAATTGCTGAATCTTTGAAAAAAACTGGCTGGAAGGTGATAAATGCCCCTTGCAATAATCTTGGGATTGTGGAGCCAGAAACTGTAATTTCTAAACTTCAGGACGACACCGCTTTGGTAAGCGTAATGACTGTAAACAATGAAACTGGTGCAATTCAACCAATTTATGAAATTGCAGCGGCTATAGAAAGCCATTGCAAGGGAAAACGTAAGCCAAAGTTTCATACAGATTGTGTACAGGCTATCGGGAAAATACCGGTACAGCTTGGAGCAAAGGGAATAGACTTTGCCGCCTTAAGCGCTCACAAATTTTACGGGCCTCGGGGAGTGGGGCTACTTTATGCTGCAAATCAAACAGAAAGTTTTTTGAAAGGCGGCGGGCAGGAAAAAGGTCTTAGAAGCGGCACGGAAAATCTTTTTGGAATAATTGCTATGACTTTGTGCTTGGAAAGATACGCTTCAAAATCAGTTTTAGAAGAAAATTATGCAAAAGAAATGGAAAATACAAAGTTTTTTATTTCCGAAGTTTTAAAAGATAAAAATGCCACCCTAATTCCACCAGTAAGGCTTGAACATCAAGAAAAATATTCACCTTCTGTGGTGCAAATCTCTTTTGAAAATATTCCAGGAGAAGTGATGGTAAGAACTCTTTCTTCCAAGGGATATTGTATTTCTACAGGTTCTGCTTGTTCAGCACGAAAAATGAATCGGCCAATTCTAAAAGCCATGGGAATTTCCGACGAAAAATCCACCAACGCAGTGCGCTTTAGTTTTGGCGCAAACACAGAAAAATCCCACATAGAAAACTTGATAAAAGAACTTTCTGAAATTTCTGGGATGTTTAATCGGTAGATTGGGAAAAACTTTATTCTTGTAGTTTTTTTACTTGTTCTAAAGTTAAACCAGTTCCTTCTGATATTTGCTCTATAGAAAGTCCCATTGATAAAAGTTTTTTAGCGGTATTTATTTTTTCTTGTTCAATTCCTTGTTTTCTTCCTGTTTCAAGGCCGTCGTCATAAGCTTCTTTTCGTTGAACAGCGATATCAGTGTCATAATCATATTCTGCTAAAAGCATATTTCGGACCTCCTTGGACTTTCTTTCTAAATATTCGCTTAATATCCCATTTTTTATGGATTGTGTAATTGCATCTGAAAGAGGGTCGGAATGTCCTTCTTTTATCAGTGTTCTTACTTCTTCTATAAACTTAGAATATTGAGCTAGGGTTTTACAGTTTCTTAAAATTGGATTATCTTTTCCAATATTTATATTAACAACTTTTACTGTAATTTCAAGAGGTATTTTTGTATCTTGTAAAGATTCTTTATCACTATAAATAAACGCGTCAGACAAGTAAAGTTCTTTTTCTAAAGGAAAATCTTCTATCCCATTATAGAAAACATAAAACTCTGGTTTGGGAAGTTTTATTTGTTTTCTGCCAAATCTCTCCTTGGTAGGGGTTATTTTTTCATAAACTCGGGCAATGTATTCCAAAAATCGAAAAGGCATATTTTCATTAACAGTAGATTGATGCTCTATCATTACCACAATTTTTCCATCAATTAGCATAGAAATATCGTTGTAGTATTTCATATACAATACTTTTTCCAACATAACAGGTTTTACTTCTGTATTGACTGGATCAAGGTTTGTTCTATGAAGAGCATTATAAAGTGAAATAAAATTTTCTTTTGCGTGTAAATCTTTTGAAAAAAGGTCTACAAAAACAGAATCTTTGTAATTACGATTAGACATCAATATTCATCCTTATATTTGGTTTTCATATATAATATTGATGCATAGAAAACAAATTTTTTAAGTTTTTTGAAAAAAAATGAGAAAAAAGATAAAAAAAATCACATAGAAAACTTGATAAAAGAATTTCGTGAAAATTCGGGGATGTTTTATAAGGAGAATTTTTTCATAGACTGAGTAAATGTGTTTTTAATAAAAAAATTATTTTTCTTGTGCCAAAGCATGAATCATTGGTTTTAGTACTAATAAAGTTTTCTCATCGATATTTGAAAGATCTTTTATTAAGTCTCTTAAATGTTTGTTTTTTTCCGTATGTAAAGAATCTTCTCCTGTAACAAGATATTCAACAGATACATTGAGTACTTTTGCTATTTTTACAGCTGTTTCAACATTTGGCATAACATTTCTAGAATTGATATACGATAAAAAAGTATTGTTACTAATACCAATCTCGGCAGAGATTTCCTTTATTAATATACCTTTATATTCAATTTCTTCTCTTAATCTGTCTTTAAATGTCATGAAAATATGATAACAAAATATTAACGCTATAAAATTGACAACGATAATATATTATTGTAAAATCCAACATAGTGTTAAAATCTTAACAATTTATATGTTGTTGCGATATCATTTTATTGTCAAAAATATAAAATGTTAAAAGATTTTAGAGGAGTGAAAAAATGAAATCAAAATTTTCGTGGGTAACATTCATTTTAATTGTATTGAGTGTTTGTATTTTAGGTGGTTGTGCTAGTTCCGATGCTTCAACAACTAGTACAGAATCTGTTTCGTCAATTACGGTACAAACAAAAGGAGTGAACTTTAATAGCGAAAGAGGTTCTCTTACTATTTCTAATGATACAGCAGAAGATGTTGTTATCTTTGTTGGAAAAGTTGAAAAAGGTAATATTTTAGGTGGAATTTATGCAGGAAAGTCAAGAAGTTTTGATTTATCAAAAATTTCAGGTATTCCAGCAAATGGATCTTTATTAATTCGTGCAGCTACTTTCGAAACTTATAATAAGAAAAATGCTATAATTACAGAAGATGATGTTATTTATACAGGACTAGTTGTTTACAACTTGAATGATAGTGGTGATAGAATTGATTTGTCAATTTACAAAGGTGTTGATAGTAGTCAGCAAGAATGTATATATGTAAGTAATGAATCAGAGCATTTTGTTCTTGAATTACGTCTCGAGAATCCTTCACAAGGTGAGATAATTGCAACATTACCACCTTTGACAACAAATAAAAAAATATTTTTAGCTTCTCGTGATGATGGTTTTGCGTACGATTTTTATCCAACTTTTGTTTATGTAAATCCAAAGACAGGTGAAAAAACATCTATGAATGCAGGAAAAACTGATAGAAAACGAGCTCTTCCAGAACTTGTTGGAGGTGAAATTACTCCTATGCGTTTTGAAGGTCCATCTGGCTCAAATATTGGTTATGATGTAGCATTTGTAAGTGTACAAAACGATACGAAATCTGGTATAGAATTTAGAAATGGTGAAACAACACTTAAAAATCAAAAGGGTAGACGTTTAACAGCCTCTGGTAGAACAGATGTTTATGAAATTCCTTCTACAAATGGAGAAAATGGACAGACTTATACTGGTTTGATGTTTGAGTTTGACGATTTTTCTAAAAAAAGCATAGCACCTTTTGTTTTTATGCCTGGATATAAGTACGAATTGATTGTTACTGAAATAAATGGAAATTACGAATATGATATCAGAGAAGTTGGCAAGAAGAGCCTTGTTGAAGATGCTCGTATAGAACTTTTTATGGAATAAATTAGATTTAGGGCTGTTCCCATTAGGTAATAGCCCTAAAATTTAGGTTTTTTATGAAAAGAATCTTTTTTTTGTATATCATATTTTTTACATTTCTTATTTCTTGCAAAACAAATACTTCAATTCCAACTAAACAAGATAATACACTTCAGAAATTATCGAATTCAGAATTAGATAGTTATACTTTTTGTGCTGACATAATCAATAATTCTGATTATGAAATATTCATAAACTCTCTAATTATTCCAACGAAAACTATAATACAAAATCAAGAATTGCCTTTGCATAGTTCTGAGATTTATGACGAGTTAATTATTACTTACAAAATTCCATTAACAGATTTTGTATTTTATAAACATATAGAGAAAAAACTAATTGCAGACAATCAATCGAAAATTATCATAGAAAATCCAACAAAAATAACAGAAACTGAGTCGTATATTATTATAAAAAACACTTCGAATGATTCGGTTCAATTGACTAATGGACGTTCTATTTTTCCTTGTTATTATGAAGGACAAATAAATACTGTAAATATTTCACCTGAATATTATTTAAAGGGTAAAAGTCAAATTGTATATAAAATAAATGATAATTCAATATTTTTTCTACAGAATACTACTTTGAAATCCGATTTAATTTCCATTAATAAAGATGACAGATTTTTACCGGGTTATGTCTACACTTACGAATTCGACGGGAAATCCGTTTATCGTACAGATTCAAGACCATTGCTCAAACAAGCAGAACCAACTTGGTCGTTAGAAATAGAAAATAATCTTGAAATAAATGATATAGAAATTCAAAAAGACAATATTTATATTACAGGAACTCAAATTAAAACAGACAACAATAGTAATAAATACAATTCTGCATTTACTTGCTATTTTGAAACAGATATTTCAACTTATAAAGAAAAAAAACTCACTATAAATTATGAAGAAAATCAAGCAGATTCTACTACTTTTTTTGATTCAATTATAAAAGAAGATGGAAATATTATATCTGTGGGACAAAGGGTTGATAAAGAACCTAATGGATTAGTTTCCTGTTATTTAAATTCTGGCTCCCTTTTATGGAATAAGACTCTTGCAGATGTATATGCTGTGTTTTCAATAATACAAATTACTGAAAATGATTTTTTTGTTGTAGGTTCTAATTCTGAGGGAAAGGCCTTAGTTTACAAATTAAAAGAAAATGATTCAAAGGAATTTGAATTTATTACTTCTATCGAAGTCATTGATTCAGCAATTTATGATACAAAAAGTTGTATTAGTTCAGATGGTAAATATTTATATCTAGTGTGCAATGCACAAGAAAATATGACAAATTTGGTTATTTCTTCTTTGTTCAGAATAGATATAGAAAGTGGTGTTTCAGAAGAAATTAAGTTAAACAATACAATCCGCTTTGTGGAAGATATAAAACAAGCAAAAGATGGTACAGTTTATCTTGTTGGTGAAACTGTAACAGATACAGCTTCCTCTGTTGCTTTGATGGCTGTAAAACAAGATATAGCAGAATCAAAATTTGTGTATGTAGCACCAGAAACTTACAGTTATGGACGTTCCATATATGTTGATGAAGGTTTTAATGAAATAGTGATTTGTGGAACTTTGAATGCAACAGATTCAAGTGGAAACGGTGGAACGCCTTTTGTTCGTTCGTTGTATAGAAATGATTATTCTGTTGCATGGGAAAAATTATACACAGAAGAATGTTTTTCTGATATGGAAGTTGTGCGTGAGTTTGTTCCTTGTGACGACTATGGTTTTGTGGTGAATTTATGTGCCGTAGATGAAGAAGGAAGGTTTTGTGAACCTACGCAACTTGTTAGGACAAATGCCACTGGAAAAATATCCGAAAACCACATTTTAATTGGAAAAGACTAAGTTCACTTTGTTGTAGAGGAGTGTTTTATGAAGAAAATAATATTATTTGTTTTTATGTTTTTTAGTCAGTTTATCTTATTTGCACAGGAACAAACTATAGAGAATGTTATTAAAAAATTTGATACAAAGATTTTAAATTCTGCTAATTCAGATGCTGAAATTTCTATTGGTTTTATAAGTTATGGTGATAGTGAAACTTGCGGTAGTGTAGTACCTTGGTTTCAAAGTCAAATCAAACAGGCGGTTTCTAAAACTCGTCATCTTACAGTAATTACATCTTCGGAGTTAAAGCCAGAAGAACAAACAATTGTGACTACAAGAGGAGCTTTTGGTGGAGTTGCAGCAGCTAAAAATACAGGAACAAGAAAATACATTCTTAATGGCACATATTACGAAGTAGGGGATAATGTTGAACTGATTTTGGAACTGTATGATATGGAAAATAAACTTTTTGCATCTGAAACTGCAATAATTCCTATGTCAGTTATTCAAGAACGTAAACTCACATTGTATCCACAAAATATAGAATTGGCAGAACAAGTTCAACAAGATTTTACAAATACAGAAAGTGAAATCGAAAAAATAAATAACAATGAAACTACTTCAAAGGGCAACAATCAACAAGAATTTAAATCATTAGGCAACAATTCAATTGTGATAACAGCTGCAATGTTGGATAAAGAATATAATCTTGTAAATATATTATTCCCTCAAGATATTGTTCAATTTATGATTTCTACCAATAAAGATTCATATATTGCTTTGTTGTGTATTGATGCGAATGGTATGAAGTCATGGTTGCCTATTGAAAATAATTTTATTCCAGCGGGTGAAGTTAGAACTTTTCCAGATATCGCTAATACCGTTTTTAAAGTTGTAGATGGGGTTTATGGTGCAGAACAAATTCTTGTTTATGCTTCTTCTTCTCCAAAAGGTTTGCCAAATCAACAATCTAATAGTAGTTATGCAAAAAATGATATTCAACAAATTACAAGAGGAATTATGGCTGTGACTCAAGACGATTCAGAAGAATATGAGACAAGTGTATTTAAAATAACCTACACAGTTTTGCCATAAAGGAAGTATTTATGAATAAAAATGAAAAAAATAAACCCACAACTTTTTTCTCTGCTTCACAATTGGATTCTTTTGCATACTTTACAATAAAAGAACGTTTCCCCAAAATCTACAATGATTATTGTTCTGGAAATTTTGACGATTTTATAGAACATACAACTGTAGAAGATGCTCTAAAAAATATATTTAAACAAAATGAATGTTCTGATTTATCTTTTATTCAAGGAAAAGAAACTAAAACATTAAAAGATTTTTTTGAAAGCGAACCTTTTTTTGAATCAGAAGTTTTGTTTTATCACGTTTTACTTGCTCAAAAAGAATATTTTAAAAATAAGAATGATTTCTTTGCTATAAAAAAAGATACAGATTATACAAATGAACATGATTCCTACAGAAAAGAATTAGAAAACTTATTCAATCAAGGAAATTATTATCAAAATATTAAAGACCAACGAGAAAAATTTCTTTCTCAACAAAGAGATTTCAGAGCAATATTAAATTATTCACTTACTGCGAATACAGGTGATTTAAGCCAATTAGAGATAAATCGTCCAGATTCAGTTAGAATTTTGCATGATGATACAGATAAATGTTTTAATTTTATTATTTCCAAAAAACACAAACGCTTTGACATAATTTGCGATAACAGTGGAGCAGAACTTTTTTCAGATATTTATTTGGCTGTTTTTATGATAGTCCATGATTATGTAAATAAAGTAGTTCTGCATGTGAAGAGTTATCCCTACTTTGTTTCTGATGCAACAATAGATGACTTTGGAAGGTTAGTGAACATTCTTACAAAAAATAAATCTAATTCACAATTATTAGAACTTCTTTCTAAAAAGAAAATTGAAGTAAAAACTCATAAATTCTGGACAGAAGCAAAATATTTTTATGAATTACCAAAGGATTTAGGAATAAACAAGAACACTACAGATTTGTTGATTGTAAAAGGTGATTTGAATTATCGCCGATTAGTTGGGGATAAAAATTGGAAATCAACTGACTCTTTTGAAAAAAGATGTTTAATTAAGGATATTCCAGTAATTGCTCCAAGGGTTTTAAAATCTGACGTTCTTGTTGGAGTAGAACCTGTTTTTATTTCTATGGCGAAAGCTCAGGATAAAAAGTTTAAAACAGATGGAAAATGGGGAGTTATTCAGACAACATTAAAAAAAAAATTGAAAAATGTTCCCAAAAACAGAAAAATCAAAGATAAAAAGTCAAAAAAAGAAAATATATTCAAAAGTAAAGACGACAAAAAAGATAAAAAAGCAATACACACAAAATTATATTTTGGAATACTTGTATTAATATTACTTCTTATAATTTTTGTTATTGGTTCTATAGTTCTATCTTTTTTTAAGGGTGAAACTTTTGTAAACAATGACACTGTAAACAATGTCTCTGTAAACAATGACACTGTAAACAAAATTGATTTTGCTTTGGTCTTATCTGCTTTGACAGTACTTGTTACAGGTAGCTTTATTATGCCTAAACTTATTCTCGAAAATGAAGTAAAAGTTGCGGTTAATCAATATTCTCAAGACATGTTGGAAAAGAAAGCAAAAGAATGTATAGATGGAAAAATCAATGAAGTAAAAAACGAGATTAAAAAGACAGATGCACACCTTTCAAGAATGATAGCTTTTGACTTAGTTGATGAATATCCAATATGGTCTATAGGTTGGGCATTTCGCTCGTTAAAACGGTATGTAAAATTAGATTCAAAAAAAGTTGCACTTGTAGAATACACTGATTTTGTAAGATTTATTAATGAAGGAATAATTACAAAAGCGAAAGAGAAAATTATTGATAAAACAGAAAATCTGAATAATACTTATTTTTTCGATTTGTTAAATGACATGAAAATAGAAGCAGAAAAAAGTTTGGAACCTTCTTTTTCTAGACCTTCAATTAGAGCAGTAAAAGATATTGTGGATTTTGAATATGAAATAACATTAAACGAAAAATCAAACCTTACAGAAGATTACAAAGAAATTATGAAACCAGTATGTAAAAATGTAGGATGCTTAGCACAACTTTTATGTTCTGTTCTTATGTATGGTGTTTCAGAAATTAAGCAAAACAAAACAAATGTGGATAAGGCTTTTGATAAACAAATAATTCCTAATGAATGGCTTTTAGAAAATATTCTTGGAATCTCTGATTTTGGTAAAAAATGTGCAACCGAAGAAAACAGAATAGATTTTAGGAACAAATTAAAAACAAAATTAGAAGTTTTATATTCAAATCTTCATAATAACTCAAAGTCTATGGATATTAATAAAAAACATTTCTTTTTCGAAGAAATATCTGAAACAAAGAAATTAATCAAATCAAAGGAATACCACCCATGCAAAAAAAACTAACAATTACCATAACACTACTTATTTTAGCAACCCTAACCTTTGCCCAAACCACAAATCGTGGAATTGTTGCAGAAACGATTACCGAGAGTGAAAGTACATTAGGGAAGCTGGAGATTAAGTTTCAGACTGGGCATGTAGCTCCTGTAAACTCTGTATGTTTTAGTCCTGATGGTAAATATATAGCAAGTGGAAGTCAAGATGATACAGTAAAAGTATGGGACGTTGATAGTGGAAAAGTAATAAGAGAATTTACTCATTATTGGGGTATCTTTACTGTGAGTTTTAGTCCTAGTGGAAAATATATCGTGGGGGGATCTATTAATGAAATAATCCTATGGGAAGTAGAGAGTGGAAAAGAAATAAAAAACATATTACCTGGTCATGAATATTGGGTAAACTCTGTAAGTTTTAGTCCCGATGGAATATATCTTGTAAGTAGCGGAGAGTATGACTCTACAGTGAAATTATGGGATATTGAAAGTGGTAAAGAGATTAACAGTTTTACTGGGCATTCTGCAGGGGTACAGACTGTAAGTTTTAGTCCTGATGGGAAATACATAGCAAGTGCAGGTAGAGACAATACAGTAAAATTATGGGAAGTAGAGAGTGGAAAAGAAATAGGGACATTAACTGGTCATAAAGATTGGGTAAACTCTGTAAGTTTTAGTCCCGATGGGAAATACCTAGCAAGTGGCAGTTCTGATGATACAGTAAAACTCTGGGAAGTAGAGAGTGGAAAAGAAATAAGGACGTTAACTGGTCATACGGATACCGTGGATTCTGTAAGTTTTAGTCCCGATGGGAAATATATAGCAAGTGGAAGTTATGATAATACAGTAAAACTCTGGGAAGTAGATAGTGGGAAAGAGATAAGGACATTAACTGGACATACGGATGATGTTGTGTACTCTGTAAGTTTTAGTCCTGATGGGAAATATCTAGCAAGCGGCAGTTGGGATAAAACAGTAAAACTTTGGGAAGTTGAGAGTGGTAAAGAAATAAGAGCTTTTTCTTCTCATTCAAGTCAAATATATTTTGTAAGTTTTAGTCCTGATGGGAAATACATAGTAAGTGGAAGTGATGATGGTACAGTAAAAGTCTGGGATGTAGAAAAAGGAAAAGAAATATGGGCATTTTATCTTCATACAGACACTATAGCATTTGTAAGTTTTAGCCCAGATGGGAAATATCTAGTAAGTACAGGTGGAATTTATAAGGATGTAACAGTAAAAGTTTGGAATTTGGAGAATGGAAAAGAAATATGGACTTCTTTTCATATAAATACACCATCTGTAACTTTTAGTCCCGATAGTAAATCCCTTTTAATTGAAAGTGATGACAATACAATAAAATTATGGGAAGTAGAGAGTGGAAAAGAAATAGGGACATTTTCAGGTCATACAGATTATGTATACTCTGTAAGTTTTAGTCCTGATGGGAAATACGTAGTAAGTGCAAGTGGAGACAATACAGTAAGATTATGGGAAGTAGAGAGTGGAAAAGAAATAAGGACATTAACTGGTCATACAGATAGTGTAGTTTCTGTAAATTTTAGTCCTGATGGAAAATATGTAATAAGTAGAAGTATTGATAATACAGTAAAACTATGGAATGTAGAGAACGGTGAAGAGATAAGTACATTTTCTGATTATACGTATAATGTAAATTTTTTAAGTTTTACTTCCAATGGGAAATATATAGTAATTGTAACTGAA
Organism: Spirochaetaceae bacterium; assembly: GCA_017416145.1. GTDB lineage: Bacteria > Spirochaetota > Spirochaetia > Treponematales > Treponemataceae > Treponema_I. The sequence goes on along the minus strand of JAFQDD010000008.1, from coordinate 43,987 downwards.
GATGGTAAAGTGAGACTATGGGATGTTGAAACAAGAGAATTAAAAAAGACATTTTATGAGACCTTCAGAAGTGTATATTCTGGAAGTTTAAGTCCAAACGGAAAGTATATTGCAACTGGGAGCGGAGACTGGGATAAAAAAATAGAGCTGTGGGAAGTAGATAGTGGAGAAAGAATGTTATTTTCTGGTCATACAGAAAAAGTATATTCCATCAATTTTAGCCCTGATGATAAATACCTAGTAAGTGGAAGTTTGGATGGTACTGTAAAACTCTGGAACGTAGAAACAGGAGAACTTATCTACACAATCATAAACGGCAAAGATGGAGAATGGCTAACTTATACTCCAGAAGGCTTTTTTACAGGTAGCGAATGGACAACAAAGAACCTTGTGCATATTGTAGACGGGTTAGAAGTAATCGGTATAGACCAAGTCTACGACAAACTTTATCGCCCAGACTTAGTGGCAGCAAAAATGCGAGGTGAGGACATCTCCATGTACGCAAAAGAGGTAAACCTTGCTTCCCTTGTTCGTAGCGGTAGTGTACCAGTTGTAACCTTAGAAAATCTACCAGAAAACCCAACAAGCAAAGACATCACCTTTGATGTATGTGTAAAAAACACAGGTGGCGGAATAGGGAAAGTAAATCTTGTGCTAAATGGAAAAACAATCCAATTGTCAGAGGGTGTGTCATCCTCAACAGGGCAAACAGTAAACTTTAGGCATACAATAACCTTACAAAACGGAGAAAACACCATAGAGGCATTTGCATACAACGGCAGTGGCATGGTAGAAAGCCGTCGTTCAAGTAATGCAATAAAATGGGAAGGAGCAACCTCAAAACCAAATCTGTATGTATTAACATTGGCAATAAATAAATACAGAGATAAATCTCTTTGGTTAAATTATTGTGTACCAGATGCAAATGCAATAGCAGAATCATTCAAGACACAAGAATCAGGATTGTATGAAAAAGTATATGTGTCATCATTACAAGATGGGGAAGTAACCAAAGAAGGAATCAGAGAAGTATTTGAAAGATTATCAAATTTAGTAACAGCAGACGATGTCTTTATCTTTTATATTTCAGGACATGGTACAACTTATGATGACGGAGACTATTATTATTTACCAGTAAATATTAGATATACAAGTAGAGAAGAAATACCAATACAAGGTGTATCAAAGAATGATTTGATAGAAAATCTATCATTAATAAAAGCAGGAAAAACATTATTGATGTTGGATACATGTAATTCAGGAGCTTTTTTTGCAGATTCAGGACAGAGAGGCTTAAGCGAGAAAACAGCGATAGACAGGTTGACAAGAGCAACGGGACATGCAACATTAGCAGCATCATCAGATAGTCAATCAGCAATGGAAGGCTATGAAGGACATGGTGTATTTACATATGTGTTGCTAGAAGGCTTAAAGGGAGAAGCCGACAGTAATGATGATGGTTTTGTAACACTTTTAGAATTAGCAAGTTATGTAGAAAACGAAGTACCAGAGAGAAGCTATGAAAAATGGGGCTATGAACAAGTGCCACAAAAAGACCTAAGAAGGCAAGACTTTCCAATTGCTGGGAGACCGTGAAGTCTTTTCTGTAAATTCGACCTTAACCAAAATTCTGTGTTAATAACAAGGTTTAATAGTTCCGTTAATTTTCCTTCAAAGCTTTTTCCACATCTTCAATAACTTCATCTGGAGTGGAAGCTCCTGCAGTAATTCCAATTTTTTCTAACTTAAAAAATGATTCTGGGATTTCTCTGGCATTTTCTATATGACAAGCATTTTCGCAGTTTGCTTTTGCAGAAAGATAAAGCCGCTGTGTGTTTGCAGAGTTTTTGCCTCCCACAACAATTACCCCATCAACTTGCTTACACAAATCTAAAAGAGCTTCCTGACGCTGATTTGTGGCGTTGCAAATAGTTTTTAAAATCACCGTGTCTGGTTTTGCATTTTGTAACACATTGGCGATTTTATCAAATTCTTTGCTTGAAAAAGTTGTTTGGCAAAGAAAAACCAATTTTCCTTCATTTATATCAATTTGATTTTCGCTAGAATTTTCTATCAATTTAAGGGCATCTGCTTCGTTTTCCACAAGAAAGCAAGAGCCTGATTTTTCGTATTCTGCAAATCCTGCAATTCCCACAACTTCACCGTGGTTTTTGTCTCCAGCCAAAATCACTTGATAGCCTTCTTTTGCGTAACTGGCAGCTTTTTTTTGATTTGCCACCACCAAAGGACAGGTTGCATCCACAATCAGACAATTTTTTTTCTGCAATTTTTCTAAAACAAAGGGAGAAATCCCGTGGGCTCGAATTATTACCACCGGTGGATTTTTTTCGTCGATAGATTCAATATCTTTTTCTTCAATAATTCCAAGACCTTTTTTCTCCAAAGGAAGCAAAGCCTCTTTGTTGTGAATTAGTGGTCCAAAAGTGAAAACTTTTTTATCATTATATTTTGAAAGACATTCTTCTGCAGTTTCCATTGCTCGTCGAACGCCCATACAATATCCTAAAACTTTTGCTCGTAAAATATCCATAAGCCGATTATAGACGACTTATTGCTTTTCGCCTATACTAATTGTATGAAAATTTTACAAACTGGGGATTTACACCTTGGAAAAATCCTTTACGAATATTCTTTAATCGAAGACCAAAAACACATTTTGAATGAACTTAAAAACATTCTTTTAAATGATGAATATGATGTTCTTGCTTTAACAGGTGATATTTATGATCGTGCAGTGCCTTCGCCTGAAGCCGTAAAGCTTTTTGACACTTTTTTAACTGAAATTCACGCAAAAAAGCCAAAAATTTCTATTATGATAATTTCTGGAAATCACGACTCTGCAAAGCGACTTTCCTTTGCTTCAAAATTGCTATCTTCTAATAATATTTATATTTGTGCAGAAAGTGATATTGAAAAAATCATAAATCAAAAGCCAATTACAATTACAGATTCAAAGAATTTTCAATGTGATTTTTATCTTTTGCCCTTTGTTTATGCAGAGGATATTAAAAAATTTGCAGAAACTGTAAATCCATCAAAAGAAAAACCTGCAATTTTGTTTTCCCATTGTTTAACCTTAGGGGCAGAAACTTCTTCTTCTGAAAGAACTTTTGTTGGAAATGCAGAAAATCTTGATTCTGGGATTTTTAGCAAGTTTTCATATACAGGACTTGGACATATTCACAAACCACAAAAAGTTTCTGAAAAAATCTATTATGCAGGTTCACCTTTGCCATATTCCTTTGATGAAATAAAATACGAAAAATCCTTTTTGAAAATTGAAATCACAGAAGAAAATCCACTTTCGATAGAAAAGATTCCAGCAAATCCTTTACGAAAGTTTAGAATCATAAAAGATAGCTTTCAAAACTTTTTGGAAAAACCTGAATACAAAGATTTCAAAGATGATTACATAGAATTTTTGTGTACAGATTCAGTTTTGCCTACAGCAGCTTCTGGAACACTAAAAAAGTTTTTCCCAAATCTAATGACTTTTCAATTATTCAGTGATTCTGAAAATGACGAAAAAACAGAAGAAAAGATTTCCAACGAAGTAAAGCAAAAAATGTTTGAAGAAAAAGAATCTTTACCAATAAAAGAGGTTTTCGGTGCCTTTGTAAAAGACATTTTCGGAAAAGATTTAACAGACTACGAAAAAGAAGTAAAAATTCTAGAAAAAATCGCCTCCGGCTTGGAAAAAGAAGAATAAAAAAATAAGAAATATATGTTTAATATTTCTAAATTATATTTTTATCTTGATTTTACTAAAAAATTAAAATTAGAATAAAAAAGAATCTATAAAAACAGGGATTCCAAAGGGATGTAATTCCCTTTGGTCGTTCTTTTGGGAAAGTGGGGAGTATGAGGGGAGAAAACCCGTTTTATCGAAAAAAATGGGTTTTTTCCCCTCATAAAGTTTGCCAGCTTTCCAAAGCTGAAAAAGGAAATTGTATGAAACCTATAAACTTAAAACTTACAAATATTGGCCCTTTTTGTGGGAAACATAACTTAGATTTTACAGAACTTGGTGAAATGTATTTGATTTGTGGAAAAATGGGTTCTGGAAAAACCACAATTTTTGACGCAATAACCTATGCCCTTTATGGAAAACTTCCTGGCAGTAGAAATCTTATTGGAGCGAAGGCACTTTTTAGCGATTTTGCTTCTCCAGAAGATTTGTGCCAAGTGGATTTTACCTTTGAAGTAAAGGGAAAAAAATACAGAATTCTTAGAAATCCTCCCAAAAATCAGGAAAAGAAAACTTCCCAAGAAGGAAAAGTTGTTCTTTACGAAGTAGGAAAGGATGGTGAAAATTTACTCACTAACCAAAAATCCGAAGTAGATAAATATATAAATCAACTAATCGGCCTTACAGATGATGAATTTTCTAGAATTGTGCTTTTGCCTCAGGGAGAATTTGCTGCATTTTTAAAGCAAAAATCCAGCGAAAAGCAAAAAACTTTGGCAAAACTTTTTCCATCAGAGTATTATTCAAAAATTATTGAAGAAGTTAAAAAAATCAATGAGGACATTTCCACAGAAAAAAAGATTTTACAAAGTCAACTTTCAAATATTACAGAAGATTTTAATCCGCAAACTTATGAAGATGATATTAAAAATGAAAAATCTGAATTGGAAATTTTAAAATTAAAAAAAGAGGAAATTGAAAAAGAGATTTCAAAAATCGAAAAAACTTTAATCGAAAAAAATCAAGAAATTGCAAAAATCAAAAAAACGCTTTCAAATAAGGCGGAACTTGATGAATTGCTTTTGCAAGAAAACATAATCAAAGAAAAAAATGAAAAAATTAAAAATGGGGAAAAGGCTGAAAAACTTGTACCTTTGTTAAACAGCAAAAATCAAAGTGAAAGTCAGTTTAATCAATTGATTTTGGAATTGGAAGAAACTGAAAAATCTTTGAAAGACGCAAAAAAACTTTTGGAAAAGGCAAAAACCGAAAAAAAAGAAGTTCCAGAACTTTCAAAAAAACTGGAAAAAGAAAAAATCATTTTGGAAAAACTAAAATCCGCCAGTGAAAAATTCTCTGTTTTGAAAAAGTCAAAAAATCAAGTGGAAAAACTTTTAGCTGAAAAAGAGCAACTTGAAAATCAAAAAAAGGATTTAACATCAAAAGAAGAAAAAATCAAAGATGAAATCAAAAATCTTGAGAAAAATACAAAAAATCATCTTGCCTTAGTGGAAGAAAAAAATCTCTTGAAAACCACTGTGGAAAAATTTTCAGAATTGCAAAAATTGTATTTTGAAAAAGAAGAATATTTTGAAAAGTCAGGAAATCTTGAAAAAGAGATTTTTGAAACTGAAAAATTATTAAAATCCAATGAAGAAGTTTTGGCAGAATACAAAAATCAACTTGAAGAAAATAAAAATCAAAATTTGGCCTTTATTCTTGGTGAAAAATTGGAAGAAAATCAGCCTTGTCCTGTTTGTGGAAGTTTGCATCATCCAAATTTGGTAAAATCTACTGTGGATTTTAAACCTCTTGAAGAAAAAATTCAAATCCAAGAAAAAAATGTGGCATCACAAAAAAAGATTTTAGAAGATGAGAAAAATCTTTTTGGGCAAAACAAGGCTTTGCTTGATTCTGTGACAAAAAAAGTAGAGGAAAAATTTCCAGAAGTTTTTTCAATTTTAGAGAAAAACAGCTTTTTGAAAACTAAAAATCCTACTGTGGATTTTTCTAGTAAAACAGCACTGGAAAAAATGCTTTTAAAAACAGAGAGTCTAAAGATTTTTGAAGATGCTCAAAATGCCCTTGATTCTGAACTTGAAAATCTAAATAAAATGATTCAAGACAAGGAATTAGCGGAGCAAAATCAAAAAGATGTGGAAAGTCAATTAGAAAGGATTTTGGAAAATCTACCAACTGTGAAAACTTCTTTGGAAGTGGAAAAAACAAAAATCGCCAATATTGAAGAAGAACTTTCACAAATTGATTTTGCAGAAAAAGTGGATTTTAATCTTGTGGAAGAAGGCTTTTTTGAAAATGAGTTTGAAAAAACTGGGAATTTGATTGAAGAATTAGAAGAAAAAATTCAAAAATTAGAAAATAATTTTAATAATGCAAAATCCAACTTTGAAAAACTTTCTTCTTCTAAGGAAGTTTTAGATTCTCAAAAAGAAAATCGTCAAAAAGAAAAGGAAATAGCAAAAAAAGATTTTGAAAAGGCTTTGTCAGATTCTGATTTTGCTTCGGAAACTGAAATTTTGTCTTGGATTTTGGAAGAAAATGTTTTGATTTCTTTGAAAAAATCTGTGGAAGATTGGCAATTAAAAATCAATGGAATAAAAACTTTGCTTTCAGAAGAAAAGGATTATGAAAAAGAAGATTTGGAAGCCGCTGAAAATCAAGTTGAAAAATTGATTTCTGAAAAGGCAAAAATTGTTGATGAAAAGTCTTTTGTAGAAGAAAAATTTGAGTCTCAAAACTTAAAAGTCGCAACACTTGAAAAAACTAAAATCAATTATGATAATAATTTAGCAAAGCAACAAGAGGTTTTTGAAAAGGCTGAAATCTACGAAAAACTTTACAAGGCTTTGTCTGGAGATAATCCGAAAAAAACACCTTTTGATGCCTGGTATTTGGGAATTTTTTTGGAAGAAATCACATATTATGCAAGTCTTCGCTTAAAGAAAATGACTTCTAATCGTTACACAATGCGACTTGGGGAAGGTTCTAGCAATCGGGGCTTAAAGGGACTTGATATTGAAATTGTGGATTCCTACACAAAAAAAGCCAGAAGCGTAGACACTCTTTCTGGAGGAGAAACATTCTTGGCTTCTTTGAGTTTGGCTCTAGCATTAACAGATACTGTGCAAAACAAAAAAGGCGGAATCCAACTAGACAGTTTGTTTATTGATGAAGGCTTTGGTTCTCTTGACGAAACAGCTTTAGAAAGTGCTTTACAAACCTTAGACGAAGTACGAGAAAACCGTAGCGTTGGAATTATTTCTCACGTTTCAGAACTAAAACAGCGGGATTTTAACCGAATAGAAGTGAAAAAATCCAACTTCGGAAGTGAAATTAAGGTGGAGATTTTGGGATAGAGGGAAATGGGGAAGGGATAAAAAATTCTTAATAAATTTTTTACAAATTTTGTAAAAAATTGTTGCCCCACACCCCGTTTTTTGCTATACTCCATTTTGACATTTTAATTCCTGGGGGGACGTCATGGTCGTAATGAAATTCGGCGGTTCTTCAGTTGCTAATGCAGAACGTATAAAGCATGTTGCATCTATTATTCAGGCTTACAAAGAAAAGAAGCCTCTAGTTGTTCTTTCTGCTATGGGAGACACTACGGATCACCTTTTAGAAGCTGCTGATATGGCAGTAGCTGGAAAGGTTGATATATCTGGTGTGGAAGCTCTCCACTATGAAACGGTACAAATTTTGGATATTGACCGTAAGGATGTGGATGAGTTACTTTCAGAGTTAAAAACTCTTTTAACCGGCATTTCTATGCTCCGGGAATTAACTAAGCGTACTCGTGATTATCTTGTTTCTTTTGGTGAAAGATTAAGCGTACGTATTGCTAGTGCTTATCTTAATAAAATTGGCGTTGATGCAAAATTCTATGACGCATGGGACGCTGGTTTTTACTCAGACTCAAACTTTATGTCAGCAGAATTACTTGATTCTGTTTGGCAAACAATTCCAGAGTGTTTAAAAGACTATAAATCAGGTTCAGACTCACGTATTCCAATTGTTACTGGCTTTATTGCAAAGGACAAAAATGGCTATATCACAACTTTAGGTCGTGGTGGTAGTGATTTAACTGCAACTATGCTAGGGGCTGCAATCGGTGCAGATGAAGTTCAAACTTGGAAAGACGTTGACGGAATCTTAACAACAGACCCAAGAATCGTAAAAGAAGCACGTCCTGTTCCAATTGTTACATACGAAGAAGCTTCAGAACTTGCTTACTTTGGTTCACAGGTTTTACATCCACGTTCAATGTTGCCTTGTCGCAAAACTGGAACTCCAGTTCGTGTAAAAAACTCATATAATATCAAATCAGAAGGAACTTTAATTGTTGAAGAACACTCAGGAGTTCCACTTCCAGTAAGAGCAATCACTGCTGTTAAGGGAATTACCCTAATTGATATTGTTTCAACACGTATGCTTGGAGCAGCTGGTTTCTTGGCTCACATCTTCAATCAATTCCTAAAATGGGATATTTCTGTTGATGTAGTTGCCACAAGTGAAGTTTCAGTTTCTCTAACTGTAAACACAAAGAAAAACCTAGACGGTCTAATTCAAGATATTGGTCGTGTGGCTGGTGTAAACACAACTTCTGGAAAAGCTATTGTTACAATTATTTGTGATGTTAAACGTTCAAGTGCAATTCTTGCAGCTGGTTTCAAAGCTTTAGCAGCTGAAAACATTAACGTGCAAATGATTAGCCAAGGTGCTTCAAAAGTAAACTTTAGTATGATTTGTGATGAAGTTGATGTTAACCGTGTTGTTCAAGTTTTACACACAGCTTTATTTGGTGATAAACCAGGAGATGAACTAAAATGAAAATTGCAATCGTAGGCTACGGAAAAATGGGTCATATGATAGAAAATATTGCTAAAAAAAGAGGCAATAATGTTGTTTTAACATGTGACCCTTATGCAGAAGATGCCACATTCAAATCTTCTGATTCTGAAGCTATTGCAAAAGCTATAAAAGAATCTGGAGCTGAGGGAATTATCGAATTTACTCATCCAGATTCAGTAGAAAACAATATCAATGCTTTGCTTCCTTTGGGAATTCCGCTAGTTGTTGGAACAACAGGTTGGCTTAGCAAATTGGAAAAAGTTACTGCACTAACAAAAGAAACAAACAGCAATCTATTTTATGCAGCAAACTATTCCATTGGTGTAAACCTATTTTACAAAATTGTAGCAGAGGCTTCTAAATTGATTTCAGACTTCGACGAATATGATTGTGCAATTTGGGAAGCTCACCACAATACAAAGGCTGATAGTCCATCTGGAACAGCATTAAAAATTGCTGATTACGTTTTGGAAAATATGAAAAGCAAAACAGAACTTGTAAACGGCAATTTCCCTTGCAAACCAGAAAAACATCAACTTCAAATTGGTTCAACTCGTGTTGGCTCAGTTCCTGGAACTCACACAGTTTATTACGATTCTGTGGCAGACACAATCGAACTAACTCACACAGCCCGTTCTCGAGAAGGATTTGCTCTTGGTGCAGTTCGTGCTTGTGAATGGCTTGTAAAAGGTGTAAAAGAAGGTAACCTATCAAAAGGAAATGTTTACACAATGACTGATTTACTTGTATAATATCAAGTAAATCATCACTTACTGATAAAGCACACAGTGATTTTTTCCTGTGTGCATTTTTTTTAGGGTATACAAAGTTTTGAAACCTTAATGCAATTTTTCCTAGGAGGGATTATGAGTTTATTTACGGATAAAAGTTTTTTTTCAAAAAAGTTCTTTTTGCTTTTTACTTTTTTGTTTTTAGGATACTTTAGTTTTTCACAAATTTTTCCTTCCGATTATGTGAGCCGAGTTTTAACAACTACAGATGGACTTCCAGGTAATACAATAACTGATTTAATTCAATCAAAAGATGGTTATATTTATATTGGAACTTACGATGGCTTAGTACGCTATGACGGTTTTGATTTTACAATATTAAATAAAAACACTGTAAAAGATTTTAATTGCGTTTCTGCTCGTTCTGTTTTTGAAGATTCTAAAGGTATTTTGTGGATTGGCTCAAACGATGGTGGACTTGTAAAAATCAAAAATGAAAAAGTAACAATGTTTACAGTAAAAGATGGGCTACCAAATAATTCTATACGTGCAATTACCGAAGACAAGCAAGGAAATATTTGGATAGGAACAGCTTCCGGAATAGTGTATTATTCTGAGGAAAAAGGCTTTGTTGTGCCAAATGGACTTGAAGAATTTGATAGTGAGCAAGATGTTGCAGTTAGCTTATATTGCGATATCGCAGGACGGGTCTGGCTAAACACTGCAAAACCGGGCGGAGTTTTTTATTACACTGCAGGAAAATTTCATAAATATGAAGGCTTAGATAATTTTGGCGATGTTCTTGTAAATTATATTATGCAAGATTCCACAGGTGCATTTTGGTTTGCCTTAGGAGAAAATGGTGCTATTCGAATAGATGATGGTATTCCAGAAGTTTTTAATGCTAGTAATGGATTAACAAATAATAGTATAAGTTGCATTTACATGGATAAATCCAATGCCTTATGGTTCGGAACAGAAGATGGTGTAATTTTATACAAAGATTATAAATGGTTTTATTATAACGAAAGTCAGGGCTTAACAAGTAATAGTGTAAAAAGAATTATCGAAGATAGAGAAGGTAACATTTGGATTGCAACAGATCGTGGTGGTATTGAAAAAATGAGTATGGGTAAATTTAGAACAATAAATTTACCAACTGCTGTAAATGCAATTACAGAGGATTTAGAAGGTTTAGTTTGGGTTGGAACTGATAACGGACTATTGTGTTATAGCAAAAATCAATTGGTAGAAAATGAGCTAACAGAATATTGTAAAGATTTGCGGATTCGTCATACAGGGATTGCAAAAAATGGTGATATTTTAATAAGTTGTTATTCTCAAAAAGGACAAGTTCGAAAAACTAAAGATGGCATAATAAATTGGACATCAAAAGAAGGGCTTGCTGGAGATAAGGTTCGAGTTTGTATAGAAGATAAATATGGAAATCTTTGGGTTGGCACAACAACAGGTCTATCACTAATTTATTCTGACGGGAAAATAAAAAACTATTTTCGCACAGACGGGTTAAATAATGACTACATTATGTGTTTGCTAGAAGATTCTAATGGAGATATTTGGGTTGGCACAGATGGTGGTGGAATAAACATCATCCGAAATGAGAAAATTATAAAATCTTATACTTCAGATGTAAATGGTTTAGCTGGAAACGTAATTTTTAAAATATTTGAATATAATAATCTTTTTTGGATTTCCACTGGTACTGGAATAAGTCGATTTGATGGAAACACATTTTTTAACTACGATTTATCAACAGGTCTTGGTGTAGATTCTGTTTTCCAAATGCTCATTGATTATACTCACACAGTTTGGATGACAAGCAATAAAGGAATTTCCACCGTAAGCCTTGATGACATGAATAAACTTGCCAACGGTGAAATTAGTTCTATTGATCCAAAGTTCTTTAATCAAAATGATGGACTTCCATCTGGAGGCATAAATTCCACATCTTTAAGTATGATAGATTCTCTTGGACGTCTTTGGTTTACGTTAATTGATGGCTATGCAGTGTATGATCCTGTAAAAGTAAAATCCAATAGGACATTGCCTCTAGTTCATATAGAGCAAATAAAAATTGACGATAGAGTTATTTCTCCATCAGAAGAAGTAATAATTATACCAGCTGGTACAAAACGTATTGATATAAAATATACAGGTTTAAGTTTTATTTCTTCAGAAATGGTAAGGTTTAAATATCAATTAACTGGTTTTGAAGATGATTTCTCTTCAAGTACATCTTCTAGAAATGTTTCATATACAAACCTTGCTCCAGGAGATTATACCTTTTCTGTAATGGCTTCTAATAGTGATGGATTATGGAGCGAAAGTCCTGCTACTATTGAAATCCACCAGCAACCATTTTATTATCAAACTTTTGCATTTTGGTTGTTAATTGCTTTGTTAGTAGTTCTTGCTTTTGTGATTTTTGTGAGAATTCGTGAAAAACACATGATGGAAGAACAATTACGTTTGGAAACTATGGTGCAAATGAAAACGATAGATCTAGAAATCGAAAAAGATAACTCTGATAGATTGTTAAAAAATATTTTACCAGAACCAATTGCATATCGTTTAAAAAATAGTTTAAATAAGACAATTGCTGATAGATTTGAAAATGTATCTGTTTTGTTTGCAGATATTGTAAATTTTACAGAACTGGCAGATAGTGTGTCTGCCGAAGAAATTGTGGAATCTTTGAATGTCTTGTTTTCATTATTTGACGAAAGGGCTAAAAACTCTGGAATTGAAAAAATAAAAACAATTGGAGATGCTTACATGGCGGTGTGTGGCCTTCCTGAGCCGGATTCTGCTTATGCTGTAAAAATTGTAAATTTTGCTAAAGGAATGTATAAAGATTTACAAAAATATAACAAAACTGCTAAACATCCCATGGATATTAGGATTGGAATAAATTGTGGCTCTGTTATTGCTGGTGTTATTGGAAAATCTAAGTTTATTTATGATTTATGGGGAGATACTGTAAATGTTGCTAGTCGAATGGAAAGTCTTTGTCCAAAGGGAGAAATTCTTGTAACGGAAAATATTAAATTAGCTTGTAAAAATCAAATTGATTTTGAGCCTGTTCAAGAAGTTGAAGTAAAAGGCAAAGGCTTAATGAAAGCCTATGCTGTAACAAAATAGATTATATATTTTAGAAGGAATAAATATGACATCAAAAATATTTTTAAAAGCAAAAGAAGAAAAAGAAATAAAGCAAGGTTTTCCTTGGGTTTTCGATAACGAAATTGAAATTGTAAAACGTGAATGGCTTACAGAAACTGGTGCCCATCAATCATCACTTGAAAAACTAGAAAACACAAAACTAGAAGACGGTTCTGTGGTGGAAGTTCTTTCAAAATCTGGCCTTTATCTTGGGACTGGGATTTTTAACAAAAAGTCAAAAATCACTGTGCGAATTATGAGCAAAAATCGTGGTGAAAACTTTGATTACGACTTTTTCAAAAATCGCATAGAACAAGCTCTTGCAATTCGCTTTCCATATTACGCAAAACAAGATTCATACCGTCTTGTGTTTGATGAAGCAGATTTTTTGCCTGGCTTAACTGTTGAACGCTACTGCGACACTGAGGGAAGAGTTTTTCTTTGTGTGCAATTTTTAGCTTTGTGTACAGAAAAGTATCGGGAAGAAATTATTGAAGCTCTAAAAGAAGTTTGCCATCCTTTTGGAATTTACGAAAGAAGCGATGCTTCTGTTCGGGAAAAAGAAGGCTTGGAAGAAAAAACTGGTTGGATTGGAGCTGAGCATAATCCTGTTATCACCATAAAAGAAAACGGTGTTTTGCTTACAGTTGATTTAGAAAAAGGACAAAAAACTGGCTACTTTTTAGATCAAAAATTCAACCGAAAAGTTGTTTCTACTTTTGCAAAAGGAAAAACCGTGCTAGACACTTTTACCCATACAGGTGCCTTTGCCCTAAACTGTGCTTTGGCCGGAGCAAAAGAAGTTACCGCTGTGGATATTAGCCCAGAAGCTGTGGAAACTGTAAACAACAACATAAAATTAAATAATCAACAAAAAACTGTTACTGCTGTTTGTGCAGATGTTTTTGATTTACTTCGCCAATATGAAGAAGAAAAAAAATCCTTCGATATGATAATTCTTGACCCACCAGCCTTTACAAAAAGTGCAAAAATGGTACAAAAGGCTTACGGCGGTTACAAAGAAATCAACTTACGGGCTTTGAAAATTCTAAAACCAGGCGGAATTTTGGTAACTTGTTCTTGCTCTCACTTTTTTGATACAAACACTTTCTACAGTATGATTCAAAACGCTGCAGAAGACGCTCACAAAACTATTCAGATTTTAGAAAAACGGGGAGCAGGGCCTGACCATCCTGTTTTAGTTGGATATCCAAAATCAGAATATTTAAAATGTGCAATTTTGCGTGTGCTATAGGAAAAATGATTTATGGAAAAATCTGGAAAACTAATTTTACCTGCTGAATATAACTGTATTTGCGTTTTAGGTCCAACTGCTGTGGGAAAAACTCCTCTTGCTGTGGCTCTTGCAAACGCTTTTGACGGCGAAGTTATTTCTGTTGATTCTCGGCAAGTCTACAAATATTTGGATATTGGCTCTGGAAAAGATTTGTGCGAATACGTTGTGAATGGAAAACCAATTCCCTATCACCTAATTGACGTTACAGAGCTTCCTACAGAATATTCGGTTTTTGATTATCAAGCAGAAGTGTACAAGGTTTTCCCAGAGATAATCGCCAGAAACAAGGTTCCAGTTTTTTGTGGCGGAACTGGTATGTATCTTCAGTCGGTGGTGCAAGGCTTAGATTTAGTAGAAGTTCCTTGCAACGAAGAACTTAGAAATGAGCTTAGCGGGAAAAGTGAACAAGAGCTTACTGAAATCCTACTAAATCTAAAAAATGGTAAACTCCATAACAAAACAGATACAGAAGACCGCCACAGATTGTTACGTGCCATAGAAATCGAAGTTTTCCAGCAAAATAATCAAGAAATTCCAAAAACAAACCGTATGCCACCTCGCCCTGATATTCGGCCATTTATTATTGGCACAACTTTTCCACGGGATATTTTGCGGTTAGGAATCAAAAAGCGGCTTTCTGCTAGAGTTGATGAAGGTCTTATTCCCGAAGTGGAAAAACTTAACAAAATGGGAATTGGCTATGACCGTTTGGAAAGATTAGGCTTGGAATACCGCTTTGTATCGGAATACTTAGAAGGCAAAATCCCTTCAAAAGAAGAATTGATTTCAAAACTTTACATTGCTATCGGACAATTTGCAAAACGTCAGGAAACTTGGTTTCGCCGTATGGAAAAACAAGGTGTAAAAATCCACTGGCTTCCTTTTGATGGCTCAGAAGAAGCTCGTAGTGTAGCTTGGCGACTAGAAAAAGCTATTCAGTTAATTTTAGGTTAAGCAAAAAATGGGAAATCAAAAAGATAACCGGCACATTTACCTTTCAAAGCGTTCTTTGCTGAAAGAAGAATACAATTCTGGCCGTCTTTCAGAATTGTATTCTTCCCTTGTAGACCAGCACCAGATTTCTGTAATTATCCCCATAAAAAATGAGTTTCCAGATTTTTTTAATACGCTAGAATCATTAAATCAATCTTGGCTTTCTTTTTGTGAAACTTCCTTTTGTGAAAAATCAGCCTGTGAGCAAGTCACTTGTGAAAAAGAAAAAATCCTAGTGATTCTTGTGGTAAACGCTTTGAAAGATGATTCAGAAGCAGTGATAAAAAATAATGAAAAATTGCTTTTGGCTTTGGAAGAAGCAAAAAATCAAGAAAAATATAAGGGCTTAGATTTTTTTGTAGTAAACCTAAATCCACCAATGGGATTTTTGCCAGAAAAACAGGGGGTAGGTTATGCTCGAAAATTGGGAATGGATTACGCTATCTTTTTTGATTGTAAGATTTTAGCCTGTCTTGACGGAGACACATTAGTCCAAAAAAATTACGTAGAAACTTTGTATCAATTTTTAGATGATGTGGAAAAAACTGGGGAACTTTTTGCTGTAACAGATTTTTTTCATCAAAAGGCTGAAAATCAATTTTTACAAAAAGCAATTGATTCTTACGAAGAGTTTTTAAAATATCACAGTAAAAAATTAGAAGAGTGTGGAACTCCATTTTATCCTGTGGCTTTAGGACCGACTTTGATTTCTAGTAATTATGCTTATTGTGCTGTGAACGGAATGAATCAAAAAGTGGCTGGAGAAGATTTTTATTTTTTGCAAAGTCTTATAAAGCTTAAAATTGCAGAAGGTAAATCTTTAAAAACTAAAAGGTTGCCTACCGCTGTTTTTCCGTCTAGCAGGATTTCTAACCGTGTTTTGTTTGGAACAGGTTCTCGTATTAAGGAATTGGTGGAAGAAGCAAAAAATCAAGTTGCAGATTCAAATATTCAAGAAAAAGTTTTGGAAAAAATCTCTTATCCTTTTTATGATGAATGGATTTATGAAGAATTGAAAAAATTTATTACATCAAAAAATCAAAATGATACAAAACTAAAAGATTTTTTAACTGATGAAAAGTTTTTGGAAAATTACGAAAAAATCAAAAAAAATTATGGAAAGTCCCCAAAAAAATTAGAAGCCGCCTTCCACACTTGGTTCGACGGCTTAAAAATCATCCGAAGCTTCCACTTTTGTATAAAACTTATGCGTTAAGTTTTTCCGCAGCAGCAATTTCTGTTAAATATCCTGTTCTGATGCAGCTATCGAAAAGTGTTTTGCTCATAAAGTCTGTAGTTACGTCTTCGTATCCGTCTAAATCACGAACAATACGAATAACAAAACCTTCATCCATTTCTCTAACAATCATCATATAGTCGTTTGAAGTTCCGTGACCTTTTAGTGAGTAGTATCCCATATTTGCCTCCAATTTTAAGTGATTTTTGAAAATTACTCATAAATTTCAGAATACTTTTTCATTGTCGGAGATTTCAAAAATGAGTTTAGCATTTTTTTTATTTCATAGATTTAATGAAAAAAAATATCAAATGACTAAACTTGAAAAATCAAAATCCGATACTAGAAATAAGGTGTATCTTAGATTCATCTTAAAGGAAGTTTATATGGATTTTGCTGTAGAATTGAAAAATCATCTTATTGAAGAGGAAAAAGTGCTAGATTCGATTATTGCGTCTCAAAAACAAGTTAGATTTTTTGTAACAAAGCGTGATTGGATGAGTCTTGAAAATGAAATGAAATTGTTGCAAGACAAAGCAAATATTTTTATGACTTTGGAAGATGAAAGAAATCAACTAATCGAAAAAACTTCTTTAGAGATTGGCGAAGAAAAAGTAAAACAGATTTGTAAATCTGAAAATTTATTAAAAGAAGTGAAACGTAAACTTGTTTTTTCAAAAATCGAAAATGATTCTTTAAATACATATATTGAAATTACAAAAAACTTTTTGCAAGGAATTTTTGAAACTGTTGTTCCAACTAGAAGAAATACACTTTATTCTAGAACAGGAAATATTGTTAGACCGGTTCCAGAATCATTGTTGGTAAACACATTAGGTTAATTTTTGAGTAAAACGAGCAAAAGACAAAGCAAGGAATAGTAGGAGAAAATTATGGCTAGTGCATTTGCAGGAATAGAAATGGGAAAACGCAGTTTAATGGCTCAAAGTACAGCTATTAGCACTGCAGGACACAATATTTCAAACGCTGATACAGAAGGATATTCACGTCAACGTGTTAATCTAAAACAATTTGACCCACTTTATCGCCCAGACTTGTCTCGTGCAGAAACAGCAGGACAAATTGGTCAAGGTATTAGTGCAGAAAGCATTACTCGTGTAAGAGATGAACTTTTGGAAAAACGCATTGTGGCACAGTCTAGCTCTGAATCTTACTGGGAAGTTCGTAGCCAATATTATTCTATGTTAGAAGGTGTTTACAACGAACCTGCAGAGGTTTCTGTTCGCACAAATATGGACAAATTTTGGGAAGCTTGGCAAGAACTTTCTCTTTATCCAGAAACAAAGGCAGCTCGTCAAGCAGTTGTAACCCGTGGTGAAACTCTTGCAGAAGCAATTCAACAACGACAAAAAAGCCTTGCAGGAATTGGAACCCTTTTAAATGGTGATATTGACGCCACAATCAAACAATTAAACGATTACGCAACTCGAATTGCAGAATTAAACAAAGAAATTGAACGCTCTGAAGCTATGGGCGACCATCCAAACGATTTGTACGACCAAAGAGATTTGATGGTAGAAAAACTTTCTTCAATTGCAAATGTAACCACAGACACTCGAGATAATGATGAGTTTATGGTACACATTGACGGTCACGTTTTGGTTCAGGGAAAGGTTGCTCGTCAACTTGATACAGAACCAGTTTTGGACAACAGCGGTTACAACAAAGTTGTTTGGGCTGATACAAGAGCCGTTGCAGAAATCAGCGATGGTTCTCTTGGAGCTTTAATCGAACTACGTGATGTGGATTTACGAAACGAGCTACAAAGCCTTGATACAATGACTATGAACTTTATGGATTTGGTAAACGATATTCACAGAAACTCAGTTGGTGCAAACAACACAACTGGTTTAGATTTCTTTGTAGAAGATCCTTTTGTTACAAATGCAATTGGTAGCTACGACAGAAACGGCGACGGTGTGGAAGATGCTTCATACATTTTCCGTTTAACTGGAACAAACAAACTTGACCCTCAACAACAAATCGGGCTAGAAGGTACAATCACAATTTCTGGTCACGATGGAAATATTGATATTCCATATTATGCAGCAGATACAGTAGAAACTGTTATCAATCGCATTAACGATTCAAACGGTGAAGTAAAAGCCTATTTAGACAGAAACAATAACCTAGTTCTAAAGGGAAGCACAGCAAGTTCTGCTGACAATCCAGACTTTGTTATTCGCCACGTGGAAGATTCAGGATTTTTCCTAACAGGATATTCTGGAATCTTAGCAGAAAGTGGACCAGAAGGTGCTTTTGATTTTGAAAATCCAACAGCTGTAAATGTTTTGGCAGATGCCCAATACACAGTAAGCCCAGTTATGAATCCATCTGGATATATGAAAGTAAATCCAGCTATTGTAAATGATGTTTTGTCTGTAGCCGCTGCAAAGCCAAATTCAGACGGAACAGTGGAAATTGGAGATGCTTCAAGTGCTTTAGAAATTGCAAGTTTGCGTAATTCCAAAGTGATGATTGGCAATGCAGACACCTTTGACGACTATTTTGCAGACGCTGTAACAAATGTTGGTCTAAAAGGCGAACAAGCCCAAATGAATCTAGAAAATCAAACTGCAATTATGGCAGATTTACGCACAATGCGGGATTCAATTTCTGGGGTAAATATTGATGAAGAACTTGCAGACATAATCAAGTTCCAACACGGATATAATGCTGCCGCAAAACTAATTAGCATTATGGATAATTTATTAGACACCGTAATCAACGGCTTAGTTTAATAGATAATTAGTAGAAATTGATAAAAAGCTTTTTTGGGAGATAAAATAAATATGACAAGAGTTAGTTCAAATATGGCAAATAATGATGTTCAACTTAATCTAAGAAGAACAGAATCTCGTTTAAACAAAGTTAATCAACAAATGGGAAGCCAACAAAGAATCACTAGTCTTAGAGATGACCCAATTGCTGCGGGGCACTTAGTTCGCTATCAGTCATATCTTTCACGGGCAGAACAATTCCAAAAAAATGCTGAAACTCTTCGTGACCAATACACAGTGGCAGAAAGTTACATACATCAATCTGTGGATATTATGCAGCGAATCCGAGAATTAGCTGTTCAAGGTGCCAACGGAATCTACTCAAAAGAAGATTTAAGCAATATCGCTGTGGAAGTTGACGAGCTACTAAAAGAACTTGTACAAAATGCTAACGCCATCGGTCCAGAAGGAAACGCTATTTTTGCTGGAACAAGCCTAAACCGCACAGCCTTTGAAGTAGAAACAGGTCCAGTTAGTGGAGCCACTTCTGCTATGATTACCAGCGTAAAATACAACGGTTCATTAAATGCAAACCAAGTAGAAGTTGATGAAAACTCCTATATGACTTCTGGAACACCAGGAAGCCAAGTTTTCTGGGCAGAAAATCAACAACTTATTGCAGGTCGAGATGCCACAACATACACTGTTCCAGCAGATGGCTCAATTATGATTGATGGAAAAGAAATCAACCTAAAGCAAGGAGATAACGTATATTCCATTATCTCAAAAATCAATAATGCTGGAGTTGCCGTAAAAGCTTCTCTAGACCCAGTTTCCAACGGCTTAAACCTTGCTACAACAGATTCTCATCAACTTTGGCTAGAAGACGGAAACGGAAACACCTTATACGACCTTGGGCTAATCAAAGATTCTACCCAACGTCCCCCATACAATATCGCTGTATCAGCAACTGTTTCAGGGGGCTCTCTATTCGACACTGTAATCGCCCTCCGAGATTCCCTTATTCAAGGTGATTACGAAGCAATTGGGGGTAAAGTTCTCGGTGGTCTTGATGCCGGTTTAGACAATCTAACAACCCGCCTTGCAGAAGTTGGTTCACGTTACGAAAGAGCTTTACAAAATATTGCTAGAGCCGAAACCAACGTGCTAAATGCCACAGCCCAAGTTTCAAGAGAAGGAGACTTAGACATAACAGAAGCAATTACAGATATGAAAATGCTTGAATACGTTCAACAAGCAACTTTAAGCAACGCTGGAAAAATGTATTCAAACACACTTCTAAATTACATGAAGTAAAATTGATTTAGTATCAAAAAAAATATACGAGGATAAACTATGGAAATTGAAACAAAAGCAATTGGAACAGTTACAATTACTGATGAACAAAAACTAACACTTCCAGAAGGAATTATTGGTTTTGAAGAATACAAAAAATTTGCCCTAATTGATTCAGAGTACGAACCATTTGTTTGGCTTCAATCTCTAGAAGAAAAAAATCTTGCATTTTTGATTGTAGATCCATTTCTATTTTGTGAAGACTACGAAATTGATGTTGATGATGGAACTCTTGCTTCAATCGGAATCGATTCTCCTGCAAAAGTTACAGTTATGGCAATTATCACAATCCCAGCCAGCGGAAGCCCAGTAACTGCAAACCTACAAGGTCCGCTTATTATCAACAAAGAAACTGGTATTGCAAAACAAGTTGTTTTAGGCGATAATCGATGGACAACCAAACACAATATTCTTGGAAAAGGAGAGTAACAAATGCTGATTCTATCTCGCAAAATTAACGAAAAAATTTGCATTGGCGGCAACATTACTCTCACAATTATTGATGTAAAGGGTGACCAAGTAAAAGTTGGAGTTGAAGCTCCAAAAGAAGTAAAGGTTTTCCGCCAAGAAGTTTACGATGCAATCCAAAAAGAAAATAAAGCTGCTGCTTCCTTATCAAATGTGGCACCAGAAAATCTTTCTGCGTTGAATAAGCTTATTAAGAAATAGCTAGGTCAGCTTTGGAAAGCTGGTAAACTATATGAGGGGAGGAAAACCAACTACTTTCGAAGCGTAGTTTTTCCTCCCCTCATACTCCCCACCTTTCCTTGCACGACCAGAGAGTTTGCCACTCTCTGGACTCTGGGCAGGGGATGTTGGTTCTGAATGTTTTGTGCTGATTCCTTACGTGACGGGGATGATGTCAGGAATGGCTCTTCGAGCATTTCGTGGGTATGTGGTTACTGAGCGAAGTCGAAGTAACGTGACTGGGATTGGTGGTCAGGAATGGCTCTTCGAGCATTCCGTGGGTATGTGGTTACTGAGCGAAATCGAAGTAACGGGATTGGGATGATGTCAGGAATGGCTCTACGAGCATTCCGTGTTTAATATGTAAATAAAAGTTCATAATTAAATTATTATTTTTCTCATTTCTAATACATTTTTTTGAAAATGGCGTTTTTTTTCATCTTTTTCTCTAAACTTTATTTTCCAAAATCCGAAGATTTAAATGTGGGAAATTTATATTAAGCCGAAATCTTCGGTTTAGGGGGAATTAATGAACAGTTTTTCAAGATCAGTTGATTTATTACACAGAGCAATGGACGTTAGCACTTTACGTTATCAAGTTAGTGCAAACAACCTAGCAAACTCAGAAGTGCCAAATTTCAAGCGAACTGTGGTAAATTTTGAAAGCGAACTAAAACGTGCTATTGAAAGTGCAGAAAACGCAGATGATAGTTTTCAAATGCTCCGCTCAGATGAACGTCATTTATCTTCAAGTACTCCAAGAAATTACCAAGATGTAGAACCACGCAGGGTTTTAGATTATGCTACAACTGCGAAAGCCAACGGAAACAATGTTGATGCTGAAACAGAAGCAATGGAAATCTTAAAAACTCAGTTAAATTATCAACTTTTAACACAAATGCAAAATTTTCACTTTCAACAAATGAAAATTGCACTTCAATAATCTTGAAAAACTAAAAATCAAAACCAAAAACTAAATATTAAAGAGGAAAACAAACATGGGAATGTTTACAAGTATAAATATTGCAGCAACTGGAATGAGTGTTGAACGTCTAAGAACAGACGTAATTTCAAACAATATTGCCAACGCTTCTACCACAAGAACTCCAGAAGGTGGAAAATTCCAACGCTCCACAGTAATCCTAGAATCAAGAGACGGTTTACAATATCGTGGCGTATACACTCCTGAACAATATGATAACGGAGCTGGAAGTGGTGTAAGAGTTTCTGCTATTCAAGTAGACACTTCAGAAGGTCGTCTTGTTTATGACCCAACCCACCCAGACGCAATCAAATCTGGTCCTCACGCAGGATACGTTGAATATCCAAATGTAAACATTGTAGACGAAATGGTAGACCTAATTTCAGCTTCTAGAGCCTACGAAGCAAACTCATCAGTTATTCAAGGTGCAAAGGATATGTTCCAACAAGCACTTGAAATCGGTAGATAACTGATATAAACTGTAGATAGGGAAAACTTTCAGATAACACGATTTAACGTGAAAGAAGGTTAGGGGAAAAATATGAACACAAATTTAGAAATTTTATCATCACATCAAATGCTTGCTCCAAAACCAGGACACATTGGCTTTGGAAATACAAAAACAACTACAGAAACAGGCAAATCTAACTCTACTTTTGAAAACTATCTACTAGACGCCATAAATTACGTAAACGAAAAACAACAAGCCTCTACAGACATTACACAGCGGTTAGTTATCGACCCAGAATCTGTTGATGTTCACGACGTAACTACAGCCATGGCAGAAGCAAATCTTTCACTAAGCATTGCACAAAACGTAATCGACAGATTAACAAAAGCTTGGACAGAAATCACCACAACAAGATAAATTTAATTAAGAATTCGGAATTCAGAATTCAGAGCAAGTGGGTAAATCTGAATTCCGAATTCTGCATTCTGAATTTAAAAAAAATCCTCTTGTTTATTACCCCAATTTTTGATAACCTAAACATATGTATTTGTTTTTATTTTTTGCATTACCAATTTTTTACTTTATTTTCTCAGTTTTAAAAAATCAAAAAAAAGACGTTGTTGATGTCGTAAATTTAGAAGATTCTACATTTTCAAAAGGATTTTTGATATTATTTGGAATAATTATTTCAATAATATATTGCTTTGTGGATTTTTTTACAGCCTATGCCTATAGAAATCCAATTTACAGCATATTTGCAAATTTTCCATATTACTTTTTATCAACAATTTTTGTGCCAATTTTGATTTGTGCAGTGATTTTATTCTTACTCTCAAAAGATAGCTGGACTTTCAAACTAAAATCTTTCACTCCAATGCTAATCGGTTTTTACGGTGTATTTTTGCCTTATGAAACCATCTCAAAAAATGATAATTTCGACTTTTTCTTATTATTTGTAGTTCCAGTACTTTTCACCACTATGATTTTTTTACAAGAATACGCTTTGGATTTACTTGTTTCAGTGGTGGAAAAAACTACAAAAAAAATTGCGATTCTTATTTCTGCCTTGATAATAATTTTAGCAATTACTTTACCTGCAATAATTTACAGTATCTATTACACAAAAATCCTATTCCCCTTTGGAATAGTTCTTACAGTTTTATTTGTAGCAGGAACAATTAGCCTTTATGTTTTTTCCTCAAAAATAAAATCAAAACTTCAATAATAAAATTTATTTTTATCTGGGGCGTTAGTGGCTAAAGCCACTAACCGGGCTTTCCGTGGCTCCGCGTCAAAGCGCTCCGGTATTTTTAGGGTCTCTTTTTCTAAAATTCCCCCAAAATCCAAAAAAACTTTTCTCAAAATATTTTGTAATTCCACCAAAATCCCTAAAAACACTTTGGCTTTCGCCAAACCACTCCAATCCCTTTGCCGAATAGGCTGTTGAACGTAGCCAAAAAAAAAGCAACCCTTTGAAGATTGCTCTCCAAAAAGTTGCGTTTATCGTCTATGAATCTAAAGATTATAGGTGGTTAGCTGAACCTAGAACTTCAATGTTTTTGTGCATATAAAGTTTCTTTAGTTCTTCACGAGCTGGACCTAAGTATTTGCGTGGGTCAAATTCGCTTGGTGATTCACAGAATACTTTGCGAATTGCAGCTGTCATTGCTAGACGACCGTCTGAGTCGATGTTGATTTTACAAACAGCAGATTTTGCAGCTTTTCTTAGTTGTTCTTCTGGAATACCAACAGAGTCAGCTAGTTTTCCGCCGTATTTTTCGATTTCTTTTACGTATTCTACTGGAACTGAAGAAGATCCGTGTAGAACGATTGGGAAACCAGGTAGTTTCTTTTCGATTTCTTCTAGAACATCAAATGCTAGTGGAGGTGGAACTAAAACACCGTCAGCATTGCGTGTACATTGTTCTGGTTTGAATTTACAGCGTCCGTGTGATGTACCAATAGAAATTGCTAGAGAGTCTACACCTGTTTTTGAAACGAAGTCTTGAACTTCTTCTGGTTTTGTGTAGTGAGATTCTTCGTGAGAAACTTCATCTTCAACACCAGCTAGAACACCAAGTTCGCCTTCTACTGTTACGTAGTCTTTTTGGCTGTGTGCGTAGTCACAAACTTTTTTTGTTAGAGCTACGTTTTCATCATATGGAAGACCAGAACCGTCAATCATTACTGATGAGAATCCCATGTCGATACATGATTTACATAGTTCAAAAGAATCACCGTGGTCTAGGTGAAGAACGATTTGTGGGTTTTCACAACCAAGTTCTTTTGCGTATTCTACAGCACCTTGTGCCATGTAGCGTAGAAGAGTTTGGTTTGCATATTTACGTGCACCACTAGAAACCTGTAGGATTACAGGAGATTTTGTTTCAACACAAGCTTGAATAATTGCTTGCATTTGTTCCATGTTGTTAAAGTTGTAAGCAGGGATTGCGTATCCACCTTTAACAGCCTTTTCAAACATTTCTTTTGTGTTTACAAGGCCAAGTTCCTTATAACTAGTCATAGCGACTCCTTCATAAAATGATAATAGAATTTTACTTCTATCTAAAAGTAAGCATATATAATATAATTTATTTATATGAAAATAATCAAGAGTTAGTTAAAATTTGCCGATAAAGAGTTTGACAAACAATCTATGAAGAAATATAATTATTCAAAGATTAAATTGATAAAATCGAAAATTGTATTCAAAAGGAGTTTTGGATGAAAAAGGGCGGTATAATCTTTATATGTCTCTTTCTAGCTTTTGTGGTATGTTTGCCAGTGGCAGCACAACCAAGTTCAAAAAGCGTTGAGACTATTTTGATTGATAACTTTGATACAGCCGATGAAATGGACTGGGAATGGTCTGTTCAGGCTAGTAAATTTATCCATGTTGGTGATTCAGCAGAAGATACATATCCAAAAATGGGATATGTAGAGGCTATTCCAAATTCACTACGTGCATATAGAACTGCTGACGATGGCACACCTTATGTTTTTGGAGCTCAAGTTCGCTTTGATAAAAAAGGTGATAACTGGTTTGAAATTTACCCAGTTAGCAAAGAAACAGGTGAAAACTATGAAATCCCTCTACTAGGGCAAGTTTCACAAATTGATTTCTGGGCTTGGGGAGCAAACTATAACTACTATCTAGAACTTTTAGTTCGAGATGCAAATAGTGTTGTTCACGTTTTACCAGCTACAATGATGAATTTTGAAGGATGGAAAAACATCGTTATTCAAATTCCTACAGCTATTAGACAACAATCTAGACTTCGTTCTGGTCCAGAAAATCTTACATTTATCGGATTCAGAATTCGTTCTGCAGCATCAGAGTTCGTAGATGATTTTGTAATCTATCTAGATCAATTTAGATATACAACAAATACAATGAACTTTGTATACGATGGTTTCGAATTGAGAAAACCTGATTTCGAATCTCAATCTTCATCAACAGAGGGAGCAAGTAGCGCAAAATGAAAAAATTAGTTGCTTTATTATGTGTATTATTTTTAGCAGTTTCTGTGTTTGCACAGAACTCTTCTCTAACAGAACCTGATCCATCAGTTGTTGGAGCTGATTCAGCAGCACAAGCTTTACGTGAAATCTCTCTTGACTTATTTGAAAGAGAAGGTGCATGGAATTGTCGTATTTCTCCAGATGTTGGAGTTATTAGTGGTCGTTTATTTGATGGTGGTCCATATTCAAATCTTGATGCAGAAGCAAAACAAGAACAAATCAAACTACCAGCAGAAGTAGCTGATGCAGAAAATGATACTGTATACGGTGTAAAAGTTGAATTTTTCCGCCGTGGTATCAATACATTTTATATCACTGCTGCACGACCAATTCCAATCGAAGGTGTAACAAAAACTGTTTCTGTTTGGGTTGCAGGTCGTAATCAATCTCACAAATTAACTCTATTAGTACAAGATTATTTTGGAAACAATTTTGAAGTATATATGGGAAGTTTGGCTTTCTCTGGTTGGAAGAAATTGACAGTTGCAATTCCACCATCACCAGATGGAAAGCGTGGTATCGTTCAACAAAGTGCATTCTGGGGAGATAGACCTGGACTTCGCATTGTTGGATTCCGTGTAGACTGTGATCCAGAATACGCATTTGGTCAATATTATATGTATATGGATGACTTACGTGCTGTAACAGACTTGTACGACATGGAAAATAGTGATCCAGATGATATCAGTGATAACTGGTAATCGTAAATAAGTTTATGAAAGCTACTGAGAATTTACTTCTTGGTAGCTTTTTTTTGTCTCTAATTTGTTTCACAAAGTTTGTAATATCGCTTATTTTTTTCAGTTTTTGTAAATTCAATTATTCCGTTTTTATTTAATAAAGAAATCACCAAATACAATTTTCTTTTCGTAAAATATTTTTTCAAATCAGTGGCTGTAAAATTATTCATATCAATTTTGTTTGTAGAAAATTCTTCTTTTAATATTTGGATAAAATCTGTTTTTTCTGAAAAGCATTTTGTTTCAATTATTTGGTTTAGAGATTTTCCTGTTTTGTACCAATTTTTTAAAAATCTTCTACTTTTGTTTTTTGTTTGAACTGGATTTTCTGTTTTTATTCTTTTTTCGCTGATAGAAATCGCTACTATTTCCAAAATAGCTTTCTTTTCTAAAATTAGCGGAAGAATTCCAAAAAGCTCTGTAAAAATATTTATCCATCTGTTCTTTTTTGGACTTCTTTTACAGCTTAATAATTCTCCAGTTTCAGAATAGTTTTCTATGTATTTTTCAAAAGGAAAGGGAAAAACAATTTTAATTTTATAATCAGGACTTAAATCTTGAACTTTTGGAACTAATTTGTACAAAGAACCGGTTTGTATTTCGATTATGGAAGAATCTTCTGTGAAAATGTCACAAATATAGTTTTTTACTTTTACTTCAGTAAATCCCTGATTTTCCGTTGCGTATTTCTCTTTGAAAAATTTGTGTAAATCTGTTTCGTTGTAGGTGTTTATCATAGTTTACTTCTTACTATACAAGTGTGATAGTAAAAAGTAAAGATACTTTTCAGTTTTCGAAAAAGTGGGAGGATTTTCAATTGACATTCATAAATTTGTTGATAAAATAGTAAATAGGTGGGAATTAGTGGAGATTAGTGGTAAATAGTGGTATGGAATTATTAACTGGTGAATATCGAAACACTTTGGATGAGAAGGGTAGAATCCTTTTTCCTTCAAGACTTCGTCAAGAAATTACAGGCAATGTTCTCATTATCACCCAAGCTTTAGACCGCTGTTTATGGCTTTATACTCCAGAAGAGTGGAAAAATTTATCATCCAAACTGATGGAATCTGCTTCACCTTTTGATCCAAAAGCTCGTCTTGTTGTGAGACGTTTGGTTGCTCCGGCTCAGGAAGTTGAGTTTGATAAGTCAGGTCGCCTTTCTATTCCCCAAAGTTTACGTGAATATGCGGGACTTTCTAAGGATTGTGTAGTTTTAGGTATCAATAAATACATAGAACTATGGGATTCAGCTCGTTATAAGGAATATCTTGAACAAAGTGAAGAATCATTCCTTGAGGCTACGGAAGGTCTTCGAGATATATGTTTTTAGCGGGGTGTCTAATTTATGGAAATTATCCATACACCAGTTTTATTACAAGAAACACTAAAATATCTTTCTCCTGTTGGTGAACCATTTGAAAAAAATTGTTTTATGGTTGACTCAACTTTGGGAGAAGGTGGACATTCCGAAGCGTTTTTAAGTAGTTTTGAAAATTTGCGGATAATCGGATTGGACGCAGACTGTAAAATTCAGGCTCGAGCGAAAGAAAGGTTAGCTCCTTTTGGAAATCGGATGAATTTTTATTCAGGCTGGTTCAACGATTTCTATGCAAATTATCCTGAAAATCTACCAAAACCGGACTTAATTCTTTTTGATTTAGGAATTTCGGTTTTTCACTACGAAAGAAGTGGTCGGGGATTTTCATTTAGGTATGATGAGCCTCTTGATATGCGGCTTAATCCAAATGCAGGGGAATCTGTTGAAACTTTGGTAAACACAAAGCGAGAAGAAGAACTTGCAAATATCATCTTTAATTATGGGGAAGAGCGTTATAGCAGAAGAATTGCTCGTGCCATTGTGGAACACAGAAAAATGAGCAAAATTGCTTCTTCTAAAGTTCTTGCAGACATAATTTACGGTGCAGTTCCAGCTCAATATCGCCACGGAAATATTCACCCAGCAACAAAGAGTTTTCAAGCTTTTAGAATTGCTGTAAATGGTGAGTTAGACCGATTGCCTTTGGCTTTGGAAAATGCATTTAAAAATCTTAAACCTGGTGGAAAATTGGGTGTAATTACTTTTCACTCGCTTGAAGACAGGATAGTTAAAAATATGTTTAAGGATTGGGCAAAAAAGTGTACTTGCCCTCCAGAACAACCGATATGTAATTGTGGGGGAAAACCTAAGGCTGAATTGATTTTACGAAAGCCTGTGGGACCAAGCGACAGTGAAGTTGCTGAAAATTCTCCTTCTAGAAGTGCAAAACTTAGAGTTTTGCGAAAACTTTAACTATTTTGTTATTGGAGTAGAAGTATGAAAAAAAAGTCAGGATTTGTAAAAAACTTTGGAACTTTGATATTGGCTGCAAGTATTCCAGTTTTGTTGGCTTTGGCAAATTTAGAAACTCAAAGATATGCGTCTTTAGAAAAAGAAGTTTCTGAATTGGAACAGACTCAATATCAATTGATTGAAGAAAATAAAAAACTTGTTAGCGAAATTGGGATGTTATCAAGTTCTGAGCGAATCGAAAAAATTGCAGTTTCTGAATACGGAATGCGTCTTGCAGAAAGTGATGAAATTGTGCGAGTTGAAGTAGGAAAAAAATAAAAAAATGA
This sequence comes from Spirochaetaceae bacterium, assembly GCA_017416145.1. GTDB lineage: Bacteria > Spirochaetota > Spirochaetia > Treponematales > Treponemataceae > Treponema_I. Next base: position 14,867 of record JAFQDD010000008.1, on the reverse strand, counting down.
ATAAAAATGAAGCGTTGCTTCTAACATTAGATGAATTGATTTTCTCAACAAAGGCAAAAGTTGCTTATGCACCACAAGAAGATTGTATAGGTGTCTTTTCGGTGGCAACTGATAGCCGAAATGTGAAGTCTAATGGAGCATTTTTCCCTTTACTTGGAGAATTTCAAGACGGTCACACATTTATAGGAAAAGCCATCGAAAATGGTGCTTCTGTAATTGTGGCAGATGAAAAAGTTTGGTCTTTAGATAAGGCTAAATATTCCCATTTAGTGGAAAATAAAGCAACTGTTATCACAGTAGAAAATACTTTATACGCTTTACAAGCAGCCGCTGCATTTTATGTGAAAAAATTTCCAAAATTGATAAAGGTTGGAATTACAGGTTCTAACGGAAAGACAACCACTAAAGAATTGGTTTCTAGCGTTTTGGAAACAAAATATAATGTGATAAAAACCGAAGGTAATTTTAACTCAGAAACAGGACTTCCTTTGTCTGTTTTTAATATCAGAAAGGAACACGAAATCGGAGTTTTTGAACTTGGAATGAACCGAGTGGATGAAATAAAAGAACTTGCTAACGTTCTTTTTCCAAATTTTGCAATTATCACAAATATTGGAACTGCCCACATTGGTATTCTCGGCACAAAGGATAATATCGCTAAAGAGAAAAAAAATATTTTTTACAATTTTAACGATGAATCTGTAGGTTTTGTACCAGAAGATGATGAATATGCAAGTTTTTTGCAAGATGTCCAAAAAGGTAAAATTTTTACATACGGTGAAAAATCTTCATCAAAAATTTCCTCTGTAGAGGATTTGGGACTTTTAGGAACATCTTTTAATTATGAAAATGTAAATATTAACTTGGCTTTAGCTGGAAAATATAATTTTTCAAATGCTTTAAGTGCAGTTTTCCTCGGTGAAAAATTGGGACTTTCTGCAAATGAAATAAAAACTGGAATTGAAAAAGTGAAACCTCTTGGAGACAGAAGTAACATTATCCAAGGAGATTTTACAGTTGTAAAAGATTGCTACAACGCAAATTTTGATTCAATGGCTGCTGCTATTGATTTTTATGGAAAACTAGAAGTTTCTGGAAAAAAAACTTTTGTTCTTGGAGATATGCTAGAACTTGGTTCTGATTCCAAAGCTTTACATGAAAAAATTGGGGAAATAGCTGTAAATCAAAATATTGACAAAATTATTTTTGTTGGAAAAGAAATGAGTTATGGTTATTTTATTGCTAAAGAAATAAAAAATGCCAAAAATCTTTTGGTAGAATTAGAAAGTCTTGAATCCTATGATGATGGAAGCGTTTTTGAATTAACTGAAAAGTTAGAAAAATGTGCAAAATCTGGGGATTTATTCTTTTTTAAAGGGTCTCGGGGCATAAAATTAGAAAGAATTGCGGATAAACTAGCTGCTAAGGTGGTTAAAAATGAAATTTAATCACTTTGTGGTGGAACGTCCTGTAAATTCAAAAAAGACTGATACAGGGTTGGTAATCTCAATTATTTTGTTGTTGGGATTTGGACTTGTTACCTTGTATTTTACTTCTTCTGATTATGGACTTCGGGTTCATTCTGGAGCTACTCACTTCTTAAAGCAACAAATGTTTTCTGTTGTTTTGGGATTGATTTGTATGATGGTTATGAGTTGTATAAATCTTGATATGGTAAGAAAATTTACCTTGATGATTTTGCTTGTAACTATCGTTTTAAATTTGTTACCTTTTTTGCCAGTAATCGGCTTTGAGAAAAATGGTGGAAAAAGATGGATAAAAATCTTTTCTCACACTTTTCAGCCTTCAGAAGTGGCAAAAGTTGTACTTGTGTTTTTTTTAGCCAACTTGTTTGATAAAAAAAAGGATAGAATCAATGATGCTGCAACTTGCATAAGTCAAGCTTTAGTGGTTTTATTCGCTTTTATTTTTATTATTATCAAACAAAATGACTATGCAACATCTATGATTATTCTAGGATTAGGCTTACTAATCTTTTTTATTGCTGGTGTTTCATTTAAATGGTTTGGTGTGTTCTTGGTATTTTCTGTGCCAGTCGCAATTATATTCATTTTTTTGAAAACATATCGGGTTGAAAGATTGATTGCCTTTTTAAGACCTGAGTTTGATATTCAAGGAATTAACTACCAAGTTAATGCTTCAAAACTTGCAATTAGTGCTGGAGGTTTTTGGGGGCAGGGTATGGGAACTGGTCTTGAGAAAATAAAATCTATTCCAGAAGTTCACGCTGACTTTGTATTTGCAGGGTGGGCAGAAGCTATGGGATTTATTGGAATCATAGGATATTTTGCTTTATTAGGTTATTTCGCCTATAAAGTTTACAAAATTGCCATAAGTTGTGATGATTTTTTTAGAAGTTTGTTAGCTTTTGGTTGTGGAACAATCATTGTTATTCAATCTCTAATGAATTGTGGAGTTGTTTGTGGAGCTTTGCCTTCAACAGGTATCCCACTTCCATTTTTCTCCCATGGTGGTTCATCTATGCTTATGACTTTAATTACTTGTGGAATAATAATTAATATTTCAAAATACGAAAATGCTTCGGAGATGATATATGAGTGATAGTTATATTTATTCAGGTATGGAGAATTATTATACAACTGAAAAAAATGACAATAAAGCAAAAATTTTAAAGATTTTAGTTATTGTTTTGTCTGTTTTTTTGGTTGTTGAGGCTATAATATATACTGTAGTTATGCCTTGTTTATCTACTGCAAAAATTACTTTTTCTGGATTGTCATCTCTTCAAGCAGAGGATTTGCTACTAGAAGGTGGAATAACAGGTTCAGTTTCTTGGATGGGTTTTGATACAGCTGGATTCGCTTCAAAATTGGCAAGTAATGCTGCTATTGAGACTGTTTCCGTTGAAAAGAAATTTCCAGACCAAATATTAGTGAAAATCAATGAGAGAACTCCAGTTTGTTGTTCTCTTGTAAATATTGATGGAAAAACTGTTCCAATTCAGATTGATAAAAATGGTGTAATTTTTTCTGTTGGCAACAAAATGCCATCTACTTCAATGCCTTTAATTACTGGTATTGAACTTGCTACAGTTTCAGAGGGAATGAGAATTCCTGCAAAATATCGTACTTTATTGGAACAAGTTGAAGAAATTTGGGAAATAAATCCAGCCTATTTTGCTGCTTTATCAGAAATTAGAGTTGTTCCAACAGATTATGATGGATATGAATTGATGCTTTATCCTCTACAAAGTCATACAAAGTTTTTAGTGGATAGATCTTTTGGTGAAGAAACTTTGCAATATATGATGGTTGTTTTAGATGTGATTGAATCCGTAGATCCTGATGTAACAGAGGTTGATATGAGATACGGTACAATTTCATATAAAAAATCATAAGGTTGATTTTGTTGGCGATTTTTTGTAATTTATAGTTATTAGTAGTTTTTTTGGAGGATTTATAAGTGAGCGAAACAATTGTAGGGCTTGATATAGGTACATCAACTGTTAGAGCTGTAATCGGCGTATTCACAGAAAATGGTGAATTGCAAATAACAGGAGTTGGAAAATCACCTTCAAACGGTTTACGCAATGGTGCAATTATAAATTTAGAAGCTGCAATGTCCTCTGTAACTGCTGCTATTGAAGCTGCTGAAATGATGGCTGGGCATGAAGTTCTTTCTGTATATACAGCTATTGGTGGTTCTCAAGTTAGTAGTATGAACTCCACAGGTGTTGTTGGAGTTGCAGGAAACGGAAAGGGAACTCAAGAGATTTCACAACGTGATATAGAAAGGGTTTTGGAAGCAGCAAAATCTGTTCCAATTGATATGGCTCGTCAAATTATTCACGTAATCCCACAAACTTATACGATTGATGGACAAAAAGGAATCAAAAGTCCTCTAGGTAATGTGGGAGTTCGACTTGAAGCTGAAGTTCATATTGTTACAGCTGCAGTAACTTCTATACAAAATCTTATTCGATGTATAAAAAGAGCAAAGTTTGATGTGGAGGATATTCGCCTAAAAACTTTGGCAGCAGCAGAAGCAATTACTACAGAAGAAGAAAGAGATCTTGGTTCAATAATTATTGACCTTGGTGGTGGTTCAACTGATGCCTTGGTTATTACTGATGGAGCTCCTGTTTGTTCTGTATCAATTCCTTTAGGCGGTGCTACTGTAACAAATGATATTTCTGTTGTTCGAGGTATAAGTTTTGAAAGTGCAGAGCGAATAAAAAAATCTTCTGGTTGTTGTTATGAAGCTTTGCTTGATGAAGTGGAAGAAGTTATTATCCCAGGTCTTGGGGGAAGACCTCCAGAAGCTATAACTCGCCATGATTTGTGTAGTTATATTCAACCACGGGTAGAAGAAATTCTTACTATGGTTAGAGATAAAATTGGTGCCACAGTCAAAGATAGAAAGCTATCGGGAAATGTAATATTATGTGGTGGCGGAGCTTTACTTCCTGGTATCGTTGAAGTTGCTGGAGAGGTTTTTGATACGAGAAATGTTCGTATCGGGATTCCTGCCAATTTTGGTGGATTGCAAGAAGAATATCGAGCTCCTGAATACGCCGTTGCAGTTGGTCTTGTGGTTGCAAATGCAAAAAGTCACGGTACTTTACAAACTAGAAAGGAAAGTGATAAAAAGAAGAATACCTTTTTAACTGCCATCAAAGAATGGTTTAAGGAATTTGTATAAAAAATTTGACATAAATTAGTAAATTGGGTGGAGGAACTAATATTATGGAATTTTCAGTTGTAGAAAAAAAGACAATTAGTCCAACTATTATTAAAGTAATTGGTGTTGGTGGCGGTGGTTCAAACGCTGTAAACAGAATGATTTCTGCTGGACTTGAAAACGTAGATTTTATCGTAGCAAACACAGATTTACAGGCATTGAATGACTCTAATGCAAAAGAAAAAATCGGAATTGGATCTAAATTAACAGGTGGATTAGGGGCTGGTGGAAAACCTGAAGTTGGTGAACAGGCCGCTGTAGAAGATTCTGATGCTATTGCAAATGTGCTAAAAGGTGCTGATATGGTTTTTGTTACCGCTGGAATGGGCGGTGGAACAGGTACAGGTGCTGCTCCAATTATTGCAAAAATTGCAAAAGAACAAGGTGCGTTAACTGTAGGTGTTGTTACAAAACCTTTCAACTTTGAAGGCAAAAACAAAATGTCTCTTGCAGAAATTGGTATCGAAAAACTCCACAAAGAAGTTGATACTTTAATTGTGATTCCAAATCAACATTTGTTAAAAATCGTAGACAAACGTACCCCAATTAAACAAGCATTTTTACTTGCAGATGATGTTTTGCGTCAAGGTGTACAGGGAATCTCTGATTTGATTACAAAACCTGGTGAAGTAAATATCGACTTTGCTGATGTAAAAACAACTATGGAAGGCAAGGGGGATGCGATTCTTGGTGTTGGTATTGGTCATGGTGATAACAAAGCTATTGATGCTGCCACAAACGCCATAAATAATCCTCTTCTAGAAGATTCTCATATTGAAGGTGCAAAAAATATCCTTATCAATATTACTGGTGGGGAAGATTTAAGTCTTATTGAAGTGGAAGAAGCTATCAATATTATCAATTCTACAGCAGATCCAAATGTTTTGATTATTCACGGAACAACTGTAGACCCTACAATGACAGATACAGTGATGATTACTGTAATTGCTACAGGTTTCCCTTCTGAAGGCGATGATACTTCTTCGGTTACAACAATCGAAGATTTGCTTTATCAAAATAAGCCAACAAATCAAGCTAGTGCTGTTGTGCCTCCTCAAAAAACTGCTACTTCTGCCTCAAAAAGTGATTTTGTTTCTATAAAGGAATTTAAAGAACTTGAACAAAGTAGAAGTTCTGGACTTTCTACAGGTCAACAAAATCCTATGGATGATATAAACACTCCAACTTATTTGAGAAACCGAGGAAATCACATTAACCTTGGAAAAAAATAAGTTTTCTTCTTTCCTCAACGGTTATCATAATGATTTGATAACTGTTGAGGGCAAGTCTAAAAACACTTCTGAAACTTATCTCATATCAATAAAAATCTTTACAAATTGGCTTTTAGAAAAAAATCTTGATTTAGAAAATCTTTCCATCCAAGATTTAATGATTTTTTTTGTAACAAGACAAACTCAGTCTGACGAAACAACTGTGGCAAAAGAAATTTCTGCTATACGTTCTTTTGGAAGTTATCTTGTGAGACTGGGAGTCTGGAAGGAAAATCTTGGTTTTTTGCTAGAACGACCTCGAAAATCAATTAAAATTCCAAAAGTTCTTTCTGTAGATGAAGTGGAAACTCTTCTTGCTTCGATTGATGTTTCAACTTCTCTTGGGATTCGGGATAGAGCTTTGTTTGAAATAATTTATTCTTCTGGGCTTAGAATTAGTGAAGTTTCTGGACTATTGCTTCAAAATATTTATTTAAAAGAAGGAATTTTGTTTGTTTTGGGAAAGGGGAATAAGGAGCGTCTTGTGCCTTTTGGAGAGGATGCAAAAATTTGGCTTACAAAATGGATAGAAGAAGAACGTCCAAAAATTGTCGGTCGAAAAAATGTACCCTTTGTTTTTGTGAATTATCAGGGGAAGCAGTTTTCCAGAAAGGGAATATGGAAGCGTTTTCAAGAAATTAAGGCTTTGGCTGGGGTTGAAAGTAAGGTTCACACTTTGCGTCACTCTTTTGCAACTCATCTTTTGCAAGGTGGTGCTGATTTACGGAGTGTACAACAATTATTGGGACATTCAGATTTGGCAACGACTCAAATTTATACCCATGTGGATAATTCTGAGTTAAAGGATTTTCATAAGGAATTTTTTGAGAAAGAGGAAAAATAATAGGTTTTGTAGAAGCCTAGCCCTGATAGTAGGGGCGGCGAAGCCGTTCCAAGGCACAAGGTGGCTTGGAATGGAGCAGGGATTTCCCTGCGGAACCCCGAATAGCAGGTTTTCACTGGGAAGTGGGTTGCTCCATAAAAAAATATTGACCTATTATAAAATTTTGGAATATATTTTAAAAAAAATTGAAATTAAGATATATAATTTAATATGAGGTATTTTATGAAAAAATCTTTTTATATTTTGTGTTGTTTTTTAATCGTTTCTCTGATTTTTGTGTCTTGTGGTAAAAGTTATAATCAGATTAAACGTCTTCAAGCTATGGAAGAAGGGGTGAGTTCTCCAACTACTGTGGATGAATTAAAAGATGCTATCGGAAAATATGAAAATAGAATCAATGATATTATGATTGCGGAGCAGCAAACTGGAATTTGGTGGAAAATCCTTGGCTCTCGTTATTTGGACGAGGGAATGTATGGTGATGCTTTGGCTGCTTTTGAAAAGGCTATAATGTATTATCCTGCAAATCCGAACTTGTATTATTATGTGGGTTTGTGTGCTGGTTATATGGCGGATGCTTCTTTGGATTATGGTGCAACTGGGGATTTGTCAAAACGGGAAAATTATTTGAAGTTGGCAGAAAGTGCTTATTCTCGGGCTATTGAGCTAAATCCAACTTATACTCGAGCTTTGTATGGTTTGGCTGTTTTGTATGTTTTTGAGTTTGATAAAAGTAAAAGTGCAAAGGCTATTCCTTTGTTGGAGAAATTTTTAACAATCGAAACAAAGGATACTGATGCTATGTTTGTTTTGGCTCGGGCTTATTATGTTAATTATGAATTTCAGTTAGCTATTGATATGTATGATAGAATAATTGCTACTACAACTTCTGATGAAACTAGGGCTGAGGCTGAAGCAAATAAAAAAATCGTAATGGATATTATGTATGACGCATAAAAGAGATTTGGTTGTTGCCTTGTCTCGGATGAGTTTTTTATCCTGTGGTCAAAAGATTGTCTTGTTGAATAATCTTGACAATTTGTCTAAGGTTGCATTACTTTCTATAGAAGAGTTAAAAAAACTTTCTGGAAAGAATTTGGATAAAACTCAATGGAATCCTGATTTGCTTTTGAAGCAGGTGGAAAAAGATTTGTCATTGATGGAACAATATAAAATTGATATTGTGTCTGTTTTGGATGAGGATTTTCCTCCTTTGCTGAAAGAAATTAAACCTGTTCCTTTTGCCTTGTATTATCGAGGTAATATTGGTTGTCTGAAAAAACCTTGTGTTGGTGTGGTGGGAACTCGCCATCCTGATACTGAGGGGATGAAAGCCGCTTTTGATTTTTCAGAAGCTGTGGCTGAAAGAGGTGGAACTGTGGTTTCTGGACTTGCTTTGGGAATTGATGCTGCGGCTCACAAGGGGGCTTTGGCAGTGGAATCTGAGCAAGGGGAAATCGGTTCTACAGTGGCTTTTTTAGGCTCTGGGATAGATACGATATATCCTTCTGGAAATAAATCTCTTGCAGGTCGTATTTTACGTTCTGGTGGCTGTGTTTTAAGTGAATATCCACTAGGAACTCCTGCTTTGGCTTATCATTTTCCAGAGAGGAATCGTTTGATAAGTGGGGTTTCTATTGGGGTTATGGTGATTGAAGCTCTAGAAAAATCTGGGTCTTTGATTACGGTGGATTACGCCTTAGATCAAAATCGGGATGTATTTTTTCATCCTGTGTCTTTGGGTTATGCAAAAATCCTTTCTGGAAATAATCATTTTTCTAGTGTGAATCTAGAAACGAAAAATAAAAAGAAAAAAGCTGGTTCTAGAATTATTCGTGGAATCGAAGAATATATTGCAGAAGGTGCGATTGTTACGGATTCTGCGGATGTGGTTTTGGAAAGCGGAAAATATATAATTCAAAATGAGTTTAGTTTTTAAGGTGGATGACAATGGCAACACTTGAAAAAAAAGTTAGCAAAAGTAAAGCAGAAGAAAGTACTACAAAAACAAAAGCAGCTGCTAAAAAAACTTCTAAGGGAGCAAAAAGCACAGCTAAGAGCACAAAAGCAAAAAAATCTGTTTTGGTTGTGGTAGAGTCTCCTGCTAAGGCAAAAACTATAGAAAAGTATTTGGGTGCTGGTTACACTGTAAAGGCCTCTATGGGACACTTAATTGATTTGCCAAAATCAAGAATTGCTATTGATCCAGAAAATAATTTTCAGACTGAGTACATAACTGTTAGAGGCCGTGCTGCTATTTTGAAGGATTTGCAAAAGGAAGCAAAAAAATCTACTCTTGTTCTTCTAGCAAGTGATAATGACCGGGAAGGAGAAGCTATTGCTTGGCACTTGAACAACGCTTTTGTTGGAAAAACTTCGGCTCCGATTCAACGAATTGTGTTTAATGAAATTACTCCCGTTGCCATAAAAGAAGCTGTTAAAAATCCATCTGTAATTGATGAAGAAAAGGTAAACGCTCAAAAAGCTCGTCGTGTTTTGGATAGACTTGTGGGATACAATCTTTCTCCGCTTTTGTGGGTGAAGGTAAAAAACGGACTTTCTGCAGGTCGTGTGCAATCTGTGGCTTTAAGACTAATTTGTGAGCGGGAAAAAGAGGTTTTAGAGTTTATTCCAGAGGAATATTGGACTTTGGAAGCTACTTTTGCAAAGGGAAAATCTAATTGCAAAGCTCAACTTGTTCAATACGAAGGAAAGAAACCTGAGCTAAAATCTGAAAACGATGTAAATAAAATCATTGAAGCTATAAAAAATGCAAAGTGCGTTGTTTCTGATATAAAAGAAAGCGAACGTAATGTAAAACCAAAAGCCCCTTTTACAACTTCTAAGTTGCAACAATCTGCTGCTACAAGACTTGGTTTTACTTCCAAAAAAACAATGCAAATTGCTCAAAAACTTTATGAAGGTGTAAACATTGGCTCAAAGCGAGTTGGTTTGATTACTTACATGCGTACAGACTCTGTGCGTATTTCAGACTCTGCCCTTGAAGATGTTCGCTCTTGGATTGGGAAGAACTTTCCAAATGATTTACCTGAAAAACCTGTGGAATACGCAGTTGGTAAAAAAGCTCAAGATGCCCACGAAGCAATCCGCCCAACTTACACTGAATACACTCCAGATTACGTAAAAGAATTTTTATCACGGGATGAACTTCGCTTGTATCAATTGATTTGGGAAGCTTTTGTTTCTAGCCAAATGAAGGGGGCAAAATGTTTAACTACCAGTGTTGATATTAAAGCAGATGAGGCTTTGTTCCGAGTTTCTTCTACAAAAGTTACAGAAAAAGGTTTTTACAATGTGGTGAAACTTCTTTCTTCAAAGGAAGAAATCACAGGGTCAATTCCTAGTTTAAAAATTGGGGAAGAGCTTAAGGCTACAGATTTTTCTCCAGAACAGCATTTTACTTCTGGACCTGCAAGATACACTGATGCTTCTATTGTAAAAACTCTAGAGGAAAAGGGGATTGGACGACCTTCAACTTACGCACCAATTATTTCTGTTTTGCTAGATAGATATTATATCAGTAGAAATAACAAACAGTTTGTGCCAACTCCTCTTGGAAAGATGATTAACGATATTTTGGTGGATTCTTTCCCAGATGTGATAAACGAAAACTTTACCGCAGAAATTGAGTCTAAACTAGATGAAGTGGAAGAAGGCAAAGTAGAATGGCCAAAAATGATGGGCGACTTTTTCTTTCCGTTCAAAAATCATGTGGACGAAGTTATGTCTACTTTGGAAAGCGTAAAAGGCTCTATGGACGAGGTTACTGACAAAACTTGTGAACTTTGCGGAAAACCTATGCTAAAAAAACTTGGTCGTTTTGGTTACTTTTTGGCTTGTTCTGGTTTCCCAGCTTGTCACAACACAAAATCAATTCCTTTGGCAAAATGTCCTCGTCCTGAATGTAATGGGGAAATTGTAGAGCGTAAAAACAAGGGAAAATCAAAGTCTTTTTACGGATGTACAAATTATCCAACTTGCGATTTTATTTCTCACTTTAAGCCAATTGATCAATATTGTCCAAAATGTGGTTGGTTTATGGTTGAAAAATACGACAAAAAACATGGATCATTTAAATCTTGTATAAATCCTGATTGTACATATTTGCACACAGCTGGCGAAGAAGTTGAAAACTGATTATAATAGCGTTGTAGAAGAATTTATAGTTTATATAGAATCTGTAAAAAAGCTCTCTGAAAATACGGTTTTGGCTTACAAAACTGATTTAGAGTTGCTTGGGAAAAATCTTTCTTCCCTCTACGGTAAAGAATACGGAAAGGAAAGTTTTTCTATAGCGGAAATTACCACAGAGGATTTGAGAACTTCTGTAAGTTTTCTTGTTAGAAAAAATTTTTCTCCAGCTCGGGTAAACAGATTTATATCAGCTTTTAAATCTTTATTTGCCTATTGCAAAAGACTTCAGTATATTAGTATTAACCCTAGTTTTGAAGTAAAGACTTTGAAAAATCCCCAAAAGTTACCTCGCTTTATGACAAAGGATGAAGTTACTGAGCTTTGCAATAAACCTGAGGAAACTGAGCTTTTGTGGCCAAGTCGAGATGAAGCACTTTTTAAAACCCTTTATTCAACTGGCTGTCGTGTTTCAGAGATTCAGGGCTTAAAACTAAAGGATATTTCTTCTGATTTTGAGTCGGCTTTGGTTTTCGGAAAGGGAAGAAAGCAGCGTTATGTGTTTTTTTCAAAGGAAGCAAAAGAGGCTCTAAAACTTTATATTGCAGAGCGAAAAGAAAGGGTAAAGGTTACAGATGATAAGGGGATTTTGTTTGTAAATCAACAGGGAAAACCTTTAAGCGTTAGTGGAATTCGTTATATTATCGGTAGATATTCTTCTATTGAAGGAACGAATAAGCCCATGAATCCCCACGCATTTCGGCATACTTTTGCCACAACAATGCTAAACAACGGTGCGGATATTCGAGTTGTTCAAGAACTTTTGGGTCACTCCAGTATTTCCACCACTCAGCGATACACGCATATTACAGCAGAAAAGCTGATAGAAATATATAACCGTGCACATCCACACGGAAAGGAATGATAGATGTCTTACGAAAAAGTACGAAGTACTACTGTTATTGCAGTAAAAAAAGATGGTCACGTGGCTATGGCTGGTGACGGACAAGTTACAATGGGCGATACTGTAATGAAGGGAAATGCCCGTAAAGTGCGAAGAATGTATGAAGGCAGAGTTTTAACTGGCTTTGCAGGGGCTACAGCAGACGCTTTTAACCTTTTTGACAAGTTTGAAGCAAAACTTGGGGAATATAACGGAGATATTACAAGAGCTGCTGTAGAACTTGCAAAAATGTGGAGAACAGACAAAGCTCTTAGAAATCTTGAAGCCTTGCTTTTGGTTGCAAATAAGGACAAAATCCTTTTGATTTCTGGAAATGGTGACGTTATTGAACCAGAAAATGATGTTTTGGCTATTGGCTCTGGCGGAAATTACGCATACTCAGCAGCTTTGGCTTATCTTGAATCATCAAATTATTCTGCAAAAGAAATTGCTGAAAAAAGCTTAAAAATTGCAGGAAATATTTGTATTTACACAAATAATCACATTACAGTTGAAGAACTATAGGATTTATAAGAATATGGAAACTACAGCAGAAAAAAAACAAGCTCTTGAAGATTTAACTCCAAGAGAAATTGTAAATAAACTTGATACTTACATTGTAGGTCAACAAAAAGCAAAAAAATCTGTGGCTATTGCCCTTAGAAACAGAACTCGTCGCTTAAAGTTGCCAGAAGATATTAGAGATGAAATTGCTCCAAAAAATATCTTAATGATTGGGCCAACTGGTGTTGGTAAAACTGAAATTGCTCGTCGTCTTGCAAAACTCTGCGGGGCACCATTTTTGAAAGTTGAAGCTACAAAATATACAGAAGTTGGTTACGTTGGCCGTGATGTGGAATCTATGATTCGTGATTTAATGGCTGTTGGCTACAAAATGGTAAAATCTGAAATGCAAGAAGATTTACGAGTAAAAGCCGAAGAAAAAGTTGAAGATGCTTTGCTAGATTTACTTTTACCAGGCAGCGGAAAAGACACAAAAAAGAAAAAAACATTTTTTGGAATGGGACAAGCTCCAGTTCAAAATCCAGAAAACCTTCCAGCTGAAAACGAAGCTGACAAGGGAAATATGGCAGAAACTCGGGAAAAATTTAGAGTTATGCTTCGTGAAGGTAAGCTAGAAGACAGAACTGTAGAAGTTGTGGCATCCCGCGGAAATAAAATGCCAACCTTCGAGATTTTTGCTGGTGGAAACATGGAAGACATGGAAAGTGCAATGCAAGGAATTGCAACAATGCTTTCTGGTCCTCGTTCAAGCAAGAAAAACGTTACAATAGCAGAAGCTCGAAAAATCATTTTGGAAGAAGAACTTGATAAAATGACAGACCCAGACAAAGTTGCTGAAGAAGCTAGAAACCGTGTTCAAGAAATGGGTATCATTTTTATTGACGAAATCGACAAAATTGCAGCGAAAGGTAGCGGAAGCGGTAGTCAAGATGTTTCTAGAGAAGGTGTTCAACGGGATATTTTGCCAATCGTGGAAGGTTCAAACGTAAACACAAAATTTGGCGTAATTGATACAACTCACATTCTCTTTATTGCAGCTGGTGCTTTTAATGTTTCAAAACCAAGTGATTTGATTCCAGAATTACAAGGTCGCTTCCCACTTCGTGTGGAGCTTGAATCCTTAAGTGCAGAAGATTTTAAACGAATTTTAACAGAGCCAAAAAACGCTTTAACAAAACAATATACAAGCCTTTTAGAAACAGAAGATGTTACTATCAAATTTACAGATGAAGCAATTGATAGATTAAGTTCTCTTGCTGCTGATGTAAACCAAAAAGTTGAAAACATTGGTGCTAGACGTCTTCACACAATTATGGAAACACTTTTGGAAGATTTATCTTTTGAGGCCGATGAACACGCTGGTGAAACCATCGAAATTACAGCATCTTACGTTGATGAAAAACTAAAAGACGTAGTTCAAAACCAAGACTTGTCAAAATACATCTTGTAATTTTGAGGAATACAAAACGGAGTTAAAGAGTATGAATAAAATTAAAACTGCGGTTTTGGTTTCTGGTGGTGGAACAAATCTTCAGGCTCTAATTGATTACGAAATTGCACACAAAAAGGATTGTCCATATACAATTTCTCTTGTGGTTTCTAGTTCAAAAAATGCTTATGCCCTTGAACGAGGAAAAAATGCAAATATCAAAACAGAAATCGCAAGTCCTTATTCTGTTATGGGAAAAGAAATTGCAGAAAAAGCCACAATCGAAGAAAAAAGACTGGCAGTTTCAAACAAAGTTTTAGAACTTTGTAAAGAAAATGATATAGAAGTTATCGTTCTTGCAGGATTTTTAACCGTTTTGTCTGGGGATATTGTAAACCAATATTCAAACAAAATTATCAACTTGCACCCAGCACTTTTACCAAAATTCGGCGGTGTTGGAATGTGGGGTCACAATGTTCACGAAGCAGTTTTGGCTGCAAAAGAGAAGGAAAGCGGTTGTACTATCCACTTGGTGGATGCTGGTTGCGACACAGGAAAAATCCTTTTGCAAAAAAAAGTACCAGTTTTGGAAAACGACACCCCAGAAACTTTATACGCCCGAATTGCACCAGAAGAACACAAAGCAATGGTAGAAGGCCTAATTTTGTTGTGTGATGAATTGGGAAAGTAATATTCCGAAATGATTGTTATTATTCAAATCGCTGAATGTTTGTAGAGTTATTCTCGACGTAGAGTCAACACACTTTACTTCGACTTCGCACAGTGACTGTGTACACACGGAATGCTCGTAGAGCCATTCCTGACATCATCTTAGCACGTAAGGAAATAACTCTAAATTCAGAACCAACCTAGTAGCCCAGAGTCCAGAGAGTGGCAAACTCTCTGGTCGTTTTTTTGGGAAAGAGAGAGGTGTGGAGAGAGAAAACCCGTTTTATCGAAAAAAATGGGTTTTCTCTCTCC
>JAFQDD010000001.1 GCA_017416145.1 Spirochaetaceae bacterium | reverse complement strand
TGTTTTTCGGTTTAAGTAGTTTGGCATTACGTTTTCCTTGATTGCCAACTGTATTGCCGGTGTAAAAGTCTCTGGATTTTTTGGGTCGTAATGTGCCCTCATAATTTCTACAAATCGATTGTATTCTTGAATAGGTTTACAATCTAAGAATCCAGAAATTTCTTTATACTTTATAATATTAAATACTTTAACGATTATTTCAAGAGTTTTTTCCTCTTTTTTGTGAATAAAAGAATCAGAAAGTCGCATTATAGAAACAGCTGGGAAATTCTCTGTTCCATTGTAAATAACATAAAATTCTGGAGTCGGAATCTGTACTGGGTTTTTGTAATATCGCTTGGGAGTTGGGACGTAGGCTTCGTACAATCTTGAAACATAGCTTAAAAGTCGCAAGGGCATGTTAAAATTGATTGTAGATTGATGCTCGATTAGGACAAATAATTTTCCGTTTACCATTTTACAAATATCGTTACGAAAATCGTGGTAAATTGTGTTATCAATTTCTTTTTCCTCGAAATGAAGTTCGTCGAGTTTTAAGTTTGTTTGATGAATAGCGTTGTAAAGGGCTAGAAAGTTTTCTTGTCCAACTTCTTCGTCTTTGTCAAAATAATCTACAAAAACTGAATCTTTGTAATTGCGATTGCTCATGATTTTCTCCAAAATCTAAAAATGTGTAGAAAAAACTCTACATATAATTATTAGAGAAAAAGTTTTAAAATTTTAAAAAACTAAGGGTGAAATCTGTAAAAATTAAAGAATTTTTACACAAATTTTCCACGATGGGACGGATTCTTTCAAAGAATCCTTGCACAATACAGTTTCTATGCTATAATGTAAACAAATAAACAAAACCCCTTGACAGAGAGAGACGGAATGAGCAACATTCAACATTCAACATTCAACATTCAACATTCAACATTCAACATTCAACATTCAACATTCAACATTCAATAGCATAAATATCGAATTTTTAAAATATAACAGAAGCCAGAATTTTATTCTTTTGAACATTTTAAGAGAATAAAATTCTGGCTTTTTTTGCTTCGGCTACGCTCAGCAACTTGTTTAGGCTTTGCTCATAAAGCTTACGTTGAAATAAAATGGTAACAAAGTTTTGAAAAAATCAAACTAGTAAATAAATAATGATTTTTTAGATAAGGAGGAAAATTCATGAAAAAATGGCTTACAACAGTTTTAATTGTAGTAAGTATTGTTCTTGGAATAATTGGCTATGATAACCCAAGTGGACTTGATAATGGTGGAACTCAAGAAGAAAGATTTGTTCTAATCCATGCCGGAACCTTCCAAATGGGAAGTAAAGACGGTTATGATGATAACAAACCAGTACACGAAGTTAAAATAACAAAATCATTTTACATGGGAAAATACGAAATAACCCAAGCAGAATATGAAAAATACTGTAGTTACGGAAGTGATTCTCCAAGTTTAAGCTATGGAGATGGAGATAATTACCCAGCATATTATGTAAGTTGGTATGATGCACTTGTTTATTGTAATAAACGCTCTATAGCAGAAGGACTTACACCATGTTACAGTATAAAAGATTCGACAAATCCAGAAGAATGGGGAGAACTACCAACCTCATGGGATGATCCATTGCGTGATACATGGGATGTGGCAATGTGTGATTTTAATGCAAACGGTTACCGTTTACCAACAGAAGCAGAGTGGGAATATGCTGCCCGTGCCGGAGACAATACAGTAGATAGTTTAACATATAGTGGAACAAGTGATGTAAATAAATTAGGCGATTATGCATGGTATTACGATAGTGCAAATGATAATACACATGAAGTTGGAACAAAATTACCTAATGCATTTGGCTTATATGACATGACTGGAAACGTATATGAATGGTGCTGGAACTGGTTTACAAGTGAGTATGATGAAAATACAGAAGGAGGCAGCGACCCAACTGGTACTTCGGCTGGGTCTGGCCGCGTCTACCGCGGTGGTAGTTGGAGCAACGATTCTGACGGCTGTGCAGTTTCTTACCGTTACTACGACTACCCGAACTTCCGCGACAACAACTACCTTGGCTTTCGTGTTGTGCGTCAAGCAAACTAGCGTTTGCTAGGCTCTGTAAGGAAGTTATTAAAATCTTCTAATTTGCCAAAGGCAAATTAGAAGGTCGGGTGCCAGTTCTATAGACTAGAAAATTGCCTCCTGCAATTTTCTAGTCTGCAAGAATTTTCTTTCGAAAATTCTTGCTTGGAAATAATCGGCCATCCGTGGCCGACTTTATAGACTTAATCGGAAAATTACATTCTGTATTTTTCTAGTCCTCAAGAATTTCCTAAAGGAAATTCTTGAACTACGTAATAAGCGAACATCTATAGCCTAAAAAAAAAGAACCAAAATTGCGAAAATCGCCGGGCCGCTTAAAGCGAACCATAAAGGCGATGGAGCATTTTGGTTCTAAAATTTGGATTTAATTTGCAATGTGCAAATTAGGACGTACTTTTGCTAGGACTAACTTTGTTCAATCCGTGAGTAAAAAATCCCCAAAAATTATGAAAAATCCAAATTCTTAATTCTTAATTCTGAATTCAAAATTTCCTTCACCACTTCACTGGCAATTATCAATCCAGCAGCTGGTGGCACAAAGGCAGTGCTTCCCACAACTTTTGTTTTTCCAGAACTGACAGAATCCTCTGCTTTTTCACAAGGAATCTCCTTTGAATAAACCACCTTTAGCTTTTTTATCCCACGCTTTTTCAATTCTTGCCGCATAACTCGTGCCAAGGGACAAACTGAAGTTTTGTAAATATCTGCAACTTCTAGCATTGTGGGATTTGTTTTGTTGCCAGTTCCCATAGAGGAAATAATCTTAATATCAAGTTTTTTAGCTTCCACAATCAAATGGATTTTTGCTGTAACTGTGTCTATAGCGTCCACAATGTAGTCGTACTGGCTTAAATCAATTTCTGAAGCAGTTTCTGGCAAATAAAAAAGTTGGTATCCCCTAGTTTTTATATTTGGATTTATAGATTTTATCCGTTCAATAGCAACTTCAGTTTTTGGTCGCCCTAGAGTTTGTTCTGTGGCTAAAATTTGCCGATTTATGTTTGAAATGTTGATTATATCATTATCCACAATATCAAGGCGGCCGATTCCAGAACGAGCCAAGGCTTCTATTACGTAGCCTCCAACGCCTCCAGCTCCAAAAACAATTACAGAAGAAGAGGCAAGTTTTTCAAGTCCAGCATTGCCATAAATTAACTTATTTCTAGAAAAACGAGATTCTTCTGAAATATTTTGAGAATTATTTTGAGAATTAGTTTGGGATAAAAAATCAGTTTTGATAGAGTTCTGCATAACTTTCCATAAAAGTATCAAATTCTTCTTGGGTATCTGCCACAAGGGAAATTGCAAAATACAAAGCAACTACAGATTCTGTGGTTAATCTTCCCATTGGAACAGCTCCCTCTCTCCAAACTCGGCGACTTGTGGAATATTCTGAAAAATTTATCGGGCTTTCTTGTTGGGAAGTGCAATAAAATCTACAATCTTTTTTTCTTCCCTTTAGTAAAAGTGATTTTAGAGAATAATCTGTGCCTCTCATACTTCCAGTTCCAGTTTCGTACAATTCCAAAATAAAATGTGAAACCCCTTCTTGAATCAAAGAAGTGTAAAGTTCTGCACGGAGTCCAGGATAAACTTTGCAAACAATCATAGAATCTGCGGCTTCTTTTAAGATTTGTTTTAGTACAAAAGAATCCAAATCTGAAAAACCTGCAAACTGTAAAGCTAAACTTCCAGATTTTTCAAAAATTGGGTTTTTCATATTCCAGTTTTCAAATCCGTTTAGACTAGTATTTACAAATTTTAAGTTTAATGGAGAAAGAATTTTCTCTCCAAAAACCACATAAACACCGTTTTTTTCTTTTGAAGCGATTTCCATAGCCAACATCAAATTATTTTTGGCTTCGTCAGAGGTGTCTGGAGTTTTTGAAGAAGCTGTTAAAACGATAGGCACACCAGAGTCAGAAAAAAGCCAAAAAAGCAAGGCCGCCGTGTAGGACAAAGTATCTGTTCCGTGAGTAACAATGATACCATTGGCAGTTCCTGTATTTATTTTGTTGGATATTTCGGCGATTAAAACGGCCCAATCTCTAGGTTCAATTTCTTCGCTTAAAAGATGCCCAAGGGAAACAATTTGATATCGAGTTTTTCCAGAATAATCAGCCAAAATTGATTTTAAAACTGCTTCGTCTGTAGAAGTTGGAGCTACAGCCCCGTCCTTTCGTGTATTTGCAGAAATGGTTCCACCCAGGGAGAGAATGTATATCAAATTAATATTTAACTGATTTTTTAGCAAAGTTTTTACCCTTTGAGGGTCAGCCTTTTGACTAGTTTTTTTCATAACCAAACCAGTTAAAAATTCCAAAGGAGCCATATCTCCATTTTTTAATTTTTCAACTTCTTTAGGATTTGACTTGATAATAGAATCAATAATAGGAATCAATTCTTCATCTTTTGTAATAATTTCAAGATTTTTTTCTCTTAGAATAATTTCTGGATTTTTGCCAGTTTCAGCTACAGATTGCAATATTTGCTTTGCAATACTGCTGTTAATTTTCTTTTCTGAAAATAATTTAATGATAAACACAAAATATTCTGGCGTGATTTTTTTTAGAATATTTCCAGAATCCCCTTTTTTTTGTAATTTTTGGAGTTCAGAAGTCATCCAATGGGCAATATCAGTAGGATTTCCTCCTAATTTCACGCAGGTTTCAAAAAAATCGGCTCGTTGTTTTTCATCACAAATTATTGAAGCTCTAGTTTTGGAAAATCCATAAGTTTCTGCCAATCTTTTGCACCGAGCTTCAGGCAATTCATTTTTTGAGAAATTTTCAAATGAGATATTTGATTTAAGATAGATTTTTTCATCTTGAAAAAGCAAAGGTTCAAATTGTCGAGATGTGTTTTCTTGGCGACTTTTGTATGGTTCTGTAATATTTTGTCTTTCATTCCACAGGCGACTTTCAGAAATCACTTTTCCTCCGGAAACCAAAATATCTTCTTGTCGTGATAATTCTGAGTTTATGGCTTTTCGCACAAAATTAAAAGAATTTAGATTTCTCAGTTTTACATAATAACTTGGTAAATCAGGATATTTTGAAAGGGACACATAAGCGTTACAACGAATTGCTGCATCCAGCGAAATATTGTCTGTTAATTGCAAATATTGTAAAAGTCTTTTTATTCCTTCAAGAAAAAGCAAAGCTTCTTCCCCAAGTTCTATGTTATGACTGGTTTTTATTCTAATGCTAGGCATTCCTGCATTTGTGTAATCCATTCGAGTTTTTCCCTCAGAATGGGTCAATCTTCCAGCATCTTCTTCGATTCGGATTTCTTCGATGTGAATAGCTTTTTTTCTACTGTGAAATTCTATATCAAAGTGTCCATTTTCTGCCACCAAAAGAGAAAGTCCCGTTAAACCGAGATTTTCTGGGATAGCGGGATTGGAAAGTTGTTTTTCAAAAAAGGCTTTTTCTTTCCATTTACAATTTAGTGCTTTGGACAAAATATGAACATTTTGCAAAACTTTATCTTCAACAGAGTAACTTGTAGGTTTATCATTTTTTTCAAAAACATTTCTTTTGCTTGAAAATAAAATTCTTACTTCAAGATACACGTATGATTGATACATGTGATTTTTCCTTATACAGAATACAATTTTTTAGTAATTTTAAATTTATATATACCCTTTTTTTTTATTTTATGATATACTAAAGAATGACGTTGTGTCAAAATTTTTTAACAGTGCTCCAGAGGAGAATTTGTGAACAAGCGCGACTTTCCAAAAATTCACTTTTATGATCAAGATTTTGTAGACATTTATGATAAGACTTGGAATTGGTTGTCTGACTTTTGGATTGACCCAAAAACTGGTGAAAATTCCATAGATGGATATTTTTTTAATACTGGTAGTGAACAATATATCCTTGACCAATTAGAATCAATTTTTTCTTCATTTTTTCTAGTTTATTCAAATAGAAATTATCCTGCAAACCAAAATCTCGATTATTTCTATGCTCACCAAGAAGAAAACGGTGCTATTCGTTGGCAGTATGATTTAAAAACTGGAAAACCAATTTTTACAAAAGAAAATCCAGAAGGAATCGGATTGCCTTTGTTTGCTTGGGCTGAATACAACTTATATCACAAATCTGCAAATAAAAAACGCATAAAAGAAGTTATGCCGATTTTGCAAAAATATATGGATTGGGTTGATGCCACTTTCAAATGTGAAAATGGATTGTACAAAGTTCCTTATCAATCTTCAACAATGTTTAATTCCCCAAGAAATGGCGCTGCTTATCCAGTTGATTTTAACAGTGCGATGGCAATCAACGCTTTGTATATGTCTGCTCTTGGAGACATCTTAAACGACAAAGACTTGATTTTCCAATACAAGAGAATGTACTTCTCTCTAAAAACTAGAATCAGTTCTAAAATGTGGAATGGAGATACTGGTTTTTATTACGATATTGATGAAAATGAAAACCAACTTTCTGTGAAAACAATCGCAGGATTTTGGCCTTTACTTGCAGAAATCCCAAATGAAGATAAAGCTGATATGCTTATTGCTCATCTTTCAAATCCAGAAACATTTGGAACAGAGCATCCTTTCCCAACTTTAAGTATGGATGATCCAAATTTTTCTTCTGATGGAAACGGTTTTTGTGGAAGTGTTTATCCTGCATTCAATTTTATGGTTCTAAAGGGTTTGGAACGCTATCAACATTGGGATTTTGCTCGTGAATCAGCAATTCGCCACTTGTATTTCTTGCTAGACGGAATGTTCCCAGGAGATTCAAAGGTGAAAGGTGATTTGTATGAAGCATATCTTCCAAACAAAGAAGGAAAAGCAAAAATCGAAGGTAGAGAGGATTGGCCAAAAGTTCGTTATGTAAATACAGCTGGACTTTCTACAATAGCATTGATGATAGAAAATGTTATTGGTCTTTCAATCAGTTTACCAAGAAAAACTGTAGACTGGATTATTCCAAACTTGGAAATTATGGGAATTGAAAATCTATCCCTAAAACGGAACCTAATCACAATTCTTTCAAACAAAAGTCTTCGCGGTTGGGAAATCCAAATGGAAAGCGAAAAACTTTACTATTTTACAATCAATATTCTTGGACACAAGAAAAAGACATTACCAATTCCTTCTGGAAAATGTTCGATGTTAATCGACAAACTTTAATTTAGGAAGAGAATAGATTTTATAAAACCACAGATGTTCAGAAATGTTCTCTGTGGTTATTTTTTTTGAACTGTTTTTATTAAATATTGACTTTTTATGGGAGGGTTTATGACAAATTTAGAAGCTGTTATAGAAATTGGATCAACTGGAATTCGTCTTATGGCATTTGAGATTGCAGAAGATTCAAGTTGGCAAGTTATAGACAAATCAGAATGTTCTGTTCCTCTTGGATACGACGTTTTTACAACTGGATATTTATCTCGAGATACGATTTTGCAAGTTTTGCACATTTTGGAAAGATTTAAAGAACAGCTTCAGGGATGGGCGATTACAGAAACACACACACATCTAATTGCTACAAGTGCTTTTCGTGAGGCAAAAAACAGAGATACAGTTTTAGATAGAATTTTTCTAAAGACAGGTTTTCGTGTAAAAGTAATTGATGGAATCGAAGAAAATCGTCTTATGTATATTGCTTTGTTGGAAGTCTTGAAAACTGAAATTCCTCGTTTGTCAAAGCACAATTCTCTAATTTTGGAAATTGGTGGTGGTTCTACAGAAATTATGCTTATGGATCACGGAAAAATGGCTGGAGTTCACAGTTTACGACTTGGAACAGTTTTAATCGAACAAAGCTTAAAAGCTCTTTTTGGAACTAGTTCTGAAATCCACAGATTTTTGGAAGAGTTTACAAGAAATACTGGTACCAACTTAAAAACTGAAATCAACTTAAATGATATAAAAGTCTTTATCACTATTGGAACAGAAGCAAGAATCGCCGCTTTATCTTTGGGAAAGCAAATTGCCCCGAGAGTTTGGTCAATTTCCAAGGAAAAATATAACAAGTTTGTGAAAGAGGTAAGCGATTACTCTGTGGATGAAGTTATGGCAAAGTTTTCACTGAGTTACACAGATTCAAAGGCTTTTAACGTGGGGTTGCTAACATATAAACTGTTTTTGGATTTAACTCAAGCTGAAGAAATCATTGTAACAGATACAAATATCCGTGAAGGCTTAATATTATCTATGAATTCTGATTCTCCGGATATTAAACAGTCCTTTTTGTATCAGATAATTGCTTCTGCGAAAAATCTTGGTAAAAAATATCAATACGATGAACTTCACGCAAAAAATGTTTGTAAAGTCGCCTTGCAAATCTATGATACAATGATTGATGAAATCGGTTTGGATTTTCACAGTCGACAACTTTTGGAAATCGCAGCACTTCTCCACGATGTTGGTATGTATATTCGAGGAAGCGATCATCAACTTCATAGCAATTACATTATTTTGCATTCTGATATTTTCGGACTTACAAAGGATGATATGCAAATCATTTCCCTTGTGGCAAAATATCACCGAGGAGCTGGTCCAAATCAAAATGATTCAAGTTTTACATCATTACCTCGCTCTGATAGAATTGTGGTGCTAAAACTGGCAGCAATTTTGCGGGTTGCAGATGCTTTGGATAGAAGTCATAGTCAAAAAGAAATTGAAGTTTCCACAAAAATTCAGGAAGACAATCTAATATTGCGGGTAAAGGGTGGACAAAACCTAAATCTAGAAAAAATTGCTCTTTTAGAAAAAGGAGACTTGTTTGAATCGGTTTTTGGATATAAGTTGATATTAGAAGGTAATGGAGATTTTAGCGAATAATTATGGATTTTTTTAATAGAGAACTGTCTTGGGTTGAATTTAATGCTCGAGTTTTAAATCAAGCATGTGATAAAACTTTGCCACTTTTAGAGCGGCTAAAATTTATGACAATCACCTCATCTAATTTTGACGAATTTTTTATGGTTCGGGTGGCAGGTCTTAAGGCAAAGGCTTTGTCTATGCCAGATTGGAAAGATAGTTCTGGATTAACTGCAAAAGAGCAACTTTCAAAAATATCAAAAAGAGTTCACGAATTAACAGATATTCAAACAGAAGTTTTGAATAGGGAAATTATTCCAAGTCTTGCAGAAAAGGGAATTGTTTACGTTTCAAGCAAGGATTTTGACTCAAATCAAGAACATTTTTCAGAAATTCTTTTTAATGAAGAGATTTTCCCTCTTTTAACTCCACTAAGAGCAGATACAAACCAAACTTTTAGCTTAATCACAAATCTGAAACTTCACGGAGCATATCTTTTAAAACCCATTGTGGAAAATCCCAATATTCCCACAGAATTTTTGACAAATGCAGAAGAATCTATGGTTATTGTGCAGATTCCAAAAACTGTTCGAAGGGTGATTTGGCTTCCTTCTAAAAATGATCAGCGATATTTTACCCTTGTAGATGATATTCTTGAAAAATTTGTGACAAAACTTTTTCCAGGGTACAAGGTAACAGATTCTTTGATTTTTAAAGCAACTTGTGATGCAGATTTTTCTGTGGAAGAGGATAAGGGTGATTTTATCCAAGCTATGGAAAATGTTTTGGTAAAGCGGGATTTTGCAAAACCTGTGCGGCTTGTTTGCAACTCTTCTAGCCCAAAAATCCAAGAAATGCTAACTGAAAAACTTCAACTTAATCCAGAGGATGTTTACACAGTTGATGGAATTGTTGACATTTCCACCTTAATTGATTTGCGAGAAATAGAAGGTTTTTCAGAGTTAAAGTTTTCTAGCTGGAAAAAATCTTTGATAAAGGGATTTGTGCCCGGGCAGCCTTTTTGGGATAAAATCAAGCAAGGGGATATTTTGCTTCACGTTCCCTATCAAAGTTACGAACCAGTTTTGCAATTTATAAATGATGCCGCTGACGACCCTGATGTTTTAGCAATAAAAATGACTTTGTACAGAACCAGCAATCATTCTGCTATAACGGCTGCCCTAGAACGAGCTGCTCGAAATGGTAAACAAGTAACAGTTTTTGTGGAATTGAAGGCTAGATTTGATGAAAAGCAAAACATTTCTTGGGCTGATAGACTTGAAAGAGCTGGAGCCATTGTGGTTTACGGCATTGTTAATCTAAAAGTTCACGGCAAACTTATGCTGGTTGTGCGTCGAGAACAAACTGGGGTAAAAAGATACGTTCATTTTTCCACAGGAAATTACAACGAAAAGACTGCAAATCTTTACAGCGATATTTCTGTTTTTACTGGGAATTATGAAATTGCTACAGACGCATCCTTGTTTTTTAATATGATATCTGGATATTCTGCCATCCAAACTATGACAAGAATGTTTATGGCTCCAATCAATATTAAAACAAAACTTCTGTCAATGATTGAGCGAGAAATTCAAAGTGCATCTCCAGAAAAACCAGGTTTAATTATGGCAAAAATGAATAGCCTTGCTGACGAAGATTGTATAAAAGCCTTGTACAAAGCAAGTTGCAACAATGTAAAAGTTTTGCTAAATGTACGGGGCATTTGTATGCTTATTCCACAAAAAGAAGGATTAAGTGAAAATATTAAAGTTATCAGCATAATTGATAGATTTTTAGAACATTCTCGAGTGTTTTATTTTCAAAACGGGGGAAATGAAGAACTTTATCTTTCTAGTGCTGATTGGATGCCACGAAATCTAGAACGCCGAGTTGAAATTATGCTTCCAATTCTCCAAGAAAATATTTTTCAGGATATCAAGGAAAATCTACAAATTTATTTCAAAGATACAGAAAGTTCTTACGAATTGCAATCTGATGGTGGTTGGAAAAAACGGGGAGGTAAAAAAAATCTTCGTGCCCAAGAAGAATTGTATAAAAAATACAAAAAACAATCTTCTTTGGACGAAAAAAACGCAGTTCAAGAATTTTCGGTAAGAAGATTTAAATAAAAACTTAAAAAAGGAAAAACTAAATATCAAAAAAAATTAAGAAATCACAAATTTTTAAGTATCTTTTAAGATATTTTAGTTATTTTATTAGTATGAAAACGAAAAATACAAAAAAAGTAATAAGTGTTTTAGTTTTGGTTCTAATTGTGATATCAAGATTTTATGGACTTACTTATGACGAGCTTTTACAAAATTATTGCAATCAAGATATTCAATTTGAAGAACTAGCTATTTCCTATCAACAAGCAGAATTATCTCACAGAAAAACCCAAATTGATAATGGCGTGGAATTTTCTGCTTCCACAGGTTCTATAAAAATAGAATTCGCTGATAATCAAGTTAATACAAGTTTATCCCCCTCGATTTCTGTAAAAATCCCGAGCCTTTCAAATACAGAAGCAAAAATCTCTGTACCAATTTCTATCGAAGAAGATGTTTCTATGCAAAATGCAGGGATTTCTCTTTCTACAGAAATTATATCTTCTTCAAAAGCAAACAGAGAATTAACTTTGGAAAAATCTTTGCGGTCTGTGGAAGAAGCTCAGCGAAAACTCACTGCCAGAATCGTAGCTTTGGAAAAGGCTTTTTTGAACGAACTAAAAAATCTGTACAGTTTAGGACTTGATGTTTACGAAGCTGAAGAAGATTTGCTAACTAAGCAAATTTCCTTTGAAGGAATAAAGCTTCAAGGATATTCTACCACATCCCCAAAATACAGAAGTTCCCAATTATCAGTAAAATCTGCTGAATACGATTTGGAAAAAGCAAAACGGAAATACTCAAACAGTTTGGAGAAATTTTTAGCGGCTTGTGGAGCAACGGAATTGGATATTTATTCTTTGGAGATTCCAGAAACAGAACTTTTAAAAATTACAGATTTTCCAAAGAATAAGTTTTCTGCCATTGAAAATGTGGTTTGGTCAAATTATCTAAACAGCACTTCAAGAAATAATAAAAAGGATTTCACACTTTCAGCAAACACGTCTGCAAATTTTTCATTGATGAATGAAACTATGTCTTCCACTATTGGAGCTGGGTTAACTGCTGCTTTCAAGGGAATATCTGGCAATATAAATTTTAGTTTTCCAACAAATGATAAATCAAATCCATCTGTTAGTTTTTCTTTGTCTTGGAATCCAAATCAATCAAAATTAGCTTTAATTTCCGAAGAAACTTCTACCTTGCAAGAACAACAAGAAGTTTTGTCATTGAAAAAAGCTGAAGAAAGTTACACAGACACGGTAAATGAATACGAAACTAACAGAGAAAATTTACTTTGGCAATATGAAAAAAATCTAGAAGAAGAAACTATGTACAAAGAATTAGCTGAAGATACCCAGTATTGGTACAACGAAGGAATTGTTTCCGAATCTGAATATCGCCAAGCAAATTCAAATTATGCAAAAGCAATTTTATCAGTTACTTCATCAAAAATTGACCAACTGATATATAATCTAGATTTAAAATCACTTTTTGTAGAATAAATCTTAGTAAAACCAAAAGGGAAGAAAATGGAAAATCAAACTGAAAAGAAACAAAAATCAAAAGCAAAAAAATCTAAAAAGAAAAATACAAAATGGATAATCATAACAATAGCAGCAATTTGTCTTGTGGCGGCTGGTTTGTTTTTCGCTCGGAAATCTGTAAAAGGACCTGAGGCGGAAAAAGTTGTTTATACAGTAATTACTGAGACTTATGAAAACGTAATCGAAATTTCTGGAAATATTTCCGCCGCCCAATCTCAAGAGTTACAAGCCGCCGGATCTGGAACAGTTCAAAAAGTTTACGTGAAAGAAGGCGACAAAGTAAAAAAAGGAGATGTTATTCTCGAATTAGATGCAACAGAACAAGAATACAATCTAGCATCTCTTGATTATGATATTGCTCAGAAAAAGCTAAACGGTTCAAAACGAGAAATCGAACTTTTGGAAGTAAAGCGAGATATGCTTGTTCAAAAACTAGAAGATAGAAAAATTGTAGCATATTTTGATGGAATAATTGCATCTCTTGATGTGGCTCCAGGAGATTACCTTGAAGCAAAAAATAGTGTAGGAACCCTAATTGATCGTTCATATATGACAGCTTCTGTTGAAGTTGTGGAAACTGATGTATCAAAACTAAAACCAAATCAAGTTGTAAATTTTACATTTCCTGCTTATGAAGGTGGCGTAGTAAAAGGATATGTAGTTTCTTACCCAGTAATTGGTACTGTGACTCAACGGGGAGCAACTGTTGTAAAAACAGAAGTTCGCATAGATAACCCTCCAGAAGAAATTTTACCAAATTTCTCTTTTACTGGAGAAATTGAAATTACAGCACCTATTTCTGTTACCCTCGTAGAGAGAAATGCCATTGGTTATGACCAAGGTTCTGCATATGTTGAAGTGTTAAATAGAGATGGCACAGTTTCAAAAGTTGATGTGGAAGTTCAACAATACGATTCAACTTACGTAAAAATTATTTCTGGCGTAAAAGAAGGGGATAAACTGAATAATCTAGGGGTAAATCGCTCTGGAACCCTTCGGATAAACAGTACCTCTGGAGCTGGTGGAAATTCTCGAAATAGCGGATTTGGTGGTGGGGCCCCAATGGGTGGAATGCCGGGTGGTCGCTAATGGGTAAAAATGTAATTGAAATGAAGGATGTTTGGAAAATTTATTCTATGGGAGAATCAGAAGTCCAAGCCCTTCGTGGAATAAGTTTTTCAGTGGAAGAAGGTGAGTTTGTTTCCATAATGGGACCTTCTGGCTCTGGAAAATCCACTTGTATGAATATGATTGGATGTTTAGACCGCCCAACCAGTGGTGATGTTTGCATAAATGGCAGACTTATTGCAGAAATGAATGAAACCGAATTAGCAAAATTGCGAAATGAAACTGTAGGTTTTGTTTTTCAGCAATACCACTTATTATCATCTATGACAGTTTTAGAAAACGTAATGCTGCCTCTTCGCTACAAAGGAGTTCCTTATAGTGAGCGAAAACGATTGGCAGAAACCGCCCTTGAAAAAGTTGGGTTATCAGAGCGACTAAACCACCGTCCCCACGAACTCTCTGGAGGACAAAAACAGCGAGTTGCTATCGCAAGGGCAACTGTTACCAAACCTCGAATCATTTTGGCAGACGAGCCAACGGGAGCTTTGGACTCAGAAACTGGAAAAGCTGTTTTAAATCTCTTTTACGACATTAACAAAACAGAAGGTACAACAATAGTAATCGTAACCCACGATTCTCACATTGGGGAGTCAACCCCACGTTGTATCAGAATATTTGACGGGAAAATTCAATCCCAATAGGAAAAGATATGTTTGAAGATTTTACAAATGCGTTACAAAATTTTAAAATGAACAAAATCCGAACAATTCTTTCTTTGTTGGGAGTAATTATCGGTGTGGCTTCAGTAATAATTATTACGACTTTGGGACAAAGTGCTACAGAAAACATAAAAGGAAGTTTTGGTTCATCAGGACTAGACATTGTGCGGATTTCTCAGGGGTTTATGAATCGCCGAAGTGGAGCTTCTGTTTCATTTAACCAAGATTTCAAAGAAGAAATATACGGGCAAATTCCAAATATTAAAGGAATTTATTACACAAACACAATGTCTACAACTTTGGTTTACAAAGATTTATCAGTTTCTGCCACCGCCACTTGTATCGAAAATGGCTATCTCCAAATGAATAATATGGAACTAGAAAGTGGAAGTTATTTCACCATTTCTGATAATGTTCAAGGTGCTCAAAAAATAATACTTGGAAGCGAAATTGCTGCCGCCCTTTTCCCAGATGGTGGAGCCGTTGGAAAAACCATAACTTTGATTTATTCAAATATTCGGTTTGGATTTGAAGTTGTAGGCGTACTAAAAGAAAGTACCTCAGGTATAGAATCTTCCACAACTGGAGTTTATATTCCTCGGGGATTTTACAGCAAAAAAATTATGCCAAACCCAAATGCTGGAACCGTTGTGATTCAATGTACCGACCAGAATCTATCTTCAACAGTAGCAGATGATATTGAAACCTATATGAAAGAAAAAACCGGAGTAGAAAATTCGGTTACTATTATTTCTATGCAAAGTATGATTGAACAATTTGATGAAGTTATGGGAACTGTAACAATGCTTCTTTCTGGAATTGCGGCTATTTCTTTGTTAGTAGGTGGAGTTGGAATTATGAATATTATGATTGTAACTGTTACTGAGCGACGTAAGGAAATCGGCATTAGAAAAGCTCTTGGTGCAACGCCTGGGGCAATACGTATGCAATTTTTGGTGGAATCTGCAACCATTACCTTATTTGGTGGCTTCCTCGGAATAATAATCGGACTTGGACTAAGTTATTTAGTTGTTTACGTAATGAGCTGGAATTTTGGAATCCAATGGGGAGCATGTTTTGTGGCTTTTATTTTCTCAGCTTTTGTTGGAGTTTTCTTCGGTCTAAATCCAGCTGCCCGAGCTGCAAAATTAGACCCTGTAGAAGCTTTGTCTTCTGAATAATTTTAATATTTCTCAAAAATCATAGATTTTTCATTCAAACTAATATTCGGACTGATTCTAAGAAAGGAGTCAGTCTTTTTTTTGCCCAAAATCATAAATTGATAAACAAAAACTATACAAATCAAAAAATCAAACTATATTTATTCATAACTTAATAAATAGTTATGTGAGGTGAAACTATGAATCCAAAAGAATTTGTGGCAATTACAAAGTATGCGATGGACGAATTTGAAAAATGGTATGAATCAGATGGCAAAAACAAAGAAGGTTCAAAAGAAGCTTTGAAACTGGCTTATCTTGCTGCAAGTAGCAGTATGCTTGCAAAAATTTCAATGTGGGTTCAAGATAGATTATATAGTTCTGATTCTGAAAAAGATGAGATAGAAGAGAACCAAGCCTTTGAAACATATATTGAAGGAGCTATATATCGCCTTGCCTCCAATTTGGCAGATGATATGGTAAATGCTCCTCTAAGAGAATCGCTTCAAGATTATAAAGACTTAGTGATGAAACAAATTTTTGTAATTCTTGAATCATACAGTGGCAAAAAATTGTCTGGTTACGACGATGATGACGGTATTGAAGGAGAGGAAGCAGAAGCCAGACATCTAGCAATGAACGGAACAATTTCTGCAATTTCATCTGTAAAAAAAGGAGTGCTTAATAAAGACGGAGTTGTAAGAACCTTCCGAGCTCTTGCAGATTTTTACGAAAAAGAAATTTAATTTTTTTTGCAAAAAGGGGGAGAATGTTAGTTTTTCCCCTTTTTTATTGCCTATCCAAACAAAGTTTTTACCAAATCTTTTACATTTTGA
Organism: Spirochaetaceae bacterium; assembly: GCA_017416145.1. Taxonomy (GTDB): domain Bacteria; phylum Spirochaetota; class Spirochaetia; order Treponematales; family Treponemataceae; genus Treponema_I. The sequence goes on along the minus strand of JAFQDD010000001.1, from coordinate 239,481 downwards.
ACAACTTTTACGCTTCCTTCTCTTTCTGGAGCAACGATTTTTCCAAAACCTAATTCGGATGCCGTTTTTATTCGCTGTTTCAAATGCTGTACAGGGCGAATCTCTCCTGCAAGACTTATTTCCCCTGCAATACACAATCCTTCTTCTATTGCCAGATCTGAACGTGCAGAATACAAAGCGGCTGCCAAAGCTGCATCCACAGCACTATCCTTGATTTTGATTCCTCCAGCAACATTGATATAAATATCCTGATCGCTAAATCGAAGCCCCAGTCGCTTTTCCAAAACAGCAGCTACTCTACTTACTCGAGCTGAATCAATATTATCAGAATAAACCCTTGTTAAACTTGCTTTTGCAGGAACTGTGAGAGCTTGAATTTCCACCATAAAAACCCGTGTTCCTTCAAAAATTGGCACAACCGCTACTCCAGCAGGAATTTTTCCATCTCTTTTGATAATAAACATTCCAGAGGGTTCTTTGACTGCCACTAAACCACCTGCTGTCATTTCAAAAATCCCAAGTTCGTCAATTGAGCCAAAGCGATTTTTCTTTGCTGATAAAAAGCGAATATCGTCGTTTGTGCGCTCGAAACTGATAACCGTATCAACCAAATGTTCCAAAGATTTTGGACCTGCAATTCCTCCATCTTTTGTAATATGAGCCACTAAAAAAAGCACAGAATCCCGTTCTTTTGTCCATTGAACAAGCTCATTTGAACAATATTTAAGTTGCTGAATAGTTCCGGGAATAAGACCTGCTTCGTGACTGTAAACCGTTTGAATAGAATCTACAATCACAAAAATTGGATTTATAGCATTTAGTGCATCTTCAATATCTTCAAGTTTTGTTGTACAAAGAAGTTCAATCCCTTCACAGTTAATATTAAGTCGTTCCGCTCTATTTTTGATTTGTGCTCCGGATTCCTCCCCAGAAACATACAAAACTTTCCCTTTCTTATAGCGATTCCAAATAGCGGCTGCACACTGTAAAAGCAAAGTTGATTTTCCAATTCCAGGCTCTCCGCCCAACAAAACACAAGAGCGTTTCATAATTCCGCCGCCCAAAACCCTGTCCAATTCCTCTATTCCAGAAAAAAGCCGATTATCATCCAAAGTTTCTACCGCAGAAAGAGGCATAGGTTTTGCTTTTGCACTGGCTTTTACAGAGGGAATACCCACATCTCCTTCAACGACACATTCTGTAAAGCTATTCCATTCACCACAATCTGGGCATCTTCCAAGCCAACGAGGAGTGCTGTAATTACAACTAGAACAAACAAATACAGTGGAATTTCCTTTTTTCTTTGCCATCTTTTTCTCGCTTTTTAGTTTGTTATACAAACTTTATGATAAATATTGATATAAATATTATATAAAATAAATTTTCAAAATTTTAATAAAATTCAAAATATTTTCTTAAAAAATGAATAAACATTTTCAAGTTAGTTGACATCAAATTTGATTTTTAGTACTATGAATGTGGCTTGTAAATAAGCTGATAAACTCTCTCCGATGTTCGGCTTGCTGGACGGTGGGTTCTAGTAAACGTTGTTTATTAGAACCCATTTTTTTTGCAAAAATTCCCTTATTATTGATTTTTTACAGTTTCTTGTTTTGCGATTGTGGTAGAATTTGCAGGTACAGATTCTGTAAGCCAAACATTTCCCCCGACAATGCTTCCTTCTCCAATGACTGTATCACCACCTAAAATTGTTGCTCCTGCATAAATCGTAACATTATCCTCGATAGTTGGATGGCGTTTTTTGTTACATAAAGATTTTTTCACACTAATTGCACCCAATGTGACACCCTGATACAATTTAACATTTTTTCCAATAACACAAGATTCCCCGATAACAATTCCAGTTCCGTGGTCAATGAAAAAAGATTCCCCGATAGTAGCTCCAGGATGAATGTCAATTCCTGTTTTTCCATGGATATATTCACTCATAATACGAGGGATTAAAGGCACACCATTTTTATGCAAAAAATTTGCAATTCGATAAACCATAATTGCTTCAAGTCCCGGATAAGACAAAATTATTTCTTCGAAACTTCGAGCCGCAGGATCTCCTTCCAAAGCTGCTTGAGCATCAAGCATAATTTTTCTACGAATATTTGGAAGTTCTTCAATCAAAGATAGAACAGTTTGTTCTGCTAAAGCGAAACAGTGAGAATTTTCAGCTTCTTTTCGTAAATAAAGCAAAGCTTTTTGGGTTTCTCTTGTCAATGAAGAAATAACTCGGTTGATTTTTTCCCCAGTCAAAAATTTCAAAGTTTGTTTATCAATATTTTCAGCAGATTTGAATCCTGGAAAAATCAAAGCTTGTAAGTCTGATAAAGCTGAAATAACAGATTCGCTATTTGGAAAAGAATTGATTTCAGAAAGATTTACTCCTCCAAAGGAATTGTAAGAATCAACAATGTTTTCAATCATTAAATCTAAAGTTTTCATAAGTAAAATATACTCGTAGCGATATAAAATTGCAATGACCTAAAAAAACTTATTGATTTTTGGATAAATATATGCAAAACTTAAAAAAATCAATCAAATTTGCTTGACAAAAAAATAATGTAAATATATAGTAGTAAAACATCTCATATCAGCATTAGTGGGATTTGCAGATGTACCGTGCCTCTGTAGCTCAGTCGGCAGAGCGCAACCATGGTAAGGTTGAGGTCAGCGGTTCGATCCCGCTCGGAGGCTGAAATAAAACTCTAGATAGGAGATAGCAATGGCATCTAAAAAAACTGCTGTAGAAATAATTGCACTTCAATGTAGCGAATGCAAAAGAAAAAACTATACTACTTACAAAAATCGTAAAAACATTCAAGGTAAGTTAGAGTTAAACAAGTATTGCCCATTTGATCGCAAACATACATTGCACAAAGAAACAAAAGTTAAATAATTTTTTTTGTTGCATTTTTGATTTAAATTGCTTAACTTTGTTTGATAAGGTTAAGCAGTCTAAGTCGAATTAAAAATCGATAATATCCAGTCATTTTTTTGATTGGTGATTATATTTTAGGTCAGTAGCTCTAATGGTAGAGCGTCGGTCTCCAAAACCGAATGTTGCGGGTTCGAGTCCTGCCTGGCCTGTATTTTTTTTATATGGGGATTGGCATAATTATGAAAGTAATAAATTTTTTCAAAGAATCAGCTGCAGAGTTAAAGAAAGTTGTTTGGCCTAGCAAGGACGATGTTTTTTCCTCAACAAAAGTTGTTCTAATTTCAACAGTTGTAATTGCTGTTATTCTAGGTCTGTTTGATTACCTATTTACAAGTGGAATGAATCTTGTATTCTAATTTGGAAGATAGTAGATGGCTAACGGATGGTACATTTTACATACCTATGCTGGGTATGAAGGAAAAATCGAACGCACAATTCGCTCTTTAATCGAAAGAAACGAACTTTCTTCTGATGTTGTGTTAGATGTAAAAGTTCCTGTTGAAGATGTTTGTGAAGTAAAAGACGGTAAGAAAAAAGTAGTTACAAAGAAATTTTTACCAGGATACATAATGGTAGAAATGAATCTTCCAGATTTAGGTTGGAAAGATGTTTGTTCAACAATAAGACGCATTCAAGGTGTAACAGGATTTGTTGGAACAGGTAGTAACGAAAGACCTCGTCCTATATCAGCAGATGAAGCAAAAAATCTTCTAAGAAAGAGCGGTGATATTAAGGGCGATAAACCGATTCGAGTACATCAATCTTATTCAGTTGGTGAAAAAGTTAAAATTATCGGTGGTTCATTCAATTCTTTTGTTGGATTGATTGAAGAAGTACTTGCTGATAAAAACAAACTTCGTGTTGCGATTAATTTCTTTGATCGTACAATTCCAGTTGAATTAGATATTGTTCAAGTAGAAAAGATTTAGTGTTGAAACCCAGTGAAAAACCACTGGGTTTTTGACGTTATTCTTTGTTTTGGGAGGTGTGTCACTCCGTTGGATGTTAGACATGCCGCTAGACTAACAGTTAAGTTAGTCACACCAATTTAAGGAGATATAAAAATGGCAAAGAAAAAGGTAACGGCTGTTATTAAGCTACAGTGCCCAGCAGGGAAAGCAACCCCTGCTCCACCAGTTGGTCCAGCTCTTGGTCCTCACGGTGTAAGTGCACCACAATTTGTTCAGCAATTTAACGACCGTACAAAGTCAATGGAACCAGGACTAATTGTTCCTGTAATCATTACTGTTTTCCAAGACAAATCATTCTCATTTGTTTTGAAAACTCCTCCAGCTGCAGTTCTTATCAAAAAAGCTTGTGGACTCGACAAGGGTTCTGGCAACTCAATTCTAAACAAAGTTGGAAAACTTTCTGCAGAAAAATTAGAAGAAATTGCAAAAACAAAAATGCCTGACATCAATGCATTAGACATTGAAGCAGCAAAAAACATTATTGCCGGTACTGCTCGCAGTATGGGTGTAGAGGTGGAGCGATAATATGAAACATGGTAAAAAATATCGCGAATCACTTAAAAAGTATGATTCCACAGCATCTTATGAACTTGTAAAAGCTTGTGAAACAGTTAAAGAAATTAAATTTTCTAATTTCGACGAAACAGTAGAAGCTCACGTAAACCTAAAATTAGGAAAAAGCCAAACTGTTCGTGATACACTTGTTTTCCCAAATCAATTCAAAGGTGAAAAGAAAGTTTTAGTTTTCTGTAAAGAAGACCGCATTAAAGAAGCACTAGATGCAGGTGCTGCATTTGCTGGTGCAGATGAATACATCGACAAAGTAAAAGGTGGTTGGTTAGACTTTGATGTTGCCGTTGCTACACCTGATATGATGAAAGATGTTGGTCGTCTTGGTATGGTACTTGGCCGCCGTGGTTTGATGCCTAACCCAAAAACTGGAACAGTTACAAACGACATCGTATCTGCAATCAACGAACTTAAAAAAGGTCGTGTTGAATATCGTGCTGATAAACATGGTATCGTTCACATGGCTGTTGGTAAATGTTCAATGGATGCAGCTAAAATCGCTGAAAACGTTCAGACACTTCTTGATGAAATCTACAGAAAAAAACCAGCTGATGCAAAAGCAGGTTATGTACAAACAGTTTCTGTAAGTTCCACAATGGGGCCTGGCGTTTGGGTAGACTTTAAGGAAGGAGATCAATAATGGCAATTAGAGCAAAAAAACTCCAGCCTGCTAAAGTTGAGGCAATCGCAAACGTAAAATCTGTTTTAGAAGGTTACAACGATTATATCTTCGCTGATTATCGTGGTTTAACTGTAGAACAAATTACAGAATTAAGAAAACAACTTCGTGCAAAAGATTGTCAATTCAAAGTAATGAAAAACAACTTCGTAAAAGTTGCTTTTGATGAAATGAAAATTGAAAACCTAGCTGATTACCTTGCAGGTCCTACAGCTATTGCACTTCTAAAAGATGATCCTAACGAAGTAGCAAAAATCCTTTTTGATTTTGCTAAGGAAACTCCAGCACTTCAAGTAAAAGGTGCTTACATTGAAAATGAAATCTACGATGCAGCAAAAATCGAAGCTTTCTCAAAACTTCCTGGCAAAAAACAACTTATCGCAATGCTTATGTCTGCAATCAATGGCCCAGCTCAAAAACTTGCAGCTACATTACAAGCATATGTTGAAAAGTTGGAAAAAGAAGGACCAGCTCCCGCTGCACCAGCAGCAGAAGCTCCTAAGGCTGAAGAAGCAGCCGCTCCTGCAGAAGAAGCAGCACCAGCTGCTGAAACTCCAGCAGAAGCATAATTTAAAGAGACAGTTTTTGTTTCAAAATATTAAATTAAAAGTGATTCAGGCTTCATAGCTGTCGTCCTGTTTCACTAAAAAAAATACATATTTAAGGAGAAGATAATATGGCAGCTCTAACAAACGATCAAATCTTAGATGCAATCGCATCAATGACAGTACTTGAAGCTTCTGAACTAGTAAAAGCTATGGAAGAAAAATTTGGTGTTACAGCAGCAGTTGCAGTAGCAGCAGCTCCTGGTGCAGTAGCTGGTGGTGCAGCTGAAGAAGAACAAACAGAATTCACTGTATCTCTAGAAGGTTTCGATGCAGCTAAAAAAATCGCTGTTATCAAAGCAGTTAAAGCTATTACTAACCTTGGTCTTGGTGAAGCAAAAGCTCTTGTTGAAGGTGCACCAAAAGTAATCAAAGAAGGTGTATCTAAAGAAGAAGCTCAAAAAATCAAAGAAACTGTTGAAAAAGAAGGTGGAACAGTTAAGATTGCATAATTTTGCGTCTTTGCTAAGAAATTGGGTTTCTAATGACAGAAACCCAATGGTTACATTTGATTTTGACTCTTTAGCAATTTAAATTAAATTAGCTACCGATAGGGGTTCTATCGGTAGCTATACGTGTATGAGATAATGAAGCGGGCTACATTTTGTATGTAGGCTCTATTACCGCTACAAGTGTTAAGGGGGATTTGATGTTCGCAAAAAGTCGGACGGTCAATCGACAATATATTGGAAAAAATATCCAAAATTTTATGGAGTTACCTGATTTAATTGATATTCAGTTATCTTCATACGAAAGTTTTTTACAAAAAAACAAATTAGATAATCACGAAACTCTAGCGGAACAAGGTCTTGAAGAAGCTTTCCGTTCCTCATTCCCTATCGAAAGTCCAAATGGGGATATGAGTCTTAAATATGATTTTTATGAGCTTGATGAGCAAAATATAAAATTTAACGAGTATCAATGTAAACAAAAGGGATTAACTTATTCAGTTCCATTGAAAGCTCGTGTGAAATTGATTTTTAAGAATAGCGGAGAAATCCGTCAAAAAGATATTTATATGGGTGATATTCCTCTAATGACTGAAAGAGGAACATTTATCATCAACGGTGCAGAACGTGTTGTTGTATCCCAAATTCACCGTTCCCCTGGTGTAATTTTCAGTCATGAAAAAGATTCTTATTCTAGTAGAATTATTCCATATCGTGGTTCTTGGTTGGAATTTGAAATTGATCAGAAAAAAGAATTGATTTATGCAAAAATCGATAGAAAAAAACGTATCCTTGGAACAATTTTCTTACGTGCTTTAGGTTATTCAAGTCGTGAAGAAATTATCCGTGCATTTTATGAAACAACAACAATTACTCTTGAAGATTCAAAAGAATTAAGAGAAGAGTTAATTGGAAAAGTTTTAGCAAAAGCAGTTTTTGTAAAAGACGAAGACAAGGATAAGAAATTACTTCCTGCTGGTTCAAAATTACATCCACACGATATTGATGAATTACTTTCATTTAAAGAAGTAAAAGAAATTGAAGTAATTGATTTCAAAGCAGAAGATTCTCTTGATTCTCAAATGATTATCAACTGTTTTGAACGTGAAGAAATTCGTTTTACAAAAGAAGGTTCTGAAAACGATGAACCAACAAGAGATGATGCTCTTGCTGCTGTATACTCTGTATTACTTCCAGGTGAACCAATCACTGCTGAAGCTGCTGAAAAAGATTTAGAATCAATGTTCTTTAAATCAACAAGATATGATTTAGGTCGTGTTGGTCGTTACAAACTTAACAGTAAATTCAATTATAAAGAACCTGTTGAAGAGCATACTCTTGTAAAACAAGATATTATTGCAACTATGAAATTCTTTATCAAAGTTTACATTGGTGAAGAAAGTTGTGATGATATTGACCACTTAGGAAATCGTCGTATTCGTTCTGTTGGTGAGTTGATGACTAATCAATTAAAAACTGCTTTCAGTCGTATGGCTCGTATTGCAAAAGAACGAATGGGTAGCAAAGAAACTGATACAATGAAACCACAAGATTTGATTTCTATCAAACCAATTGTGGCTGCAATCAAAGAATTCTTTGGTTCAAGTCAATTGTCTCAGTTTATGGATCAGGTAAACCCTCTTGCAGAATTGACTCACAAACGTCGTTTAAATGCTTTGGGACCAGGTGGTCTTTCTCGTGATCGTGCTGGTATTGAAGTTCGTGACGTTCACTATACACACTACGGTCGTATGTGTCCAATCGAAACTCCAGAAGGTCCAAACATTGGTCTTATCGTTTCTTTGGCAATTTATACTCGTGTAAATGAATATGGTTTCCTAGAAGCTCCATATCGAAAGATTGAAAATGGAAAGGCTACTGACAAAACAGAATATCTAACAGCTATGGATGAAGACCGCTATTACATTGGTCAGGCTTCTGCTGCTATGGATGAAAATGGTAACTTCATAAACAGTACAATTGCTTGTCGACGATACGGAGATTATTCATCACGTGATCCAAAAGACGTTCAATATATGGACGTTTCTCCAAAACAAGTTATTTCTGTTTCTGCAGCTCTTATTCCATTTGTTGAACACGATGACGCTAACCGTGCTTTGATGGGTTGTAACATGCAACGCCAAGCTGTTCCATTGTTGTTCCCAGAACCACCAATTGTTGGTACTGGTATGGAAAAGAAATGTGCCTATGACTCTGGTGTTTTAGTAAAAGCTAAACATGCTGGTGAAGTTATCTGGGTTACAGCTGATGAAATCCGTGTTCAACGTCCAGAACAAAAATCATCTGGTGAATATGATTCATACAAATTATTAAAATATCAAAGAACTAACCAGGACACTTGTTATCACCAACGTCCAACTGTTGAACTTGGACAACAAGTAGAAAAAGGTGCTGTTCTAGCTGATGGTCCTGCAACATTTAATGGTGAGTTGGCTCTTGGTAGAAATATTTTGGTTGGATTCGTTCCTTGGAATGGATATAACTACGAAGACGCTGTTTTGATTTCTCAACGTGTTGTAAAAGAGGATATGTATACTTCTATTCATATTACAGAGTTGTCAACAGATATTCGTGAAACAAAACTTGGTCCAGAAAAGATTACAAGAGATGTTCCAAATACAAGTGAAAAAAATCTTGATAATCTTGACAGTGAAGGTATTGTTAGAATTGGAGCAAAAGTTCGTTCAAACGATATTTTGGTTGGGAAAGTTACTCCAAAATCAGAAACTGATACAACTCCAGAATTCAAAATTATCCGTGCAATTTTCGGTGAAAAAGCAAATGAAGTTAGAGATTCTTCTCTTCGTGTACCTCACGGAGTTGAGGGAACTGTTATTGATGTTCAACGTCTTCGCCGTGCACAAGGTGATGATTTAAGCCCTGGTGTAGAAGAACAAGTAAAAGTTCTTATTGCTACAAAACGTAAATTACGTGAAGGTGATAAGATGGCTGGTCGTCACGGTAACAAAGGTATTGTTGCACGTATTCTTCCAGTTGAAGATATGCCATATTTGGAAGACGGAACTCCTCTTGATGTTTGTCTAAACCCACTTGGTGTTCCTTCTCGTATGAATATTGGACAGATTATGGAATCTGAGCTAGGTCTTGCAGGTAAATATCTACAAGAATGGTATGAAGCTCCTGTATTCCAATCTCCATCAAATGAACAAATTGAACAAAAATTGATGGATGCAGGTTTTGATAGAACATCAAAAGCTATCTTACGTGATGGTAGAACAGGTGAACCTTTCCAAAATGCTGTATTCGTTGGTGTTATCTATTATCTAAAACTAAACCACTTGGTTGATGATAAGATGCACGCACGTTCAACTGGTCCTTACTCACTTGTTACACAGCAACCACTTGGTGGTAAAGCTCAATTTGGTGGACAGCGTCTTGGAGAAATGGAAGTTTGGGCACTTGAAGCTTATGGTGCTGCAAATACACTTCAAGAATTGATGACTATCAAATCTGACGATATGACTGGTCGTTCAAAGATTTATGAAACAATCGTTAAGGGAGAACCTTCAACACCAGCTGGTGTTCCAGAATCATTTAACGTATTGATTCAAGAACTTCGTGGTCTAGCTCTTGATTTTTCAATTTACGATGCTGATGGAAAACAAATTCCATTAACTGAACGGGATGAAAAATTAATTAAGCCAGAATCTAACAATTTCTAAAAATTTGGGAATGTGTTATGCATTCCCAATTATTGAAAACCTAGTTTTCATTATATAGGAGACAAATAATGCGTGATATACAGGATTTTGATAGCTTAACAATTAAGCTTGCTTCCCCAGACACAATCCGTAAATGGTCTTATGGAGAAGTAAAGAAACCTGAAACCATTAACTATAGAAGTCTACGTCCAGAAAGAGAAGGACTTTTCTGTGAAAAAATCTTTGGTACAACTAAAGAATGGGAATGTTTCTGTGGAAAGTTTAAATCTGTTCGATATAAGGGTATAACATGTGATCGCTGTGGAGTTGAGGTTACACACTTTAAAGTTCGCCGCGAAAGAATGGGACATATTGAATTAGCAGCTCCAGTTGCACATATTTGGTATTATCGTTCAGTTCCTTCTCGTATGGGATTGCTACTTGATTTACAAGTTTCAGCTTTAAAGGCCGTATTATTCCACGAAAAGTACATCGTTATTGATCCAGGTGATACTGACTTTAAGAAAAACCAATTATTAACTGAAGATGAATATCTTGAAGCTCAAGAACGTAGTGGCGGTGCTTTTACTGCTGGTATGGGTGCTGAAGCAATCAAGACAATCTTGGAAAATCTAGATCTTGATGAACTTGCAGCTGAACTTCGTGCAAAGATGGTTGAAAAAGGTCCAAAAAGCGATAAACGTCTTCTAAAACGTATCGAAATAGTTGAAAGTTTCCGTGCATCAACTAATAAATGTTCTTGGATGATTTTGGATGTAATTCCAGTTATTCCACCAGATTTGAGACCAATGGTTCAACTTGACGGTGGACGCTTTGCTACTTCAGACTTAAACGATTTATATCGTCGTGTTATTAGTAGAAACAATCGTCTAAAGAAATTACAAGCAATTCCTGCTCCAGATATCATTATCAGAAACGAAAAACGGATGCTTCAAGAAGCTGTAAACGCTTTGTTTGATAATTCTAAGAGTAAACGTGTTGCAAAAGGTGCTTCAAATCGTCCATTAAAGTCAATTTCAGACTTACTAAAGGGTAAACAAGGTCGTTTCCGTCAAAATCTTTTGGGTAAACGTGTTGACTACTCAGGACGTTCTGTAATTGTTGTTGGTCCAGAATTAAAATTATGGCAATGTGGTCTTCCAACAAAAATGGCATTGGAACTTTTCAAGCCATTTATTATGAAAAAATTGGTAGACAAAGAAATTGTATACAATATTAAAAAAGCAAAAATCTATGTAGAACAAGAATCTCCAGAAGTTTTTGCAATTCTTGATGAAGTTGTTCGTGAACATCCAGTTATGCTTAACCGTGCTCCAACTCTTCACCGTTTGGGTATCCAAGCTTTTGAACCAGTACTTGTTGAAGGTAAAGCTATTAAACTTCACCCACTTGTTTGTCACGCATTTAACGCTGACTTCGACGGTGACCAGATGGCTGTTCACGTTCCTTTGACACAAGCTGCTCAGATGGAATGTTGGACATTGATGTTGTCTGCAAGAAACTTGCTTGACCCTGCAAACGGTAAGACAATCGTTTATCCTTCTCAAGATATGGTTTTAGGTATTTATTATCTAACAAAAATTAAACCATCTGGAAAAGGAACTGGAAAACGATTTAGTTCTGTTGACGAAGTTTTATTAGCAGCTGAAGCTAAGAGCATTGATTACGAATCTGAAATTCAGGTTCCAATTATGAAGGCTCCATACAACGGACAAATCATCAAAACTACTCCTGGTCGTATCATTTTTAATGAAGAAATGCCAGATGAAGTTGAGTTTGTAAACGAACTTCTTGGCGATAAAGAACTAAAAAAACTTATCGAAAAGGTTTACAAAGAAAAAGGCTCTTGGCTAACAGTAAAAATGCTTGATGCAATTAAAGCTGTTGGATACAAGTACGCAACATTCTTTGGTGCTACAATCTCTATGGGTGATATCCTTATTCCTGATTCAAAGTCAGAAATGATGGAAGCTGCAAATAAAGAAGTAGAACAAATTATGAACCAGTATCACAAAGGTGTTATTACTGGGGATGAAAGATATAACAAAGTAGTTGAAGTTTGGTCTAGAACAAATGAAGAATTAACAAATGCTGTTATGAAAACACTTGAATCTGACCAAGAAGGATTTAACACAATTTATATGATGGCCGCTTCTGGTGCTCGTGGTAGCCGTAACCAGATTCGTCAGCTTGCTGGTATGCGTGGTTTGATGGCAAAGCCTAATGGTGATATTATCGAACTTCCAATTCGTGCAAACTTCAAAGAAGGTCTATCTGTTATTGAATTCTTTATTTCAACCAACGGTGCTCGTAAAGGTCTTTCTGATACAGCTCTTAAAACTGCAAATGCTGGTTATCTAACAAGACGTCTAGTTGATATTGCACAAGATGTTGTTATCAACGAAGATGATTGTGGAACAATTAACGGTATTGAATATTCAGCTGTAAAAGAAGGCGATGATGTAATTGAAGCTTTGAAAGATAGAATCGTTGGTCGTTATACTCTTGAACAGGTTAAACACCCAATTACTGGTGAAGTTCTTTGTGATGTAAATGAATATATTACAGATGAACTTGCAGCTGAAATTGATGCAGCTGGTGTAGAAACTGTTAAATTAAGAACAGTTCTTACTTGTGAAGCTCGTTATGGTGTATGTCGTAAATGTTATGGTAGAAACTTGGCTCATAACAAGATTGTTGAAATTGGTGAAGCTGTAGGTATTATTGCCGCTCAATCAATTGGACAACCTGGTACACAGTTGACCATGCGTACATTCCACGTTGGTGGTACTGCATCAAAAGAAACTGTAGAAAATCGCATTGTATTAAAATATGGCGTTATTGTAAAAGAAATAGAGGGTGTTCATGTTGAAATGGATGATGGCTCATGGTTGTTTACTCGTAAAGGGTCAATGACTGTTGCTCGTATCATTTCTAAATATGAAATCCCATCTGGTGCAGAAGTTTTTGTAAAAGATGGAGATAAAACCCTAAAAGATGCTGTTCTTTTCAAAGTGAAAGACAAGGAAACTACTGCAAGTGATGTTGCAAATATCGTTGTTCGCGATAATATGATTTATCTTGTAAGTAAGGACTTGAAAATAGAAATACAGAATGGTTCAAGTGTTGTTGTAAAAGTTGGTGATATTGTCGAAGAAAGAGATACAATCGCTACTTTTGACCCATTCTCTGAACCAATTATTGCTGAAGTATCAGGTTTTGTTCACTTTGAAGATATTATTCTTGGATCAACTCTTGTAGAAGAAATTGATGAACAGAGTGGAAGAGAAGAGAAACGTATTACAGCTCTTCATCTTGATACAAAACAGCCAAGAATTTATATTACTGATGAGCCAGGTAATGAATTAGGAAGTTATTATCTACCTGCTGGAGCATATTTGCTTGTTGAAGAAAATGCAAAAGTAACTGCTGGTACAACAATTGCAAAAATGCTAAAAGAATCATCAAAGACAAACGATATTACTGGTGGTCTACCTCGTGTTTCTGAATTATTTGAAGCACGTAAACCAAAAAATCCAGCTGTTCTTGCACAAATTACTGGAACAGTTAAATTTGGTGATATCTCAAAGGGTAAACGAAAGATTCTCGTGTCTGACGAATACAACAAAACTTTTGAACATCTTGTACCAATGACAAAACGTCTATTAGTACGTGATGGTGACAAGGTTGTAGCTGGAGAAAGATTGTGTGACGGTGCATTGAGTCCACATGATATTCTAGCTATTTCTGGTGAAAACGCTCTACAAAACTACTTAATGGATGAGATCCAACAAGTTTATCGTATGCAGGGTGTAAACATCAACGACAAGCATATTGGTGTTATCGTTCGTCAGATGTTAAAGAAAGTAGAAATTGTTTCTGTAGGTGATACAAGATTTATTTATGGTCAACAAGTTGATAAGTATAAGTTCCATGAAGAAAATCGTCGTGTAACAAATGAAGGTGGACAACCAGCTATTGCCCGTCCAATGTTCCAAGGTATTACAAAAGCTTCTTTGAACATTGATTCATTTATCTCTGCTGCATCATTCCAAGAAACCACACGTGTTCTTACAAATGCTGCAATTGCAGGAGCAACAGACAACCTACATGGATTAAAAGAAAATGTTGTAATCGGACATATGATTCCAGCTGGAACAGGTATCCGTACTTACAAAAATGTAAAACTATACGATGGTAATTCAAAAGATTTGGATGAACAAATGAATGAAATCATTGAACGTCGTAAGTTAGAAAAAGAACAAGAGGAGTTCTCAACCGTAGAACCATCTTTTGATTCAGAGGAAACAGACTAAAAATAATTCTGCAAAGTGTTGACAATACTTAGTATTTAAAATACACTTTGCAGACTAACCTTTTTGCATTTTAAACCGGGGTGCTGACCGGTGGTAATATAGGAGAAGGCTAATGCCTACAATTAATCAGTTAATTCGTCAAGGACGTAAATCTGTTGCGAACGGAACAAAGTCTCCCGCACTTCAGTCCTGTCCGCAAAAACGTGGTGTATGTACTCGTGTTATGACAGTTACACCAAAAAAACCTAACTCAGCTCTACGTAAAGTAGCTCGTGTTCGTTTAAGTAATGGTATTGAAGTTACTGCATATATTCCAGGTATTGGACATAACTTGCAGGAACACTCAGTTGTTTTAATCCGTGGTGGTCGTGTTAAAGACCTTCCTGGTGTTCGCTATCACATCATCCGTGGTACAAAAGATACACTAGGTGTTGAAGATCGTAAACGCGGTCGTTCAAAATATGGTGCTAAGAGACCAAAGGCATAAGGAGATAAGAAATGGGTAGAAAAAATAAAAGCGTAAACCGTCCTCTTTTGCCAGATACAAAATACAACAGTGTTGTAGTTTCAAAATTCGTTTGTCGCATGATGTTAGACGGAAAAAAAGCTACAGCAACACGTATTATCTATGAAGCACTAGATGAACTAAAAGCAAAAACAGAAAAAGATCCTTTAGAAGTATTCTTAAAGGCTCTAGACAATGTAAAACCAATGGTTGAAGTAAAATCTCGCCGCGTTGGTGGTGCAACTTACCAAGTTCCAATTGAAATTCGTGAAAGCCGTCGTGAAGCTTTAGCAATGCGCTGGGTAATCAATGCAGCTCGTGCAAAAAGTGGTCATGGAATGGGTGAACGCCTAGCTCAAGAACTATTAGATGCATTCAACAACACTGGTACTGCTTATAAAAAGAAGGAAGATACACATAAAATGGCAGAAGCAAACAAAGCTTTTGCACACTATCGTTGGTAGTTCCTTTAAGGGTCTGTTACATAATGTAGCAGACCTTTTTTTGTTAATTTTGTAAAAATATTTAATTATACTTAAGTAATAAAATTTTATTAAATTTTGGGAAAAGGTATAGAAAAATAAATGTTAAAAAAGTGCAAAATATTCATCTAATTTCATAAAATATCAATAAAAAACATTAAAACACTTGAATAATTTTTTGTTTTAATGTATAAATATAATTCGCTAACAGTGTATAGTTAGTACAGTGTCTTAAAAGACCTGGAGTTCTTTGAGAATTCAGGCGATCTGAAAAACAGATTGGTAAAAACCGTAAAGATTGAAAAATCAGGTTTTTGCAGCCTTGAATGAATTGTGGAAAATCTGCCGTTGGCAGTACCAAATAAATATCCGTTCAGGTTTCCTGATTGAGTAGCCCTACATCAGTAGGAGTGAAAGGCTCTTGGAAGCCAGACCGGTCATTGAATAAGATTTGATGATGATAGGTGGTTTCAAGCCAAACAAACTGAAATTGATAGTTTGTTACGCATATTTTATTAACCATCTCATCTTATTCTCATCTTATTCTTTCATAGTGTGTAGTTGAATGTTTACGTTCTTGTAAAGAGCAGTGACATTCGTATATATACAACACTAAACTTTTTTTTAAGTGCCTTTAATCTGGTAAGGAGGATCAAATGGCAAAGGAAAAGTTCGAAAGAACCAAACCACACATGAACGTAGGTACTATCGGTCACGTTGACCATGGTAAGACTACACTTTCTGCAGCTATTACTTCACATTGTGCTAAAAAATTCGGCGACAAACAATTAAAGTACGATGAAATTGATAATGCTCCAGAAGAAAAAGAACGCGGTATTACAATTAATACTCGTCACCTAGAATATCAGTCAGACAAACGTCACTATGCACACATTGACTGTCCAGGACACGCTGACTATATCAAAAACATGATCACAGGTGCTGCACAGATGGACGGTGCTATTCTTGTAGTTTCAGCTCCAGACTCTGTTATGCCTCAAACACGTGAACACATTCTTCTAGCACGCCAAGTAGGTGTTCCAAAACTAGTTGTTTTCTTAAACAAAGTTGACCTACTAGACGACCCAGAACTACTAGAATTAGTAGAAGCTGAAGTTCAAGAAGTTCTAGAATCATACGGATTCCCTGGTGACACACCAATCATCAAAGGTTCTGCTTTCAAAGCTCTAGCTGACGGTGCTTCTGCAGAAGATACAGCTTGTATCGATGAACTTCTACAAACAATGGATAACTATTTCGACGACCCAGCTCGTGATGCAGATCTTCCATTCCTAATGCCAATTGAAGATATCTTCACAATTTCAGGACGTGGTACTGTAGTAACAGGTCGTATCGAACGTGGTGTAATCAACATGAACGATCCAGTTGAAATTGTTGGTATCCGTGAAACACAATCATCAACAGTAACAGGTATCGAAATGTTCAACAAACTTCTTGACAATGGTCAAGCTGGTGATAACGTTGGTATCCTATTACGTGGTATTGATAAGAAAGAAGTTGAACGTGGACAAGTTCTTGCAAAACCAGGTTCAATTCACCCACATACAAAATTTGAAGGACAAATCTACGTTCTATCAAAAGACGAAGGTGGACGTCACAGCCCATTCTTCAGTGGATATCGTCCACAGTTCTATTTCAGAACAACAGACATCACAGGTACAATCACTCTACCAGAAGGTGTAGACATGGTTAAACCTGGTGATAACACAAAAGTAATCGGTGAACTTATTCACCCAGTAGCTATGGACAAAGGTCTTAAATTCGCTATCCGCGAAGGTGGACGCACTATCGCTTCTGGTCAGGTAACTGAAATCGTTGAATAATTAGATTTGAATACCGTCGAGTTTTGAAAGAAGCTCGACGGTCATTCTGGAGGAAAAATGGCGACCGAAAAGATTCGTGTCAGATTATGTGCTTTCGATGTAAAACTAATTGATCAAAGTGCACAATCCATAGTTCAAGCTGTTCAGAAAGCTGGAGCAAAGGTTCTAGGACCAATTCCACTTCCTACAAGAATTAACAAGGTGACAGTTCTACGTTCACCACACGTTAATAAAAAATCAAGAGAGCAGTTTGAAATGCGTACACACAAACGCCTTATTGATATTATTGAACCATCAGCTGACGTTATGGACAGCTTGATGAAGTTAGAATTGCCAGCTGGCGTTGATGTAGAAATTAAACAATAGTCTGCTCTATACCAGACATTGTTAAACGGTAACGGTCCTTCGTATCAGAGGATGGCGGCCGATAAGGAGAATATCAGAATGAAAGGTCTGATTGCTAAAAAAGTGGGAATGACACAAGTGTTCGACGAACAAGGTAACCTTACACCAGTTACTGTAATTAGTGTTGAACCAAACACAGTTGTTTCCATCAAAACAAAGGAAAACTGCGGCTATGATGCAGTAGTACTTGGTGTTGATAACTTGAAAGAAAAGAAAGTATCAAAACCTTACGCTGGTCAGTTTTCCGAAGGTATTGCACCAAAGCGACATCTTAAAGAATTCCGTGACTTTGAAAAAGAAGTTGCAGTTGGAGATGAAGTTGGTGTTGAATTATTAGAGGGTATCCGTTTCCTAGATGTTACAGCAACATCAAAAGGTAAAGGCTTCCAAGGTGTAATGAAGAGATGGGGTTTCCATGGTGGTCGTGCTACTCACGGTTCTAAATTCCATCGTGAAGCTGGTGGTACTGGTTCATGTACATCCCCTGGACACTGTTTCAAAAATGTAAAAATGGCAGGTCATACAGGATGTGATCGTGTTACAATTCAGAATCTAAAAGTTGTAAAAGTTGATCCTGAATTGAAAGTTGTGATGGTTCGCGGTGCTGTACCCGGGAATAAAAACTGTACGCTGATTATCAAGAATGCGGTTAAGAAATAGGCGGAGTAACTAGATGGAAAAGAAAGTATATTCAGTCGATGGTAAAGAAATTCGCACAATTAACCTTGATGACAACGTATTTGGTCTCCCAGTTAATGAAGATGTAATTTATTACGCCATCAACAACGAATTAGCAAACAAACGTGTTGGAACAGCTTGTACCAAAGATCGTTCCGAAGTTCATGGCAGCAATGCTAAACCTTACAAACAAAAGGGAACTGGTAATGCACGTCGTGGTGATAAAAAATCACCTCTATTACGTGGAGGCGGGGTAATTTTTGGACCTAAACCACGTGATTTTAGTTTTACTTTACCAAAAAAAGTAAAAAGACTAGCTATGAAGTCAATCTTAAGTGCTAAAGCACAACAAGATAGACTTACAATTATCGAAGATTTTACTGTAGCAAGCGGAAAAACAAAGGATCTTGTAGCTATTCTAAATCGTTTTGCAAAAGACGAAAGAACAGTATTAGTTCTAAAAGATGATGATGCAATGATTAAGAGAGCAGGAAAAAATATTCCTAACCTTTCTTACCTTTCATATAACCGTCTTCGTGCACATGATCTTTTCTATGGTAGAAAAGTGATTATGCTTGAATCAGCTGCAAAGAATCTTTCAGATTTTTATAAAGCTGATGAAGAGGAGGCAAAATAATGGTATACGAAGATATCCTTATTGAGCCTGTGCTTTCTGAAAAAGCAACCTTGCTTCGCGAAGAAGGTAAGTACGTATTCAAAGTACATCCTGACGCTAACAAGTTTGAAATTAAAGAAGCAGTACGAAAACTTTACAACGTAAAAGTTGAAAAATGTACTGTAATGAATGTGTATGGAAAGATGAAACGGGTTCGTGGTAGACCTGGTAGAACTTCCAGTTGGAAAAAGGCTATCGTTCGTTTAGCAGCGGGCGAAACAATCAAAGTGTTCGAAGGCGTTTAAGCCTAAGACCGCGTAATAAATTAAGGAGAACCTAAATGGCTCTTAAAATATATAAGCCTATAACCGCAGGTACACGTACACGTATCGACTTGCGGAGAGATGAGCTAACAACTGATAAGCCAGAAAAAAGCTTAACAAGTGGGCTCAAATCAAATGGTGGACGCGGTGCTAAGGGACGTATTTCTGTACGTCACCAGGGCGGCGGACACAAAAGAAAATACCGTGTAATTGATTTTAAGCGTGATAAGCACGGAATTCCTGGAACAGTTCGTACAATCGAATATGATCCAAACAGAAGTGCTAATATCGCTTTGATTTTCTACGCTGATGGTGAAAAAAGATACATCATCGCTCCTAAAGGACTTCAAGTTGGTCAGAAAGTTGTTTCTGGTGACTCTGTTGCTCCAACAGTAGGAAATGCATTACCTTTGGAATCAATTCCGGTTGGTTTTACAGTTCATAATATCGAGCTAAATCTTGGTCGTGGTGGACAACTTGCACGTTCTGCAGGTACAAGTGCTCTAGTAGCAGCTAAAGAAGGAGAATATGTAACAATTCGTCTTCCTTCTGGTGAAGTTCGCCGTGTACACCAAAAGTGCTATGCAACAATTGGTACTGTTGGAAATGAAGATCGCATGAATACACAGCTTGGAAAAGCTGGTCGTGCAAGATGGCGTGGTGTTCGTCCTACCGTTCGTGGTATGGCTATGAACCCGGTTGACCATCCGCTCGGTGGTGGTGAAGGTGCTGGTAAGGGACGTAACCCTGTTACTCCATGGGGACAACCTTGTCGTGGATACAAGACCCGCAACAAGCGGAAGGTGTCAAACAATTTTATTGTTTCACGCCGGAAGAAATAGCGTAGGAGATAACCGTGTCAAGATCTGTTAAAAAAGGTCCTTTTATTGAAAAGAGCCTTTATAAGAAGGTTATTGAAATGAACAATGCAGCAGATAGAAAAATGATTAAAACCTATTCTCGCTGCTCAACAATTATACCTGAAATGGTAGGTAATACTATTTCTGTGTATAACGGCAAAACATGGGTTCCTGTATACGTTACAGAAAACTTAGTTGGTCACAAACTAGGTGAGTTTTCTCCAACACGTATCTTCCGTGGACATGCTGGTTCTGATAACAAAGCTGGAAAAAGATAGGTGGATATTATGGCTGAAAAAAGCGGATATATAGCCACTACAAAATTCCTTATTGCATCACCTACAAAGGTTCGCCCAGTAGCTAATGTAATTAAGAGAAAAACCTGTTCAGAGGCTATGGCTATTCTAGAGAATATGCCACAGAAAGGTGCAAAGTTAATTGCAAAGACATTAAAGTCTGCAACTGCTAATGCACTTTATGCTAACAAAAAGCTTGATGAAGATATGCTTTACGTAAAGGAAATTCGTATTGACGAAGGTCCTCGTCTAAAAAGAGTTTGGTTCCGTGCACGCGGTAGAGCAGACATGCTTTTAAGACGTATGTGTCATATCACCGTCATCGTTGCTGAAAAGGCGGGGGAATAACGTGGGACAGAAAGTAAATCCTATTGGACTACGTCTTGGTGTTAACAAAACTTGGTCATCACGCTGGTATGCAGATTCAAGAGAGTATGCTGATTTAGTACTTGAAGATCTAAAAATCAGAAAGATGGTACAAGAATTAGATGAATGTAAAAACGCTGATATTGCTGAAATTGAAATTATTAGACATCCACAGCGTGTTACAATTGTAATTCACACTGCACGCCCTGGCGTTATTATTGGTGTAAAAGGTGCCAACATCGAAAAAATCGGTGCTGAGATTCAAAAGAAGTTACCAAAGAAAGTACAGATTAAGATTAAAGAAATCAATCGTGCTGAAGTAAATGCTTCTTTAATTGCTCAAAATGTTGCTCGTCAACTTGTAAACCGCGGTTCTTTCAGAAAAGCATTAAAACAAGCTTCAAGCAATGCAATGAAAGCAGGATCTCAAGGAATCAAGATTCGTCTAAGTGGACGTCTTGGTGGTGCTGAAATGTCTAGAACTGAAGAGCACAAAGAAGGACGCGTTCCTCTACACACTCTTCGTGCAGATATTGATTATGGCTTCGCTGAAGCTCACACAACATTCGGTAAAATCGGTGTTAAAGTATGGGTTTTCAACGGAATGAATTATGGTCACGAACAAAATGTTGATGCAGGTCAACTAATTAAAAAGCGTCGTGAACGGACAGAGCATGGTGCAGATAATGCACGCAAAGAAAGAGCTCCCCGTGGTGCAAAAAGTACAAGGAGTTAATTATGGCTCTAAGTCCTAAAAGAGTAATGCACCGCAAGGTGCAACGCGGTAGAATTGATGGTAATGCTACCCGTGGTAATTTTCTTGACTTTGGCGATGTAGCACTTGTTGCTCTAGAACCAATTTGGTTAAGTGCAAAACAAATTGAAGCAGCTCGTGTTGCTTTGAACCGTAAACTAAACCGTAAAGGTCAAGTTTGGATTCGTGTTTTCCCAGATAAACCAATTTCTAAAAAACCTGCTGAAACACGTATGGGTAAAGGTAAGGGAGCACCAGAATTCTGGGCTGCTGTTATTAAACCGGGACAGATTATTTTTGAAATCGGTGGAGTAGATGTTAAACTTGCTGAACAAGCTGTTATTCTAGCTGGAAGTAAACTACCTATCAAAACAAAAGTAGCTTTCAAAACCCGTGTTGAGTAAGGAGTAAATGATGGCTAAAGCTGTAAAGAAAGAACTATCTTATTCCGAGCTTGTAACAAAACGGAATGAGCTAAAGAAAAAATATTTGGATCTCCGGTTCCAAATGGTTATTGGACACGTTGACAATCCAGTGCAAAAAAGAACTTTGCGTCGTGAAATTGCAACGTTGAACACTCTTATCCGTCAAAAAGAAATTGCCGGATTGGACAAGTAGGAGTTGACCCGTGGAAGAACAAGTAGTTCAAAATAAAGCAGCCAAACGTTCTTTTGTTGGATTAGTAACTAGTGACAAAATGGATAAAACTATTGTTGTTTCAGTTTCAACAAAAAAACTTCATCCGCTTTATAAAAAATATGTTACACGCGTCAAGAAGTGTAAGGCCCATGATGAACTAAACGATGCACACGTTGGAGACAAAGTACGTATCGTTGAATGTCGTCCATTATCTAAAGAAAAATGTTGGCGCCTTGCTGAAATCATTGAACGTGCTAGATAAGGAGAATTGGTATGATTCAAATGCAAACAAATTTGACTGTTGCTGATAACTCCGGTGCTAAAACCGTTCAGTGTATTAAGGTAATCGGTGGTTCTCACCGCCGTTACGCTACTATTGGCGACGTTATCGTTGTAGCTGTTAAGGATGCTATTCCTACATCTACAATCAAAAAAGGATCAGTAGAAAAGGCTGTAATCGTTCGCATTGCGAAAGAATATCGCCGTCCAGACGGAACTTATATTCGTTTTGATGATAATGCTTGTGTTATCATTGACGGAAATAAGAATCCAAAAGGTAAACGTGTATTCGGTCCTGTAGCCCGTGAACTTCGCGATATGGATTACATGAAAATTGTATCCTTAGCACCAGAAGTTCTTTAACAACAGGTTGTTAGGAGTTTTAGAATATGGAAAAGAAATTCAAGATCCGTAAAGATGATACAGTTGAAGTAATTGCTGGAAAAGACAAAGGTAAACGTGGACAAATCGTTCGCGTTATCCGTGACAAAGACAGAGTAATTGTTGCTGGTGTAAACCTTGTTAAAAAAGCAATGAAAAAACGAACTCAACAGGATCGTGGTGGAATCGTAGAAGTTGAAGCACCTTTGCACATTTCAAATGTAGCAATCGTTTGCAAAAAATGCGGTCCTACAAGAATTGGTTATAAGCTCGACGGCGACAAGAAACTTCGCGTTTGCCGTAAATGTGGAGACACACTATAATGAGTAATTACGTACCCCGGCTTAAGAAAGTCTATAATGACACAATCGCCCCAGAACTCTTCAAAGAGTTAGGTTATAAATCATTCATGGAAGTTCCTGCAATTAAAAAAATTGTAGTTTCTATGGGTGTGGGTGAAGCTCTTGCAAATAAGAAACTACTTGATGCCGCAGTAACTGATCTTACAGCTATTACAGGTCAGAAGGCTGTGAAAACCAAGGCTAAAAAATCTATTGCAAACTTCAAACTCAGAGCGGGCAATGAAGTAGGTGTAATGGTAACACTACGCGGTGCAAGAATGTATGAATTCTTGGATCGTCTAATCAATGTTGCATTACCTCGCGTTAAGGATTTCCGTGGAATCAAAGCAACAGGTTTTGACGGACATGGAAATTATTCCCTTGGTATTACTGAACAGATTATCTTCCCTGAAATCGACTTCGACAAAATCGAAAGAGTTGCAGGTTTGAATATCAACGTTGTAACCAGTGCAAAAACTGATAGCGACGCTCGTGCTCTTCTTACCAAGTTCGGAATGCCGTTCAGAAAGTAAGGTAGGAGTTCATGGCTAAGAAATCAATGATTATCAAGGCGGCACGAACACCAAAATATAGTACAAGAAAGTACAATCGGTGTCAGATTTGTGGTCGTCCACGTGGATATCTACGCAAGTATAAGATGTGTCGTCTTTGCTTCCGTAAATTAGCAAGTGAAGGCCTTTTACCAGGCGTCACAAAATCCAGCTGGTAGTGTAGGAGAAAAGAATGAGTGTTTCAGACCCTATAGCAGATATGCTTACTAAGGTAAGAAATGCGGCTGTAGCCCGCCATGAAAAGGTAGATGTTCCTACTTCTAAACTTAAGTTGGAAATCGTGAAAATCCTTAAAACAGAAGGCTATATTAAAAACTTCAAAAAAGTTACACAAGATGGTTTTTCAATCATTCGTATTTATTTGAAGTACAATGAACAAAACGAACCTGTAATTCATGGAATCAAAAAGATTTCAACACCAGGTCGTCGTGTTTATTCAGGATACAAGGATCTTCCTCGTGTTTATAATGGATACGGGACAGTAATCGTTTCTACATCATTAGGTGTAACCACAGGTAAAAAAGCATCTGAAAAGATGGTTGGTGGTGAGTTAATTTGTACTGTTTGGTAATAGGGGGAAAGAATGTCAAGAATTGGTAAACTTCCTGTAGCTATTCCAGCAGGTGTAAAAGTTACAGTAGCACCAGATGTAATTACTGTAGAAGGTCCTAAAGGAAAATTAGATCAGAAATATAACAATCTAGTAAAGATTGAAGCTGGAACAGAAGTTGTTGTAAAACCAGCTGATGAATCAAAAGCTGCAAATGCTGCTCAAGGTTTGTATCGCAATCTTATCAATAACATGGTTATTGGTGTAACAACTGGATATTCAAAAGTTCTGATTATTAATGGTGTTGGTTTCCGTGCAGAAGTAAAAGGAAATCAAATTGTAATGAATCTTGGTTTTTCAAATGATTTTATTGCAATTATTCCTTCTAACTTAACTGTAACAGTTGAAGGTCAAAACAAACTAACAATTTCTGGTATTAGCAAAGAAGCTGTTGGTGAGTTTGCTGCACAAATTCGTAAATTAAGAAAACCTGAACCTTACAAAGGAAAAGGTATTAAATACGAAACAGAAATCATTAAACGTAAAGTCGGAAAATCCGGTGTTAAATAAGGGTGAAGCGATATGTTTAAAAAACTTAATGATAAAGACAGAAAAAGGCTTAAGAGAAAGATTCATATTCGTAAGCACCTCCATGGGACAGCAGCTCGTCCTCGCATGACAGTTACTCGTTCAAATAAAAACTTATTTGTTCAAGTAATTAATGATGACGAAGGTAAAACACTAGCTTCTATTTCAACACTTGAAAAAGAGTTCGCTAATATTAAGCCAACTGTAGAAGGTGCTGAAAAGCTTGGTGAAGCAATGGGTAAACGTCTTGCAGAAAAGAAAATTACAACCGTAGTTTTCGATCGTAACGGTTATCTTTACCATGGTGTGGTGAAAGCTCTTGCCGACGGCGCTCGTAAAGCCGGTATCGTATTCTAGGAGAAGTCAATGGAACACCAAAAGAATTATGATAAAGACCAGCCTAAAGAGTTTGTTGAAAAACTAATTAAGTTGAACAGAACTGCAAAAGTTGTAAAAGGTGGACGCAGATTCTCATTTTCAGCTTTAACAGTAGTTGGAGACAGAAAAGGCAGAGTAGGTTTTGGTTTTGGTAAAGCCAATGATGTAACAGAGGCTATCCGTAAGAGTGTTGATAAGGCAAAAAGAAACCTTATCACTGTACCTTTAAAGAACGGTACAATTCCACACGAAATTCAAGCTCGTTTTAAGAGTTCTTCAGTTCTTCTAAAACCTGCTTGTTCTGGTACTGGAATTATTGCCGGTGGTGCTGTTCGTGCAGTTCTTGAAGCTGCTGGTGCAACAGACATTATGTCTAAATCACTTGGTTCAAATACAGCTGTAAACGTAGTTCGTGCTACATTTGAAGCTTGTAAAGGTTTAATGGACGCTCGTGAAGTTGCTAAGAACAGAGGAAAAACCTTAAAGGATTTATGGGGTTAAGTACAATGGCAAAAGCAAAAAATAACAAAGTAAAGGTTACTTTAGTAAAAAGTACAATCGGACAAAAGCCAGCAAAACGTGCTACAGTTCGTGCACTTGGTCTAAAGAAAATCAACTCTACAGTTGAACATGAAATTAACCCAGCAATTGCTGGAATGATTGCATCAGTTCAACACTTAGTAAAAGTTGAGGAGATGAACTAATGTCAGATTTTAATCTTAGTGCACCATACGGTGCTAACAAAAAAAAGAGAATTGTTGGACGCGGTTCATCTTCTGGACGTGGATCTACTGCTGGTAAAGGTAACAAAGGTCAGCAGTCACGTTCTGGTGGAAAAGTATACGTAGGTTTTGAAGGTGGACAAATGCCTTTGTACCGCCGTATCGCACGTCGCGGCTTTTCTAATTATTGGTTCAAAAAAGAGTTTGCTATTGTAAATTTACGTGATCTTGAAGCTCGTTTTGCTGATGGTGACACTGTAAATAAAGAGACTCTCGTTTTAAAAGGACTCGCAAACAAAGCTGATGAACTAATTAAAGTTCTAGGTGATGGCGAATTAACAAAAAAGTTAACTGTAGCTGTTGACAAAGTATCTGCTTCTGCAAAAGAAAAGATCGAAAAAGTTGGCGGTTCTGTAACTGAAAAATAAAAAAAACGGGATGATTAAAATATGGCAAACAATCCGATAGTTAATATGTTTAGAGTAAAAGAAATACGTAGTCGTATCTTTTTTACCCTTATTGTACTCGCTGTTTTTCGTTTAGGCAGTGTATTAACAATCCCTGGAATTAACCCAGAAGCACTTACTACATATTTTAGAAGTGCTACTGGAGCATCAAATTCATTTGTGGATTATATGGATTTCTTCGCTGGTGGTGCATTTTCAAACTTTTCAGTGTTTATGCTAGGTGTTATGCCTTACATTTCAACACAGATTATTTTGCAACTTGCACTTATCATTTTCCCATCATTAAAGAGAATTGCTCAAGAAGATGGTGGACAAAAGAAGATTCAATCCTGGACACGTATTGGTACCGTGTTTGTTTGTTTGATTCAGTCTTTGGCTGTTACTGTTTATGCTAGTAGTATTCCTGGTGCTGTTGTAATTTCAAGTGATTTCTTATTCAAAGTAATTGCAATGATTTCAGTTACTACTGGTACAATGGTAACAATTTGGCTGGGCGAGCAGATAACAGCCCGTGGCATTGGTAATGGTATCTCAATGTTAATTTTTGCAGGTATCGTTGCAAGACTTCCATCTGCAGTATGGGAATTAGGACGTATGGTTTCTGAAGATATGAGTAAACTTGTTTCAGTAATCGTTGTTCTAATTATGTTTGTTGGAATTGTTATCCTTGTTATCTATGAACAACAAGGACAAAGAAAGATTCCTGTACATTACGCCAAACGTGTTGTTGGAAGAAAGATGTATGGTGGACAAAATACGTACATTCCATTTAAGCTAAATCCATCAGGAGTTATGCCAGTAATCTTTGCATCATCATTTTTGACTTTCCCACTACAGATTGCTACAAGTTTAGCTCCAAATGTAAGATGGCTTAACAAGCTTGCAAACTTTTTAACACCTACTGGTTGGGCATACAATATTATTCTTATTGTTTTAATCGTGTTCTTTGCATACTTCTACACTCAAGTTAGCTTGAACCCTACAGAAATCGCAAAAAACATCAGAGAAAATGGTGGTTCTATTCCTGGAATTCGTCCTGATAAAACAGAAGAATATTTGCAAAAAGTTCTAAATAGATTGATTTTGCCAGGTTCTTTATATCTAGCAGTAATTGCTGTAATTCCTACAGTAATTCAAGGTCTATTTGGATTGCCACAATCAATTTCAATGTTGATGGGTGGTACTTCACTATTGATTTTAGTTGGTGTTGACTTAGATACAATGAGTCAAATTGAATCACTTCTAAAAATGCACCACCACGAAGGACTTGTTAAAAAAGGTAAGCTTCGTTCAAGAAATCTATAGATTTTTTAGTTTTTTTTGATGGAAGTTATAGAATAAGTTTGGAAAATAGTGTTTAATAGAGGATACCGAATTGTAACCATTGCGGTTTGCTAAGATTCGGTATTCTGGCACCTTCCAAGGGGGATTTTATGAAAGTACGAACCAGCGTAAAGCCCATATGTGACAAGTGTAAGGTTATCAAACGATGCGGAGTTGTTCGCATTATTTGTTCAAATCCAAAGCACAAGCAAAGACAGGGCTGAGGAGTAACAGATGGCTCGAATTGCGGGAGTTGACCTCCCTAACAAACATGTCAATATTGCATTGACATATATCTATGGTATTGGACGTTCTTCTGCAGATGAAATCTGTAAGAAAGCAAAAATTGATACCGAAAGAATGATGAATGACTTATCTACTGAAGAAGTAGGTGCTCTACGTACTATCATTGATGGTGAATACAAAGTAGAAGGTCGTTTACGTTCTGAAATCGGTTTGAACATTAAACGTCTTATGGACATTGGATGTTACCGTGGATTACGACACAGAAAAGGTTTGCCTGTTCGTGGACAGCGCACTCGCACAAATTCTCGCACACGCAAAGGTAAGAAAAAGACCGTTGCAGGTAAGAAGAAATAAGGTGGAGGTAAAGTAACGTGGCAACCGTAAAAAAACGTAAAGAAAAGAAAAGCGTTTACGAAGGTAACGTGTATATCCAAGCTACATTCAATAATACTATTGTAACTATCACAGACTTGAAGGGAAATGCTCTTTCATGGGCTTCTTCAGGTGGACTTGGATTCCGCGGAGCAAAGAAATCAACTCCTTTTGCTGCACAATCTGTAGCAGAAGCAGCTGTACAGAAAGCTGTAAGTTATGGTCTTCGTGAAGTACATGTATACGTAAAAGGACCTGGAGTTGGACGTGAATCAGCAGTTCGCTCTCTAGGTGCTTTGGGATTAAAAGTAAAATCAATTTCAGATGTTACACCTATCCCACACAATGGCTGTCGTCCTAGAAAGACACGCCGCATGTAATATAGGAGAACTTAAGGTATGGCTAGATATACAGGTCCAGTTTGTAGACTTTGTAGAACAGAACAAAAAAAATTGTTCTTAAAAGGCGATCGTTGTAAGAGTGACAAATGTCCTCTAAACAAAAAACGTGGTGCACCAGGAAAAGATCCTAAGGCTAGAATTGGTAAACGCAGTGAATATGCTCTCCAGCTTCGTGAAAAACAAAAGCTTAAGAGAACATATTGTATGTTGGAAAAACAATTCCACCTTACATTTGACGATGCACATCGTATGCCTGGAATTACAGGTGAAAACCTAATTAAACTTCTTGAATGTCGTTTTGACAATGTTGTATACAGAATGCACTTTGCAACAAGCCGCAATCAAGCAAGACAACTTGTATCTCACGGACATTTCCTAGTAAATGGAAAAAAAGTGAATATTCCAAGTTATCGCATTAAACCAGGCGATGTAATTGAAGTAAAAGAAGCAAGCAAGAAAGTAGTTTCTATTTTAGATGCTTTGAAAGAAGTAAATAAATCAGGAAACTATCCTTGGATTAATCTTGACATTGATGCACAGAAAGGTACTTTTGTTGCATATCCAGAACGTGCAGAAGTTACAGATCTTGCTGATATTAAAGAACAGCTCGTAGTTGAGCTCTATTCAAAATAAGGAGTTCAGATGGCTCGCAAAAATCTGCTTGTTGGTTTTAAGAAACCTAAGGGTATCAATTTTGAGCACTTGGAAACCAATCCAAACTATGGTAAGTTTACTGCTTATCCATTTGAAACTGGTTTTGGGACTACAGTAGGTAACACATTACGCAGAATCTTGTTATCATCAATTCCAGGATATGCAATTAGTTCAGTAAGAATTACTTCTTACGATGCTGATGGTGTTGCACACGTAATTTCTAGCGAATTTGAAACTATTCCAAACGTTGTTGAAGATGCACTAGAGGTTTTGAACAGTCTTAAACAGATTCGTTTGCGGCTTCCTGAAGATGTAGATCAGGATACATTCTTGTTCGAATTCACAGGTCCTGGTAAAGTAACTAGTGATGATTTTAATCGTGGTGAACAACTAGAGATTCTTACAAAAGATATGCACCTTTTCACAATGATGGAAGGTGCTCGTCTAGAGTTTGAAATTCAAGTGGATCTTGGAAGAGGATATGTACCTGCAGAAGAAAATGAGCATTACATTGAAGTTGTTGGTACAATTCCTTTGGATGCTATTTTTACTCCAATACTCAAGGTTAAATATGCTATTGAGCCTTGTCGTGTGGGGCAGCGTAATGACTATGACAAATTAGTGATTGAGATCTGGACAGATGGCACTGTGTCCCCAGAAAATGCACTAGCTGAAGCAGCATCAATTGCAAAAGAATATTTTACAATTTTTGTAAACTTCGATGATAGTGATATTGGACGTGGTGATTCTCTGAGTGAAGGTGACGAGAGAATTCACATTTTGTTAAACACTCCAGTTGATGAATTGGAATTATCTGTACGTTCTTCAAACTGTTTGAAAAATGCTAACATCAAAACAATTGGTGAATTAACAAAGAAAACAGAAGAAGATATTGCTAAGACAAGAAACTTTGGTAAGAAGAGTTTGACTGAAATTAAAGAAAAACTTTCTGAATGGAATCTAAGTCTTGGAATGACAGATTATAGTCATTTAAAGAATGCTGCCAATTTCTCAAAGCAGAAGGAAGAATCAGATGAATCATAAAATGGGTTTTAATCCTCTTTCTCGTACATCAGCACATCGTCGTGCTATGTCACGGAATATGGTAACTTCGCTTTTTAGATATGAGCGTATTACTACAACAAAAGCAAAAGCTTTAGAAGTTAGAAAAGCTGCTGAAAAACTTATTACTAGAAGTAAAGTTGACACAGTTCATAACAGAAGACAAGCTGCAAGATTTATTCAGGATGAAATTGTACTAGCAAAGCTTTTCAAAGAAATTGGTCCTAGAATGAAAGATCGCAATGGTGGTTATACTCGTGTATTAAAACTAGGTTTCCGCCAAGGTGATGCAGCTGATATGGTTATTCTAGAATTAGTTGACTATAAATTAGATACAGCTGAAAAAACAGAAAAAAAAGCAACTAAAGCTAAAAAAGCAGAAGCACCTGCTGAAGAAACAAAGGCTACAAAAAAGGCAACTACAAAAAAAGCTGCTGAAAAGAAAACTACAAAAACTGCAAAAGCTGAAGCTCCTGCAGATACAGAAACAAAGGAGTAAGTCATGTCTAAAGCACATAGAGGTAAAGGCATTCGTGAATTACCAGCTCATGGACGTGGTACTTGCGCTTGCTGTAAAAAAGAAAACATCAAAATTTTGTATGAAACAGAAATTGATGGTGAAAAAGCTAAGATTTGCAAATATTGTAATGCAAAGATTAAAAACAGCAAATAAATCTTACAAAAATTACGTAAGTAGTTTTTAAGATTATGTTTCTAAGCCGCTCAGAATCTTATTTATAAGTGCTTGAGCGGCTTTATTTTTATTCTCGATATTTGAAAAACACAAAATAATGTTATTAAGAAAATAAGTAATATGAGCTTTACTAATCTGAATTTTTATTTTTTATGGTTTTGTGTTATATTATAAGTAGAAGGATTATTAGAAAATACTAATCTATAAATAGCATAAAAATTATGGATAATATTAACTTAAGACTTTATCAAAGTTGTATAAAATACGAGACAGCCACATTTTCAGCCAAGCAATTACAGCAAAAAATGCAAAAATTTGGTGCAAATATTTCTATTAAGACCCTTAGGCTATGGCTTCAAGATGATATAAATGTTTTTCAATTGGAAAAAGACGTTTATATTACCAAAACAGGTTGTTTTACAGGGCGAGAATTTGGAATAAAACCTTCAAAATATGAAATTGACCATAATATTTTAATTGTTGGACATCGATGTGTGCCTTTTATTGACGGTGATATTCTTCCTTTTGAAATAGATTTTTTCTTTGATAAAAAAAAGTTAAGCTATGTAAAAAAAAATATATTAACCTCAGAAATAATTCAGCATCATAAAATTTTTGGTGAAGAAAACTTTTTGCAATATGTAATGTTTGATCCAAGTAATGAAGATATTGATTTTAGTATAAATGGTTTTGAACTTCCTTCTATGATGGATTTTACAGTTTTGGATATGGAGGAATTTTATAAGAAATCAGATTTTCAATACGAAGATTGGATTCGGGCTAGAGTAATTAGTTATGCAGATAGTCAGATAACATTGGAGCCGGATTGTCGACATATTTATAATCCTTTTGAACAATCAGTTTTTGATGAAAAAAAAGAAGAATGGAACAAAGTTTTTGAGTCAACTTTAATGGAAAACTTAAAAAAATTTGGACCAAGATCTTGTATTGAAGAACAACTAATGTTTCATTTTATAAATTCAATGTATGAATTATCAGTGCCACATGCAGGTTCTGTAGAAGAATATTTGAAAATATCTCAAAAAATTGGATTTTGCGAATTTGGTGTGGAATCTCGATTGTGGATTTTAAATGAAGAAATCTCTGATTCAAAAAATTGGGTAGGAAAATCTGTAGCAGAAAGTGAAAATCCTGTATCAGAAATGATTGGATTGCAAATATCAGACGAAATAATTGATGCCTTTATTTTGGATGCTTTATTTAAGAAAGAAGAGGATCCGTCAAATATTATCGATAGAATATTCGAAGCTGATTATGGAAACACAATGGAAATTGAGATTACAAAACTTTTGTTGAAAAACAAATTTCCAATTTTGAAAAGAAATTATAATTGGTTTGCAGATTATGAAATTGCTCAGTTAAGGGAGGAAGTTCTTAAGATTTTTAAGAAAACTCATAATTTGTATAAGAATATAGAAAATTCTCAAACTCAAGTTGATGATTATCCTCAACAGGATTTAATTACTTTTATGCAATTGTATTCTCATACAAAAAAAATGATAGAAAGTTTAGTATTAGCTGATGATATAGACCAGTCATCAATAAATGCTGCTTATTCTTCTCTTGAAGGAATGAATTATACTTTTGAGGAAATAAAAGGTGTATTGAACGAAGTTTTGCGTCGTGGTCCTTGGAATAAAAATTTATAATCAATTTTTCTTTGAAAATTTTACATTTTTTTACGTTTTTATTGAAATTTTTGCAAAAAAAGAGCATTATAGAACAGTAGCGCATCTTACGCTATTGGAGTTTTTATGTTTAAACCAGAGTTGTTTAATAGTTTAAAAGGCTACAATGGAAAAACTTTTTTAAGTGATTTGATTGCAGGTATTATTGTTGGGATTGTTGCTTTACCTTTGGCTATTGCTTTTGCCATTGCAAGTGGAGTAGGACCAGAAAGAGGTTTGTTTACAGCAATTATTGCAGGTTTTTGTATTTCATTCTTTGGCGGAAGTAAAGTTCAAATTGGTGGACCAACAGGGGCTTTTGCCGTAATTGTTTTTGGTGTGGTTCAGGAATTTGGATTTGCTGGATTGGCTACTGCTACTGTAATGGCAGGAATTTTGTTAATTCTACTTGGCGTATTTAAAATGGGAGGACTTGTTAAGTTTATTCCTTACACAATTGTAACTGGTTTTACAGCTGGGATTGCAGTAACAATTTTTGTTGGCCAAATTGGTGATTTCCTTGGATTAACAACTGGAAAAATGCCAGGAGATTTTATTGGAAAAATTGGTGTATACGCAAAATCAATTACCACAATAAACTGGTATTCTTTTGGAATGGCTTTAATTAGCTTAATTATCATTTTTGTGTGGCCTAAAGTAAGTAAGAAAATTCCAGGTTCTTTAATTGTGATAATTCTTGCAACATTGTTGAATCTAGTGTTTGAAAAAACTTTGGGTTGGCATACTGATACAATCGGAAGTCGCTATGGAGAAATCCCTTCTTCTTTACCAGCTCCTGCATTACCAGATTTTAGTATTGGTGCAATAACAAAATTGTTTCCAACTGCAATATCAATTGCTGTTTTGGCTGCTATTGAATCTTTGCTAAGTGCTGTAGTTGCAGACGGAATGATTGGTTCAAAACACGATAGTAACACCGAATTAGTAGCACAGGGGATTGCAAATATTGCAAGTCCTTTATTTGGTGGAATTCCTGCAACTGGAGCTATTGCGAGAACTGCTACAAACATAAAAAATGGTGGTCGAACTCCGATTGCTGGAATTGTTCACGCTGTGGTTTTGTTGTTAATAATGATGCTTTTAGGAAAATACGCAGTTTATATTCCAATGGCTGCTTTATCCGCTGTTTTGGTTAGCGTTGCATGGAATATGGCAGGATTACCAGCTGTAAAAGCTTTGTTAAAAGGTCAAAAATCTGATATTTGTGTTTTATTGGTAACTTTTTTGATTACTGTGTTTATCGATTTGACTGTAGCAATTGAAGTAGGACTTGGTTTTGCAGCATTTTTCTTTATCAAAAAAATGATTGATGTTTCAGAAGTTCAAACAAAACATAATATTTTAACTGGTGGAATTACAGATAACGGAAAAGAAGAAGAATTGACTATTCCAGAAAAAACCGTTGTTTATGAAATTGAAGGTCCATTATTTTTTGGTACTGTTAGAAAATTTGAATTGGCAATGGAAAAGGCAAAAATTGACTGTAAGGCATTTATTATTCGTATGAGAAATACAAATTATATTGATGCTGGAGGTTTGAGAGCTCTTGAACAATGTAAAGAAGCTTGTGATAGAAAAAAAATTACAATCATTTTGTCTGGAGTTCATACTCAGCCATATATGTTAATGGAAAAAACTGGAACGCTAAATCTTTTGGGGAAAGAAAATGTGTTTGAAAATATTTCTGATGCATTAAATCGTGCAAAAGAAATTTCAGAATAATTAAAAAAAATCTAAAAAAATGCTTGACAAGATTAGAAATAAAGAGTAATCTAATTAAGCATTTATGGAGCGGTGGCCGAGTGGTTTAAGGCGGCGGTCTTGAAAACCGTTGTGCGGAAACGTACCGGGGGTTCGAATCCCCCCTGCTCCGAAGTCGCTTGAAATCAAGTGTTGACTTCTTGGATTCGAAAACGGAAGTAATTCCGTTATTTTTTTAGGGAGTCATTAACTTTAATGCAATTGGAGTGGTGACCGAGAGGCCGAAGGTGGCTCCCTGCTAAGGAGTTATACCCCTAAAGGGTATCGGGGGTTCGAATCCCCCCTGCTCCGAAATCAAGGAGTATTTGAAAGAATCTTAAGTTTAGAAATAAGTTTGGGATTCGAATGGAAAACCACGCCGAGCAAGTGCGAGGAAAAGTAAGCAGGATGCTTACGACAGTGGTTTGAGGCGGGTTGGAGGAGCTAACAGGACGTTAGCGACGGAAACCGAATCACCCTGCTCCGAAAAGATATGAGACTATAGCTCAGCTGGATAGAGCGTCAGATTGCGGATCTGAAGGCCGGAGGTTCGAACCCTCTTAGTCTCGCTAATTTGAAAAAATTGTGGCAGAAATTATGCCACTTTTTTTTTCAACTTTGGAGAGATGTCCGAGCGGTTTAAGGTACAATCTTGGAAAGGTTGCGTACCGAAAGGTACCGGGGGTTCGAATCCCCCTCTCTCCGAAAAAATATGAATATAACTGTAGAATCTTAAGTTTAGAAACAAGCTGGGGATTCGAACGGAAAACCACGCCGAGCAAGTGCGAGGAAAAGTAAGCAGGATGCTTACGACAGTGGTTTGAGGTGGGTTGGAGGAGCTAACAGGACGTTAGCGACGGAAACCGAATCCCCCTCTCTCCGAAAAAATATGAATATAACTGTAGAATCTTGAGTTTGAAAAAAAAACTGGGGATTCGAACGGAAAACCACGCCGAGTTGGTGAAAATTTAAGACCCTTGCGAAATGCTCAGGTCCTATGCAAAGAATACTTTTCAAACCCTGTCAGGTCCGGAAGGAAGCAGCAGTAGATTAGTTTTTCTTGTGCCGTAGTGTACCTGGGCTCTTCGGAAGGGTTTTTTGTTTATATTCTGGATAAAGGTGGATTAAAAAGGATAAACTAATCTACCGTTGTGGATAGTTTTTTCGATTGTTCCAAAATATGTTTTCCCATTTATTGGGGTAAACTTTCCTTTGGAATAAAAATTATTATTATCAATGATAATTTCTTGGTCTGGATCTATGATGACTAAATCTGCAATATATTCTTGTTTTAGTAATCCTTTTGAAATTCCAAGAATTTGTGATGGTTTATTTGACATTAAGTCTGAAAGTTTTTGGAGAGACAAACCTCTTTCTTTTACTAAAACTGTGTTACAAACGGAAAAAGCTGTTTCGATGCCTGTAAATCCACAGGCTCCATTTTTTTTGTCTTGGAAAGTATGAGGAGCGTGATCTGTTCCAATTACATCTACTGTGCCATCCAAAATTGCTTCCACAACGGCTTCCATATCAGATTTTGGGCGAAGAGGTGGATTTACAAGTTGGTTTTCAAAGCCCGGCATTTCTTGGTTTAAGCCCAAGTGATGTGGGGTAGCTTCGCAGGTAACAAGCTCTTTTCCTTTGGGAGTAGATTTTGCGGCTCGTACAGCGTCTAAAGCTTTTTTTGTGCTAATATGAGCGATATGAACTCTACAGTTTGTTTCTAGGGCAAGTTGTAGATTGCGTTCTGTATAAATATTTTCTGCATCTGCAAGAACTTTTTCTGCTTCAAAATAATTTTTTTCATCTCGAAGTTTTTTTGCAACTGGAACTAATTTTGGATCTTCGCAGTGGCAAGAAACGATTACTCCTGCTTTGGAACATTTTTCCATAGCTGCTTTCATAATTTCATCTGATAATACGTCTTTTCCATCTTCTGTAATTACTGGAATAGCTTTGCATCCCATATCTAATATTGGTTGATTTTGTAGACAATCTAAGTGACTAATATCTGTGCCAGAAAAATCTTTTGTGATAGAAAGAGTTTGTAACGCGTCTGTTAATCCAAGTCTTGAGGTTTCAGCTCTGACTTCTGATGCAACGTCAAATGAGGAAACTACTGGTGAAGTGTTTGGCATAAGAACAACTGTACCCATTCCGCCATGACAAGCAGCTTTTGAGCCTGATTCAAGATCTTCTTTTGCTGATTGACCTGGGTATCGAAAGTGAACGTGCATATCAACAAAGGCAGGAGTCAACACTAAACCTTTTGCATCTATTTTTGTGGCGTTAAGTAATATTTCATCTCCTAGTTCTTCAAAAATCTCTGGAAGGTTTTCTGCTTTGTGAGGAATAATTTTGTGAATTTTGTTGTTTTTAATTAGTAATGAACCAAAAATATCTGTATTTGCATCGATAAGGTGAGCGTTGTGAATAAGTGTGTAATTATCCATAAAAAACTCCAAATTGTGTATTATTTTGAAACTGGTTAATTTTTAAATTTAGGTTAAACCTACGCCAGACAGTAAGGGTTTGGCGTAGCCAAAGTGTTTTTTTGTAGTAATTTATTGCTACGAAAAAATACCGAGGGGACCGAGCCCTGAATGGCTGGACCCACAGGGTATAAGGTTCGTCCAAAAAATTATTAAAATCTTAAAAATTTCTTGAACTTGTAAGCTCATCACAGTAGCCGCAGCGATATTGGCCTTTTTCCTTGTCTACTAAGTGAAAAATCTGACTTACGTAGTTTTCGGTGGTGGTAATACAACGAGGATTTTTGCATTTAATTACGTTTTCGACTTTTTCTGGCAATGATAGTGTAATTTTTTCTGCAATTTGCTCGTTTTTTATAACATTTACTGTGATATTTGGGTCGATAAAACCAAGCACTGAATAATCAATGTTAATGATGTTATCGATTTTAATAATGTCCTTCTTGCCCATAGCTTTTGATGGCACGTTCATAATCAGTGCAACTGAATATTCTGCCTTATCTAAGCCTAGCCAAGAAAAAATCTTTGCACCAGAACCTGCTCTGATGTGGTCAATTACTAATCCGCTTTTGATTGATTCAATATTCAACATGATTATAAAACTCC
Organism: Spirochaetaceae bacterium; assembly: GCA_017416145.1. Taxonomy (GTDB): domain Bacteria; phylum Spirochaetota; class Spirochaetia; order Treponematales; family Treponemataceae; genus Treponema_I. The sequence continues at coordinate 201,892 of JAFQDD010000001.1, read as the reverse complement.
TAGTAATTTTGATATTAGAGCCATTCGAGCAAACATTCCATATCTTACTTGTTTAAAATAGGCTGCTCGAGGGTCATCGTCTACTTCTACTGAAATTTCGTTTACACGTGGTAATGGGTGTAAAACTATCATGTCTTGTTTTGCCAGTTTCATTTTTTCTTTGTCTAAAATGTAACTGTCTTTTAATCTGATGTAATCTTCTTCGTTAAAAAAGCGTTCTTTTTGTACACGAGTCATGTACAAGATGTCTAAGCTATCAATTACGGTTTCTAGTCGTTCTGATGTTGTAAACTCAATGTTTTTAGCTTTTAGAACGGAATTAACCAAATATTCTGGGAGAGCTAACTCATTTGGGCTAATTAGTACAAACTTGTTGTTTGGGTAACGGCTCATTGTGTTAAGCAAACTGTGTACTGTGCGTCCGAACTTTAAGTCTCCGCAAAATCCGATTGTATGACCTTCTAATCCGCCTTTTAATGCTCGAATTGTAACTAGGTCTGTAAGGGTTTGGGTTGGGTGATGATGTCCACCGTCTCCTGCGTTAATAACTGGTACGCTAGAATATTTTGATGCTAATAGGGCAGAACCTTCTTTTGGATTTCGCATAGCTATCACATCGGCGTAGGATGATACAACTCGTATTGTGTCGGCAAGGGTTTCTCCTTTTGTGGAAGAAGACGATGCGGCATCTGCAAAGCCAAGGGTTGAACCGCCTAAGTGGAGCATTGCTGCTTCAAATGAAAGTCTGGTTCGGGTACTAGGCTCAAAAAATAAAGTTGCTAGAACTTTTCCATGACAAACTTCTGCATATTCTGCAGGATTTTTGTACATTTTTTCTGCAAGCTGACAAATTTCATCAATTTCTGATAGTTCTAAATTGCCAGGTTCGATTAAATGTCTACCTTTTAGCATTTTTTGCCTCTTATGTATGATTTTATCACAAGGTTTTTTCTAGGACAATATCGACTTTTGTCATATTTGTGAAAAAGTTGTGATATTTGGTTGTTGTACTTTACCACTTTTTTAGATATTATACAAATATGAAAATTATTGTAATAGGCTCTGGCGGACGAGAACATGCAATTTGTGTTCAACTTGCAAAAAGTTCTTTAGTTTCTGAAATTGTTTGTGTTCCAGGAAATGGTGGAACTTATTCTGAAGGTAAATGTCGAAATGTAAAACCTTCTGCTAGTGGAATTGAAGCTATGGTGGATGTGGCTGTGGCTGAAAAATGTGATATGGCTGTTGTTGGCCCAGAAGATCCTTTGGCATTTGGTATTGCGGATTTATTGTGGGCAAAAGGGATTCCAACTGTGGGTCCATGTAAGGCAGCTGCTCAACTAGAAGCAAGTAAAGATTTAGCAAAATCTTTTATGAAAAAGTATGGTGTTGCTTGTGCAGTTAGTGAAACTTTTGAAAATGTAGAAGATGCTCACGCTTACGTTGATAAAATGGGAGCACCAATTGTAATAAAAGCAGACGGTCTTGCAGCTGGTAAAGGTGTTGTAGTTGCTTCTTCTTTGGAAATGGCCCACAAAGCCATTGACGATTTTATGAAAGACGGTACTTTAGGAGCTGCTGGAAATCGTGTTGTTATTGAAGAATATCTACAGGGTGTAGAAATTTCTATTTTATCAGCAGTTTCTGTGACTCCAGAACTTGCAAAAGAGGGAAAGGCAACAATTATCCCATTTAAGACAGCTCGTGACCACAAGCGCCTTCTAGACGGGGCTAAGGGACCAAATACTGGGGGAATGGGAGCTATTTCTCCTGTGGCTGATGTTACAGCTGATCAATTGGTTAAGTTCAATGATGATATTTTACAGCCAACTTTGAAGGGCTTAATTGAAGAAGGTTTTGACTATCGTGGATTTATTTTCTTTGGTTTAATGCTAACAAAAAATGGTCCAAAACTTCTTGAATACAATGTGCGTCTTGGTGACCCAGAAACTCAGGCTGTGCTTCCTTTAATGGATTTTGATTTTGCAGCAATGTGTAAATCAATTACTGAAGGTACTGTTAAAAACTTTGATTTTAAGTGGAAAAAAGGCTTTGTATGCGCTCCCGTTATTGTTTCTGAAGGTTATCCTGGAAGTTACAAAAAAGGCTGCGTAATGACTGTAAATAAGGCTGCATTGGCCGATGTGGATGCTACTATGTATGTGGCTGGAGCACAATTCGATGAAAAAGAAAATGTGCTAAAAACCTCTGGTGGTCGTGTTGTGGCAGTTTCTGCTTATGCTGATTCTTTTGATGAAGCTTGGAAAAAAGCTTACAAGGGAATTGATGCTGTATGCTTTGAGGGAATGTTCTACAGAAAGGATATTGGGCTTCCTGGAGCAGCTGAATCTGGGGAACTATAGTCTAAAAAACAATTTTCTATTTAATATTTTATGATAAAAAAGCCCAAAGGTTTGTTCACTGGATGTGATGCGTAAACCTTTGGGTATTTTTTTAAATCGAGAAAAATTGTGAAATTTTTGTCGATTAACTTGAGTTCAATAAAAAACCTAATAAAACTATATGAGTTTTTATTGGGAAGCTTTTTTTCTGTTTCTGATATGTTTTGCAAATATCGAATCCACGTTTGACATTACAGGGGTTGTAAACTGTGGATGTCCGTCTGGATCCTTGCGGAAAGGACAACTTGCTGGATTTGCGTAGGCTGGGCTGTTAGCGTCATTTAGCCACCAGTCCAAAACAGAAAGCACACAAGCTGTGTATTTTAGCAAGTTTAGGTTGTTGGTTTTTGGTGAGTTTCGACCGCCCAAAAGCACATCCAATCTTCGAGAAATCGTATTTGGCATAGGGAAGTGATAGTGATTCCAAAGTTTAATGGCTCCAATATCAGAATTGTCGTTGGCAGCAGATGGATTTTGAGCGTAAATAGCTTCTCCCCGTTTAATGATTTCCTCAAAGGCTTTTCGGAGACTTGGAACAACTCTATAAATTGGTTTTAGCATTGTTTCTGACTTTGGTTTGTCTAAAAACTTTAGGTCGAAACGCAATGCAGGTAAAAATTGATTTTTTGCATACCAATAAAGATTTGACAAAGCTCTGCCGCCAAACTGGGTATCTGTGTAATCAACCTTTGCATCCACATTGTTTACAAGTTCTCGAAGTCCTGTAAGGTAATTTCTGTCAAATAAAATGGTTAAATATTGTCCCCAACTATCAATTAGCGTTTGGACTTCTTTTGTTCCAAGAAGTTGTTGGATTGGTTCGTCAGGCGTAAATGTAATATATCGACATCCTGTGAAAAAATCATCGAGGATACGAATGAGAATTGCAGTAATTTGCATAGGATTTTCTGGGGAAATGTAATCAAATCCTTCTGTAAAATCATATAAAGGCTCAAAATATGGATACATATCAGGCATTTGAGCAAGATTTTTCCATCCAGCTTCTGGAAACATAACGTCCAAAATAGAAATACCTTTGTCAAAAAGTTCCATACGAGATTTTTGTTCAAATTGTTCTCTTTCTTCTTCAACCGAAATACGTTTTTTTTCAGGTTCTTCTTTTTTTGGTTGTTCTGGCTCTTTTTCTGGAAGTAGAACATCAAATTTGGTTAATTCTAGGAATTTTAGGATATTTCCGCTTTCTGCTGTATAAAAAGTTACAAATGGGGAAACTTCTTTGCAGCAAAGACGAAGCATAATAGGATACATTCCCTTAAAAACTTGGGAATAGATAAAGAGCCACAAACTGGAAGCATCTCTAGCTTGGGCTTGTATTGCTTCTTGATTAATTGTTTTTTTTGTGGAAATATCTGTGGTCAATTGTTTGATTATTAAATTAACTTTTCCTTCTCCCAAGAAATAAAAGCAGTACAAAAACTTAAACATTTCCTTTGTGAGAGTTTGTACAGATTTTATAGATGCGTCGGAAGAATGTTTGTAAACATAATCGTAAAGTTTGGAAATTAAGTCTGTATCAAAGTTATTGATTTTTTTTAGGGCTTTGAAATAGAGTGAAGAACTTGTATCAATGTTTTTTTTCACCATATCTGGAGCATTTGATATAAGTTGTTGCATAGTTCGAGCAAATTTGATTGTGTTTGTAACGTAAAGATTTAGAGATTCAGTAATAAAGGAATGGGAAATTGTATCTTTTCGATTTAATGCCCAGTTGATAAAAGCTGTTATAAAGTTGGGTTTGGTTTTTATTCCATAATCAATCATCAAATCATCCATAGCAGAACGAACTCGCTGTTCAATTACAGGAATAGAATAAACCTGCGGGGCTTTTTTAGTTTGTTGATTAGTTGTTTCAAACTCTGTGGTTAGAGGTCTAGAATCTACCATACGAGAGCCGTAAATTTTAGGTTTTTTAGGCATTTTGCTCATATCGATAGGGGCTGATTTTTCTACACCAATTTCACCACCAAGGGTTTTTATCATTTTTAGAGCTTCTTCTTTGTCAATATTACCTAAATTTTTTCGAGTACGTTCTAGTTCCCCGGGCTCATAACGGGCAACAGGTTTTTTATCATTAAATTGATTATCCATAAATCCTCTTTTTACATCCGTAAGGATCGTTTGCTACCGATTCCTAACAAGTCTTTGATATGATATATGGTTCCATCTTTTGAACACAAATCCCCCTCAAAAGAACCATATACAGTATGATATTCTGTTCGCAAAATAAAAATACTTGCGATACGTTTATTATCGGAAATTGGATGAAAAGCTAAATCGACCATATTTTCTGTATCTTGAATAATCCATTTTCCGGAAATCCCAAAAGGATGTGTAATTGTTACAGGCGGAAGCAAAGTGGTTTCATTGTTAAAAAAGAGTACGTTTTCATTGAAGTTGTCTTGGTCGATGGCATCGTGATTGGAAGTTGCCAAACGGAATGCAAAGGGTTTCTCGTCAATGAATCCGGTACCGATTAGGAAAGTTTCTTTTGTGCGAAGTTTGTAGTAGGCACGGCGGAGATCAAAAAAGCATAAACCCTGATTTTTGTAATTTTCTTTTGTGAAACTTTGATATTTCGTTGGTGATTTTACAAGAGTTGCCGTAATAGGGAAAGCTTTGCAATAGGAGGCAGTACATCTTCTTCGGGTAGGGGATGGCACAACGGAACACAATTCTCCGATTAGGTCTCCGCTACGTTTGAAAGTTGCTGCAAAATTAGGACGAGCGTCATCTCCCTTGGCATTGAAAACTAGGGTAAATTTGTTTTGGGATTTGTCCCAAGAAATTTTTATGTAACGCTTTTTGCGAAAGTTTCCACAAGTGGCTTTTAGCATGTTTTTGGGAACCAATCTTTTGAATCCAAAAACGGTTCTGTAAGCATATTTCTTTTTTGTTTCTTTATCCCAAAGGACAACTTCGATAAAGCAAAAATACTTGCTATCAAAAAAATCCACAACTCCTACAAAATTGTCTATATTTATAGTGTATGTGATATTTGCTCGGATTCTAAGATTTGTAAAAAAACTTGGAAGTGGAATAGAATTAAAAGGATCTTTTACATACTTAATATCAAGCTTTTGAGGCGATGTTTTATAAGTTCCAAATTGAGGCTTACCATCAATAACAAGTTTTGGTGGCAACTCAGAATATTCACGAGTATACATTACTTCTATTATACAATAAGTATAGAAAAAAAGAAAACAGAAAGTTTATATAAAAAATGTAATAAAATGTTAAAAAACTGTAAACTTTTCTAAAAACTTCTTTATTTTTCTTGATTATTTTGAAAAAATTTATCATAATTTAAATATATGTCAGAGAAAAAGAAATTAAATGTGGTTTTTCTTAAACATATCACTGGAACAATAATTTTTGCTGTGTTGTTTTTTGTGTCTGCCTTATTTGTTTCGTTTTGTTTTCCGGTTGAAGACGCTATAAATGAAAAAGTTGTTTATCACCAAGAAGAACCAAAAACAGAAATTGTAGTTGAATCTCAAGAAGTTGAAACAGAATTAGAAGTTGTAAATGATAACGCTTTGGCAAGAGCTATGCAAACTGCTGTTATCGAACATTCAAAATCAGAAGATGATGGTTTGAAATTTTACAGAAACCCTGATTTTAGAGAATCTGTAGTTTGGTTTTACAATCAAATCACTGGGAACAAAGATGTTACAGAAGCAATTTTAACTTACGCTGATGCAAATGATATTCCATTATCTTTGGCTTTTGCTCTTGCTTACTCAGAAAGTAGTTATAATATCAAAGCTGTAAACCGAAACTCAAATCATACTGTAGACAGAGGTTTGTTTCAGTTAAATAACAATTCTTTTCCAAACTTAGAAGAGTCTGATTTTTTTGATCCCTATGTTAGTGCAAGATATGGGCTATCTCACTTGCGATTTTGTCTTGATACTGCGGGAAATGAAGTAGCCGCTCTTGCTATGTACAATGCTGGAACTCGTCGTGTAAAAAATGGAGAAACTCCTCAAGTAACATTAAACTATGTTTCACGAATTATGGATTATCGAAAGGGTGTTGATGATTTGTTTGATTTTCAGTCTGAAACTTGGTTGAACTCAAACTTGTTTGAAGCAATCGCTATGTTAAAATAAGTTTTTTCATAAAAAGAAAAACCTCCTTTGCAAATTGCCAAGGAGGTTTTTTTGTAGCTTTGTCCGTTAGTTTTAGCCTTCAGAGCCACTTTCTACATAGCGTTTTAGCTGATTAGCTGCAATTCGTGGATTTGAAATTACAGATGGACCTGCGATACAGCCACCTTCACAAGACATAACTTCTACAAGGTTTGGTGTATCATCAGAGTGTTTCATAATACCAGCCTGAATCTTTCCGTAGTTTGTTAAAGTTTTTATACCAGCTTTGTCTAAGCCATTGATAACTGCAGGACGCAATTTTTCTGGTGATTTTAGGCGAACTTTTACAGCTTCTGCAACTCCACCAGTTACAGCAAAATTTCTTCCTGATGCAGTAGGTTTTTTGCAACCTTCACATTCTTCTACAACTTGTTTTGCAATATCAATTTCTTTTGCAATAAACAAAGCACCAATTTCTTCTACACTTAAAACGTAATCAACAAATTCATCATCTTGACCTTCTTTTCGTTTTGCAAGACATGGACCGATGAAAACTGATATACAGTCAGGATTTTCTTTTTTTACAAGTTCTGCTGTGTAGTGCATAGGACTTCTTGTATCGGAAACACAAGGAAGAAGTTCTGGAACGTGAAGTTTTACAGCTCGAACATAAGCTGGACAACAAGAAGTAGTCATTAGGAGTTCACCTTTTTCCATACGTTCTTCAAATTCGTGGGCTTCTTTGTCTGCTGTAATATCTGCACCAATAGCAACTTCTACAACATCAAAAAATCCTGAAGCTTTTAGAGCTTTTTCTAGTTGTCCGCTAGTTGCCCTAAATTGTGAAGCAATCGCTGGAGCATACATAGCAATAACTTTTTTGCCGCTCATAACGTGTTTTAGAACGTCTACAAGCTGACTTTTATCCATCATAGCACCGAATGGACATTCACTCATACAGTGTCCACAGAAAATACATTTTGAATAGTCGATACGTTCTTTTCCGTTTTCGTCTTTAGAAATTGCCCCTACTGGACAAGCTTCTTCGCAAGGAACTGGGATTCGGATAATTGCGTGATATGGACAGTTTTGCATACAAAGTCCACAGTTTACACATTTTTCTGAATCAATTCTTGCACGACCGTTTTGAACGGTAATTGCTTTTCGACCACAGTTCATCATACAAGGACGAGCATAACAAGCCTGACAAGCGTTTGTAACCATAAATTGAGTTTTAACACAGGCATTACAAGCGTCGTGGAGAACAGTTAAAAAAGGTTCAGTTGGTTTTTCTCTTTCTAAAGCTTCTTTGGCGTATTCTGAAAGTTTTTTTTCATCATCATATTCTTCTACAGAACAGCCAAGACGAGCCATTACACGTTGGCGTAAAATCTCTCGATCGTGGAAAATACAACATCCTAGTGGTTCACTTCCACGAGGAGCCATTTCTCTTGGGATATAATGCACACCATCTTCAAGTTTGTTTTCTAGTTGTAGACGAGCAATGCGAACTAGAATCTCTCTCTTGATTTGAGCTGCATTATTGTTTACGTTAAGCATTCTTTTCCTCTATTTTAGCGATTACTGATTGCACAGTTGCAGAAGATACCAGCTCACCATCTACCAAAACAAATGGAGCTTTTGCATTTCCAATTCCTGTGCTTTTGCATTTTTCTAGGCAAGTGACGCCTTCGATTTCTACTTTATCTTTTAATTCTTCAGGCAACAATTCTTCCAATAACAAAAGCTCAGAAGCTCCCATTACATAGCAAGTTGTTCCAGTACAAATAGAAACCTTTATTTTTTTCATATAATACCACCTTTCAGAAAAAAGTTGAATACTTTGCAAAATAATGCAAAGCTTTTTTTTAAAAATATTGAATATGTACTTCTTTAAGATATTTATCTTGCAACAAAGAAGCAATTTTTTTTACGATATTACGGCGAATCTCAAGTTCCACAGGCATATTTGGGTCTTGGTGAGCTTCATTGATTTTTGTTCCAACGGCAAAGTGAATTCGGTCAGAATCAAGGAACATTTCCACCATTCTTGTGGCAGCATTTCTTTTCATTTTGTCAGTATTGCCCCCATTTTCAAGAATTTCAGAAACTTTTCCCATAGTGATAATTCCCTCAGTTACCATATCCGCACCTTCCATTTCTGAAATAGGAGGAACTACAGGGTCAATATCTTTTAATATTACGTTGATTTTGCGATTTAACTCACGACTTAGAATATTTGCCGTTGTACCACCACAAACAATTTTTCTGCCGTCAAAACTGTCAAAAAGTTGAGCCACAACCTTGTCATTTTCCTTTAGAACAGGAGGACCAGTTACCACAAGCATATCCCGAGGATTTCTAAAATAAATCACTCCACAGGTAATATCATCTTTTGGACTAAAACCGTCGAAAGAAGAAGCTTGTTGAACAACTTTTCTAGCCAATTCCCTAGCACTAATGTTTGGATTTTCTTCTATACATTGTAGCACAAAGGTTTGAACATTTTCAAATCCCCAGCCAAAAGGAAAAACCATACTTCCCATACCACTTTGAGTAACACCGTCAGAAAAGAAAATCAGTCTATCACCAGGTCGAGCATCATAGCGAGAATATTGTAGAATTGATTCTCGGCGAGGAGCGGTTTTCTTGTTTTTGCGAACAAGTTCTGTCATTTCTTTAATTGGTTCTACAACAGTGTTTTGGCGAACTAGAATATAAGGCGGGTTGTCGTATTCCATAATTCTAACAGCGGCAGAAGGTTCAATATCTACCAGCGTAAAAGTTGCGTAACTAATGCCCCGCTCTTTACAAACTGGAAGCGTGTTCATAATGATTTCGGCTGCTCGTTTTATGGGAATATCCATTGCGATAAAACGAGTTGCCATTGTGGCTGTTAAAGTTGCCAAAACACCAGCCTTGATTCCAGAACCAAGACCGTCAGACAAAGCTGTGATAACTCGCCCATCACTAGGATTTTTCTGAGAAAGAAAAACATCCCCTTCCACGTGCATATTGTATTTGCATAATTGATAATGGCCAACTTCGATAAAGGTATTTTCCATAATTGTTACCTGTCGTAAGGGTCTGGTTCATTTTCAGAATTTGCAAAAGATTCTATGATAGAATTTAACATAGATTCAGTTTCCGCCGCATTTTCTCCAAGCAAAAAGGCAATCTTTTGTACAACAGAAAGATTTTTATCAATAACCTTTTTCGCCTGACTAATAATTCTGTTTCTCTGAACTTGTGGAGCTGTGATATCTTCGATTACGCCACCAACACAATCATCCTTTCCAATCTCAAAAACTGACACGTGGAAAATCTTTTTGCCATCTCGGACTTCTCTTTCAATAAGATTTGGTCCGTTAATATCAAGAACATCTGCAAAAAATCGAGATAAAGCTGTAATTTTTGACAAATCTGCACCTTCAAGACCTGGAAGAGCGTTGTACATTTCTTCGATTTCAGGACCCATAAGTTTTGCAAAGTTTTTATTACACTCTACAATGTTTAAGTTTCGGTCTGCAATTACAACTCCACTTGGAATTGCTTGAATAAGTCCGTTGGCTTTTTTCTGAGCAAGTTTTCGCATATATGAAAGACACATAGTTTTTTCAGCACGTTTATCAAGCATTGCACAAGCGAAATCTCGACAGGTGTCATATCCACAACAAGAACAGTTTAATTCGTCAGCTGTGGAAAATTTACCTACACTACGAAGAGCTTTTCGGATTTCCTCTTCAGAGTGATTGCTAGAAAAAGTTTTGTCGATTTGTATTTTTGCAACTAAATCAAGTTTTTTGTCTAAAATGTCCTTATTTCCAGTATTTGAAGCATTATTTGCATAATCAACAACGGAAAGCTGTTTTAGGGCAGTGGAGCCAGAAACAGAAGTTCCAGGACCATTTACGCAACCACCAGAACAAGACAAAAATTCAATAAAAAGCGGTTCTGTTAAAGTTTCAGATGAAATCCCTTTTAAAACGGATGTAATCTGGTCGATACCGGAAACTGCCACCATACGGATATTGGATAAGTTTGGATTTTCAGATTCATATTTTTTGATAGAAGAACACATACCACCATCAAGAGGATATAAAGAGCCTTTTCCAGCTTTTTCTGGTAGAAATCCAAAAGCATTTGGAGAATCGCTTAATGCTTTGGCAATTTTTTTGCTTTTTGGTGATAAATCTGAATCAACAAGCCATTTTCGTAAATCTGTGAAACTAATTGCTACATCGATTTCTGGGAAAACATCAGCTTCTCGTTTTTTTGCGATACAAGGACCGACAAAAACAATGCGAGAATCTTCTCCGTAAGTAGATTTTATGAATCTAGCGTGAGCTAAAAGTGGAGAAGCACAATCAGAAATGCACTCAGCAAATTGTGGAAGTTTATGCTTTATGTACTCAACAGCAGCAGGACAAGCAGAGGACAAGAATAATTTTGATTTTAGTGAAGAATCAATAGAAGTTACAGCTTGGTTAAGACGTTTTGCCATTTCATTTGAAACAATATCTGCTCCAATGGCCGTTTCTGAAATCCCATAAAATCCGAGAAGTTTTAGAGCTGCACAAAGTTCTTCTATAGAATAATCTGCAAATTCTGAAGCAAAAGATGGTGCTAGAGAAACAAAAACCTTGTGGCTAACTTCAAAAAGTTTTTTAGTTTTTGTTAAATCGTCCCTCACGTGTTTTGCATGAGCTGGACAATCTATAACACAGCGACCACAAAGGACACAAAGTTCTGGAACAACTGTTGCATGTCCGTTTTCCACTCGAATAGCTTTGCAGGGACAATGTCTAACACATTTGTAACAATCTTGACATTCTGTTTGCTCTGTAAAAATTGGGTATAAAAAGTTCATAAAATCATCCTTGATAAATATTATAAACCTAGTTCGTGTCTAAGTAAAATTTCTAAGCCCTCTGGAGAAACATCTGTAAAAAGTTTACCATTTATCTTAATATTTGGACCACTTTTACATTCTCCTTCGCAAAGACAACCTGTAACCCTTACTCTGTCTTCCAAATTGTTTTCTTTGATGAAAAGTTGAATCAACTCAGCATTGCTAGAGTTTCCTCTACTAAAACAAGAACTTCCCATACATACAGTTATGATATCCATAAATCCTCCGAAAAATTGATTTGATTATTTGCTTGTTAAATTTACAACGCCATCCCAGTTTTCAGGAACACCAGATTTGTGAAATTGTTTACATCTATCCACAAAAACGCTTGGAGTTTCGTCTTCTGGGTATAATTTTTGTGCCGCAACAAATAATTTTGCAGCGTTTACAAAATCTTTTTGATAATAAAGCTCCATTCCATCTTGGAAAAGTTTTACAGATGCATGAGCTTCCTTTGGTAGCTCGGCTTTTACACCTAAAATGTTGTAAAGCTGAACTGGAGTACTGATTCCCACAACCCGAACTTTATCCAGACGACGAGCAAGTAAAATATCCTTATGATTTCCAGCATTTGCCTCATTCCAAGTGGCTTCTGAAATCAAAATCCAAGATTTGTAAACTTTGTTTACACCTTCTAAACGGGCTGCAAGGTTTACATTGTTTCCCATCATTGTGTAGTTCATTTTTTGGTCGGTACCCATATTTCCAACAACCATATTTCCAGTATTTATACCGATACGAGTGTTGATTTCAGAAGGAATAAGACCAGCAGCTAACATTTCTTTGTTAAACTCTTTTTCAGCCTGTTTCATTCGCACCGCAGAAATACAAGCTTGCCAAGCGTGTTCATCAGAAGAAATCGGAGCACCAAAGAAAGCAATAATAGCATCGCCTTCGTATTTGTCGATAGTGCCACGATTTTCCAAAATGATATCAGAAAGCAATGTTAGATATTTATTTAAAAAAGAAACTAATTGAGTTGGAGTTACTTTTTCTGAGAAAGTTGAAAAGCCTTTTATATCAGTGAAAATAGCCGTAACATTTCTTTCTTCGCCACCAAGTTTTAGAAGCTTTGGATTTTTTACAAGAACGTCAACCACATCTTCAGAAAGGAAAGTTGAAAAAGCATGACGCAAGAAAGTTTTATCTTTTTCAGAATTTACAAATCGCAAAATAGTCGTACCAATATATCCAAAAAGCATAATAGCTATTGGAACAACCATTTGAGTGTAATAATTGTAAAAAATCATTGGGAGAACACCAATTACAGCGATAATTATTGTGGAAATAATATTTGACACATTGAACCAAAAAGCCTTTTTGTTTCCAGCAAAGAGAGTTGTAAAAAACAAAAGAAGACTTGCCAACAAAATGCCAACCCAATTTGGAATCGGCGTGATAAAAGATTTTGTCATAATCGTGTTGTAAACATTGGCGTGAGTTCCGATATTGGCATAGTTATTTTCAAAAGGAGTGGTTCCCAAATCTGTAGAAGCACTTGCTGTGTGTCCAACAATACAAAAAGCTCCATCGTAAACAGATTTCATATCCGTAAAATATTCATTATAAAGATTTAAGTTGTCAGCAAAGGCAGAGAAAACCTCTGAAACCCAGTTTGTATAATATGTTAAACTTGAAGCGTCATCTTCAAAAGCCACAGATAACACATCCAAAATTTCATCTTGATAATAAGAATCTAATAATTCCTTGCAGTCGGTGAAAAATTGTTGTCTTGCAGCAAAAAGTTCCTCATAACGTACATCATTTCGAGATTCAGAAGATAAATCACTTAGCAAAGAATCTTTTAAAGATTTACAAGCATTGTATTGCTCCAAAAGATAAACACAAACATCATAATACGGAAGCATATAACCGTCTTCACCTCGAAGCCTAAAACCTTCGATGTCTTTTAACAATGCAATAATATTTTTTTCAAGAGAGTCTAATTCGTGCAAAAATAAAACAGGCTCATTGTGGAAACTATGATTAAAATCCTTTTTTATCCAGTTAATAAGCATATTTCCGTCTTCATCAAGGGGAATAGAAAAAGTTTCTTTTTCAGTATTGTCTGGGAAAGTTGCGTCAATCAAAGTTAATTTTGAGCCATCTCTGATAATGCTAGTTGGCTTTAAAATATTTAGAATTGGAGCAAAAACTAGTTGTGCCGCGTATTGTTCATCCTTATTAAAAAATAATTTAATCCGCCGACGAACACCGTCTGAGTCCAAAACCACGTTGGTAAAACCTGCACCAGAAGATTGTTCTAGCAACGATTGGAGAGAAGCGGTAAAACCTTTTTCCAAACCTTGACGATGATAATATTGATCACATTCTTTATTGATAAGATAATTTGGGTCAGAAACATTGTTAAATAAGATTCTTTCTTTTACGATTTTTAAAAGTTCCTCGGAAGGGTCAATATCCATATCTGTTACATTTAGTGTAAGCCAAGAATTTCCAAAATAATGCAAAGCCCTTGCAAAATACTCGTCATTATCACGGAAAATATTTGATGCAACATTTTCATAAAGACTTGAGATTTCTGGAATAATATAATCATTGCTCAAACTGGAAGCCATTTCTGGGAAATATTCTAGGGGAAGTTGACCTGTGGAAACTGCCTCTGACAACTCTTGCAAACTAGAAACAAGAGAATCTGCAACAGCGTTAAAATCATCCGGCAAGGACTCACTGGCATTCGTATCAATCCCCAGAGAAGAAGGCGATAAATACTCAATATCAAATACGACAGTTTTTGCACCAAGTTCACGCATTCTGATAATAGAATCCGCCAAAATGTCACGAGACCAAGGAAAAGAACCAAGCTCTGCAATAGATTGATTATCTATAGAAACCATAACGATGTCGGATTTTTCTTCTGTGGCTGGTTTCATTGATAAAAGCAAATCGTAAATACGATAGTCTAATTTTTTGAATAAATCCAAACTAGAAAGAAAGCTAATAACGAGAATGATTCCAAGGACTAAAATTAAATCCCAGCGGATTTTGTTTTGTTCTGTTTTGAATAAAGATTTCATATTTTCTTCCATAAAAATAATTTGCAAGAGAAACTTTATAAAAATTATAACATAGAAATTTGATATATGGAAATTTTTTGTTTATTGGGGAGAGAAAGAATAGGTTCTTGACATCTTGACAGAATGTGTCGGGGGGGGGGTACAATTTTTCTATGTAAATTGTGTGAAGAGGCACAATAGGAGGATGAATTATGAAAAATGTCAACAAAGTTATTCTAATTTTACTAGCTTTGCTTTGTGTAACATTTATCGGCTGTGAAAATGCTGCTAAGACAGAAGGACCATCAAACACAATCGTTCAAAATACTGGATATTTTATTGATGCACCAGTTGCTGGACTTGCTTATGAAACAAGTTCTGGCGTAAAAGGCGTGACAGACGAAACTGGAGCATACAAATACAATGCTGGTGATAAAGTTAAATTTCTAATTGGAAATGCACAACTTGGAAAAGAAATAGAAGCATCTCCTGTTGTAACTCCTTGTACACTTACAGGGGCTACAACTATTGAAGATAAGACAGCAGATGGAAAGCCAACAGAGGCTGCAAAAGAAGCTCTAAATATGGTAAAAATGTTTATGGCTTTGGATTCAGATGATTCTGATTTTGGAATAAAAATTCCAGAAAATCTAAATACAGAAACATTAACAACAGAAACTCTAGATGCCTTGATTAAAGCTGGTGATTTTGAAACACGAGCTACTGAAGTAATAAGTGAAATAGTTGGAGAAGAAAAAGAAATTCCAACTGATGAGGAAGCAAAAGAACACTACAATCAAGTTGCAGGACAGATTGATGGTGAAGAGAATCTTGATGAACACAACCAGTTGATGACAAAACTACAAACACATTTAGAGAAAAACTCTGACAATGTTTTAACTTTGGCATTCATTACACCACCGGATATACAACTTCTTGCGTATAGTTTAAGGTCTGACGAAGAATATGGTTTTTTTGGGTATATTCCTTCCAAACAAGGTGAAACGATAAATATTTTAGGACTAGATTCTTCTGATTTGGAAAAAGATGGAAATTATGTTCTTAAAATAATGGGTTTGAAGGATAGAACAAAAGTAAGTGAAGGGGATATGATTTGTTATTACAATGGTTCTGAATTTCAAAATACTATGACTTCTAATTATCCATTGTCCATAAATAAAGAAAAAAACAAGATTCTTTATGTTGATTTTACAAGTGATAGCCATACAACTGCTGTAGAAAAAGTTTGTAAAGTGTCTGGAACACTCACAATAAAAAAAGATTTCGATACATATCTAGCTGAAGGAAAAATACTGAGAGAAAATCCTCTAGGTAGTTTTATAATTCTTGATGCACAATCAAATCATCTTGGATTAGATATAAAAACAGAAAAATTGAGAGAAGATACTGATTCAATAGTTTATTCTTATGAAACTGCTCTACAAGCTGGGCAAACAACTTTTTTGTGTAATTATGTACCATTTACAGATAACACGCCTCAATTTAATTCTAAACGAGCGAGTTGGGATTTAAATAGTGATACAAGAATTGATTTTGTTATAGATATAGCAAACACGGATAATAATGCAGTAGAAATTTCAACTGGGTCATTTTTACCAAGTTTTCCACAAAGTTCAATTTTACCTGAAACAGTTGGGGATGATATATTTTCAGGAACAAGCTGGGAAGAAACAAAAAATTCATCTACAAAAAAATATGTTTTTGGTGATGATGGTACTGTAGTTTACACAGAACAATCGTCTTTCAAGTTTTCTACTGGAACTTATTACTATACAGTCGATACAAGCAAGAAATTATTATATTTGCAAACTTCCAGTACAACAGTTGTAACTTATCCATATTCTCTTGCTGATACAGAGTTAAAACTTTATACTTCTTACTATGGTGAAGAAATAACTTTAGAAACTCTAATTAGCAAAAATAAAATTGGTAGTACATCCAATTTATCTAGTGGGGGGAAACTAAAGGCATCTACTGACGATAATGATAATATTGTTTTAACATTTTTAGATGCAGATGGAACAACTGTAACAAAAACTATTACTTCTATTAGTATTTCAGGTAATACTATTACATGGGATACTGGAGATGTATCATCTTGTACTGTGACATGGAAAGAAAAAAACTATAGCGTAGAGTTTGTATTAGATGAAATAGAGTGTTCAGTGAGTTCTTCATATACTTATCAAACACTTACCAAACAATAACACTGCATAAAAGCTTTTTCTAACGGGGCGGCGGGAAAACTTGTTTTCCTGCCGCCCCTTTTTGTACAAGCCCACGCCAGATTGGAGTGATTTTTACCGAAGGCAAAAAGTCCGAAGGACCGAGCCTCTGGCGGGTCACGGAAAGCTGGATTCACGGGAGGAATTAGGTTCGTCCAAAATTATTTGAAAAAATGTGAAATAGGGACAATATATGTCCTTTTCTTATGATATAATGAGGTTATGGAAAATTTGGATTTGAATTTGATGTTTTACTTGGTTTTGGGTGTGTTTGGGGTTTTGCAGATTTTGCTTTTGGTGATTTTGTTGACGAAAAAACATTCTGGGGACGCTGAGGAGATTCGTGGGGAAATTAGTCGACTCCGGACGGAAATTAACGGGATTTTTGGGCAATTTTCTCGGACTTTTAATGGGCAGCAGGAAAATATTAGGCAAACTGTGGAAAAAAAACTTTCGGATATTCAAAGGGATAATAGTGAAAAGCTTGAAAGGATGCGGCAAACTGTGGATGAAAAGCTTCATAGGTCTTTGGAGATTCGCCTTGGGGAAAGTTTTAAGCTGGTGAATAATCATTTGGCGGCGGTGCAAAAGGGGCTTGGGGAAATGCAGGTTCTGGCTAGTGATGTTGGGGATTTGAAAAAGGTTTTGACTAATGTAAAAACTAAGGGAAATATTGGGGAATATCAGCTGGAAGGGATTTTGGAGGAAATGTTGACTGTAAATCAGTTTGTGAAAAATTTTGCTCCGAATCCTGAATCTCGGGATGTGGTGGAATTTGCGGTGAAGTTGCCTTCAAAAAAGGGCGATAGGAATATTTTTCTTCCGATTGACTCGAAATTTCCTACGGTGGATTATGAGGAGCTTTTGGTTGCTTATGATAAGGGAAGTCAAAGGGATATTGAGGCAGCGAAAAAGGCTCTTGTAACTAAAATTAGGGGTTTTGCGAAGGATATTCAAAAAAAATATATCTTGCCACCGGTGACTACGGATTTTGCTATTATGTTTTTGCCTGTGGAAGGTTTATTTGCTGAGGTTTTGCGGGTTCCTGGGTTGTTTGAAAGTATTCAAAGGGAATGCCATGTTACGATTACGGGGCCAACTACGGTTTCGGCTTTTTTGAATAGTTTGCAAATGGGATTTCGGACTTTGGAAATTGAGCAACATACTGATGAAGTTTGGCGGCTTTTGGAAACGGTGCGGATGGAATTTGCAAAGTTTGGGGATATTTTGGAAAAAACTCGGCAAAAATTGGAATCTGCAACTAAGGAAATTTTTTCGGCGGAGGCAAAATCACGTACTATCGAAAGGAAGTTGAAGGGAACTGAAAAATTTTTGATGTAGGTTGTTTTGGAAATGAAAAAGACCTCTTGAGAACTGGATGGTTTTTCTCAAGAGGTCAAGGATTTTTGCTTATAAACTCTCTCTGATTCTAAGCTTGTATTTTAGATTTTTAAATGTTTTCTTGGCTTGTAAGAATTATTTTCAAAATCTAAATGTTTTGTATTAGTCTTGTTTGATTTTTGATTTTCTCACTGTTGCAATTATTAGTGGAATTACCAAAAATCCTACTGTTCCAACTGCAACGATTGCAATGTAGGATGCTGGGTTGCCGATTGGAAGTTGGGCTGGTGGTACAAAGGATAGCACTAAGCCAATAATGGCGGCGATTATTCCGATTCCGGCGATTAGTGGTAGAGCTGGGGCTTTGTATGGTCGTTCTAGGTTTGGTTGTTTTTTCCGCAAAACAATGGCGGCGGCGTACATCATTAAGTACATAATGATGTAAACTGCAACTGTTAAGGCTGAAAGTAGGAAAAATGCAACGCTAACGTCTTTCATTACAAAGTATAAACATGCTAAAACTGTAACGATTAGGCCTTGGATTAGCATCATATTTTTTGGTGCTCCGGCTTTTGTGGTTTTAGCAAGTACTTCTGGTAAAACTCCTTCTTTTGCGGTGCTTAGTAAGCCTTTGCTTGGACCTGAAATCCAGGATAATACTCCTGCTAGAGAACCGAAGGCTACACAAAATGCCAAAACTGGTAATGCCCAACTCATTTTTACGGATTTTAACATTGTGGAAAGGGCTTGCATTAAGCCTGATTCGATTTGTAGTTGGGAGTTTGGAACTACGGCAGCGATGGCAATTGAGCCAAAGGTGAATAGTGCAAAAACAATTACGGCTGAAATTAGTATTGCCAAAGGATATTGTTTCTTTGGGTTTTTCATTTCTGAGGCGTGTACTGCTTGTACTTCAACTCCTGCAAAAAGTAGGATAATTCCAGCAAGATATGATAGGTTGT
Organism: Spirochaetaceae bacterium; assembly: GCA_017416145.1. Classification (GTDB taxonomy): domain Bacteria; phylum Spirochaetota; class Spirochaetia; order Treponematales; family Treponemataceae; genus Treponema_I. The sequence continues at coordinate 182,900 of JAFQDD010000001.1, read as the reverse complement.
TTAGGTTTGTTAAATCTGGGAACCAACGTGGAGTAACTGTGCCGTTTACTACTTTTGCAACTGTGGTTTCTGCGGCTGTTAGTTCTTCAAATCCAAGTGGTTTTTTCATTGCAATCCAAACAATTCCAAGTACAATTACGATTATTCCTGGCAAAACTGTTCCAATTACAAATCCAAAACTTGTTACTTTTGAAAGGATTTTTGTTCCACCAAAGGCGATAAAGGTTGCAATCCAATAAAAAATTATGATAAATAATCCTGTGAATTTTCCATTGTTTGCAAGTTCTGGTTTGCCGATTCCATAAGCTATGGCTGCGGCTGCAAAGGCAAGAACTGTAGGATACCAAACTACGTTTTGAATCCATTGTAACCAAATTGCGGTAAATCCCATTTTTTTTCCGAAGGCAGCTCCAACCCAGCGATAAACGCCACCTTCTTGTCCAGCGAAGGCACTTCCTAATTCTGCAGAAACTAGGGCTGCGGGAATTAGGAAAAGTAGGGTGGCAAATGCGATGTAGAAAAACATTGTCATTTCTTCGGCGGCCATCATTGGAAGTCCTCGCAAACTGATAATGGCGGCGGCGGTCATAAATGCCATTGCCCCTGTGGTTAGGGTTTTTGGTTTTGTTGTTGTGGAAGTTTCCATTTTTTCTCTCCTATTTTTTAAGGGTGAGGAAAAATTTGAAAGCAAATCTTAGCTCACCCTGTAAATTTTTTAGTGATTTAATTAGCGACCGTGGTTAAAACTTCCACGATTTGGGTTCTTTTTTGGGTCAACTTTTGCAGGTGGATTTTCTGTCAATCTTGTAATTGCTCGGTTCATATCCTCTAGTAAAAGTGCCATCAAATCTGCACTACAGCCGTGTCGTAGCAAAACCCGTTGTACAACTGTTTCTTCGCAATTTGCTGGTAAACTGTAGGCAGGAAGTAACCAGCCTCGTTCTCTCAAAACGTCTGAAAGTTGATACAAGTCAAAATGAACTTTTGCTTTTGGTTTTAGTTTCCAAGTTACAGCTGGAATTCCTTCTTTTGGGTTTGAATTGTAAATTATGTCGAAGATTCCAAACTTTTCGATTTCTTTTGCAAAGAATTTTCCAACGTCATAACAGCCTTTTTGTACTTTTGTGTAACCTTCTCGACCTAAGCGAAGTAGATTGTAATATTGGCAAACGATTTGTCCGCCTGGGCGTGAGAAGTTGATGGCGAAGGTTGGCATATTTCCACCAAGGTAATTTACGTTAAAAACTAATTCTTCTGGTAAATCTTTTTTATTTCCCCAAACAACCCAACCACAGCCAAGTGGTGATAAACCGAATTTGTGGCCTGAGGTGCTGATTGATTTTACTCGAGGAAGTTGAAAATCCCAAAGTAAATCTGGTGCACAAAATGGAGCTAAAAATCCTCCTGAAGCACCGTCAACGTGAATAGGAATGTCTAATCCAGTCTTTTTTTCTAGATTGTCTAGAGCTTCTGAAACTTCTTTGATAGGTTCGTATTGTCCTGTAAATGTAATACCGAGAGTCATAACAACGCCGATTGTGTTTTCATCACAGCGTTTAAGTACTTCTTCTGGATTGGAAATGTATCTTTCTCCATCCATTGGAATCTCTCGAAGTTCCACATCCCAATATCGTGCAAATTTGTGCCAACAAACTTGTACTGGACCACAAACAAGATTTGGTTTGTCTACGGACTTTCCTTCTGCGAGTCTGGCTTTTCGCCATCTCCATTTCATAGCCATTCCGCCAAGCATACAAGCTTCTGATGAGCCTGTTGTGGATGTTCCTGCTGCTTCGGAAGGTTTTGCGTGCCATAAATCTGCAATAATATTTACGCAACGAGATTCGATTTCGGCAGTCTGTGGATATTCGTCTTTGTCAATCATATTTTTGTCTAGACAGTCGTCCATTAGTCTATGAATCTCGTCTTCTGCAAAAGTTTGGCAAAATGTTGCTAGATTTTGTCTGGAATTTCCGTCCAACATCAATTCATCTTTGATTAGGCGATACATTTCCTTTGGATCTGATTCATTTTCAGGAATAGAAAATTTATTTAAGGGTTTTGTTGCAGATTTTTCATCGAAAATATCATCGTATTCACAATTGAGTTCTTTTGTACATTTTTTTATTATGTGTAAAGCCATTATAGCCTCCTGTTTTTTAAATAATTTTTGAAAACTCCCTCGGGCCCTAAAAGGAGTTTCTAGTTCAAAACTAATTGATTTGATTTTCAAACGGCAAGATAAAAATCATTTTTTTTACGAAAAAAGTTCTTCTTCGATTCGTAGAAGTTGATTGTATTTTGCCACTCGCTCTGTTCGACAAGGAGCACCAGTTTTGATTTGTCCTACGTTTAATGCAACGGCTAAGTCTGAAATAAATGTGTCTTCTGTTTCTCCAGACCGATGGGAAATAATTGCTTTGAATCCGTGGAGTTGAGCAAGTTTCACTGCGGCTATGGTTTCTGTAAGGCTTCCAATTTGATTTAGTTTGATTAAGATTCCGTTTCCGGCTTTTAATTCGATTCCTTTTTTTAGCCGCTCAATATTTGTAACAAATAAATCATCTCCAATAAGTTGAATTTTGTGTCCCAACTCTTTGGTGATTTTTTGCCAACCAAGCCAATCTTCTTCGTCTAAAGGGTCTTCCAAAGAAAAAATTGGATAAGTTGATACAAGGTTTTTCCAGTATTGAATTAGTTGGTCTGATGTGTAGGTTTTCTTTGATTTGGGAAGATAATATTTCCCCACCGTATCAGTTTTCCATTCGCTGGAGGCCGCATCTAGGGCAATAAGAAAATCTGGTGAATCTTTTTTTGTGGAAAAACCAGCTTGTTCTATGGCTTCTAAAATCAGGTCTAGGGCTTCTTCTGTGGATTTTAGGTCAGGAGCAAAGCCGCCTTCATCTCCAACAGCAGTGGAAAGATTTTTGTTTTTTAAGATTTTTCCAAGTTGATGATAAACTTCGACACACCATTGGAGCTTTTTGGAAAACTGTTTTGCACCTACTGGAACAATCATAAATTCTTGGATATCAATATTGTTTGAAGAATGAGCTCCCCCGTTTAAAATGTTCATCATAGGGAATGGAAGCAGATTTCCTGCAATGCCTCCGAGAAAAGAATATAAGCTTTCTTTTTTTGAAAGGGCGGCGGCTTTGGCTGTGGCAAGGGAAACTGCTAAAATTGCGTTTGCTCCGAGATTAGATTTATCTTTTGTGCCGTCAAGTTGGAGCATTTTTTTGTCGATGGCTCTAATATTAAAAGGGTTCATTCCCACAAGATTTTTTGCGATTTGTAAATCAATGTTTTCTACTGCTTTGAAAACACTTTTCCCCATATAGAGATTTTGGTCATTATCCCGAAGTTCTAAAGCTTCATGTTTTCCAGTTGAAGCTCCACTTGGAACAGAGGCTCTTCCTCGGGTGCCATCTGAGAGAAAAACTTCGGCTTCTACAGTAGGATTGCCGCGAGAATCGATTATTTGTCGACCTTTTATTTTTGTAATTGTGATTTCATTTTCCATTTTTTTACCTTTTGTTAAATTTTAAATATTTTTTATTAGTTTTGCCAAAAAAAAGCCAAGAGAAAATATCCCTTGACTTTTTATCCATTTTTTTTGGAATATTTTAACCAAAATTGTAGTCTGGTGCAGTATATTCTCTTTTTCCACATTCTTTGTCTAAAAGATACAAGCCACTTGAATCTTCACCGAAAAGTTCCATTTTTGAGATGAGTTCTTGTGCAGATGTTTCTTCTTCCGCTTGTTCGTTAATGAACCAATCCAAAAATTTCATAGAACGATAATCTTTTAGCATTTCTGCTTCTCTGTAGATTTTGTTGATACAATCTGTAACGAATTCTTCGTGTTTTAGGCTTTCTTCTAGTGGATCCATGAGAGTTTCCAAAATAATATTTGGAGCATCAATACTTTCAAATTTCACTTTTTCTCCGTTATTTTGCAAATATTGATAAAACAACATACCGTGATCCAATTCTTCTTTTCCTTGGATTTTGAACCAATTTGCAAAACCTAATAATCCTTTTGATTCGTAGAAATTTGCAAAGTCCAAATACAAATAAGCCGAATAAAATTCTTTTGTGATTTGTTCATTCATCAATGAAACAATTTTTTTGTTTAGCATAAACGCCTCCGATTTAATTTCAACTGAAAATCAGTTTTACATCAAAATAAAAATAAATTATAAAAATCGGCAATAAAAAATAGAAAAATGTGGACATTTACTTTTAGAAATTGCTATTTTGTGAGTATGATTTTTTCACATAGGAGAGATTTTATGAAAAGGATATGTAAAGGACTTTTTTATCTGGTATTTTTCTTGGGAATAATTTTTGGATTTGCTAGTTGTAGTAAATCTAGTTTTGTTCTAGTTGAAGGAACAAGTTTCCGAGGTCAAATTGCAGATAGCGAGATTTTTGTGGATGGGCGACCAATTAAAATCAATAGCTTTTTTATTTGCAATCATGAAGTAACTCAAGATGAATACAAAAAGGTTATGGCAGAAGATCCAAGTTATTTTACAAGTAACGCAGCGGTAAATGAAGAGCAAAAACAACGCCCTGTAGAATGTGTAAGTTTTTATGATGCAATAGCTTATTGTAACAAACTAAGCATGATGGAAGGTTTGAATCCTTGCTACAAAATAAATGGTTCATATAAACCTGCTGATTGGGGATTAATTCCAAATATGTATAATGAAACTTGGAATTCGGTAACTTGTGATTTTTCTGCAAATGGATACAGGCTTCCTACTGAAGTTGAATGGGAATATGCTGCTCGTGGCGGTAAAAAATTCATAGGTGATGGAACTCGACAATATCTTTATGCTGGTGGAAACGATATTGGGGAAGTTGCCTGGTATGTGGAAAACTCTGATGGGAAAACTCACGAGGTTTTGGAAAAGGACTCAAATCAGCTCGATATTTACGATATGAGTGGAAATGTAGCTGAATGGTGCTGGGATTGGTTTAGCGAAATCACAGCGGAAACTCCAGTAACTGGGGCAATTTCGTCTTCTAGCAAAACTTCTCGAGGTGGAAACTGGGGAGAAAGAGCTTTTTCCAATCAAGTAAATTCTAGAAGCAACGAAAATCCAGCTTTTAAAAGTTATGGTTTGGGATTTCGGGTTGTAAGAACAGCAAAATAAAAAAAATTGATTTATGATGATGTTATATTTTTCTAAAAAGTAATATAATTTGCTTTATGGAAGAAACTAAAGACTCTCAAAATCAATTTAATAAAATGATAAACACACCAATTCCAAAGTTAATTGGTTCTTTGGCAGTTCCAACTGTTATTTCTATGCTTGTAACTTCGATTTACAACATGGCGGATACTTATTTTGTTTCCAAAATCAATACGGAAGCTAGTGCCGCAGTTGGAATTGTCTTCCCCATAATGACTATAATCCAAGCATTGGGTTTTACCCTTGGAATGGGATGTGGCTCTATTATTTCTCGACGTCTTGGAGAAAAGAAAAATCTTGAAGCAAGTCAAACAGCCTCTATTGCATTTTTCGCATCGTTGCTGATTGGGCTTTTTATCACGGTTTTTGGAAATGTTTTTTCTAGTCAATTTATGAAAATTGTTGGAGCTTCGGAAAATGTTTTGCCTTACGCAAATGATTATGCTCGTTACATTTTCTACGGTGCTCCCTTTATGTGTGCTTCTTTTGTTCTAAATAATATTTTACGGTCTGAGGGGAAAGCATTTTTCTCTATGATTGCCCTTTCTATTGGTGGGGTTTTAAATATCATCCTAGACCCAATTTTTATATTTGTTTTGAAACTTGGAATTAGCGGAGCTGCAATTGCAACTCTTTTGAGTCAGGGAATTAGTTTTTCCATTTTGCTAAGTTGGTTTATCCGAAAAAAAGCAATTTGTGTAATAAGTCTAAAGGGTTTAACGTCAAAAATAAATCTTTTGGGAAAAGTGATAATAACTGGGCTTCCATCTTTGTCTCGGCAAGGTTTGGCTAGTATTGCCACAATTTTGCTAAACAGAGCTTGTGCTTATTATGGTGATGGTGCAGTGGCTGCTATGGCAATCGTTACAAAAATCATAATGTTTGTGGCTTCTGTAATGATTGGAATTGGTCAAGGTTTCACCCCAGTTGCAGGTTACAACTACGGGGCAAAACGTTATGACCGCGTGAAAAAAGCCTATTGGTTTACAGTTTTTGCAGGTATGGTTATTTTGGGAATTTCAGCCTTTCTTGGAGTTGTTTTTGCAAAGGAAATTATCACCTTTTTTAGAAACGATTTAGAAGTCATAAAAATTGGTACAGTTGCTTTAAGATGGCAAATTGCAGTTTTACCATTCCATCCACTAATTGTAGCAACGAATATGCTTTTACAAGCTACGGGGCATATTCCCCAAGCAACCTTTTTATCTTGTAACAGACAGGGCGTTTATTTTATTCCACTGATTTTAATTCTTCCAAAACTTTTTGGAGTTTTTGGTGTGGAAATCGCCCAAGCCTGTTCTGATTTTTTAAGCGTAATTACAGCTATTCCGTATCTAATCTGGTTCCTCCGAAAAATGGATAAAATGGAAAAGCAAAAGATAGAAGGATAAAAGTTTATTCTTTAAAACTTGCAGTATACAAATTGTAATATTCCCCTTTTAGTTCCATAAGTTCTTTTGGGATGCCAGATTCCACAATTCCGCCCTTGTCTATCACAAAGATTCTATCTGCGTTTTGAATTGTGGAAAGTCTGTGAGCAATTACAAAGGATGTTCTACCTTTTAGCATAGCAGCAATTCCAGATTGAACTAAAAGCTCTGTTTTTGTGTCTATACTAGAAGTTGCTTCGTCCAAAATCAAGATTTTTGGCATTGTAAGCATTGTTCTAGCAAAGGCAAGTAATTGCCGTTGCCCGTTGGAAAGTTCTCCACCTCTAGCTGTTAAAATCGTGTCATAGCCATATTCTAAATCCATAATAAAATCGTGGGCGTGAACAGATTTTGCAGCAGCTATAATTTCTTCTTCTGTCGCCTCTGAATTTCCGTAAGCAATATTTTCGCGGATAGTTCCAGAAAAAATATAATTATCCTGAGTCATTATGCCCATTTGGCTTCGTAAACTACCAATTCTAATATCCTGAATGTTTTTATCATCAATTAGGATTTTACCAGACTGAATGTCATAAAATCTTGATATTAAGTTTACAATGGTGGATTTCCCAGCCCCTGTTGGACCAACCAAAGCGATGGTCTCTCCTGGTTTTACAGAAAAACTCACATCAGATAAAACCTTTTTTTCACCGTCATAGCTAAAATCCACGTGGGAAAATTCAACTTTTCCTTGAATATCTCCAATATCAATGGCGGAAGGCTTATCTAGGATTTCAGCTTTCGTATCAATTATTTCAAAAATCCGCTCTGCTCCAGAAGAGGCATTTACCAATTGATTGTAGAAATTACTGATGTTCATAATTGGTTGCCAAAACATTCCAATGTAAGACCCAAAGGCAATATAAGTTCCAATAGAAACATTTTCCACCCCAATAACTTTTATGCCAATGTAGTACATCATAAACATTCCCACAAACCAGCATAAATCTATGATAGAACCAAATCCATCGCACCATCTTACTGCGTTGATAAAGGATTTTCTGTCGTCTTTTACAAGTTCTGTAAAAGTTTCGTCGGTTTCTTTTTCGGCGTTAAAGCTTTGAATAACCTTCATGCCCTGTAAACTTTCGTTAATAAAAGCACTTAAATTAGAAGATTTTTTCCGTTTTAACCGCCAGTGTTTTTCAGCCTTTAGAGAAATAAGCACGATTCCCACAATCATTGGTGGCAAAGTGCTTAAAGTTGCCAAAGCCAATTTCACATTTTTTGCAAACATAATCACCATAACTGCCACCACTGTAACAAGTCCTGGTATCAAAGTGGTTATGCTGTTTTCTATTACGTCTTTTAGAGAGTTTACATCCCCAGTGATACGAGCCAAGATTTTTCCCGTTGGCCTTGAATCAAAAAAAGCCAAATCTAAATCCTGAATGTGAACGTACAAATCTTCCCTTAGATTTTCGATTACCTTGTTGCTGGTTTTTGCCATTAAAAGCATACGAAGTTTGATTGCCAAAATCATGGCGATATTTAGAACTACCGCAATTCCTGAAATCTTTAAAAGTCCAGAAAAATCTTTTACAGCAATATATTTATCAATGGCGGTTTCCATCAACAAAGGATTGATAAGAGAAACAAATGTTCCAAAAGCCATAAGCAAAAAAACTATAGCGATTCGTCCCTTGTATTTTAAAAGATATTTGAAAAGACGACCCATTGTAGAGATTTTGCTTTTTTCTACTGTTTTTTCATCTTGATTAAACGCATTAAATGCCATTTTCTTTCCTTTTTAATACTGACTTTCGTAAGTTTGAAAATACAACCCTTGATTTTTCATAAGTTCTTCGTGGGTTCCCATTTCTGCAATTTTTCCCTTGTCTAGCACGATTATTTTGTCAGCTCGTCTTACCGCACTAATTCTGTGGGATATTATGATTTTTGTCATGCCAGAAAGTTCTTTCAGTGTTTCTTGGATTTCTTTTTCAGTTTCTGTATCCAAAGCTGATGTAGAATCGTCTAAAACCAAAATCGGTGTTTCTCTTGCCAAAGCCCGAGCAATTGTGATTCTTTGCTTTTGACCGCCACTTAGGCCGATTCCACGCTCACCAATAACCGTATCGTGACCTTCTTTCATTTTTTTCACAAAATCTCCAGCAGAAGCCTTTTCCAAAGCCTCTTTCACAGACTCTGTAGAAATTGAATCTTTCCCACCTAATTTAATATTTCCAAGAATTGTATCTGAAAACAAAAAAACGTCTTGCATAACGCAGGTTATGTTTTTCCGAAGAATTCCTAGGGAAAGATGCCTAATATCAACTCCATCTAAAGTGATAGAACCTTCTGTAACGTCGTACATTCTTTTTAACAAATTGATAAGAGTGGTTTTCCCAGAGCCCGAAGCTCCCATAATTCCAAGAGTTTCTCCAGCTTTCACAGAAAAGCTAATATCCTTTAGAATATCCCTTCCAGAAAGGGTTTTGTAGCCCACATTGTTAAACTGAATGTTTCCAAGAATCTGTTGCTTGTTTTCGATTGCAGGTTCTGTAATATCTGGATTTTCTGCAAATATCTTGTTTAACCGCTTGGTAGAAGCCTTTGCACTGGAAAGCCCGTTTGTTAGCCAACCAAGCATTTCCATTGGCCAAACGATGTTCATAGCGTATTGTACCATAGCAGTTAAATCTCCAATGGAAAGTCCATCCTTAATTGAAAGAATGCCTCCAGTTAGAAGCACAGTTGTTGGCAAAAGATAAGTGATACATTGCAAAATCGGATTGTATTTTACAAAGATTTTTGATTGTTCAATGTTTAGATTATAGTATTTTTGATTTTTACTTCTAAACTTCTTGATTTCAAATCTCTCTTTTGAAAAAGCCTTTACAGTTCGCACACCAGACAAATTTTCTTGAGCCGTGTTGTTTAACAAAGAATTTTCCTCTGCAATTTGCCCAAAAACAATGTCCAGCTTTTTTTCCATCCGAATGGCAATAACAGAAGCTCCAATCATACATAAAGCAGGAATAATCGAAAGTTTCCAGTTAATTGCAAACATACAATACAAAGCAATGATTGTGCGAATTACAACTTCCGCCATCAAAATACTGATATAAGAAAAGCAATCCCATATTCTGTCTACATCATCTCGAACTCTAGCCATCAATTCCCCAGAATTGTGTTTATCAAAAAAGTTAGCTGATAAAGACTGGAGTTTTCTGAAAATCTTACTACGAACTTCACAAGCAATTTTGGAACCGGCCCAGTCGCAAAGAAATTCTTTTGTGTATTGGAAAACACATCTTCCAAGAGCCATCCAAATAAAGGTGATTAGAATATTCATAAGATTTTCCATTTCCCTTGGGATAATAACCTCATTTACAAGTTTTCTTGTAACCAATGGAGAAATCAAATCTAAAGCTGTACTCAAACCCATTGCAATAAAAGCAATTAGATAAACCACAGCATACTTTTTAAAACAATCTCTGAGACGTAATTCTGATTTTAAATTGTAATTTTGTGTTTTCATAATAATTTGAACTTACACAAAAACACATAATTTGTGAAGTATGATTTGTTAAACTTGTAGTTTAATTTTTAAACCATTTTTTGAAGAATTTTTGGATTTTTCAACAAGATAATAAAAAGCGTGAATGACAGAAAGGCTTAATTTTGCTAGATTTTACTTGAAAGAGAAATTACAAAAAGCAACTTCTCTTTCTTTTGTCTTTGTTTAAAAAAATGTTTTAGTCGGCATCATAAACTGAAGCATCAATAGCACCTTGGTCGACCCAAACAAGTTTATTTGTATCGAAACCAATGTTTGATGCTAAAGCTAAATATTCCAGTTTTACATCATCTGGAATTGAAGTTGTGCGGCTTAAAATCCACATATAATTTGTGTCTTTGCCTACAACCAAAGCAGTTTGATAATTATCATCGATAGCTACGACATTGTATCCTGAATAAAAAGGTCCGAAAAATGAAACTTTTAGAGCTGCGATAGTTGGATCTCCTGTAAATTTTGCTTTTCCAACAGATTCTTTCCATTCGCCGTCAACGTAATCATATCCACGATTTACAACTTTAATGCTCCCATCATCATTCAAATAATATTCAGCAGTAACGTTGCTCATATCCTTTTCGTGTTTAAAATCAAGTCGAGCAATTTCATACCATTTTCCAAGATAACTAAACACATCAAAACCAGCCACTGGAACTGCATTTTTTGGAGCAGATTCGCAACTGGCCATTGAAACCAAGGCAATAGTCAAAATAGCTATCGCCAAAACAGTTTTTTTTCGAGAATTCATATTCTCCCTCCGATTTTTGGATAAAATCCAATTTGTTAAAGTCAATTTTGTATTCTATGACTTTCTAATAAAAATATAATAATACTTGATTGTTAAACAAAGTTATTTTTAACAAATTGGTGTAAAATTGTGAGGGTAATATTTTATTTTATTTGATATAATAAATTTGTCTTTTCTATGATTTTTTTAAATATTGGAGGAAAAAATGGCAGAAAAAATAGAGTGGAATGACGAGTATTTGCTAGGAATTCAGGAAATTGACAATCAACACAAAAAATTAGTTGCTATTGCCAACGAACTTTACGACATTACAACTGGTAATTCTGAAGTTTACAAATTACAAATGTCAAAAGTTTTAAAAAAACTTACAGATTACACAGTTTATCACTTTTCTAGTGAAGAAGAGTTTATGAAAAAGAAAGGATATTCTGGAGTTGATTTACACAAAACAGCCCACGATGGATTTATTAACGAAGTAAACAACCAAATCAAGCAACTTTCTGATGAAAAAGTTGAAACAGGTGCAAAATTTTATACTTTTGTATTAAACTGGGTTTTGACTCACATTGCAAAAGCCGATAAAATTTGGGCAAAATTTGTTAAAGACAATATGTAATTTCTAAACATAAAAGTGGGGACTGTTTTTAATTTAAGACAGTCCCCAAAATTTTTACTCAGTAATAATTTTTATCATAGAATCTCTGATTTCTTCATAATGATTTTCTGTTAAACCAAAATCCATTTCTTTGTAAGTCCACAAAGCACTTCCCACATTGTATTTTCTAAAAATTAAATGCAAATCCCGAATCCAAGCAAGAGAATCTTCTACAGGGGCTTGGTCAATCACGCCGTATTCTCCGCAATAAATCCCAACATTTTTTTCCTTTGCCGCAGAAAATGCAGCCACCACCATATCTTCCATAATTTTTTGACAAGGATATTCACCCTTTGTGTCTGTAATGTCTTTTCCTTTGTAACCAAGTGGCAAAGATTCTTTTCTAAAATAATCCATAGACGCAGGATAAAAAATACCTTTGTTCATATCCATTCCAGGAATCCAATGAGCTTTTTGGTGAGTAAAAATAAGAGGCTCGTACATATGAAAAGTAAAAAGCACATTTTCGTCCACAGGAGCTTCCAAAAATTTTACAGTATTTGCACTATTCCATTGGATTCCGCCGTATATCAAAGTAGAAGTTGGAGCATTTTTTCTGATGGCAAGAACTGTTCTCTTTATCAACTGATTCCAAGGTTCGGCAGCATTTTCTTCAACTACTTCGTTTAGCAATTCAAAGGCGATATTAGGATTTTTTCCATAACGAGCCGAAACAGTTTCCCACAAACTAACAAACAAATCTTGCAAATCCTTTCGCTGAAAAAGTGTGTTTCCTTTTGCAGTTTCTGCATCATTAAAATCATAACCACAAGCTTTGTGTAAATCCAAAATCACAGCTAAATTTGCTTTTTCGCACCAAGAAATAAAAGTATCTAATCGGTGAAATCCACTTTCAATAAAAGTACCGTCTTTGTTTTGAACTAGCTCATAATCAAAAGGCAGCCGAATGTGATCAAATCCCCATTTTGCAACCTGTTTAACATCATCTTCTGTAATAAAAGTTTCATAACGTAATTCTGAGTGGTCGCATTGAGAAAACCAGCCACCAAAATTTATACCTTTTTTCAAGTTCATATTTTACTCCTGATAAGAAAGTTTGCAACGGAAACTTTTAGAAAAACATTTTGACGCCATTTCAGGAGAAGTGTTTTTCTATACCTTTAAGCTTCTGATATAATTAAACTATCATTATTCTACTTTGTGTGATATAATAATATTCAGTAAAATATCAAAATATTAGGCAAATAATGGAACTTAAAGACAAAAAACGAACAATAGAAGAATTATTAACTAAGCAACTTTTTTTTCAAAGAGAGTATTCGATTTATCACCTTGAATACGAAAAAGAAATGAGTTTTTACAAAGCTGTTCAAAAAGGTGATATTGAGCTGGTAAAAAAACTAATGCTACCTCTAAAAAACGAAAAATTAGGTTCTCTATCAAAAAATTCTTTGCAAAATCTAAAATATCACTTGGTGGTTTTGATTTCCATGCTAACAAGATTTTCTATTGAAGGGGGAATGAATCCAGAAAGTGCTTATACTTTAAGTGATATTTACATTCAACAGGTGGACCTGCTTTCATCCGAGGAAAAAATCGAAAAAATCCACGAAAAAATAATTTTTGATTACACAAATCGTATGGCAAAAATCCACAAAACCTTAGGTCTTTCAAAAAAGGTAATAAAAGCTATGGATTATATTTATGATAATATACAAAGTAAAATCCGTATTTCAGATATAGCAAAGAAAATTGATATTAACCCAAATTATTTGTGTGAGCTTTTCAAAAAAGAAACAGGAATTTCCATAAATAATTTTGTAAAAAAGAAAAAAATCCAAGCCGCAGAAAAATTGCTAATCTATGAAGATTTTTTAGTTGCAGAATTGGCGGATATTTTGGGGTTTGCCTCCAGTAGTCATTTTATAGAAACATTCAAAGCTGAAACTGGACTAACGCCGAAAACTTATAAAGAAAAAGGGCAATTTACAAATCTGTAAATTGCCCCTGCTCTCGTATCTAAAAAATATTACATATGCATATCATTTTTTAGCCATTCTAAAACTTCGTCTACTGTGGCAAAGTGACCTTCCATAACCCCAGTGTGTGACATTTTTGTGTTTGTTTTTGTTTGTGCTTTTAGCATAATTGATGAACCTTCTGCAAAACCAAACGCTTTACATCCTGCTTCAACAAAAGCCTTTGTCATATCAATTAACTGACCTGTTTCTTCTGGTCCAACTGGTTCCATTTGTGTACAATCTGCAACGTAAGCCCAGCCTAGACTTTTCCAAAGAGCCGCCTTAGATAAAACTGTTTCCATCAGCCATTTTAAATCATTTACATTTGTTTTTCCTTTTCCTGCGGATACAATAACTTTTCTCCCTGTAACAACTTCAACTTCTTGTGAACCGTGAACATCTTTCATATTTATACCTCTTTTGTCAAAATGATTTATAAGATTAGTTTATTTTCATATGTTTTTTCTGTCAATTTTTTAATTTCATAGATTATTTTTAGTTAATTTTTATTAAAAATTTCCATACGCTTTTTGAAAATGTTTGCAAACAAATTATGACCACAAATTATTACATCTTTTAACGAAGTTTTTTTTATGATATAATCAAAATATGTACGTAACTTGTTTAGATTTAGAAGGGGTTTTAGTCCCAGAAATTTGGATTGCATTTGCAGAGGAAACTGGAATTGAAGAATTGCGTCTTACAACTCGGGATATTCCAGATTATGACGTTTTGATGAATAAGCGAATTGGTATTTTGAAAGAGCACGGTCTTGGCTTAAAAGCTATTCAAGAAACCATTGCTAAAATTGACCCACTACCAGGAGCAAAAGAGTTTTTAACAGAACTTAGAAAAACTTGCCAAGTAATTATTTTATCAGATACTTTTACCCAATTTGCAGCTCCACTTATGGAAAAACTTGGGCTTCCAACAATTTTCTGTAACGAACTTGTGGTTGGGGATGATGATATGATTACAGGCTTTAAAATGCGCCAAGATAACGGAAAATATCACGCAATAAAAGCTTTACAATCAATCGGATTCAAAACAATCGCTTCTGGAGATTCTTTTAACGATTTAGCTATGATTAAACAAGCTGAAAAAGGATTTTTGTTCCGAGCTCCAGAACACATCATAAAAGATAATAGTGATGTTAAAGCTTTTACAGAATATTCAGAGCTTTTGGCTGCCGTAAAAGACCAAATTGCAAAAGATAACTAAAAAACAAAAAAAACTGCCAAAATCACTGGCAGTTTTTTTGCTCTTTTCTAAAGTTTCACACGTTCATCAATTCTCCGAGCAAAGGAGTAAGTGTACGGAGAAAAATATTTGCTCCAGAAATTAAGTGCTGTGGGATTAAGGGTTTCATAGTCTACACCAAGGTGAGTTATTCCCTCAGTTTTAAGAGTATTTACAATAAATGAAAGTAGATTTTGGGCGATACCTTTACCACGATATTTTTCGTTAAAATATGCACCACAGATGTTTTGCATTTTACCATGTTTTGTAATGAAATTTTCCCCATCTGTTTCTAATGATATAAAACCGATTATTTTTTCTTCTGCTTGTGCTACAAAAACTCGCATATCATCTTTTTGAAACCATTCCTCATATTTTTTCATATCTGTGGGATAAAAAATTGGACTCTTTGCAAGATGTTTTACAAGTCCGTTTCTTAATTCACGAATTTTTTGAAATTCATTTGATGATAATTCAACAAAATCAATACTGCATAAACTAGACGAAAGTGCAAGGTTTGAAAGTTCTCTTATTGCATCTGAACAACGTATCCCAAATCCGTTTAGTATAAATGATTTTGCAATTTCTTCGTCGTGAGCATAACGGCTTAAAGCACAACTGAAAACATTTTGTTTTACAAATTCTTCTGATATATTTTCAAACAACATTGAAGCAAGTTTGCTTCGGTCTTTGAAATCGTATGAAAAAGCACTTCCGCCCAAGGGCGAAAACACTCCCTTTACATCTCCGAAAAAGCCATTCCAAGGACCTGCAAAAACTAAATATCCTACAAGTTTGTCATCTTTTAGAGCGGCTTTTCCGAATGGTTGATTGCTCAGCCAATGTAAAATTTTCCTCAAGTGTTTGCTGAAATCCTCAGTAGGCAAATCTTTACAATGTCTTTTTTCTGCTTCAAGTTCTGCTAGGGCTAGTTTTACAGCCTTATCAATATGTTTTTCAGCGAATTTTTCAAAAGTAATATTCATGTTTTGTTCCTCATTTTCGTTTTATTTGCCCTAATTTTTTTTATATTTTTCTTTGGTTACGACCTAGGCAATATCAGAGAAACAAAGCTGTGGCATAAAAAAGAAAGGCAATCCGAATATTTGGGACAAAAAAAAGCCACAGCAAAATCTACTGTGGCATAATTATTCAAAAATAAAAATGGTTACTTTAATATTGCCAAGGTAATTTTGCTTTTGTTGTAGTTTGTTTTCATTATCATATAAATCATCTGTATTACCTCGCTTTTTTATAGAATTTATATAAAACATACGTTTCATATTTGTTGTATTTATACAACTCATTTTTATATTTGTCAAGTTTTATTCAGGGCTAGTAAACCCGATATTAAAACTCCAATTGACTTAAGGCACTTAATGCAATTTTGTCTTCTGGGTCAAATTCTAAAACCGCAGTAAAATAACCTCGTGCAGATTCAATATCTCCTTCTTTTAGAGAGATAAATCCCAAATTTGACATAATCTTTGTATTTTCTGGTTCTAATTGAAATGCTTGTAACAATGTTTTTTTGCTACCAGCTAAATCTCCAAGTTCCATTTGACAAATTGCAAGTTCATTGTAAGTGTCGCAATTATCGCCACCGAGTTTTATAGTTTCATCAAAGGCTTGTTTTGCATCTGCATAACGACCAACTCGACGAAGTCCCCAACCTAGCAAAAACCAAGCATTCCAGATTTTCGGATTTTTTTCCAAAAACTGACGAATTTTGTCTAAGCCTTTTTCCTCTTCCTCGTTGCAAATCAAGTCGTAAGCGGATTTGAAAAGTTCATCATCAAGATTGCGATTTTCAATATCACGGATAATTTCGGCGGCTCTCTGTTTTTTGTAGATTCCGTTTTCTCCTAATTCCTCGTCCTTTGTATCCACAACGTAAGCTAGGTAGATTTCAAAACATTCTTTGCCTTTTATAAAGTTTTTTTGTTTTAGATAGAAAAAACCTGCATTGAAAAAAGCGTCTGGAATTGCAGGTTCAGCATCCATAACTTGTTTGTAGTAATATTCTGCATCATTGTCGTATGCGTTGGCATCTTCAATCAAGCCAGATTTTCGATATGAGTCTGCTCTTTGGTCAAAAAACAAGGCTGTATTCAAAACAATCGCCATATCTTCTGGATCAAGACCACGGAGAGCGTCAAAAATCTCTTCTGCAATATCAAAATCTTCGTTTCGTGCTTTTAAAATTGCTGCTTCGGAAAGTTCTGTTTTGATATTTGGTTTTGCATTTGTGATAATATTTCTGTAATAATTTAAGTTTGGATTTGATTTGTCATAAGCCAAAACTGTAAGAATTCCAGCTAAAATCATTTCTTCTGAAAGCGTTGAAATATCAAAAGGCTCATCTTGATTTGAACCAATTGGAAGTTGCACAGGTAATGGAATAGTCGTATCGATGTGCATAGCTTTTTTTGAGATTTCAAAATTCTCTGGTAATGTAATAAACACTACTGAGTTTAATGGGTTGTTTGGGTTCATATTTTTTCCTTGTAAATGGGAAGAATCTATTTTGCAGCAGGGTCTTGAGCAGGAACTGTTTTTTCAGAAGAAGTTGCTGAATCTGTTGGGGTTGCGGAACCGTCAGTTGCAACTTTTTGTGGTTGTTCCTTTTGTTTTTCAGGTGTTTGTGCTGCAACAACATCAAGTTGTTTTTTGCGAATAGCTGTCAAATATGAGTTAATGTGAAGTTTGTAAGACATTGGAACAGCGGTTTCCAAAAATTTAATTGAAACAGAAGCTAAATCCTTACGACCTTCAATAGTTTCAGCTTTTACAATTTTTCCTTGAATACCAATAGTTTCTTGGGGCTCTGTAAAATCTAGCCGAATTATAGCGTCCTTATCTGATAAAAATTGTGCCAAGCCTTTTAAAACAAGTTTTGCTCCAGAAAAAGACAAATCCCGAATGATACAATGTCTTGGTACATTTTGGATATAAACCAAAGTTTCTTCCCGCAAAAGATTTAACTTACGTTTTGAATCTTCATTGATGATAATGCGTTCTTCTTTTCGTCGAGAAGAGTTAAAATTTGCTTCAATCAAGCGTCCTAATGTTTCGATTAGGTCATCTGGTGGACGTTGTGTAAAAGTCAAAGTAATGATAGCCAAATCGTTGGATGTCATATATGGCTGAACATTTGCAACTCTACAGTTTACAAAAAAGCTTACAGGCAACTGTCCTGGTGGAGTAAAAGAAAACCTCAAACTCAATGGAGTATTTTCTTTTGAAATTTGAGCAAAAGCTCCACCCTTTGTACCAATAATGATACGAGCTGATTGAAGAGAAGTAGAATTTATAATACAAGGCCACTGGGAACCAGCACACTTAATGTATACTTGCCGTGGGTCTAAATTCAGAGCACGAATAAATTCCTTTGAAAAAGTAACTTCTGTGTCTCTGTAAATATCGTAATACCGTGTAATTTGATGACTTGTCATTAAGCCCATAGTGTCTATGATAGATTATTTATTATGGTTCGTCAATAATCGCAAAATAAATTGCGTTTTTTCGTAAAGTTTTATATGACAGGACGTTTTTATTTGTAATATAAAGAGTTGTAGAGCCACCGCCGTCCATTTGTAGTGCATTTTCTACTGAAATAGCAAGAAGTAAATCAGCACATTCTTCAAAAGATAGTCCATCGCTCCTTGTATAAAATTCTCCTTCAACCAAAAGCAAAAAAATATAGTCTTTTTCCTTGGAAATTCCAATTGCAGTTCTAGAATCTTGAATATTTTGATAAGTTCCGTATTTTTTCCCGTCTTTTATGATTGTAAAAAATCCTCCAAGAGCTACTTTTGTGTCCTCTATTTTTATATCACTTTGGATTTCGTAGATTTTTGGGACATTATTTATATCAATAGAAAATGCAGAGTAAGTTGGAACTGGATTTGAATAAAGTTTTTGATTTTGGACAACTATTCCAACTGGTTCGAGGGTTTTCATATTGTAGGGACTTCCGTTTATGGTAATTGTTGGATTGTTTTCTTGGATAAATTGTTTAGCAGAAACCCGCTCTGGAAGGACAGAAAAATCTAGGCTTTGTTCCATTTTTACAGCTACAAGGTGAAAAGTAAGTTTTTCGCCCAGAAATCGCATATAAAATGTGTTTTTGGAAGGTTGAAAATGATTTGAGAGGGAAATTTCTTTGTGTAAGGCTTCTGAAAATCGGTTTTCTAAAAGTTCTTTGTTTTCTGTAGTTAGAAAATCATTTTCAAATTGAATATCAAGATTTTTGGTTGATTGGCATCCAAAAAACAAAAGGGATAGGATGCTGCAATACAGAAAAATAGATAAAGATTTTTTTTTGGAACAAATCATAAATATTCTCCACAAAAAAAGCTGAACCAAGAATAGAGGAGTTTTCTTGATTCAGCTGTGAATGTTAGAGTCTTGCTTTCTCTATAATATTAAGTTAATAAATTTATAGGGAAAGGGAAACATTTATTTGTTTAATATTTCCATTTCGTTTGAAAAGTAAGGCTGTTTCTTCTTTTGTTAGAGAAGTTCCCTTTCTTTCAGCAGTTCCAGTAGATGAAACTACAGAGATGCTCTCATTTCCTTTTTCCACAAGGTTATATTCAACGGGAACACCGCACCAAGTGAATTTGAGATAGGATTTGTTTCCATCTTTGATAAATTCTGAGGATTTTAGGATTGTTGGAGCAAAAGTTGCTGTAGAATCTTCTAAAATTACCCCAAGTTCCCCAAATCGAGTTAGCACTTCTTCTTTTACTTGGCCTGTCATACCAGGTTGCTTTGCACCTTGATTTTTTGGTGTGTGAGAATATGGGTCTTGTGGGAAAGCTCCGTAGAGTTCTGGAGTTTTGTTAAAACCAATTCCCTTTCTAACATCATAGTAGGTTTCTGTAAGACTTGCGGTTAATTCTTTGTTATCACCTTTTGCAGCTTCTAGAGCAGCTTCTTGGATAGCAAGTAAAAGTTTTGAAACCATGTGCCAGTAAATTGAACCAAGTCCTTCGTAGGCAAAGAATGTTCCAGAACGTCCTGTAAAGTTTTGGTGATTAAAAGTAGATTCATACAATTCAAGAAGTGCTTTTACATCTTCTTTTGCAGGTTTGTTTTCTAGAGAATCTATGTATTCTTCTAAAACTCGGGCGTTTCTAAAATCTGCGTTAAAGTGATAGAAGCCTCTTGAATCAAGTTTTAAGAAATCTGAACCAACTTTGTTTGCCAATTCTTTTACAGCAATAGTGGCGGAAATTGAGTTTTTGTTTCTGAAAGTTGGTAAATCTTTGTCTGGATACAACAAGTAAGAATATTGTCTTGGCTCGAAAAGTTTACTTGCTTTTAATGCCTTTGTTAAAGCCAAAACTTCTTCCCCAGATAGAAGTCCAGAAGAAAGAACTGCAACTTGACCTTCCAACATTTCTGTTAAATATGAGATTTCCATTGTGGAATCTGTGATTTTCATAGTGTTGTAAGCGTGATACAAGCCGTCCTTTCGTTTGTTTTCTTTGATTGTAACTTCTACTGCTTTTTGCATGGATTTTAGGATTGCAACTAAATCTTCTTTTGAGATTTCTGCATTTTCGCCTTTGTAGCCATTTTCGTAGAAAGATTTTCGTTCTTCTTCAAAAATTAGCCCAGCTTCTTTTGTAAAATCAAATCGTAAAGAAGAATCTTTGGCTGTTTTTTCAGCATCGTATTTTGCAAAAACTTTTCCAAGATTTGCAAAGCAAGAAGCAATTTCTACAGGTAATGTAAAAGAGGTTTGCTTTGCTGATTCGTAGATTAAAATCAATTCTTTTAAGAATCTTTGTAGATAGCAAGTTGTTACAACAGAAAGTCCGTATCCTGCAAGGGCGTTGTTTGCGTCGTTCCATTCTGGGCGTTGAGTATTTAGCCAAATTCCACCACCTGGAACAAGGTTTGAAATTTTTCCAATCACGATTTGAAGCATTTTTGCTGTGATAGAAACTAAATATGGATTTCCATCTTTGTCTGCAATTAGTTTTCCGTCTGTTCCGTAATTTTTTGTTTTTTCCAAAAGGTCAGAATTGAGTTTGTAATCAAAAGTGATTGTGTTTCGTGGATCTTTTAAGATTGCTTTGTAATCTGCAATTCTGTAAGGAACATTTGAAGATGCGTAAATTGCTTCGTTTAACCCATCTAAAAATTCTTGTTTTTTGGTTTTTAGGCAAAATTCAAGAAGTTTTTCAAAGTAAATAACTTGGTGATCTCCCCAATATCCGATTTGTGCCCAAGGATTATCTGGTTCTGGAACTTCCCAGTCGATTCCCTGTCGAGTAATTCTATATGGATTAAAACCGTCGATAGTCATAGCATTTAAGAATTTTGCACACATATTTTCAATGTATTCTGGATATGACCAAACAAGAGCTTCCCAGTTTTGGAAAATATCACGCCAGTTTCCTTCGTAGTTTAGAACTTGGCTACCGTCTGGATTTTGGATTTTGATAGCAAATCTGTTCCAAGGGCGACTTGGATCTCCGTGGCGGCGTGAGAAAGTAAGTGGCATATATTCCAAGAAGAGACGTTTTGCTTGTGGGCAGCCATCATCTGTAAAAATTGCGTCTTTTAGTGTGGAGTAGTCCACAAGTCCGCTAATTCCCTTTGATTGTAGAAGAGAAGCAAGTTCTTTTGCTCCAGCTTTGTTTCTAACTGCTGTAGAATTTACAAAATCTTCAACATCAATTTTTCCACCGTTGGCAAAAATTCCCCCACGCATAATATTAAACAATACGTTTGCACTGTGGTGAATTGTTGTAGATTTTTCTGCTGTTTCTTGGATGCCGTCTGCTTCTGCAATTCGACTCATAATGGCTTTTGTTCCGTTTTCAATATCTTCTTCTAGCTCTTTTGTTAAAGCAACTTTGTCTGAAAGTTTTGCAGTTAAATCTGCAACTCGGCAAGAATCAAGGTATGTGTCAAAAACTTGATACCAAGTTTCACAGGCATTTCCATTTAGTTTGATATTTTTTTCGATAAAACAAGCAGGACGTTTTCCTCGAGAAATTGTAGCAGCTTTTTCATCAAGGTCTAAAATCGGTGTATCCTTTGTGTTGAACCAGCAAGTATTTGCGTATAAACCTTCGTTTGGTTCAGCTTTGTCTGTTACGATAGAAGAAACGGTGAAAATAGCTAGATTTGATTCTGTGTCTAGTTCAGTTTTTTTGTAAGCATCTAACAAAACGCTGTTGTTGTTTTGGAAATCAGCTGTAACACAAGCTGGAAGAATGTTTTTGCAGCCATCTAAAACTGTAACTTCTACAGAAGAAGATGAAAGATTTTCTATAGAAACTTTTCTTACCAAGCCAAATTTTGCAGATGATGTCCAGCAATAGCGGAAAGCTAGATTTAGTTTTTTGTTAATTTCTTCAAAAATGATTTTTGTTCCGGAAACATTTTTATATAGATTTCTTTCAAAATTATTTGAATCTAAAAGAGAAGAATCGATTTCTTCAAAAGGTTTCCAATTTTCTGTTGAAGTAGAAGATTTTACAGTTATCACTGTATGTGGACCAGTATAACTTTTTGCATCTTTTACTTTGTCTGCTGTATAATAAGGAAAAACTGCGTGATCACAATCAATACGACCAGCTGTTAGTCCTCCCTGAGACCAACAAAAGTTCCAGATGTCCGAAGCACTAATCATTGTCATGAAAAAATCTTCCATACAGTCATAGTTAGAAATTTTATAAAATTCTTCCCCATTTAATGTAATAAATGAACCTTGTGTTGTTTTAGACATAGAATCTCCAAGTGATTTAATTTTCGAATTGCTAAAAATCAGCAAGTCGGTTTTACAATTCTTAACTTATATTGAAGAAATCCTACTGTCAACGAAGTTTTTTCAAAAATACCCTGAAAACCGAAAAAAAGACACCAAAACGAAATTTTACAAACTAGTAGGAATCAAAAACAGGAACTATACTCAAAAACATGAGGACACAGAGTATGAAAAAGAAAGAAAACTTAGAACCTGTATTACTTAACAAAAAAACTTTTTGGGAAAGATTGCGAGATGAAAAGTATTTGCAATTTATGGCAATCTGTGGCGTTGTTTGGATGCTAATTTTTAACTATGCTCCAATGTACGGAATTTTGATTGCTTTCAAAAAGAACTACTTTGTAACAACTCCACTTTTTAGTATGAAATTTTTAAGTGGAAAAACCACTCCTTGGATGGATCACGGAGGATTTGGACACTTTTTGAAATTCTTTCAAGATAAAGAATTTATCCCTGTTATGACAAACACTTTGGGAATCAGTTTGTTAAAACTTGCGATTTGTTTCCCAATTCCAATTGTTTTTGCACTTCTATTAAATGAAGTGAGAAATCAACGCTTTAAGAAAGTTGTGCAAACAATTTCATATTTACCACACTTCTTGTCTTGGGTTGTTTTAGGTGGACTTTTAACAAAATGGATGAGTGAAAGTGGTTTATTTAACGAAATCCTTGTAAATCTTGGATTGATTGAAAAAGGAAAAACCTATTTGGCATATCCACAATATTTCTGGCCAATCGTTGTAATTTCAGATTTATGGAAAGAAATGGGATGGAACGCAATTATCTATCTTGCAGCAATCGCTGGTATTGACCAAGAAATGTATGAAGCAGCTCGTGTTGATGGTGCAAGTCGTTTCCGCCAAATTATCAGTATCACATTACCTTCAATTGCAGGAACAATTACAATCTTGTTTATCCTACAAGTTGGTGGATTGTTGAACTCTAACTTTGACCAAACATTCGTTTTGTGGAACCAACTAAACTCAGAACGAAGTACTGTAATTGATATTTACACTTATAACGTAGCAATGCGTAGTGCAAGATATTCATATTCTTCTGCTATCGGATTATTTAAGTCAGTAGTTGCCTTTATTCTATTGTTCATAACAAACCAGGTAACTAAGAAAATAAATGATACATCATTATTTTAATGGGAGAATGTTATGTCTACTTTAGAAATGCAAACAACACAAAAAAAATATTATAGAAAATTAAACAGTAGAACAAACTTTGATATCTGTTTAACAATTTTGATGGTTGCAGTTTGTTTTATCACTTTGTATCCAGTTTGGTACACAGTTGTAATTTCATTCAATGATGCAAAAGATGCTTTACGTGGTGGAATCTATTGGTGGCCTCGTATCTTTTCATTGGAAAGTTACAAATCTGTTTTTATGGATAAATCAATTATGAATGCTTTTATGGTTTCAATCGCTAGAACTGTGGTTGGAACAATTACAAGTGTTCTTTTTACAGCTATGGTTGGTTATGCTTTTTCTAAAAAACATATCTTTGGAAACAAGTTCTACTTGATTTTCGGAACAATCACAATGTTTTTTAGTGGCGGACTTATTCCACAGTTCGTTGTTTACAAAAACTTAGGTTTGTACAACAGTTTCTGGGTTTACATTCTACCAAGTTTGTTCAACTTCTATAATATGATTATCTTTATGTCATTTTTTAGAGAAATGCCAGCAAGTTTGGAAGAATCAGCAAAATTGGACGGGGCAAATGACTTACTAATCTTTATTAAATTGATTTTGCCACTTTCAATGCCAGTAGTTGCTACAATCGCTTTGTTTAACGCAGTTGGACATTGGAACGACTATTTCACTGGTGTTCTTTACATCAACGATGCAGAATTGATACCAATTCAAACTTACTTGTATCGTGTTGTAGCAAGTGCATCATCTGCAAAAACAGCAGTTTCAGTTTCTGGTTCTGCTGCGGCATCTTCTACAGTTAGTTCTACATCATTGCAATATGCAACAATGGTTGTAACAACAGCCCCTGTAGTTTGTGTATATCCATTCCTACAAAAGCACTTTGTAAAAGGAATGATGATTGGTTCAATCAAAGGTTAATCAAAAAATTAACAAAATTAGGTAATAGCAGGTACCTAGTACCTGTAAAAATATGGAATATTCTGCGTATGCAGAGAATAATAGGAGGAAGGAAATGAAAAAATTTCTTACAGTAGTTTTGATGTTGTGTATGGTTGCAACATCAGTTGTATTTGCTGGTGGTTCAAAAGAACCAGCAACATCATCAGTAGCAGTATCAAGTGATGCTCCAGGTTGGAAAGCAGCTGCAGCTAATCCAATCGAATTTGACTGGTATCTACACTTTTCTTGGTTTGCACGTCACTGGGGCGATTCTGTAGTATCAAAATATATTACAGAAAAAACAGGTGTTTCATTAAACTTTGTTGTACCAGCAGGTAACGAAGCTGAAAAATTAAACGCAATGATTGCAGGTGATGCACTTCCAGATTTCATCACAATCGGTTGGTGGGAAGGACAAGTTAATCAAATGATCGATGCTGACTTAGTATACGCTCTAGATGAACTTGCAGAAAAATATGATCCATATTTCTTCAATGTTGTAAACAATGACTTGATGGGTTGGTATAGAAAAGACAACGGTCACGTTTATGGATATCCAAACTCATCATATACTCCAGCTGACTATGTAACATACGAAGGACAACTTACATCTAACGAAACATTCCTAGTTCGCAAAGATATGTACGAAGCTATCGGAAGTCCTGATATGTCAACTCCAGAAGGATTTGTTGCTGCTCTTAAAAAAGCAAAAGAAATGTTCCCAACTGTAAACGGACAACCTTTAATCCCATTCGCTGCTAACGAATTCGGTGATATTGGTGAAGCTTCAATTACAAAGATTCTTCCACACTTCTTGGCAATCAACCCAGAACAAAACGGAAAATTCATTGACTACAACTTGGGTCTAACAGAAAACACAGAATATGTACGTTGGCTAAAAGCTCTAAACACAGCAAGTCGTGAAGGTCTAATTTCTACAGATATTTTCGTAGACAAACGTTCACAAATCGAAGAAAAAGCTGCTCAAGGTCGTTACTTCGCACTATTCTTCCAAAACTGTGATATGGTTACAGCTCAAAACACACTATATGCTGCAGATCCTAACTCAATCTACATCGCTGTAGACGGACCTAAAAACTCAAAAGGTGAAGCACACAAACTAGGTGGTGGTGGTATTGCTGGTTGGACAGTTACATTGATTTCTAAAAACTGTAAAGATCCAGCACGTGCTATCCAATTCTTAACATACTTAATTTCTGAAGAAGGTCTAATGGACTGTTACTTCGGTAAAGAAGGTGAAACATACAATATGGTAAACGGTGTTCCAACTTTCACACCAGAAGTGTATGACCTAAAGATGAACAACAACGAAAAACAAGAAACAGAAATTGGTACACAATGGACATACTGGATGCTACAAAACACAGCTTGGTCAGACAAGTTCGGCAAAGAATATGCTCCAGCTGTTGAACAACCATACCTATGGTCAATGAAATATGCAACATCATACGCTGCATACGACGGACTAACACTACCAGTTGGATCAGACGAAGATTTAATCTACCAAGAAATCCAACGTGAATGGGGTAAAGTACTTGTTAATCTAATTCAAGCAAAATCAGATGCAGAATTTAACAAGATTATCAATGACTTCAACAAGTTCAAAAAAGATCTTGGCGTAGACAAAGTAATCGAAGCACAAACTGCAATGATGAAAGTACAAAAAGCAAAATTAGGTATGTAATTTTCATATCTTAAGGATTGAAAAATAAGGGTAGTCAAGGGACAAATTAAACCCTTGGCTTACCAAAAAAAACAAAGGACTGTTTGATTTGAAAAGTCAGACAGTCCTTTTTTGTAAAATCAAATATTCAAAGATAATAAAACAAAAAATTATTCATATCATAAAATTCTACCAATTATATAGAAGAAAATCTTTAAAAAATAAGAAAACTGACTTATAGTAAAAATATGGATTTAGAAAAAATTTGTAAAAAAATATTTGATTTTGTTATTCCGCATGCAGAAAAAAGTGAATCCCCGATTTCTTATATCAATATTGAACTGGGATTTAGTGTTGATATTTCTGAAAATAATTTGTGGGAAACTTTTAACAAAATGCGTTGGGATACAAAACTTTCATCAGCAGAATTGTTATTGATAAAAAAATCTTACACAGGAACGGATAAAGATTCTTCTATTAGAATTATTTCTTTATCTGTTTTTGAAGATGACGGAAAATCATCTCCATTGATTCCAATTCGAGATGGTACAATCATTTAGGATAAATAAAAAAATGCCGAAACTAGAAAGATAAAACTATCTTTTTTTTGGAGGATTTTTGAAACTCAGTCTTTTGCCAAAATCAAATCTCATCTCTATCTTTTTCTCAAAAAAAGTTTTTCTTTGTCTTGTAGTTTTGTGTTTTGTGGGCAGCGTTTTTGGTGCGGAGTATGTTTGGACTGGTGGCGGAGATGGCTCAACTTGGACAGATGTTAATAATTGGGGTGGAAGTGGATATCCTGGTGAAAGTGATAATGCAACTTTTTCTTCTGGAGCAGAAGTAACTATCACTTCTGATATAACTGTTAATCAAATTTATCTAAATGCAGGTTCTAAAGTGACTTGTGATTCTAATGTAACTATTTCATTAAACAGTATTATAACTCAAGGAGAATTTTTAAATAAGGGAACACTCCAAAAACGAGAAAATGTTAGCTTTATAATAAAAGTTGAAGCTGGGGGAAAACTCATAAATGAAAATAAAATCATCTGTACCGATATAGAAGGACTTGGAAATTCTAATATTACTAATAATGGAACAATTGAAGCTAGTGGAGCTGCAACCTTCCAATCAGGGGCAAATTTCACAAATGCTGATACTAGTGAATTATCTATTGGCGGAGCAATGAGAAATGAGGGGACTTTTAGTAATTCGGGAGGAACAGTCACAGTAAAGGGAACGACGACAAATACAGGAACTATCACAAATACAGGAGATTTTACTTCTGAAGGTGCAATTACAAATACTGGCGAAGTGACAATTTCTGGTGGAACAATATCAGGGAGCATTGATAACACCTCGGGAACAATTACAAATACAGGTGGAACAATTTCTGGTAATGTTACAGGAAACGAAGTTGTTGGTGGAACCACAGACCCAAATTCTTATTCCACAAAAGATTCTCGCGTCCCACTACCATGGGATGAGCAAGACTCTTGGAATGACGTAAACGGAGATGGCACTGGGGATGTTCCAAATATTTCTGGAGATACTGCTGTAAAAATCACTTTGAATGCAGAAGTTAAATCTACAGCAGATTTAACATTTAACAATAGTGGTTCAGAACAAATTGATTTATATCTAAATGGACATACTTTGGATTTGTCTGAATGTATGTTTGTTGTTGAACATGCTCAAAATCGTACTGGAAAATTTGGGAATATTCACATTCATGGCAGTGGAAAAGTTATTTCTAGAACTTTGGATACTTCTTCAAATGACCCAGATGAAACAAAAACAGTTACACCTCATAGAATTTATTTGTATGATGGTGCAGAATTTTATGTTACAGATTCGCTTTATCCAAATGGCTCTTATGTAATTATTCAAGATGTAACAGGAGATTCTAAATTTTATTTAACAGCTTCTGGAGCAAACGTAAACTATGGTGGTAATGGAATTGTATATGAAGGTATTCAAGTAGAGCCTTATGGAGAGCCAACCATTTATAAAGTAATTGATATGGGCGGTGATCCATATGTTGACGGAAAAACCATTCAATTATTTACTACTCGTGAAACTGTAAATGACAATTACGTTCCAATTCAGTTTAAATATCACGTTGAAATTATAGGAACTAGTTCTTGGACTTTTACTGTAGATGGGGTAGAAACAGAGTTTACTGCAACCACACCAGATTTTTCTAATTATGTGGAACTTCCAAAAGAAAATGGTGTTACAAAAGATATTTTAATAAAATGCACAACTCCAGAAACTGTTGGCTCTGGGGAAGGTTTAATTTTAACAATAAAAACCCCAGACGGAACAATGGATTTGGCAGAAATTCGTTGTTTAAACTCAGAAATTCTATGGACTGGAAATCAAGATACCAATTTTTCTAACCCTGCAAACTGGACAATAGACGGAGAAGTTCTAGGTGATATTGCTGAATTAGAAAATCAAGCTGTGGTTATTCCAAGTGGATGTTCACGATATCCTGTTTTACAAAGTGGAATTACTGTTGAAAAACTTTTTATTAGAAATAATGCTAACCTAACAATTTCTTCTGGGGTTGAATTAACAACAAAAAAACTAGAACTTTCTGGCACAGGAAAAATACTTGCAAGTGATGGAACTATAAAATTTACAGATTCTGGAACTATAGACAATCCAAGTTATTCTTCTGAATCACCTTATTTAAGTAGTTTTGAAACAATCCAAGTTGAATCTGGTAATTTTTACCTTGGTTCAAATCTTTCTCTAAAACAACTTAATATACAAGACGGTGCCACAGTTACAATTCCAGAAAATGTGGAATTTACTGTAGAAAAAATAAACATTTTAGGAAGTGGTTCTCTAGACGCCACAGCTGGAAAAGTAATTTTTACTGGAACTGGCACAAGTGAAAATCCAAGTTATGCGGCAGAAAACTCTTCTGAAAGTTCTTTTGGAACTCTAGAAATTGCTTCTGGTGCAACTTTTGTAACATCAACAAATTTACACATTACAAAAGCCCTTACAAATAATGGCACTTTCCAAGCTGGCAAAGTTTACATTGAACCAAGCTTAGAAGCAACAATTACTGGCCGAACAGGAACAACAGAATCCGAGGCAAATCTTACAAAAATTGTAGAATTAATTTGTAAAACTCAAGGTGGAAAAACTTTAACAATAAACAATGGCATTTCGGTTACTTCTCTAAATCTTTATGGAACAAATACAACATCATTGTTGGGAGTAAAAACTACAGAGAATGGACTTGTTTTTCTTGCCACAGAAGCAGAGGGAAGATATTTAACTTTAGACCAAGCCTCTCTTGTGCAAATAAACACAAACAAAGTAACAGTTTTTGGAAGCGATACTTCGGCAATTACAGATCTACAAGCTTTTATTCAAAAAGGCTGG
This sequence comes from Spirochaetaceae bacterium, assembly GCA_017416145.1. Classification (GTDB taxonomy): domain Bacteria; phylum Spirochaetota; class Spirochaetia; order Treponematales; family Treponemataceae; genus Treponema_I. The sequence continues at coordinate 153,136 of JAFQDD010000001.1, read as the reverse complement.
CTTTTAGGTGATATTAGTTCCTATTCCACAATAACTTCTTCTAACACTCTAAATTGGAACGACCCAGCCACTTGGGAAGACAAAAACGGAGACGGCGAAGGCGATATTCCAGACATTTCTGGTGAAAAAGAAATTACAATCGCTTTGAATGCAAATGTGAATGTAGATAAATCTCTAACATTCTTTAATAAAGGGATAAAGCCACTAACTTTGAATAAGGGAAGTTTTAATTTATATTACGAAGGAAGAAAAGCCTATTTAAGCCAAGGTAACGGAACTGGTCCCGCCCTTGACTGGAGCACAGCTGAAAACTGGATTGGTGGCGAAGTTCCAAATATTACAGGAAGTGAAGCTGTTTCCATTATTTTGAATGGAGACATGGTGGCTACGAATCAAAATTTTTCACAAAGTGATGATGAGAAAATTTGTTTATTTACAAATGGATATAATTTAAACTTAAATGGAACAACTTGGTTTGGAAAAAACTCTGGGGCACTTAATAGTGGAAAAGCAAGTAATTTGCATTTTTATGGAAAAGGCAAAATCTATATAAATGTTTTGGAATTTGGTAAAAAGGCAAATGCTTTATCAACAGGATATCCAGAAAATAAAGTTTATCTTTATGATGGAATTGAAATCTACATAACAGACCACATTTCTCCTCTTGATACCAAGGCTGAAATACATAGAGATTCAGAAGAGTCTAAATTTTATCTAAATGCTTCTGGAACAAACGTAAACTGGTATACCACCACAGTAAATATAAATTGGATTGATTTTGAACCAATTCCTTACGGGGAACAAACTTTCTTCCAACTTTTTGAAGATGGTGAAAACCCAATTTCTGGTAATTCTGGAAGTGGTAAAAAAATTACCTTTGGAAGAATAGCAGATGATTCTGCAAAAACAATTACTTTTAAATACAAGGTTGAATTAATAAATACTTCTGGTGTTACATGGAGTTTAGGAACACAAACTCTAGCAGATACAGCTGGCTCATATACTGGTTCTGTTCAAATGACAGAAAAAGCTGCAGCAGATGTTCTTGCAAAAAAAGAACTCTATCTAAAATCCTCTGGTTCTCTAAATCCCGGTGACGGAATTATTATCACCTTTAGAACCCCAGACAACAAAATGGATATGTGCGAAATCCGCTACATAGAAGGTGAACTTTTGTGGACTGGGGCTTCATCAACAGATATTTTAGATATTGGAAACTGGTCTTACAATGAATCTTTGACAGTAGATGGTTTAACACAACTTCTAACAGAAAAAGAAGCAATAATTGGCTCTGGAGCAGCAAATTATCCAGTAATTGCTAATGGTGTAGAAGTTTCAAAACTCACTTTGAAAAATGGTGCAAATATCACTGTGGCAGAAAACGGTGTTTTAACTGTAAATAAGGGTTTGAGCTTTGAAGGCAACAGCAAAATAGACGCCAGTGCTGGAAAAGTGATTTTTACAGGAACTGGAACAGCAGAAAATCCAAGTTTTGAAGCAACATATCCAGAATTTAGCAAATTTGGAACTTTAGAAATTGCTTCTGGTGCAACTTTTGTAACAAAAACAGATTTACATATTTTAACAGCTCTTACAAATTATGGCACTTTCCAAGGAAATAGAGTATATTTTGAGCCAAGTGGAAAAAACATAACAATTACAGGTCAACTTGGGGATTCTCTTGAAATTGCAAATAAAACCAAAATCTCAGAATTGTATTGCGAAAATCAAGCAGACAAAAATCTTATATTTAATAATACAATTGCAGTAGATAAACTTGTGTTGAGCGGCTTTGCCAATACAAATGGAAGTCGGCTAACAATAAAAGATAGTTCTGGAATAATTTATCTTTCAAATGATTGTTTTGAAGCCTATTATTTGTTTTTAGCAGATTCAAGTCTTCCTACAATAAAAAATAGTTTTATTACTGTTTTTGAAAGTGATACAGAAAATATTTTGGATAAAGATGCTTTTGCAGATAAAAATTGGCGTTTTAGAGATACAGATGTTTTTATTTGGACTGGTGCTGGTTTAGACAATAATTGGAAAAATCCATACAACTGGGATTCTCGAATAGTTCCAACTGTTGGAAAAACTGTAATTATTCCAGCAGACTGTTCCATGTATCCTATTTTGGAAGAAAACCTAAATTTAATTGATATAAATGTAGAAAATTCTTACGACTCTATTCTTGTTGCAGTTGGAGCTTCATTAGACTTTAATGGAAAAGAAGTTGCTATCTCAGTAATTACAAATAATGGTACATTAGATTTAGGTGGAAGTAAGGTTTTTACAAATGAACTTGTAAACGGTGGCACAATTAGAGCAAATGGTGGCGAAACTCTACAAAATTCTTCTGGAACTACAATAGGAATTACAAATTCAACCTTCCATGAAGATTCTACAGTAATTTATTACAATGCTGGCATAACAAATGGTAAAATTATAAACATTCCTTCTGAAAGCGGAAGTGCCCAAACTTACATAAATCTTGTTATTGAAAGTGGATTTTCTGGCTCTTGTGATAGAGGAATTATTATTAAAAATTCATTGAAGTTTAAAAATTCCTCTGGAAACTATGATTTAGTTTGCGAAAATCTTGAAAGTCCAAATGTGGCAGAACTCTCTGGAGCAATAGAACTAAAAAATCTTACAGACTTTGCAGAAATAAAATTTGCTGGAAATGGTATTTTTACAGGAAGAATAGAGTCTTCTAAAAATACAAAACTAACTTCTGATTACGGAAGAATATGTTTTGATTCAAATATTATTGCAAATTTTAATTCGCCTTTAACAGTTCAAAGTAATGCATTAGATCAAGGATTTTTACCTGCTGGAACAATAACTCTTGGTTCAAGTTGCGAAGTTTTGTGTAATTTATATCTTACAAATCAAGTAAGTTTTAACATTGGTGGAAAACTTTCTGTTGGAACTCAATCTGAACCAAAAGATGTTTACATTTCTGCAATGGAAGCTGGTTCCCCTTTAGATGTGGAAATTGCTCCAAAAGACGCTACAAATCAAGAATTTCAAGTTTACGGAAATTTCCTCTTACTTAACGGAAATGCAAAAATTTCTACCGATTTAACTGTTGGTAAAGATATGATTTTACTAAATGGCGAAAATCCGTCCATGTTTAATGATCCAATTTCTGGTATTGAAGGCTTGTTTGCTTATAAACTTTCTGGACGGGGCGTTGGTGGAAAAACTGCTGCTATCAATTTTACAAATGATTTTCCAACAACTTTGCCAACGGGAACAGCTTCTGGCAACAATCAAGATGAAACTTTAGATTCAACAAAATATGTTTCTACATTTGAATTTGCCACAGGAAAAACTATTCTTGTTTTGAATAACTTTTATAACAACGGTGTAGATTTAGGAACAAACACAACTGGCTCTTGGAACTTAAAATTCCCAGCAAATGATGTAGCAACTTCTTCTTTTGCAGAATGTTACAACGCCACAATCACAAACTGTGTAGTTGCAGCAAACACAACTCCAGGAAATGCTTGGCTTTCTACAGAAAACTGTACCGACGGAACTGGAAACACAAACGTAGCTTTTTCAAAGGCAATTTTTGCAAATGTTGCCACAATTTCTGATAATATAATCAGAGTAAGTTTTGTAGATGGTAATTCTTTACTTGATGAAAAGCCAGAAATCAAAATAGAAAACTCTTGTAACGAAATCTCATCTTGGGCTGCAACAGACAACTTTAGATTTAACATTTCTTCAGAGCTTCCAGAGGGAATTAAGTTTTCTGGCATTTTTGCAAACCCAGAATGTACAGAATCTACAAATGGGAAAGGTGATTTATCAACTTTCTACTTAAAATACGAAATCCCAACTGATGGCTCTACTGATTATCGCTGGAACACTGATGCCACTGGCTCTGACCCAGGGGCTGAAGAAAGCACAGATTATAGCCGAAACCACAAAAATGTTGTGCCAAATCTTTTATTCAAACGGGCGATAGAAGCCTCTTACGCTGGTCTTCGGGATGAACACAAAAATAGACTTGTTTCAGTTGGCACAAACACAGCAGGAGCAGAGCCACTTTTTGAAGCCACAAAAGACGAAGCACCGCCAGTTTTAGTCGCTGTTACTTTGGGCCAAGAACAACACGAAACCGATTCCGATGCTCAACATCACTACGATTCTCATAACTTTATTGAATGGCAATTTTCAGAAGCTGTGGAATTTGAAAATTATCCAGAAAATGGCATAAGTCAAATTGATGGCGTTGAAACAAGTGCTGAATCTGAAAACATTCAATCAACAACAAATTTTGGAAAAATTACCAACAATGGAAATGGATTTTCTGTTGCTGGTTTTGGTTCTTTTGAAACAGGAAAAGTAAGTTTGGGAAGCAAAACTGGTTCTAGGGAAGTAAACGCATTTTACAGAAAATTTGCTTTGGAGGCTGGTGAAGAAGCCATCGCCCAAAAAAACAGAATCCGCCTTTCTATTGCAGGTTACGTGGATGAAGAAAATCCAGTTATTGTAAATGGAGTTGATTACAAAAACTGGCTTGGTTTTATTGATAGCAAAAACACAAGTATTCCTTCTGGAAGTTTTACGATGCCAGAAGAATATTCAAAATCAATAAAAGATCTAGCTGGTAATGAAGGAATTTCTCCAAAAAACTCTATTATCACAAATGCAATTTATTCTTCAATGGCAGAAGAAACAAAAGGTAAAACTCTTTACGGCACCTGGGATATTGATCCACCAGTGGTGGCAAATTATATGAAAGAAACTTCTTCTGGAATTTATGCCCAAGAGATTCTTCCTGTTGGTGATTTAACATCTGATAGTGCAAAAAGTCTAGAAATCCACTTTTTAGACAATTCGGCTTATAATACCTTGGAAGGAAAAAATAATTTACAATGGCGAACTAAAATTGGATGGAAAGAAAATAATGTTCAAATAAACCAAACTATTCCTCTTGATACAAAGGGAGGAAGTCGTATGACCTCTGACGATAACAAGACTTTAGGAGGATTACGTTTTTCAACAATTATTGATTCTTTAGATGCTTTTGTTTGTCAAAATATTACTACAAAAGAATATATTGATTTGATAGAATCTGAAGCAGGATTTTCTCAAACAACCACGAATAAAAATATTTTTGGAGAATGTGAGAGTAATCAATTTGATGTTCCTTACTTGACTTTGAAGTTTGAAGATGCCAAAGGTAGTTTGTTAAAACACAATTATGAATTGAAATACAATACTGAAAAAGGTTTTATTACAGACTTGGCTGGAAATCTTTTGTACGATTTTACTGTAAACTCTCCAGATAAAAATCCTCCTCAATTTTTGCTTTCAATTGGAGGCGTAAATTATGATAAATTGTACATTTTATTCTCAAAACCAATAGATTATCTAAATCAAAATAATGAGCCAGATGAGGGAAAACTTCGTCGCATAGTAAAATCTTTAAGTGTCTTTGAATCAACACCGGATGGGAAAAAAGACACTGGTTTAATTGATTATAAATTAGGCTCAGAAGCAAAAGTTGTTACAAAGACAAATGAATCCACGGGAATAGAAATTTCTCTTACTCGAAAAGTTTCCTATGATGAACTAAAACATTTATATATTGGCGTGAATACTTTTGATTCTACAAAAAAAGACGAAGATGCAGATAGTTCTCTAGGCGACCCAATTACTGGGGAACCTGGGGAATATTCTATGCTTTATGATTTGTTTGAAAATCCGATTTCAGAAGATTCAAAGCATTGTTTTTCAGATTTTGCAGTAAATGCTTTTGATGTTTTGTATGCTTATGATGGTCGAGCTGTGGAAGAAGCAGCTTTGGCTCAAGGTGTTTTCGGGGAAAATCAATGGACTGTAACAGATTTTTCTGGAGAAACAAACAATTCTAGCAAAATTATTGCGGGAAAGGATATTACAATAGCTGGAAAAATTGTGGATTCTTCTGAAAATCCTGATGAGCAAGATAAGTTTTCTATGTTGGCAGATATTTCTCCAGCAAAAGACAAAGCTGGTTTAGATTTTGAAGATTATACAGACAGAAAAACTCGACTTTGGTTTCCTGATTTTGTAAAACTTTTCCCAGTAAACAATTCATCAACTTCAGAAAATTTTACAACTGATAATTTGGTTGATAATGGCAAAATTGAAACAAAAATTGATGGGAAAGATAACAATATTTTTACCTACGTGATTCCAAACAACAAAGATGATTCTCAAAGTGTAAATTGGGCTGATGGGGATGAATTTGAGTTTTTGTTTAAGATTTATAATTCTGACAATGAAGTGATTATGGTTGACGGGAATGTTGACGGTGATACTGATGATGAAGTTGACCATCCTCTTTTTGCTCTTCGGTTGAAAGATGAAAATGATATAACTTCAATTGATTTATGGTCTTTGCATATTGTGGAACTTGTGCGACAAAAGGGTGGAACAACAATTTTGAACAATGTTATCAATTCTTTGAATAATGAAGAAACTGTTGTAGAAGTTCAAGTTCCTCAAACTGGATTTTTAACTGTGCAGGTTCTAACTCTTGATGGAAATGTTGTAAAAGTTCTTCAGCGAGGAAGAGTAGAAGAGGGAACTTACTATTATAAGTGGAATGGCACAAATATTAGTGGAGCTGCTGTTGCTCGAGGTATGTACTTTGTTAGAGTTGTTGGTCCAAATATCGATGAAACTCGAAAGGTTATGGTAATAAAAGAATAATCTCTAATATTTAGGTTTCAAACAAAAAGAGCAAAAACCCATAGCAAGTTTTTGCTCTTTTTGTTTTTTATAAGTCTTTTAATTTTACTTTGAATACTTTTATCATAAAGAAAGAACTCAATATCAATGCGGACAGCTCTGCAATAGGGAAACACCACCAAACGGAACTTAGTACTCCTGTTAAAGAAAGCAAGTAAGCAACTGGTAGAAGTACAACTAGTTGTCGCACAAAGGACACAATCATACTAGTGATTCCCATACCCAAGGCTTGGAAACAAGACATAAAAATTATACAAATTGCGGCAACAGGAAAGTGAATTGCAATAATTCGCAAGGCTGGAATACCGATTTCTAGCATTTCTGGAGAGGCGTTAAACAATCCAAGCAAAAACTCTGGAAAAAGTTCAAAAAGAACGGTTCCAAAAGTCATTATGCACAATATGATGATAACTCCACGCTTCAAAGTTCCTGTAATGCGTTTTCGGTTTCTTGCACCGTAATTGTAAGCAATTATTGGAACAAGGGCGTTGTTCATACCGAAAACTGGCATAAAGATAAAACTGTTTAATTTGAAGTATACGCCAAAAACGGCAACGGCAGTCATTGTGAAAGCACCTAAAATTAAGTTCATAAGATAAGTCATTATAGAACCAATAGATGCCAATAAAATTGATGGAATACCAACTCTATATATTTCTGCAATTACAGATTTGCTTGGTTTAAATGTTTTGAAATTGAAAACGATTTCCTTATTTTTCTTGAAATTTAGGTAAGCTGAAACAAAAAGCGTAACAAATTGTCCAACAACTGTAGCCAAAGCTGCTCCTGTAATTCCCAGTGCAGGACAACCCAATAGTCCAAAAATCATAATTGGATCCAAAACGATATTTGTAATTGCTCCTGCAAGTTGAGCAATCATTGAATTTACTGTTTGTCCTGTTGCTTGTAAGAGTCGTTCAAAAGTGATTCCTGAGAAAAGTCCAAAAGAACCAATTAAGCACACTCGTAAATATTTTACGCCGTAGTCGATAATTTCCAAATCTGTGGTTTGACTTTTGAAATAAACTTCTGGAATAGTAAATCCTAAAACAATAAAAATCAAAGTGCTACAAAGGGATAAAAACAAACCGTTCATAGCTGTATCGTTTACAGCATTTTGATTTTTTTGACCAAGTCGCATAGATAAAAGAGCATTTATACCAACTCCAGTACCTGTAGCAACAGCAATCATTAAGTTTTGGATTGGGAATGCGAGAGAAACAGCTGTAAGTGCATTTTCGGAAATATATCCTACGAATATACTGTCTACAATGTTGTAAAGTGCTTGTACAAGCATTGATATCATCATTGGAAGAGCCATTTGAATAAGCAACTTTCCAACAGGCATAACGCCCATTTTGTTTTCTGTTTGGATGTTTGTATTTTCTGACATATCAAGATTTTATCAAATATGTTAGAAAATGTCAAAATATGCGAAATTTGGTAACAATCTTAAAAATCTATTGGTTTCTCTAGTTTATAAAAATCACAAAAAATGATATAGTAATTTTAATGAATATTGTACTTTTTTCAGAAACAGAAATAAATCAACCTCTAAGTTTAAAAGATGAGCGAGGAAAACATATTATCAAAGTGCTTCACAAAAAAGTGGGAGAAACTTTTGAAGCAGGAATTATCAATGGGGAAGCTGGGCTTTCTACTATTACACAAATTGATGAAAACTTTATCCACTTTGATTTTTCCCCAAAAACTGATGGCAAACTTTTGCACCCTGTAACTTTGATAGTGGGATTCCCACGTCCTATTCAGCTAAAACGGCTTTTTAGAGATGTGGCTGGGCTTGGAGTGGAAAAACTATATCTATGTGGAACTGAGCTTGGGGAAAAATCTTACATGGATTCCAATATTGTTTCAGGGGGTGCGGCGGAGAAAGCCCTTCTTGAGGGAACTGTACAAGCAAAAAGTACCCACGTGCCTGAGTTAAAGCTTTTTTCTTCTGTGAAAGAATGTTTGGCTTTCGTGAAATCTGAATATCAAATTGACGGAAAAAATGTAGACAAACTAAATATCAAAACTATATTGGATAATGTAAAGCCAAAGAGTTCTTTGTTTTCTTTTTTGCAAAAGGAACTAAAAAACATTGACCAAAATCAGACAAAACCATATATTTATGCAGCAATCGGAAGTGAGCGAGGCTGGACTGATAATGAACGAGACCTTTTTGAAAAAGAAGGATTTGCCTCGTGTTCTATGGGGGAACGAGTTTTAAGAACAGAAACTGCCGCCACCGTTGCCACCACACTAATTATGCAATCTTTGGAGATTTTATGAACAACGACCAAATTAAAGATATTTTAATAAACTTAGAAGAAACAAGCATTGAATTTTCTGTAACAATGTCTGGAAAGGAAAGCCCAAAGGTAAACGGCTTATATAAACCAGAAACTCACGAAATTATTTTGCACAATCTCAATTTCAAAACTGATAATCAGCTAATTTATACTGCAATTCACGAATACACTCACCACTTAATGACTGAAAAAAAGTTGGAACAAACTGGGGGCTTAGATGTTTGTAAATCTCGGGCTCACACCAATGAGTTTTGGGCAAAATTTCACGAACTTTTGGAAAAGGCAGAAGCTCAAGGTGTTTATGTAATTGGATTGGAAGAAAGTCCTGCATTGGCAGAACTAACTGAGGATATTCGGAAAAACTATCTTTCTAGAAATGGCCAAATCATGCTAGAATTTGGGCAAAAATTGGCAGAAGCTCATAAACTTTGCCAAGAAGCAAATATCCGCTATGAAGATTACATCGATAGAATTTTACGTTTACCAAGAGCAGCTGCAAAAACTATTGCAAAGATTTCCAGTGCCCAACTTAACCCAGATTTGGGCTACGAAAATATGAAAATTGTTTCAAATATTTCAAATCCACAAAAACGAGAAGAAGCTCAAAATCAGATTTTGCAAGGAAAAAGCCCAGATTCTGTCCGTGCTATGATGAAAAAGAAAGTGGAAGAAGTTGATGTTAAAACTCGTCTTGAAAAGGAGAAAAAGCGTCTTGAAAAAACTATTAACCAGCTTACAAACCGACTGGAACAAATTGAAGAAAGTCTTTCTAATATGTAGTTTTTTTGTTTTTTCTCTTGGGCTTTGGGCTTTAGAGTTTCCTTCTATGCCAAAAATTTCAGGTCCAAGTATGCCTTCAATGCCAACTCTTTCAACAGGGACTGGCTCTACTTCCACAAGCCAAACGACTACAACCACAACTAGCAAAACTACTTCTGAAACTGAAAAAACTGATGCTGAAAAAGTTGCTGAAACAAAGGCTGGTTACGCTTTAACCGCCCAAACAATTTCTAGCCTTTCTGGAAATTCGGATTTAGCAACTTTATCTAGTCTTTTGGGCGGAGACGCTTCTAGTTTGTACGGCAATCTTACAGGCCTTGATTCTACAACCGCTTCTTACAACACAAATCTTTTACTAAGTCAGATTTTGGAAAAATTAAACAAAATTGCAGAAAAGCAAGGAACTTTGGAATCAGAAAAAAATCCTGAAAATGTTCAAATTGCTGCAAAAAAATCTTCGTCTGCTGGGATTTTGCGTTTTCGATTTAATAATTATGAGTATGTTTCAAACTTAAGTGATGTTTATATTTCAACTCCAGAAGCGGACGGCACTTTTTTTGTAACTGGGGACAGAACTTACTCTTTTGGAAATGCTCAAAGCCGAGAAACCTTTTATATGCTTTTCAAAGCAAATTCTAGCAATGATTCTAGCCTTTTGGGAAATTATTCTGTGGCGGTTTCTGTAATGCAAGATGTGGAAAATCCAAATTCTTTTGTGTATAAACTTTCAAAAGTGGAAAATCTTACGGCACAAAAAACAGGGAATTTGGCTTCTTTAAGATTGAATAAAAGTGATTTAAAAGCGGATATTTTAATCGCACTGGAATAGTTGTTTTTTTTGGAAAAGCCTAGCCCAGACATTAGGGGTTGCGAAGCAAGACCCCGCAGAATGGGGCGAAGCCACATTCGAGGAGGCTGACCGTTAGGGAACCCCGTTTGGCTGGAACACAGGGGAAAAGGTTGCTCCAAAAATTTTGTAATCTTTTTAAGATTGGGCTGTTTTAGTTTATACAATGTAAATATTTTGTGGCTTGGAGGATTTTTATGAAAGATAAAATGAAATCGATTTTGATGATTGTTGGGGTTTCTGCTGTGGTGCTTTTTGGATTGTACTTTGCTAGTTGTCGAAATGGGGAAAAACTGCAATTTGCAAAGTCGGCTTCTTATGAATCGGCGGTTTATAGTGATGCAGTTGTGGAAGAAAGTGCAAGTTTTCGTTCTTCCAAAATGATGAAAGCAACCGCTACAAATGGTATAAACTCGGTTTCTAATTCTGGAATGTTGGATTCTAGTATCAATTTTGAAGAATCTGGGGATGTTGAGGCTACTCAGGAGCGAAAAATTATAAAAACGGGGGCTTTGAGCTTTGAGGTGAAAAATCTTTCTGAAACTGAAGAAAAAATTGGTGCTTGGCTTGAAGGTTTTGGAGGATACATTGCGGACACCTGGACAAATCGTAACAATATGAATGTTACTGTAAAGGTGCCGGCTTCTAGTTTTGAGGATGCGATGAATAGCACTGGGGATTTTGGGGAGCTTTTGTCTCGGTCAATTTCTACAGAGGATGTTTCTGAAAATTATTATGATTTGGAAACTCGTCTTGAAACTCGAAGAATTTTACAGGCAAAGCTTGAAAGCTATTTGGCTGGGGCAAAAAGTATTTCGGATTTACTAGAAATTGAACGTCAGTTAAACGATGTTACTAGTGAATTGGAATCTATGGAAAAGCAGTTTAGAAGGCTTTCTAATCAAATTGATTTTTCTACAATTTCTATTTCTTGTAGATTACCAGCAAACACAACAGAAGCCGGTTTTGAAACTCCAGACTTTTTGCAGGGGCTAAAGGATTTTGGCTATAATGCTTTGCAATTTTTGTGTAATTTTGGACTTGGAATTTTGTACATCATTTTGGTTGGAGTACCAAGCGTATTGCTAATTGCATTGCTTTATTGGCTATGTTTTGGGAAAATTGGCCTTGTTAGAAAGTTGTTTAACAAGTTGAAGTAGGAAGTTGAGAGAAAATAAGGGGAAAATAAACAACTAAAAAAACCGGATAAAGAGCAAGATTTTTTCGAGATTGGATTCCCGAGAAAGTTCTTGCTCTTTTTTTCTTACTCTTCGTAGCTAGTTATGGGATTTTGAGATTCCCCTTCTTTTGAAACTAGCATATCCAAAACTGTAAAAAACATAATTACAATGATTGGGCCTAGCAAAAGTCCGTTTAAACCAAAAAGTGATAGTCCGCCCAAAATGGCAAAGAAAATTATAAGTGGGTGAACTTGGATTCTGTCTTTTAGGAAAAGAGGGCGGAGAAAATTATCCAACAAACTGATACAGATTCCTGCCAAAATCATAAAGATTATTCCCTTTACAAAGGAACTTGTAAAACAAATGACGATACCAACTGGAAGCCAAATTAGGGCAGCTCCGAAAATTGGAACGAAGGTGGCAAACATCAACACTACAGAAAAGAGAAGAGCTCCCTTTACGCCAAAAATCGTCATTAGTACAAAAGATGCAAAACCTTGATACAAGGCAACTAAAACGTAGCCAGATAAAAGATTTTTTGTGATTTCTGTAAATTTTGTTAAAAGAGAAGTCATTTGGTTTTTCTTGATAGGAATTGCTTTTCCAACTAGAGAAACAAGGTATTTTCCGTCTAAAAAGCAAAAATACAAGGCGAAAATTACGAAAAATACTGAAATTACAAAACTTCCGATGCTGCTAACAAGATTTGTTCCCAAGGACAAGATTTTGCTACTGTATTCTCGTAGAAGTGCAAGAAGTTTCCCTGAAAGGGATGAAAGGTCAATATCAAGGAAATTGAATCCAAATTTTTCTGTAATTTCAGACAGTTTTGAGAAAAAAGCTGATTCTCTAAAAAAGTTTGGATTATCTACTAAAAACTTTTCTGCATCCACTAGGAAGGAAATGAGCTGTTTTGAAAGCATAAAAATCAATAATCCAAAAAAGAAAATGATAATTAGCATTGTTCCAACAGAAAATCCCCCTGCTAAAAGGCGTCTTTTAAACTGGTAGGTCTTTTTTTCTGGATTTAGTTTGTTGTGACATTTTTTATACAATGGGTAAATCACGATATACAAAAGGGCTGTCCACAAAATGACTGTGAAAAATGGGTAAAACATTCGTATGAGCAATACGAAAAATAAACCAAAAAGGGCATAAATGAAAATAGTCTGCAATGTACGTTTGTTATCCATACATTAAAGATATTAACAAATATGCCCTTAGTCTATAAAAAAATTACTTTGTATGTTAGTTTTTGGTTAATTATGGAATATGAATAATTTCACGAGGTTTTGACCCATTGGCAGGACCTACAATTCCACGGGCTTCCATTTCTTCAACTAATCGAGCGGCTCTGTTGTATCCAATTTTTAATCGCCGTTGGATATATGAAGCACTAGCTTTTCCAGCTTGAATTACAATTTCTAAAGCTCTGTCGTAAAGTGGGTCAGAGCCTTCTGAAAAAAGTCCTGGTTCTGATGTTTCGTCATCTTCGTCTTCCACAAAGATTTCATCATCAATGTATTCTGGTTCACCGTAGGCTTTTACACATTCCACAACTTTTTCAACTTCGTCTTCTGTAACGAAAGTTCCTTGAATACGCACTGGGAATGGATCGATAGCACTAGAATAAAGCATATCCCCTTTTCCAAGTAGTTTTTCAGAACCAACTTGGTCAATAATGATACGGCTATCAGTTTTTGAGGCAACCATAAAAGCAATTCGAGTTGGAATATTTGCTTTGATAAGCCCTGTGATAACATCAATAGAAGGACGTTGTGTTGCAAGAACTAAGTGAATACCAACGGCACGGCTCATTGCAGCAAGACGGGCAACGGTGGATTCAAGCTCTTTTCCTGTGGTTGCCATCAAATCTGCAAACTCATCAATAATTACCACAATATATGGCATCTTTTCTTGGCAAATTTGGCGCTCTTTTATGCGTTTGTTGTAAGTTGCAATATCCCGGACACCCATATGATCAAGCATTGCGTAGCGTCGTTCCATTTCGCATAAGCAGTATTGTAGAGCTTGGAATGCTTTTTTTGGCTCGGTGATAACTGGAGTTAGCAAGTGTGGAATATCGTTGTAAAGTTTTAGCTCTACGATTTTGGGATCAATCAAAATCATTTTTACGTCTTTTGGAGAGCGTTTATACAAAATTGATAGAATCATTGAGTTTACACAAACAGATTTTCCAGAACCTGTAGAACCAGCAATTAGCAAGTGCGGTGTGGTTGCTAAATCCAAAAGTTGAGCATCCCCAGAAATGTCTTTTCCAAGAACAACTGGGATTTTCATCTTGTCAAACTGAGGCAAATCTTTTTCGATAAGTTCTCTAAAACTTACAACAGCTCGTTCTTTGTTTGGAACTTCGATACCAACTGCGTGTTTTCCTGGAATTGGAGCCACAATACGAACGCTTTGAGCTGCAAGACGCAAAGCAATATTATCTTGGAGTGTTACAATTCTGTTTAGTTTTACACCGGGAGCTGGTAAAATTTCAAACATTGTAATAACTGGTCCTTTTCTAATTCCAGTAACTTCTGCTTCAATTTTGAATTCGTTTAAAGTTTCTTTGAGAATTATTCCAGCTTGTTTGGTTTCTTCATCAATTATCCAGTAAGGATTGTTTTGATAACTGGCTAAAACTCCTTCTATTGGGATATTATAGTTTTTTTTTAGAGTGTTTTGAGAAATATCCGAAGTCATGTCTGAAGTTTTATCAAAATCTTCAGCATCTAAATCATCAGAATCAAAATCCTCATCCTCAATTTCTAAATCAAGATTTTCATCAATATCATCATTTAATTTTGAGATTTCCAAAGTTTCATATTCTGAAATTGCTTCGTCCTCTTCAATGTCATTTTCAATTTCTTCTTGCAATTCATCAGAAGATTCTTCCATTTCAAATTCAAAAGCTCCAATTTCATCTGATTCTTCTGAAAGTTCTTCTTCTTCGATTGTGATATTTTGTCCGGCTTCACCTAAAAAATCAAAGGGATTGTTTGGATTTTCACCGAAAGGATTGTTTAAGAAATTTTGTTCGTCTTCAGAATAAAATTGTTGTTTTAGTTCTTCGTTATCACCAAAAACAGCTCTATCAAATTCTTCGTCTGGAGAAAGAAAATCTTCTTCCTTGATTTCTTCTTCTACAGGTAAAGATTCTTCCAAGTCTTTTTTTTCTGTTAGGTTGATTTGGTTTGATTTGAGATTTTCTTCTCTATATCGCAAAGCAGAAGATAGAAGTCCGCCTTGGTTTTTTGGTTCTTCTTCAACTTGATTTTCTACGATTTCAGGATTTTCAGTTTCTTCAGAAATTTCTTGCACTTCTTGATTTTCTTCTTGAGGAAGGATAATCATTTCTGGTTTGTCATCTTGGTTAAAATCCATTTGAATAACGCTTGGCTCATCTGGATATTCGTCTAGACCAGGTGCAAGTAGTGCATCGATTTCCTCTGGTGTAATGCGTTTTTTGTCTGTTTCAGGAATTTCAAAAGATTCTGTTGATGGGATTTCTTCAGATTCTGTTTCTATAGGGGCAGAAACATCTGATTCCAAATTATCTTCTTCCAAAGTAATTTCTACTGGAGATTCTGGAATATCAATAACTTCAGAATGTAAATCACCATAATTCAAGTCTGCGTTGTAGGCTTCTGGCACTGGAGAAATATCTTCTGGGTTTTCGATAATTTCTGGCACTGTGATTTCAAGATTTTCTTGTGAAACTTCCTGTGAAAGTTGTTCTTCTTCTGGAATTTGGGAAATTACTTCCAATTCTTCTAAAGATTCTTCTTCAGGTTCAGGTAAAATTTCTTCTTCTTCAAGATTGTGAATAGAAGCTTGTTGAGCTGCGGCTTTTACTTGGTTAAGACTGGCAATCTTTTTAGAAATAATAGAATCAGCAATAATTCCAACGATTAAGTATTCGATTACAACAACCAAAGCACTTACCAAAATCATTGTTGTGTATTTGATTGATAATAATGTTGCTGAATTTCCAGAGAAAATATTATTACAAAATTTCTCGATGGCTACGATTGTAAAAAATGGAATCAAAGAAACGGCAAGATACAAGCCTCGTTTGAAATTCCAAGTAGGAATAAATAGAAAAATGGCTGCCACAAATAAGAAAATCGGAATCAAAAAACTAGAGATTCCATACACGGAAAAGAGAACTGTACCAAAATTTTGGCATTTTTCAAAAAAATATGGCAAAACTACACCAAAATTAAGGAAGTGTAGCATAAGTGATATTAAAATTATAGCTGCAACTGATAAAAGTATAATCCCAGATGCAATAGTTAGTTTTTCAGATTGTTTCATAAATTTATTATCGGATTTTAAAATCTCATCTTAAAGGTTTTAAGAATTATTTTTTTCAAATTAAATTTCTGTTACATTGTGGAGCCATTTCTTTGAGAGTAATCGCCATAATAAAATTACGAATTTACATAAGTCATCTATGTTTAAACAGGCAAAAATTAGCATAGCTGGAGCGTGTAATGTAAAAGCTACGTAAGATGCCAAAGGAATTGAGACACAGTACATAAAAATTGTATCACCAATGGCTGAGAAAACTGTATCTCCACCAGAACGACAAACTCCCACAATCATTGTCATATTGAAGGCTTTGAATGGATAATAGAATATTAAGATTTTTAACATTCCTGCGGCTTGTACCAAAATAGCTTGGTCAACGCTAAAGAAAAATCCCAAGGTTTTTGATAGGGGAATCAAAAGCAAAGCCACAAAAAAAGCTACGATTGGAGATAAGATAGCGACTCTGTGGGAATATTTATAAGCTAATTCCGTGTTTCCTTCTCCGATTCGTTTTCCGATTAAAACAGCAGCTGCATTTCCAATTCCCATAAGGAAAACCCAAGAAATCTGGGAAATAGTGTTGGAAATATTAAAAGCGGCGATTACGTCTGTTCCAGCTCGGGCGTAAACTCGGTTTTGCAAAGTAATTCCAAAAGACCAAAGGGTTTCGTTGATGATTACAGGAATTCCGATACGAAGGTATTTTGAGAAAAGGGCTGTTCCAAAGGAAAATAGTTCTTTTGGTTTTCCTGCAGGAGCAAGTTTCTTTTTGTAACCGATTGCAAGTAACAAAATACATTCGATAATTCTAGCTATGATTGTAGCAACAGCGGCTCCGTTTATGCCAAGTCTTGGAAAAATTGTTGTGCCATTTAGGACAAGACCGAAAATTAACAAAAAATTAAACAAGGCGTTTGAACAAAGGGAAATGATTGTTGCAACCATTGGAACTTTTGGTTGTTCTGTGCTACGGAAAGCAAGACTAAAAACCATACTAATTGCGAAAATTGGATATGACCAAGCAGTAATTTTTAAGTAATTTGCACCAAGAGTGATTACTTCCAAATCTTGAGAATAAAAACCTAAAACTAGTTCTGGAATAGTTTGTGCAACTACGAAAAAGACAAGAGAAACCCCGATACTACAAGACAAAGTGATTCCAACAGAACGTCGAATATTGGAAATATCTTTTTTGCCCCAATATTGAGCCACAAAAATTCCACCACCAGATGTAATTCCAAACAAAATCATATTGTAGAAAAAGAAAACTTGATTACCAAGACCAACGGCAGCAATAGCAACTTCTCCAAGTTTTCCAACCATTATTGTATCAAGAATGTTGATAAAGGAATTTACCATATTTTGTAAAATTACTGGAATTGCAAGAAATAAAAGTGATTTGTAAAATTGTTTATCGAATTTCACTTGAAGCGTCCTATTATTAAGTTAGATATTTATCGATTACTTTATATCATTCCAAGTTTTTTTTGTAGTGGTTTTTGTATACACTTTCTGAAAAATAAAAAGATTTCTATTGTTTTTGATTTATTGATTTTACAATTTTACGAATTTTGATATATAATTCTACTTAAATATGAAAGAAAGTGTGGGTTCCTTTAAAAAAACAAATATTTCTCCCAAAATTCTTTGGCTAAAAATTATTCCAGTAATTTTAATTTTTTTGATGTTGATGGTTGCTTTTTGCAATTTTCTAAAAGACTATTTTTTTAATACAAATATTACAGATGTCATAACCACAAATTTATACTTTACTCCTCAAATCTTTTTTATAGATTTTTTTGTGTTTTTTTCATTGTATTTTTTAGCAGTGCTAACTTTGGTTTTTTCAAAAAAGTTTTTGTCTCGTCTTGCAACTTTTATCATCGGCTTTATGTCAATTTCCTTGTTTTTGTACAAACCTGGGGATTTGTTCACAATAAAAGTATTTGTTTATTCTTCTTGGATTTTTGCCGTAATCTTAGTTTTTCCGAAGAAGACAAATATTATTTTAGCATTTTTATGTGGAATATTTTTGTTTGTTTTGCAGTTTTACTTTTTTCTCTTTCCAGAACAAGGTTTTTATATCAGCAAAATTTCTTTTTCAGAATATTTGGCTTTTGGCGTAAGTTTGTGTTTTGTTCTTGTTTTTTCACTTTTGTATGTTATTTTGGTTTCAAAATATGTGGATTTAGAAAATATTGTTGAGCATTTGAATCTATCTGTAACTCAATTAACGCAAATAAATAATGATTTGCAGGATTTGGCAAAAATTCGCGGTGATGAAGCAACTCATAATGAGCGTATGAGAATTACTCGAGATATGCACGATAGTTGCGGTTATGTTTTTGTGAATATTATTGCGATGATGGATGCAGCTGCCAGTCAGAAAGATTTTTCAAAAGAACAAGCAGATGATTTGTTTTTGTCTGTTCGCAATTTAGCTCAAAAAGGTCTAAAGGAAACTCGTGCAACACTTCATGCCATAAGAAATATGGAATCGCCTCTTGCTAGTAGCATAAATGCGATTTATGATGTAAAAAACATCTTTTCCCGTGTATCTGGTATAAATATTGAGCTTTCCTCTGGAAATATCAAAAAAGATTACGGTCGAACAGTTAATTCGGTTATTGTTCACACTATGCAAGAAGCATTGACAAACTCTATTCGTCATGGCCGTGCAAAAAACATCGCTATAAACCTTTGGGAAAAAGATAATGTTTTGATAATGACTGTACAAGATGACGGTGTGGGAACGAAGGAAATTGTGAAGGGGATTGGGCTTTCTGGAATGGAAGAACGGCTTACAAAAACTTACGGAACTTTGGAAACTTCTACTCCACCTGAAGGCGGTTTTAAAGTAACTATAAAAATTCCTCTGATAAATATTTCATTAATGGAAGGTGATGATAATGGAGAAACTTAAAATTCTTTTGGTTGATGATCAGATTTTATTTGCAGAAAGTTTAAAAACTTTTTTGGTGAATTATGCTGAAGATATTGAAGTTTTAGGAATATCTCCAAATGGAAAAGAAGCTTGTGATTTTGTACAAAATAAAAAGCCTGATATTATTTTGATGGACGTTCATATGCCTGTTATGGACGGGGTAGAGGCTGTGAAAAATATAAAAGCAAATTTTCCAGAAATAAAGATTATTATGCTCTCTACTTACGATGAAGACGAGTATGTTCGCTCAGCTTTGCTTTCTGGAGCTTCTGGATACTTGCTAAAAGACATTTCACCAACTGAGTTGATTATTTCTATTCGAGCTTTGAATGCTGGAACTTTGCAAATTTCACCTTCTATTGCACAAAAATTGATTCAAAACACTTACGTTGAGGCAGAAAACAATCCTCAAACTTCCAATATGGATTTTAAGAAATTTGAGTGGCTTAATACTTTGACAAAAAGGGAACGAGAAATCTTTACCTTGATTGCAACTGGTCACGATAACGAAGAAATTGCAGAAAAACTGGATTTGGCTCTTCAAACGGTTAGAAATCAGGTTAGTACGATTTATTCAAAACTTGGGGTAAAAGACAGATTTGAGATTATTCGGTTGGCAAACTCTGTATAAAAAAACTGTGCAAAGGCGATTTGCCAATGCACAGAAAATTCAGAGGAGGAAGTTTATTTTACAGAACCAATAATTCCTTCAACAAAGCGTTTTTGTTGTGTGAAGAATATTAGTACAGTTGGAAGCGTCATAATTGTAACACAGAGCATTAAAAGTCCGTAATCTGTTACATATCCAGAAGTTAATCCAGTAACTAAAAGGGGCATAGTTTGCATTTTTTGGCTTTGCATAACGATTAAAGGCCACAAATAATTGTTCCAGCCGTTCATAAATGTTACGATTGCAGCCGCAGCAAAAGTTGGTTTCATAATTGGAAGATAAACTCGACAATAAATCATAAATTCGCTTAATCCATCAACTCGGGCTGCTTGGATTGTTTCTATCGGAAATGACATAGAGTTTTGTCTAAAGAAGAAAATCAAAAAGGCTGTTGAGATACTTGGCAAAACAAACCCCAAGGTTGTGTTTAATAAATGTATTTTACTAAACATTTTAAACAAAGGAACCATTGTTGTAGCAAAAGGAATCATCATTGAAAGAAGAAGAATCTTCATCAATCTGTCTTTCCCTTTATCACGATAGATTTGGAATCCGTATCCAGCCATAGAACAAACCATGATGCTTAAAACGGTTTGGATAAGTGTTGTTCTTAAAGAATTCCAAAATGCTCTACCCACATTTAGAGTTTTTATCATTGTTTTGATATTTTCAAATAAGTATGTGCCAAAAGTAAGTTTTCCTGTAACAACGTCTGCACTTTGATTTGTTGCTCCAACTAGCATCCAATAAAATGGAAATACTGAAAACAAACAGAATATTATGATAAACGCATATTCTAAAATAACGCCTCGCGTGGAACGACGTATAAATTTTTTTGATTCGTTTTCTGCTGTCATTATTCTTTATCTCCTATCTTTAATTGAATAAAGGATAAAATTGCAACTAAAATAAGAATTGCATAAGATACTGTGGCTGCATATCCAAATTGTGGATTATACACAAAGGACAAATCGTAAATGTATTGAGAAATTGTCAGCGTTGCATTTCCAGGTCCACCACCTGTTATATTTTTTACTTCGTCAAATAACTGTAATGTACCGTTTGTAGACATAATTGCAGTTAAAAGAATTACAGGTTTTAGTTGTGGTAACGTGATTTTGAAGAAAACTTGAACAGGATTTGCTCCGTCGATATACGCTGCTTCGTAAATGCTTCCTTCAATATTTTGTAGTCCAGCTAAAAAGAAAACTGTGTTATAACCAGTCCAACGCCAAGTGATTGTTAGGACAATAACAGCTCTTGCCCAAAATGGGTCAGCTAACCAGTTTTTTGGGCTTGTTAAAAATCCCCAATTCAACAATAATGTATTTACAAGTCCATCTAATGCAAAGAGTGATTTGAAAATCAATGCAGATGAAACAAGAGAAGTTGCACAAGGTAAAAATATTAAGGTTCTGAAAAAACCTTTAAACTTAAGTTTTTTATCATTTAAAATACAAGCCAAAATTAGTGCTGTAAAAAGCATAATTGGAACTTGAAAAATAAAATAAATAATTACATTTCCAACCGCAGCTAGAAATCTTTCATCATGAAAAAGTCGTATATAATTTCTTAATCCAGCAAATTGTAAATTGTTTCCAAGCCCAGCTTTTAATGAAAGAATAAAAGCTTCAATCATTGGGTAGAAACTCATTACAAAAATCAATAAAGCAGCAGGAAGAACAAAGAACCAACCTGCTCGTTTATATTTCATTTCAAGTGTTAATTTACTCATGATTTTTTCCATTTTTAATTGTTTACGGTGAAATCTTGTTGTGAGGCATAGGAAACTCACAACAAGATTTTTTTGCTTAATAACCCATTAAGAATTCAATATTCTTTTGAGCATCTTTCATAGCTTCATCAATAGTTTTCTTTCCAGATAGAATATCAGCCATTGCAACACCGATAGCATCACGAGCTTCGTAGTTGAATGCACCGTATTTTACTTGTGGAATCTTTCCAGAATATTCAACGATGTCTTTGTAGATTTTTTGGTTTCCGAAGAAAGCGTTTGGTTGGTCGTAAACTGTTGAAGAAGCAGCTGGTAACCAAGTTGCGATTGCTCCAGATGATGGAAGAATTGTTTCGTATAATTCTTTGCTTCCACCAAATGTAGAACCTAAGAAGTCCATAGCTACATCAGGATTTTTTGAGTTTGCCATTACCATCCAGCTTGAACCACCTTGATTTGAGTAGTTTACAGCAGAAGGAACATTTGAGATTTTTGGAGTGTTTACAATAGCCCATTTTCCAGCTTGGTCAGCTTGAGCACAAATTGAACCAACCATCCAACAACCGTTGATTGTTCCTGCTACAGAACCACTGTTAATACTTGCAACATAAGCATTCCAATCTGTTACAGTTTCACAAGTTCCGTCTTTAATCATTTGTGCGTAGATAGAAACTGCTTTTTTTAGAACGTCATTATTTGCAATGTATGGTTTTCCACTTTCGTCGAACATCCAAACACCACAACTTTGTAGCATAATCATAATACAGTCTGGTTCATTTCCAACGTAAGAAATCAAAGCATGACCTGTTTTTTCTTTTACGATTTTTCCAAGTTCGTTGAATCTATCCCAAGTAATATCGTTAAAATCTTCGATTTTTAGACCAGCGGCTTCGATAATATCACGGCGAAGGAATGTAGCTGTTGCACCATTATCAAATGGAACACTGTATTTTTTACCGTTCATTTCACCATAATTTACTTTGAATTCAGCAAATTGAGTTAAATCAACTTTTCCGTCTAAAGGCAAGAATGCTTTTGGATAGTTTTGTAAATTCTTTTGAATTGCATTATCTTGGCATAGGATAATATCTGGCAAATTTTCTGTTGTGTTTGCAGATAGTGATGTGATTAGTTTTTGTTGTAAATCTTCCCAAGGTGTTTCTACAACTTCAACTTCCACATTTGGATGATCTTTTGCATAAATCTTTGCAGCTTCATTCATTGCGTAAATGTTAAATGTAGGATCCCAACACCAAACTGTTAATTTTACTGGTGCGTTTGGATCAACTGCAACTTCCTTTTTTTCACAAGAAGTGAAAATTCCTAAAATTGCAACAGCTATAAGAGCTATAGCAACTAATCTTTTTTTCATAGATGACCTCCTTTTGTACCTCTATAAAAACTTTTCATTTAATGATAGCAACTTTTGCCTCATCTAAATAAAATTGTAAGTCAGATTTCCCAAAAAGAAAGAGACAAAAATACTAGTATTTAAATACCTTTCTTTTAGGATTTTTTGATATAAAATAATTCTATGATTAACCACAATTTTGTAAAAAACTTCTGGGAATCACCAGAAATCCAGGGCATAAATCGCCTTCCTATGAGAAGTCATCTTCTCCCATATTCTTCTATAGAAGAAGCTGCAAATGAATGTGCTTTAGGAATCGAGAATCTTTCTGACAAAGAAAGTGTTTCAACTATTGCAACTAAAAGTAATTATGTAAAACTTCTTGACGGTAGTTGGAATTTTTCATTGATTGAAAATCCTACAAAAGATTCAGAAGAAAAATATAAAAATTGGACAATTCCAAATTATGATTGTGCATCTTGGGACAAAATTAACGTTCCTGGCACTTGGACTTTACAAGGCTATGATTTTCCTCATTACACAAATGTGCAAATGCCTTTTGATATTTTGCCACCAAACGTGCCAGAAAAAAATCCCACAGGTTTATATCGCTTAGACACAACTATTCCTGCCAGTTGGAATAATCGACGAGTTGTTTTGCATATTGGCTCTGCTGAAAGCGTTGTGCAAGTTTTTATAAACGGTGTGGAAGTTGGAATCTCAAAAGATACTAGATTACCTTGCGAGTTTGAGATTAGCCCATATCTTGATTTTTCACTCAATGGAGAAATCCCTGTTTCTATTGCTCTAAAAGTTATCCGCTATAGCGACGCAAGTTTTGTAGAAGACCAAGATCAGTGGTGGTTTGGAGGCATTCACAGAAGTGTTTATCTTTACACAACAGCAAACACTTTTATTCAGGATGTGGAAACTCTTTCCTATATTGACGATTATAAAAAAATCGAAAAATCTTCCAAACCTTTATTACAAGCAGACTCTACAATTCCGCTAAAAGTTACAATGGGAATGTCAGAACCAGACAAAATCGTTACAAGACGCACAAATCAAGAAAACGATAATTTCTTTAGAACAATCAAATATCAAGTTTTTGAACTTGAAAATTCTTTAGAAAATCCGAAACTTGGAAAAATGGTTGCAGAGGGTGATGAAAAAGTTCCATTTAATTATCGTGTAAACCAAAATATTTTTGAAAAAGATATAAAAATCAAAAAGGCAAAATTGTGGAGCCACGAAAATCCAAATCTTTACGTTGTTACAGTTGCTTTGTTTGATGAAGACAAACTTTTAGAAGCCACTGCTTTTACCACAGGTTTTAAATCTGTAGAAGTAAAAAATCGCGAACTTTTAATTAACAAAAAAATGGTTTACATAAAAGGTGTAAATCGCCACGAACATCACGAAAAATTTGGAAAAACAATTCCTCTTTCAAATATGCTAAAGGATTTGGAACTGCTCAAAAATCACAACTTCAATGCAGTAAGAACTTGTCATTATCCAGACGACGAACGTTGGTATCAACTTTGTGACAGATACGGAATCTTGCTTTTAGACGAAGCAAATATCGAAAATCACGCCTATTATGATTGTATGTGTCGAAGTGATATTTGGACGCAAAGTTATTTAGAACGAATTATGCGAATGGTTCGCCGAGATAAAAATCACGTTTCAATTTTTGGTTGGTCTTTGGGAAATGAAAGTGGAGACGGACAAAATCAAACTGCGGCAGTTGCTTGGCTTCGCCGAGTTGATACAACCCGACTTGTTCATTATGAGGGCTTTATTCGTCCAGAAAAAACACAAGGAGATCCAACTTTAGAAACTCTTGCTCGGGGAAAAGATTTAACCGACTTGATTGCCCCAATGTATCCACCAATTGATTTGATTACAAAATACGCAGACACAGTTGAAGATTCTCGCCCACTAATTATGTGTGAATATTCTCACGCCATGGGAAATGCAAACGGTTCTTTAAGCGATTACTGGGAAGCAATTTATTCTCACAAAGGCTTACAAGGGGGCTTTATTTGGGACTGGATTGACCAAGGAATCTATGCAGAAACTCCAAAATCAACTGAAAGGGGCAAACCTCAAGGTGGAAGCTTTTGGAAATACGGTGGAGATTTTGGGGATGCTCCAAGCGATTACGATTTTTGCTTAAACGGAATCACTTTTCCAGACCAATCACCAAAACCAGTTTTAGCCGAGTGCAAAAAACTTTTTTCACCAATTTTAGTAAAAGGTATTCTTCCACTTCAGGAGAAATTTGAAATCCATAACCGATTTGATTATTCTAGCCTAAAAGGTATTCAAATCAACTGGACTTTGCTAAAAAATGGAGAAGTTATAAAATCTGGAAAAATCAACTGTCCTGATATTTTACCAGATGAAAAAGCAGAAATCTTTTTGCCAATTTCAGATTACATAAAAAATCTTGATGGAAAAGAACTTGTGCTAAAATTAAGTTTTTCCAAAGGAAAACAAGAAAAATTTGACCCAGCTGTGATTTCTGAAGAGGAATTCATCCTTCAAGAAGAATTGTGTTTTTCAGAATATGAAAAATCCCAAAGTGATAAAAATCCACAATGTGCTTTTGCTCGTGAACTTCAAGAAAAATCAGTTTCAGAAGTTTTCACTCCAACAATTTTCAGAGGAATTATCGAAAACGAATGTATAAAACGACAAATTCCAATGTTTTCTTTTGATAATTTGCCAGAATGGATTTTAATTAGACCAATTGTTTCTTGGCTAAAAAATGATTTACCAAATGCAAAAATCATTAGCCCAACAGAAAATTGTTTTGAGATTTGGTCTGGGGATGATGGAAAAGAAAGCAACAAACTTGCAACTTGCGAAATCAAAAAAGAAACTGTGCAAATCGGAAAATCCAAAACTGGTTCAAAAATCAACGTGATTTTCAATTTGCATGATTCTATGAAAGAATTCCCTCGGGCTGGAATCCAAATGGAAATTCCTAAAAACTTTGATTCTGTAACTTGGTACGGTCAAGGACCTCACGAATGTTACAATGATAGACAATTTTCTGCCCATCGAGGATTATATTCTTTGAAAGCAGACGAATTGGAAGTTCCATACATTGTGCCACAAGAAAACGGAACTCGCATTGGAACAAAATATTTGTGCTTAAAATCAGCTTCTGGAGAAGAAATACACATTCAATCTCGCAAAAACTTTGGCTGGAATTATTCAAAATATTCTACAAAGGATTTGTGGAAATGTGAACACAGAAATGAACTTGTGGATTTAACCCAAGGAGAAAATGGATACTATGTTTTGATTCTAGACTTAGCTCATCGTGGGGTTGGAACTGGTGTTTGTGGACCGGATACTCTTGAACAATACAGAGTAAGACCTGGAACTTACGAAACAGAGTTCTACATCTGGTAGTTTCTTAAAAAGGTAAAAAGCCCAAAGAGTTTTTTTTAGTTCTTTGGGCTTTTTTTATAAGATTTCTAATTTCTAAAACTGTGGATTGGAGCTGGTATTCTTCCGCCACGATTTATAAAGTCTGCACAACCGAAGTTAGACACTTTCATAATTGGAGCACCGCCTAAAAGTCCTCCAAATTCTACCCATTCGCCAACGCCTTTTCCAGGAACTGGAATTACACGAACAGCTGTGGTTTTGTTGTTTACCATACCAATTGCCATTTCATCAGCGATTATTCCGCTAATTGTGGTATCAGGAGTGTCTCCTGGAATCGCAATCATATCAAGACCAACAGAACAAACGCAAGTCATGGCTTCTAGTTTTTCAAGTGATATAGAACCTTTTCTAACAGCGTCAATCATTCCTTCGTCTTCTGAAACTGGGATAAAAGCTCCAGAAAGGCCACCAACTGCAGGACTTGCCATTACGCCACCTTTTTTTACCATATCTGTAAGCATTGCAAGGGCTGCGGTACTGCCAGGAGCTCCTGCACTTTCAATGCCAAGCTCTTCCAAAATACGAGCCACAGAGTCTCCAACTTCTGGAGTAGGGGCAAGAGACAAATCCAAAATCCCAAAATCCACTCCAAGACGACGAGCAGCCTCTGTTCCCACAAGTTGCCCCATTCGAGTAATCTTAAAAGCTGTTTTCTTTATGCCTTCTGCCACCACGTGAATTGGCTCACCTTTGTAGTCTTCACAAGCTGCTTTTACAACGCCTGGACCAGAAACTCCAACACTTAAAACAGCTTCTCCTTCTCCAGGACCATGAAAGGCTCCTGCCATAAATGGATTATCCTCTGGAGCGTTGCAGAAAACTACAAGTTTTGCACAACCAAGTCCGTCTTTGTCCTTTGTGCGAAGAGCTGTTTCTTTGATAGTGCTACCCATCAATTTTACAGCATCCATATTTATGCCGTTTTTGGAAGTTCCCAAATTGATAGAAGAACAAACTCGATTTGTTACAGCCAAAGCCTCTGGAATAGAAGCAATTAGTTTTTTATCACCTTCTGTCATGCCCTTTTGCACAAGAGCTGAAAATCCACCGATAAAATCAACCCCAAGTTCTGATGCAAGTTCGTCCAAAGTAATAGCCCATTCCACATAAGAAGTTGCTTCAGAAGGTTCTGCCACCAAAGAAATTGGAGTTACAGCAATTCGCTTGTTGATAATTGGTACGCCGAATTCAGATTCAATAGCCTTTCCAGTTTCCACAAGTTTCCCAGCGTAACGGCGGATTTTATCCTTTATTCGCTGACGGCTTTCTTTTCCACTAGAACAAGCACAATCTCGCAAAGAGATTCCCATAGTTATAGCTCTAACATCAAGTTTATGATGTTTAAACATATTTACAGTTTCTTGAATTTCATTAGAAGTAAAAATCATAATTTACCAACTTTTTGATATTAAACTAAACTCTGTGCATTGCAGAGAAAACTCTTTCGTGCATAATGTTGATTTCCACATTGAGTTTTTCTCCAAGCTCATCCATTTCTTTTCGCAAAACATCAATAGAAACGGCACTAGAACTTAAATCTACCATCATCATCATTACAAAATTTCCAGATAAAATAGTCTGGCTAATATCAGCAATGTTAATTTGCTTTTCTGACAAAAAATTACTTACTTTGGCAATAATACCAACTTGGTCTGTTCCAACCACGGTTACAATAGCGTTATTCATAAAATAGATTATATCACATTTTCCCTAGTGAGTTCCACAAAAATTATAAATACTTAAATCGAATACCAGTTTTTTCGCTATAAGAAATATTTGCTTTTCCACCATCAACTAGCTTTCCAAAAAGCACTTCATCAACTAAAACAGAAGTAATCTTTTCTTCGATTATGCGTTTTACATTCCTTGCCCCGTACTCTTCTGAATAGCTTTCCTTTGCCAAATACTCAATACAAGATTTTGAAACCTTAAGTTCAATATGCTTTTCTTTCAAAGTTTTTTCTATTTCTTTAAGTTCTTTTGCAACAATGGCATTTATCAGCTCAAGATTTAAACCATTAAAAGCAATCACTCCATCTAAGCGATTTCTAAATTCTGGAGAAAATGTGGTTTTTACAGCATCTAGCATAGCCTCGTTTCCATAGGAAGATTTTCCAAAACCAATGTAATTTTTGTCCACATCTTTGCTTCCAGCGTTACTTGTAAAAATGATAATGGCATTTCTAAAATCTGCTTGTTTACCTTGATTATCAGTTAAAATCCCATAATCCATTACTTGCAAAAGCACATTGCAAATGTCTTGGTGGGCTTTTTCAATTTCATCAAACAAAACCACGCTATAAGGATTTTTTCTAAGACTTTTTGTGAGGATTCCGCCTTCTTCAAAGCCCACGTACCCCGGAGGAGACCCAATAAAACGGCTAACGCTATGCTTTTCTTGATATTCGCTCATATCAAAGCGTAAAAGTGGAAAATCCAGAGAAGAAGCAAGGGTCTTGGCCAATTCGGTTTTACCAACTCCAGAAGAGCCAACAAACAAAAAGATACTTGCAGGTTTATCTTTTCCACCAAAACCAGCTCGAGCTCTTTTTATTGATTTTACGATTTCAGAAATTGCTTTTTCTTGCCCAAAAACCTTGGAATTAAGCTCTTTTTCAAGATTTTGCAATTTGTTTTTTTGATTTGATGTAACAGCTTGAATGGGAACTTTAGCGATTTTTGCCACAATTTTTTCGATTTGCTTTTTGTCGATTACAATCTCAGTATTATTTTCTCTGTGGATAAAAGCATAAGCTCCAGCTTCATCCAAAATATCAATGGCTTTATCTGGAAGTTTTGTATCTGCCATATATTTTACAGATAATTCTACTGCTGCTTTTATGGCTTCTTCTGTAAACTCTACTTTGTGAAAATCTTCAAAGGATTTTTTTATTCCCAAAAGAATTTTTACTGCTTCTTCTGAACTTGGTTCTTTTAGCTCGATTTTCTGAAATCTTCTGCACAAAGCCTTATCTTTTTCAAAGGTTTTTGCAAAATCATCAAAGGTTGTAGCTCCAATTACTCGGATTTTGTTGCTAGTCAAAAGAGGTTTTAGTAAATTATTTGCATCTAAACCATTTCCAGAATTGGAATTTCCAAAAATAGAATGAATTTCATCAATAAAAAGTACAATTTTGTCTTGGGTTGAAAGTTCTTTGGCAATTTGCCTAATTCGTTCCTCTAAATCCCCTCGAAATTTTGCTCCAGCTAATAAAGTACCAATTTCCAATCGGAAAACTTTAAAATCCTGTAAAAATTCAGGGACTTCTTTTTTTGTGATTTTTGTGGCAAGACCTTGAATTAGGGCTGTCTTTCCAACTCCAGATTCTCCAACAATCACAGGATTATTTTTTGTTTTTCTACAAAGGACTTCTGTAATTCGATTTAATTCTTCATTTCTACCAATAAGATTTTCATAAATACCAGATTTTGCTTCTTTTATCATATTTTCTGTGTAAAGATGCAAAACTCCATTTTTTGAATGATTTTTTGGCTTAAGATTATCCTTTTCAAAATGTTCTGTTAAATCAATTGGATTTGGGGTATCTCCAGCTGAACTTTGGGTATAGCTTAAAACTTCTAGTAATTGAAGTTTAGATAGATTTCCCTTTTGCAAAAAATAACTGCAATAAAGTCTGTTATCATCAAACATACTAACAATTACGTCAGTTAATTCTACAGTGGTTTTATCTGCTGAAATACAATGAGCAATACTTCGTTCTAAAAGATTTTGAAAGCCTTCTGTTTGAATTGGCTCAGAATCTTCTGATAAAGGAATTTTTGAATTCAAAAAATCTTTTACCATTGATTGAATATAGTTGCTATCAACGCCACAAAATAAAAATAATCCTTGTATTGCATCTAAATTTAGGGCAACAAATAAAATGTGTTCTGGAGTTAAAAATTCGTGTTTACTTTCTTTTGCTAATTGAAAGGCTGAATCAAGAACATTTTGCAATCTTGCGGACAAGGTCATATTTCTTCTACCTCAACTCGAAGGGGAAAACCGTTTCGTCTAGCATTTTCTATAACAATTTTTGATTTTGTAAGAGCAATATCATAAGAAAAAACACCTACAATGGCAGAGCCAGTTTTGTGAACTTTTTCCATAAGTTCTACAGCTTCTAATTCTGGTTTATGAAAAACTGTAACAAGCATAGCTACAACAAAATCCATTGTAGTGTAATCATCATTTAAGAAAATTACCTTGTATTCATGAGGTTCTTGGAGTTCTGTTTCTAAATTTGCAATGTTGTCAGTGTATTCTTGAACTTTCCAATCCATAAAATATCCTTATATTAAAAAATATATCGCAATAAATTGAATTTTCATTTTTCAACTAAGTAAGTATTAAAAAAATTCCGAAAATCAAACTATGTTTAATATAATATCTTGGAACGTAAACGGAATTAGAGCTGTAGAAAAAAAATCTTTTATTCCTTGGCTTTTGGACACAAATGCAGATGTTGTGTGCATTCAAGAAACCAAGGCAAATCCTAGTCAACTTTCAGAAGAACTTTTATCTCCTGCTGGATACAAAGCCTATTTTTCATCTGCAAAAAAAGCAGGGTATTCTGGAACTGCAATTTATTCAAAAAAAGAGCCAGATTCTGTTATCACTTTGGGGATTCCAGAATTTGATGATGAAGGTCGAACTACAGTGGCAATTTTTGGTGATTTGGTTGTTATTAGTGCCTATTTCCCAAATAGCCAAGATGCTGGAGCAAGATTACCTTACAAATTAGCATTTTGTGATGCTATTCTTGAATTTTGTAATAAGTTGGTATCAGAAGGAAAAAATATTGTGCTTTGTGGAGATTATAATATTGCGCACAAACCAATAGATTTGGCAAATCCGAAAAATAACGAAAAAAATCCGGGCTATTTACCAGAGGAAAGAGAATGGATGACAAAATTTACTTCCTCAGGATATGTTGATACTTTTAGACATTTTTGCCCAGAACCAAATCAATATACCTGGTGGTCTTACAGATTTAAGGCTCGTGAAAAAAATATTGGATGGCGGATTGATTACACTTGTGTAAATGAGGGATTTTTGCCAAAGGTTTTAAGTTCTACAATTCTTGCAGATGTTCTTGGTTCTGACCATTGTCCTGTAAAGATTCAACTTGATATTTAGTGTGTGGGAGGGAAAATGGACGACGCAACTGTTGTATACGAAAATGAAGATGCTACGGTAGTAGCAAATCCCAAACCTGAAAAAAGCCAAAAATCATCTTATGAGCCTAAAAAAAGTACTAAGCCAAAATCTCGCTCTAAGAAAAAGTCTAAATTGGGGATAGAGTATAATGCTCCAGTTTCATTAACTTTTTCTATTTTGTGTTTAGTGGCTTTTGTTTTGGAAAAGTTTTTGCTAGAAAAAATGGTTCCAGATTTACATTTGTTTACTTCTCTTACGAAGCAGGGAAGTGAGTTTGCTTTTGTGGCAAGTAATCCAGTTCATTATGTTCGGTTGATAACTTATGTTTTTGGGGCTGTAAATTGGAATCAGCTTTTTGTTTCGCTGATTTTGGTTTTGCTTTTGGGCCCAAGTTTGGAAATCAATTATGGTGGGAAATTGCTTTTTGTAATGATGTTGATTTCTTCGTTTGTAAGTGGAGTTATTTCTGCTTGTTTTTCCGCTGTAACTTTGTCCGGGGCTTCTAGTGTGATTTTTATGATGATTATTCTGTCCTCTTATTCTGCCATTGAAAAAAAGAAGATGCCTTTATCTTTGATTTTTGTGTTTATCTTTTTCTTTGCAAAGGAAACTATGGAAATGTTAGCCGAAACTTCTTGTTTCTATCCGGTATTGATTTCTTTGCTGGGCGGATTTTTGGGTTGTGTTTTTGGATTTATAGCCACTCCAATAAAACGAGGCAAGAAAAAATAGTCAATATTTTAAAAAGTATATAAAAAAAGAGGGTCAAGGATTTTTGTGAAAAGCTCCTTGACCCTCTTTTTGTTTTTATAGGTTTTGTATTAAATTACACTAAACCTTGTGCAATCATTGCGTTACAAACTTTTAGGAATCCTGAAATATTTGCACCTGCAACATAATTTCCTTTCATGCCGAATTTTTCAGCTGCATCGTATGCTGCGTCGTGGATGTTTTTCATAATTCCTTTTAGTTTTGAGTCAACTTCTTCAGCTGACCATGAAAGGCGTTCTGAGTTTTGGCTCATTTCAAGACCAGATGTTGCAACTCCTCCAGCGTTTGAAGCTTTTCCAGGAGCATACAAAATTTTTGCTTCTAGGAATGCGCTAACTGCTTCTGCTGTTGAAGGCATGTTTGCACCTTCTGCAACAAGTTTAACTCCGTTAGCCAAAAGCATTTTTGCTTCTTCACCGTTTAGTTCGTTTTGTGTAGCACATGGGAAAGCACAATCACATTTTACTTCCCAAGGACGTTTGCCTTCAACGTATTTTGCGTTAGGATATTGTTCTACATATTCTTTAATGCGTCCACGGCGAACTGTTTTAAGGTCTTTTACCCAATCAAGTTTTTCTTGTGTGATTCCATCTGGATCGTAAATATATCCGTTTGAGTCAGAAAGTGTAACTGGTTTTGCACCTAATTGAATAAGTTTTTCTGCTGCATATTGAGCAACGTTTCCAGAACCAGAGATTACACAAGTTTTACCTTTGAAGTTATCTCCCACTTTTGCAAGCATATTGTCTGCAAAATAGATTAGTCCGTATCCAGTTGCTTGAGTTCTGATTAAAGAACCTCCGAATGTTAAACCTTTTCCAGTTAAAACACCTGTAAATTCGTTGCGAAGTCTTTTGTATTGTCCAAACATATAACCAACTTCACGTGCACCAACACCAATATCTCCAGCTGGAACGTCTGTGTCAGCACCAATGTGTTTTGAAAGTTCTGTCATAAAAGATTGGCAGAATCTCATAACTTCAGCGTCTGATTTTCCGTGTGGATCAAAATCAGCACCACCTTTACCACCACCCATTGGAAGTGTTGTTAGTGAGTTTTTGAAAGTTTGTTCAAATCCTAAGAATTTTAAGATACCTAGGTTTACAGATGGATGGAAGCGAATACCACCTTTGTAAGGTCCAATTGCACTGTTGAATTGAACACGATAACCACGGTTTACTTGAATTTTGCCATTGTCGTCCATCCAAGGAACACGGAACATAATTACACGTTCTGGTTCTACCATGCGTTCAAGAATTGCATTTTTTTCAATTTCTGGCATTTGTTCAACAACTGGTTCAAGAGTTTCAAGAACTTCTTCAACTGCCTGCAAAAATTCAGGTTCATTAGCATTTTTTGCTTTTACCTGATCTAATACGCTTTTAATGTATGCGTTTTTCATAACTAGGATTCCCCCAAAAGAAAGAATATACGAATAACGGCTTCAAAGCCGCGTAAAGCTAGTCCTAGAACCAGAACTTTAGTTTTACTTCAATAATTTAGCATAATTTAATAAATATACGCAATAACTTGCATAAATATTTAAAAAATTTTTTTTATTATGAATATTGAAGTAAATTTTAAATAAAAGTAAAATATCTTTGTGGAATCAGAAAATAAATTATTTTGGAACATAATCAATACTTTTGCTTTGGCGACTATTCTCTTATTTATCGCATATTTGCATTTTTTAAATTTGGGGACAAAGGTCATTATTCCACTTTTTTTCACTATTTTGGCTTTGGTTTTTCAGTATTTTTTGTACAATAATCTAAAAGTTTACGGCATTTTGTGTTTTTTATGGGGTTTTATTTACGTTTTTTTTACTGGAAAACTTTTTGGAATCGTGCTTTTTTTAGTTGGCCTTGGCTTTTTTGCAAAACGAGGATTTTTTGAAAAACATGGATATATTAAACTTTCTGTACTTTTTCTCTTATTACTTTTAAATATTATTTCTCTATATCGTTTTGGGATTATGATAATGTTAAACACTCTTTTAGAATTTATCGGATTGCTTTTCTTTTTGATTGTTACCTTGATTTTGTATGAAGACAAATTGCATATTTTTTATAATATCAAAAAAGAATATTTTCATTCGCCACTAACGGTTTTGACAGCGACGGAACGACAAATTGCTGAACTTTTATCTCAGGGACAAAAATATAATCAAATTGCAGATGAACTGTCTTTGTCAGAAAGTACTGTCAAAAGAAGTTGCCAAAAGATTTATGCAAAATTTGAAGTAAAATCAAAGCAAGACTTCATCGATAAATATTTAGAATTAGTATAATTGAAAAAAATCCTTTGTTTGACTTGGTTTATGGGAAAATTTCACATACTTGAAAAACCCACGTAAAAAATCTATTATACGGTATGAATAATTATACAAAGGCTGATATTTTAAAGATTGCCAAGGAAAAAGAAGTTCGTTTTGTAAGACTTCAATTTACTGATATTTTAGGTTCTATTAAGAATGTTGCAATTTCTGTAAGTCAATTAGAAAAAGCATTAGACAATCAATGTATGTTTGACGGTTCTTCCATCGAAGGTTTTGTTCGTATTGAAGAATCTGATATGAAACTTCATCCAGATTATAATAGTTTTGCCCTTTTCCCTTGGCGAGAAAACAATTCTGTAGCTCGTCTTATTTGTGATGTTTATAAGCCAGACGGCACCCCATTTCACGGTTCACCACGTCAAGTTTTGAAAAATGTTTTAGACGAAGCAAAAGAACTTGGCTACACTTTTAATGTTGGCCCAGAATGTGAATTTTTCCTTTTCCGAAACGACGACCAAGGAAAACCAACTCTCCAAACTTTTGATGATGCCGGATATTTTGATATGGGCCCAGTTGATCCAGGAGAAGATGTTCGCCGGGATATTGTGTTAAATCTTGAGCAAATGGGCTTTGAAATCGAAGCTTCCCACCATGAATGTGCTCGTGGGCAACATGAAATCGATTTCAAATATGGAGACGCTCTAACCACAGCCGACCGTGTTATGACTTTTAAACTTGCTGTAAAAACTATTGCCCACAAACACGGACTACACGCCACATTTATGCCAAAACCAATTTTCGGAATTGCCGGAAGTGGTATGCACATTAACATTTCCATGGCAAAAGACGGTAAAAATGTTTTTTGTGATGAATCAGACAAAAACGGCTTAAGCTCAACAGCCTACAGTTTTATTGCAGGAATTATGGAACACATCAAAGGTATGACAGCTGTCACAAATCCACTTGTAAATTCATACAAACGTCTTGTGCCAGAGTTTGAAGCCCCGGTTTACATTGCTTGGTCTGCCCAAAACAGAAGCCCTTTAATTCGTGTTCCAGCAGCAAGAGGTCAAGGAACTCGTGTGGAATTACGCTCTGCAGACCCAAGTGCAAACCCATATTTAGCTTTGGCAGTAACAATCGCTGCTGGATTAGACGGTGTAAAACGTGGTCTTGTTCCACCTCCAGCTGTTGATGGAAACATTTACGCCATGTCTGACGCTCAACGAAAAAAACACAAAATCCAAATGCTTCCAACATCCTTGGAAAGTGCCATTGTCGAGCTTAAAAAAGACAAATTAATTTGCAATACTCTTGGTGAACACATTCTAGAAAAATACGTAGAAGCCAAAGAATTAGAATGGCAAAACTACAAAACTAGAATTAGCCAATGGGAAATTGACGAATATCTAAGCAAATACTAGTTTTATATCAATTTGAGAGGTGATTTATGGGATTTTCTGATTTAGATGCTTTACTAACTAATGAAATTGCAGCAGAAAAATTAAAGGGATGTTCAATCTTTGTGCAAAAAGGCAACAAAACCCTTTTTCAAAAATCCTACGGAAGCGACAAAGAAGATTCAATTTACAAAATCTATTCAATGTCAAAACCAATCACCTCTGTTGCCATAATGATTCTTTTTGAACGTGGTTTATTAACTTTGCAAGAGCCAGTTTCAAATTATTTACCAGCCTACAAAAATATGAAAGTGGTAACTCCCAATGGCATTGAAGAGGCTAAAAATCAAATCACAATAAAACATTTGCTCGATATGACTTCTGGGCTTTGCTATCCTGGAGAAACAACTTTAAGCGAACGAATAATGCAAGATTTGCAACATAAAATGCTTGGGCAAGTTGCTGCTGGGAAAAAACTAAAAACAGTTGAAATTTGTAATATACTTGCTCAAACTCCACTGGAATTTGAACCTGGAACATCTTGGAAATACGGATTTTCTGCTGATGTTTTAGGTGCTGTTGTAGAAGTGATTTCTGGTATGACTTATGGAGATTTCTTGAAAAAAGAAATTTTCACTCCACTAGAAATGTTTGATACAGACTTTTTAGTTCCAAAAGAAAAATTGCCTCGTCTTGCAAAAATGTATTCAAGAAATCCAAAGACTGGAAAATGCGAAACCCCAACTCCAGAAAAGATTCATTGGTTAGGTTTAGACGAGCCTTCAAAAGCTCCAAATATTGAATCTGGTGGTGGCGGTCTTTATTCTACAATCAAGGATTACAGCAATTTTGCAAGAATGCTTTGTAACGGCGGAACTTTTATCAATTCAAAGGGCGAAAAAGTTAAAATCCTAAGCAAAAAAACTGTTAATTTTATGACAAAGCCAAACGTTTCTGAAATGCAAAAAACTTCCAAATATCTAATAAATATGGACGGCTACGAATACGGAAACCTTTTACGAATTATGACAGATTTAGCAAAAGCTAATTCCAACGGTTCTTTGGGAGAATTTGGCTGGGACGGTTTACCTGGAAACTATTTTATGGTAGACCCAGAAGAAAATTTGATATTAGTATTTTTACAACACGTTGCAGAAGGTCCAGACTGGATTTTACGCAACAAATACAGACAAATTGTTTACAGCAGCCTAGAAGACTAAATATTTTTTTGCATATTTGTAACGGTTTCTTTCCATTGGGTAACTAGTTCCACTGGCTCTAGAGGTTTCGCTTCTGAGCCAAAAGAAAGAATCTTTCCAAGGATTTCGTTAAAACTGGCAACTGGCAAAGAAAGTTCAATCGCTTCTAAATCGCCTTCTGTTGCAGGTTCCAAGATTTGGTCTTTGTGCCAGACTTGAGAAGATACAATAGTTTTCGCCATTCCCCAAAATCTAATTTTTACCCAAATCTTTTTATCACCTTTGAAAATACCGTAATTTTCAGAAATAAAACTTTCTAGCCGTTTTTTATAGTTTTCATCATGATTTTGTACTTTTTCGCTAGAAAGGGATATTTTACTAATTCTAGAAAGGTGAAAAGTTCTAATATCACTTCGAGCCCAGTCATAAGCAATTAAATACCAAGCTCCTTCGTAATTTGTAATGTGCTCTGGTTCAATGGTTCTTTCAGAAGATTCCCCTTTCGCTGATGTGTAACAAATATCTAAAGGTTGGTGAGACCGCAAAGCCTCGCAAACGGCTAAAAAAACTTCTGGGTCAATGGTGTCAAACTTTGGAAGTTCAAAGGAAATATTGTCGCAAATGTGTTTGTAGCTTTCTGGTACATCTTTTGAAACGGTAGAAACAATGTCGTTGGAAACCACAGGGATATAATGCTGATTTTCCACCAAAGATTTTAGCACAACGTAAAAAAGCACTAGGTTTTGGTCAGCAAAAGCCAGTTGATCAAAGTCTGATTCGTAGCGATAAACCTTTTCAAACCGGTCAAAAATTATTGGAGCGTTAAATCTATCTCGCAAATACTCAATATCACGCTTTACTTGACGAGTGGAAACTTCAAAATAATCTGCCACTTGCTGAGTGGTAAGTGGGCGCTTTGTTCTAAGGGTTCTATCAATATAAAGAATTCGTTCAGTTTGACTCATTTTTTGTGTTTCCTTCTTTGCAATGCATCCAAGTTAGTTCATGTTTATTATAACACAAATGCACAACTTTGCTATTAGGAATATTTGCAAATTTAGAAACAAGTTCCCAATCAATTTCTCCTTGCATTTTGATGGTACAAATCATATTGGAAACAAGACCAGAATCAAGCCATTTATTTACCCATTCATAAAGTCTTTCAGGATAACAAATTACATCAGAGAAAACCCAATCAACTTTGCCAATTTCTTCTGGCTTTAGGGTAAAAGCGTCGTGTTTTACAAACTCCACCATTGGGTCATTCATCAATTTTTCCACAAGGGGAGCTCTATCCACCGCCATAACACGGCAGCCAAGATTTCGCAAAACCCAAGTCCAGCCACCAGGACAAGCCCCAGCTTCAAAACAATAATCATTTTCCTGTGGTAAACTGGCATTTAGGAAGGCTGCCTTAAACCGTACCAAAGCCTCTTGAATCTTTAGATAAGCTCTACTTGGAGGATTTTCGTGATCTTCCACAAAGGTAATTTGTCCCAAAGGAAGGGTAGAAGTTGTGTTTGCAGAAACTAACATAGTATGTTCATCTAGCAAAGTGTACAAACCAATGTTAGAAGAAACTATTTCAAAGGGAAAGTTTTTTGGCTTAAAATTGATATAAGGCAGTTTTTCTTGAATTAAAGTTCCTCGGCGAAAATTTGCAAACTGATACCCAGCCCAATTTCGCTGAATATCCTTTAGAAATTTTGCAGCATCTCCAATTGAATCAAAAGAAACTTTTTTCACATCAAAACAACAAGTTCTAGCCCAATAAGGAAGCTGATTTTTCGCAGTGTCTATAAAATCTTCAGAATAGGATTTATCAAAAAAGCAAACTAAATTTCCAAAGATTTCTGGCTTTTTGTATTGAGGAAAACGGGATTTTAGTTCGCTTAATAAAAGAGGTAGGCTTTCTTCGTAAGCAAGAAAGGCAAAACCGTTCAGATTTTCTACATTACGGAGCATAAAAACTGATCTTCTTCGTTAAACTCAGCGTTTGCTAAAGCAAGTTTTTCAATGTAAGAGTTTAATAAGTGGGTTCCTGGGGAACGTAAAAACTTAAAACCGATTAAAGTTTCATTTTCGTGATTTTTAATCCATTTTGGATGAGCAATTAAATGTAAAACCTTTGAAAAATTACTTGCATTTGGAGAAATTGCAAGATTAATATCCATATCCAATTCAACATCAAAATTTGCGGGAAATCTGATTTTGCTTCCACAAATGCTAATATCTTCAAGAACACCGGGAAAAATACAAAGTTCTGGAGCGTCAACTCGACCAACGTCAATAAATCGCTCATTTTTTCTTTGTTCTATTGCCATAGTCTACAGAATATCATTTTTATAGATTGTAAACAAGGGGCAATAGAACCTATCTTAGGATTGTTTTCCTCCAGCTCTCATTGCATTTAATATGGCAATAACTGAAACGCCTACATCTGCAAAAATCGCAAGCCACATTGGGGCTAGTCCAAGGCTTCCTGCCACTAGAACTATAAACTTTATTCCTAGGGCGAAGGCTATATTTTGTTTTACGATTTTTATGGTATTTCTAGCGATTTTTATAGCTATTGCAATTTTTTCGGGATTGTCATCCATTAACACCACGTCAGCGGCTTCTATAGCGGCATCACTACCAAGGCCTCCCATAGCGATTCCTACATCAGAGCGGGTTAAAACCGGAGCGTCGTTTATTCCGTCGCCAACAAAGCCCACAATCTTTTTTTCTGCTAAAAGTTGTTCCAGAATAGAAACTTTGTCTTGTGGAAGAAGATTGGCAAAAACTGTATCAACTCCGAGTTTTTTTCCAACAGCATTTGCTACGGTTTCTTGGTCTCCAGTGAGCATTACAGTGCGTTCTATGCCCAGAGCTTTTAAGTTTGTTAGGGCGGAAGTAGCTTCTGGTTTTTCTGCGTCAGCAATTACAATATATCCAAGATAATCTTGATTTTTTGCGACGTAAACAATGGTTCCAATTTCTTTTGCTTCTTCAAATTGAATATTATGTTTTTTCAATAATTTTTGATTTCCACAGAAAATCGTAATGTTTTGTTCATCTTCCAAAGTTGCTTCAATTCCCATTCCAGAAATTTCTTTAATTGAAACATTTTTTTGAATTTCAGAAGGATTTTGGATTTTTGCTGCTTTCAAAATTGATTTCCCAATTGGGTGATTTGAAAAACTTTCGGCCTTTGCTGCCAGATTTAGCAATTCATTTTCATTTTGATTTAATGCAAAGACTTTTACAACTTCAAAATTTCCTTTTGTGAGAGTTCCTGTTTTGTCGAACACTGCGATTTCCATTTTTGCAAGAGTTTCAATAAAATTGCCACCTTTTATTAAAATCCCTCTTTTTGAAGCAGCTCCGATTCCAGCGAAAAAACTTAATGGAACTGAAATAACCAAAGCACAAGGACAAGAAACTACAAGGAAGATACAGGCTCTTTTTATCCAATTTCCCCAATCTCCCAATATTAAACTTGGAATTATTGCTAATGCAAGGGCTGCAAAAACTACGATTGGAGTATAATATTTTGCAAATTTTGTAATAAAATTTTCGGCTTTAGCTTTTTTGTTTTCAGCGTTTTCTACAAGATCTAAAATTTTTGAAACTGTAGATTCTGAAAAGATTTTTGTAACACGTACATAAAGCAAACTGGTTAGATTTACGGCACCGCTAACTACTTTGTTATCTTTTGAAACAGTTCTAGGCAAAGATTCTCCTGTTAAAGCAGAAGTGTCTAAAGTAGATTCTCCTTTTTCGATGACACCGTCCAAGGGGATTTTTTCTCCAGGTTTTACAAGGATAATATCTCCAATTTTAATTTCTTCTGGATTTACGGTTTTGATTGTTTCACCAATTACTAAATGAGCAAAATCTGGTTTTATATCCATCATTGAAGAAATTGATTTTCGAGCTTTTGCAGAAGCCATGCTTTCAAAAGTTTCACCAATTTGTGATAAAAGCATAACAAGAACTGCTTCAGGATATTCGCCGATAGCAAAAGCACCAATTGTAGCCACAGTCATCAAAAAGTTTTCATCAAAAAATTCTCCGTGGAAAATATTTTCAATAGCTTCTTTTATAACAGAAAATCCAATTATTAAATACGGAACAAGAAAAAGTCCAAGTTTTCCCAAAATTGGTAAATCAAAAAAATGATTTAATGTTATTGCGAGGACAAGAAAAATGCTTGATAAAGTAATTTTTAAAATCATTGTGTTTTTTGATGTTTCATCTTCGTGGTGATGACAATGTCCGCAGCCACAACTTGAAGTTTGTTTTTCTTCCTGATGGTGATTATGGTTATGTTCTTTGTGTTCACAATTTTTTGTTTCGTGTTTTTCATTATGACAACAACTACAACTCATGATTTTTTTCTCCCATAAAAAAAAGTTTATTCTTGGATGTGTTCCATTCCTTGGTCGATAATTGCTACAACGTGGGAATCTGCAAGGGAATACCACATTGTTTTTCCTTCTCGGCGAAACTTTACAAGTTTGCTTTGTTTTAAAATCTTTAATTGGTGGGAAACGGCGGATTGGTTCATTTTTAGCAAATCAGCAATATCTCCAACACAAAGTTCAGATTCCCGCAAAGCATACAAAATCTTAATACGGGTTGTGTCTCCAAAAATTTTGAATAAATCGGCTAAATCGTAGAGAACTTCATCTTCTGGGATTTGGGAATCAATTTGTGATAATTTTTCAGAATCTAAAATACTCATATAAACTCCAATTTTCGCTTGTTTGTAAAAAGAATATATGAACAACTGTTCATATATCAATGATATGTTAATTTGCTTTTATTGTCAATAGGAAAGTGGAAATGTTTTTTTTGTCTATTTGCCTAGCCCAGACATTAGGGGTTGCGAAGCAATCGGAACGATGACCGTTAGGGAACCCCGTTTGGCTGGAGCAAAGTGGAAAAGGTTGCTCCAAATAATACATATTGAATAGAAAAAAACTTGACCTTGTAGGGAAATATCTATACATTTAAACTCATGAATTTGTTTTTCTTAAAAAAGAATTTTTGTGATGGTTGGGATAGTGCTTTTTGGCTAATGTTTTCAAATATCCTTGCTATCTTGATTGGTGTGGCTTGTTTTTTTGGGGCTAGTGGAATTATGAAGGTAACTTTTATTCCTGAATGGCTAACTATTGTGCTATCTCTTTGTTTTTTGATTTTTGGCGGGTTTGCCATCGTCATTTTGATGATGAGCGTCAACGAAGCCTGTGCTAGAATCGCAGATTTTAAATCTGTTACTGTAAAAGAGATTTTTACAAAGTTAAAAGATGGGGTTAAGGACTCTATTTTGTTTACTCTTTTAATTGCAGCTCTTGTTTTGTTGGCTGTGGTGGGAATTCCTTTCTATCTACGAATGGGAAATATGTTTGGAATTTTGTTTGCGGCTCTTGTTTTTTGGGCTTTGCTTGTTTGTGTTTTGGCTTTGCAATGGTTTTTCCCGCTTCGCTCTCAAATGCACGGCGGTTTCAAAAAAACTTTGAAAAAATGTTTTATCATTTTGTTTGATAATACTGGTTTTTCAATTTTTATTTTTATCTACAATTTGATTTTGGCTGTTTTAAGTTGTATTGTGTTTGTTCTTCCTGGATTTTCTGGAATCTGTCTTTCTTTGAATAATGCTCTTCGCCTTCGTTTGTATAAATATGATTGGCTTGAAGAACATCCTGATATTCCTTTGAAGGAAGCTAGAAAGCAAATCCCTTGGGGAGAATTGATTGCAGAAGATTATGAAACTTTGGGACCACGGTCTTTTAAAAGTTTTATTTTCCCTTGGAAATAATTTTTAGTTTGATTTTGTTGTCCTTCTGTTTGTATGATGAAGTAATTTAGATATAAAAAAATCCCTTGCTGGTTGCGTAGCAAGGGATTTTTTTGTTATGAGGTATTTATGTTTTACCAGTTTTCGCTATAGTTTGGTTAAAGATTTCTTCCGTATAAAACAGACATTTCTTTTAGCCAAGCAGCTTTTTCTGTGCTAAACATTTCTGGGGTCATTCGCCATTGCCAGTTGTGACCGCCAGTTGTGGAAGGAATGTTCATTCTGCCTTCGTCGCCGATGGCGAAAATGTCTTGCATTGGAATGACTGCAAATTTTGCAACGGAAGCAATGGCTTCTTTTACTAAATATTCACAGAATTTATCATCTGATGGAATATTTTCTTTAATTCCACCGCTTAAATATCTTCTGATAATGTCTTTTTCTGCATCACTGGCTTTGTCTAGCCATCCTTGCATTGTATCGTTGTCGTGGGTTCCTGTATAAACAACGCAATT
The DNA here is from genome assembly GCA_017416145.1 of Spirochaetaceae bacterium. Classification (GTDB taxonomy): domain Bacteria; phylum Spirochaetota; class Spirochaetia; order Treponematales; family Treponemataceae; genus Treponema_I. The sequence goes on along the minus strand of JAFQDD010000001.1, from coordinate 109,660 downwards.
TGTGTTGTACATATGTGGCAAAAAGTCGTTTGTAAAACCGCTAGAACCAGCTTCGTTTGCGTCAAAGGCAAATTGTAGCACTTTCATACCAGGAAGTGCAAAATCATCACGTAACTTTGCAACGCCTTCTGTAATTAGACCTAAATCTTCTGCAATAATTGGAATATCACCTAGTTCTTTTTTGATTGCATCGAAAAGTTTGTGATCTGGTCCTGGAATCCACTTTCCGTTGATGGCTGTTTCTTCTCCAGCTGGTACTGACCAGTATGCTTCAAATCCTCTGAAGTGGTCAATGCGAACGTAGTCAACTTGTGAGAGCATTGCTTTTATGCGCCAAATCCACCAAGCATAGTTTTCTTTTTCCATTGCGTCCCAGTTGTAAAGTGGATTTCCCCAAAGCTGCCCGGTTGCACTAAAGTAATCTGGTGGAACTCCTGCAACTGCTGTGGAGCGACCATTTTCATCTAGTTGGAAAAGATGTTGGTTTGCCCAAACGTCTGCTGAGTCTGATGCTACGAAAATTGGGATATCACCTACGATTTTCACACCTTTTTCGTTGGCATATTTTTTTAGAGCATGCCATTGAGTAAAGAAGAAATACTGAATTACTTTGTGGATTTCAGTTTCTCTAGTGTGAGATGAGTGCCAATCTGAAACTGCTTTTGCATCGTGGATTGCAAGTTCTCTTGGCCAATAGTTGCTCCACATTGCACCAAATTTATCTTCTTCTTTGGCTTTTGCATCGTAATATTCTTTGATGCTCATGAAAATTGAGTAATTGTCTAACCAAGATGATTCATCGTTTTTGAAAGCTTCATAAGCAACTCGGTCTGGATTGTTTTTTGAATCTAAAAATTGTTCTGCTGCAAGTTTTAATAAAGGAATTTTCCACCAAACAACACTTCCAAAGTCAACGTAACCTTCTGATTTAATCCATTCTGGTGGATTTGCTTGTTCTTTTGTTAAAAAACCTTTTTCAACAAGCATATCAATATCAATCAATAATGGATTTCCTGCAAAGGTGGAAAATGATGCGTAAGGAGAATCTCCATATCCAGTTGGTCCATAAGGCAAAATCTGCCAAATTGATTGCTGGGCACTAACAAGCCAATCTACAAATTTGTAAGCTTGTTTTCCAATTGTTCCGATTCCCGGAGTTTCTGGCAATGATGTTGGATGTAACAAAATGCCGCTTTTTCTTTCTATTTCCATAATCGTCCCTCTTGTAAACCGTTTTACTAATTATACTATAACACAGGAATTTCAATAGGGCAAGTAAAATTTTTGTAAACCGATTTAGGTTATCATATTTTTTATAGAAAAATCATAAAAATTTTTAATAATATCCAGCCTTTAGCCTAAATGGAAAGGGTAGCACAGATTCGATTGACCTTTTATCAGCCAAAAGCATAATAAGCCTGTCAACTCCCATGGCAACTCCAGAACATTTTGGAAAATCTAAAAATGTTTTCCAATAGTCTTCATCAATTGTGTGAGGAATAATAGCTTGTTTATTTTTCAAATTTCCTTCTTCTTCAAAATATTCTTTTACTTTTTGAGCATTTGTTTCTTCGCTGTAGCAGTTTGCAAGTTCTATGCCCTTGCCGTAAAGTTCCCAACGTTCTTTCCATAGTGGTTTTTTGTCTTTTCCAAGTTCTTCGCAATCTTGGGCAAGGCAAGGGACTTTTGCAGGATAATTGTACAAAAACACAGGCTTTTCTTTTGGTAAAGAGGGTTCTACGCACTGAACTAAAATCAGTTCGTAGAGGTCGTCCCAAGGCCACTTTGCAAAGGGATTTTCTGGAATTTCTTCAATTCCAAGACGTTTTGCATGTTTAGCTAAATCTTTGGGTTTGGGGCAATCAGAAAGTTTAAAACCTGCGTATTTTTCAAAGGCTTCGTCCATAGAAAGTTTGATAAATGGAGGTCGTAATTCTGCAAATAAATCAGTTTCCCCTTCTTTTATTGGCGGAAGCAAATATTCAAACAATTTTTCTGTTAAATCCATAGATTCTTTATAGGAAATGTCCATTGTGTAATATTCAAGCATTGTAAACTCTGGACTGTGGGTTCTTCCTACAGATTCTACATTTCTATAACATTTTGAAAGTTGAAAGCAAGAAACTTTGTGCTTTGCAATGATTTTTTTTATGAAAACTTCTGGAGATGGCACCAAATATACAGGCTTTTTTGTGTTTGTCCAAGGTTCTATGTAATCTGAAGAAAAAACTTCCAAGCAAGTTTCTGGAATTAAAGTTGGACTCATAGCAGGAGTGTCTAACTCAAGGTATTTTTTCTCGATAAAAAATTGGCGTATTTTTTGCAAAGTTTCTGCTCGAAACTGTAAAAGTTCTAAATCCATAGGAAAATTATAGTTTTTAGAAAAGAAAGAATCAATTAAAAAATCTAAAAAATAAAAATTTGACAACTTCGGGAATATGAACCTATTATGTTTATATAAACAAATCAAAATATTTTTTTAATTAAGGAGTATAGATAAACACTTCTTCTGAAATAGCGTCGAAGTGTTTATCTGAAAGTTTGCGTTGCAAACTTTCCTATTAAATTGCTGTTTTTCACTTCGTTGCAAAACAGCGCTAAAAAGTCAAATCGGAAATTGATATTTCCTCATTAACTTTTTAAAGGAGTATTTATGGGATTTTTAACATCTGATATTAGGAACGTAACTATTGCAGGACATGGGCAAACTGGAAAAACAACACTTTTGGAGCATTTGCTTTTTGTAAGTGGAGTTATTCCAAAACCAGAAACAACAGATTCTGGAAAAACTGTTAGCGATTATTCTGCAGAGGAAATTGAAAGAAAAATCTCAGTTTATGCTTCTTTATCTCACATAGAACGAAATGGAAAACTTATTAACTTTTGGGACACTCCAGGTTCTGCGGACTTTGTTGGGGAAGTGATTTCCGCTTTCCGTTCAAGTGAAGCTGCCACCATGCTAATTGATGGTAGAAACGGTGTGCAAATTGAAACTGTTAAACTTTGGCGAGATTTAGACCGACGAAACAAGCCTCGTATGATTTTTATCAACCACGCAGAAGATGAACGAGCTGATGTTTCAGCCATAGCAAAGGATGTTCACGATAAATTTGCTGTAGAAGTTTGCCAGGTTACTATTCCAATGAATAAATCTGGAAAATTTGAGGGCGTAATCGATGTTTTAAACGGAAAAGCCTATTTTGTGCCAGAAGCTGGAAAAATAGAAGTTGCTGCTGAAGTGCCAAATGAATATCAAGATGAATACAAAACTGCATTAGGTGTTCTAACTGGGTCTGCCGCCGAAGGTGATGATGAACTTTTAATAAAATTTATTGATGAAGGTGAATTAACTTCTGAAGAAATTGCATACGGATTAAAAATTGCCCTAAAAAATAACAGAATAGTTCCTTCTTTCTGTGCTAATGTTACAGAAAATTCAGGTCTTGTGCCTTATCTTGACTTTGTGGCTGAAATTGCACCAAGTCCAGAAGAAGCCATTGAAACTGCAAAAAATCAAGATGATGAAACAGTTTCAGTTTTAGTTGCTTCAAGTGATGTAATGTCTGCTTTGGTTGTAAAAACTGCTAGTGATCAATTCTCTGGAAAACTTTCTTATATCAAAGTTATAAACGGAACTCTCAACGCTGATACAGAATACTGGAATATTCAAGACGGTAGAAAAGAAAAAATTGGTAAGATTTACCGCACAGTTGGTAAAAAACTTGTGGAACTAAAATCTGCTGCTGCAGGTGATATTTGTGTTGCTGCAAAACTTTCTGGGGTTAAAACTAGCAATACATTGTCTGCTGCACAAGACGCTTTGCCATTTGTACGATTGCGTCACCCACATCCAATTTATTCTATGGCTGTTTCTTCTGACAACAAAAAAGATGAAGACAAAATGAGCGAATTACTTGCCGCCGCTGCCGAAGAAGATAGAACTCTTATTTATAAATACAATCCAGAAACAAAGCAAAACGTGCTTTCTGGAATGGGCGAACTTCACATCAACATTTTGCTAGACAGACTAAGAAAGCAAAACAAACTTTCTATCACCACAAATGTGCCTCGGGTTGCTTACCGAGAAACAATTATGCGAAAGGCTCAAGCTGAATACACTCACAAAAAGCAATCTGGCGGTCACGGACAATTTGGTCGTGTTGTTCTTTCTATTGAACCTTTGGCTCGTGGTGAAAACTACAAGTTTGCAAATGCTGTTTTTGGTGGAGCGATTTCTAAGGGATACATTCCTGGTGTAGAAAAGGGTGTAAAAGAAGCTATGCTAAACGGTGTTTTGGCAGGATATCCAGTTGTTGATGTAAGCACAACTGTTCTTGACGGAAAAGAGCACCCAGTAGACTCTTCTGAACTTGCATTCAAAATTGCTTCTAGAAATGCTTTTAGAGATGCAATGCGTCAAGCAGGACCAATTTTGCTTGAACCAATTATGAACGTAACAATTTGGGTAGAAACAAAACTTCTTGGGGATATTATGTCTGATATTTCTGGTCGTCGTGGTCGTATTCTTGGACAAAACGATATTGGCGGCGGTATTGAAGAAATTAGAGCACAGGTTCCTCAATCTGAGTTGTTAAAATATGCTATTGATTTACGGTCAATTACTAGTGGAACTGGAAGTTTTGAAACATCTTTTGACCACTACGACCCAATTTCTGGAAAAATTGCAGAAGAAGTTATTGCTGCTGCAAAAGAATTTATTACTGTTCAGAATTTGGAAGAATAGTTGTAATATTTAGTGGATTTTTGATAGTTTAGAATAAAAAAGGAGTTCCTATCACATTGTGGGGAACTCCTTTTTTTACTGAATACTAGTCAAAATCTTCCACTAGTTATAGTCCAAGTTTTTTTTCAACTTTTGCTCTGTTTAAAGTGTAATAAAAAAGTGTGTAACCATTGTCATTTAGCAACTTTACCAATGCAAGTTTTTTGCTATCTGGTTGAATATCGTAGGCTTTTTGGAAATAAGTTGCAGCACCTGCTTTGTCTTTTTGATCATATAAAAACTGAGAATAGATTAGATTTACGTAAAATTCATCCCCTGTTCCTTCTGTATTGGCAAGAGCTACTTTGAACAATTCTTCTGCTTTTTTCTTACTTCCACCTCCGATTGCTGGAGCGTGAAAATACCATTGTGCCATATTCAAATTACCAAAGAAAATATTTGGCTCTTTTTCCAATGCAATATCATAATAATCTTTTATTAAAAGTCCGATTTCCATAGCTTTTGGTATAGGATATAAACCCATAGAACAGGAAAGCAAATCCCCTGCAATTACGTAAAGCAAGGCAGAAATTTCTTCTTGTTGGTGGGATTCAATCCATTCTCCTAGCATCTCATTGTGAGGAAAAATTATCTCTTTTAATTTTGGATGGTTTTCTTCCATTTCATAGTAATAATTATATTCTTCTGAAGTTAGCAATGAGTCTAAAATTAAATTACCTTGTTCCGTGAACTTTGCTTTGTTTTCTGGAGTTAAAAGATTATCTCGATATTCTTTTACTAAAACCAAGGCTTCTTCTGGTGATTTTGATGTTAAGACTGGTCGATAATCTAGTAAATTTCTAATCGCTGTTAAATCTTCAGATGAAAGGTAATTTTCTGCAAATATTGGAAATTGGAAAATACATAGCAAAAGTAGTACAAATATCGTAAAAAATGTTTTTCGTTTCATGGATAATAAAATACTGAAAAAAAAATATCAAAACAAGACTATAATCTTGAATTTTCAAAAAAATAACAAATTATTAACAAAAAAGCCACTTTTCAAGGAATCCTTAAAAAGTGGCTTTGAAACCTTAAAATCTAGAAAATTAGTTTCTTTCTAGTTTTAGAGTTTTTGTAGGTTGGTCACAAACTTCTGCTGGACCGTAGTATTGAATTGCACCTGGATATAGGTAATCTGTGTTGATTGCCCATTCATCTCTGTGAGCTGCATATTCTTTGAATGGTTTTCCGTCAAGTTCTACAAGAGCTTTTTTGATAACTGGCTTCTTAGAACCGTGGCGTTGTTCCATGTTCATCATCATTGTTAGTGGAATACCACCAGCAACCCATTCATTTGCAGGAGCTGTTAAGTTACGAACTGATGATAAGTAACCTGTTACACCAGAAGCGATTAGAACGAATGCATTGTAACCTAGTGCGTAACAGTAGTCTGCATCGAAGTTTGAAGGGAATGCACAGCGTCCTTCGTAACCGAAGAAGTGGCAGTATGCACTGAATTTACCTTTGTATGTGCCTTCTTTTTTCATTTCTGCAAGACGAGCTTCTACAGAAAGTGAAAGAAGTTTTTCTGTTTCAATACGAGAAACTTGTACGTTTCCGTGTGGGTCACGGTCAGCTAGGAATTGAGCTGCAATAGCTTCTGGTAGTGAATCAAATGTTGCAAAAGAATCTGCTGTTAGGTTTGATTTTAACCAAGCTTTTTTATCAGCAAATGTTGAAAGAGCGTTGAATTCATCTGCTTTTAGAGCCATTTTGTCGTTTAGTTCAGCAATTAGAACTTTCATTTCTGGAATGAATTCTACAAGACCTTCTGGAATAAGGATAACACCGAAGTTTCCAGCTGTTTCAGCACGTTTTGCAATAACTTTTGCAATGTCGTCTGTGATTTGGCGTAGAGTCATTTTTTTAGCTTCTACTTCTTCTGAAATCAAACAGATGTTTGCTTGTGTTTGAAGTTCACATTCTAGAGCAATGTGAGAAGCTGAGCGTCCCATAAGTTTGATAAAGTGCCAGTATTTTTTTGCAGAGTTTGCGTCTCTTTCGATGTTTCCGATTAGTTCAGAATATGTTTTACAAGCTGTATCGAAACCGAAAGATGTTTCGATTAGGTCGTTCTTTAGGTCACCGTCAATAGTTTTTGGACAACCAATAACTCTTGTAGAAATGCCTTCTGCTACAAAGTGTTCTGCAAGTAGGGCAGCGTTTGTGTTAGAGTCGTCACCACCGATGATTACGATAGCGTCTAGACCTAGTTTTTTTGCTGTTGCTGCAGAAGCTGCATATTGTTCTGGAGTTTCGATTTTTGTTCTACCAGAACCAATGATGTCGAATCCACCAGTGTTTCTGTAAGCATCCATAAGTTTGTCGTCGATTTCTACGTAATCAGCTTCGATTAGACCAGATGGACCACCTAAAAATCCGTATAGAGAAGAAGCTTTGTTTGCTTTTTTTATACCGTCGTAAAGACCAGCAATTACGTTGTGTCCACCTGGAGCTTGTCCACCAGAAAGAATTACACCAACTTTGATTTGTTTTGAAACGTCAGGATTTGAGCCTTCTTTTACAAGAGCTTCTGGTTTTCCGTAAGTGTTTTTGAAAAGTTCTTTTAATTCAGCTTGGTCAGCTACAGATTCTGTAGGTTTTCCAAATTCAACTACGATTTTGTCTAAATCGTTTTTTAATACAGCAGGAAGTTTTGGTTCATAACTGTAACGTGCTGTTTGTAAAGCAGAAATGTTTGCCATAATTACTCCGATATGTAAAATGATGGATGTCGGATTTATACAAAAATCCAACGTAATTACACATATTTTACATAATTACGAGATTATGAGCAATAGTATATTTTATTGATTTTTGTAAAGATTTAATTTTCTAAAATTATTTTTCAGAATCTAGAATTTTGAAGATTTCTTCTTTTGTGAAAAGCCCAGAATTTACCATATCTACACATTGTTCACTAACTGTTTTGTTGAAGAAAATCAAATCGTCTGTGCAAATTGTTAGTCTAACCCCAGCATCATACATTTTTCTGATTGGGTGATTTTCTAATTTATCTACGGCAGTTAGCATTACGTTACTGGCAGGAGTCACGTTACAACGGATTTTTTTGTCTACAAGATATTTTAGAATTTCATCATCTTGAACAGCACCAATTCCGTGTTGAACTTCTTCTAATTCAAAATAATCTATGAATTGTTTTACAGATTTTGCATCAGAAAATTCTCCAACGTGAGCTTTTCGTTTTATTCCACATTTTCCAGCTAAATCATACAAAGGTTTAAAATCTTCTAAACCTTCAAAAACTTCTGGACCATATAAATCTATGCTTTTGAAAATTCCACTTTCAATACAAGCAGGAGCCCAAGCTGCAATTTTTTCTTTTGGAAAAAGTTTTCCCATCCCAAGTTCTGGTCTAAAATCAATTTTGTCTTTGAAATTGTCCTTGATTTTTGAAACCATTTTTAAAAAATTGTCTATAGAATTTTCACAGTGTCCCACAAATTGAATGTCCACGCTACCTTCTACAACAGTAACGCCATCTTTTACAGCATCTTCCAGTGACATTGTGATTAAATCTTCAGCATCTTGTGCAGTTACAGCTCTTGGACGAGTATATTTTCCAATGTATTCGTGCATTTCACCCAAGCCGTTATATTTTTCTTTTGGAAAATCTGGAATTTCAAATCCAGCCCAAATTTTGTAGGAATCGTAACGCATTCCAAGATTTAGGTGATTGTGAGCATCTACTTTTGAATGATTTATAAACTCGTTTTCGGAAACCATCAATATTTTTCTCCCTGCAATTGCATAAGGATAATTATAACGCACTAGAATCAAATTTCAAAGAAAATCGGTTCTAGTGCCAAAAATTAAAACTTTTCTATTTGATTTACAAGATTTGCAAAGGTATCTATTGCATCTTTGATAGGTTTGCTTTCGGTCATATCAACTCCAGCAATCTTTAAAGATTCGATTGGATAGCGAGAACCTCCAGAACGCAAAAATGTAAAATAGTCTTGTTTTTCTTTTTCTCCGCCTTTCAAGACACGATTTGAAAGTGCTAGGGATGCTGAAATTCCAGTTGCGTATTTATAAACGTAATATGCGTTGTAAAAGTGTGGAATTCGTAAACCTTCTAAATCTGAAGTTTTTTCAAAAATCATTTCTGGCCCAAAATATGTTTCTAAAAGATTTCTGTATTCTTTTCGCAAAACATCAGCAGAAAGAGGTGTGCCATTTTCCACAAGACTGTGAGCTTTGTGTTCAAACTCTGCAAACATTGTTTGTCTGTAAAGAGTTGCAATAATATCACTGGCACGACTACATATTAAATATTTTTTGAGATTTTCATCCTCTGTGTTATTCAAAAGATATTCAAAAACTAGTTGCTCGTTGAATGTGGATGCAACTTCGGCTTCGAAAATTGTGTAATCATAATGCATAAAGGCATTTGAATGGGTTGAATACCAAGAGTGCATTGAATGACCACCTTCGTGAGCGAGGGTAAATACATCTCGTAGTACATCTTCTTTGTAATTCATTAGAATATAAGGATTTCCTATGTATGAACCTGAGGAGAATGCACCAGAGCGTTTGCCTTTGTTTTCGTATCTGTCAACCCAACCGTTTTGTAAACCATCACATAAAATTGATGTATAGTCTTCTCCAAGTGGGGAAAGGGCTTTTCGTAAAATTTCAACAGCTTCGTTGTATGGTGTAACTTTTTTTACGTCTTTTACCAAAGGAACGTAAACGTCGTAGTGACGTAAATCTTTTAATCCAAGAAGTTCTTTTCGTAAAGCGTAATATTTGTGAAGGGGTGCTAAGTTTTCTCGAACTGTGGATACTAAGTTGTCATAAACTGATTCTGGAACTTTGTCAGGAAAAAGAGCCATTTCACGAGCTGACTTGTATCCACGAGATTTTGCTTCAAAAACGTCATGTTGAACACTTGCTGTGTACAAAGTTGCAATTGTGTTTTTGTGTTGATCAAAAGCTTTGTAAAATTTGTTGTAAGCGGCTTTTCTGACATTTCTATCTGGACTTTCCATAAAACTAGACCAAGTTGTTTGGGTCAAAGGCAAAAGTCCTGCTTCAGTGCGAACTTTACCGTAGTTGATGTCAACATTTGTTAGCATTGAAAAGGATTTTTGAAATGCAGAACCTGATTCAGATTCCAAAGATAAAATTCGCTCTTCCTTTTCAGATAAAATATATGGTTTTAGTCGAGAAAGTTTTGATAAGTAAATCTTATAGTCATTAAAATCTGGACGTTGACACCATTCTGATAAAAGTTTTTCATCGATAGCTTGGATTTCTGGCACAAAAAAACTGATTTCAGCTTCAGCAGCTGTGGCTGTCATTATGTAACGACCGTATTTGTCTTGATTTGTAGAATCTTCTGCATCTCCAGCAGTCAACAAAAAGGCATAATTTCCAGTTGTTTCAAAAATCATTAAGAGACGGCAATAAGTATCTAGAGCATTCCTTAATGTGTCAGGAGATTCTGAAAGTCTTCCCTTATATGAAAGAATTTCTTTTGTTAAATCTGGGATAAGAGTTAAATCCATTTCCCAATCGTTTTCTGTTAAATATAAAGATGATAAATCCCATTTATCTTTTTTTTCAATTTCGTTTCTAGCAGGTATCTTTGTAATTTTCATAACATACAGTATAAAGTACAAGTTTAGTAAAGTCTAGAAAAATGTTAATATTTATGGAAGAGATTAGGAAAATATATTATAGAAAATCCTTGAGAAAAGTTTTTCAAAAAAGTTGGTATAAAGTGCAGAAAAATCTAAAAAAGTGTAACATTGATAATATTAAGTTTTTTTTATATTATAGAAATAACGAAAAGGAAATTTTATGAAAAATCAAATTGTAAAAACAATAACTTTGTTGATGATGTGTTTATCAATCATAGTAAGTTTTTTGGGTTGTGCATCTAAAAATGTGCAAGAAGAAGTTGTAGATCCAAACTTTATCGGTGATTTTGGACCTATTCAACTTGAAAACGCTTTTGCTGTAAAGTCTGGTCTCTCTGGAATAAAAGCGTTAGAAATGGAAATGTATTTTATTCCTCGTACAAACAATGTGGAATGTTATTTTAGAGATGGAGTAAACAAGATTTGTTTGATTTTGTCTCCTGAAAATCGTTTTCAAGTGGAAGAAGCTGTTATTGAATATATGAATAACTACCAAAATATGTCCTTATCAACAGATAAGCCAACTAGAAAAAATGCTTACACAAGAGGCGAAACTAATATTTCTTGGGGAGTTATGGGACTTGCTCGAAATGCTGATACAAATCTTCGTACAAATCACGAGTTTTTAGAGGAAAACAAACCATATTTCAAAATCACAATAGAATCAGCTCCAGATAATGAAGATGATTCAACATATTCTCCAACTGTAGAACTATATTTTTCTCCAGCTCACTTAGAAGAATTGTTTAGAATCTTGAACCAAGATACACTTGTGGAAATGGTTAGAGAAAAAGAAGCAGAAGCTTTCAAATTTGAAACTGAAACTTCTGGTGGTTATGGATTTTAAGACTAAATAGTCAAAAAATATAAGTTTTCAAATTCTAAAGGCTGTCTTGAAAGTGAGAAACTTGAAAGACAGCCTTTTCTTTTGCTTTATGATAATGCAGATTCTACGATTTTTTGGACTTTTGAAGGTATCTCGCTTTGTTCTTCTCTAGTAACTCCCTTTGTTGGAATCGCTGGATGGAAAGTTACTTTTATATCCCCAGCATTTGGTTTTCCTTTTTCTTCGAATAAATGCCAAGTACCGTCAATGGTTACTGGAACGATGGGTGCTTCTGAGCGAAAAGCAAGTTTAAAGCTACCTGGTTTAAACTTTTGAACTGGTCCACCTTTACTCCTGTGACCTTCTGGGAAAATAACCAAGGAGTATCCTTGTTTTACAGTTTCTACACCTTTTGCCATTGCTTCAATAGATTGCTTTGGGCTATTTCGTTTTAGGAAAACACATTGCATCAATTTCATCCATCCTGACAAAATCGGAACTTTCAAAATTTCTGCCTTTGCAATAAATCCCATTTGTTTGTTTGAATATCCCAAAAGTACTGGAATATCCAAATATCCTTGGTGATTTGCGATAAATACAACGGCAGAATCTTGTGGAATGTTTTCCTTGCCGAAAACTGTAACAGTGGATTTTTTGTTTCCCATCAATTCAATCATATAGTTTGCCCATTCAGGAACTAATTCCTGAATTCTTGCATCTCGAGCTTTTATATCACCTGTTTTGTCAAGTTTTTCACAAGCTCGTTTTTTATCAAGGTTTTTCACCAAATACCAAAATATTCTAACTAATGCACCTGCTAATGTCATATCAATATAATATCATTTTTTTGAGAGATTATCCACATAAAACTGTTTTATCTTTTTTTATTTGTAAAATTAAAACATATCTAATGCACCTTGTGATTTTCGGAGGAAAACAGCTTCTTCAAGATGTTCCAATTTTATGTCGTAAAAACCTTGCATATCGGCGATGGTTCTCGCCAATTTGATACAAGAATGAATTGCTCGTGCTGAAAAATCATGTTTTTCTGCAACTTTGGACAAGTATTCTTCCAAAACAGGATGTAAAGTACAATAAAAAGTGATTTCTTCTGGAGTGAGTTTTGAATTGAGCTTTCCTTGGCGAGAAAACTGGATTTCTTGGGCTTTTTTGATTGGGTTTCTAAGTTCTGATGTAGAAATACCAGAAAAAATCCCAGCTTCTGCTGCAAAATCTCTTTTAGGTTTTTGATTGTTAAAAACTGGCACTCTAATATCAACTCGGTCAAGCAAAGGTCCAGAAAACTTTTTCCAATAATTTTCTACAGCTACTGCACTACAAAGGCATATTTTATCACTTGCCCCAAAATTTCCGCAAGGACAAGGATTTGTGGCTATCAATAGTTGAAAATCCGCAGGGAAAACTGTATGTCTTCCAGCACGACTTAGGGTGATAGAGTGATTTTCTAGAGGCACTCGGAGGGTTTGAAGTACAGAAGTTCGAAATTCCGCTGCCTCGTCCAAAAACAAAACACCGTTATGGGCAAGAGATATTTCTCCAGGATGACAGTGTATGCCCCCGCCCACCATTCCTTCAAGGGAAGCACTTTGATGGGGCATTCGGAAAGGTGGCTTGTTTACAAGTTGTGTATCTGGTGAAATTAGTCCTGCCAAACTCCAAATCCGAGTAACTTCTCGACCTTCCTTTAGTGAAAGATTTGGAAGTAAAGAGTTGTAGCGCTGTAAGGACAAAGTTTTTCCACAACCTGGTGGCCCGTAAGCTAAAAGGTTATGTTTCCCAGCAGCTGCAATTTGCAAAGCTCTAACTAAACCAGTTTGATTTTTTACAGAGGAAAAATCCATTTCTTTTGGAAAATCTGAAAATTCAACTGCAAAGTCTGCTGTATCCTTTTTTTTATTGTTGTTTTCAGAAAAATCCATAGTTTGATTTGCCAAGGTTTTTAAAACTTCCTTTGCTTCTAGCAATGTAGAGACTGGAAAAACTTGAATTTTCCCTAGGTTGTGGTCTTTTAAATTGTGATCTTTTGGAATGATACAATATTTTATATTTTCTTCTGAGGCTGTAAGAATTGCTGCGTGAGTTCCTCGTACGGGACGAATTTTTCCAGAAAGTTCTAATTCTCCCATAATCAAAATTTTCTCTTGGGAATTGTTCTGAAAATCTTCTTGATTTGCGGCTTGTAAAACTCCAAGGGCTATGGCTAAATCGAACCCAGAACCTTCTTTTTTCAAATCCGCTGGACTTAGGTTTATAAGTACTCGTTCCATTGGAAATTCCAGGCCAGAATTTCTTATAGCAGCTCTCATTCTTTCTCGAGATTCTTTTACAGCACAATCGGCAAGTCCAACCACATCACAAGAGGGAATCCCTCGACGCAAATCCACTTCAACAACTACCAAAGCTCCTTCATACCCAAAAGGGGAAAAACTAACAATCTTCATAATGCAAAAATCCTATAAATTAAGTTTGAGAATTTTTTCTCTATATAAATAATGCGTGGTAACTTTCAAAATTTTGAATAAATTTGGAAAAAATCAATAAATTTTTAGAAAAAAACAAAAATTTAAAAAAATACAATTTAGGGGTTTCCAAAGGGGCTTCCCCTTTGGTCGTTCTTTTGGAAGGAGAGGGAGTATGAGGGAGAGGAAACCGTTTTTATCGAAAAAAATGGTTCCCTCTCCCTCATAAAGTTTACCAGCTTTTTCAAAGCAGACTCCTCTCAAGGTTTGGGGAAAATACATTATTATCATATATTAAATTTTTTATAACATTTTCAAAAATGTTGAATATTACTTTAGTAAACGGGTTTACTTTAAAAAAAAACGAGATTATAATAGAAAAGATGAAAGTTACAATAAAAGATTTGGCAGAAAAAGCTGGAGTATCAAAGACAGCGGTTTCTTTTGCATTTAATAATCCAAAAAGAATATCTGAAGAAACATATAAAAAAATTATGAAAATTGCCAAGGAAATCGGATATTCTCCTGACCCAGTTGCAAGAATCTTGGCTACAAAACAAACAGGCACAATTGGTGTTTTATTTCCTCAAGCAGTTTCAGAAGTATTGCAAAATCCCTACATCTCCGATTTGATTCGGGGAATTGGTACTGTTTGCGACAAAGAAGGTCTTGCTTTGACTTTGCTTTCTCCAATGAAGGGGATTTTAAACAACACAATACAAAATGCAGCCGTTGACGGCATGATTATTCTTGGGGTGGACAAGGACAGTTCTGTTCACTCTGCTTTTAAAATGCGAAATATGCCCTATGTTGCCATTGACGCAAAATGTAATGCTGAATACATAAATGTTGGAATTGATGACAGAAGTATGGCAGAATCTTTGATGGATGTGCTTTTAGACAACGGTCACGAAAAGATTTTGTTCTGTGCCCTAAAGCCAATCGCCCTAGATTTAGCAGAACCTGACCAATCCACTACAATAGATGAACGACAAAAAGGTATTCAAGATTCTATGCGAAAGCATAATTTAAAAGAAAATACTTTGGATTCATACACTTTTATAGAAAGTGAAACCTCTTTTGAAAGTTCTTACAGAATTGCAAAACAAATTCTTCAAAGCGAAGATAGACCAACAGCAATTTATTGTATGGGTGATATTCAAGCTTTTGGGTTTTACAAAGCTGCTGCGGAGCTTGACATAAATATTCCAGAGGATTTGTCAGTAGTGTCTTTTGATGATTTACCAGTTAGTGGCATTTTGTATCCAGAGTTGACAGCAATACATCAACCAGGCTATGAAAAAGGTGTTGCTGCTACAGAAATCTTGGTAAAACGAATTGCTGGAGAAGACTGTAAATCTGTTCGACTAAATGCAAATATTGTAAAACGAAGTTCTGTAGCACCTGCAAAAAAATAAAAACTGACTTCAAAGGTTTAAGTTGTAATAATTTTGCATTTTGCCTTTGAATCAGTTAAAATCAACTCATCCACTTTTGGCAAGGCGATTTTTCCCTTGTATGGATTTTTTATGCTAATAACAGGTGTTGTGATATTGGCGTAGACTTCAGATTTTTCAAAAGCCAAATCTGTATCAATCATTTTGCAGTTTACAAGTTTTAGATTTTTACAGTAGCAAAAAGGTTGTGTACCTTTGATTGTGCAATTTCTAAAAGTCAAGTTTTTTGAGTACCAGCCCAAATATTCCCCATTTACTTCACAATTTACGATTTCGATATTTTCTCCGTGCCAAAAGGCGTCTTTTGTGTTGAGTTTTGAATCGTAAATTTTTGCATTTTTAACATATTGAAAAGAATATTTGCCGTTTAATTCAAAGTTTGATAGAAAAATATTTTTACTTTTTAAAAAGACGTAGGAACTTTCGATTTTTGAGTTTAATATTTTAATATTTTTCGACATCCAGCCAAATTCATCAGAAATAATATCAGTATTATCAATTTGAATATCTGAACATTCTCGAAGAGCTTTTATGCCATGTAATTTTGATTGGGTAATATGAATATCTTTTGAATACCAAAGAGCAGCCCGACAATTTTTTGATAATTCTGTGGAAGTAATATTTAGCTTTGTGTCGTGCCAAAAAGGGTAGCGCAAATCCCAAAAACAGTTTTCCACATTAACATTTGAACACTCTTTTAGAGCACTTTCGCCATCTTCTTCACCTTGGAATTTACAATTTTTCACGAGAATATTTTGTGTGCCGTAAAGAGCTCTTTCTTCACTAAAAACTTGGTTTTCTACAATCTGATAATTATTCAACATTATGAAAATATACAATTTTTTACAGATTTTGAAAACTCTTCACGGTTGTCTATTGTACATTTATTACACAAGCGACTCTTCCTTCTGGAGTGTAAACTTTGTTAGGATTTTTTTCGTCCAATATTACGTCTAAACCTTTGTAAAAAGTGTAATAATGAGTTCCTGAAGGGAGCGGAAGTTCTAATTCGTAGTGACCAGCCTTTGTTTCAACAAGGTAATAAATAAAAGAGTCCCAGTTTGTAAAACTTCCAGACAATCGGATTTTTTCTCCGGCTTTTCCTTCATAAACAAATTTCACATAATTTGGCTTTGAAAGAGTTTGTTCGATGGTTGTATCTGGATAAGTTACAGTTGAAAGCCAAGTTCTCGCTTCTTTGCTGTATTCTTTTGTTGGGTTGTTTGGATCTGTAGTCCATAATCCGTCAATTATCATTCTATAACTAATTTTGCTAGAATTTTCTGGTAATTTTAAAAGATAAAACATTATAGAACTGGTTTCTTCATTGTCGTAGGAATAAGAAACTAATTTTTGAAAAGAGTGAATTGTCTTATAATTGTCAAAATCAAAGGCAATTCCAATATGTCGAGCAGAATCTTCTGCGGTGAAAACGATATATCCGTTTGAAATATATGGCTTTTCAACTTTGCTTATGCCCTTTAGAATTGTGTCTATTGTATATTGATTTGTTTCAGTTGCAAAAGTCATAGAAATTGCAAACAAACAAAAAATCAATTTGAGTAAAGTTTTCTTTTTCATAGTTCTTCAAATATCGGAATTTATCTAAAAATAAATGAGAGTTTTGTTAAAATCAAAACATAAAAAACAGTACCACAAAGTGAAATCAAAACAAAATTTTCTTTATAAAATAATAAATTGGGAAAAAATCACTTTCTTAGGTTTTAAGAAATGACAATACATTTTTACTGTGATATAATTTTTTTTATGAATAGAAAGATTTTAATAATTTGTGGATTACTATTTGTTGGATGTTTTTGTTTTGGTCAGTCAGCAGACTTTGTTTCTAAAATGATAGAATCTCCTTGTGTAACTTATGAAGATGCTGCTTATTTTTGTGCTATAAATCTAGGATTGATTCAAGAAACTGATTCAGCAAATGAAGCTTTGGTTGCTTTGGATAGAGAAAAAGTGTTCCCTATGCCAGAAAATCCAACTGCAAACATAACTTATGATGCTTTTGCAAATATGTGCTTAAAAACTTGGAAAATAAAAGGCGGATTGTTGTATACAATTACAAAATCAAATCGTTATGCCTTCAAAGAAATGCAATATCTTGGATTTATCCCAAATTCAGAAGATCCAAAGTCTGAAGTATCTGGAATCCAAATGTTAAATATGTTTACTCGTTGTATTGAAATGGCTGAAAAAGGAAGTACCAATGAAAAATAATTTTAAAATTGTTTTTGCCTGTTTGCTTTTTGTTTTTTTTGCAAGTTTTGGCTTTGCCTTTGATTTTGGAGTGGCTTTAGATTCTTCGTTTTTGATTTATGATACAGAAAAATTTCAAGCAGACGATACAACAATGGAAATTTCTGAAGGTGTGACTCTATGGGCAAGAGAAAAAATCTCAAAAAACATTTCTTTTTACACAAAGGGAAATTATCAGTTTTCCTATGATTTTGAAGATTTTTCTCAAAAAATAGATTTGTCCAATTTACAAGTGCAGATGGTTTTTCCAAAATCAGATACTACAAAAATTGCTTTAGATTTAGGTCGTTTTCCAGTGTTTGATGCAGGACGGATGATTTACAATAATCCAATAGATGGTGGAAAGATTACTTTGGAAATTTTACAGTTAGATTTGGAATTGTTTTGTGGATATACAGGTTTGTTAAACGGAAAATCTATAAATATTTCAGATTCTACAGTAATTACAGATAATGACAAAGTTTATTCTCTTGCATCTGGTTTTGTGGCTGCGGGATTTTCCACTACTGCAAAAAACTTTTTCAAAAATAATTCTTTAAATTTTGATATTTCAACTTTTGTACCAACTTCTGCCGATGAGGACAGAAAAACAGCTTTGTATTCAGAAATTGGAATAAATGGGGCTTTATCCTCTATGATTTATCATGATTTGTATGCGGGAGTTAGCTTGTTTTTCACTGAAGAACCAAAAGCTGGAGTTTTCTTTGATGGAACTTTAAGTTGTTATCCAGGTTTCTTATCATCTTGTATCGCTACAGAAATCACTTTTGTAACAGACACATATTTCCCATTTGTGGACAATTCTTGTGTTCTTGGAGAATCTGAATCTCTAAACGGCTTGTTTAAGTGGGGATTAACTGGTTCTATAAAACCTGTTTCAACTTTGCTTTTGGCTATTGGTGGCGATTTTGTAATGGATGTAGAAGGTTCTTCTTTTGCAAAGGACTGTATCCAATGGAATTCTTCTCTAAAATGGCAAATTTTAAGTGATGTTCAATTTGATATGTATATTGCTCAAAAGATTCCATTAACAGATGTTGTAAAACCTTTGTTTTTGGGTTCTGCAAGTTTAGTAATAAATTTCTAATATTGGAGGTGTTTATATGAAAAAACTAGTTACAATTTTGGTTTTATTGACTGTTGCTTTTTATAGTTTTGCTTTAGACGGTATTGTAATGGAAGTTTTGGGCAAGGTTGAAAAACAAGTTGATAATTCTTGGATTGCCCTAAAAAAAGGTGATGTTTTAGTTCCTGGAGATATTGTTTCTACTGGATTTAAATCCGAAGCAGTTATTTCCATTGGAGAAGCTGTAATTACTGTAAAAGCTCTTACTAGAATGACAATTGAGCAATTATATGAAAAAAATAAAAATCATGTTTCTTCAATTTATCTTGATGTTGGTTCTGTTAGTGCTGATGTAAAGCCTGTTACAAACAAGAGAGTTGGGTTTACAGTGAAAACTCCTGCTGTTACTGCTTCTGTTCGTGGAACAGCTGGTATCGTTTATGCTTACGGAAAAGTTGAGGGTATTCGTGGAAAATGGGGGCTTTCTGCTCCTCAACCAAAGCTTATTAACTTGGATAGAGGTGATGTTGTAGCCTTAACAGAATCTGTAGAAAATCAAACTATGGAAGGTATTGAGTTAAATCAAGAACAACTTGAAAATGTAGTTGAGGAAATTGATGAAGTTCTTGAATCTATGCTTTCAGTTCCAGCAGGTGTGGCAGAGGTTTTTGTGAATCCTGGTGAGGTTGCTTTTGTAAATCCTGTAGAGACCGATGCAATTGTTTCTCCTCAAGAAGTGAAAAAAGATGAAGCAAACTCTGTTTCAGGTGAATTAAGTGAAGCAAGTTTTACAGACAATGTAAATAACACTGTTGCCACAAAAATAAGTCAGTATGCAGATATTACTGTGGAAATAGTGATTCCAGAATAAAACTGAATTATTTTGTATTAAAAGTAAAAAGCTACCCTTCGCTTTAAGGTGAAAGGTAGCTTTTTTGTAGAGCAAAACTAAAAAATCTTCATAAGTGAAAGATTTTCGCAGTTTGAATCCAGATTTACAACAATTTCTTCGTTTGTTTTTACGATTATTGTGTCTTCTGGTTTGATATCAATTTCTTTGTTTTCTGTCTTTGAAAAAAGTTTTCCAGAACCGGACAAAACAAACAAAGATACAAATCCTGTTTGATAAGCTGGGCTAGACTTGTTTTCTGGAACAAGGGAAATTTTTTCCCCAGAAGACTTTATATCCTGTTGTAACAATGAAAAGTAATTACAGGAA
Organism: Spirochaetaceae bacterium; assembly: GCA_017416145.1. Taxonomy (GTDB): domain Bacteria; phylum Spirochaetota; class Spirochaetia; order Treponematales; family Treponemataceae; genus Treponema_I. The sequence goes on along the minus strand of JAFQDD010000001.1, from coordinate 89,886 downwards.
AAGTCTTTTGAAAAAGGTTTTTCTGGTTCTGGAGCAAAGGCTTTTGTTACATCAAGACCTTTTTCGATGTGGATTTCTCGAGGGCGACCCCAATCGTACAATCTATATGTGATATCACTTGGTTGTTGAATCTCAAGAATCCTAAGTCCACCTTGAATTGCGTGAACTGTTCCCGCTGGAATAAACACAAAATCCCCTTTTTCTACTGGCACATATTTTAAGCAATTATCCAATGTGTTGTTTTCGATGGCAGCAGAAAGTTCTTCTCTGGTGTAATCTTTGTTTAATCCACACACTAGAGTTGCATCAGGTTTGGCATCTAAAATATACCAACATTCTGTTTTTCCGTATGTATTTTCAACTTTTGCAGCGTAGTCATCTTCTGGATGAACTTGCACTGACAAAGTTTCGTTTGCTTGAATCAATTTGATTAAAAGAGGGTAATCCTCTCCAATAATTTCAGGAAGACTTTTGTTATCATCAGCTCGTTTTGATTGGCCAACTTTGTGGGTTGATACTATCCAATTTTCGTAACCCCAAACTTTTTCTGATACATATGGAATTGTCTTAAACATAATGCCTCCAATTTCAAAAAAGTACTTGATTGTTTTGTAATCTAATATTAACTATATAATAATGGAAACCGTTTTCTCTTTCAAGTTAAAAATCCAACTTATAAAAATAAATTAGATTTTTATTGCATATTAAATCTTTGTGGTGGAGTCACAACCCAAATCGCTTTCAATTCTGTATCACCGCTGTTAATCAAAACGTGAGGTGAGGAAGCTGAAAAAGAGATACTGTCTCCGGCTTCGATTTCGTAAACAGAGGACTCGTATTGGAAAGTGGCTTTTCCTTCCATTATGTAGCCGAATTCTCTTCCTAAGTGACCGTATGAACCTCGGTGGGTTGTACTTTTTGGTGGAATTGTTAGCAAATAACATTCGATGGCGTGTTCACCATCATTTTCAGAAGGTTTTGCAAGTTCTTGATAGAGAACATCTTCTTCTTCGACTTTTCGTCTTTCATCTTTGCGAATGATTTTTACAGGTTTGTCTCTGCGATATTCTTCAAAAAGAAATTCTAGATTTATATCTAAAACGTCTGCAAGAGTGAGAAGTGTATCGATTGCTGGGGAAACTCTGTTTCGTTCAATTTGAGAAACAAGACTTTCGCTAACACCTGCTTTTTGAGCAACAACTTTTAGTGTGTAACCTTTTTTTTCGCGAACAGTTCGGAGCTTTTCTCCAAATCTATAAGGTTGTTGTTTATTTTGCGTAGGCATCGTTGTATTGTTTCTCCTTGTTTTTTTCCATAATAAACCGCATATAATGATCTTCAAGGGTTGTGTGTGGACCTGGTAAATCCATTCGTAATCTAGCTCTAGCATTATCTCGGCGTAGAGAATAATCTAAATAAAACTGACGAGGGTCTTCAGAAGAAACGCCTACTTCGTGGATACTTGGTTTTCCAAGGAATGCAGCAACTTCTTCTCGTCCTATGGCACTTATTCCCTTATCTTTTAAAATGGCTTTTACTCGTTGGATTTCCTCGTATGAAAGACCAAACAAAAATTCTTCCAAAGCCATAGAAACTTCTTTGTCGCCTAATTGGGTTGAAATAAATTTGCACCATTGGTCGTCCATTTCGATTGATAAAAGTAGTAATTCACTTGTACCCACCATTGTTCCAAAAACAGGAGCAAGTTTTTTTCGTGCTGACCAAACAGCTTCCAAAACTGGAGCCATCTCTGAAACATTTTGGTCACTTCTGTGTTCCCAAAGAATAATTAGGGAATAAGCAACTTGTTGTCGTAAATCAATTGGAATAGAAACATTATCAAGCATACTTAGATAAACATCTTCGGCCATAATTGTGAACATTAGGGAAAGAGTTGCTTTTTGATATTCTGCAACTTCATTTTTTGGGAAACCGCATTCTAAAGCGATTTTGCACATTGACATAAAAACGTGAAACTTTGCTACGATAAATCCTTTTCCAAGAATTGCTTTTGAAGGAAGATGTAACATTTTATCGCCGCCACGATTTGCCAACAAAGATTCGATTAAAGTTTGTTCGGTTCTGATTTCCGCAGCAACGACTTGTCTTTCTAGCAAGGATGGGAAGTGGGCGATATTTTTTGTAAGTCGCTCTAAGTCGGCCACTCGATTGGCAAAAACTTCTAGACTTTCTGGAGAAATTGATTTTAACCTGTCAAAAAGAGTATTAACCAAAATTTGTTCTTTTTCTGTAAGAACAACAAGATTTGTAGAGAATTCGTCTTTGTTTAGTTCGTCTTTGTCGTAGAATTCTTCAATATCTACGGTTTGAAATTCAATGTTGCATTCTTTTTCCATAAATTCACCAAAGACATTATATCACAAAATTAAAAAAAATAATATGGTAAAATTTAATATAATCCGATAATAAATTTATGAGAGAAAAATGTTTATTAACTTTGAAGAAAAAATTAGTGGGAATTTTAGGCTTGATGTTCTGTTTATCAACTTTGTTTGCAGAAAATGATGCTTTAGATTTGGTCATAGAACAAGGTGATATTCGACTAGAAAAGGATTCTGAAGCTGGATATCACTTGTATATTCGGAAAAAACCAAATATTAACTCTGTAATTTTAGTTGAAACTACAAAAGATCCAACTGGCCAAGAAGCAAATTATGCTTATCGAGCAGAAAATTACAATCCTATAAATGGTGATGAAAAGCGAATCTTAAACGGTGAATTCTTAAACAGCGAATACGCAAAGTATAGTTTAATTGATTCAACACCAGAAAAAGACAGTAAATTTGGCGAGGCATTTCATATTTATATTCCAGAAGAACTTTCTTACGGTTATCCTTGGACTCGAAATGGGAAGATTCCTGTAGAAAAGGGAACTTTTATCAATATTCGTTCTTTTGAAAAGCCTTATGCAGATTACACAGGAAGTTTTGCTGACAATCCTTTTATGTTTAATTTTGAAATTAAGCAGATAAAAACAGAAAATCCTCCTGTTGTGGAGAAAAAAATCATTTTAACAGATTCTTATAATCCTACAGCAACCTACGCTTTTGACAATATTGCAAAGGAAAATGGGGGAAAACTGATTTATTCTTCAGGACCAGAGTCAATAATTGCTGACATCATGGAAAGTTTTAATGCAATAAATCCAAAGGACAAAATCGATGTGGTTTTTTGTATCGACGCAACTGGAAGTATGAAGGATGATATTGATATTTTACGTGCAAAATTGATTCCTGAGTTACGGGAAGCTGCAAAACAATGCGGAAGTATTCGCTATGGTTTGGTTTTGTATCGTGATTATGTGGATTCTTTCCGTTTCAATGGTCTTCCAATAAAAGTTTTTGAGTTTACATCTGATTTGGAAAAATTTGTAAGCCAGTTAAACTCTTTTTCGATAAATGGTAGAGAAGGTGGAGATATTCCAGAGGCTGTTTACGAAGCTTTGTACGGTGCGATTTCCTATTTTGATTGGGCTAGTGATTCCCAAAAGAAAGTGATTTTAATTGGTGATGCAGAACCTCATGCCAAACCAAGGGGAACTACTGTAAAATGTACTTTTGATTTGGTAAATGATTTAGCTACCAAAAAAAACATTCTAATTGATACAATTATCACTCCTGATAATGTAACAGACAGAAGAAAATAATAAATTGTAACAAAATAAAAAAATAACTAGTAATATTTTGTTTTTTCTATTATACTTATAGTGTGTCAACTTTGTATATTGCGGCAACACCTATTGGAAACTTAGGTGATATTACAGTCCGCGTTTTAGAAACATTTAAAACTGTAGATGTAATTGCCGCAGAAGATACTCGGCACACATTGCAACTTTTAACTCATTTTGAAATCCGGAAACCTTTGATTTCTTGTCGTGCTCAAAATGAAGAAGAAGCATCTAAAAAGGTTATAGCTCTTTTAGATGAAGGAAAAACAGTTGCTTTTGCAAGTGATGCAGGAACTCCTGGCATTAGTGACCCTGGAGCTGTTCTTGTGAAGCGGGTTAGAGAAGCTGGTCATACTGTGGTTCCCCTTCCTGGTGCGTCTGCTTTTGCTACTTTGATTAGCGTTGCAGGACCTGGTGGAAAGACCATTGTTTTTGAAGGTTTCCTTTCTCCAAAACCTGGTAGAAGGCGTAGTAGACTTCGAGAATTACTTGCAACTGGTTGGGCTTTCGTTTTGTACGAATCTCCATACAGAATTGTTAAACTTTTGCAAGATATTGCCGACATTGAAAGTGGGCGAAATGTAGTTGTTGGTCGTGAGCTAACAAAACTACATGAAGAAATTGTGGAGGGTTCCGCAGCAGAAGTTTTGGAAAATTTCTCTAGTCGATCAAAAATCCTTGGAGAGTTTGCAATTTTTGTTGCTGGAAATAAAAATGCTCAAGTTTTAGAAGAAACATCCGATACTTAAAGTAAGGCAGGTCAAATATGACAATAAACAGACTTGGAGGGCTAAATCCTCTTGACAACATTAAGACTACTCAAAAAGCAGCTGTAAAATCTAATGTCGCTCCACAAGCAGATACAATTAGCATCTCTGACGAAGCAAGAGAAATGGCTGAGGTTTATTACTTGTCAGAAATCGCTAAAGAAACTCCAGATGTTAGAACAGATTTAGTTGAGCAAATTAAGGAAAAAATCAAAGATCCAAATTATCTAAATGCTGCAGTTCTTGAATCTACTGCAGATAAAATAATGGAAAGCTTCGGTATCTAATATCGGGCTGAGATTGGGGTTTTGCGATTTTACGAAACCTTAACAACGGTTAATGACATTTTAAAAATGTTCCAAAATTAACTGAATTTGGCAAAAGGCGGAACTCTTGGGTTCTCGCCTTTTTTTTTGCTTAAAAACAAAGAGAGGTTTACTGATGGCCGATTTTATATTTAGAATATCACCAAATATTATTTTAGGATCCTATTCTGCTTCACGACTTGGACAGTTTGTTCAGGAATGGGGAACAAAATTTATGGTTTTGATGGATCCAATATTAACAGAATGTGGTATTGCAGCCAAAATCAAACAATCTTTAACTGACAGAAAGGTTGATTTTTTTGTTTTTGATGAAATACCAAATGCTCCGGATACAAGTGTAATCGAAAATGCTCTGAAACTTGCAAAAGAGGCGCATATTCACGGAATAATTGCAATCGGTGGCACAAAAACCACAAATATTGGTAGGGTTGTGTCTGCTTTATACAACGAAGCTCCAAATTTATATGATTTTGTAGATGGTTCTGTGCCAACAGCTGGAGCGATTCCTTTGATTTGTGTTCCAACTACAATGCGAGATATTTTTTTGTTTTCTGATAAAACTCCTATTATCGACGCACGAAGTAGACAGCTAAAAACTCTCAAAATCCAAAATAATATTACAAAACTTACGATATTTGATCCAAATTTGTCTGTAAGCCTTACTGATAACCAAACAGCTTCTGTAACTTTGGAAACTTTGTGTATGGCGGTAGAAAGTTATATTTCTCAAAAATCAAACTTTTTTTCAGACACTATGGCTGAAAAAGCTATGGAATTGATTATCTCCAGTTTGGACGGGGCTCCAACTTTGTCCTCTGCAACTTCTCCAGAATTGTTTTTTGCAGAAGGCGGATGTATGACATCTATTGCTTGTGGTGTGGCTTTCCCCGGAGCTGCTAATTTGTTGGCTTTGGCTATCAATGCACGATTTAAGATTTCTCACTCGATTGTAACTTCGATTTTATTTCCGTATATTATTGAGGATGCAGCAAAATATAAAACGGAAAAATTGGCAAAAGTTGCAAGAATTTTACGAATTGCAACAGAAGCAACTAGTGATGATGTGGCGGTTGCCTCTTTGGCAGAAAATATTAGAAATCGCTTGGCAAGTGCAAATCTTCCAACTCGTCTAAAAGATTTGTCTGTAAGTATTGAGCAACTTTCCCTTGCTGCCGAAGATGCTGGAAATCTAGATTTGATAAATTCTATGCCACGGTCAATGACAGCAGATGATTTATTCGATTTAATAAAACAGGCTTACTAATGATAGAACCAAATAAACTATGGCAACTTGATGGCGGACAACGACGCCGAAAATTAGCTCTAACTTTTGGGGCTTTGGAACGAGATATTGCAGGGATTGCAGAAAAAGGACACGAATACAGTTTCCCTTCAATGAAGAGAGAGGAATACACAAAAAAAGTTGTTCAAGTTTTGCTAAAAGACCCTGCTTTGCCAGAGCAAGATAAAAATCAACTGGAAACTTTACTTGCCCAAAAGCCTTTTGATGAATTACGAGCTTGTAACCTTGGTCGAAATGCTTTACTAAAAATTTTGGGAACTTTTCCAGCGGAATGGGATTTAATTATTGCTCCTCATCAAGTTTCGGAAGATGCAAAAAATGGAATTGTAAAGGAAAGATGTTTTTATCCAGGACTTTATGTTTATGCAGAGGATATTCGCTCTCCTTTTAATTTAGGCTCCATTTTTAGAACGGCAGAAGCTTTTGGGGCTGAAAAAGTTTTTTTATCTCCGGGTTGTACAAATCCAGAACATCCTCGGGCAGTTCGCTCGGCTATGGGTTGTGATGAGGTTATTCCCTATGAGAGAGTTGCATTAGAAGATTTACCAAAAGACTTGCCGATTTTTGCTTTGGAAACTGGTGGAACTGATATTAGAAACTTTGATTTCCCCAAAAAAGGGATTGTTGTTATTGGTTCAGAAGAATTGGGAGTAAGTCCTGATGCTCTTGCTATGGCAAAGGCAGGGACTGTAACAATTCCAATGACTGGAGTAAAAGCCTCTTTGAACGTAGGTGTTGCTTTTGGCATTTTGATGGAACGATGGACAAGTTCAATATTAAGCTAAGGTTAACTGTTAAAGACCTTGTTCAATTTGTCTGAAATTGATTTTAGTTGATTTTCAGTTTCTATTCCAAAAATAGATAATACACTTTGATTAAACTGATAATATTCTACGATTTGCTCTTGGTAATTTGCTAACATATTGGCAAAGTAAACTACTGTGGCAAGTTTTTTTATTTCTGTAGGTGCTGCTTCTGGGTAGTGGTGATATTGAATTGTGAGGGTAACTACTTCTGGAAAATTCCATTTTTTTGCGATTAAACCACCGATTTCTGCGTGATTTTGTCCAGCTGTAATTTTTTCCAAAACAATGGAACTTATAGCCTTTTCTTGAAGAGATTTTTCAAATTCTTCAAGAATTTTTGGGTGAGCAACATCAAAAATTAGTTTCCCCATATCGTGAAGTAGTCCACAAACATAGGAATCTTCTACAACTAATTTATCATTAGCAAAGAAATTTTTTGCAATATTGTATGAATAAAAAGCTACCTTGTAAGAGTGATCCCAAAGTTTTTTTTGTTCAGAACTAGAAGAACCGAGATTTTGTATAGAACCCAAAGAAAATAGCAAGTTTTTTATTCCACGAGTACCTACAAATTTCACTGCATCTGGAATACTATGACAAGAATTTTGCAAAGAAAAAGCAGCTGAATTTACAATTTTTAGCAAGTCTGCTGATAAAGCAACATCGCTGGAAATGAGAGTCGCAATTTCAGAAAGTTTAACATTATCATCATTTAGTAAGGAGTTAATTTGTGCGATATTTTCTGGGAATTGCGGTAAACTATCAATCATTGAAACTAATTGATTTGATAATGTATCAAGATTTTCTTTTAATTCTTTATTGGTTGGTATAATGATTCTGTTGATTGTTTCGCCATTTTCGCACAATACTTGGTAATTATCGTCGTCTAACCCAATTTTTCGTAACATCAAAATCATAATAATAAGTCCAAGTCCAGCACCTTCTGTTTCGTCTAAAACTTGGGAAAAGGCTTCCTCAATGGAAGAATATTGGTGAGCTTTTTCGATTTTGTCGTGGATTCGCTTGTATTCAAATGCTGTTAATTCTGAGTTATTTCTAACTTCGATTTTAATTTCGTTTGGTCGAGCTTGTAAAATCAATTTTACATAAAGACCTTTTGCTTTTTGAATTTCAAGATAATGATTGATATTATCAAGGGTTTCCTGTTTAAAATTAACCATTCCTTGATTGTAGTCGTTTAAATCATTTATATTTAGTTGTTTTTCAGCAAAATAAACTCGTTTTGTGTTGGCTTTTTTTGCATTGGTAACAAGTTCATTTAGAGAATAAGTGAGAAATTCCACCATTGATGATTGGTTTAGTTCTGACAGAAAAGCTGTTAAAACATCCCCCATATAAACTTCCATTTCGTGAGGTAATGTATAAGTTGTAATTGAAAGAGGAATCCCTGATTGGATAGCTTTACGGATTTTTGTCACATCAATGTTTACACGTTTGTCGTCTCTCATTACAAACTATTATATCACAAATATATAAAAATTAAAAATAAAATATACTTAAATAAAACAGAAAATCTTATGAAAAAAAGAAAAAAGGTGATATAATTATAAAAAATCAATGTCGAGGAAAGAGAATTTATGAAAAAAATACTTGTTGCATCCACAAACAAAAAGGTTATTGATGCGGTAAAAAATGCTTGTGATAAATATTCTTCATATTTTGATCCTGCTTTTTTTTCGGATACAGATGAAGCCTTAGGTTTTATTGATTATGAGCTTCCTGAAATTAAGGTTTTAGATTTTACATCAGTTGATATTGATTCACATCGTATAATTGCTACAATTTCTGCTGACCCTTGGCTTCATAATGGTGGGATTGTAGCCGTTGTAAAGAATCCTATTCAAGTTCAGGAAATTGAAGCTACAAAGGATCCTAATATTTTGATTGTTCAAACTGAGTACAATTTTACAGAAAACTTTACTCGGTTGCTACGAATTTTGTGGGCAAATCAGCACTTTTTATTTAATCGGGGAATGCAAGATACTTTAGGTGGTCATGAAACTGGTTCCTTCGTTTGTGGAAATGACCCAATGGATTTTAGGATTTATACAACTTTTTTAGTGGGGTATTTGTATAGTACAAACCGAATTACAGATGATGAGCGATACAATCTTCAAACAGCTTTGATGGAACTTTTGACCAACGCTTTAGAACACGGAAATTGTAATATTACTTATGACGAAAAAACAAATTGGCTTATGAATGGTGGAAATATTTTGTCCTTGATTGAGGAAAAAAATAAGGATCCAGAAATTGCCAATAGAAAGATTCATATTGCATACGCCATTGGAAAAACAAAATCAAAATTTGTTATTAGAGATGAAGGAAATGGTTTTGATTGGAAAAATATAATGACAAGTCATTTGGAAGAAGATGAAGAAATGCACGGTCGTGGTATTTTGATTTCAAAGGAAATGGTTTCAAATCTTTCTTACAATGATATTGGCAATGAAGTTACTTTTGAAGTAAAAAATCTAAAAGATGCTGCAAACTCTATTCCTGGAATTATGGTGCCATTTTCCACTATGGAATTTACTGACAAACAAGTGGTTTGCCGTGAAAATGAACCAACTAATGATTTGTATTTTATTGTAAGTGGACGATTTGCTGTTTATTCTGGAAAAAAACTTGTATCGGTTTTAACTCCAGCTGATATGTTTATCGGAGAAATGGCATTTTTGCTAAATGATAGTCGGTCTGCAACTGTGCTTTCAATTGGTGATGGTAAACTTATTAGGATTCCAAAAAACGCATTTTTGAATTTGATTCGCAAAAATCCACACTACGGAATTTTCCTTTCAAAATTGTTGGCTCAGCGATTACGTACTCAAACTCAAAAAATCGTAAGTATTACAAATGAGTTAAATGAATTGAAGGCAATGGGAACAATTCCAGACACTTTTGAAGGCTAAAATCTAGATGTCTCTAAATTGTAATGAAATTAACGTAATCTTAGATGAACTTGATTTGACTGGGGCTTTTATCCAGCAAATTATTCAACCAGGTTATGATTCTTTGGCTCTTTATTGTTACAAAAACGGGAAAGCTACAACTTTGCTGATTTCTCTTGCTCCTGGGGTTTGTCGTTTGCACGAAACTTTTAGAAAAGTGCCAAAAAACGATAAGCCTTTGCGATTTATGGAATTTCTAAAATCTCGGATAAAGGGATGTAGAATCAATTCTGTTGAACAGATGGGCTTTGAGCGAATTATTAAAATGGAGCTTGGAAACTCTTCTGAGCGATTTTATATGTTTATTCGCTTGTGGAGTGCAGCTTCTAATATCATTGTAACAGATTCTGATTATTATATTTTAGATGTATTTTTCCGCCGTCCAAAAAAAGATGAAGTAAGTGGAGCTCTTTTTTCTCTTCCCGAAATTGATAGGGATGCTTCTTTAGAAGAAAAACTTGAAAAATATCCTGTGCGACAATTTGAAGAAATTGAAAATGCTTCTGAAATGTCTTTTAATCAAAAAGTTGAAGAGTATTATTCTGAACACGCAGCAACTTTGTCTCGGGAAGCAATGCTGGAACAGGCGACAAAGTATTACAACGCCAAACACAGCAAAATGGAAGCTGCTCTAAAAAAGCTAGAGGAAAAGCGGCAAAGTTTTTTATCCGCAGAGATTTGGAAGCATACTGGAGATTTGATTTTAGCTTACAGTTATTTGATAAATGAAAATTCTCCAGTTTTAAAGTGTGTGGATTATGACACTGATAAAGAGATTGAAATCCCTATTGATGTGAAAAAGTCTGCCGCGGAAAATGCCAATATTTACTACGAAAAGTACAAAAAGGCAACTTCTGGGCTTGAGGCTTTGGAACACGATATTTCTATGGCAAAAAAAGAGATTTTGGATTTGGAAGCGGTTTATGAAACTGTTTGCAAAGAGCAAAATCCTATTCGGATGCAGCAGCTTTTACGAAAGCAAACTAAGCCAAAGCAGCAAATTGAGAAAAAACGTCCGGGGTTAACTTACGAAGTGGATGGTTGGCAGATTTTTGTGGGCCGCACTTCTGACGAAAATGATGAATTGCTTAGAAAACATGTGAAAGGTGCTGATTTGTGGTTTCATACTAGAGATTGGCCAGGTGGCTATGTTTTTGTAAAAGCTCGGAAAAATAAAACTGTACCCTTGGATATTATGTTAATGGCTGGAAATTTAGCGGTTTACAACTCCAAGGGAAGAAAGGCTCATACAGCGGATTTGTATTATACTCAAGTAAAACATCTTCGCCGAGCAAAAAATGCTCCAAAGGGTACGGTTCTTCCCTCAAATGAAAAAAATCTTACCATCACGCTGGATGATAAGATTTTACGAAAGCTAGATGAATATGAAATTTGAGAGAGGAAACCCCATTTTTTTTCGATAAAACGGGGTTTCCTCTCTCAAACTCTCACCTTCCCCAAAAGAACGACCAAAGGGAGTTTCACCCCTTTGGAAACCCTGATTTTTTTGAGATTTTTTAAATTCCCTTCTATGCTTTTTTCAGCCATCCTTGGCTGAAATTATAAAGATACTCTCTCAAACTGTCGCCTTTCTCAAAAGAACGACCAAAGGGAGTTTCACCCCTTTGGAAACCCTGATTTTTTTTGAGATTTTTTTTGAAAATCCCATCTATGCTTTTTTCAGCCTTCTTTGACAGAGATAATAAACATTTTCTCTCAAACTGTCGCCTTTCTCAAAAGAACGAGCAAAGGGAGTTTCACCCCTTTAGAAACTCTGATTTTTTTTGAGATTTTTTTCAAAAATTCTCAACTATGCTTTTTTCAGCCATCCTTGGCTGAAATTATAAAGATTCTCTCTCAAACTGTCGTCTGTCTCAAAAGAACGAGCAAAGGGTGTTTCCCACTTTGGAAAATCTGATTGTTTAATTGACTTGTTTGAGAGAAAAGGAATTGTCCTTTAAACGCTTCTTTTTCTAACGGCTGTTACGGTGTGTTTTATTTTATTCCAAGAAGGTCTAGGATTCCGGCTTTGTCTCTGGCACCCATTACTCTGTTTACGGATTGGCCGTCTTTGTAAACGATTAGGGTTGGGATGCTCATTACGTTAAATTTCATGGCTAAATCTTCGTTTTCATCCACGTTTACTTTTACGATTTTGATTTCTGGGTGTTCTTCTGCTACTTCGTGAAGAATTGGACTGAGCATTTGGCATGGTCCACACCAAGCTGCCCAAAAATCAACTAAAACTGTTCCGTTTGTGTTAAAAACTTCTCTTTCAAAGGTTTCTGATGTTGCGTTTACTAATGCCATAAAATCCTCCTTGGGATTAAGAAAATAAGTTTTGTAAAATTAGATTGAGTTCAATCTTTATTTAAAAGATACAAATTTTTGAAAAAAAGGTCAAGAAAAAATAAAAAAAAGGTTATCTTAAAGTTGCCCTTAAGATAACCTTTCTGAAAATCAATTTGTGCAATTTTTAGAATTTACCAACTGTTGAAAGTCCGTTTTCTTCGATTACTTTTAGACCTTTGTCTGCATCTTGCACTTTGAAGATGATAATTGCTGTGTCCCCAGTTTTTTCTAGAGATGCGTACAAATATTCGATATTGATTCCGTTGTTTTGGAACAATGCCATAACATCGTGTAAAGCACCAACTTGGTCTGAAATTGAAATTGCAAGAACATCTGTTGTTTTTGTAGTGAATTTTGCTTCTTTTAGCACTGACAAAGCTTTGTCTGAATCATCTGTGATAATGCGAAGAATACCAAAATCTGCTGTGTCTGCAATCATAATTGCACGAAGGTTAATGCTGTTGTCTTTTAGAACTTTTGTAACATCAGCAATACGTCCAGCTGTATTTTCCAAAAAGATAGAAATCTGTTTAATTTTCATAAAAACTCCTAAAAAAGTCTATACTTAAAGTTTAACTCTAAAGTTTGCGGTTGTCGATAACTCTTTTTGCTTTTCCTTCAAATCTTGGTAAACTTTGTGGTTCTACAAGTTTAACTTTTAGCATAATTCCAAGTTTGCTCTTCATAACAGAAGTAATGTTATTTCTTAGGGCTTCCATTCCTTTGGTTTCGTCATCGAATTGTTCTGGGCTAACTTCAATGTGTAGTTCAACTTCGTCTAGGTGAGTAACTTCGCTTCTATCAACTTTAATCATGTAGTCTGGGCGAATTCCAAATTCTGCCAAAGCGTTTTCGATTTGACTTGGGAATACGTTTACACCACGAAGAATTAGCATATCGTCTGTGCGACCATAAAGTCTGTGGATTCTGCGAGTTGTACGACCACAAGAACAGGTATCTGTCATAATGTATGTGATGTCTCTTGTTCGGTAGCGGATTAACGGTGTTCCTTCTTTTGTAATTGTTGTGATTACAAGTTCACCTTTTTCTCCGTCTGGAAGTGGTTCTCCTGTATCTGGATTAATGATTTCTGGATACCAAAGGTCTTCGTTTACGTGCATACCGTTTTGAGCTTCACATTCAAAGGCAACACCAGGACCTGTGATTTCTGTTAATCCGTAAATATCGTAGGCTTTGATTCCCCATTCTTTTTCGATTTGGGTTCTCATGTTTTCTGACCAAGGTTCAGCACCAAGACAGGCTGCTTTGATTGGTAGTGCGTGAAGGTCGATTCCAGCTTGTTTTGCTTGTTCTGCCATGTACATTGCGTAGGATGGAGTACAGGTGAAAAGGTTTGTGTTGAAATCTCGCATTAACATAAGTTGTTTTTGTGTGTTTCCAGAAGAAATTGGAATAACTGTGGCTCCAAGTTTTCTAGAACCGTGGTGAACACCCATACCACCTGTGAAAAGTCCGTATCCGTAGGCGTTTTGGATTGTGTCGTTGTGGGTAGCTCCAGCGGCACTTAGAGTACGAGCCATTCCTTCTGCCCAGTCATCAAGGTCTTTTGCTGTGTAAGCATCTACAACAGGAGTTCCAGTTGTTCCAGATGACATGTGGATTTCTACGATTTCGCTTTGTGGAACTGCCAAAAGTCCATAAGGATAAGTTTCGCGCAAATCGGATTTTGTAGTAAATGGTAACTTTGCAATATCTTTTAAACTTTTGATATCACTTGGTTTAACACCAGCCTCGTCTAGTTTCTTTTTGTAAAAAGGAACTGTGTTATAAACATGCTCAACTAGGTTTTTTAATCGAGCAAATTGAAGTGTCTGCAAATTTGCAGGATTCATACATTCTTGTTCAGGATTCCATATCATAATGATTTATTATATCACCAAACTTTAGTTTTACGCAAGTTTTTTAGTAAAATTTAAGTTTTGAATTTTATAGGACTATAGGTTTGGGGGAGGAAAACCCATTTTTTTCGATAAAACGGGTTTTCCTCCCCCAATCCCCCACCTTTCCCAAAAGAACGACCAAAGGGCTTGCCGCCCTCTGGACTCTGGCAAGTGTGTTGGTTCTAGATATTTTTAGCTTTTGGCTTGTGTGATTGGGATAGATGTTAGGCACGGCTGTGCCAGCGTGCCGTGTATAAGTACGTATATAATTTTTATATTCTTAATTATCTTTTTTCTTTATTCAGTATTCAGAATTTGAAAATTATTTTCCGAAGATTTGTTTTACTGCGTTTACTGTGGCCATGGCGTCTTTGCCGTAGTAGTTGGCTCCGATTTTTGCGGCGTAGTCTTTTGTGAGAACGGCGCCACCTACGATGATTTTGTATTTTTTGTCTTGGGTTTCGGCGGTACGGAGTTTTTGGATTGTGGTTTCCATGCTTAAAACTGTGGTGGTCATTAGGGCAGAAAGGCCGATTACGTTGATATTTTCTTTTTCCGCAGTTTCTATGATGGTTTCTGCTTTTACGTCTTTTCCAAGGTCTAAAACTTGGTAGCCGTAGTTTTCTAACATTGCACAAACAATATTTTTGCCAATGTCATGGATATCGCCTTCAACGGTGGCCATTATGATTTTGCCCTTTGTCTCTTGGGTTTCTCCAGTTTCTGCAAGGTGTTTTTTGATTACAGAAAAGGCTTTTGAAACTGTGTTTGCACTGAGTAGTAGCTGTGGCAAAAACTTTTTCCCGCTTTCATATTCTTTTCCAACTACGTCTAGGGCTGGAACTATGTGTTTTTCTACTATGTCCACTGGTTTTGTGGTTTTTAGTAAATCTTCTGCCGCCTTTTCTGCCTGATTTTCGTAGCCTTTGATGATTAGCTGGTAAAGCAAAGATGGAGCGGTTGTGTTTTCATCTTTTGGGGCGGCTGTTGCTGTAGTTGCTGGGGTAGCTTGTGGGGCAGCCTGATTTTGAGTTGTGGCTGAAGTTAGAGCTGTTGGGGCAACTGTGTTTGTGTAGGTTTTTATGTAGTCTAAGCAGTTTTCGTCGTAGGCATAAATTGCTCTAAAGGCTTTGTAAGCGTCCATCATTCCTTGGGAAAGTGGGTTGATGATACAAGCGTCTAAACCAGAGTTTAGAGCCATACTGAAAAAGTATGAATTGATAATATCCCGCCGTGGAAGCCCAAAGGAAATGTTTGAAACCCCCAAAACTGTTTTTACATCTGCAAATTCTGGGTCTTTTTTTAGAAGAGAAATGCCCCGTAGAGTTTCTTTTGCTTCTTTTTGTTGGGTTCCACAGGTTAAGGTTAGAAAATCAATTATAATATCACTTTTTTTGATATTGTACTTTTCTGCTTCTTTTATAATTTTTTTTGCAATTTCTATGCGACCTTCGGCGGTTTCTGGGATTCCACTTTCATCTAGGGCAAGGGCAACCACTGTCCCACCGTATTTTTTGATAAGTGGGAAAACTTCGTCCATAACTTTTTGTTTTCCGTTTACAGAGTTTACAAGAGGTTTTCCGTTGTAGCGGCGCATAGCAAGTTCTAAAACTGATTTTTCACTGGAATCAATTTGTAGGGGAGTGGTGAAGGTTTTTTGTAATGTGTAGATTGCGTCGTACATCATCATTTTTTCGTCAATGCCAGGAAGTCCCACGTTTACGTCTAAAATGTGGGCACCAGCGTTTATTTGACTTTCTGCTTCGTTGATGATGTATTCCATATCACCATTTAAAAGTGCTTCTTTGCATTTTTTCTTGCCAGTTGGGTTTATGCGCTCTCCAATAATAACTGGGCCGTATTCGCCGCCAATGGTAACAGTTTTTGTTGCTGAACAAACTCTTGTGGCACTTTTGTTGATTTTAAGACTTTCTCGTTCTTTGTTGGCTTTTACTAATTTGGAAAGGGCTTCTATATGGGCTGGAGTTGTGCCACAGCATCCACCTAAGATGGCGGCACCGTTTTTCCAGTTTTTTAATTGGGCTTTTGCAAAATCTTCAGGGCTTACTTTGAAAACTGTTTTGCCATTTTCTAAAACTGGTAAACCTGCATTTGGCTGAACAATTACTGGAACTGTTGCAAATTTACAAAATTCTTTTACTAGTGTTTCTGCGTTTTCAAGGCTTACACCACAGTTTAAGCCAATGGCATCTACTCCAAGGCTTTCAAGATATGTTACACAGGTGATAACACTTGCTCCAGAAAGGGTTCTAAGATTTGGCTGAAAGGTAACTGTTGCAAGGATTGGAAGTTTTGTAGTTTCTTTTACAGCAAGAATAGCGGCTTTTGTTTCGTATAAGTCGCTCATGGTTTCTATAATTGCAAGATCGGCTCCAGCTTGTTCTCCAGCGATTGCTACAGTGGCAAAGGATGTGTAGGCGTCTTCAAAGGAGAGATTTCCTGTTGGTTCTAAAAGGCAGCCAGTTGGTCCAATGTCTAGGGCGGCAAACTTTGGAGCTTTTATTCCACTTTTTGTTTGTACAGAAAATGCATTTACAGCTTCTTTTGCAAGAGAAACCGCAGTTTGTACTGTGTGACTTGCAGAAAACTTAAAATCCTTTAGCTTTACAGGGGTTGCTCCAAAAGAGTTTGCTGTTACAATATCCGCCCCTGCTTGTAAATATTTTGTGTGAATTTCTCTAACAATATATGGATGGGTAAAGTTTACTTCTTCTGGAATTGAATAATTTGCAGCAGCAGAACTTTGAAGCATTGTTCCCATGCCCCCATCAAAAAAAATAGGTTCTCCATTTTTTATGCAATTATTCAAAAATTGTCTAAAATTCATAAACTTTCCCCTTGATATTTGTAATTTGCAAGTTTTAGGATTTTCTAGATTT
The DNA here is from genome assembly GCA_017416145.1 of Spirochaetaceae bacterium. GTDB lineage: Bacteria > Spirochaetota > Spirochaetia > Treponematales > Treponemataceae > Treponema_I. Next base: position 72,871 of record JAFQDD010000001.1, on the reverse strand, counting down.
TAAGCTTTATTGAGATGCTTTTACAATGCTTGAAATATTGTTCATAATTGCAGAAGCAACTTCTGGCTTATTCATAGTGTAAAGGTGAATGCCTTTTACGCCGTTACAAATCAAATCGATAATTTGATCTGTAGCATAAGCAATTCCAGCTTGTTTTAAGGCTTCTGGATTATCTTGGAATTTGTCTGCAATCATCAAAAGTTTTCTTGGTACATAGGCGTTAGAAAGTTTGATGGCATTGGTGATTGTAGAAAGTTGGGTGATTGGCATAATTCCAGCCAAAACTGGCACGTGAATTCCTTTTGATTGCATACGATACAAAAAGCTGTAAAGCATATCATTATCAAAAAACATTTGGGTTGTTAAAAAATCAACACCAGCTTCTACTTTGTATTTTAAGTTGTTTATGTCTTCTTCTTTGTTTTTGCTTTCTGGATGCCCTTCTGGATAACAAGCCCCTCCAACACAAAAGTTAAAATCCTTTTTTAATGCTGTTACCAAATCAGAAGCATGGGCGTATCCAGTGTTTTCCCAGTTAGAATCGAAATTTTCTGGCATATTTCCGTTGGCATCTGGTTTTGGCAAATCTCCTCTAAGAGCAAGGATATTTTCAATATTGTTTGCTTTTAATTCTTCTGCAACTTTTTTAATATCCGCTTTTGAAGAGCCAACGCAGGTTAGGTGAGCAAGGGAAACTGTGTTCCCAGTTGATTGGAGTTTGTTGGCGATTTCTGTGGTTTTCCCTTTTGTAGAACCACCTGCCCCGTAGGTTACACTCATAAAATCTGGTTTTAGTGAGCAAAGATTTAGGGCAGCATTCATTACAGAATCAAAGGAAGATTGTTTTTTTGGTGGAAATATCTCAAAGGATATAGAAACTTTTTTTGAATCAAGAACTTCTTTAATTTTCATTTTTTGCCTTCCATGGTTTCATGGTTAATTTAAAATTTATGCAAAGTAATAGCTTCTACGGGGCAAATCTCATGACAGCAAAAGCAATGTAGGCATTTTTTCTTGTCGCTCATTACGATTTTTTTATCTTGATTAAAACTTAAAATCTGTGGCGGACAAATTTCTGCACATTTTCCACATTTTATACATTTTTTTGGGTTAAATCTAGGTGTCTTTACAAAAATAAAAGTTGCCAAAGAGTTTAACCAGTTTGGTAACATATGTTGCAATGTTGTGGAGGCAGCAGATTCTTTTACAATCTTAAAGTTTTTGGGAGTAATTTCTTTTATGGAAGCCCCAACAGTTTTTATTTCTTCTGGGGAGTTTAACCAGTGTTTTCTTTCTAAAGCGTCTTTTAAGTTTGGAATTTGCATTGGATTGTAACCAACAATAGAAGCACAAGTCCAGTCTAAAGCTAGAATATTGTCCGAAGCAGCTAAAAATCCAAGTTGAACTGGGTCTCCGTTTCCAGGTCCACCAGGACCTTCCATACCAACAATGGCGTCCATGATTGCGTATTGAGGATTTGCTGCAAGATTTAAGTCCGTTAGATAAGCTGCAAAATCTTGTTTGTTTGAAAATCGGTAGTGGGTTTTGGCTTTTTTTAATCCCACAACTAAACCAAAAAGATTTTTCATTGCTCCTGTGTAGGACATAAATTGATGAGTTTTTAATTTTGAAAGAGAAACTACGATATCAGCATCTGCAAAAGGGGAAGCAAATTCAAAAGATTTTACCAATTTCCCATTTGGACAATCTACATTTACTTGGTCGCTAAACTCTACCCATTCACCGCCGTTATCAATAATTTGGCTATACATTCCTGTTGCTTTTGCTGCTGATGTAGGATTTGCAGTTGCAGGACTTTCTCCAACTAAAACTTTCTTTGCTCCCAATTTCAAAAAGAGCTTTACCGCAGCTCCCACAACTACAGGATGAGTACAAATAGCAAACTCTGGTTTTTTTGGAGAAAGAATATTTGGTTTAAGTAAAACTGTTTTTCCACTCACATCTGGTGGTGGAACATTTTTTACCAAATTTTTTAGAGCTGCATAAACGGAATCAAATTGATATTCGGAACATTTTTCCAAAGATACTGTAGTTGTCATTTTTCTAATATATCAAAAATCTCCAGAATAATAAAGTATTGAATGTGGAAAATCTATACATTATATTAAAATATTACAGAGTAATCTTTATATGTTTTCACGGAAAAAGATATCGATAGGCATATTTACCTCTCGTGGAATATCTTGGTGAAACATAATATGCTGATAAAGTTGTCTGACAGCTTCTTCACCTTGGGATTCTGGCCTTTGTCCGATTAAACAATCAATTGTTCCTTCTAAAAGAGCTTGTTTGTTTTGAGGAACGCAGTCAAATCCAATCAAAGCGATTTTGTTTTTCAAGCCATTATTCACAAGGTAATAAGTAGCAAGTTGAACTTCTGCGTGAGGAATAAAAATACCTTTTAAATCTTTGTGAGCTGTATAAAAATCTTCTAAAAAACTGTACAAGCCCATTTCTGTAAAATCATCACATACTACATCCAGTACTTTTGAGCCAGAATCGTGATTGAAAAAATCCAAAAATCCTCTTGCTCGTTCTAGTAAGTTGTAAGCATTGTCATACATTTTGATACAAGCAAAAGTTCCGCTGCCTTGTAGCATTTTCATTACTCTAGCAGCACAATATCCGCTTTTATAAGGGTTTTGCACAATAGTGGATATTGCTCCAGGATAATTTAAAGGGCTATCTACGAAAATATACGGAATGCTATGTAAATGAGGAATAAGCTCGTAAAAATCTTCTTGAACAACAGGAGCTGCAATCAAACCGTCAACTTTTTCAGAAATTAGTTTTGCTCCTTTTTTTACAGCGTCCAAAGGTTTTAAGCGGTCAAATTCTTCTATCATCAAATCAACTTTGAAAGGTAAAAAACGTTTTTGTTGATTTTTCATGCCGTCAAGTAATGCAGCATAATATCCACAACCACTACCTAACTTTGGCAATAAAATGCCAATTTTTAGAGTTTTATTGTTTTTTAGTTGCCGTGCAATAAAATTTGGCTCATATCCATTTTCTTCAATAATTGCTTGGATTTTTTCTTTTGTTTTTTGAGAAACACCTTTTCTATTATGTAAAACTCTGTCAACAGTTCCTGTAGAAACTCCTGCAGCTTGTGCGATTTCTTGTAAAGTCATAAATTCCCTTAAAAGTTTTCGTGTTCGTACACAAAATAGGATAAACTGACAATGAAAAAAATGCAAGATTTTTTTTATTTTTGTTAATTTATGTGAAAAACAACACGCGTTGATTTTTATAATTGTTTATATTATTTATAATTAAAATCGTAAAAAACAATAATAAAAAAAAGTGAAATAAAATTTGACAAAAGGGAATACAGGGGTTAATAATAAGATATGAGCGTTATCGAACACGAAATACGCAAACATAGTTTACTTTTTTAGTGAGTTTTCAAATAGGAGGAAAAATGAAAAAATCACTTTTAGTTTTATTGGTACTTGTTTTGGGAGCAAGTATGTGTTTTGCTGGTGGTGCAAAAGATTCAAATTTAGTTCTTAATAAAGACAAACCACTTGTATTCTTCAATCGTCAACCTTCAGACCCAGTTTCTGGAGCTATTGACATGGCTTCAATGAATTGGAGTGACAAAACTTATTATGTTGGTTTTGATGCTGCTGGTGGTGGTGCTGTTCAAGGTAAACTTATTACAGATTTCTTAGCAGCTGCTGATCCTGCTGTTATCGACCGCAATGGTGATGGAATTATTGGTTACGTACTATGCATTGGTGACGTTGGACACAACGACTCAAAAGCTCGTACAGAAGGTATTCGTAAAGCTTTAGGAACATGGAACGGTTCTACAGATCCTACAGTTAAAAAAGACGGTTCAGTAGTTGTTGGTGGAAAAACTTTCAAAGTAGTTGAACTTGAAGGTAAAGCAATGACAGGAACTGACGGTTCTACATGGAATGCTAATGCTGCTACAGAAGCTATGGGTGGATGGGCAACAAAATTCGGTACACAAATTGATATGGTTGTTTCAAACAACGACGGTATGGCAATGGGTTGTCTACAAGCTTCTAACTTCCCAGCTGGTGTTCCTATCTTCGGATATGACGCAAACGCTGACGCAATCGAAGCTATTGGTGCTGGAAAACTAACAGGTACAGTATCACAAAACGTAGATGCACAAGCTGCAGGTACTCTACAAGTTCTACGCAACTTACTAGATGGTCTAACAGGTGCTGACGTTTATACAAAAGGTATTTCAGTTCCAGACCAATACGGAAACAAAATTACACCAGATGTTGAATACAAAGCAGACGTTAAAGGTTTATTCGCTCTTAACGGTCCTGTAAATGCTTCAAACTGGAAAAACTACACAGCTGGTACACGTGATGCAGGAATCAAAAAATCATCAGCTCCTACAAAGAAAGTTCTATTAACTATCTACAATGCTGCTGATAACTTCCTATCATCATCATACCTACCTGCACTACAATACTATGCTCCACTAATGGGTATCGAATTAACAGTAGTTCAAGGTGACGGACAAAACGAAGCTTCATGTCTAGACAAGTTTACAAACCTAAACAACTTTGATGCTTATGCAATCAATATGGTTAAAACAAACTCAGCTCCAGACTACTTGGATAAACTAAAATACTAATACGTTTTAGCTGGTAGAGAATACTTCTCTACCAGTTTTTCTACTGGATTACCTGCAAATTGCCTATGTTTTGCAGGTATTTTTTTTAACTTTTTTTTAAGGGAAAGATAATATGGCCGAAATTGTTCTTGAACTTAAGAATTTATCTAAGTCTTTTGCTAAGAATAAGGTTTTGAATGGTATAAATCTTACAATAAAAAAAGGCTCTGTATTGGGACTTATGGGCGAAAATGGTGCTGGAAAGTCCACAATGATGAAGTGTCTTTTTGGAATTTATGCAAAAGATGAAGGTCAAATTTTATTAGAAGGCAAACCAATCGATTTTAAGAATCCAAAAGAGGCTCTTGAAAGTGGTGTAGCCATGGTTCACCAAGAATTAAATCAATGTTTGGACAGAACGGTAACAGATAACTTGTTTTTAGGAAGATATCCTACGAATTTTGGTGTGATTGATGAACACAAAATGTTAAAGGATGCAAATAAACTGTTTGCGTCTTTGAGTATGAATGTTAATCCAAATACCATTATGAGAACGATGTCTGTTTCTCAGCGTCAGATGGTAGAAATTGCGAAAGCTGTGTCTTATGATGCAAAAATTATCGTACTAGATGAACCTACATCATCTTTAACAGAAAACGAAGTTGAAAAACTATTTTCAATTGTAAATAATCTAAAGAAAAAAGGTGTTTCCTTTGTATATATTTCTCACAAAATGGATGAAATTTTCCAGATTTGTGATGAAGTTGCTGTTCTTCGAGATGGAAACATGGTTTTGCAAAAGGAAATCAACTCTGTGGCTGGTGATAATCTTTCTGCAGGAGAAGTGCGAGTTCTAGAGAAAAAGCAAAAAGATGCTGATATGAACGAACTTATCGCTGCAATGGTTGGTCGTTCTTTGGACAAGCGTTTCCCAGATGTAGACAATGTCCCAGGAGAAGATTATCTAGAAGTGCGAAATCTTTCTACAATGTATGATCCAGTTCTTGAAGATATTTCATTTACAGTGCGTAAAGGGGAAATATTTGGACTTTATGGTCTTGTTGGAGCTGGTCGAAGTGAATTGCTAGAATCAATGTTTGGTGTTAGAACAATCGCTTCTGGTGAAATTATCCTTGCAGGAAAATCTCTTCGCTTTAATAGCAGTAGAGATGCAATGGATTACAACTTTGCGTTAGTAACAGAAGAAAGAAAACTAAACGGAATGTTTGGTAAGGCTTCTATCGAGTTTAACACTACAATTACAAATCTTGATAGTTACAAAACTAATGGTATTCTTTCAAATGTGAAAATGAGGGAAGCTGCCAATCGTGAAATCAAGTTAATGCACACAAAGTGTGTTTCAGCAGATGAATTAATTACTTCTTTGAGTGGTGGAAATCAACAAAAAGTAATTATTGGGAAGTGGATGGAACGCTCTCCTGATGTTTTCTTGCTAGACGAGCCAACACGTGGTATTGACGTTGGTGCAAAATACGAAATCTACCAGTTGATTATCAAGATGGCAAAAGAAGGAAAAACTATTATCGTTGTTTCCAGTGAAATGCCAGAGATTTTGGGTATTACAAATCGTATTGCCGTTATGTCAAATCATAAATTGGCAGGTATTGTAAATACATCAGAAACCGACCAAGAAACTCTATTAAGACTTTCTGCAAAATATCTATAAGAGGTTAAACTATGGATATAAATACATTAAAACAAGAAATTGAGCAATTAAAGGTTGCAAAGGAAAAAGAACTTGCTTCTGGTGCAAAAATTAGTTCTTTCAATGAAGATGAGTTGCTCATAAAGTACACAGATTTATTAACAGAACTTCGAAAAGATGGTGTTCATCGTGTAGAAGAATTAAATCAACAAATTGTGGCAACAAAGAAAAACCGTATGCTAGAACCAGCTGAAAAAACTTCTTTAATTGAAGGATACAAAGCTGAAATTGAAAAGGCTAAAACTGTTGTTGCTGCAAACAAAGCTGAAGATGCAAAATATTCAAAAGAAGCAGTTGCATATTCTAATGCTTTGTACAAGGTGTATTCAAAGCAAGTAAACAAAGAAGAAAATGAAAAACTTGTAAAAATCAAGAATAACTATGATAGTAGTTGTGCAAAAATTGCTTCGTCTTTTGATAAATTGCTTGAAAACGTTCAAAGTCCAGAAGAAAAGGCAATCAAAAATACAGAATATAAGTCTGCTTTGTTTGATGCAAAAAAAGAATACTTAACAAATTCTGACAAATGTAAGGATACAAAAAATCAAGTTTCAGTTGACCATGTTCAAATGAACAGAAATCTCAGAAATGGAAAAACAAAACTTTCTGAAGATATGGCAATGGGATTTAAAGATTATATCTACAAGTTTAAATTGTCAAAATTCTTACTTGATAATGGATTGTATCTTGCTATTGCGGTTTTCTTTATTGTTTGTATTATCGTTGCTCCAATTTCTGGAAACGGAACATTGTTCTCCTTGCCAAACATTTTGACAATTTTGGAACAATCTTCAACTCGTATGTTCTACGCTCTTGGTGTTGCAGGACTTATCCTACTTGCTGGTACAGACTTGAGTATTTGTCGTATGGTTGCTCTTGGTGCTGTTGTAACAGGTTTGATTTTGCACCCAGGTATGAACATTGTAACATTCTTTGGAATGGGACCTTGGGATTTTACAGCTATTCCAATGATTGTTCGATTGTTGATGGCTCTATCTCTTTCTGTAATTCTCTGTGTGGCATTTAGCTGTTTTGCTGGTGTATTTACCGCAAAATTAAAAATCCACCCATTTATTTCAACATTGGCATCTCAATTGATTATCTACGGTTTACTATTCTTCGGAACAAGTGGAACTCCAGTTGGTTCAATTGACTCAACAATCAAAGATTTAATTGGTGGTCGCTGGATTTTAGGTGTAATAAATGGACAGTTAATCACCTTCCCAAAATTGATTATTCCTGCTGTAATCGCAATTATCGTTGCTTGGTTTATTTGGAATAAAACAACTTTCGGAAAAAATATGTACGCAGTTGGTGGAAACTCTGAAGCTGCTGCAGTAAGTGGTATTAGCGTTTTCAAAGTAACAATGGGTGTATTTATCATGGCTGGTATTTTCTACGGTTGTGGTGCCTTCCTAGAAGCTTTCAAAGCAAATGCTAGTGCTGGTACTGGACAGGGATACGAACTTGATGCTATTGCAGCTTGTGTTGTTGGTGGTATTTCTTTTAATGGTGGTATTGGTAAAATTGGTGGAGCTGTAATCGGTGTTATCATCTTTACAAGTTTAACCTATTGTCTAACCTTCCTTGGAATTGATACAAACTTACAATTCGTGTTCAAAGGATTTATCATTATTGCAGCTGTTGCATTAGACAGTGTTAAATACCTAAAACGCAAATAATTTTTAGCGTATAAACTAGAACAGGGAGCAAACTTCTGTTGGTGATTTTTCGCCAGTGGGATGTTTGCTCCTTTTTTTTGATATTAAGATTTTTTTAACAAAAATAGCTTAACTCTATTGACAATTTTTTTTATATTATATATTATAGTTTTCGTTGCGAGTGAGAACTCGAGAACATTCCCCTGTAGCTCAGTCGGTAGAGCAACAGACTGTTAATCTGTGGGTCCCTGGTTCAAGCCCTGGCGGGGGAGCATAAAGCTAATTCATCAATTTGATGAGTTAGCTTTTTTTTTGTAATTTTCAAATTTTAAATATTTTATAAATTTACTAAAAAAACATAAATCCCTTAATTTTATTAAACAAGTTTCACAAAATAGACTATAATATTACTTATGAAAGAAATATCTGATATTATTTTAAAGTATATTTTTGATGAAAATACTTATTTTATTTTTCCTACTGAAATTGCTGCTGATTTGTGGCTTGAAAAAATCATTACCGATAGTTTTGAGAAAAATCTTCCTTATCCAAAGGCTTTGCCAAAGGAAAGATTTTTGTCTTGGGATAAGTTTAAAACATCGTCTATAAAATCCACGCGACAAGACAAGGATATTATTCCGTCGATTATGAGAAAGATTTTTGCTATTAACATAATCGAAAAAAATAAAAATCTGATAAAAAACAATGAAAAACCTCTTTTTCAAGAACTGATTTCCACTGAATATGCAGAATTTTCCCAATCTTTTGCAAATTGGATTGTAAAAATTTTGCCCCAACTGGCTTTATGGAAGAAAAAATACTTTTTGAAAAAAACTCGAGAAGAGGCTTCGCCAATCGAAGAGGATTATTTTGCACTTTATGAAGAATATGCTTCTTTTTTAGAGGAAAATAATCTTTTTGATTCGGCTTGGGAAACTCCTCCTTTTGCTGATGAAGGGAAAAATTACATTATATTTTTTCCAGAAAGTTTAAGTGATTTTGAAGAATATAAGGAATTGTTGTCATCTAGTTCTCACATTAAATTGATAACTTTGGAAAAACTTCAGAGTGATGAAAAGTCTTTTGAAAAACCTAAGGCGAAGTTTTTTGAAAATTCTGCTCAGGAAATCCATCAGTTAATGCTTTTTATTAAAAAGTCTCACGAAATTGATAATATTTCGTATGAAAAAATGGCAATCAGTCTTACGGATAGTGATAACTTTTTGCCTTATATTCAGCGAGAATTAGAAAAATATGGGATTCCCTATACGACTCGTATTGGAAAATCTATGGGAAAATATCTTTCTGGAAGATTGTTTGCTTCTCTAAAAGATTGTTATGAAAGTGGATTTTCTTTTGCATCAATTCAAAACCTATTAACTAATGAAAGTTTGTTTTGGAAAAGTCCTGGTTTGAATCAAGGTTTAATCAATTTTGGTATAAAAAATAATTGTTTGTGTTCTTTTGATGAAAATGGACAAACAAAATATCCTTTTGATATGGCTTTTGAAAAAGTTGATAACGATAATAAAATTAAAAAATATTACATTACTCTTCGGGATAAAATTTTAGCTCTTTGTAATTCAGCAAGTTTTAAAGAATTGTTGGGAAATTATTGGAAATTTAGGACTTATTTTTTTGAAGAAATCAATTTGGAAAACCAAGACACTCCTGTTAGTGAGCTTCAAAAAGAAACAAATGATATTTTGGGGCGTATTGTTTCGGAATTATCTATTTTATTGTCTTTGGAAGAGGATAAAAACTTTTTTGGTTTGACTTTGCCATCTTGTTTTGATTTTTTTGTGGATTACATTACAGAAAAAGAATATTTGGCCAAACCAAAAAATTTGGGTGTGGGAATTTATCCATATCGGGTTGCAGCTGCGGCTCCTTTTGATTTGCATATTATTCCAAATGCTACTCAGAAAAATCTTTCTGTAGTTTTCCCTCGGTTAAGTTTTATGCCGAAAAACCTAAAAAATCAGTTTGAAGTTGTGGATTCTGATATTTCTGCGGTTTATATGGAAATGTATTTACGAAATAGTTATAAATCAAGCTATTTTTCTGCATCAACTTTTTCCTATTCTGGGTACAGTATTATTCACAGTTTGTTGGATGAAGAAAAAGCGGAACAAATCCAAGATTTGGGAATTTATGACATTGTTCAAGGTGAAAAAGATTTTTGGCTTGGCAAAAAAGAAAAATTGGACAAAATTACTGCAAGGCAAAAATCAAACTTTGAAAACTGGAAAATGACAAGCCAAGATGCTCTCTTATCAACAGGTACAATAAATGAAGAAACTCAAAAGTTAATTGATAATTATTTTATTTCTGGGAATAAAGTGATTATTTCTGCAACTTCTATGAAAAGTTTTTATGAATGTCCGAAAAAAATGCTTTTTGGAAATATTTTGGGAATTTACAATGAAAGAGAAAAAGCAGAGTTAAGTTCTTTGGATACAGGAAAAATCTTACATAAAGTTTTAGAATTGTATTTTAATAAATATAAAAAAGCTGAAATTGTGGATTTTCAAGTATTGGATGATGGCGAAAAATTGGTTTCTGCTTTGTTGAATCAAGTTGTGAGTGAATATGATTCTAACTTTATTAATAAAAAGATTTTGGAAACTCAAAAAATTGAAATCCATAAAAAACTTGTTGAATTCTTAAAAGATTTTACCCAAAAGTATGCAGGATTTAAAGTGTATGAAACCGAATATTCTTTGACAAAAAAACTCGAGTTTGAAGATGCTTCAAAAAATCCAAATTTGCCACTTGATGTGTATATCACTGGGATAATTGACTTGGTTTTGGCAAAGGATGAAGATTTATACATTGTTGATTACAAAAGCAAAAAAACTCCAACTATCAAAGCATGTTTGATTGGAAAAAATGGTGAAGATCCAAGTGATTTTCAGTTGGCTTTGTACACTTATCTTTTGGAAAAAACAAAGGAAAAAGTAAAAGTTCAACAAAGTGGATTTATTTCAATTGAAAATGGAAAAGAAACGAAAATCTATTCTTCTGGAAAGATGGATAGGGAAGCCTTTCAACCAGTTTTGGAGCGAGTTCAAGAAATGGCTTTTGATTTTGGAAAGGCAATTCTCGAAAAAAATCTTGGTTTGCCAACTATGAAAATATTAGGTGATTGTAACAAATGTTCTTACAAGAAAAACTGTAGAGCTTTGTACGCTGTTTCTGGAAGAAAGAAAAACACAGGAGATGAAAAATGACAGATAACAAAATTGTTTCTATTGAAGATATTGTTTCAGAATTGAAAAATCCAGAGCAAGAAAATACAGTTCGTCTTTTGGAAAATGCTTGTGTAAGTGCGGGAGCTGGTTCTGGGAAAACTCGAGTTTTGGCTACAAGATATGTTTATTTGGTGGCAAAATATGGATATATGCCTTCTGAAATATTGACTTTGACTTTTACAAACAAAGCTGCAAATGAAATGTATTCTCGAATATACAAAAGTTTGTTGGATTATTCTCAAAAAGTAACAGAACCAACAGAAAAAGAAAACTTGTTAAAAGCTATTGCAGAATTTCAAGAAGCGAAAATTCAAACTTTGGATTCCTATTGTAAAAGTTTGGTAAGCTCAAATATTCACAAATTTGGAATTACCCCAGATTTTTCTTTGGATACAAAGTTGTTAAAGGATAAAATAAAGCAAAAAGCTGTGGAATTTTTGCTTGAAAATGCAGAAAATCCCTATTTGCAGTTTTTTTTAGGTACAAAATGGCCAGAAAACTTTGCCAAAGATTTTTTTGTGGATATAGTTTTTAATAATTCTACCATTTCAAAGCCAATTGATTTTGCTGGAAATTATGTGAAACAAATCGATTTTGCAAAATCTAAATGGCAAGAATGGGCAAAAAAAGTAAATCAGCTTCTTGTGGATTTGAAAAAGGATTTTGAAGAATTTGGAAATAATGCTACAGCCTCTGTGAAACAAAAGTTGCAAGATTTGATGAATCAAATTGATTTTATTGAATGTGAAGAAAATCCAGATAATCTTGTTGATAATCCAAAATTTGAAAAATGGTATGATTGGTTTTATAGTTTTTCAAAACTTATAAAAGGGAGAGAAGGGGAAGTTTCGATTTATGTGGAAAGTGCAAAAGAAATTTTGCCAGAAATGATGTCATATTTCAATTTCTTGTTTTACAAGGAAAAATTGAAAGGGATTTCTGAATTGTTGGCAAAATTTCAAAATGAAGTGGAGAAAATCAAGCGTGGAATGGGCTTGTTAAGTTTTTCAGATGTGGCTGCCTTAAGTATCGACTGTTTACTAAAATATCCTGAAGTTAGAGAAATTGAAAAAAAATCCTACAAAGCAATAATGATTGATGAATTTCAGGATGATAATATTTTGCAAAAAGAGCTTTTGTATCTGTTGGCTGAAAAAGAAGGTATTTGTTCTTCTGGAATTCCAGCTGTGGAAGATTTAAATCCGCAAAAACTGTTTTTTGTTGGTGATGAAAAGCAATCAATTTATAAATTCCGCGGGGCTGATGTAGAAGTTTTTAGAGCTCTTTCTAGTGAACTTCCTGGAAAAGCCTCTTTGTCGACAAATTATCGGTCTGTTCCTGCTTTGATTGCGGCTTTTAACTCAGTTTTTGGCGGGGTAAAACATCCGGTTGTCTCTGAGGATGATATTAAAATAATCGAAGAATCAAATCAGCCTTTATCTGGTGGTGTTTTTAAAGAGAATTCTCCAGATTTAGAAGCTTATGAAGCTTGTTACAATTTGACAAAGGCTCCTAAATCAAAATTGGAAAATCCTAATTTTGACAGAAAAATGCACTTTGTTATGGTTAATGAGCAAGAAAAAAAGTCTCAAAATAAAGACTATTATTCTCCAGAAGAATCTGAGGCTTATTTTGTAGCTGAAAAGATAAGGGATTTGCTAAAGATGTATGAGCCAAAGGATATTGCGATTCTTTCATATTCTACTACAAAACAGCATATTTATGAGCGGTTTTTGAAGATGTTTGGCATTACTTATTCTTGTGGAAAGCAAAAGAGTTTTTTCTACGATGCACCAATCAATGATATAATTTCATTTTTGCGGGTTTGTGTATATCAAGATGATTTACTTGCGATTTTGAATTATCTAAATTCTCCATTTGTACGGTTTTCAGCAGATTCTGCAAATTTAGTGATAAGTTTGTTGGTGGATGAACGAAATGCGAAAAAATATTTTGTAAGCCCTTTTGAAGGAGAATCTGCGGAAAAAATTTTGGATATGCTTCCTGATTCTGAAAAAGAAAAATATCAACTGGCAATAGATAATGTAAAAAAATTGCGTGATTTTTTGAAAAATCACAATATTGCTCAAACTATCACTTATGTTTTTTATAATTTTGGTTATTGCTACGAAACTATGTGGGCGGAATCTGTAGCAATTTATTCTGAATTGTATGATTTTCTTTTTGCCTTGGCAAATACTGCGGATTCTAATGAAAAAAATCTAAGTGATTTTATTTTGGATTTGGAAAATATGGAAAAACATCCAAATGATATGGATGATATTTCTATTCCGTTGGAAAGAGGAAATGCTGTTCAGTTAATGACGATTCACGGAAGTAAAGGCTTGGAATTTCCTGTGGTTTTTGTTGTTGGAATAAATGACAAATCTAAAGATTATTCTGATGATAAGGCGGCTTGTTATAATGAGGAGTTGGGTGTAGCTGTGAAGTTGCCTTTGCATCCAATGTTGGATCCAAAAACTAAAAAAAGCTGGGTTTTTGAGCTAACTCGGGAAGATGAAATAAAAAAGGAATTGGCAGAAAGTCGTCGAGTTTTGTATGTGGCTATTACTCGAGCTGAAGAGGAAATATATTTAGTTGGAAATCTGAATAATTCTTCGAGTGCAAACTTTTATTCTTTGCTACAACCGGTTTTGGAAAAATATGTGGATGGATCGACTCAAACTGCAAAACCAGATGCTCCATTTTCTTATGAGGAAATTGATGTTTATGAAGTGGAAAATGTTTCTAAACAGAGAAATCCTAGTGTTGCGGAAAGTCGCATTCAGTTAATCAGGGAAAAATCTTTAGATTATGAAAATGCAGAGATTTTTGAAACGCCGATTATTGCTTCAAATAAGGTAAATCCTAGTAAGGTTTTGCTGGAAGATGTGATGAAGGAAAAAGAAGCTATTGATTTACTGGAAAATAATCAAACTGTGTATAATTTTCCAAAGCTTTTCCAAAATCTAGAAACTGATGAAATTATCAAAAAGGAAGTTGAAAAAAAAGGAAAAGAAATCGGCTTTAATAATGCAAACTTTGGAACTATTGTTCACGCTTATATCGAACACTTTTTCAAAAATGGAGAGTATGCAGAAAAGAATGAATTGCAACTTCCTCCGGTTCTAGTTGAAAAATTAGCTCCAACTTTGTTTGCAAAAGTTAAGGAAGATGCAAAACTTTTGGCAAAAGCTTTTATGGAATCAGAGCTTGGAAAAATGGCTTCTAGTTCTAATTGGTGCAAAAATGAGTACGATTTCAAATTGGCTATGAATATCAATGAAAAGCTTTCTATTGTTGATGGGCAAATGGACTTGATTTTCAGGGAAAATGAGTCTGGGAAGGTTTATGTTGTTGATTTCAAAAGTGATGGAACTGTAAATCCGAAGGAACATATTGTGCAATTAGCATTGTATAAAAAAGCTGCGGCGGCTCTTTGCAATGTGGAAGAATCTAGTGTTGGAGTTTATGTTTATTATTTGAGGTTTGGGAAGGCTGTAAATATGGAAGATTTCGCTTTGTAGTTGAAAATCTTGAACTAAATCCATATATTTGGTACATTTTCTCTTATGGTAATATCTTCTATTGATTTAAAGAACGGAAAGGTCGTTCAGCTTAAAAACGGAAAAGATTTAGTTTTAGAAAGAGATGATGCAGAGTCATTAATTGAAAATTTCAACTTTTTTGGCGAAGTTGCAATCATTGATTTAGACGCAGCCCTTGGAAATATTATTCAAGAGGGAAAACATCGGGGAACAACTGCAAATACTGAACTTTTAAAATCACTTTTAAGAAAGGGTAATGTTCGTGTTGGTGGCGGAATAAAAGACGTAAAAAAAGCAAAAGAGCTTATTTCTCTTGGGGCTGAAAAGGTTATTATTGGGTCTGCTGCTTGGGCTTCTGCTGATGACAGAGCAAATGGAAAAATCTTAAACACTGAGTTTTTAGATGAACTTGTAAAAACTATTGGAAAGCAAAGAATCATCATTTCTGTGGATGCTATTCACGGGGATATTGTTGTAAAGGGCTGGACTGAAACTGCTGGAATTCCACTTTTGGAGGGAGCAAAGGAAGCTGAAAAATATGCTTCTGAGCTTTTGTTTACTTGTGTGGAAAAAGAAGGCTGTATGTCTGGAACTGATATGGAACAGGCAAAAAAACTTAGAGAAGCTGTGAAATGTCGAATTGTGGTGGCTGGCGGAGTTTCTACTTTGGAAGAAGTGGTTGCTCTTGAAAAAATGGGCTGCGACGTTCAATTGGGAATGGCTTTGTATACTGAAAAAGTTTTCTTAGATGAATGTTTTACAGAGTGTTTGAACTGGGAAAAGGCTGCTGAAACAAGTGGCGGTTTGATTCCTGTAATTGCTCAAAGCACTTCTGGGGAAGTTTTGATGATGGGCTATGCAAACAAAGAAGCCTTTGCAAAAACTTTTAAAACTAAAAAATTAACTTTCTGGAGCCGCACTCGAAATGTTTTGTGGACAAAGGGTGAAAACTCTGGAAATTTCTTGGAAGTAAAAAAACTTCGTGTTGATTGTGATAGAGATACTATTCTTGCAACTGTAGTGCCTCATGGACCTGTTTGCCACACTGGAAGTTGGACTTGTTTTAATGCTGAAGCAGACGCTAGTTCTACAATGGAAAGACTTTACGAAACATTGGCTGGTCGTCTTGCAAATCCAACACCTGGTTCTTATACAGCTTCTTTGGATGATAAGCGGGTTCGTGAAAAAATCGAAGAAGAAGCAGAAGAGGTAACAGAAGCCGAGGGAAAAGAAGAAGTAATTTGGGAATGTGCAGATTTGCTTTATTTCTTGAATGTGCTTATGTGCAAGGAAAACGTTACTTGGAAAGAAGTGATGGACGAGCTAGACCGTCGTCATAAGAAATAAGATTTTTTCATAGGGGATTCCCCTATGAACCTGGATATATATAGGGATTTTTCCCTATGAATTGGGGAGGTTGTTCCCAAGATTTTGGGAGGAATCAGCTTTTGGGGGAGGAAAACCCATTTTTTTCGATAAAACGGGTTTTTCTCCCCCAAACCCCCACCATTCCCAAAAGAACGACCAAAGGGCTAGCCGCCCTCTGGACTCTGGCATGGGGAGTTTGTTCTGGTGTTGGGGATTGTTCCTTGCGTGATTGGGCTAGATGTCAGGAATGGCTCTGGCGAGCATTCCGTGTTTGGCTCACGTGATGGGGCTAGATGTGAGGCACGGCTGTGCCAGCGTGCCGTGTTTGACTTGCGTGATTGTGGTTGGATATTAGGGATAGCTGGTGAGCAAATCCCTGTAATAACAATAAAAGATTAATTTAATGGAGGTTTAACATGATTCGGATTCTTAATTCAAAAGATGTAGCAGAAGATTTTTTCAAGCCAAGAACTTTGGGTTCTTCTGTTCACGAAAAAGTACAAACAATTTTGGATGATGTTAAACACCATGGCGAAAAAGCAATTTTTGAATTGAGTCGTCAGTTTGATAGAGCTTGTCCAAAATCTTTGGAGATTGCAAAAGAAGATTTAGAGGCTGCTGCTAATGAATTAAAAGCAAATAGCCCAGAAATTTATGATGCTCTTTGTTATTCTCGGGACTTGGCTTTGGCTTTTTCTGCTGAACAGCGTAAGTGTTTTACAAATTTTGAAGTTGAGCTTCGTCCAGGGCTTTTTACTGGGCAAAAAACTATTCCTGTAGAAAGAGCTGGTATTTATGTTCCAGCTGGGCGTTTCCCACTTTTATCTAGTGTGATTATGGGTGTTACTCCTGCAAAGGCTGCTGGTTGTGATGAAGTGATTTTATGCACTCCACCTATGCCTCACCCTGAAAACAAGGACAAACCTTATGCAGACAAGGGAATTATGGCAGCAGCCTATATTTGTGGTGTAGACAAGGTTTTTGCTGTTGGTGGAGCTCAAGCTATTGGTGCTATGTGTTATGGTACAGAATCAATTCCACAGGTGCAAGTTATTGCAGGACCTGGAAATAAGTTTGTGGCTGAAGCAAAGCGTATTGTTTATGGCGAGGTTGGAATTGATTTTATTGCAGGTCCTACTGAAGTTCTTGTAATTGCTGATGATAGTGCAAATCCTGCTTGGGTTGCAGCTGACTTACTTGCTCAGGCAGAACACGACGCAGACGCTCAAAGTATTTTGGTAACTTGTTCAAAATCTCTTGCAGAAGCTGTTTCTAAAGAAATTGATGTTCAGCTAGAAAAACTTGACACAGCTACCACAGCAATTCAAAGTATTCAAAACAACGGAATGATTATTCTCTGTGAGTCTTATGAAGAGGCTTGTAAAATTGCCAATGAAAAAGCACCTGAACACTTAGAACTTGCTTTTGAAGACACTGCACAACGGGCAAAACTTGTGGATTTATGCCGCAATTTTGGCTCACTGTTTATTGGCCACCGTTCAGCAGAAGTGCTTGGTGATTATGCAGCAGGGCTAAATCACACTTTGCCAACTGTGGGAACTGCAAAGTTTACTGGTGGGTTAAGTGTACGCCACTTTTTGAAAACTGTAACAACTTTACGAACAGAGGAAAACTCTGATGGCAGCGTGAAAGAAGGGGTAAAAGCTTCTACCAAGGCTGCAAATATTATTGGACACGCAGAAGGTTTAAGCGGACACGCCAACGCCGCCTTTGTTCGGATGTAAAATCAAAAAAATCATAAAAAAAGCCTGTTCATTCAATTATGCAAATGAACAGGCTCTTTTTTTAGCGTAAACCACTTGCGGCTTCTTTTGTTGCCTTTTTCCAGAATTGGCTTCTTCCAAAAGGTCCTACTTCGCCACGCATTTCTAGTGTATCTTCTTTGTATTTTGTCCCATCTGCTTTGTGGAATGTGATTTTGCATTTGTAGCGGCTACCGCTTTCTGGGTCAATGATGTATCCGTTTGCCCATTTGCCACTTGCTTGTTTTGTTAATCCCCAAATCCAAGTCGTTCCTGCCACTTGCACAGTTCCCAAATCAGCACCATTTAAGAAATTGTCATAGGATTTTCCACTGGCTCCAGACTTTGTATCCTGTGGTTTTCCTGCTATAGAAAGAATTTTTCCAAAAAGTTGTCCATTTTCTTCCCAGATTTGCCAACCTGCTGTTTCTTTTCCAGTTTTTTCATCAACGCTAATCCAATATCCTTCAACAGAATCAGTTGCAAAAGTCAAACCGCAAAACAATGAAAAAATTAGAATCAATAAAAATGTCTTTTTCATAAAAATCTCCAAAAATTTTATAAAATTATTTTAGCACAAATTTTTCTAAATATCCGTAGATAAAAATCCCAATAATAATTAGCGGAATAATATATTTTACGTAAAATTTAATAAATTTGTTTTTTGGGAATTTTATACCGTTTCCAGTATCTGCTTCTTGGATGAAATTATCCCAGCCCCAACCAGCTTTTAGTGTACAGAACAAGACAAATATCAATGAGCCGAGAGGAAGAAGGTTGTTACTTACGATAAAATCTTCTAAATCAAGAACGTTTGTACCAGCTCCAAGTGGTGTAAATCCGCTTAAAAGGTTAAAGCCCAAAGCACAAGGAATAGAAAGAATTGTAACTGCCACAATATTTATTAAAACGGATTTTTTGCGGCTTAGTCCGAAAAGCTCCATTCCAAAGGCTACAATATTTTCAAAAACTGCAACGATTGTAGTTAAAGCGGCAAAACTCATAAAAATAAAGAAAAGGCTTCCCCAAAGGCGGCCACCAGCCATAGAGTTAAAAATATTTGGCAAGGTGATAAATATTAGTCCAGGACCTGCTCCTGCGTCCACGTTGTAAGAAGCGGCTGCTGGGAAAATAATTAGCCCAGACATAATTGCAACTGCTGTATCAAGGAGCATAATGTTTATGGATTCTCCTGTTAGGGAATTGTTCTTTTCGATGTAACTTCCAAATATCAACATGGAGCCAATTCCAAGACTTAATGTGAAAAATGATTGTCCCATGGCGGCATAAATTGTTTCACCAAGTCCGTCTGAAACCATATTTTTGAAGTTTGGTTTTAAGAAAAAGCTTAATCCTTCTTTTGCACCTGGTAGGGTAAGGGAGCGAATTACCAAAACAATTAGAATTACAAACAAGCCTGACATCATAAATTTTGTGGCTTTTTCAACTCCGTTTTGAAGTCCGATGGCACAAATTGAAAATCCCACGATAATAACTAAAAACATCCAGAATAATAGTTTTCCAGGATTTGCTAAAAGTCCGTTGTTAAAAAAGGCGGTAACTCCAGCTGAATCTAAACCTTGTAATTGTCCTGTTAATGTGTAAAAACAATAGGCTAACATCCAACCTGCAACGGTGGTGTAAAACATCATTAAAAGATAGTTTCCAGCCACTGCCAAATAACTGTACCAGTGCCATTTTTTGCCTTCTGGTTCTAGTTCTGTAAAGGCTTTTGCAATACTTTTTCTAGAAGCTCGACCAACTGAAAATTCCATGACCATAATTGGTAAACCAAAAATTACTAAAAAAACTAGATAAAGAAGAACGAAAGCTCCTCCTCCGTATTTTCCTGTAATGTATGGAAATCGCCATACGTTACCAAGTCCGATTGCACAACCTGCGGATAAAAACAAAAATCCTAGGCGAGATGCAAGGGTTTCTCTTTTTTTTGTTTCTCCCATTTTCTTAAAATCTCCTCTTTTTTTGAAAATGTATAAAATTATTTTCCAACGCAAAATCTTGAAAAAATGTTTTCTAAAATGTCGTCAGGGCTTGTTTCTCCAGTTAATTCTGCAAGGGCATCTAGTGCGTCTTCTAGGTCTTGCACAACAGCATCAAGGCCAAGTTCTTGGGAAGCAATGGCGTGGTTCACAGAGGCTAAGGCTTCGTCGCAGGAAATCTTTTGGCGTTCTGAACCAAGGCCGGCTCTTGCTCTTGTGGTTTGCCCCTGTTTTGAAAGTTTTTCTTTTACAGCAGCCACAAGTTCAGCTAGACCAAAGCCGGTTTTTGCACTAATGGCGTAATTATCTTTTTCTGAAGCCGGATTTTTTCCTTGGGAAGAAGTTTCTGAAAGTTTATCTGCTTTGTTCCAAACTTTTATTAGGGGGATATTTTGTGGTAAATCGGCTAAAATCTGTTCATCATCTTTTGTTAAGCCTGTGCTACTGTCGATTAGATATAAAATCAAATCAGCTTCTTCTGTAAGCTCGTAGGAGCGTTCTACTCCAGTTTTTTCTACAAAGTCAGAGGTTTCTCGAAGCCCTGCGGTGTCGAAAAGCCGAGCTGGAATTCCGTCAAAGTTTATCCAGCTTTCAATAAAGTCTCTGGTTGTGCCTTCAATGTCTGAAACAATGGCTCTTTCTTCTTTTAGGAGGATATTAAACAAGCTAGACTTTCCTGCGTTGGTTTTTCCACAAAGAACGATTTTGGCTCCGTCTTGGTAGAGTTTTTCACTTGCCCAAGAGCTACTCAATTCTTCTAGCTTGGCTTTTGCTTTAAGAAGTTCTGTAGAATCAAAGGCATCTGCAATGGTTTCTTCATCTTCTGGATATTCGATTTCTGCCTCGATAGAAGCGATTGTGCGAATGATTAGATTTTTTATTTCAAGGATTTCTGTACTTAATGAGCCAGAAAGTCTGTCTGCGGCTCGACCACGGCTAGTGTCTGTTTTTGAATCTATGATTTCTTTTATGGCTTCTGCTTTTGTTAAGTCAGATTTTCCGTTGATGTAGGCACGGAATGAAAATTCTCCCCGTTGAGCTTCTGAAAATCCAATTGATAAAAAGAGTTTTTGGATTGCTAAAACTGGGCTTGTGCCTCCGTGGCAAAAAACTTCTACCATTTCTTCTCCAGTAAAACTTTTTGGAGAGCGGTAAACTCCAAGCATTACTTCATCAATTTTGTTGCCAGAAAGGTCTTGAATCCAGCCGTAAACCAAAGTATTGCCCTTGGCTTCTTTTAGTGCTTTTGGTCGTGAAAAAACTTTTGCAACTAGTTCTATGACGTTTTTTCCTGAGGTGCGAACTATGCCAAGGGCACCGGGAGCTAATGGGGTTGCAATGGCTGATATTGGCTCTTCTGGAGTGTAGGATGAAGCTGAAATCATTGGGTTTCCTTTTAGTTATTCTTCTACAATTTCTTCGGATTTTGAAACTGGGGATGCAAGTTTTAGAACTACAAAGAGTTTTGGTGCTAGGAAGGTGGCTGTAAATCCTACAAGACCGTAGCGAATGAATCTAAATAGTTGGTACAAATTGCTTTCTTTTCCAGGGAAAATAAGTTTTAATCCGTAGTAGATGGCTGCTATTATAACAAATCCAAGGATAATACGCAAAACCTTTTGTAAAATTGTGCCACTGGCAGCAGAAAATGAACCTTTTTCTGTAAGGAAAATGTATCCGGTTAAAAAACCGAAAAGTAGGGCTGAATAGGATGTATCTGTCATAGAAATTGCGTTTAAGCAAAAGCAAACTAAGGCAGCGGCTAGAACTTTGAGAGATTTTCTAAGAGGTTTAATATAAAAAGCCATATTATCCCAGAAAAGTAAAACTCCGCAAGAAATTAGGAAGCCCAGAGCTAAGCCTACAATTACGTCTGTTGGATAGTGAACCCCAAGGTACATTCTAGAAAGTCCGACTAAAAGTGGAAGGCATAAGCCCACAAGGATTTTTGCCCATTTTTTCCAATTTTTTTGAAGTCCTGCTAATAAGGGCCAAAATGTGGCAGCCCCTTGGCTGTGTCCAGAAGGGAAGGCAAAACTTGTTTCTGAAGCGCCTGTTGCAACGGAAGGGTCAATTGTGTATGGACGAGGAACTTGGAAAAAGTTCTTGATTGCCACGTTTAGACTGGTGGAAAATAACAAAGCGGTTCCAAGCTTAAAACCTTTTTTTGTATCAACGCCCCAAAAGATGATTCCAATAATTGCAACATATATTCCTGCGTTAAAAACGTGATGTATAAAAATTGCTATCCAAGTAAGTGGGGCACAGGTTACGGTTTGAATTGCTTTTATAACTTGGATTCCCCAATTTAAGATTTCTTCCATAGTTTTTTCTCCTAAAATTGTGTCGAAGTATTTACTTATCTTCATTTTTAAATAAAATGGGGAATCCGATTTGGAAACCCCTTTAAATTAAGAAAAATGATTATTCTTGTGTTGTTTTGGGTCCTTGTAAAGCAGGTTTTCTATATTTTGTACTTGCTTCCACATTTGACCATGGATATGGAGTTTCTCCTGGGTCTGGGCTAATGTCTGCATAACGACCAGAATTGTTCCAGTACATATATCCATTGTCGATGGAATCTCGAGTTCCGTAAACTTGCCGTAAAACGTAGTCTTCGTTGTAGTACTTTTTATCGTAAGAAACAGCTAGGTAAAAAGCCTGTAACCAAGGACGAATTAGTACTTTGTTTCTAGCGATTACAGAGTTTCTGTAACAACCATAAAAGTAGATACGGTAAGGTCGTTCAACTTCTGGAGGATAAGCCAAAAAGTTGTTTTCAAAGTGATTTGGATAGAACATTGGACAAATTACGTCAACGTAGTTTGCAAGCATTTCTACATCTTGGCCTGTTCTAGAGCCACTTCTGTACCAACCGTTTGCCCCGTAGATATCAATTCCAATTGGAGCATCTATATTTTCTCTGGCATAAGCTAGGAAAGACATTAAAGCTCCTTCTTTTTCCATGCCAGAATCTCGCCAAGTGTATTTTACGTTGGAAAGATTTAGACCGTCTGTTGGAAAGCGAATATAGTCAAATTGGATTTCGTCAAAACCTCTGGATATAAGTTCTTTTGCGATTGCCACGTTGTATGCCCAAACGTCTTCGCAATATGGGTCTACCCAGTGTTCATCATAATATTCAGCTTCTTCTCCAATTACATTTCCGTTTTCATCAAGCACGTCGTTGTAGCGGCGGATTCCCTGCCAAGATTTTCCAGAATAAGCGTCTTTTATGGCATATTTTCCACCACCGTAACGCCAAAGATTTCTGTCTTTAAACACAACGATTCGGGCCACAAGGTAAATATCATCTTGTTTGCATTGTTTTACAAAAGCATCTAAATCTATGGCGTACATACTGGAAACAGCTTTTTGATTTACAAAATCATCGTTTGAAACATAGCGTAAAAGTCCGTAATCGTCTTTCATATCAATTACAGCTGTGTTTAGCTTGTTTTCTTTCATAATATCCAAGAATTCTTGTAAATCTTCCCCAGGAGTTGCTTGTCCTGCTGGAATATACAAAGCTTTTTTTCCATCAATTTTATCAATATAAGATGAATAAATTTTATCTGGATTCAAAAGCCAAAGTTCGTTTAGAGAAACAGCTTGTCCAAAACTAGAAGCGTTTTCTGGAATGTACATACATTGTGTGTTTTCAACACGGGAAGCTATGGATTTCCATTCTTTTGTAAAATCTGGATTGTTATCGAAAGTTTTGGTTGGTAAATCAAAACTTCCAAATCCGCTTGGTTTTACGTAAACGATTTTGTTGCCACTGGTGAAAATACTTTCGATTGTGCTCAGAGGCTCAGTGTCTTTTCCTAAAAGTTCGCCACGTTTTGATGACCAATTTAATCGATAAATGCAAGGCATATAAGTTTGAGCAACATAAAGTTCTGTTATTATCTTGTTTTGAGATTCGTCAAAAGTTCTTATTGTTAGCAAATCTGAAATTTCATCAGGATAAGAAATTGATGGTTGATTTTCAAATCCTCCAGTTATATCAATCCATTTTGGAGAAGCAATTTCTGGGTGAATATAAGAGATGCCATAAATTGAGTGAACAGAAAAAACTGTTAAAATATCAATTCCCTTAGAATTTGGCATATTACAAACTGCAACTGCTTTTGCTCCATTGGTTTTTGCCGAAAATCCTAACGATTTCCAAGATTTTCCCCCATCATAAGTCAAAAAAGTTTCGTCTTTTGTGGTGGTTACCATAATTTTTGGATTTTCTGGATGAATTGCCAAATCCTTCAGTGCATCAACTTGTTCCACAAATTGTTTTTGATTATTAACTATTTTTTTGATTTTATAAAAGGGCAAACCTTGGTTTCTGTCCTCAAAAGTCACCAAATCCGAAGAAGCAAAAATCCCATTGGAAGTTAGAAAAATCCATTCATCAGTGCGGATAATTTTTAGCACTTCTCCGTTTTCCCAAAGTAGAGTTGGTTTGTTGTTTTGTATTTGATATAAACCTGTTTTTGTCCCCAGCAAAGTTCCTTCCTGTCGTTGAAGAAATTCTTGGCTGTTTTTTATAGGTTCGAGAATTTGTTGATCGATTGGAATATTTCCCTTTTCTGCATTGGAAAAGAAAAATGGTATAACAAGTATAAAAAATAATAAGGCTACAATTTTTATTTGTGAGTATTTCATAAAACTTTTATCGGAAATTTTCCCTTTCATCTTAATATAATATCAATATAATAAAATTCTAATTTGTAGATTATAGAATTTAGTGATACAATATACTTTATGAAAACGGAAAAACTTAATTTAAGAGAGAGGATTAAGCAAACATTAAGAGAACAAAACGAAGACAAACATTATTGTAATTTTCAAAGTCAAAAAGCTTTAATTGAATTGTATAATTTTGACTTATTTAAAAAAGCGTCTTGTGTTTTGACCTTTGTTTCTTATGGTACAGAAATTAAGACCAACCAATTATTAGATATAATTTTGAACGAAAACAAAATGTTATGCTTACCTCGAACAGAAAATGAAAAAATGGAATTTTATTACATAAATTCTGATGAAGATTTTTCTGAACAAACTGAAATCGGTGAATACGGAATTACTGTGCCAAAATCCAATCAAGATAAACTTGATTTAAATAGTATTCCAGACAAAACGCTGATTATTATTCCAGGGTTGGCTTTTGATGAACGAGGAAATCGTTTGGGAAAAGGCAAAGGATATTACGATAAATTTTTAGCAGAGCTTCTTTCAACTTCTGAAAAGGAAAAAATCTTGGGAATTGTAGGTTACTGTTATGATTTTCAAATAATTGATAAAGTGATAACTGAACCAAATGACATCCCTGTGGATTACATAATATCAGATAAAAGAATTGTAAAATCAAAGGTGAATAATAAATGATAAAAAATAACGACAAAAATTGCTACTTTTACGGTTTAGGACACTGTATGGTGGATTTTTTCGTTCCAAATGTTGATGATTTGATTTTCTCAAAATTAAAATCAAATTCACCATTGCATCTTGATAAAGAAGAATTTTCAGATTTTTTTTCCAATTTTGATGTAAAAATAAAAAAAACAGGTGGAACTACTGTAAATATTTTAAAAACAATTTCTCGTCTTGGTGGAAAGTGCTTTTTTTCTGGTTCTACAGGAATGGAAAGAGAATATAGAGATGAAAATGCTTTGTTCTTTCAAAAGGAAATGGCGAGGCAAGGTGTAGAATGTCAGCTTTTTTCAAGGCCGGATTCAACAGGTCGCTTTTTGTCGATTTACAATAAAAATGGGGAAAAAGCCATCGCTGTAAATGTGGGAGCAGCAAAACAAATCGAAGCCACTCAAATAAACGAAATCAGATTTGCTCACAGCAGTTGCTTTGTGATGGAAGGTATGCAATTTCTGAATCAAGAAGTTTTAGAGCGAGTTGTGGACTTGGCTTTCAGATACAATATTCCCCTTGCTATTGATTGTGGAACCATTTTTGGGGCAGAAGCGGTGGCAAAAAGGCTTTGGGATATAAGTCAATCTTTGGATATTTTGCTTTTTGCCAATGAAGGTGAGGTGACGGCTCTAAAACAATATGTGGAAAAACCTCAAGATTGTTGTCTTGTTTATGTGGAAAAATTTGGAGCAAAAGGCTCAAAAGTATATTTTGATGGAGAAGAGTTTTTTCAACCTGCCTTTGAGATAGAAAATGTGAAAAAATCCAAAAATCACGCTGGAAATCAAATATATATTGAAGACACTGGAGCTGGGGATACTTTTGTGGGCAGTTTTTTGCATAGTATTTTTAGTTCGATCGATAATTCAATTTTGGAATTAACTTTTGAAACTGTAAAATCTTCAATAGAGAAAGCTGCAAAAGAAGCAACTTTGGTTCTTGACGATTTTGGAGTGTAAATCTCTTATGTCATTCAATAAAAAATCTTAGATAAGTTTAGATAATTTGAAAAAATATGAAGAAAGTAAAAATTGTATTTAACATTTTAATCATAATTTTAATATTAACTTTGACATTTTTTGTTTTTTGGAATCCGAAGCAATATTTGGTATTTGTGGAAAATCAAGAAATCTATGATGAATTGTTTTCGGTTTTTGAAAAAGAATTTGGCAAAAATTCCCAAAAATCACCTTTTTATCTTACGAATCAAGTAAAACCCAAAATAGAAGATAAATCTTTCAACAGGTTAATTCAAAACCTTTTTCAACCAAGTTCTGAGATTGTAGCAAATATTTCTTTGGCAAAGGATTTTCCTTTTAATCCTGTGGAAAAACTTGAAAATCAAAAAGTATATAAAATCGGGGAAAAAAACTTTATTCCCTCTGTAGAAATGAACTTCACAAGTTCAAAAAGCGATGATTATGTAAAATTGCCTCCAGATTTTTCTGTTTCCATTTCTGAAATTGACAAAATTCCAGAAAATCATCGCGGTGTAAAAGTTGAAAATCAATATGTTACTGAAGAAGGATATAAATTTCGTGAAAATACTTATCTTGTTTGTAGTTTTTTTGATGAAAACTCACGTGATGAAATACAAAATTTTTTAGAAAAAGCTTTTTCAGATACAAACTGTAATATTACTTTGGTAGAGAAGTCTGAAAACTTAACGCCTCTTTTTATTGCTGGAGTAGGGGATATGATGGTTGGTCGGGGCGTTCAGGAAATCTTGATTTACTACAAAGATGGGTTGGCTAGGGTTTTTGCGGATACTTTACCTATTTTGCAAGGTGCAGATTTGACTCTTGGAAATCTTGAGGGTGCCATTACATATCACAATGAGATTTTACCAAAAACTTATAATTTTAAATTTGATAAAAAAGTTTTGTCGCCTCTAAAAAATGCTGGGTTTGATTATTTAATGATAAACAATAATCACGTTTTTGATTATGGGCAAAAAGGATTTTTAGATTCTATCAATGCTTTGAAAGAAGCTGGTATTGCAACTAGTGGAGTTGGAAAAAATTATGAAGAAGCCTCCAAGTTTTACATTACAAAGGTGAAAAATCAAAATGTGGCGATTATTTCTGTGGGTGCTTATCCAAAGGAAAGGTCTGGTTTTGATGGTGCAAATGTGGCTGCAACTGGTGAAAATCCTGGAGTGCTTTGGAAAAACGACAAAATTTTCCAGTCCGTAAAAGAATTGAAAAAACAAGGAATGTTAATAATTGCTAGTGTTCACGACGGAGATGAGTACGGATTTAAAACAAACGAGGCTCAAAAAGATTTCTCTGAAAAGTTAATCGATTCTGGTGTTAGTCTTGTGCTTGAAAGCCATACTCACGTTTTACAACCGATTCAGCGATATAAAGATGGAATAATCGCCTATGGACTTGGAAATTTTGTTTTTCCAGGAATGGAAGAAATCCCTGGAGCTACAGAAAGTCTAGTTTTGCGAGTTGGCTTTGTGGATGGGAAACCAATCTATGTTGAGCCTTATCCTTGTGAAATTGATGGTACGCAAGTTAGAGGAAAGTGATTGCTTTTTTTACAAGAAGAAAAATTATCTCTCCAAAAAAAAGACCCTGCAGGAGGGAGGCCTACAGGGCGAGAAAAAAAGGGTTTTTATTGTTGTTGTGTATGATAAAATCAGTTTGCAGGAGGTTGGCAAACTAGTTTTTCAAAAT
Organism: Spirochaetaceae bacterium; assembly: GCA_017416145.1. Classification (GTDB taxonomy): domain Bacteria; phylum Spirochaetota; class Spirochaetia; order Treponematales; family Treponemataceae; genus Treponema_I. The sequence goes on along the minus strand of JAFQDD010000001.1, from coordinate 44,816 downwards.
ATTAAGTTTGATGTAAGATTGTCTGCTTTCAGAAAACCTTACATCATTTTTTTAGCCAATAACAGCTTTTACTTTTACAGTTTTTGCACCGTCATTTGCTTTTACAACTGTACCGTTTACAGTACCGTTTTCTGCTGTAAGAACTACATTACCTGTGTTGCAGTTGTTTACAACTTCGATTTGATATTCAACTCCACGGAAAACACGAGTCATTGTTGCGTTTTTAACGTGGTTTGGTAGACGAGGTTCAATTACTAAACCGTCGTAGCTTGGGCGTAGACCACACAAATATTGTGAAAGTGTTACAAAGTTCCAAGCGGCTGTACCTGTTAGCCAAGAGTTTTTACCTTCACCTTCGCGACGAGCTTCTTTACCAGCAACCATCTGGCAGTAAACGTAAGGTTCAACTCTGTGAACATCAGAAATATCTTCAATGTAAGCAGGAGCAAACTTTTTGTAGTGTTCAAAAGCGTCTTGTGGGCGACCATTTACAACTTCACCAATGATTACCCATGGGTTGTTGTGACAGAAGATACCACCGTTTTCTTTGTATCCTGGTGGATATGAAGAAACTTCACCAAGTTCAACGTGATAATCTTGATATGCTGGCCATAAAATTACGATACCATATTTTGAATCAAGATATTTCTTTACGCTGTCCAAAGATTTTTCTGGATATCCTTTATCTTTACCGATTTTGGCCATTGTACCAAAACCTTGTGTTTCAATGTAGATTTTACCATTTTCACATTCGTTAGAACCAATTTTGTTACCAAAATCGTCATAAGCACGAACGTACCATTCTCCGTCCCAACCAGCTGTACAAATAGCTTCTTCCATTTTTGCACATAGTTCTTCAGCTCGTTTTGCTTCTGCTTCATCACCCATTAAGCGACACATTGCAGCGTAATCTGGAGTAACGTAAACAAACATTTGAGCAATCATTACAGATTCTGCGTTTTTGCCTTCTTTGTTTGTACAAGTTTGGAAAGAATCATTAGGATTTGTAGAGAAACAGTTTAAGTTCAAACAGTCGTTCCAGTCTGCACGGCCAATTAATGGAAGTCCGTGTGGCCCTAGATGATTTGGAATGTAGTTGTAAGAACGGCGTAAGTGTTCAAACATTGTTGCTTTGTTTGTTTCTGAGTTATCAAATGGAACGTCAACTTTCAAGAAATCAACATCTCCAGTTTCACGAATGTAGTTACCAACACCAAGAACTAGCCATAGTGGGTCGTCGTTGAAGTTAGAACCAATATCAGCATTACCACGTTTTGTTAGTGGTTGGAATTGGTGATATGCAGAACCGTCTTCAAATTGAGTAGCTGCAACGTCGTACAAGCGTTCACGGATTCTTTCTTTTGGAAGTTGGTGAGCAGCACCAAGCATGTCCTGGCTTGTATCACGGAAACCAAGCCCACGGCCAATTCCACTTTCAAAGTAAGAAGCAGAACGAGCAAAGTTGTATGTAACAACACATTGATATTGATTCCAAACTGCCATACGGTTAAGTTTTTCGTCTTCTGTTTTTAGTGTGAAGTGAGATAGTGTTTCATCCCAGAATGCTTTTAATTCAGCCAATGCTTTTTCAACTTTTTCTTTTGAGTTGTATTTTTCTTGTAGAGCATAAGCTTTTTCTTTGTTGATAACGCCACTTGCTGTGTTTGTGCGTAGTAAACCTGCGTCTAATGCTTTTTTCTTGTCTGCATCTGAAAGGAATTTTTTGTCATCTTCCATTTCGATATAACCAAGAACGAAAACAAATGTTTTTTCTTCACCAGCTTTTAGTGAAACTTCTAATCTGTGAGAAGCAATTGGAGACCAACCGTCAGCAACAGAGTTTCCAGATTTTCCTTCTACAACAGTTTTTGGTGCAGAAATAGAGTTGTACAAACCTAAGAAAGTTTCCCGATCAGTATCAAATCCGTCGATTTTTTCGTTACAAGAATAGAAAGCAAAGTGGTTTCTTCTTTCACGATATTCAGTTTTGTGGTAAATTGCACTTCCTTCGATTTCAACTTCACCAGTAGAGAAGTTTCTTTGGAAGTTTTGGCAGTCATCAGAAGCGTTGTACAAACACCATTCAACAAAAGAAACTAAACTGATTTTTTTGTCAGATTTTCCTTCGTTTTTAAGTGTAATCATTTCAACTTCTGCATTGTCTGCATTTGGAACAAAGTATAATGCCTCAGCTTTTAAATCATCTTTTTTTGCTGTGAACTTTGAATAACCAAACCCGTGACGACATTCATAAAAATCAAGTTTTGTTTGACATGGTTGCCAACCTGGATTCCAGATAGCATCTCCATCTTTGATAAAGAAATAGTGCCCATTGTTATCAAGAGGCATATCGTTGTAGCGATAACGAGTTAGACGACGTAAACGAGCGTCTGTGTAAAATGAATAACCGCCAGTTGTGTTAGAAATCAAAGAAAAGAATTTTTGGCTTCCTAAATAGTTAATCCATGGATATGGAGTTTGTGGAGTTTCGATAACATATTCTCTTGCAGAATCGTCAAAATGTCCAAATTTCATAAAAGTTTATCCTTTGTTCGTTAATATAGACTTAATAGAAGTCTATGTTAGTTGATTGAAAAAACCAATTAACTAAAAAAAATAGTATCACATTAAAAGATACATGTCAAACTTAATTAACCGATTTAATAAAATTATTTTTTGAAAAAAAGAAAATAATTAGGATATTTTACAAATTAGAAAGAAGATATATAAAAAATGGAAAGAAAAACTGAAAAGGTAAAAAGGAAAAAAGGACCGATAAAAAGCAAAACGAACAAGGAATAATTTATCAGTCCCTTTCCTGTAAGGATTGAAAAAGCTCTCTATTTAACTTGAATACTGGAAAACCAAAATATCAAAATAAATATACTTGTATTATAATACAACATATTCATTTTGACAAAACTAAAAATACATTTTTAGGAGCTTTTTTACACTTTTTATATCAGGTTCTATGATATTTTTATCATTTTCTTTTTCGTAAAGTTTTTTTATAGATTCTGGAAGTTTCACAGATTTTCCAAGAATATGTTTTATCTCTGTTTCTGCTAATCCAGGATGATTTCTTGCAATTAAAACAACAGAGCCGTCTTGATCCATAATTGTATCACTTTGTTTGAGAGCGGCTCCATAAGCTAATGAACTTTGCATATCAAGAAAATATCCGTATTTTTCGTAAGCTTCTTTACAAGCTTGAACCTTGTCTTTTTCCGTAACAATAGAAGGAAATACCAAACCCTTTAATAGCAGAGAATTTGTATTGAACACAGATTCTAATCGCTCGAGATTTTTCGGATTGGCAGGGTCTGTTGCATCTTTTTTGCCCTCTGGAGTTGTTCCATCCAAGATTTTACACTTTCCAAAAGAATCCAAAAATAAAGAGTCTGTACAGTTTGTGATAAAACCATTTACCGGCAAAGAACTTTTCCAAGCATAAAGACCGGAAACAAGATTCCCGTAATTTCCAGCATCCATAGAATAGAAAATATCTCCACAAGTTTTATTTTTGAGTCGAGTAAAGGCATAAATATACGGAAAAATCATTGGTAAAATTCTTCCAATATTTACAGAATTCGCTAATGTCAAATTGTATTGAGCTGAAAATTCTTTATCCTTTAAAATCTGTCTAACTACTTCAAAACATTGTTCTTCAGTACCATTTACTTCCACTGCCAAAATATTCCCGCCATTTTCTATTAAACAAGAAGAATCAATTTTTCGCATAGATTCCTTTGTGTACAGAAGAACCGCTTTTAGCCGAGTTTTGTTTTTTAGAGCTTCCACAATACAAGCTCCCGTTTCTCCGTTTGTAACCGCCAAAATTGTAGCAGTTTTATCTTTCATAATTAGGATATTTTCCAAACATGAAGCGAAGTAGGAGATTGCAAAATCCTTGTAACAACCTGTTGGACCGTGAAAAAGTTCTAAAGCAAAAAGATTATCATCAAGTTGTTTCAATTCTGGGCTAAATGGGAAAGCTTTTGTGGCAATAGTTTCGCAAATAATTGGACTAAATTCGTCTTTTATCAAGGCAGAAGTCAAAGTTCCAGCAATAGATTGAAAACTAGTTTGCCCATTCATATAAAAAATCCAATTTGCTAGACTTTCATCAAAAATAGGAACGTACATTCCTCCGTCTTCTGGAATACAATTTAAAATTGCTTCAGAAAAAGAAATGCCTGAACCATTAGCAACTCTTGAACTAATAAACTTCAAAAAAACCTCCAAAATGTTGGTTGTAATTTCTAATAATAAAATATTTGCCAAAATACAATTTTCTTCAATATAATAAAAAAAAACATTTTGTAAAAGATGTAAAAAATAATATTACATTTATATTAAATAGTACTTGCAAAAAAAATAAACAAGGTATACACTTTGTAGTATCAGTGTACAAACTCTTTAGTTTAAAGGAAAGGTGACTATGTCAATTTGTTTACATAATGGAACATTGTTAAGTGGTTTTTCAGTAATGAAAGATTGTGCTGTGTTAATAGAAGATGGAAAAATCGAAGACGTTTTTAGCGAATCTCGTTTTGAAAAAAAACATTTTGGCTCAGACGTAAAAGTTTATGATGTTGGTGGTGCATATATTGCTCCAGGATTTATCGACACACATATTCACGGATTTAACGGTCACGGAACAGATTTGATTACAGAAGATGGAATTCTTGCTATGTCAAAGGACTTGGCTCAATACGGAGTTACAGCATTTAATCCTACAATGTATCCTTCCTCAGAAGAAGAGATGATAAAAGGCATAAAAACCATTGTATCTTGTATGGGAAAAGAAAAAGGTGCAAAAATTATGGGAATTCACCTTGAAGGACCATTTATTTCACCAAATAAACTTGGAGTTCAACGTCCAGAAACTGTTAAACCAGTTGATATTAAACTGATGGAAAAACTTTGGGATGCTTCCGATGGACACATCGTAAATATGACAGTTGCTCCAGAACTAAAAGGTATGCGAGATTTAGCCCTTTACTGTATTAAGCGAGGTATTATTTTACAAGCTGGTCACACAAACGCAGAATACAACCATATGACAGAAGGTATGCAAGCTGGAATCCTCCACTCAACTCACCTTTTCAACGCAATGAGTCAAATGCACCACAGAAATCCAGGTGCTGTGGGTGCCGTCCTTATTCATAGAGAAATGGCTTGTGAAATCGTGGCAGACGGAGTTCACGTTCATCCAGATTTGTTACGTTTGTTGATGCGCGATAAACCGCTAGACAAGATTTTGCTAGTTACAGATGCTTTGACACCAACAGAGCAATCAGTTGGACCACTTTATGCCAACGGCGAAGAAGTTATGTTCAAAGAAGGTTGCTTCCATAGAGTTGCAGATGATGTAATAGCTGGATCTTCTCTTACAATGATAAAAGGGATAAAAAATCTTGTTTCCTTTGGCTTTTCAATAGGAGATGCCGTAAAATGTGCCAGTGCAAATCCTGCTGAATTGATGCACTACAAAAACAAGGGTATGTTGATTCCAGGATATGATGCAGATATTGCAGTTTTTGATAAACATTTCAACGTGCTATTAACAGCCGTAAATGGAAATATCAAAAAAAATATTCTATAACATGCAAATATGCAGATTAAAATGCAAAATGAAAAACATAGCAAAGTGAAAATGAATAAAAAAAAATTAACAAAAAAATAATAAAAAAATATTTTCACAGGAAAAAAAAATCGCTATAATTTTTCAATAATAAATCTTGCTTAATCGGAGGCAAAAGATGAGATTGATAATTCAAAACGATTATGACAAATGTTCAGTATGGGCAGCAAACCACATTGCAAAACGCATTAACGACTTTGCTCCAACTGCAGAAAAACCATTTGTACTTGGCTTACCAACTGGAAGCACTCCACTTGGAACTTATAAAGAACTTATTCGCCTAAACAAAGCTGGTAAAGTTTCTTTCCAAAACGTAGTAACCTTCAATATGGACGAATACGTTGGCTTAGATGAAAACCATCCACAAAGTTACCACAGATTTATGTGGGACAACTTTTTCAGTCACATCGACATCAAAAAAGAAAACGTACATATTCTAAATGGTATGGCAAAAGACCTAGAAGCAGAATGTGCAGCCTACGAAGAAGCAATCAAATCCTATGGCGGAATCAAACTATTCTTAGGTGGAGTAGGGGTAGACGGACACATTGCCTTTAATGAACCAGGCTCATCTTTGAGTTCTCGAACCAGAGTAAAAACCCTAACCCAAGACACAATTATCGTAAACTCACGATTTTTCGACGGAGATATTTCAAAAGTTCCAACCACAGCCTTAACAGTTGGCGTTGGCACAATCACAGATTCTGAAGAAGTAGTTATCTTGATTACAGGACACAACAAAGCCCAAGCTCTTGCTCACGCAGTTGAAAAAGGAATCTCACAAATGTGGACAGTTAGCAGCCTACAAATGCACAAAAAAGCAGTTTTAGTTTGTGACGAAGCCGCCACCGACGAATTAAAAGTTGGAACCGTAAAATATTTCAAAGATATCGAAAAAAACAACCTAGATAACGCAATCTAAATTTACTTTTTAGGAGCAACCAAGTACCAAAACTGGGAATTCTTTCCAAAATTTCCAGTTGGTACTATCTCCAGCCATTCAGGGTTCCGCCGTCTAACGCGGCTTCATTCTCAATGGGCTGGTTCACATCCTACAGTTAATAAAGTTGAAATTCCCTAATAAACATCTTCATTGAGAACGCCTTCGGCGCCCTTACTGTCTGGGCTAAGCTTTTTTCAAAAAAATCGAAAAAAAAACTTGCAAAAATTATCGCAAGGGATTAAGATAGTTGATAGATGAAATCAATTAACTCATTATCCGATATAAATGTTTCTCGTATTCTCCGCTTGATATGGCAAAAAAAAGGAATTAGCCGTGTAGAAATCGCCAATTCCCTAAATTTGGACAAATCAACAGTTACGAAAATTGTATCATCATTAAATGAAATTGGTATCATCTCCGAAATTGCAGAAGGAACAACAGGCCCACAAGGTGGTAGAAAACCAATTTATCTTGAAATTACACCAAAATTTGCTTGTGTTGGTGGAATCGAGATAAATCCAGAACGATTTGTTTGTTGCTTATTAGATTTGCATGGACAAGTATTGTTCCAACATCAAGAAATCATTCCACCAGAAACTTTTGCTGAGTTGCGTATAGAAGGTGTTTTTCAAAAAGCCTACAAACTTATTGCCTACGAAGCAATCAAATTTGGTGTTTCTATGATAGGTATTGGAGTTGGTTTACCAGCATTTGTGGATTCTGAAAATGGACTTATCCAGTGTTCGGTTCCTTTGATGATTGAGGGTGTTTACCCATTTATTGAAAATGTAACAAAATACACAGATATTCCGATTTCACTAGAAAACGATGCTAGATGTTGTTGTTACGGTGAATTGATGAACAAGTATGACAATCACGTAAAAAACTCTATATTTGTTTTAACAGAATATCGTGTTTTACAACCAATGTCTAAATCAAAAAAGAATCTATCTATTGGTTTAGGAATCATTATGGATGGAAAAATCGTAAAAGGTCCAGAGGGATCTGCAGGAGAATTTCGTTCAATGCTTTGGGAAGAAGGGAATAAGGGTCAATTTTTCTCAGGTGAAGACAGTCTTGCTTCTATTATCACCGATAATGAAGAAATAAACTCTGTTTTCTATGAATTGGCTCAGCATATTGCCTTTTTGGTAAATACATTAAATCTACAATGTATTTATATTGGTGGTATTGAACAAATGTATGTAGAAAGAATCACAGAATTGATTCGAGAACGCATACATATTCAATGGCCATATACAAAAAAAAGCAATTTGGCAATCCGTTCTGCATCATTTGGTAGTTTAGCTGTTGCTTATGGAGCAGCTGCTATGTACATTGATCAGCTTTTTTCTTTGCCAAGTTTGTCTACGCCTTCTGAAAAAGGTCTATCAATTCTAGAATATCTATCATCAGTTTCCTTGAAAAAGGGCAGATAAAAGTATTTTTTTGAAAAAAAACAAAAGTAATTCGGTTTACTTGAAAAAAAATTAAAAAAAATGCTTTACAGAATGAAAAAGTGGTGATATTCTAAAGTTAGTTGATGAGATAAATCAACTAACAAAAAACTTATTGAAGCTCGACTAGAAATAGTTAAGCATATTTAGGAAAATCCTAAGGAGGAGAAAAAATTATGAAACTTTCTAAGAAAGTAATGTTAGTTGCTCTATTTGCAATTATCGCATTCAGCATGGTATTTGTTGGATGTAGCAAAAAAGAAGCAGAGTCAGAAAAAGTTGTACTTAACATTATGGGTTATGGTGACAACGCTAACGCAGAAGGTGTTACATTCAAACGTATTTGTGATGAATTTATGGCTGAAAACCCAGACATCGTTATCAACTATGAATTGCTATATGATGAAGCATATCACCAAAAAGCTGTTGCACGTCTAGCAGCTGGTGACGTTCCAGATGTTGCATATATGGGTGCTGATGCTCGTTGGGGTACTACATGGCAAGAAGCTGGTCAACAAGTTGACAATACACCTTTCTACCCAGCAGACATCGATGCTTCTTTAGTTCCAGATTTCTTCGGAACAGGAAACAAACCTTACCTACCACTAGGTGGATCAAACTACTGTACTGTAGTTGGTGTTAACATGGAACTTCTAAACAAAATCGGTGGAAAACTACCTACAACATACGCTGAATTTGTTGAATTAGCAAAACTATGTAAAGCAAACGGAATCGAATGTCTATCAACACACGGTGCAGACTCATGGGTATGGGGTTCATGTGTTATGTCAGGTATCATTCCTCGCCTAACAGGTGATGCAAAATGGATTGAAAAAGCAGTTCAAGGTAAAGTTAAATTTACAGACCAAGGTTTCGTAGATTCTCTAAACGTACTATCTACATGGGTTAAAGACGGAATCATCTCTAAAGATGCAGTTCTAGTTGACAACGGTACAGGTCTATCAAACTTCGTAAACGGAAAATACCTAATGTACATTGACGGACAATGGGGATTCGGTGAAACAAACCTAGGTGAACTATCAAAAACAGTTAAACTAATTCCAATTCCACAAGTTCCAGGTGAAAAAGCTAATATGGCTGGTGCAATCGCTGGTGCATGGCAAGTTGGTTATGGTATCACAAAGAAAGGTGCATCAGATCCTAAAGTTCTAGAAGCAGCTAAAAAATGGATGGCATATTTCTTCTCATATGAAGAAACAGTACAACGTCTAAACGACGGTGCTATCTCAGCTCCTATTATCAAAAACTTCAAAGCTCCAGCTGGAATGGATCCATGTATCGCTGAAAAAGCAACACTTGGTGCTTACCCATCATGTTACGTAATCGATTCATACCTAACAGGTGCTGCAAACGATGCACTTAACGCTGGTATGCAAGACATCGTAGCTGGAAAAATGACAGGTGCTGAACTTGCAGCTGTTGTTCAAAAAGCTTTCGACGCTCAATAATTAAATATAACAGTATAAATTACTGAGTAATGATAAAAAGGGGATTCAAAAGATCCCCTTTTTATTTGAAATAAACTTAATAAGGAAACTAAAAAAATAGTTTCGTAGGTTTGGCGATTTTAAGCGACCTTACAAAACGCTTGGTTGCTAAAATGAATTATAAGTTTACATTCGTTTTGTAACATCAAACGTTTTGTAGAAATATTAGAGGATTAAACTTATGAAAAAATCAGATACAAGAGAGTTATTGACTTTTATAGGTTTTATTTTACCAGGTCTTTTGATTTATCTGTTTATCATTGCATATCCAATTTGTTATTCTGTATTCTTGAGTTTGACAAACTACAATCCAAACTTGGTTCGTGATCCAAATTGGTCTTTGGAGTTTGTTGGTCTAAAAAATTACGGTACAGTAATGACAATGAATCAGGGTATTGTTGATGCTAGTACAAACATACCTGAATTCTGGTATGCTTTTAAGAACAACATGATTGTAGTTCTTGTTTCTGTTTTTGGACAGATTCCAATCGGATTTATTCTTGCTTTTATTCTATATAGAAAACAAGTAAAAGCAGCTAGTTTCTTTCAAGCAATGGTTTTCTTGCCACAATTCTTGTCTACCATTGTTATTGGTATTATGTGGCGTATGCTATTCATGGTTGACGGACCAGTTGCAAAGGTTATCCAACATTTCTCTGGAGATCCATCTGCACAGTTCGATTTAATGATGCAACCTGGAAAAGCAATGATTCCAATCGGAATTGTACTTATCTGGATGTATACAGGTATGTACATGATTATATTCTTGGCAAACCTACAGAAAATCAATGAAAGTATGTTTGAAGCCGCAAAAATTGACGGTGCTACAGAAGTTCAGATTTTCTTTAAAATAACAATTCCACTACTTGCAGGATCAATTTTAACATCTTGTATTCTTGCAATTGCTGGTTCTTTGAAAGGTTTCTCATTGATTTATGCATTGGCACCAGAAGGAAAACAACGTATCAATACAGAAGTTCTACCAATTTATATGTATCGAATTTCTTTCAACAACGCAAAAGATCCAATGCGTTATGCCTACGGTGCTACAATTTCAAATATTGTTGTTGTAATCAGTATTCTATTGATTATGTTCAGCAACTGGGTTGGTAAAAAACTAGGAACTGATGAGGAGTATTGATATGGCAAATGAACAAGTAAAAGATGTTACAATTAGAGAACCAATAAAAAAATCATTTTTTGGTACATATCTTGCTAAACCAATATCATATACTGTATTCATTGTTTGGACATGTATTACAGTTTTCCCTTTGTTATGGATGTTGTATTCATCATTCAAAACAAACGAAGAGTTGACAAAAGATATTTATGCTCCACCAAAAATGTTGCTTGAAGCAAAGAACTCTCCATTTGATGTAGTTCCTCCTCAAACAAACATTATGTATCCAAAAGGATTGTTGGAAAAAATTGGAGTAAAATCATCTAAATATACAGAACAAATTAATGATAAGTTAATTATTCTTGAAAGTCCAAATATTGGTGCTCACAAAAGAATTAAAGTTCACTTCATTATTCGTGATGAAATTCCAGATGATTGTTATACTTCTGATGGAAGACAAATTAAAACAATTCAACCAGGAAATGGTGTTCAAATTAACTGTTCTGATTTGCCAAAGAAATTTCAAAACAAAATTAACTGGCAAACAATTTGGTGGAACTATACTTCAGCATGGCAACGTGGTGGACTTGGTTTAGGATTTTTGAACAGTATTATTTATACCGTTGTATCTACTTTCTTGGTAGTAATTCTTGGTTTGATGCTTGGTTATGGTACAACAAAGTTCCAATTCAAGAAAACAGCAGCTATCGTTTCTGCTTTAATTGGTTTGGGATATTTGCTTGATATTAACCAGTTGATTGTTCCTTTGTTCTTGATGTTGACAAACTTAAAACTAACTGATACCCACATTGGTATTATCTTGGTTTATACTGCATTTGGGCTTCCATTGGCTGTTATGCTTTCATCAACATACATCAAAGGTTTACCAGATTCATTGGTAGAATCAGCATATATTGATGGTGCTTCTCCATTTAGAACATTTATCAGTATTGTTGTTCCAATGACAACACCAGTAATTGTTACAATCAGTATTATGTCTGCATTGGGTATTTGGAATGAGTTCTTGCTTGTTTTGGTTATGGCTTCAAAAGAAAGCACAAAATCATTGCCAGTTGGTATCTTCTCATTCTCATCAAGAACTGGTCTACAGTTAGGATGGCAGATTGCAGCCCTTGTAATTGCAACATTACCAGTATTAGTTGTTTACTTTATCTTCCAAAAACGTCTTGCAGAAGGTGTTGCTGGTGGTGCTCTAAAAGAATAGAGCAAATATATTGTACTTAATTATTGGACTTTTTATTGTAAAATAAAAAGTACTGTATAAATAAGTTATTTCCGTTTTCTCCCGAACCCAGTCAATTGACTGGGTTCATTTTTTTGTAGATGGGAAAATTTTTTAATTAGTTTTTAGTAATTATAAATTTAAAATATGAAAGGCTGTTTTTTTTTACTCTTTGAACATCTTTTAAAATTTTCAATAACTAAAAAAGCAAAAAAAGTCCTAAGAAATTTACATTTCCTAGGACTTTTCTAGTTATTGTAAAAAATGTTTTAGTTATAACTTTCGTATAAACTTGTTATTATTAAGTTCTTTTTGAAAGTACCAAGTTTTACGGTTTTTGTTTTTTTATTGCCATAGGAACTTGGGGTAAAAATGACAGTTTTTGGTTCATTTGGAAGTAGTGTTAGCATATTATCGCTAAATAATCCTGAAAGTCCTTGTTGATCTAAAGACACGTAGAACGCAGGTTTTTTAGAAGATAATGTTACTTTGAAAGAACCATTTGTTTCTGGTATTTCTTCGATTCCATAAGATATTTCTGGGTTTTCAATATCACATTTCTTTTGGAAACTAGTGAAAACAGCTGCATCAATTTTGCAATTTCCGTATTCCATTGTGGCATAGATAAAACTGTCAGAAACAGGTTTTTCCAATGGAAGTTCGTAAACCTTTGTAGAAGAATCTCCAGAAACTTGTTGAGAAATTACAACATCATCTTTTACCTTATTTCCATTGAAATCCAATGTAGAAATTGTTACTTTTACAGGAATTTCTTTTCTTGTATCGTTTAGAACGTGGGCTTGGAAAATATTATCTTTCACAAAAGCACTTAGAAAGACTGGTGCAAAGAATTTCTTTTCGTTGTAATGCAATAATTTCCACTTTCCTGAATAATCAATTGATGACCAAGAAGCAATAGGCCAAACGTCATTGATTTGCCAAACAGTTGCTCCCATACAGATTGGACGTAGGGAACGCCAATATTGTACTGCTGTTTGAATTGCGATTGCTTGTTGTACTTGACTTAGGTACACCATTGCTGGAAAAGTAATTGGAACTCTGAAGTAACGTGAGAAATTCTCAAAAATAATAGCATTTCCACCTGGAGAGCGTTGGTGAAATTCCATTATAGGAGAGGTGATATTTAAATCTTTTGGTTCTGTGAAGGTTTTAATTTCAGAAAATGCTGGTAAAGATTGATATCCAAATTCTGAAACAAAGCGTGGTTTAATTGAATAATATGCTTCAAAAGGTTTTTTCTCGTGCCAAACTGACCAATAGTGCATATCTCCTCGACCGTCAGCGTGCCAGTTGTCTGAGAAGTCATTTGGTCCAGCAGATGGAGAACTTGGCCACCAAGCTCTATCTGGGTCATTTTTTTGAACTTCATCGCCAACTACGCCTTCATTTAAGTGGTCGTAGTCAAGTAAGTATCGATCTCTGTTGTTTTTAGATTCTTCGTACCAAGTAATAGCACCAAGATTTTCGTTGTTTCCACACCAAATTGCAAGAGATGGGTGATGACTTAGACGTTTTACTTGATGTCTGATTTCGTATCTAACATTTTCTAAGAATTCTTTTGTGGCTGGATAAGTTGAACAAGCAAACATACAATCTTGCCAAATCAAAATTCCGTAGAGGTCACATAAATAGTAGAAAATATCTTTTTCGTAAAATCCACCACCCCAAACTCGAACTGTGTTTTGATTTGCTTTAACTAATGAATCAAGCAAATATTGATATTTTTCTGGAGTTTGGCGAGAAGGTAGAGCATCGCAAGGAATCCAGTTTGATCCTTTTGAGAAAATGCTTCTACCATTAACTTTGAAATAAAGAGATTTTCCGTGTTCATCTTCTTTTGCAATAACTTTCAAAGTTCTAAATCCAAGTTTTTGGGTTTTTGAAATTTCACCAGCGGTTACAGTAATATCATAAAGAGTATTTGGATTAAAAGTTGGCTTTCCAGTATTTAAGATTGAATCATCATCTTCTGGGCGGCATCCTGCTGGCCACCAAAGTTCTGGGTTGTTTACAGTCAATGTATGTTTTACAACATTTTCACCAACAGAAATACGAACTGGTGTACCTGTAATTGCAGGTTCGATGCCTTCGCCTTTGATGCAAACAGAAACTGGAATTAAACAGTCTGAAAGCCCGTAAATATGAGTTGTCACTTCAACTTGCCATTGATTTTCAGAAATTGGGGTTGTCTTTGTTTGTATGTAATCAATAAAACCTGTTTTTGTTTGAATAATTTTTAGAGAATTGTATACTCCCATTGCCATAATGCAAGGTCCCCAGTCCCATCCAGCTTGACATTGAGTTTTGCGAACAAGATTACGATTTGGGGAAGTGATATCGTAGATTGAACAAGGAATTGGGTAAGAAAGTTTTTTTGCTTCTTCTAAAGCTACTGCTTCAGATGGCGTAAATTTGATTTGGATTGTGTTTTCTCCCTCGTGAAGAAATCCTGTAATATCAAATCTCCAAAGGCGGAAGAAGTTTTCTGTATGACCGACACAAATATCATTTACAAAAATATCAGCAAAAGTATCAATTCCATCAAATTCGATAAATTGATGATCTTTTAGCATTTTTTTTGGAACATTGATTGTTCTGGTACAAGTCCAATAAGTTTGTCCTGGAACTTGAAATTTTAATTCGTTGTCTCGATAATATGGGTCAAAGCCAGGATTTGCTTCAAGAATTGCAGTTTGAATATCTCCTGGAAAATTTACACTAGGGCTGTAATTTAGTCCCATATCAGTGTTGTAAATATTGCCTTCTGGTTTCAAATCCCATTTTCCGGCTAAAGATAACTCGTTCATATTTCCTCCTAAAAAAATACGCAAGTTTTATGTTTATAAAAATAAGCTTTAAAATTAGTAATTTAATTTAAGATTTATATCAAAGTAAATTTGGTTTTCTTTATCAGATGTTAAAAAGTCTCCAAGTCCAAAAGACAGATAAAAGTCATTTGTTGGGTTGATTTCTAAGTTTAGTAAAAATTCTGCTCCTGTATACTGAATCTTTGATGTGTTTTCTTCAAAATTGAAAAAAGGATTCATATCAAGAGAAAATATTGATGATTTAGAAATATCTACTAAAAAACTTCCTCCCACAGAAACTAAATTTGAAAGCGGAATATTTTTTATTTTTGAGACAGAATTTAAACTATATGGTTCAAAGGCTGAAAGTTTTTCATTGGAATTTGACGCAAATAATCCCTTTAGCAAGACTTCCCGATTTTCTTTTTTGTAAGAAAAATGAGCTTTTGTGAAATTTGCAATTTTGTTTTCATTTTTGCTACTAAATAAAAATGATGTGAAAACATTAAAACTATGAAATTCTGTTAATTCACGATTAAGTTGTAAATTGATATACAAATTGTTTTGGTTTTCAGGTTGTAAAACAGAAATATTTAAGAATTCCAAGGAAATTGGAGAAAAATTAAACAGTTTGTTTAAAGTGATTTTTCCGTCAAATATTACAGCTGGAATTTTGTTTTGAATGTAAAATTTATCTTTATCAAAATATTCTACTGGAACAAAAGTGTTGTGAGTGTATCCGTTTAACAAACCTGTGTATCCAGCCAAAATATTAAACTTTACGAAATCGAAATTAAAATCAAAAGAAAGTTGATCCAGTTTTCCATCGTAAATTTGAGTTGATATATCTGAAAAATCTTGTCGACCCATTAAAAAAATACAGTTCCAACTTGTAGAAAGGGGAATACGCATTTTTATGTTTAGTTTTCTGATGTCAAAATAGTTAGAAAATCCAATCTTTTGAACAAAATCCCCGATGTAAGCAGTTTCAAAATTTAAGGTTGTATTTCCTTGGAAATCAAGGGGCATTTTAAACCAAAAAGAAACGTCAACTTTATCATCAAGATTTATTTTACTGGAAATGAATCTTCCTGAAAAATCATTTTGCACAGAACCGCCAAAGTCAAAAGCAAAAAGTGAAAATGATAAAAAAATTGAAAAAATACTTAGCAAAAACTTTTTCATATTATTCCTTATAATTTAGATGCTTTTAGCAAAAGTTCGTAGGTTTGTTTTCCTGAAATCTTTTTCATTGGATCAATATCATCTGATATCAAACCTTTGTATTGTAATTCTCGAAAACTGTAATGTCGATTTTCTGTGATTGAATAAAATAATCCACCCTCAAGCTGATAAATTTGCATACAAATCAAAGCTATATCATTGTATTGTAAATATTTCTTTTGACTAATGAGTTTTAGTTTTGGGTAAAGTTTAATTAAAATGTTGTTGGCATCTTCAACAGAAGTTCCTTGCTTCACAAGATTGTTTTCCAATGCCAATGGTAAAACTAAATCCCGAAATCTAAGTTTATTTAGAGAATTAATCTCTTGTAAATATGTAGTTTGTGTCTCATTTCCCCATAAAATCTCAAAAATAGATAAAAAAACAAAGGTCAAAAATAAAACTTTAAGTGATTTCTTCATATTAAATTCCAATAATCATTTGTTATTACAATTATATCACAGTATGAATAAAAAAAGTATAAGTAATCCTAAATTTGATAATGAATTAGAAAAAAAAATAAGAAAATTTAAAAACTTTTTTTACAGGGACAATCTGTGTCCTTGAGTCGTATTATATTAAAAATATAAATACTTGATTGGGAAATGGTTTGGGTGAAATCAAGTTTCAAAAGAGTTTGCGTTGCAAACTTTGGAATTTAGTAAAAGGTTGAAAAAATGGAATAATTTTCAACTTTATGGAGGTAGATATGTTTCAAACTACAGCAACTCAAAAGGATTTGAGAAAAGTTAAGGGAAAAATTTTGAGAGATTTTTCATATTCACTAACTTATGAAGATTTTGTAAAGAGTACAAAATTTAGAAACGTGAAAACCATTGCCTTTGTACTTGCTCTAACTTCTATGATTTTTGGTTTGTTACTTCCATTATTTATAGGAATCTGTACTTCTTTAAAAGATTTTGGCACAGAAGCTTTCCAAGTAAATATGATTTCAAATTCTATTCTTGCAATCGTTTTCTGTTTGCCTTTGTCTTTGGTATTTATTATTGGAGCTTTACCTTTGTACAACAAAATAATTTCTGCAACTTTGAGCTACTACGGTTTTACAGTAACTCCAAAAATACTAAAGAAGCAAATCGCTTAAACTTCTAGTTTAGTTTGCTGAAATGTAGAAAATCTGCCGAACAGGATTTTTGTCCAAAGTGTTTGGTAGATTTTCTACGATAAAACGAAAATCTGGTTTTGCCTTGTTTTGTGAAAAAGGATACAAGGCAGAATAAAAACCTTTTCGTTTTTTTGCAACGACAACCTCTTTTTGAGTGCCAAAAATTGTTTTAGATTTGGAACAGTTTTTTATGCACTCAAAATCTGTTGCGGCTTTTTCGCAAATAGCACCTGTTTTGTCAGGAATATTTCTAAGCAAACATTGTCGACTTTGCATTAACTGGACAGCGGATAAATCTGGAAGCCAAATTTCTTGATTTTCTGGGATTTGAAACTGTAAAAGTTCTTCTTTTGAAAGTTCTGGTGAAAGAATAATTGCTTTTGGCTGATAATTTTCAGAAAAATAACTTGCACTTTGAGAATTAAACACATTTAGATGATATCCAGAAATTATTTTAATATTAGAATTTTTTGCGTATTCCAAAAGTCCAAGATTATCAGCAACAATTGTTTGTAAATTTCCACTTGATAGAAAATCTACAACATCATTAAAATGATTTTGAAACAAAATCGATGAAAAATATGGAACAACTTTTGGATATTTACTGAAAAAATCCTGATAGATTTCTCTTTCTTGGGCTAATGTTAAAGGTATTTCCAAAAGACAAGTTATGTAGGAAAAATTTGAAAAATCAATGGAATATTTCGATGTAAAATCTGAAAAACTTTGAATTGAGTCAAAGAAAAAAACTGGAGGATTTTTTGTTGGGTTTTGGAAAAAATCCTTTGGAAAAGTTGTAAAATTAGTTTTGTGAGAAAAATCTTTAATATTGAGTTGAGGTTTTTCCTTTTGTAAAATCTCGCTAAAATATTCAACGGCAAGTCGTCGGAGGTTGTTTAATTCTCCCAGAGGAAGGAAAAAAGACTCTTTTGCGAAATCTGGAGAAAGTTCCAAATTTGATAGATTAAAATCAGTTCCTCCAAGTCGAGAAAATTTGTCAAAAATCACTTCTTTTGAAAGGGCTTTGTTGGAAGCAGGTTGCAAAAGAGATGTTGAGGATAGGGTGATGGAAAGTGGGCTTTTTGAAGAAAGCGGTGTTTCCAAGGTGAAGGTTGCTTGAAGGGGAGAGTTTAGTTTTCCGTGGATTTGTGCTGAAATATTGTATTTTTTGGGTTTCAGTGCGGAAGTTAGAGAGAGAAGGGTTTCTTTTGAAATTAACTCTTTTGTGAAAAAAACTTGGCAATCTTTTTTTATTTTTCCAGAAAGTTTTCCTGTGATTTTTATTATGTATTCGCTTGAAGATTTTTTTTCTTCGATTATGCCTGTACACACAAAGGAATTATCTGGATTCAAAATTGTAATCAAATAATTTTTTTCAAGTTCATTCTCTAGGATATTTACTGACAAAATGTTTTTGTTGGCATAATATGAAAAAACTTTTCCAGCATAAACTAGGGAATGGTCTTTGTGACCGTAAGTAAACATTTCTTTGTGAATGTTTCCTTCTAAATATCCAGTGGAAAAACTGCGATTCATAGAAAAATTTAGGGCAGAATCTGATGTTAAAAGTTCTTGATTTTGGTAAATTCTGTCAATTTGTTCTCTATAAGCTTTTGTTACAGAGTAAACGTATTCTGGACTTTTTATTCGACCTTCGATTTTAAAGCTGGTTGCACCTGCCTCTGCAAGTTCTTTTGCTAAAGGGAAAACGCAATTATCTTTTAAATTGAATGGAGAAAAGGAATTGCCGCTTTTTTCTGAAAAATTATATTGTCGTCTACAAGGTTGTACGCAAGAGCCTCTATTTCCTTTTAGATTATACAAATATCCGCTTAGATAACATTGTCCAGAGTAAGAAATGCAATAAGCACCATGAACAAAAACTTCGCAACCAATGTTTTGGGATTTTAGATATTTTGCGATAGGTTTTATTTCTTCAAGTGAAAGTTCCCGACTTAAATTGACTTGCTTTACCCCCATTTTTGCAAGAAATTTACATTGTTCTATGTTGTGAGTTGTAAGTTGGGTGGAAGCATGAATTTCCACATCTGGGAAGTTTTGTCGAATGAGTGATAAAAGCCCAATATCTTGAACGATGATGGCATCAACTCCAATTTCAGTAACGGTTTTTACTAATTCTAAGGCGGCAGGAATTTCTTGGTTATAAATCAGAACATTTAATGTAAGATATGTTTTTACCTTGTGATTTTTGGCGATTGACACAAGTTCTGGTAAATCTTCCAGTTTGATATTTTCAGCCCGTTCTCGAGCATTAAATTGGTTTGTGCCAAAGTAAATTGCGTCTGCTCCTGCAACGATGGCGGCTAAAAAAGCTTCCTTTGAACCCGCTGGAGCTAAAAGTTCGATTTTGTTCATTATTACCTCAAAATTACCAAATTCTTGGGATTTCACATTGAATCAATACAGGGTGATTTTTGCCAAAAATAAAATCTGCAATTTCGTTAGATGAATTGTTTT
The DNA here is from genome assembly GCA_017416145.1 of Spirochaetaceae bacterium. GTDB lineage: Bacteria > Spirochaetota > Spirochaetia > Treponematales > Treponemataceae > Treponema_I. Next base: position 25,242 of record JAFQDD010000001.1, on the reverse strand, counting down.
CCAAAATCATTTTGTAATCAAAATGTCTGCTTTCAATTCCAAAGGCTTCTGCAACTTTTGCAATATTTGTAGGATTTTTATAAACTGACTGGCTATGACATTTTTTGTAAAATTTTTCTTGCATTTTGTAAACCATTCCAAGAGCGTTGTTGTCTAAAACGATAATTGTAATGTTAAGATTTAATTCTGCAAGAGTTGCTAATTCTTGGATATTCATCAAAATAGAAGAATCTCCTGTAAAGCATATAACCTTTTTCTCTGGATTTGCCAAAGCCGCTCCAATGGCAGCTGGAAGTCCAAAACCCATAGAACCAAGGGAGCCAGAGGAAAGTAGTTGATGTGGATGAGAAAATGGGAAACTTCTTGCAACCCACATTTGATGTTGTCCAACATCCGTGGTGATAATTAAATCTTTATCATCAATTTTGGCTGTTTTTGCAAGTTGATAAAAGCTAAAAATCAATTTTTCTGGGGAATCTTCTGATTTTGAAAAATCATAAATTTTAGGAGGATTTTCTCCTCGATAATGAAAAGTTGGTTTTTGTTCTTTGATGTATTGATTTAAGGCTGACAAAACAGATTCAGTATCAGCTACGATTCCACAATAGGAATTTTGCAATTTATTGATTTCTGCTGCATCGATATCCACGTGAAGAATTTTAATATTTGGATTTAAACTTTCTCCAAAACCGAAAGAGCGTTCATCAAAGCGAACTCCTAAGGCTAAAATTACGTCGGCGTTTTTTACACATTGATTTGCGGCTGGATGACCGTATATGCCTGTCATTCCAAAGAATTTTTCGTAATTGCCAGAAACTGCACCTAATCCCATAAGACTTGAAACTGCTGAAATTGGCATAAGGGATAAAAATTCTTTTAGGGCTTTTGAAGATTTTGCAAAATTACATCCACCACCCACAAAAACTACTGGATTTTTGGCTGATATTAGAGTTTGATAAAAAGTTTTTAGATTGTCGGCTAATTCTTTTCCGATTGTTCTAAATTTTGAATATCGATGTTCCATGGAAATTGGAACTGGCCATTTTTCAAAAGAGATTTTTTGATTTTGAATATCAACAGGAATATCAATTAAAACAGCCCCTGGGCGACCTGAGGAAGCGATGGCAAACGCTTTTGGAATGGCTTCTAAAAGTTCTTCGGGAGATTTGATTAGGATGCTGTGTTTTGTGATGGGAAGAGAAAGTCCGAAAGTGTCGGCTTCTTGAAAAGCGTCTGTGCCAACGTATTTACTTGCGACTTGACCTGTGATGGCTACGATGGGAATGGAATCGGCTTTTGCATCGGCGATTGCAGTAAGCAAATTGAGAACTCCAGGACCACTAGTGGCAAAGCATACGGCAGGTTTTTCTGTTGAACGGGCGATGCCCTCTGCGATAAATCCTCCGGCTTGTTCGTGTCGTACCAAAACGTGATTGATAGAACTTTTGTGTAAGTGATGATAAATTGGCAAAATAGATGCTCCAGGAATTCCTGCCACTGTGGTTATTCCGTGAATTTCTAAGAGTTTAATTACAATTTCTGCACCAGTTGATTCTATCATATGCTTATGATACGGAAACTTGGAAAAAGTGGCAAGAGGGGCAAAATTGAAATATTGAATATGGAATCTGAGATTGTTTTGTGACTAGATAAAATGAAAAAAATATTTTAGAGTTTATGGGATGAGTTTTTTTGATGAAGAGGGATTTTTAGAACCTTTAAGCAAAATATTGATTTCTTATGGACTTTGTAGTGAAAGAAGTTTTTCTACATTTTTCAAAAATCATAATATTTTCGCTGATGACAAATTATTAACCGATAAAAAATGTTTCTTGGATAGGGAAACTACCAAGATTGTGATAGAAAAAAAAGCTTTTGAGAACTTTGGGGGTGAAGTTACAACAGCCATCCCTGCTGAACAAGTTTGTATCTCCCGTGAAGCTACCCAAACTGTACTAGCTGGTACCTCCCGTGAAGCTGCCCCAGCTGAACAAGTTTGTATCTCCCGTGAGACTGCCCCACTTTCCAAAGATTATCCCAAAGCAAAAGATTATATAGTTTTGTCCCCCAAGAGTCATTTATACATTTTGATGAATAAACCCAAAAATTGTGTTTGTTCTAGAGTGTCGGACAAAAGCCAAACCGTTTATGAAGTTTTGGAATTGGCTCTCTCAAAAATTGGGGCAAATATTTCTCAGGAACAACTAAAATCCCTTTCATCTCTTGGGCGTTTAGACAAAGACACCACAGGACTTTTGCTTTTTTCCACAAATGGAAGTTTTAATCATTATGTAACAGACGAAAAAAACAAAATCCCAAAAACCTACTATGTAAAACTGAAAAAATCTCTAACAAAAACTCAGCAAATCGAATATAAAAAAAAGTTAGAAGATGGCATTTGGTTAGAAGCAGAAAAAAAAGCAAAAAAAGTTTTTGTGAAAAATCAAAAAGTGCAATGGGAAAGTGAAAACACCTGTTTTTTTACAATAGAACAGGGAATTTTTCATCAAATTCGACGGAGTTTTTTATCCCTTGGAAATGAAGTTGTGGAATTGCACAGAAAAAAAATTGGAGATTTTGAACTTCCTATAGATTTGAACTTTGGAAATGTTAAAATCTTGTTAAAAAAAGATATTGTAAAAAAATAATTTTTTAGAGTAAAATAAAATAATGAGTAAAAATAAGAAAATTAAGCGACCAAATCCGATTATTTGGATGATAATGGTACTTTACCTTATCGGTGCATCAATTTTTCGGCGAAAGATCAGAATTACATTTAAAACACGAGATGGAAGAGTTTTAGAAGAAAGACAGGCTCGAAAAGAGTTAAAAAAGCTAAAAGCTCCTTTTGTGCTGCTTGGAAATCATCACAGTTTATATGATTACATTTTTCCAATGAGGGCTCTTTTTCCTCGTAGAATAAATTTTATGGTGGCTCGAAAGCACGTTATTGCGTCTCCGTTTCGCTTTTTCTTAAAACATTGTTATACAATTCCGAAAAGTTTATTCCAAACTGATATTCCGTCTTTACGTGGAGCTTTTGATGTAATTTCTCAAAAAGGAATCTTAGCAATTTATCCAGAAGGACAGATTCTTGTAAACGGAATTTCAAAGGAAATGCCAGAGCAAGTTTCAAAATTGTTAAAGAAATTTAAAGTTCCAGTTTTGATTCAGAGAACTTCTGGGGGATATTTTGTGGATTCAACTTGGCGAAAAAAACTTCCAAAAGGACTTATTGATGTTGAGTTTTCTGTGGCGTTGACTTCCGAGGAATTGGCAGAATATTCCCTTGAAAAAATTGATGAAATAGTCGCAAAAAGTCTTTATGTGGATAATTTTAAATGGCAAGAGGAAACTGGAAATCTTTACGTTGGAAAAAAACGGGCAGAAGGATTGGAAAATATTTTGTATATGTGTCCTTGTTGCAAAAAAGAGTTTTCAATAAAAACTGATGATGACAAAATAATTTGTACAAATTGTGATACAAAAGTTATTTATAATCAAGCCTGTCATTTTGATTGGGAAAAGGAAAAATATTTTAATCATATTGGTGAATGGTATGCTTATCAAAATCAAATTGAAAAAGAAAGACATTTTCAAAACAAAGAATTAAATTTGACTATTCCTGTACAACTTAAAATTTTAGCTGAAAAAGATACTTTGATAAAAGAAAGCAATGATTTTGAGATTAGAAAAACCAAGAGAATTGAGAACGCTGGAAGTGGAAATCTTATTATCACTAGAGAAAAGATTTTTTATAAGGGTGTAATATTTGGGGAGAACGCAGAAATTAGATTTAATCCAAGGGCGGTTCAATATTTGCCTTATACTCCTGGGGATAATTTTCAAATTTATTTGCAGGATGTAATGTTTGCCTTTCATCCCATTGATTCAAGATTGTGTGCCAAAGCTGCGTTGACTATAGAAACACTTTACGAGTTTTTGGAACAAAAAGCTGCTGAAATAGTTTGATAAACTGCTGATAGTTTAATTTTATGATAGGCGTAGGTGATGAGGTTTTCTTATTGTCTGTGTCGTCCTTGTTTAGGATTCAAATTTATTGTTGAATAAAAATAAAAAAACCACCGAAGATTGCTCTAAGGTGGTTTTTTTATGTACTAGGCTATTTTACTAGCCTTTTTGCTAAAGTGGAAACTATTGAAGTAAACTGAGTACGTTTTGTGAAGACTGATTTGCTTGTGCAAGCATTGATGTACCAGCTTGTTGTAGAATTTGGCTAGTTGTAAGTTTAACCATTTCTGCTGCCATATCAGTATCACGGATGCGTGATTCAGAGGCTTGTAAGTTTTCAGCACCGATTGTTAAGCCTGTGTAAGCGTGTTCTAGACGGTTTTGGTATGCACCAAGGTCTGCTCTTTGTTTGTTGATTTTCTTTAGTGCTTCGTCTAGAGTTCCGATTGAGCGGTTTGCTGAATCTGGATCTTGGATACTCATGATTTCTTCACTACCGAATTCACGTAGGTTAAGAGCTGTAGCTGTCATTGTGCCAATAAATACGCTTACTCTTTGATCCATATTTGCACCAACGTGTAGCCACATTGAAGCTGTTACAGCGTTTGTACCTGTATCTTGTGCAAAACGACCTGTTAGCATATTCATACCGTTGAACTGAGCTTGACTTGCAATGCGGTCAACTTCAGCAACCAGCTGAGAAACTTCAACCTGAATTTGCATTCTGTCTTCTTCTGCGTAAATACCGTTAGAAGCTTGAACTGCCAATTCACGGATGCGTTGTACAATGTCAGTTGTTTCTTGTAGATATCCTTCTGTTGTTTGGATAAAAGAAATTCCGTTTTGTACGTTCTGAGCTGCTTGGTTTAAACCACGAATTTGTGAACGCATTTTTTCTGAAACAGCCAATCCTGAAGCATCATCACCAGCGCGATTGATACGCATACCTGATGAAAGTTTTTCCATTGATTTCTGTGTAGAAAGGTTTGTAGCACCTGTCTGTCTTTGTGCATACATTGCACTCATGTTGTGATTAATAACCATACTGTATCTCCTTGAAATATCTGTATCGTTTTTAGCCAGCGTAGCTGCCTAGGTGTGACAACGTCATTAACCACAGTCAGTTTAGGTGCTGTACTAATTTTGAACGATTTAGAGGGGTCCTCATGACCCGTACTTTTATTCTCGGAAATCAAAAAAAAGACTTAAGCACTTTTTTTAATTTTTTTAAATATTTTTTTATTTTTTGAATGAAGCGAAAAATGGGATTTAAATTTAGAATTTTGAGGAAAATTGAGAATTTAAGAATTAGGAATTAGGAAATGTGGGAAATTCAGAATTTAGAATTCGGAATTCAGAGGGAGGAAAGAAAAAAACTGAATTCAGAATTCTGCATTATCACACGTTGTCTACGATTAGGTTGAAATCGCCGGGGAAGATTTCTGGATTTACTGCGAGATTTTTAGCTAAGAATGGAAGGATGTTTTTCATTTGGTCGTCTAAGTGCCATGGCATATTGATAACAGCCATACCAGAACCGTATAGCCCCATCTCTTTTTCTGGAGAATCTACCAAAAGTTCGGTACACAAAAAGCTTGTTGGAGTGTTAGCAGCCAGTTCTCGAAGTGAACTTTTCATCATAGAAAGTTCTGTTTCTCTGTGTTTCAAAAGTGGATACCAAAGGCAAAGAATTCCAGATGACCATTTTTTGTGTGCCAACTTAAATGCCTCTACAACATTTTCGTAGTCAGAATCCACTTCATAGCTTGGATCCATTAAAAGTAGTCCACGTTTTGGTTCTGGAGGAAGAAGTCCTTTTATGGCGTCAAAAGCGTTTCTATGGTGAATTCCCAAACGTCCATCATGAACTTTCTTTTTCATATTCACCCGTAAAATATCAATTTCAGTGTTATGAAGTTCAATAAGTTGGATTTTATCCTTGTCACGTAAGTAATTCACCATAATTTCTGGAGAGCCTGGGTATTTGTTTTCTTTCTGGTATTTTTTGCACAAATTGATATAAGGCAAAATTTCCTCTGGAACCTTAATATCACTTTGATTTTGGATTTTTTCTAAAAGAGAGATAATACCAAGGCTGGTTTCTCCAGTTTTTAGAGCTCGTTCATCATCAAGGATGTAAAGTCCAGCTCCTGCGTGGGTGTCAATCAGAGAAAATGGCTTATCTTTTTTGTGCAAACTTTGTAAAACAAGAGTTAGTAAACTGTGTTTTAGAATGTCAGCGTGATTTCCAGCGTGAAAAGCGTGTCTATAACTCAGCATATTCTATTGTCCGAGTCCAAGAAGTTGTTTCTCCAGGCTTTATTGAAAAGCTATAAAATAGTTCTGGACTAATTGCTTCTGAGTGTCCCCATAAATCAGCTTTTTCTATATTAAAATCACAAGTTTCACTCATAGAGATTCCAAGGTTTTCATCAACTAAAGTCCATTTCCCTTGGATTTTGCTATCTTCGTTGATAACAGCTTCTCCAGAAAGACCACCTAAGAAAAATTCTTTGTTTTTAGGTGTATTTAAAAATACAACTTCATTTTTGTTGATTTCTAGTGTGTTTGAAGGATTTATATTTTCTATAAGTTTTGCTTCTTCAATTTCCCAACCAAATATCAATTTTTGACCTTTTTTAGTTTTTGATTTTCCAAGGCGAAGAAAATTGTGAACGTATTCGTCAGTTTCTAGAGTTTTTTCTCCAGTGTTTTTTAATGTGTATTTTGTGGAAAATCCATTTTCTAAAAGTGTAATTTCCTTTGTGTATTCGTAGGCGTAACCGTTGCAACTACCAGAATTACAGAAGAAAATTGCCTTTGTTGGATTTTCTCCATCTCTGTCGTCTCCTGCAAGAGCGTAGTCAAAATCAAGAGGTTTTACAGGATATTGGGTGTAGAAAAAGTATGGCACATCATTCTTTTTTAACCAGCCTGTTCCAATTTTTGGGAAAAGCCCGTCTTGTGCTGCTTCGTCATAGCCAATTGGTCGTTTTATGCCAAATTCGTTGTGCATTCCTCGACCAAAGATTTTTTTGTTGCGGTGGAAAAGTTTTTTTTCTTCTCCAAGTGTTTCTATTCCATTGAATTTGGCAGAAACAATTGTTCCGTTCCAATCAAAGCGACTTCCAGTATAATTTTCCCCAGCTGTTTCTATAGTAAGTGATATTTTGCTGTTTTCAAGAATAATAGCCATAAAATCCTCTTGGTTTGTCTAGTTTTCTAACTCTGAAAGTGGAGTAGGAGATGGTGAATTGTTTTCTCCTTCGATTCTTGCAATTTCTTCGTAAAGACTTTTTGCTTTGTTAGAAACTTTTGTTGGAACTTTTACAAGTAATTTAATGTATAAGTCGCCTTTTCGAGAAGAGTTTGTGTAAGGTACGCCTTCTTCTTTTAGACGTAAAAGTTTTCCGTGTTGGGTTCCTGCTGGAATTTTTAGTTTGATTTTTCTATCATCAAGGGTTGTAATAAAGATTTCAGCTCCCAATGCAGCCTGTGTAATTGAAATTGGAACTGCACAGTACAAGTCTTGGCCACTTCTTTCAAAATATTTGTGATTTCCAACGTGTAGTACAATTACCAAATCTCCTGGTTGACCACCGTTTGTTCCAGCATCACCTTGTCCTGGAATTGTAATGCGTTTGCCATTATCTACTCCAGCAGGGATTGTAACTTTGATTTTGCGTTTTTTCTGCTGTGTGCCTTTTCCGCCACAAGTTGGACAAGGATTGTCAATAACTGTTCCAGAACCTGAACAAGCTGGACAAGGTTGTGATACAGAGAAAAATCCTGCACTACGGCGAACTTCGCCCATTCCTTGACAGGTTGGACAAGTTTTTCTACTAGCACCCTTTGCACCACCTGTTCCGTGACAGGTTTCACAAGCTTCTTTATGTTGGAAAGATAATTCTGTTACAATACCGTAAACAGCATCTTTGAATGAGATTTCTAAATCATAGCGGAGACTTTCTCCTTGACCTGAGGAACGACCGCCTCGTCTTGTTCTGCTTGAGCCGCCAAACCCAGAACCACCAAAAAGATTTTCAAAAATATCTCCAAATCCGCCGCCGAATAGGTCGCTAAAATCTGTATAAGCGTGGGAATATCCGCCACCTCCACCGCCCATACCTTCAAGACCGGCAAAACCGTATTGGTCGTAAATTTGGCGTTTTTGCTCGTCGGATAAGATTTCGTAGGCTTCTGTGGCTTCTTTGAATTTGTTTTCAGCTTCTTTATCCCCAGGATTTTTATCTGGGTGATATTGAACTGCTAATTTTCTGTAGCCTTTTTTTATTTCGTCTTTTGTTGCTGTTTTGGAAACTCCAAGAACTTCGTAATAATCTCTTTTGGCCATTAGTTATACCTTAATAATTTACAGTAAATCTTTTTATAATATATCAAAAAATCTACTTACAATACAAGTAAAAAAGTAAAAAAAGGGCTATCCAAAAAGCTCAAAACTTTCTAGACAGCCCCTTTGGGTTGTTTTTCTAAAGACTGATTTGATAAAAATTAGCCTTTTTTAGAAAATTTATTTGTCGTCGTCTACAACTTCATAATCAACGTCGTCTGCAGAACCTTTGTTAGGACCTGCTGAAGCTCCAGCGTCTGCACCAGCATCACCTGGGTTTGCTCCACCCATATCTGGGTTTCCACCAGCAGCTGCTTGTTGTTTATAAAGTTCTTCTGCAATTTTGTAAGAAGCCTCTTGTAGTTCTTTTGTTTTTGCTTTGATAGCTTCAACATCATCACCGTTTAGAGCTTGTCTTAGAGCAGCGATTGCGTCATCAATTTTTTGTTTTTCTGCAGCATCAACTTTATCTCCAAGATCTTTTAGAGATTTTTCTGTTGCATAAATCATTGAATCAGCTTCGTTACGAGCATCGATTTTTTCTCTTTCTTTCTTATCTGCTTCTGCGTTTGCTTCAGCTTCTTTTACCATGCGGTCGATTTCTGAATCACTTAGTCCACTTGAAGATTCAATGCGGATTTGTTGTTCTTTTCCAGTTCCCTTATCTTTTGCAGAAACTTGAACAATACCGTTAGCATCGATATCAAATGTAACTTCGATTTGTGGAACACCACGTGGAGCAGCTGGAATACCAACTAGGTCAAAGTTTCCTAGTGTACGGTTTTGTGCAGCCATTTCTCTTTCACCTTGTAGAACGTGGATAGAAACTGCTGTTTGACCGTCTGCAGCTGTAGAGAAGATTTGACTCTTTCTTGTAGGAATTGTTGTGTTTCTTGGGATAAGTTTTGTGAAAACACCACCCATTGTTTCAATACCTAGTGAAAGTGGAGTAACGTCAAGAAGAAGAACGTCCTTAACATCGCCACCTAAAATACCACCTTGGATTGCAGCTCCTACTGCAACAGCTTCGTCTGGGTTTACACCTTTTGAACCTTCTTTACCAAAGATTTCTTTTACAACTTGCATAACTTTTGGCATACGAGTTGAACCACCAACCAAAAGAACTTCATCAATTTGAGAAGCGTCTACACCAGCGTCTGCAAGAGCTTTGCGACAAGGTTCTTTTGTGCGTTCTAGCAAATCGTCTGTCATTTGTTCGAATCTTGCACGTGTAAGAGATTTTAGTAAGTGTTTTGGACCTGTTTGGTCAGCTGTAATAAATGGTAGGTTGATTTCTGTTTCTGTACGAGCTGAAAGGTCGATTTTTGCTTTTTCAGCAGCTTCTCTTAAGCGTTGTAGAGCCATTCTGTCTTGAGAAAGATCGATTCCAGTGTCGTTTTTGAATTCTTCAACTAACCAGTTGATAATCTTTCTGTCAAAGTCGTCTCCACCAAGGTGAGTATCACCGTTTGTAGATTTTACTTCAAAAACACCATCACCTAGTTCTAGGATAGAAATATCGAATGTACCACCACCAAGGTCGTAAACAGCGATTAGTTTTTCATTAGATTGGTCTTTGTTAAAACCGTAAGCCAAAGAAGCAGCTGTTGGTTCGTTGATGATACGTTTTACATCAAGACCAGCAATTTTACCAGCGTCTTTTGTTGCTTGGCGTTGTGCGTCGTTAAAGTAAGCTGGAACTGTAATAACAGCTTCTGTTACTGTTTCTCCAAGATAGTCTTCTGCTGTTTTTTTCATTTTTTGTAGAATAAATGCAGAGATTTCTTGTGGAGAATATGGTTTCCCGTCAATATCAATGCGAACATCAGCACCGTTATCAACTACGTGATATGGCACCATTTTTGCTTCGCCAGAAAGTTCGTCATAACGGTGTCCAATAAAACGTTTGATTGAGTAAACTGTGTTTTCTGGGTTTGTAATCATCTGGTTTTTAGCAGGTTGACCTACAATGCGTTCACCTTTTGCAGTAAAACCTACGATAGAAGGAGTTGTGCGTCCACCTTCTGAGTTTTGGATAACAACAGGTTCACCGCCTTCCATTACGGCAACACAAGAGTTTGTTGTTCCTAAGTCAATACCAATAATTTTTCCCATCTTTATCTCCTATAAAATCGATTAAGTACCGATTAAAAATATCAAGTTTTTACGCTAAAAATTAGCGTTTTTTAGTTTTCAGATGTTTCTGAATCTGTTGATTGATTTTCAGCTTCTGTTTCTGGAGCTGAAACACTTCCGTCTGGCATTGTTACCATTACTTTTGCAGGACGAATAACTCTTTCTTTTAGTTTGTAGCCTTTTAGGTAAACTTCAGAAAGGGTTGGCTCTGCAACAGCACCTTCTACTTTTGCTATTGCTTCATGGATGTCGTGGTCGAATAAATCTCCTGCAACACCGTAGCAACTTAAGTTGTATTTTGCTTCTAAAAGTCCACGAAGTTGTTTATTAATCATTTTGATTCCGTCAACAACTGGGCTTAAATCAGCCTTTGCTGAACCATCTGGTTCTACACCAGCAGCTAAAGCTCGGTCAAAATCGTCTAAGATTGCAACCAAGTCTGTTAAGATGTTTGTGTTTGCATAGTCAAAAGCATCTTGTTTTTCTTTCATCATACGCTTACGATAGTTGTCAAAATCAGCACATTTTCGTAAGTATTGATCTTTTAACTCTGCGTTGGCCTTTTCAAGTTCCGCCAATTTTTCTTCAACAGTTTCTTCAGTTTTTTCAGCTTCTTCTGTTGAAACTTCTTGTTCCTCTACTTTAGCTTCATCTTTTACTGTTTCTTCTGTAGAGTCTAGTTTTTCATCCATTGGAACATTCCTTAAAAATGATGTTATATTATAGAAGATTACAAAAATCTTTTAAAATATTCAATCTATATTAAAAATAGTAATGAGATTAAAAATCGTCAACAAAAATAATTTATATTTGTAAAAAAAAAATTAAATTTTTCGAATTTCAGCCCCAAAAGGCATAATGGAAAGTCGAACAATTTTGAAACATTGAAATCCAAAAGGAATTCCAATTATTGTTATGAAAAAAAGAATTCCGATTGAAGCATACAAACAAGCGATTTCAATGCCACCAAAAATCAGCCAAAGAATATTCAATAGTAAATTTCCAGTGGAATCAGAATAAAAAATTTCTTTGCCAAAGGGGAAAAAACTCAACCCAGCAAATTTAAAACATTGAAGACCAACCGGGATTCCAATCAAGCTAATACACCAAAGGATGCCAACCAAAAACCAAACAATCCCGCCAATTAGGCCTGGTACAATAAACCAAAGTAAATTTCCGATAAACTTCATATTCGTAATATACAAAAAAAATCCAATTTGTAAAAGAGATTTAAAATTGTAAATAGATTAAAAAGTGTCAAAATTTATGAAATGAAAAATCATACAGAAGGTTTTAAATTTTCTTTATATTAAAATTATTCAAAAAAATTAAAATTATGTTTTACACAAAAAAAATCAAATGGTAAAATATCCTTATGGAATACATAAAATTACAGATTGGTTGTTTGGCCATAGTATTTTTTCTAATTTTTGTTTATTTACGGGAAGTTGGTGTTGATCCAAAAAAAAGAACCTATTCCTTATTTTCAGCAATATATATATGTGCAATTGTGTGGATTATTTTTGATGGAGCAACTTCTTATACAGTAAATCATTTAGAGACTGTAAATTATACATTAAATCTCATTTTTCATATGTGCTTTTACGTAAGCATAGAAACTATGGTTTTTTTGATGTTTTTGTATATTCTTTCAATTACAGAAGGAATCCCATCAAAAATTTGGCAAAAAGTTCTTATTTCTTTACCATTTGCTGTTAGTATAGTTCTTTGTTTTTTCCTTATAGATAACATAGTTTTTATTCAAGGCTCAATTTCTAATTATTCTTCTAGCGGTTCTGCTTCAACTTGTTATCTAATTGTAATTTTGTATTTTATTCTTACGTTTATTACTTTTTTTCATCGTTGGAAATTTATTGAAAAACGAAAACGTATGACAATTTTTGTTTATATGGCTGTTTCTATTGTGGTTTTGGTTGCTCAATATAATTTTCCAGAGATTTTAATTACTTCTATTGTTCCAGTTATTTTTGTCTTGGGAATTTATTTGAATCATGAAGAACCTGCTGTAAAAAAACTTCAAGCTTACAATCATGATACAGTTGTGGATTTTGCAACTCTTGTAGAAAACCGTGATAATAATACTGGTGGTCACATTAAGCGAACAACGGCTTATGTATCACTTTTAGTAAATGCTCTTCGGGCAAGGGGCTATCATTCTGACTTATTAACCAAAGATTTTATAAATAATTTGAAGATGGCGGCTCCGATGCACGATATTGGAAAAATTTCTACGCCAGATGCAATTTTGCAAAAACCGGGAAAACTTACAGATGAAGAATATGCCATAATGAAACAACATGCAACAAAAGGCAGTGAAATCATCAAAGAAACATTTGGAAAACGAGATAACTCTGATTTTATTGATATGGCTTATGATGTGGCAAGATTTCATCACGAAAAATGGAATGGACGGGGCTATCCAACTGGACTAAAAGACACAGAAATTCCTCTTGCTGCAAGAATTATGGCTGTGGCAGACGTGTTTGACGCTGTTTCCCAAAAACGGTGTTATCGTGAGGCAATGCCCTTGGATGAATGTTTTGAGATTATCAAAAAGGGAAGAGGCTCTGATTTTGACCCTGTTTTGGTAGATATTTTCTTGGAAGAAAGAGAAAAAGTCGAAGAAGTTTACAAGCAAATTTAGGAATATGAACTCAATTATAAAAGCCTTTGATACAAAAAATCTTTCTCAAATTGTAGATTTTGTAAAACCAATGTGGAGTTTTTCTGAATGGGAAGATAATTTTCGGCGTTTTTACGTGGAAATAATTTTACGCAACAGTTTTTTTGAAAACGGACTAGCTTTTCAAATTACCGACAATGAAAACCCCAAACGATTGTGTTCTGCCATGTTTTTTCAAAAAAAATCCGATTCCAACAATTTACAAAAATGGCTTTTAGAAAATTCTGAAAGTTTTTCAGAAGCTCAAAAACAAAGTGTGAATCTATGTGCAGAATATTTGGAATTTATGGATTCAAAAGTTCATACCTTGATGACTCAGCATGATATTAAACTATCTCTCTTTGTCGGATTGAAAAAAGGATTTGGTTCTGTGATTTTTGGAGAATTGTGGAATTATCTAAAAAATCATGGCTACAAAAATATGTATCTTTGGACTGATTGTGAATGTAACTGGAAATGGTATTTAAAAGAGGGTTTTAGCCTAATAGAAGAAATTGTTTACGAAAAGTTTAACGATGAAAACGGAGAATATAAGGCATATATTTTCAAAAAAGCGTTTTAGATTTTTCTTGTTTTTTGCTTCATACTAAAATTCACAACTCAAATCAAGAAATACTTTGTTTTTTCTTCTAAAATCACGTTAAGATAACAATTTGAGGACGGAAATGGGAGAAAATATTAACTGGAAAAAAATGATTCAAAACATTGTCTTGGAAATTGACAAAAGTATTCGTCAAAAAGATGATGAAATTGTCAGTCTTTCAAAAATATCTTCTATGTTTGGATTTTCAATTTTTCATTTTTCCAAAAAATTTAAAGAAATCTCTGGAATGCAATTTCGAGAATATCTTGGATTACGAAAATTGGCTCTTGCTTTGAAAGATGTCCGAGATTCTGACAAGGGATTTTTAGATATTGCTCTGGATTATGGCTTTTCTTCCCACGAGGCTTTTTCTAGAAGTTTCAAAAAATCCTACGGCATTACTCCAAAAGATTTTCGGAAAAATCCAGTTCCAGTTAAACTTCGAACAATTTTACGACCTTGGGATTGTTATTTACTTGATATTGGAGGGTCGATTATGACAAAGAAAAACACAGAAGATGAAGTAAAAGTTTATTTTGTAACAATTCCAAAACATAAATTTTTACACATCAAAAATTATGAAAGTATTGGATATTTTGATTTTTGGGAAAAACAAAGCAAAATTCCCGAACAAGATTGCGAAACAATTTGCGGTTTGTTAGATAGTATCAAAGGAAAACTTGATGATTTTGGTGGTTTTGAAAACGATAGCAGTAGCGGACAAATTATGGCCTTTGAAAATTGTGAGAAGGGTAGAATTTGTAGTTGGGGAATTCCTTTAGCAGAATGCTACGGGGCAAGATTGCCAGAAGATTATAAAGGTGAAGTGCCAAAACAGATGATTTTGCAAGATGTTCCAGAAGGAGAATATATTGTTTTTGAACACGGACCTTTTGATTTTGAAAGTGAAAATCAACTAGTTGAAGCCAAAATCGAAGAAGCAATGAAAAACTTTGATTATGAAAAATCTGGTTATGAATTAGATTTTACAGAAGGAAGATTTTTTTATTTTTATCACGATTGTAAACGCTTTTGGAAATATGTTCGTCCAGTAAAAAAATCAAATTAAAAAAAAGTAGGGATATTCAGGAGGAATCTGAATATCCCTTTGAGGAGAGTTATGCTAAAGAGTTTTTGTCAGTTTTACTTATGCCACGTTGATTTGAATGCGTTTCAATTCTGATTCAGGTTTTTTTGGAACTTGAACAGTTAGAAGACCGTTTATAAATTTTGCTGAAACATTTTCCACATCAACATTTTGTGGCAAGGTAAACTTTCTTGTGAAAGAAATAACTTTTCTTTCTCTAAGCAAATATTTTTTTTCTTCTGGATTGCCTCCTTGAATATTTTCTTCTGCTGGTTTTTCAGCAGGATTTGCATTTTTTTCAGCTTTTTTTGTGCCAATGGTTAGCACTCTGTCTTTTACGTTTAGGTCGATATCATTTTCAGATAAACCGCAAAGTTCCATTTCTAAAAGGAAATTATCCTTTGTTTCGATAATATCAACTGGTGGAATTCTGTTAGTTCTTGCTGTTGGATAAGTTGCATGTACTGATTCATCAAATAAATCAAATAAATCTGAAGAAAATTGTGGGTTAAAAATTGAAAGTGTGTTCATAGGTTTTACCTTCCTTAAAAAGTGTATTTTTTGGAGTCTAGGACTCTCTTTTTGAACTAACTTGTTAGTTTTGTTCTACACTGATAATTGAGCATAATCCGTGCCAATTTTTATAAAAATATGCAAAAAAAATATTGTTTTTTTGAAAATATTGTGTAATTATTTGTAAAATAAAGAAATAAAAATTAAAAAAATATTTTAAAATCCCAAAAAAATTGAAAAGAATCTAATAATCTTTAAAAATAAATAGACTTTGTGTAAACTCTGCACCAAAAATTTAAAGCAAGATATAAAAAAAATGGTCAAAATGAAATACTGTGTCAAAATATCGCATTAAAAACGAGTAAAATTGACACAATATATAAGAAAGAATGAAAAAATGTACCAAAAAGTCCTGTTTTGAGGTGGTGAAAAGAGAAATTAACTTTGTTTTGCATTTCCTACAGAAAGACCAATATGGCTTGGTGCAAAAATAAGTGCTGAAGCAATGAGCAAAAGGTTGCGACTCAAAAATCCACTGAAAAGGAAAATTATTGATGGAATTACAGAAAGTGAGATTGCTCTAAAAAGACTGTTTTTTCTAAAACAGATTATCCAAATTAGACAGTAAGCAAAAATTAGGATGAAATTTACAATTAAGTAAATTGAAAAGGCAGAATTGGCGGGAAATCCAAAATATGTTCCTGGAATATTAAAAATCATAAATGCAAAACATCCATAGCGTCCAATTTGTTCAAAAATTTCTAGAATTTTTGCCATTTTACTTTTCCAAGGATTTTCAAAACCCTCTTTGCATTTTAGAGCAAAAACAAGGTTTGGAATCATAATGAGAATAATAAAAATTAGGCCGAAAGGGTTTAAAAAATCCATAGATGGCTTTTCCTTTTTATACTTTCAATTTTCTAAGATAATCTTTAGTTTCTGAAGGGATTCGATAACTTTCAATGGCTTTTTGGATTGTTTTGTTGTGAGTCCACTGGTCAAGCTGGTGATTTTCCAAAACTGTGATTGCACTTTCGTATTGTTTTGCAAGGGCAGTGGCAAAATACCAGGCTTTCATCATTTTTATGTAATATTCATCACTTTTTACGGATAGTACTAAATCATAATAGTCTTTGGAAAAATCCTTATCCAAAAAATAATTCATAAGGCAGCCAATTCCATAACGAATTGTGTAAGTGTGAGAGCTATTTATCCACTTTTTTGCAAATTCCAAAACTTGTGGAAGATTTTTCTTAAAGATTTTGGGCTTAAAACTGTCGCAGGTTGCCCAGTTATCAATGAAAGGTAAAAATTTTTCAGTTTCAGCAATACATTTATCAAAATCTGTGATTTGTTCTAAGAAAAAAGCGTGAAGATTGTTTTCTTCGTAAAACTTGTGAGGCAATTCCTGAAAAAAATCCGCTACAAGCTTAGGTTCTGTTTTGAACAAGTCTTTTGCCAGTTTCCTAAGAATTGGGATTCGCACTCCAATTATTGTGTCTTGGGAAATTGTGGGCATCAGTTTTGCGTGAAAGTTTTTGTATTTTATATCTTGATTTTCAAAAAGTAATGTTTGGATTCTTGTCATAAAATTTCCTAATGATTTTTATATTATAAAATATTGGTTACAAAAGATAAAGAAGGGATTTTTTTCTTCAATAATATAGAATATTGCATTTTGTTCTATTTCCCATTATATTTTATTTGTATGACTCTTTTAGAACTTTGCAAATATTTTGATAGTTTTTTACACATAGATGACTTTCCTTCAGATCCTTCTGATAACGGCTTACAAGTTCAAAATAGGGACCCAGCTGGAAAACAAATCAAAAAAGTTGCTTTTGCTGTAGATGCTTGTCAAGAATCAATTGATAAAGCCATTGCCGAAAATGCAGATGTTTTGTTTGTTCACCACGGACTTTTTTGGGGGCACAGTGTTCCAGTTACAAAAAATCACTACAATCGGCTTTCTTCATTGATAAAAAATGATGTTGCACTTTTTGCCTGTCATATTCCCCTAGATGCTTCAAAAATTGTTGGAAATAATTACGGACTTGCTTTTCGATTAGGTCTTGAGAATTTGCAAGATTTTGGACTTTGGCGGGGAATGGATATTGGTGTAAAAGGTGAGTTTAAAACTCCACTATCAATAGAAGAAATTTGCAAAAAATTATTCAAAAATGATGAAAAACCAAATATTATTTTGGATTTTGGAAATGAGAAAATAAAAACTGTTGCCATTATTTCTGGTGGAGCAGGAGATGATTTAGAACAAGCTATTGCTGATAATGTTGATTTATACATTACTGGTGAACTTGGTCATGAACAATTTCATCTTGCAAAAGAAAATGAAATTTCTGTAATTGCAGGTGGACATTACAACACAGAAACTGTGGGTGTTTCTCTAGTTATGGAAAAACTTATGCAAGAAACAAATATTCAAGGTGTTTTCATTGATGCACCAACAAATATGTAAGGAAAAAATATGACAACAGATACAGTACCAGTTGAATTTAAAAAGAAAGAAACTTTGGCACACAAACTTATTCCGCTGATTTTTTTAGTGGGTGTTTTTGCCTTTGACCAAATCACAAAATTCTTAGTTGTTAAAAATATTCCGCTTTACACAATTAAGTTTTCTTTCTTTGGAGATTTGCTACGAATTGTTCACGTGAGAAATCTTGGTGCAGCCTTTAGTATGGGAAGCAATTTAGCAGCGTCTTTTCGAGCAATTTTGCTATCCTTTTTGCCTTTAGTGGTTTTGATTTTCGCCTTGGTAATCTATTTTAGAAGCAACGATTTTTCGTATTATCAAAGATGGTTGATTTGTGGCGTACTTGGTGGTGGTTTTGGTAATATTTTTGATAGAATCTTTCGTCCAGAAGGTGTTGTGGATTTTATTGATGTAAAATTTTTCGGACTTTTCGGTATGGAAAGATTTCCAACTTTTAACGTAGCAGATTCCTTTGTTATGGTATGTGCCATACTTTTGGTAATATCTGTTATCAATCAAATGGTGAGAGAAGAAAAAAACAAAAAAGCTGAAGAAAAAAAATAACTTTGGCGACTTGGGGGATATTATGACAAAAAAAGGCAACAGTATTTTATTTATTATTTGTGGAACATTGTTAAGCATTGTTCTATTTTTGGCAATTGCATTTACTTTGCTAGTAATTTCTGCATTTTTATTTATTAAATTACCTGCTGAACCAATGGTAAATGCTTTTTCAATTAGTTTAATGGTTGCAATTATTGCGGCTTTGTTTTTGGGAATGTTTCTTTATCAAAAGATAGTTCAATGGGCTTTGGTAAAATTTAATTTAGAAGACAAGCTTGATCCTCTTTTTGGAAAAAAATACAAAAAAGCACCAAAAAAAGACTCTGAAAATCAATAATTTGATAACTTGGAGAAAATATGGGTTTAGAAAACTTTGTAGAATGTGGCAATATTCGTTTGGATCAGCAACTAAAATTTGTGGCTGAAATAGACAAAATGACACAAGTTTTTCGTCACACAATGCTTGTAGACGGTTCTCGTCGTGAAAATGATGCAGAACATTCTTGGCATATTGCAGTTATGGCTTTGCTTTTTACAGAATACGTTAAACAAAAGCCAGATGTTGGTCGAGCTGTGAAAATGCTTGTGGTTCACGATTTGATTGAAATCTACGCTGGAGACACTTTTGCTTTTGATGTTGAAGGCAACAAAACAAAAGAGCAAAACGAAGCTGCCGCTGCCGACAAACTTTTTGCTCAACTTCCTTCTGAGCAAGGAGCTGAAATCAGAGCTCTTTGGGAAGAGTTTGATGATATGAAAACTCCAGATTCAATTTATGCAAATTGTATGGATAGAATTCAGCCATTTTTGCATAACACTTTAACAGAAGGCACAACTTGGAAAGAGGGGCAGGTTTCCAAAAAGCAAGTTGAGGAAAGACTTTCTATTGTAAAAGAAAATATGCCAGAGCTTTGGAGCTGGGTTGAAATCAATATTCAAGAAGCAATAAAGCAAGGTTGGATAAAATCTGAATAAGGGTGAGCAAGGTAGGTTTTTCTTTAACCCGTGACTCGTCTTTGTTTAACGAAGGTCCTTGGGAATTATTTTTCCTAAGGACTTTTTTTATGAAAAACTCTTATTATTCAGATTAATTATGAAAAAAACATAAAAAAAGTAAAAAAAATGTAAAAGAGAAACCGTTTTCTCTTGTCAAAAAATGATATTGTATATATGCTGAATGTAGTTGAGTTTCAAATCTCAACATTACACTTTATAAAATATGAGGAATGCTATGCTTCATCCAAATTATTATGTAGAAAAAGCAAAACAAGATGAAATTATCAACAGAAAAAACGAAGTTGATACAAGTTTTTACAACGGAATTTACGACAGATTTAAATATCCTGTTTTAACAAGAGATAATATCCCATTATTTTGGCGATTCGATTTAGATACAAAAACAAATCCACGTTTTATGGAACGTCTTGGAATCAATGCGGTTTTCAATGCTGGTGCTATTGAACACAATGGAAAATATTATATTGTGGCTCGTGTTGAAGGGGCTGACCGAAAATCATTTTTTGCTGTGGCAGAAAGTGATAATCCAATTGATGGTTTCAAATTTCACGATTATCCAATTTTGCTAGAAGATACTTGCAAAGAAGAAACAAACGTATACGATATGCGTCTTACAAAACACGAAGACGGCTATATTTACGGTGTTTTCTGTTCAGAAAGCAAAGATACTTCAACAAATGATTTGTCAGCTGCTGTGGCAGCCGCAGGTATTGTTCGTACAAAAGACTTTGTAAAATGGGAACGCCTACCAAACTTAAAAACTCTACGCTCTCCACAGCAAAGAAACGTGGTTTTGCATCCTGAGTTTGTAAACGGAAAATACGCTTTTTATACTCGCCCAATGGACGATTTTATTGATACTGGAAGTGGCGGCGGAGTTGGTTTTGGTCTTTGTGATGATATTACAAATGCTGTAATTGATGAAGAAATTATTACAAGTGCAAGAAAATATCACACAATCACAGAGGCAAAAAATGGTGCTGGGGCAACTCCAATCAAAACTGAAAAAGGTTGGATTCACATTGCTCACGGTGTTAGAAATACAGCAGCTGGACTTCGCTACGTAATTTATGCTTTTGCAACAGATTTGAAAGATCCAAGCAAAGTGATTGCAGAACCAGGCGGATTACTAATTGGTCCACGTGGTTGGGAACGTGTAGGAGATGTTTCAAACGTAGTTTTCACAAACGGTGCAATTACTTGTGCAAATGGTGATGTTTACATTTACTACGCTGCAAGTGATACTCGTCTTCACGTTGCAAAAACTTCTGTTGAAAAACTAATTGATTTTGTGTTTAACACACCAGAAGATGCTTTGCGTTCTGTAAAATGTGTTGAACAACGCTGCGAAATGATTAAGAAAAACCTAGAAATTTTGAAAAACGAAAAATAATTCGTAAAAATTTCTAAAATCAGATTTTAGATAAGACTTGTTAAATTGATGGAAACTGATATTTGGCAGGTCTTTTTTTATGGCAAATATTCAGTTCTTATATTTTTCAAAGATTCAAAAATCCGGCGTTTTTCTAGTGGGCTGCCTTGGGTTAAATCTTGCAGTTTTGAGCGGGCTTTTTTTCGACCAGAGTTGTCTTGATAGTTGCAAGTACAAGTGTCGCAAATGTAACCTGCATTGTTTGCGTGTTGGATAATTGTTTGCTCATCTGCCATACAAAGTGGTCGAATAATTGTAACTGGATATTGGTTGTATTTTAGGCGAGGGGGCATGGTGGAAAGTTCCCCTTTGTTTATCATATTCATAAGAAGGGTTTCCAAAATATCATCTAAATGATGCCCCAATGCAATTTTGTTAAAGCCTTTTTCTATGGCATAATTGTTTAGTTCTGTGCGACGTTGGGTTGAGCACCACCAACAATTCATTTTTTTTCCAGGTTTAAGCCTTCCCAAAACATCAACTTTTATGATAATTGGCTCCACGTCCCATTTATGAAACAAATCTAGCAATCCTTTGGAAAGGGGAGAGCCAATTTCGGTTTCCACGTGAAGACAGGCGAAATTGAAGTTTTCTCGATTTTGCTTTTTTCGAGCCGCAAAATATTCGATTAAGGCTGTGGAATCTTTTCCTCCAGAAGCCCCAATTAAAATATTGTCTCCGTCTTCAATGAGTTTGTAGTCAAAAACTGCTTTGTCTATAATGCTAAAAAGTTTTGGTTGTGCCATATATTACCTTTTGTTGAAAAATTATTTTACTTGCTTTCTTTTGTGAGTTTTTCGTACATCTTAAACAATTCTGCCACGATTTCGGTTTCGGTCATGTCAAACTTACGGTTGCTGAGTGTAATCGAAGCATGGTCACTGAGCTTGTCGAAGTGGTAGGCTTCCATTACTGCACAGTCGTTGGATTGGTGGGCTTTGCGGAGTTCTAATGGCATAAAAGTTTCATCGTATAAATCTGCTAAGCTACTTTCTGGATATTTTGCTCGGGCGTCGAGGATTGCTTGAGCTGTCTGCTCAATTTTTACTTTCTGCTCATCTGTTGGATTACACCAAGGAAAGTTGTTGTAAACGATACTTGCAGAATAACGGTATCGACTTTCTAATCGTCCTGCAACAACTCTCATCCAAGCATTATGAACTAAAGATGTAAGAACTCCAAAATCAAATAATGTAGCATTTTGAATAATTAAACTTGCATCACTTGCAATAATTTCTGATGATAGAAATCCTATTGGAATATATTTTCTTTTTTCAGATGATACTCTTGGAACTAAAAGATATTTTCCTTCTTTTGGTTGGCGGATTTCTCCAAATAAATGTGGAATATCTGCAAGTCGTCGAGTTGCCTCACGATTGCTTGATTCACGAAGTTTTCTGACAGCACCGACTCTTTGTGCAACCAAAGGCATTTTTCGCATTTCTGCAGGACTTGCATTTTCTAACCACAAGCAATAGCGTTTTTTATTATTGATAAATTCTTCTGCACCCAAAAACTGGCGAATATATTTTTCTGAAGCAGGGTCGTTTTTTATAAAATCATCATATTCATCTGCTTCGATAATTAAATTTCGCCCATCATTTGGCATACTTCCAAACAACATTGGATTTACATTACAAACTGGCTTTTTCCTATTTTCAATGAAAATACTTGGAGCATCATTTAAATATCCATTAATATTTTTTGCAACAGATTTATTTCCATCAGAATCAAAAATGATTTTTGCTTTGTCATTTTTTGCGACACTAAATCCAATTATTACACAATGAACGGCGGCCATATTTTTCTTATCAAGAGTTTCGTTTAGCCATTTGAAAGTTTGGTAGGCATAATCAAAATGTAGGCCTTTTTCAAAAAGTGGCTTCCAAAGATTGCAAACTGAACTTCCTTGTGTAATGGAATTTGTAGAAACAAATGCACAGCGAGTATTTTTATTTAAAATTAAATCGGCTGCCTTTTTATACCAACAACAAACATAGTCCAAATCTCCGGCGCCATTCCAATCTTTTCCAAAAGTAAGTAGTAAATCTTCTTTTTGGCGCTTGTCCATAAATCTTGCACCCACAAAAGGTGGATTTCCCATGATATAATCGTAACTTACAGAAATTGTTTTTGGTGTTTGCAATTCTTCTATGCTTTTGAATTCAACTTCTTTTGTTACGATGTTTACTTCACCGTATTTTACAGTTGGCTCTGAAATTACAGTTGTATCATCAGAATCAATTTTGTAAATATTTGTTTTGTCTGCGTAAATTACATTTTTGCTTTCTGGAAGAACTTCAAAAGTTTCCCAGTCCATTCTTAAAGCATTTCCTTCGTGAATATAGGCATTGCTGTGTAGTGGGAAAAAGTCGATACTCTGGCTCAAGATTTTTTCAGTTTCTTGAATCATTTGACTTTCGGCAATCCACAAGGCAGTTTTTGCAACAGTTACTGCAAAATCATTGATTTCAATTCCGTAGAATTGGTTGATTTTTACCTTTATGAATTCATCAAAACCGAGTAATTTTTCGCCATTGCTTAAAATTGTAAGCACCTTATTTTCTAAGCGACGAAGACTTAAATATGTTTCTGTTAAAAAGTTTCCACTTCCACAAGCAGGGTCTAGGAATTTCAAGTTGCCAAGTTTGTCTTGAAAAGCGTGGAGTTTATCATTTTTTGTCTTTGCATTGGTTGTTGCACAGATTTTTTCAAACTCGGCTTCTAATTCATCCATAAAAAGTGGGTCGATTACTTTGTGAATATTTTCAATTGATGTATAGTGCATTCCGCCGGTTCTGCGAGTTTCTGGGTTCAATGTTGATTCAAAAACTGCACCAAAAATTGTTGGGCTGATTTCGTGCCAGTCAAATGTAGCACAATCCTTTACCAAAACGTCCACTATTTCTTGAGTAAAGTTTGGAATTTCAATATCTTCTGCGGCAAAAAGCCCACCATTTACATAAGGAAATGGTTTTAATTTCAAATCATATTTATCGCGATTTTCTAACTTTGTGTCTAATCCTTTGAAAAGTTTTATCAAACCTTCACGCAAATCTGGCAAATTAAAAGATTTTATATAATCTTCAAAACAAGTGCGACTTTCAAAAAATCCTGCATCTTCTGCATACAAACAAAAAACTAAGCGAACACAAAGAATATTCAAACTGCGTAAACTTTTTTCATCTGGGGCGATGTATTCTTTTATAAGTGCGTCGTAGAGCTTTCCAACCAAAATTCCCGCTTGTAAACTGATTTCTTCTTCACGGCGAATTTTTTCGTTTTTAATATCAACTAAAAATTGTAAACGATAATATTCTTTTTCAAGATTTCCTAATTTTACGATTTCAGGTTCTGTGTGTGGATTGTTCATATCGTGAATGTGGATTTCTTTGAAATTTGAGACCACAATCCAGCGTGGGCGTAAATCGTAGGGGAGCTCGTCGGCGTAGCGCTTTGCTTGTTGATAGGGAGTTAAAATTGCCCCGTCTGACTGTGGATAAGCCTTTGTTAGATCAACTTTTGAGCCTTTTTGTTCGATTAAAACTTTTGTACTATTTATAAATCCGTCAATAAAACTTGCATGTGAAAGTTTTACAGGTTTTTCAAATTCGATGTAGCGAGAAGGATTTTCAATTCCTAAAACTTCTTGTAATAGTCCAATCCAATATCGTTGAGCTTCTTGTTTTTCTGCACCTTTATCTTTCCAATATTCTGAAAAATCTTTTGCGTTTTTTGTTTGTTCCACAGTTGCCATATAAACATTATAGCAAGAAAAAGGTGTTTTGTTTACTACAATACTGGAAAAGCAAGAAAACAATTTTCTGTCAAACATTTTTGAAAAAACTATTGAAACTAATTTTTAATTCACTTAGGCTTATTATAGGACGTCCAAATAATATGATTTTTCTGCTTTACAGGAGGAAGTTTTGATGAAGAAAGTTTTAGATACTTATTCAAGTAAAAACGATATAAATATAAAACAGATTGTAGCCTATAAAGATAATATACTTGAAATTGAAGAGTATAAAGATGGTTTTAAAAAGAACGATACAATGAATGTAATGAGTGTCACAAAATCTGTAACAGCATTGCTGATAGGTATTGCCATTGACCAAGGTTTGATAAAAAGTGTAGACGACTTTGTGATGGACTATTACAAGGAAACTTACACTCCTAAAAGAGGAGAGCAAACTATATTTAAAGTTACAATTAAACATTTGCTTACAATGACAGCACCCTATAAGGGAAAGAGCGAACCTTGGACAAAGGTTTGCACATCGGAAGATTGGACACTGACAACATTGGATGTTTTGGGTGGTCGCAAAGGTATCACTAATGAATTCAGATATCACACTCTCGGTGTTCAAATCCTTTTGGGAATTATCA
>JAFQDD010000007.1 GCA_017416145.1 Spirochaetaceae bacterium | reverse complement strand
TATATGAAGGAAGCAGATGTAGAAATATCTGCGTTTTTGAAGTATATTAATACAAGAACTCCAACAGATGATTTTACAAAAGAACTAAGTTATCTTGTTGAAGAAGCAAAACTAAACAACATATTTCGGGATAAGTATTTACAAAAAGATGTAGTTAGTCTTTTAAAAATAAACTGCCGCCTGTTTTTATTGTTATAAAAAACTTTAATTCCTTGAAATACACATAATCTTTTGATATACTTACATCTATCAAATTGTTTTGGAGTGATTTTGAGTAACCCTATTCTATCGATTATTACAATTAACAGAAATAACGCTGATGGTTTAAGAAAAACAATTGAAAGTGTATTATCTCAAGATGTTTCTGATAAAACTCAAATTGAATATATAATTATTGACGGAGCTTCAACAGATAATAGTGTTGAAGTTATAAAATCATTTGAAAATAATCAATCAAACAAGCTTCAAATTACAAAATGGATTTCTGAACCTGACTCTGGCATCTATAATGCAATGAATAAAGGCATAAAAATGGCGAATGGGGAATATCTTCATATGCTTAATTCTGGGGATTTTTATGAACCAAATGTTTTAGATGATATTTTAGATAAATTAAACAAAAAGCCTGATATTTTGTTATGTGCGATAAATCATAATAATAACGGCATTATTGAAAATACAGAATTAAGAGATCCGAATTTCTTGAAACATGGTTCAATGAGTCACCAGGGACTTATTTATTCTACAAAATTTCACAACGAATATTTATATGATGAATGTTATAAATTCGCTTCTGATTTTGACTTTGAAGTTAAATCTTTTTTTAATAAAGAATTACATATTGAAAAAAGATTTTTACCCACAGTTAATTTTTTGATTGGTGGAGTTGGAGGTTCTGCTGATTCGGAAACAGAAATAAGAAATATAAAAGAAAAATATGGTTTTCGCCAAAAAGAAAAACTTACCCTAAAAAAAGTTATAAAGTGGTTTGTTCCTTTTGGTATTCTTGAATTATTGAAAAAAATTAGAAAAATTAAACGAGGGAAAAAATGAATCCTCTAATTTCAATCATTGTTCCGATATACAATCGTGAAAAATTTTTAAATCAATGTATCTCTAGTATCATAAATCAAACTTACAAAAAACTTGAAATTATTCTTGTAGATGACGGTTCTTCTGATAGCAGTTTAGAAATTTGCAAAAAATATGCATCCACTGATGATCGAGTAAAAGTTATTTCCCAAGAAAACGGAGGTGTAAGTAAAGCTCGAAACAAAGGTTTGGAAGTTGCCACTGGTGAATATATTCAATTTGTTGATAGTGATGATTTTTTAGATGTTAAAACATTGGATTATTATGTTAATTTATTAGACAAAGATCCAAAACTTGATCTTGTAATTTGTGGATTTAAAAATTTAGATAAAAATTTAAAACTTATAAAATTTGAAAAGACAGATTTTGAAATTACTTGTAAAATTGATTTTCTAAATAATTTTCATTATTTGTTGGAGCGAAATCTATTAAGAAGTCCAGTAAATAAATTATATAAATCAAATATCATTAAAGAAAATAATCTACAATTCAGATTGGATGCTGCCATTGCCGAAGATGCACTTTTTAATTTGGAATACTATCAATATATCGAAAACATAGTTGTAACAACTAACGCATTCTATAATGTTGTTGATCATTCTGATTCAAGATTAACTACTTCATATCATCCAAATTTATTTGAGATTCAAAAAAGTTATTTTTCAAAATTACAGGAATATTTACAAAAAAATTCTGTTTATAGTGGACAAAATAAAGTTGTAGTCGAAAAACAATATTTTTCAATTATTTCAAAAGAAATACGAAAAATTGTTTTATCCGATACAATAAATATTATTGATGAATTAAAAAAGAACCAAGATTTTTTCTTAAACAATTTTATTCTAGAATCTTCTAAAGAAAATAATAAACTTTACGTATATATTATTTGCAAACTATATCAGAAAATGGATTATTTCAAATTATTAAAATATATCTTTAATCCTAATCATATAAGATACTACAGAGCAAAAGAAAATAAATTATTCTTAAAATCTATTATCTGTTATTGCTTATATGTTGTATACAAACCTATTGCATTTTTTAAAGCAAATAAAATAAGGAAACCAAAATGAATCATAAAATTATTACATGTACAGGATATGGTAATACAGGAAGTTCTGCTGGAACGAATTTTTTAGAAGAGTTCGATTGCATAAAAAGTATCGGGTCAAGTAATTTTGAATTTACTTTTTTGCATGAATGTGATGGAATATTAGATTTACAAAATGCATTAAAGGAAGGTCATAGATTAAAGGTCGATTTAGCAATAAAAAGATTCATAAACTTATCAAAGAAAAATATATCAGCAAATTCTCAACACTTTAATTATTCTTTTGAAAAACATTTTAACGGCTATCTAAAATCTCTAAATCTATTATCTTGGAATGGTGGATGGCATAGAGCATCAGAACTTTCTACGAAAAATTATAGAAAGAAAGTCAAGCAAAATATGTCAAAACAATATTTTAGACATATTCAAAATAAATTTTCCTACTCTTTATATGAGGGGGATTCTTGGCGTCCTGGATATGTTCCTTATACAAATCAGTACTATTTAGAATATAATGAGGAAGATTTTATAAATAAAACTTCTAGATTTATTTCAAATTTATGTAATGAGTGTGATTCTGAAAATAAATTCACTCATTTACTTTTTGACCAAATGATTCCCCCAATTTCGCCCGAATTATATACAAAATTTGTAGACGATATAAAAGTAATTGTTATAGATAGAGATCCTCGAGATTTATATTTTGCAAATAAGGTATTTTGGGGAAATAGGTTTTTTCCTTCTGATGATGTTTATACATTTATAAATTGGTACAAAGTAACTCGTAAAACAAAAACAAATTCAACTAATGTGTTATATCTGTTTTTTGAAGATTTAGTATTTCACTATGATGAAATTTCTAAACGACTATTTGATTTTATTCAAATTGATGAAAAACACCATATCAATAAAAAAACAATTTTCATTCCTGAAAAAAGTGAAAAAAATACTCGTCTTTGGTTAAAGTACTCTTTTGATGATAAAGATTACGAATCAAAAATCATGAATGAAATACATATAATAGAAAGTGAATTAAAAGACTTTTGTTTTAATTATGACTCAATTCCGCTATCTCAAAACAAAGAAAATGTTTCTTTCATTTTTGAAAAAACTCTACATCAAGCAGATAGTTTGCAGTCAAAGAAAATAAAAATACGTGAAAAATTAAGATATGTTTATCTAAATTTTTGTTTTCTTCTAAAAAATGAAAAATTACATAAAACAATACATTGGATAAAAATATCAAAAAATAAAAATACTTCTTTTTGGTTAAAAGCGATTGTAAAAATATTCACATATACAATTTTTTACCCATTTTATATCTTGTTTTGTTTTGTAAAATCAATTATAGATTGTATGATAGTTTAATATAAGGATTTTTTATGTTTTTATTTTATCTTATTTATTTTATTTTAATGCCTTCTTTTTGTTTTGCCTACTTAGATCCAGGAACTGGAAGTCTTCTAATTTATGCCCTACTTGGTATTGCAACAACTCTTGTATTTGCTTTTAAAAATGTTTTTTATAACATACGAAATTTATTTTCAAAAAATAAAATAAAAAGTTCCGAAGAGTATGGAATTGTATTTTATTCTGAAGGGAAAAAATATTTTCATATTTTTAAATCAATTATTAATGAATTAATTAACGAAAAAATAAAGTTCACATATATAACAAGCGACGTAGACGATCCTATTTTTCAATATAAATCCGAATACGTAAATCCAATGTCTTTTTCATCAGAAATGAAAACAATTTCATTTTTAAACTGTATAAAGGCAGATGTTATTATTTCCACTACTCCACATTTAGATATATATATGTGGAAAAAATCAAAAAATGTAAAAAAATATATTCATATTTTTCATGCTCCTACCGGAATTGATTTCTATGAAAAATATGCTCTGTCATTTTATGATATAATTTTTTCTGTAGGAACATTTACAGAAATCGGACAAAAATCTTTGGATGAAAAAAGACATCTTCCTCAAAAAGAATACTATAATATTGGTTGTACTTACTATGATTATATGTTGCAAGAGTATAACGAAAAAAAATCTGAACTAACCTACATAAAATCAAAAGATAAAAAGACTATTTTATATGCACCAACTTGGGGGAAAAATAGAAGTTCATTTTTTTCTTCTGGAATCGACATAGTATCTCATTTACTAGAAAAAGGATTTGATGTAATTTTTAGACCCCATCCACAATTTTACATATCTCACGTAAAAGAGTTGAATGATTTTATAGAAAAATTTTCTCATTTTGAAAATTTAACAATTGATAATGAACAAACTCCTGTTTTATCTATGATAAAATCTGATTTACTCATAACAGATTTTTCTGGAGTATTATTTGATTATGCTTATTTATCAGAAAAACCAGTTCTTCTACTAAATGTTTCTACAGCGTTAGATGGTTATGAAGCTGAAGAATTACAACCTCTAAATTCTTCTTTTGACATAAATGCAAGTTTAGAATTAGCACATCAGCTTTCTGAAGATGAGATCAAAAGAATAGACTCTTTTGTTATAGATATACTTAACAATGCTAAAACAAAAGAAAAAATTAAGGATTTTAAAGAAAAAAACATATTCAATTTTGGAAATGCAGGAAAAAAAGCAGCTGAAACAATCATACAAATTTACAATAATTTAGAAGGTACAAAATAATGAACATTTTTTATCCCATTGAATTTCTTTTATCAAAAGTATTTGAATTATCATACAAAATTACATCAAATTATGGTTATGCTTTAATTTTGATGAGCGTTGTAATAACAATAATTACTACTCCATTATATTTTTTGGCTGATATATGGAAAAACAAAGAAAAAAGAATCCAAGATTTAATGAAAGATGATATTGAGTGTATTAAGAGAAATTTTTCTGGTCAAAAACAATTTTATTTGACTCAAACTACGTATCGAATCTTTAATTATAAAACTTGGTATCCATTAAGAACTTCTGTTGGAATTCTTATTCAAATTCCTTTTTTTATGGCAGCATATAATGTATTAACAAAATATACAGGATATGATGGTGTTTCTTTTGGTCCAATTAAAAATTTGGGAACACCAGACGCATTGCTAGGCTCAATAAATTTACTTCCGATAATAATGACCTTAGTAAACATTATTTCATCCTTTTTGTACACAAAATCATTTAGATTGAAAGATAATACTCAACAAATTGTTTTAGCTGTAGTATTTTTACTATTTTTATACAACAGTCCTTCTGCTTTACTTATTTATTGGACATTTAATAATATTTTCTCGTTAATAAAAAATCTTATAGTCGATATTTTTTCAAAATCACCTGAAACAAAAACAAATGTAGAAAGAAAATCTATAAAAAACTTTTATTACGAAAATAAACAAATAATAGTAATCTTAGGTTGCTTTACTTTTTTTATTTGTTCTTTAATTCTACAAAATTATTTTTTTAATTATGTTAAATTCGAATTGCTTTTTTTGTGTGTTATTCAATTTTCTATTTTTTGTTTCAAATTTGTTTTCAAAAAAAAGTTACCTTCAATAGATTTATTATTTATTTATTGTATATATGGATTTTTTGTAATTTTGTATTTATTAGATTTAAGTTTTATTACAAAAAATCTTCAAATGTTTCTCCTAAATTTATTTAACACGTTATTATTTTACTATAACTTTGCAAATGAAGATAAGATAACATTTTCTAAAAAAGAAAGAGCTATTTTATGTCTTCTTTTTTCCTTAGCTTTTACAGTTCTTTTACCATTACAAACCTATTTTGCTAACAGAATTGAATTTTCTTTTTCAGTGAAAACTCTTCTTAGTACACTATTACCAATATTTTTGATTTTTTCATGTGTTTCAATCCTTTTATCCCTATTTGTATTCAAAAAAACAAATTTAATTTCTAAAACGATCCTATTTATATTTATTTGTTACATTTTTTATGGTTTGCTTTTACCCATTGACGCAGGATTGATGAGTGAATTTTCTTTCCAAAATGATTCTATACTGTTAAAAAGTAATGCAAATCTATTTTTCTTAGATATAGTGATTTTACTCTTTGCAATTTATATTTTTAATTATTTGATAAATAATAAAAGAAAATTTGTAACTCCTTTTATTGTTATTATTACCTTAATATTTTCTTTTTCAACATTTTCTTCGTTTATAAAAAATAAGGATATAAATATTTATACTCAAAATTCACTTGAAAATAGTAGTTTACCACAAAATGCATACGAAATACATAAACTATCATCAAATGGAAAAAATGTAATATTTTTTATGGCTGATATGTTAAATGGGAATTATTTTGAAAGATTGATAACAGAACAACCTGAAATAAAAAAAGATTTAGAAGGTTTCATATATTATAAAGATACGTTATCTATTTCATCTTGTACGTTAAATTCTATGCCAGCTTTATTTGGTGGCTCGAAGTATGGGCCAATTGAATTAAATAAAACAGAAAATACATTTTATGTAGACCAACAATTATCTCTCTATAACTTTTTTAATCAATTTATTAATGAAAAATACGAAGTATCCAATGTTGGATATTTTGACCACTACCAATGCGATGTTGATAAAATTGATGAAAATGCAATTTATTACAATGATAAGGCTCAAAACTATAAAAACTATTATCTAAAGGAAAAAAATATAACTTTAGCCGGTTCAAATTCCAAAATTTATTTGACTCAAATTTTACCAATCTATAATTTTGCTCCATACACAATAAAACGAATTGTTTATGATGAAGGAGAATGGAACAATCCAAAATTACAAATTTCTGCTCGTCAAGAATTTACCTTAAGAAGTTTACCTCACATTGATTTATTACCTGAGTTGACAAAAATAACAAATGATTCAGTAAATACTTTTAAATTTTATGCAAATGAATTAACTCACGATTCATATGGAATTAACAAAGATGGAAATCTATTTTCAACAATTGCAGACTTAGATACTGAAGATAAAGCATATTTTTCAGCAAAAAAATATCTGTTAGAATTTGTTGATTTTATAAATTATTTAAAAGAAAATAACATATACGATAATACATTGATAATACTTTGTTCAGATCATGGCAATTTAATTAAAGATAATGAGTTATGCAATATGAATTTTACTAACTTGCCAATAAATACAGAAGAACTATATAATCATTTGTCGAGAGCCCATGCTATGTTTTTGGTTAAAGACTTTTCTGCAGGAAAGGATAGTTTACAAGTTGATTACTCACAACTACAAAACTCTGATGTAGTTCATTATATTGATGAAAAAGTTTTTGAGAAAAATAATTCCTTTTCAGATATACTGAAGTATAATGAAAATAATCCTAGACAAAGAACGTATTCTTATTCATTATATCAAAAAAATGATTACAATGAACAAATAACTATGCCTTTTGTACATTATTCTGTAAATGGGAGTATGTTTAATTCTGATTCTTGGAGTGTGTTAGATGATAGATGAAATGAGTCACCCTTTTACATTTTCTCTAATAATACCTGTATATAACGTAGAAAAATATTTAGAACATTGTTTACAAAGTGTTCAAAATCAGACATTCAAGAATTTTGAAACTATTATCATCAATGATGGTTCTACAGATAATTCTTCGGAAATCATAGAAAAATTCAAAAATAAAATAAACAATTTACAAATAATTCACCAACAAAATAAAGGTGTAAGTCATTCTAGAAACATGGGAATTAAACATGCAACTGGAAAATGGATTTGTTTTTTAGATTCTGATGATTATATTTCAAATGAATATTTTTTTATTTTAAATAAATATATTTCAGATGAAATTGATATAATTGAATTTAATTTTGAAACTGTAGTTGATAATCAGAAAAAAAAATCAGATATTACAAAAAATGTAGTTCCATATTTCTCAAATGTTGCTGTTTGGTCAAAATGTTTCAAAAAAGAACTGTTTGATAATGTCAAATTTCCAGAAGGAATTATAGCAGAGGATTATGCTATAACACCATATTTGTTAAGACAAAATAGAGTGCTCCAAATTTTTGATTATATATATTCATATCAAATTCGACCAAATTCTTATATGACTAGTAAACCAAAAAAAATTGATATAATTCCAGCAACACAATACTTACTTACACTATTTCAAAATAATAATGTCATAATTAAAAATGATACAAAATTTATGTTTGGTATATTTTATCATATTTTTTTATGTCAATTTGGGAAAATATACATTTTTGACTACAAAACTTTTTATTTTTATGTCAAACAAATTAGAACTTTCTTACGACATGAAGAAATTTATAAACTTAAATATGTAATGAACAACTCTTTTCTTCCCTTTAAACGCAAACTTCTTATTTTAATTAGAATGTTTTGTCCTTCTTGGCTTCTTTATTCTTTACGCAAAATGAAAATTGGAGTATGAAAATGCAAAATCAAATAACTGTAATTATCACAATAAGAAACCGAGAATCTTCTCGCATTGAAAACCAAGTAAACTCAATTAGAAAATATGGTGCAAATCCTACAATTCACGTTGTTGACTACGGTTCTGATGAAAACTATAAAAATCAATATGAAAAATTATGTGCAAAATTGAACATAAAATTCACTCATATGTATGCTGAAGGACTTCCATGGAATAAATGTCGTGCCATAAACTATGGTGTAAGACAAGCAACAACCCCATTTATCGTAACTAGTGACGTAGATATGATTTATACTAGTAATCCATTTCAATGGTGTTTGGATAATTTTGAGGAAAAATGTATTTATCATATTCCAACTTATTGGCTACCTAAAAGTGCAAATTTTAAAAAAGCACAAGCTGCTGGAATTGGGAATTCTGGTGGATTTGTCTTTTCTCATATTCAAGCATTTATCGATACAAATGGATATGACGAAAGGTTTGTTTATTGGGGAAAAGAAGATGCGGACTTCCCTATAAGATTGCGTACATTAGGTTATAAACAAATTTGGTTACCAGAAACAGAGCATAAACTTTATCATCAATGGCATCCTACATTGAAAGATACAGTATATAGACCGACTACTGCTTTTCACAATTCGTTTAGATTCAATTTTGAAAATTTAATTACACCGAAAATTAACCAAAACTACGGGGAAAATCTAGAATTAAAAGATAGACCTATATTAAATTATATTAAAAATGAAAAACCAGATATATTTTATATTCAACAATCAAAACTTCATCATGGTGATATAGCTAAAAATTTAGTCAGTTATATAAAACATAATAATTTTGTTAAAATTGATATTGGTAAAAGAATTTTTACCAATATCAATCTAAATCCATTTCTGAAAAAAATCATTTCTTATGGTATAAGAATATTAGGATTAGAATGCATAGACTATTTAAATATCAATTTTGATTTATTATATGAAGCTATTCAAATTCTTAAAAATAAAAAACAAATTATTGATTATTATTTTGATGATAAATTAGAAAATATTTATATTTTGTCTAGACATGAAGGTAGTATATGAGAAAAGCATTAGTTGTATTTGCAATCGGAGAAAAATACACTCAAATTCTAAAACAAAATAAAACTCAATTTATAAACTATGCAAAAAAAAATGATGCAGATTTTATTATTGTAGATGATTTCCTTGATAAAACACAGAAAAGAAATGTTCTTTATCAAAAACTTTTAATTCCAAATCATTTTAAACAGTATGATTTAGTTCTTTTTTTAGATTTAGATATAATCATATCAAAAAAATGTCCTTCTATTTTTGATTTATTACCAGAAGATAAAGGATTTGGAGCAGTTTTATCACCAAGAAACAAAAAAAAATTTAAGTTACACTATTCAAGCAGACCAGAAATATTAAATGAAACAGTCGAAACATATTTTACTTCTAGAAATTTTGTTTTTGAAAATGAATTAGAGAAACAATTCATAATTAAAAATGGTGGAAATATAAATGGAGGAGTTTTAATTTTTAGACCCAAATTAATTTCTGAGCTTTTTTATAATTATTATTATTCAAATCATCATCAAGGAGAAAAAGAAGCTTTTGAAGAGGCTCCTATGTCTTTTTTAAGCCAAAAAAATCATCTATTTTTTTCTATTGATGAAAAATATAATACAGAGTTTTTCTTTGAATATTACGAAGATAGACCAATATCGAAAAAAATTTATAGAATAAAATCAAATACAATATACAAAATAATTAACCGAATTCTAATAAAGATTTTTAAAATTGAACCTGATAGTCTTATATATGCCTACCAAAAAAAATTAAAAAAAGAATTATTAGAAGATGTATATATATTACACTTTAGTGGATTCATATCTGAGAAATTATACACTAAAAACTAATACAGAGGAAATTATGAGTACATATAAATGTAAAACCCCAATAGTTTTGATTATATTCAACAGAGAAGATACAACACGAAAAGTATTTGAAAGAATAAAGGAAGTAGAACCAGAAGAATTATTTATTATCTCTGACGGCCCACGTGAAAACAAAGTAGGAGAAAATGAACTAGTTCAAGCCACAAGGGACATTATAAAAGATGTTTCTTGGAAATGTAATGTCCACACAAATTTTTCTGAAAAAAACTTAGGATGTATGATACGGGTTTCAACTGGATTAGATTGGGTATTTTCTCAAACTGAACAAGCAATTATTTTAGAAGATGATTGTTATCCAAACATTAGTTTCTTCAGATATTGTGATGAACTACTTGAACAATATAAAGATAATCCTGAAATTATGATGATTTCGGGAAATAATAATTCCTTAACAGAATGTGAAGACTCATTTTATTTTACAAACTACTTTCATATATGGGGTTGGGCAACTTGGAAACGAGCTTGGGAAAAAAATGAAACTATGATTAAGTCTTGGCCAGAATTTAAAAAAAGCCAAGGGTTAAAAAATTACTTTAGTAACCCAAGCGAACTTTATTATTGGTCACATACATTTGATATTAAATATAATAATTTCGTAAACAGCTGGGCTATTGGTTGGGTTTATTCTTGCTACAAAAATGGAGGAATATCAATTGCTCCAAAATATAATCTAATATCAAATATTGGATTTGGTGAAAATGCAACACATACTTCTGGAAATAGCATTTATGCCAATGTAGAAACCAAAGAACTTGATTTTCCACTTCAATATCCAAAATCTTTTTCGGTAAACTCCCAATTAGATGAAATTGAACGTAAAATTAGAAACAAAGATTCAAAAAGACTTCCATTTCCCTTGCAAGTAATTGCAGGAAAAATCAAATGGTTCATCAGAGGCCTTAGAAAAAAATGAAACATTCTTTAGCTATACTTGCCATAGTCAAAAACTGTGAAAAAACTCTCTACAAAAATGTTAAAAAGATTTCAAAACTTTGTTCTGAGTTTTCTTCGGTGAAAATGTTTGTATTTGAGAACAATTCAACAGATAATACAAAAGAAATTTTAAAAAAATGCAAAGAAGATTTTGATTTCTTTAATTTTTGGGCTTTTGACTATTCTGAAGAAGAACTTCATCAAATTGCACCAACTCTGCACGTTAAAGGAAAACTGTGCCGAATAGAATTGATTACCCATGCTCGGAATTTTCTTTTAGACAGATTAAAAGAAGAATCTAATAATTTTGATTATACTTTGGTTATTGATATTGATGCTTTTTATTTTAACGTGAAAAAATTGCCTAAAATTATAAAAAAATATTCAGATTTTGATTGTATATCTGTTAATGGCTTAACAAAACGTCTTCGTTATCGAGATGCTTTTGCTTTTCGCTCTAAGGATTTTCCTTTTGGGCCAGAGTTTTTTAATGATTATTGGTGGTCAACTCTTGTTTTCAAAATGCAAAGAAGATATTTTGGAAATAATCTAATTCCAGTTTTTTCTGCCTTTGGTGGTATGGCAATCTACAAAACACAAAGTTATGTTTCCTCATCTTATGCTTGTCATCCAACTAAAGAATACTTAGCAATTCAAAAACAAATCTATGAATCAGTAAATATACAAGATAAAGAAAAAATTACTGATATTTCAAAACCATTACCAAACACAAATTTTAATTCAGACATAATATGTGAACATGTTCCCCTTCACTACAAAATGATTTTTAATGGCTTTGACAAGATTTATATGTTACCATCTTGGATAATGTTTTTTATAGATTAGTTGAATAAATACCTTTTTCATACTAAAATCCATTTTAATTGGAGAAAAAAACATGTTTTATACAATTTTAATTTATCCATTAGAATTAATTATTGAATTTGCATATTACCTTTTTGATTTATTCCTAAAACAACCAGGCCTTGCAATTATCGGTGTTAGTATTGCTGTAACACTTCTATCGCTACCTCTGTACATTATTGCAGAAAAATGGCAACAAGTTGAACGCGATACACAAAAAAAATTAAAACCAAATGTAGATAGAATCAAAGCTGTTTTTAAAGGGGATGAACAGTATATGATTTTAAATACATACTATAAACAGAATAATTATCATCCGATTTATGCTTTACGCTCATCAATTAGTTTAATTATTCAAGTTCCTTTTTTTATAGCTGCATATCATTTTTTGTCAAATCTTGAAATATTACAAGGACAAAGTTTTTTCTTTATCAAAAATCTTGGTTCCCCTGATGCTCTACTACACATTGGAAGATTTTCTGTCAATATTTTACCTATATTGATGACATTAATTAACATAATTGCTGGAATGATTTACACAAAGGGCTTTCCCATCAAAGAAAAACTCCAACTATATGGAATGGCTCTAATTTTTTTATTTTTATTATACAACAGTCCTTCAGGTTTAGTTCTTTATTGGACAATGAATAATGTTTTGTCACTTATCAAAAATATTTTTTACAAAATAAAAAATCCTATAAAAGTTTTATATTTTTGCTTTGTTGCAATTTTTATTGGGGTATTAGGTTTTGTATTATTATCTCATTTTTCAAAATTCAAAAAAATTGTAATAACAGCTACTTGTTGTCTTGTTTTTGCTTTGCCTCTTATCTTAAAATTTGTAAAATATTTAACAAATACTCATTTAAATATTTTGATACAAAATAAAAAATTACGTAATTCATTGTTCATTTTTTCAAGTATTGGACTTGTTTTACTTTCTGGAATACTTATTCCAACCAATCTGATTTCAACATCTGTTCAAGAGTTTTCTTTTATTGACAATATAAGTAATCCTCTAACTTTTGTAAAAAACTGTTTTTTACAAAGTTTTGGTCTATTTTTCATTTGGTGTGGAGCTTTCTATTTATTATTTAATGACAAAATAAAATCAATAATTACATATTTATTTTGTAGCCTATTATTGATTTCAACCATAAACACCTTTGTCCTTGTGGGAAATTATGGAAATATAAATTCTAGTTTGGTTTTCGATACTGGAATAAACAAAATGTTTACAATAAAAGACTTATCGAAAGATTTTTTCACAATATTTGGCTCTTTTTTCTTAGTTATTATACTGTTAAAATTCAAACCAACAAAAATCTTAAATCCTATAATTCAAGTTTTTACTTTATGCTTTGTTATTTTATCCTGCATAAATATGACATCAATAAATTCTGAGTTTAAGAAATATGAAGAAAAAAAACTAGCAACTGAAAATAATAACTCTATTATCAACCTTTCAAAAGAAGTTCATCTTTCTAAAACAGAACCAAATGTAATTGTTTTTATGTTAGATAGAGCTATTTCTGCCTTTATTCCGCAAATTTTTGAAGAAAAGCCAGAATTGCAAAATAAATTTTCTGGTTTTACATATTATCCAAACACTTTAAGTGTAAATGGTCATACAATTCTAGGAGTTCCCCCTTTATTTGGAGGATATGATTATTTACCAGAAAATGTAAATAAAAGAAGCGATACTCCATTGGTAGAAAAACACAATGAGGCATTAAAACTTATGCCAACTATTTTTTCTCAAAATGGATACAATGTAACTGTAACAGATCCTTCTTGGGCAAATTATTCTTGGATTCCAGACAATTCAATTTTTGACAAGATGGAAAATGTATATGCAACTAATCTTTCGAGAAAATATACAAAAATCTATGCTCAAGAAAATAATATTATCATTCAACCTCAAAGCAAAATCTTAAATAGAAATTTATTTTTATTTAGTGCATTTAGAATGCTTCCAATTTCATTACG
Organism: Spirochaetaceae bacterium; assembly: GCA_017416145.1. Classification (GTDB taxonomy): domain Bacteria; phylum Spirochaetota; class Spirochaetia; order Treponematales; family Treponemataceae; genus Treponema_I. Next base: position 71,472 of record JAFQDD010000007.1, on the reverse strand, counting down.
AGGTATGATTTACGAAGACGGTACCTATTGTGCCGTTACGGTAAAGCCAAATCCGATAGAAACAACCCTTGATACATACTCTGTTTTAGAATATTTACCAGAAATCACTTCTACAGAATCTGTAAAACCAACTTTTTCTATGATTACCAATGATTTTACTCATGATTCTGTTTATCTTGAATATCCTGAATATAAACCTGTTGAAAATCCAGAAAATGTTGGAAAAAATAGTTTTAAAACTCAATATGAACATAAAACTTATCATGTAAATATGGCAGCTCTGCTAAAATTGGGAGAATTCTTTGACTACTTAAAACAAGAAAATGTTTATGATAATACTAAAATCATAATCGCATCTGATCACGGATCATCGCTATGTCCATATTCAGATTTTTCAGATGAAAAGTTTAATAGTTTTTTAGCTAGTGTTCGAGCTTTATTGATGGTAAAAGATTTTGATGCTGATTTTGTATTAAAAACAGACAACTCATTTATGTGTAATGCTGATGTTCCTTATTTAGTTTTTAACAATTTAATTGAAAATCCTATCAATCCTTACACAAATAATGAAATTAAGAAATATGATAAATCAAAGGGAATTAAATCTTATCCAATTTCTACAACAAGTCCTGATCACCATAACAAAAACACTTTCAACTTAGGTGATTCTTATTATGTTGTAAAAGACGATATCTTTGATGAATCTAACTGGAGTAAACAATGATGTACCCATTATATATCGACCCAGGAACAGGAAGTATGCTTTTTTCTGTTCTTGTTGGACTTTTAGCTACTTTATATTTTGTTGGAAAGGCTGCAATTATTAAACTTAAGTTTATATTCTCTGGAAAAAAAGCAAAAGAAGCAGCATTAACAGATGAATATCCTATCGTTGTATACTGCGAAGGGAAACAATATATTTCACTATTTCAGGGAATAATCCAAGAATTAGAAAATCGTAAACTTAAAACCTTGTATCTTACTGGTGAAGAAAGTGACCCAGCTTTTCAAACCCAGTACCAATACGTAAAACCAGAATACGCTGGAAAAGGCAATGCGGCATTTATGAAATTAAATATGATTTCTGCAAGTGTTGTACTTATGACAACTCCAGGACTTAATGTTTATCAATTAAAACGATCAAAAGGTGTAAAGCATTATTCACATATTCTACATATGGCAAGTGATGCAACAATGTACAGACTTTTTGGTTTAGATTATTTTGATTCAGTTTTACTTTCTGGAGATTATCAAAAAGCTGATATTAGAACTCTTGAAACAATGCGAAATATTCTCCAAAAAGAACTTGTTACAGTTGGATGTCCATATTTAGATGCTTTACAAGAAAAAATTGCAAATATTCCTCCTGAAGAAAAACACAACTTTACAGTTCTCGTAAGTCCATCTTGGGGAAAAAGTGCTATTTTATCTCGGTTCGGAAAGGATTTACTTCAACCACTAAAGGAAAGTGGATTTAACATTATTGTTCGCCCTCACCCACAAAGCAAAACATCTGAAAAAGAAATCTTAGATTCCCTAATGGAACAATTTCCAAACTCAGACAATTTTCAGTGGGATTTTGAAAAAGATAATATTTATTCCCTATCAAAAGCAGATATTATGATTTCAGACTTTTCTGGAATCATTTTTGATTACATGTTTTTGTGTGATAAACCATTTTTATACGTTAATGATGATTTTGACCTTCGCCCTTATGATGCTTACGACATTGTCGAAAATGATAAAAATGCAAAAATCTGGCAATTTGAGACCCTTGAAAAATGCGGAAAACGCTTAGAATCAAAAGATTTTTCAAATATCAAAGACCTTATCCAATCTATGTCAGACTCAGAAACTCTAGCAAATAACCGAAAAATTGCAAAAGAAACAGCCTGGCAACACATTGGACAAAGCTCAAAACTAGTTGTAGACTTTTTAGAAAGCAAACTTGGAGAAAAGGAAATTTAAAATAATGAAAGATTTTGTTGTACCTGACAGTAGATTAAATGAAAAGGGAACATTACGACAAACACAAATTGCTCTTTTACATATTTTAGAAGTTTTTCATAAAATTTGTGATAAACATAATTTAATTTATTGGTTAGACAGTGGTACATTACTTGGTGCAGTCCGACATGGTGGTTTTATTCCATGGGATGACGATATAGATGTAATTATGCCTTTTGAAGATTACACAAAATTTTGTGAAATTGTTGAAGATGAACTTCCAGAAGATTTGTTTTTTCAATCAAAAGAAACAGATATTGATTACATTTGTCCTTGGGTAAAAATCAGGGATAGATTCAGTCATTTAGATGAAGCTGGAGGCCCATATCCATACTCCCAGAGTTGTTCTATTGATATTTTTCCTGTTGCGCACATATCAAAAAAACAAAGCAAGTTTAGATTTTTTTATGCTTTATTACCACCTTACAATGTAAAACCTGATAAAATCGTAAAGCATCTAAAGTTTATTAGCAAATGCAAAGTTTTTGTCTATTCGTCAATACAATGGTGTTTTATTATTTTAACAAAACCTTTTGCAAAAAAACTCTCTTCTTTTCTTTCAAAGGGAGAAAAACATTATGAATACTTGCCTCCTATTCGCTGGAAAAACAAATTTTTAGACAATGAAGTTTTTCCTTTAACAAAAATTAAATTTGAAAACCAAGAATTTGTTGCTCCGCATGATTCTCATACATATTTGTCAAAATATTACGGAGATTATATGAAACTTCCACCAGAGGAAAAACGTGTTTCTCAACATGCAGTTACAGCCCTTTTTCCAATCGGTCCAAATCCTCATTTTTCTTCAAAAGAATGGGGAAAACAAAGTTATGAAGCGACAGATGTTACAGTAATTATTCCAGTATACAATAGCAGTAAAACAATAATAGCCTCTCTAGATTCCATTGCACAACAAACAGAAATTCCTAGAAAAATCATAATTGTAAATGATGGCTCAACAGATAATACTTTAGATATTTGTAACTTTTGGAAAAATAACCATCCAGATTTTGATATTGAAATTTACACCACTGAAAATCAAGGAGTTGCAAAAGCAAGAAATTATGCTATTGAAAAAGTAAAAACAGAACTAATCGCTTTTCTGGACTCCGATGATGCCTGGAATAAAGACAAAATTCACTTACAATTAAAGTTTTTTAATTCATTTAGTAAAGCAAATTTAGTTGGAACTGGCTCAAATATAAGAAAAATTACAGACAAAAATATACGAATCACAAAAAAAATAATACTAAAACGTAATCTTTTCACAACATCTAGTGTTATGATAAAAACAAATATTGCAAAAGAATTTTTATTTAATACAGATTTAAAACGCTCAGAAGATTACAATCTTTGGATAAAAATTGTATCAAAATATCCTAATAGTTCCTTTGTAATCAATAAAAATTTAGTCCTCTATTCAACTGAAGGAACAAATAAATTATCAAAAGCTCTTTTACAATTTGAAAAGGATGAACTAAAAAACTATAAACTTTTGCAAAAATCAAAATACATTTCTTGGAGCGAGAGATTTTTTGCATCTTTTATTTCCATAAATAAATTTATAATTAGATGCTTGAAATCAAAAAAATAGAAGGACACCCCCCTATGAAAATCGTAAAAATTAACGGCGGCCTTGGAAACCAAATGTTCCAGTTCGCTTTTTATAAAGCATTACAACACTCAAACAATAATGATGTTTTCATTGATTTGTCTGCTTATCAAGGAAAGCAATTTCAAGACGGAATTAACCTTTTGCATAATGGTTTTGAGTTGCCAAAGCTTTTTAGCATCACTTACCAAGAAGCTCCTTTAAAAGACGTTAAAAAACTTTCTACACAACCAACAAATCTATTAAATCGAGTTTTAAGAAAGTATTTTACAAAAAAAACTCATTTTATCGATAAAAATTTTGGTTTTAATGAAGAATTAATTTCAAAACCTCTTCCATCTAACATATATCTAGAAGGATATTGGCAAACTGAAAAATATTTTTCTCATATAAAAGATGAACTTCTAAAAGATTTTTCTTTTAAAACTCCCCTTTCTAAAAAAAATCTTGATATTTTAGAGGACGCAGGAACTGAAACAGCAAGTATTCACATTCGTCGTGGGGATTACCTAAATTCTTCATCTTTAAACGTATGCTCAAAACACTATTATCTAAACGCCCTTAATATGCTTTTTTCTAAAGCTAATCCAAAATCGATTTTAGTTTTTTCAGATGATATTCCTTGGTGTAAATCAGATTTAAAATTAGAAGAATACATAACAAATATTCTAAAACTAAATAATATAAAGATTTTTTACATAGATTGGAATACAGGAAAAGATAGCTACCAAGATATGCAACTTATGAGTAAATGTAAATATCACATAATTGCAAATTCTTCTTTTAGTTGGTGGGGTGCATATTTAGACCCAAATCCAGAAAAAATCGTTATTGCACCATCTGTTTGGAACTTAAAAGAAATTCAATATTTCAATAATGAAAAAATACTTAATGGATATAAAGAATTGATTCCAAATTCTTGGTATCGAGCAGAAATAAATGAGGTATTTATGAATGAAATAAATTACACAAAAGAAAAAGCAAATGAGCTATTTCCAGAAACAAGATTAACCAGTACAGGAACAACTTTACAAAAAGCTCAGCAAGTTATGCTTCGTATTTTAAGAATATTTGATGCAATTTGTAAAAAACATAATCTAGTTTATTGGTTAGACCAGGGTGCCTTACTGGGGGCTGTTCGTCACGGAGGTTTTATTCCTTGGGATGATGATATTGATGTTGCTATGCCTATTGATTCCTACATCAAATTTTGCGAAATTGCAGAAAAAGAACTTCCTTTTGATTTATTTTTTCAAACAAAAGAAACAGATAAAGAACACGATATTACTTGGGCAAAAATTAGAGATAGATTTTCCTATATGGAAGATGTGGGAAGTCCCTATCCATATTGCCAAGGAATGCCTATAGATATTTTCCCAATTTATCCACAAACACAAAGAGAATACAAGTTTAGAAATATTACTGGAATGTTGCCACCTTTTAACAATCCTCCAATGAAAACTTCTAAACGCTATTCAAAAAAACACAATTTGTACAATTTTGTTTTTGGAACAATTCAAAGAATTGTAAAAATTTTATTTTTCATTCCTGGAATAAAGCAAATATTTACCCATTATGTGAAATCCAAAAATCCAAAGAACATCAAAGGTTATGCCTATAATCCAGAACGTCCTTGGTTTAGATTTTTCCCTGAAAATACAATTTATCCATTATCAAAAGTATCTTTTGAGGGTTACGAATTTATTGCCCCAAATAATACTGATAGCTATTTAACAATTTCTTACGGTGATTGGAAAACCCCATCTCCAGAAAACAAAAGAAATAAACATAATATGATATCTATCCACTTAACAGACGCAGGACCAAAACCAGACAAACATTCTCTAAAATGGATAGATTATTATCCCGAAACAAACACAAAATTAACATAAAAACAGTTTGACGAACCCACTTTATTAAGATATGATATTATCCGTGAAAACTATCAAATTATTTTTATCTATATTGATGACTTGTTGTCTGCTGTTTTCTTGTGCTTCTACAGAGGTTGAGCAAGAAGTTGTTGTTGAAGAAATTCCTGTGGTTGTGGTGCCAGAAGTTCCTGTAGAAAATCCAGAAACTGAAGTTGTAGTTCAACCTGAAGAAATTATTCCAGAACCAGTAATTTCAAAAGAAGATCAGGAATATTCTCGTTCTGTAACAGATTTAGGAATTGAGGTTTCAAAGGAAACTTTCAATACAGATAAATCTGAAATTTTAGAAATTATTGAAAAGCTCTCTGGAATTATGAAACACAAAGATTATGCTGCTTGGTTAAACTACCTAACTCCAGAATCAAAAACATTTTGGTCAAATCAGCAAAATCTTGCAATCGTTTCTCAGCGTTTACCGATTAAAAATTATCGTTTGAAAAACTTGCAAGACTATTTTGAAAAAGTTTTTATTCCTTCTAGAATTGGTCGTGTTGTAGATGAAATCCGGTATGTTTCAACTACAAAAGTAAAAGCTGTACAGTATACAGAAGAACAGGATATTATCTATTATTACTTTGAAAAAATTGATGGTAGATGGTATTTGCACTTAGATACTACAACTTAAAAATTTTAATTGATATTTTAACAATCTTGATTTATAATTTATAAGAAATCCAAAAAGGAAAGAGGAAAATTATGAAATTTAACAAAATCCTTGCAATTATGCTTTTCGCAGCTCTTCTAGTTGCTCTTCCAGCTCAAACTCAAACAGTTACTCGTGGAGAAACAACTGCCGAAGAAGATTACCTAAGCAATTTTGAAGATATAATTATCGCAGAACTTACAGCTTCAGATGAATACGATAATAAACTTTTAGCATTACAATACATCGAAGATGCTTTGACCAATGCAGGTTCTAGTCGTGATATGACACAGATTCAAATAGCTCTTGATTCTCTTGCTGGAGAAGGCGTTACAACTGAATCAAGAACAGCTGGTCGCTTAATCAACAATTTCCCAGATGTAAGAGCAAAAGCTTGTGATTTGTTGGCTCAATTACCAACTGTAGAAACAAAAGTAACATTAACAAAGATTGCACTTGCTGATAATGAACCAATGGTTGCAACTGCTGCTATCCGTTCCCTTGGTCAAATCGGCATTGATCCAGATGATGCTGTAGCTACAATCGCTTGGGTTCAAAAAAAATACGCTGTTCTAAATCCTACAAGTAGTCTTGCATTTGAAATCCTAAACGCTTTTGAACTTTTAGGTTCTCAAGTTCAAGACAAATCAGAAATGATTCAATGTATTTCAGCAATCGCTGTAAATTATCAATATGTTACACCTGTTCGTGATAAAGCAAAGGCTTTGTTAAAACAATACACAGGTCGCTAATCATACTTCTTTCATAAAAGACTGTTCCAAATGCGAACAGTCTTTTGTCTTTAGGAATCATTTTCTAATAAAAATCCCTAATTTATCTGTATTATTTTCAGAAAAATCCACGTCAATTATTTTACTTTTTTAATAATTATTGACAAAAAAACTGTATATTTATATCTTTTATAGAAAAGAGAGATTAGCTCATATGGATAGAGCGTTGCCCTCCGGAGGCAAAGGCGGCAGGTTCAATTCCTGTATCTCTCAAAAAAGTAAATATTTATTTATATAAGTATTTACTTTTGTACCAATTTGTACAGGAATTGAACCGCAGTTAAAAATCCGAGCAGTGCGCAGGATTTTTAGCAAGGCGGCCGACTTGTCGGCGATTCCTGTATCTCTCGATATTTTTCTGCGAAAAATATCGGCGAATTTTTTCTACGAAAAAATTTCGCAAGGCTGTTTCGCAAAAGTTCATACAGGAATGGAACCGCTGATAAAGCATAGCTTTATCAAAAAAATCCGAGCAGTGCGCAGGATTTTTAGCAAGGCGGCCGACTTGATCGGCGATTCCTGTATCTCCCGAGAGAAACTTGTCTAAGCCAAGTTTCTCTCGACTAGATTTCTCTATGAGAAATCTAGTTAGTTTGTTTACACATATTTTTATATAGTAAACATTTTATATCGGCGAATTTTTTCTACGAAAAAATTTCGCAAGGCTGTTTCGCAAAAGTTCATACAGGAATCGAACCGCTGATAAAGCTATGCTTTATCAAAAAATCCGAGCAGTGTGCAGGATTTTTTCAAGGTGGCCGACTTGATCGGCGATTCCTGTTGACATACTTTATCTTTTAGATAAAAAACTAAAAAAAATGGAAAAATGATTATGGAACCAATTATTTTAGCTTCAGCTTCTCCTCGTAGACAGGAAATTCTTAAAAACCTTAATATCCCATTTAAAATTATGTTCCCAGACGCTGAGGAAACTATCCCTGAGGATATGAAATTGGAAGATGCTCCTGAATATCTTGCTACAAAGAAAGTTCAGTCTGTAATCAAAATGTTTCCACCAGAACAAACTATTCCTTGGATTTTAGGTGCTGATACAGCAATTATTTACAAAGACAAACTTTATGGAAAACCAGAAAATGCAGCAGAAGCTGAAGAATTTTTGCATACTTTTTCAGGTCATACTCATCAGGTGGTTTCTGCCATTGCCCTTTTCAACGGAAAATTAAATTATTTAGATACAAAAGTTAGCGTAAATCAAGTTACATTTAAAAAATTAACTGATAAAGAGATTCAATGGTATCTTGATACAGATGAATGGCATGGAGTTGCAGGTGGATACAGAATCCAAGGTAAAGCTCAACTATTCATAAAAAACATAAAAGGTTCATTTAGTTCAATTATGGGGTTGTCAATTTCTGATTTTTATGAAATAATGCAATCGCATAATTATTCTATTATTGAATAATCCTTAGTAAAATTTTGCTGTTGGCTGATTTTACTATTGTAATCCTCCGTGTTTATTTTTAGCAAAATAAATATCGAGAAAAAGAGTCAGGCGGGAAAGCGAGACTTTCCAGATGAAGGAGAAACTCAATGGCAGTAGTAACCATGAAGAGTTTGCTTGAATCAGGTGTACATTTCGGTCACCAGGTTAAGCGCTGGGATCCACGTATGAAGAAATATATCTTCGCTGAAAGAAACGGGATTCACATTATCGATTTACAAAAAACAATCGTTTCAATCAAAGATGCATACGATGCAGTACGCAAAGTAACAGCAGCTGGTAAATCAGTTCTTTTTGTTGGTACAAAAAAACAAGCTCAACAAGCTATCGCAAAAGAAGCTGAACGCTGTGGTATGTATTATGTAAACAACCGCTGGTTAGGTGGTATGCTTACAAACTTCTCAACAATCAAAAAATCACTTCTTAGATTAAAGAAACTTGAAAAGATGGAAGTAGATGGAACATTCGAAAACATCACAAAAAAAGAAGTTTCTCAATTCCAAAAAGAAAAAGCTAAACTAGAAAAGAACCTAGGTGGTATCAAAGAAATGAAAGAACTACCTGGAATTATTTTCATTATCGATACTCACAAAGAACAAATTGCAGTAGCAGAAGCTCGTCGTATGGGTATTCCTATTGTTGCAGTTGTTGATACAAACTGTAACCCAGAAGGTATCGACTACCCAATCCCAGGTAACGATGACGCTATTCGTGCAATCACTCTTTTCACATCAATTATTGCAAATGCAGTAATCGAAGCTGACAAAGAAACAGGTCTAAAAATCATCGAAAATCTACAAGACGATGATGAAGAACTACTAGAAGGCAACGTATCTTCAAAATCAGATGATGAAGAAATCGTTGACTACAGCAACTACACTCCTACTGAACCAAAAGAAGAAGATGAAGAAGTTGCTGAAGATGATTTAGTAGACGAAGATAAACTTTACAAATAAGCCTTGGCTTAAAAAGGATAAAAAAATGGAAATTAAAGCCGCTGACGTTAAGGCACTACGTGAATCAACTGGTGCTGGTATGATGGAATGTAAAAAAGCTCTAGTTGAATGTAACGGAGATGCTGAAGCTGCTGCAAAACTTCTAAAGGAAAAAGGTCTAGCTGCTGTTGAAAAACGTGCTGGACGAGCAACTTCAGAAGGAAGAATCTTCATTAAAATCGAAGGTTCAAAAGCTGCTCTAGTTGAATTAACATGTGAAACAGACTTCGTAGCAAAAAATGATGATTTCATCGCTATTGGTGAAAAAATGGCTTCAGATGTAATTGCTAACAATTACACAGAAGTTAACGAAGCTCTATCAAACATGCTTTTAGACTTAGCTACAAAAATCAGAGAAAACATGAACGTACGTCGTGTTGCTCTAATTGATATTCCAGCTGGTGCAACTGTAGCAAAATACACACACTCAGATGGAAAAACAGGTGTTGTAACTGTTCTAACAACTGATCCAGCTTCAGACAACCCTGCTCTAGCTGAATTTGCTTATGATTGCTGTCTACACATTGCAGCTTTCAACCCAGCTTACATCAATCGTTCAGATGTAGATGAAAAATATATCGAAGAACAAAAAGCTATTTACACAGCTCAAGTTGCTGAACTTGACAAACCAGAAAACGTAAAAGCAGGTATTGTAAACGGAAAAATTAACAAACACCTAGCTGAAATCTGTTTTATGGATCAACCTTTCGTAAAAGATGACAAAGTTTCTGTTTCTAAAAAAATGGAAATGGTTGGAAAAGACATTGGTTCAAAAGTATCTCTAAACAAAGTTGTTGCTTTCGTTTTAGGTGCTTAATTAGCTAACAAAAAACGGGTTGCATTTTTTTGTGACCCGTTTTTATGTTTTATAATTTTTAAATTTGACAATAATAAACACTTTCGTGTTTTCAATATATAGTTTATAATTTTTATTAAGCAAACAAAATAAATAGGAGAATATAAATGTCAGAAACTTTAGATACTTGTAATGAAAGAATGCAAAAATCTATCGAAGCTCTAAAAAATGAATTAAATCAAATTAGAACAGGTCGTGCTTCTGCATCTTTATTTGACAGAGTACGTGTTGAATATTATGGAGATAGATGTCCTCTAAATCAAGTTGCAACAGTTCAAATTCCAGAAGCTAGAATGGTTGTTATCAATCCTTATGATAAAAGTTTAATTAAAGAAATTGAAAAAGCAATTTTAGCTGCTGATCTTGGACTAAATCCTTCAAATGATGGAAAAGTTATCCGCATTTCAATTCCACCACTAACAGCTGACAGACGTAAAGAACTTGTTAAACAAGCAAAAGGAATTGCAGAAAATTCACGTGTATCAATCCGCAATATCCGTCGTGATGGAAATGATGATCTAAAGAAACAACAAAAGGATAGTTTAATCACAGAAGATGAACTAAAAGTTTCTGAAGATAAACTACAAAAATCAACTGATTCTTTTATCGCTGAAATCAACAAGATTTTCGAAGAAAAAGAAAAAGAAATTATGGAAGGCTAATGCCAAAAGTTGAATTAAACAAAAACGCCCTACCCAAACATGTTGGAATCATTATGGATGGAAATGGGCGTTGGGCAAAAAAAAGATTATTACCAAGGACTGCTGGTCATAAAGTTGGTGTAGAAGTTGCACGAAACATTATGACTTACGCAGATGAACTTGGAATTAAGTATTTAACTTTGTATACATTCTCTACAGAAAATTGGAAGCGTTCCAAAGAAGAAGTTGACTATTTAATGGATCTTTTGTATCAACATATTCAAAAAGAAAAAGATTTTTATATAAAGCAGAATCTTAGATTTTTACATGCTGGAGATTTATCCAAACTTTCTCCAGAATTACAAAACGAAATTACAAATCTCATTGTAGAAACAAAAAACAACACAGGTTTAACCTTGATTCTTGCCATCAATTATGGTGGAAGAGATGAATTAATTAGGGCAATGAATAAAGCCATTTCCAATGGTGAAAAAAATATAACAGAAGAAAAATTTGCTGAATATTTGGATAATTCTTCTGTACCTGATGCAGATTTAATTATTAGAACTGGTGGAGAGAAACGGTTAAGTAATTTTTTAATGTGGCAATCTGCTTATTCGGAATTAGAGTTTAATGATAAATTATGGCCAGACTACAAGGAAAAAGATTTTTACAATTCTTTATTATCATTTCAAGAAAAAAATCGTAGATTTGGTGGTGTGGTTGAAGAGGAAGATAAAAAATGAGCAAATTAACAAATAGACTTTTAACATTCTTTGTTGGAGTTCCATTAATTGTATCTTTCACTTTTATGAGTGTATGTAAATTTCTTCCACTTCAAGCTTTGGTATATTTATTTTCAGGTCTTGCCACTATGGAATTTTCAAATATGCTTAGCAAAAAAATGGCTGTTCAAAACAAGTATTTTGTTCTAGGATTATGCTACACAATTCTTTTTGCCACTTCTTTGCAAAATTACATCAATTTTGATTCTGAAATAGTTACTTTATCAATATTTTTATCTCTTTTTGCATCTTTTTTATTAGAAATCTTTTCAAAGAAAAATGCAGAAGAAAATTTCTCTTCATCAATCGAAAGAGTTTGCTCTACTCTTTTGACTATGCTTTATGCTGGATATTTCTTTTCATTTATCATAAAAATGACTTCTCCAAATTGGTTTAATAACAATCCTTTATTAAACAAACCAATTGTAAACTCACTTTATTTGGCTTTGTACTTGGTTATTGTTTTTGGTACAGATTCTTTGGCTTGGTTTTTTGGTATGCTATTTGGCAAAAAAAATCGTGGTCTAATCAAAGCTAGTCCTAACAAAAGTATTGCAGGTTTTGTGGGTGGTGTTTTTGGAACTATCATTGTAGTATTCATTATTACAAGATTTATTCCATTGTTTAATCAATATTTTTCTCATATTTCAAACTTTGAGATATTTTTTATCACTTTTATCACTTCATTCTTTGCAATAATTGGGGATTTAATCGAATCTGTTTTTAAACGTTCTGCTAATATTAAAGACTCTGGAAATTTGATTCTTGGTCGAGGTGGAATTTTAGATTCTGTTGATTCTATGCTTTTGGCTGCTCCTGTATTTTATTTATTGGTGAAAATATTTTAATTCTTATGAAAAAAAAAATTGTAGTTTTAGGCTGTACTGGTTCCATTGGTAAAAGTACTTTAAAAATTATTGATGAATTTTCTGATTTATTTCAAGTTGTGGGTTTGACAGCTCATTCCAACAAAAATCAACTTGAAGAACTTTCAAAAAAGTATAATTGCAAAAATATTTGCTTATCAAACCCAAATGCTGACGGCGTTGAAGGCATAAAAAGGGTGATTGCAGATTCCGATGCTGACATTTGTGTAAACGGTATTGCTGGAGCCGCTGGACTTCTTCCATCAATTTATACTCTTGAAAATGGCATAAATCTTGCTTTAGCTAACAAAGAAACTATTGTAATGGCTTCTCACATTGTTTATGAGTTGGCAGCTAAAAATAAATGTAAAATATTACCTGTAGATTCTGAACATTCTGCGATTTTTAATTTAGTAGAAAAATTTGGAAAAGACTCTATCGAATCTGTGGTTTTGACTGCAAGTGGTGGCCCTTTTAGAACTTTTACAAAAGAACAATTAGAAAAAGTTACCGTTGAAGACGCTCTAAAACATCCAACTTGGAATATGGGTCAAAAAATTACCATTGATAGTGCAACTTTAGCAAACAAAGCCCTTGAAGTAATAGAAGCCGTTAAACTCTTTGGAGTTCCTGCTTCAAAGGTAGAAGTTACTATTCATCCACAAAGTTTAGTTCACTCTTTAATTCGCACAAAAGATGGTGTTTTGTACAGCCAAATGTCCCATCCAGATATGTGTCATCCAATTCTATCTGCTTTAACTTGGCCAGAATTTACAAAAAGTTCTCTACCACCTTTGGATTTATCAAATAATCCTGTGGAAAATCCTTTAACTTGTACTTTTGCAAAACCAGATTTAGAAAAATTTCCTATGTTAGCTTTAGGTTTTAAAGCTGCATCTCTTGGAAATGCTTATCCTATTGCTTTTAATGCTGCAAATGAAATTGCGGTTGAAGCTTTTATTAATCATAAAATTGGATTTTATGATATTTCTAGAATTACTGAAAATGTTCTTAGCAAAGATTGGTCGAAGTTGCCTGTTACTTACGATGAGGTTTTGTTGTTTGATTCTATGGCAAGAGATTTTGCAAAGGAACAACTATGCTAACAATTTTATACGGAATCCTTGGTCTTGGTTTAATTGTTCTAATTCACGAAACAGGACACTTAATCGCAGCAAGAATGTGTGGTGTAAAGGTGGAAGCTTTTTCTGTTGGAATGGGACCAATCCTTTTACACAAAACAATTAAAGATACTGATTATAGACTTTCCCTCATTCCACTTGGGGGATATTGTGAGATGAAAGGAGAAAAAGCTTTTTCAGAAGCTCTAGAATCCAACGCAAAAGAAATTACTGGTGAACCAGATTCATTGTATGGTGTTCATCCACTAAAAAGAGCTTTTATTGCTTTTATGGGACCTTTTTTCAATGTAATATTCGCTTTTTTTGCTTTTATTATCATTTCTGCCATTGGATACAATTATTACAGTACTCCAAGCAAAATAATTTTAGCAAATGAAGTTAATCCAGATTTTTCTTCCCCTGCTGCAGAGGCTGGATTAAAAACTGGAGATACAATTTATCAAATTGATGAAGAACCAATTATCAATTTTGCTGACATTTCTTCTTATGTATCACTTCATCCAGATGAAGAACTTGTTTTCAAAGTTTTACGTGATGATAAAGACCTTACATTTGTTGTAAAAACTGAATTGGATACAGAAACCGGTGCTGGAAAAATCGGTGTATTAAACTGGGTAAATCCTTTGGTTGCAGAGGTTATTCCAGACAGTTCGGCTGCAAATATGGAACTTTCAGCAGGAGCTACTATTACCAAAGTTGATGGAAAACCTGTTTTTAATACAACGGATATTTCTCTTTTAATTACAGGTAAAAAATCTGTAGTTATGGAATGGGAAAAAGATTCTAATATTTTTTCTGGAACTTTGGATTTGAATACAGAAGATGTTGGTATTCGTTTTGCATCAGATAGATATCACACTCCTACTTATGGATTTTTTGGTTCAATAAAGCAAGGATTTTTAGAAACAATTGAAACTATTGGATTAACTTTCAAAAGCATTGGGCTTTTATTCAAAGGTGTTGATTTTACATCTGCGGTTTCTGGACCTATTAGAATCACCCAAATGATTGGAGAAACAGCAGTTTCTGGATTTTCAGCAAGTTTTTCTACTGGAATTGTTACTGTACTAAACTTTTTGGCACTTATTAGCATTTCATTATTTATTATGAATTTGCTTCCAATCCCAATTTTAGACGGTGGATTGATTTTGTTTGCTTTGATTGAAACCATTTCCCGTAGAAAAATCCATCCAAAAGTCTTGTATTATGTACAATTTATCGGACTTGCTTTTATTGCAGTTCTATTTTGTATTGCATTATTTAGTGATTTTAGATATTTATTTAATAGATAGAAGTGAGAAAAAGAGGCATAAAATGAAAAAAATAATTTTCACAGCATTACTCAGTTTTTTTATGATTAGTGTTTTTTCACAAACTATGATATCAACTCAACCTCACAATGGAACAGCGACTCACGGTACATTTGCTCCTGATGGTTCTTTTTATTCTGTTGGCGATGACGGTTTTGTAATTAAATGGAATAGCGAAAATAAGGGTGAACATTACCAAATATCAGACTTGGAAATAAAATATATTGCTGCAAGTCCAAACGGAACTGATATTGCAATTTATGAAACTGATGGATATTCAGTAAACAGAATCTCAATTTGGAACTGGAAAACTAAACGAAGACTTGTTGTAAAAAGATTTACTGACACAATTTCTACAATCAACTTTTCTGAAAAGGGTTCTTGGTTGATGATAGGAACAAACTCGGTTGACGGAATTATCTTTTTAAATGCAAAAACTGGAACTGTTTTACGAAAAGTAAAGGAATCTCCAGGAATGGTTACTATGATTTATTCCAGTTCCACAGAAAATTCTGGAATTATGTACACTCCACTTGGAAAATTGATTTACACAAATTTCAAAACTGGTGTTACAAAACAAGCTGTTTCTGTAGAAACAAACTTAACTCAACCTACTCTTTTTAACTCTGATTTATTATTTGCTGGAATAAAAAACGATTATATTTATATTTATCACAGTGTAACTGGAGATTTATTGGCTAAAATCTACGAAAAAAATGCTCAGATTATTTCTACTCGGGATGATTCTAATCTTTATTACCTTGTGAAAGATGGAAGAAATTATGTTTTGAAAATGATTCAATCTGGAATCGAAAAACAACAAATTATCACTCAAGTTGAAAATCCGATTACTACTCAACAAAATAATCAAATTTCAAATGTTAAATCTCCAAATGATAAAGATGTTTTATCCAATCAAAGTGATATTTTAGTAAATGACACTGAAATCGAACAAAATGAAGCACCAGAAAAAACTTATACACAGGTAATTACTGAAAAAGATGTACTTTTCTTTGAAGAAAATCCAGTTATTGTTAAGACAATTTATACAGACGGTCGCTCTGAAATTAGTGCATTGACAAAAAACAATACTGATATTTTGGCTTTATGTGAAAATGGTACAATTCAAAAAACAAGTGTTGAACCAAATTTAACTATCTCAAAAATGGAAAATATTTCTCCAGTTATTTATGCAAAAATCTATGATATTGCTGTGATGAATGAAAATTTCTATTTTTTAACCGACAAGGATGTTTTTTCATCTTCTTATACAGATCAAAGTATTACAACTGTAAAAGCCAATAATGGTTATACTAATCTTTTATCTTACCAAAATAGTTTGATTTTTTACTCAAAAAACAAAGCTTCAAATGTTGTGATTTCTGATTTAAATTCTCAAACTGAAAAAGTTTTATATAAAGCAACAGGTTCTATTCAAAATATCCACCTAAAAGACGGATTTTTGCTTATTATAGAGGGAAGTAGCAAAGTTGTTCTTGTAGATATTGAAAAAGCTACTTCAAAAGTTGTTTACACTGGTGTAGGTATTCAAGACGCAATTTTGTACACAGAAAATGATATTTATGTTGCAAAAACAGCGGCTTCTAGTCCAAACTCAGCACTTATTCACGTAGATGCAAACACTCAAGAAACTGTTATTGTTCCAATTAACGGAGAAGTTGCCTTTTCTTTAACTCAAAGTACTAGTTCAAATATTTTTTATGGAGTTTGTGTATATTCTGGAACAACAAAACGTACTGATATTTTTGCATACTATCCAGATAGCAAAAAATATACAGCTATTTTCCAATGGGGAGATGAAGATACAGACGCTTTTACAACATTTAGAAATGGATATTTATATTCAAACATTGGTAAAACACAAGTTTTGGCTGTAAATGTTTCCACTCGAAGAAGCACTTCATTGAGTCGTTTTGCTTCATTACCACAAAAACTAGAAAGCAATTCTTCTTTGATGGTTGTTTTGAATGAAGACGGTAGTATCTCTTGGTATAATGCAAAAACCAATTCATTGTATGCAAACTGGTACGTTACTGTTGAGGGAAATTGGATAGAATACTAAAATTAATTTTAAGGTAAAAATCCCTATTCTAAAGAGGCGTTTTCGAATTTTGCGTAACGAGGTATAAAAGTGATTTTTGCAGTGCCTGTAGGCCCGTTACGCTGCTTAGAAAGGATTAATTCGGTAGGGATTGTTTGTGGTTTTTCCCCTTCCCCAGATGTTTCTACACGTTCACGATGTAAAAACATAATTACGTCAGCGTCTTGTTCAATAGAACCAGAGTCTCTTAAGTCTGCTAAAGTAGGCTTATTTCCTTCTGATTGTCGTCCAACTTGAGAAAGCACTACAATTGGAATCTTTAATTCTCGGGCTAAACTTTTTAGGGAACGAGAAACTTCACCGATTTGTTCGTGGCGAGGTATTTTTGAGTTTTCGTTTTGAATCAACCCAATGTAGTCTATAAACATAATTTGGACTTTGTTTTGGGCACGTAGTCTTCGAGCTGTAGAACGTAACTCCAAAAGTTTCATATTTGGGGTATCATCAATCCAAAGAGGAGAAAGATATATTCGTCCAGCAGCGTCTTGTAATCGCTGGAAATGTTCGATTTTGAGTGCACCTGTACGTATTTTGTCACCAGATAATCTTGATTCTTGGGATAGTAAACGTTGCATAACTTGCACATTTGACATTTCCAAAGAGAAAAATGCTGTTGGAATCTTTTTTTCGATAGCAATATGTTGAATCATAGATAAAGCCAAAGCGGTTTTACCCATTGAAGGTCTTGCACCAATAATAATCATTTCAGAATTTTGGAATCCATAAGTCATTGAATCAAGTTCTGTTAATCCAGATGGAATACCAACTAATTCTTTTTTGTTTTTATACACTTTTTCAATATTTTCAATTACTGGACCAACTAGATTTTGAACGTGTTGAACATTTTGGGATTGTTTTGAGTCAGATAACTCGAAAATACGTTTTTGAGCTTCTTCCAAAACCAATTCACTGGTAATTGTTTCGTTATGGGCTTCAGAAATTGATTTTGATGATAAATCTATAACCTCTCGCCGAATATACTCATCAAACACGATTTTTGCATAATATTCAACGTTAGCACTTGTTGGAACTGTATCTGTAAGGGATGAAACATAGGCAGGACCTCCAGCAGCTTCTAAATTACCGTTACTTCGTAATTCATCAATCAAAGTAACAATATCGCCCCGAATCCCTTGCCCGTCTAATGAAAGGATTGCTTCAAAGATTTTTTGATTTTGTAAGGAATAAAAGCGTTCAGGACGCAAATAAGAAATTACATTTCCTAATGCGTCCCAATCAAGGAGTAAAGCTCCTAATGTAGCTTGTTCAGCGACTAAATTATGGGGAGGAACTTTATCCTTGAGATTCATAATTACTCAGCCTTTTCTTCAGATGCTTCAGCTGGAGCTTCTTCTGTTTTTGCTGAGATTTTTGAATCTGATGGTTTGTTTTCTTCGTCTTGTGGTTTAACTTCAAGAGCAATTTCTGCAACAGCAGCTTCGTATAGACGGATAGTTACTGTGTATTTACCAACAGACTTAATTGTTAGACCAGGAACTTCAATCTTCTTTCTTTCTACTTCAAAGCCGTTTTTAGCAAGAACTTCTGCTACTGTTAGGTTTGTAACAGCACCATAAAGTTTTCCGTTTGCACCTGCTGGCATAACGATTGTAAGAACTTGTGATTCTAGTTTTTCTTTTAGAGAAGCAGAATCTTTGCGTTTTTGTTCTTTACGAGCTTCAATTTCAGCTTTTTTTCCTTCGAAATATGCAACTGTCATATCATTGTATGGAACAGCTAGATTTCTTGGGAATAGGTAGTTACGAGCATAACCGTTTGCTACCATTTTTACATCACCTAATTCACCTAGGTGTTTAACATCTTCATTTAGAATAACTTTCATAGTATCGAACTCCAAGCGGCTTTACCGCAAAATAGATTTTATTAAAACTCGGAGTATGAGTCTTAATTTTTGATGATATTTAGAGGTTTCAAAAATAATTTAGAAACCTCGATAGCATATAGCTTAGTCAGCTACAAATGGAAGCATACAAATTGCACGTGCACGTTTGATTTCAAGAGCAAGTCTTCTTTGGTGTTTTGCACATGTACCTGTAATGCGGCGTGGTAAAATCTTTCCACGTTCTGTTGTGAAACGGCGTAGTCCGTCTGCATCTTTGTAGTCTACTTTTGCTTTGTTAGCACAGAAACGACATACTTTTTTGCGGAAAAATGTTTTTCCTTTTGCACGTGGTGCACGTTCATCTGCATCACGGATAACGTCTTGCATTTGTACGTCTGGTGTAGTATCAATATCTTTTGTTACTTCGTCTGACATTGTTGTCTCCTATAAAATTAAAATGGAACTTCATCTGGGAAACCAGATTCTCCGCCATAAGTAGCACCAGCTGAATAAGTTGGTTGTGGTACTGACTGTTGGTAAGTTGGTCTAGGTTGATTAGAACTTGTAGCATACCCCCCAGCAGATTGACCGTTACTGCCGTTATTTCCGCCAACAAGTTGAACACTGTTAGCAACGATAACTACTTTGCTTCTTTTTTGACCTTCACTTTCCCATCTATCTTGGCGTAATTCACCGTCAATAGCAACTTGTTTGCCTTTGACTAGGTAAGGTTTTAGGTTTTCAGCAGATTTTCCAAATAAAGAAACTTCAAAAAAGTTTGCTTCTTCAACCCACTGTTCACCATTTTTTCTACTGCGGTTTACAGCTATAGAAAAACTTGAGATTGCATAACCGTTTTGTGTGTATTTTAGTTCTGCATCCTGTGTTAATCTACCAATAAGTACTACGTGATTTAAATCGTTCATAGCTGCTCCCCTTTATGTAAAAGAATAAAAATTAGTCGTCAATGCGAACAAACATGAATTTAAGTAGGTTTTGTTCTAACTTAAATTGTCTGTCAATGTCGATGATTTTTGATGGATTTGATTTGATGTTAAAAAGTACAAAGCGACCCTTGTTGCGTTTTTTTACTTCATAACATAGTTCACGATCACCATATGGTGTTTCGCTTTCGATTTCAGCACCAAATTCGCCTAAGATTGAGCGAACAGATTCTTGTGCTGCTTTAGACAAATCTTCTTCGATTGGGAAGATAGTCATTAATTCATACTTTCTCATGTATAACTCCTTATGGTCAATGGGAAACAAATAAAATGCTCCCAAGGGGTTCTACAAATATATCAAATATTTTAAATCGTGACAAGTAAGTTTCAAATTCAGAATTCAGAATCCTTCGACCTCAATTCATAATTCATAATTATTATGGACTAAGGGGATTATTTTATGTATAGTATCAAATAGTGTATTTTTGTTAAAGTGGATAAAGTTTACAATCTGGGAGGAAATATGAGAATTACGGGTGGAGAATTAAAAGGCAGAATTACAAAATGTCCCGACGGTGTAATTCGTCCAGCTATGGATAGAATGAGAGAATCTGTTTTCGCAATTCTTGGAGATTTGTCAGGGAAAAGTTTTTTAGATATGTTTTCAGGTTCTGGAACTATTGCCATAGAAGCGGTTTCTCGAGGAGCTGAAAGAGTTGTACTTTGCGAAAAAGACAAAATTAAAGTAAATACAGTTTTAGAAAATGTTTCTATGACAGAAAAAGAAATGAATAAAAAGATTGAGTGCCATTTTATCGCTGTGGAATTATTTTTAAAAAGATGCAAAGAGCAATTTGATATTATATTTTTTGACCCACCCTTTCCATACAAATTTCACGAAGATTTGATAAATATTGTTTCTAAAAATAATTTGCTAAAAGAAAACGGTCTTGCCATTATTCATCGTCCTGCAGAAAAGCAAATGAAAGATAATATCGGAAATTTAACAAAGAAAGATTTTCGTATTTATGGTCGTTCTATTGTAGATTTTTACTGTAAAAATCCTAATTTATAAACTATGATAAAATCAACAAAAAGGTGAAAAGAAAATGCAAACTGATTTAAAAAAAGATTTTGCAAATCCACAAGAACCAGGTCATTTTATCAAAGTGACCGATTTTCCCGTATCTGGCCTTACTTCAGAGCAAAAAGTTGTTCTTAACAGAAAAGGCAATGTCTTTTTTAATCAAGGAAAAATTTTAGAAGCACGTCGACTTTTCATTACGACTGGATATTCTGATGGTTTAAATCGAGTAGCCGCAAAATCCATGGAAGAAGGAAAAGAACTTGATGCACTAAAGTTGTATTTACTTGCTCACAACAAAAGAGAAGCAGAGCCTTTAATCGAAAAATTGGCAAATATTATTTCTTCTCTACTTTAGGTTCTAATTTTTGAGCCTAAAAACTGTGAAGCAAGAAGTTTTTAAGTTTTCTTGACATCAAAACGAAATATTTATACAAAACTGCATAGTTTAAAAATTTTTATCAAGGACAAAAATATGGAAGATTTACTATCTACAACTCAACTTTCACAACAGGATTTTCCACCAGACAATGCACTTGCGGAAATTGATGAACAATCAAATGAAATTGCTGAATTATCAAAAAAAGGTTATCAATTTTTAAAAGAAAATAATATAAAAGCGGCCGAAGATTCTTTTAAGCAAATCCTAGATTTAGAAGATAATAATAACTATGCTTTAGTGGGACTTGGAGATTCTGCAAGAAAGCAAAATCATTTTCACGATGCTATAGACTTTTATTCACGATGTTTAACATATCATCCTGGAAACAATTATGCTTTATTTGGTTTAGCAGATTGCTACAAAGCCTTGAATCAATTTCACAAGGCAATAGAAATATGGGAACAATATCTTGTTCACGATGATAGAAATATTACGGTTTTGACTCGAGTAGCTGATGCTTACAGAAAAATTCGAGATTTCAAAAAATCAAAGCAACTTTATCTAAAAGTTCTTGATATGGAAGAAGATAATGCTTATGCATTAATTGGACTTGGACATTTGCATTATGACTTTAAAGAATATAGAGATGCTTTGTATTATTGGACTAAAATGCTAGATTTAAATGAATCTGCAGTTGATATTCGGGTTTTGACCTCTATCGGAAATTGCCATAGAAAATTAAAAACCTTTGACAAGGGCGTTTACTATTTTGAAAGAGCTTTGGAAATGGATCCAAAAAATTTCTATGCTCTCTTTGGTTTAGCTGATTGTTATCGTGGAATGAATCAACAATATCGCTCTGTTGAATATTGGAACAAAATTTTGGAACTTGATCCTAAAAACAAGGTAATTTTAACTCGTGCTGGAGATGCCTACAGAAACACAGGTGATTACGATACAGCCACAGAATATTACCAAAAAGCATTAAATATTGAATTTGATTTATACGCTGTTTTGGGACTAGCCTTAATCAGTAAAGGTCAGGGAAAATTTGAAGAAGCAATTTCTAGTTTAACTCGAATTATTCAAGCTGACCCAAAAAATTATCGTTTGTACATTGATTTAGCTGATTGTTATATTAAACTTAATCAAAAACAAAAAGCCATTGATGTGCTTCAAGATTTCCAAAAATTAGGAATTCGTAGCCAAGCAGTTGCAGAAATGCTAGAAAAACTGTTAGCATAGGGTTATGACAGAAAAAATATATTTATCAGGATTATTCCCAGAAGAAATAGCTGAAACATTGGAATTGGGTGCTACTTTTAGAGGTAAGCAAATTTTTAAATGGATTGCGGCAGGAGTTTCTTCTTTTGAGGGAATGACAAATTTATCCTTAGACTTAAGGGATTCTCTTTCAAAAAAAGCTTCAGTATTTTCAAGTTTTGTTTCTCAAAAATTAGTTGATCCAGATGGAACCATAAAACTACAGATTACTTTGCATGATTCTTTGTGTATCGAAACAGTTTTGCTGATTGATTCAGAGGGAAGAAAAACAGCTTGTGTATCTTGTCAGGCAGGTTGTGCAATGGCTTGTGCTTTTTGTCAAACAGGTAAACTTGGATTTGCTCGAAATCTTACAGCTGGAGAAATTGTCGAACAATTTTTATATCTAGAAAAAGAATGTGGCAAACTTGATAACATAGTTTTTATGGGCATGGGAGAACCTATGTTGAATCTTCCTGAAATCAGAAAAGCTATTGCTATTTTAGCTCACAAGGACGGTAGAAATCTTTCTACAAGACGAATCACAATTTCTACTTCAGGAGTGATAAAAGGAATTTACGACTTGGCTGATAACGGTCCAGCTGTTAGACTTGCTGTTTCTTTGACAACTGCAGATCAACAACTTAGGGAAACCTTGATGCCAATTGCAAAATCAAATCCACTTCCAGAATTATCAAAAGCAATTCGATATTACATTGAAAAAACTGGAAAAAGATGTACTTTGGAAGCCGCCCTACTTTCTGGCATAAATACAACCCAAGAAAGTGCAAACAATATCAAAAAATTTGTTGGAAATTTACCAATTCACGTAAATGTAATTCCTTGGAATCCAGTTGAGGGTTTACCTTACAGGGAACCAGATGTAAATGAATGTGCTAATTTTATCAAACTTCTAGAACAGAAAAAAATTAATGTTACACAAAGAACTCGTCGAGGTCGAAAAATCGGTGGAGCTTGTGGACAATTAGGTAAAACTGTAAAAATCTAGTTTGTTTATACCTTGTACTAAATCTTATTTTTGTTTATAATGATATTAATTGGGAGATTTATACCATGGAAAAAAAGATATATGTTGTTGGCATGGAGGAAAGTATTGAAGGAAATATCAATACAGCGGTTGCAGCGGTACAAGGTGTAACAAGTTGTGTTGCAAATACTTCAAAATGCCAAGTTCTAGTAAACTTTGATGAAAGTGTTGCTGGAATTGAAGCTGCTATTGATGCTGCAATATCTTCTTGTGGTGTTGATGTGTTAGGTTAAAAAAATGCTGTCCTTCAGTTTGGAAACTTGTTGGACAGCATTTTTTTTTCATACGATATGAAAATTATTTTCTTATTTTCTTAGTTGATAACTTTTTGATAGACTTCCAGAAAAGAATTTTAATTTATATGAATTATCTTCATTTTTAATCAAATAAACTTCAGAATCTTTATCAGCAAATGACTTGTAAGCATCTTCGATACTGTGTTTGTCTAAAATTACTGTTTTAATGTTTTTTGTTTCAAGTTTTTTTTCAATTTCATCAGAAAAAGAACTTGAAATAGCAAGTAGAATATTTGCTTCTAATGCTTTGTCAGTTAAATTAGCGAAATCTTTTGCAATAACAGCTTTGCATCCATAAAAATCTGTTTCATTTTCTGTAGCAAAGGAAATTGCTCCACCAATTTTATCCATTTTATGCTCCTCTTTATACGATGGGAATTTTCCCGATTACTGTAAATTTAATAGTTTTTTGTCTAAAAGTAAAGTAATTATTTTCTCGACAATTTCTTCTGGATTATACAAGGATGTATCTATTTCCAAATCCACAAAAGAATAATCGTTATTATCAATATTATATAATTTTTTGTAGCGGGAAGAATCTTGCTCATCTCTCATTCTAGTAAAAGAAGCAATTTCATCTAATGAGCCACCTTCTCTATTTTGGATACGCTTAGCTCGGACTTCATCACTTGCATAAAGATAAACTTTAATATCAGCTTCTTTTAACATCCAAATAGCCAATCTAGAACCCAAAACACAAGAATCTTCTTTTGCCATTTCTACTTGTCTTGTATCCACAGCAATATCAAAAGAATCATCTGTTTTTGCTTTTTCAATAATTTCTGGCAAAGTAAGTCCAGTTTCTTCAGCCAAAGATCTAAATGTAAAGTTAATCATCTTTACATTTAGTTTTTCTGATAAAAGTTTACTAACAGTTGTGTTTCCACAGCCACTTTTCCCAGAAATGGCAATACGTAATTTTTGATTTTCAGGTATAAAATATTTCATAATAGTTTGATTTGTAAAGAAAATCTCCATTGATAAAGTAAATATTATACAATATCAATGGAGAATATAAAATTATTTTTCTAGAATAAATTCTGCACGGCGGTTTGCAACTGCATCACCAGTATCTTTAGCACCCTTTCCTACAGCATTTAAACGAGCAGCAGCGATTCCACGTTGAATAAGTTGTGCTTTAACTGCATCTGCACGACTTTGTGAAAGTTTTAGAAGAACAGGTTTTTCTTCTTCTGTTCCAAGTACTGCGTTTGCATAAGCTTCTACAGTAACTTTGTAATCTTTGTATTCAACCAAGATTTTTGCAACATTGTCTAAAACTTTTTTGTTTTGACGTTTGATGTTAATTGGTTGTGCATCAAATGTAGCTTGGTTTGCATCAAAGATAATTGCTGGAACATCGATTTTGATTTTATCGCCATCTTTTGTTACAATAGCACTTAGGTCTGTTTTTTCTCTAAGTGGATAGATTTTTGCACCAAATACAATGCCGTGTTGTAGGATTGTATCTCCACCGTATGTGAACATTGCTTCGTATCCAACATATGCACTCCATTTTTCGTTAATGAACATTTGCATATTGATACCTGTTTCTAGGTATGGGCGAAGATCAGAATCTGTCCAGTTATATTCTAAACCGCTTCCGATAAATGGAACAAATGAAACTAGTACAGAAGCTGGAATTTCTTTTGACAAACGTACTCCAAAAGGACTATACAATGTAGCATCTGAATCTTCATATGGTAAATAGAACAATAAACCAGATTTAAATCCTACACTCCATAGATTGCTATCTTGGTATCCAAGTTCAAAACCTGCTCCAAATCCAACAGATGAACAAATATCACCGTCATCTGATAAATTTAATGATGGAAGTTGAATTTGTGGATGTAATCCAACGTACATGCTGCCACCATCTGCTGCAAAAACAGTAGTCATCATAGCGATAACTAAAGCAATTGCTAGAATTGTCTTTTTCATGACATCCTCCAAAAAAATATTACCAAATTTATTATAACACAATTTTTGCAATTCGTCTTAAACCTTTTAAAGTTAATTGCTTATCAATTGTGTTAAAAACCTTTGTTATTGGCCGTAAAACGCTGTTTAAGCCCCCTGTTGCTAAAACTTGTATTTTATCCTTTGGAAAGCCAGATTTTGCTTCCATATCCTCTTTTATTGAGGATACAAGATTTTCTACCAAGCCCTTATATCCAAAAATAATTCCAGATTGAATAGAATGAATTGTATTGGTTCCAAGGCTGTCTGGTGGCACTTCTAGAGGAACAGATGGAAGTTGTGCTGTGTTTCTAAAAAGAGAATTTACAGCTGTTCTAATTCCAGGGCAAATTGAAATCCCAAGAATGTTTCCCTTGTCGTCAATAGCGGTAAAAGTTAAAGCTGTTCCAAAATCCACAACGATACAAGCTGTTTTTAGCTGACAATAGGCTTCTACAGCATTACAAACCAAGTCCGTACCAATTTCGTGAATAGCTGATTGTGGGATTGTAACTGGAAGTTGTTCATAAATTCCAGGACCAATAATAATTGGCTTTTTCCCTGTAATGCGTTCTGTAACTGTAACAAAAGGTCCAATCAAAAGAGGAACTACAGAACTTAAAATTGCAGAATCTATGGCACTTTGGCTAATTCCTGCATCCCGCATTAAAGAAAGCAAAACAGATGAATATTCGTCTGAAGTTCTGTTTGGATCAGAAAACATTCTCCATTCTTTTACAAGCTCTTCTTCGTGAAAAAGAGCTACAACTATATTTGTGTTTCCAATATCTATGGCTAGTAGCAATTGAATTTTTCTCCTATAAAAGATATTATATCAATATGGAAACACTAATACAACCAAAAGTTTTAAAAGGTTTTAGAGATTTTTTACCAGATGCAGAAATCAATCGCTCAATTTTGATTGAAAAACTTACTTCTGCCTTTCGTTCTTATGGATTTGTGCCAATCGATACTCCAGTTTTGGAATATTCTGAAATCCTTTTACGAAAAAGTAATGGTGAAACTGAAAAACAAGTTTTTAGATTTGAAGACAATGGAAAACGTGATGTTGCACTACGTTTTGATTTAACAGTTCCTTTTGCCCGTTTTGTTGCAGAACATAAAGAAGAATTATATTTCCCATTCAAAAGATATCATATTGCTAAAGTTTGGCGTGGAGAAAAACCACAAGCTGGACGTTACAGAGAATTTGTACAATGTGATTTTGACATGGTAGGTTCTGACAGTGCCACAGCAGATTTTGAAATTCTTTCTTTGATGAAATATGCATTATCTGTGATTGGTGTTGAAAATGTTACTATCAAAGTGAACCACAGAGGAATCTTAAACGAATTTTTGGACACAATTGGTTTACGAGAAAAAAGCGAAGATATTTTACGCACCATCGATAAACTAGCAAAAATCGGTGAAGAAAAAGTAAAAGCTGAACTAGTTGCTCTTATGGAAGGCGATTCTGAAGCTGAAATCAAAAAAGAAAAGATTATGAGCTTCATTTCTTCAAAAGAAGACTTTGATTCAACTTTGGAAAATATTGCAAATCTTGCTGGAGAAAAAGCTATTCCACATATTGAAAGAATGAAAGAAATCCGCAATATGATGAAAGCTGCTGGAATCGAAAAAACTTTCGTTTTAGACCCAGCAATTACCCGTGGGCTTGACTATTACACAGGGGTTGTTTACGAAACTTTCTTAAACGACTTGCCATCAATTGGGTCTGTTTGTTCTGGAGGTCGCTACGACAATTTGGCTGGACTTTATATGAAAGACCGTATTCCTGGAGTTGGCTCAAGCATTGGCTTAGACAGATTGATTGCAGGACTTGAACAACTTGGAGCAACTAACAAAAAAGGTAGTTTCCTAGATTGTGAGATTTTCTGTTTGGATAAAAATCTTTCTGTACACTATCAAGCTGTGGCTTCTGCCCTTCGCAGCAAAGGCGTAAACGTGGAAGTTTTTGCTGATGAAAAGAAAATCGGCCAACAATACACAGTGGCTGAAAAGAAAGGTATTCCTTTTGGAATCTTGATAAAAGCCGAGGATGCAGAAAAAAATGTGCTTACACTAAAAAATCTTTTAACCCGTGAACAATTTACAGATATTTCTGTGGAAGAAGCTGGAAAGATTATTTTAGAAAGCAAAAATTAAAACAAATTACGCTTGTAAGTTTGTAAAAAAGCTGGTCAACTTTTTATGGTTGAAACCAGCTTTTTTTATGTGGATTTCCCAAAATTGTAACTTCGGCTTCCTGCAACTACCGCACCAACCTCTGATACTAAATTGGCCTACATTACGCCGATACCCTTTGTTGATTATTATAGTCGTTTTTTTTACAAGGAATTCAAAATATTGCTTCTATCTTGATTGTTAATTTCCATTTCAGCTTTCATTTGATTGTCTGCAAATGTTTGATTTTTTGTGTCTTTTACGGTTTTTATAATATTGTACATATTTGTTTCTAAGTATTCGATAAATGATTTGATGCGACCTAAATCTTTTTTTGGAATAAGAATGAACATATTAAAATCTAGAATTATCATATTTATGCCAGTGTAGTCTAGTTGAAAAATGATTTCAATTTGCTGATTTGGAATAATGCATTCTGAAGTATAACTGAGAATTGGCTCTTTATCTTCTTCGCTAAAAACAACAGGGATTCCGTAATAATTTATATATTTTTCAGCATTCAAACATAAATATGAAATTTTGTCTTTTATATTTCTTGGAAGAGTTTTATCTTTTCTTGACCTAATTTCCCAGGTGTTGCAAAAATCCGGAAAGGATAAAAGTGCTGTTTTTAGTGCCTGTATTGGATGTTTGTTTTGTAAATCTAGTGGCACATCTTTTAATGAATCTTTTATTTTATTAAATTTTGTAATCCAAAATTCTGTATTATAAACAATATTTAAATCATATTTATTTAGATTTTTCCAAAGTTCTAGAGTTTTTTCTGGTATTTTTTTTGTTGCAATTGAAAAAATCCTTTCTTTTGAAAAAACATTCACTAGTTGATTGTTTATCATTTTAAAGTAAGTATTTTCGATTGAAATGTTGTTAATTTTTGCTTCTGAAAATGTATTTTCTTGAATAGTTAATAATGAATTTGGAAGATACAAATTTTCAATTTGATATTTAAAAAAGAGTTTTTGTTTTGCTTTTTTTTCTTTTTCGTCTTCATATGAATAACGATAAGATGAATATTCTTCTGTTTTGTACAGAAAAAACATTTTTTCAAGGTTTGTAACGCCTTCTGGAATTATTATATCCTTTGCAATTGAATAATTTGCAACTAAATATGCAGTTTTTAAATCTTTGGAGTATGTAAAAGAGTTTAATTGTTGGTCTTCATCATATAAATATTTTACAAGATTATTCATACAGTCAAAAGAAAAATCCCCAGAAACAGTTAAATTACAATTTGGAATATCTATTTCATTTTCTTTTACAAATAATTCAAAGCCACCAAAAACTCTAATTTCATCGGAACTTAAATTAAAACTATTTTTCATTATACATCCTTTTTTATTCATAAAATCAATAATTATCATCTGATTCGTTTTTTGCCTGAAAAACAAATTTTATGAGATTTTCATTTCTATACTTAATTAAGGCTGGAATTAATTTTATTTGGTCGCCATAAAAACGTAATTCTTCATATTTTGCTTGAAAAACAACATTGTTTGAGCCAACTAGAAATCTTCCAAAAATATCTGTGTTTCTCGGATTTTTAATTTTGTAATACTCGGGAAGGTATTCTAAAATTCTTTTAAAGTAATTATTTATATTCTTTAATGGCTTTATTTCTGTTTCATATTGTTTTGGATTTTCAAAAATAAAATTATATTGATTATCAAATCTTATGAAATTACCGTGCTGGTATTTTTCATAAAAATCTTTTATAAACAGAATGTCGTAAGCGTGTTTTGGGTGTGAAAGAATCAATTTTATTTCGTCAAGATTTCCTGCATAGAGGCTTGATAATATTGGATCTTTATCTACGTTTAAAATGTTTGATTCAAATGTTTTAGTTAACAATTTACTATTAACAAGAATTTGTGTTGTTTTTTCATCCAATTCTTTTCAATGCTCAATTCTTTCTGGCCAAAATTGATTTATAAAATTAATTGTATTACTTAACATAAAATCCATCCTGTTTTAATTTCTTTTCTAATTCTTCGTTGCATAATTTCAAAAAGTTGCTGATAACTACAAGAAGGAATAACAACTTTTTGTATACATTCTTTTCTTCCTGTACTAAAGTCACTTATATGTAATAAATATTTTGAAAACTTTTTTGTGTTTTCCTTGTTTGTTTTTAATATTACGAATTTTTTTACGTATAAACTTGCATTATTAATTTTTTTGTACACTGATTTATATAAAATTTCAGATTTTGGAAGATTTTCAATTTTAACTGAAGGAAAATTTTCTTCTGAAAAAGGACAAATATCTGAAATTTGTTCAACTCTTGTATCTTCGTAAATAGGATTTTTATCATCTCTTAATCTCAAAATCTGTAAACTGTAAGTTGAAACTCCTGGGGATTTTTTTAGAAAATCATATTCTTTTGTTATTGGAGAATACATTATGATTGGATTATATTTTGGACTATAAAGGCCATCTTCTTTTACCTCCGCCAAACTTCTTTCTTGAATGGTGGCATATAATGACTTTTCTGCTGAAAAATCAATGGCGCCAACTTCAAAAACATATTTTGGTTTTATCATAAAAAAAGCAACATTTCTGGAATCTGTGTAATAATAGTTTGTGCTGCATTTTATTTCATTGAATTTTTCAAGATAATATTCTCTTTGTTCGTAAGTTAGACCGTTCCCACCGTGGGCAAAAAGTCTGTAAGTTCCATCTTTTTCTGTAACAGCAAAAAGAATGTCTCTAACGCCCTGTTCGCCAACTGTATATCCTAAGGCAACGGCATCAATGGTGTGTAGTGGTTTAATTTTCCATAAAAATTGTGTGTCTGAATGAACAACAAGACCTTCTGCTTTTTCTTGTTCAACCCATTTTTTATAAATTTTGATTACTTCTTCTGTTGTAGAAGCAATTTCCATTTGAATTGGCTCTACAAAAAAGTTTTTTTCTTTTCCAAAAATTTCTACAATTTTGTTATGAACTTCTTTGTAGGGTTTTGTATTAATTTTGTTAATTGCTTTTGAATCAATAAAAAGAATATCAAAAATGGAAAGTCTTAATTTTGAATGTAATTCTTTATTTGCAAGAGCATGAATAACATCCGTAACTCTTGTGCGTTTATTATTTTCTAAAACAAAGTTTAATTCTCCTACAAAAGCTGCATTTTTTAGCCCATTTGCCTTACAGATTTTAGTAATTTCTTCTAAACATGGAAAATCCTTTTGTTCTTTGTTACTGGAACTACGCATTACTGTTTCTTTGCCATTAAAAAAGATTGTTCTAAGTTCTCCGTCTATTTTTCGAGTTACACAAAATTCTTGATCAACTAATTTTTGGCTAATTTCATTTCCATGGAGTAATAAAAAGTTTTTAGAAAGATTTTGTTTATAATCTTGTGAAAGTTCATTAAAAAGGCAAAGCGAACGACTATCTTCGTGCATTACATCTGCAATTTCAAGGGCGTCTAAAAGATTTTGATATAAATCAATTTTCATTAATAGTCCTCCAAATCAATATTTGTAAAATGCAAGCAAAGTTTATATTCTTCTTCTGAATTTACTGCTCCAGATAAAAATGCTTGATATCTTTTACCGCCGTTTGTAAGAACTATTGGGTCTTTTCCGTTTTTGCCACCACCCACATACATTAGGCATTTTGATTCATCTAGCCGTTTTGCAATATTGTATAAAAAATCATAAGTTAAACCGTTTATGTGAATTAGTTGATAATGATGATTAAAAATATAACGTCGCATGGCTTCATAAATTGGAACCGTTAATCCCGACATTCTTATTGGAAAGTTTTCATCTTGAATGTTTGATTCATTTTTTTCAAAATCTTTTTTTTCAATAAGTTCTCCCTCTTCATTGTATACGTATTCTTTGTATAAAACTGCATTAGTGATTTCTGTTTTGTCAGACAAATAAACTTGCTTTAGATGATTAATTTCCATTCCTTCTTCATAAAAATCAATATCAATATCATTTTCTATTAAAGATTGCCCAAGTTTTAATTTATCATAATCAAATTGCTTTAATAAAACCCTTTCATCTGTTTTTAATGTTGTTTTTACTATTCTTTTTTTGTTTGAATTTGTTCTAAATGGCATTTTAAATTCTGCGAAACAAGGTTGAAGCCCAACAAATGCGAATTTTCCATCTTCATTACCAAAAGAAATTAATCTCATAATACTTTTTTCCCCTAAAATTATAAATTTTCAAACTCAATTTCATCAATTGAGTTGCAAAGAAATGGCACTTCTTCAAAAAAAGGATTTGTGTCTTTTCCCACAAAAGTATCATTTTTGTAATAATCGCTCATGTTGTCTTTTGTAATTAAAAAAAGTGTTCCATTCCTTTGAAAGAGAAATTTATCTCCGTTATAATTTTTAAAAATTTTATCTCCAATATCATAAGCTAGTCTGTATGATTCAGGACCTTCCAAAATGTAAGCTTGTTTTGTAATAAAAAGTAGCGAATATTGTGAAAAATATGATGACTTTTCTTCTTCAAATCTTAGGGTTTCATCAAGTTTTTTTTGTGTTTTTGGTTTTTCAACATATAATCCTTCGTCAGTTAATTCGCAAAAAGAACTGCATTTGCTTAAATAAAGGCTTGTTCCAGTTTCGTTAAGATAACCTTTGTCGCATTCGTTACCATTTTTATCTACAGGAATAATTTTCTTTTCTCCGTAGATTTTTTTTCTATTTAAAACCTTTTTTTCAAATTGATAATAATCGCCCAAAATATAAAAAGATATTTTACTCATTTTTTGCCACCTTTTTTTGCATTATTGAACAAAGTCCTATTTTTTTCATCCAAGGTTGAACGCCTTCATTGTCATAAATAATCCAACAAAGTTTTGTTCGCAATTTATATTTCAGATTTACTTCTGGTGCATAACCATCTGTAAAAATTAAAATTCCATCATATTTATTTTGATTTTTCTTTATGTATTCAAAAATACATTCAAAATTTGTTCCGCCTCTTCCAATTACATCAATTTTATGTATATTGTATACTTTCGTTTTTATTGGCTCTTTAGATTTTAATTCTGTGTCAAAAAAGAACATATCTATTTCTTTTATTGTTCTTGAAAAAATTGATTTTATTGTTAGCAAAAATCTTTTTAACAGTTTTGGAGCAATAGAGCCACTTGAATCAATAAAAACTAGTAATTTTGAAGGGCGAGGTTTATAAATGCTTCCCATCTGGGAAAATCCAAAACGGCGGCTAGGTTTTGTTCTTGTAAGAACACGATTTGTTTGTTTAATTTTTGCATTCAAATATTTTAATATTCTTTTACAATCTGGATAATTTTTTTTATATTCAATTTCAATTTGTTGAACAATATCATGAGGTGTTGTACCCCAGCTTTTTTGTTGTATAGCTTCAACCACATAAGATTCAATTCGTTGATTTTGAATTACATCTTCACCCCACAAACCTGTTGGTCCTAATAGAACATTAATATCTGTATTTTGATTTTTATCATTTTGATAATTTTCTGAATCTTGATTATTTTTCTCCTTTGTATTATTTATCGATTGTTGGGAAATCTCATCAAACTTGTCATTATTTTTAGATTGATTTTCTTTTGATTTAGGGTTTATTACAAACCCTAAAAACGGACGAGTCAAGGCCTTGAGCAAAGCGTGCCTTGACCGTACGTATTTTTGACTTTCTTTTTCTGAATTTTCAGAATTTTCTAGAGAAAAAATTATGGATATTTTGTCTTCCTTTGATTTTTCTGAATTGTCAGCAGATTTGTTTTCGGATGTTTTTTCATCGGAATTTTCTGAAGCTCCAAAGGATTTGTTTATAGATTTTTCTTCTTCTTCTGATTTTTCTGTATTTCTAGCGGATTGGTTTTCAATTCCTTTTTCTTCCAAATTTTCATTATCTTCAAAAGGTTTTAAATTTTTGACAGCAGTTTGATCTTGTTCCAAATCTTTTTCATCATCAGTTTTGTCATTAAAAGAATTTTCATTTTTGTCAGAATCTTCATTATCGCTGTAATCTTCTGTTGATTTTTCATTTGTTTCTTTTGAATTTTTTTCTTCCTGATTTTTTTGAGATTCCTCATTTTTTGATTGTTGTTTTTGATTTTTTGATTCTTCTGAATCTTTTTTTATATTATTATTTCCACTTTCATTATTATTTGTATCATCTGAATTTGTTGTATCAGTTTGCATTCCTAACATAGAGGAATTACCATTAGGACTAATTTCTATATCTTCTTCTTTGAGTTTTTTTAGTTCATTATAATAATATTCCATGTTGTGATTTGCAGGAAAATTATATTTGAAGATTTTTTCTTGTTTTATAGTAATATCACTTGCTTCATACCAAAGTGTATCATAACAACTGTTTGGCTTTTTGCGATAAGGATGGCGAAGAATTATTCTGTTTAATTCTGCAATAAGAAGATTTCTGATTTCTGCCACCGACATTGTTTCTAAAATATCAGGATTATATTCAATAATTTGTTTACCACATCTAATTGCACAAAAATTTTGTTTTGATTCTTTAATTTCAAACAGACAAAGAATTTTAAAATATAGAGGATTTTTAAAAAACCAATTCATTTTGAAATTATGAAATAATTCTTCAAAATTAAACAATTGCAACTCCTGTTTTTGATAGGAAACTATATTAAAAAAAAACGGGCGAAGAATAAGCTCCCTCTCAAAATGAGCCATCTACACTTATTCTTACGGTCTTCGCCCAAAACCGACCAGTCTTATGTGACACTGGTAGCACAAATTTCACTGTTTTTTTTCTAATACTCTTCTACATTGTATTCATTAACAAATTTAGAAATTGTATTAATTGCTGTTTTACAATTCTGATGAATAAATTCTTTTATATTAACATCTTTTGAATTTCCATAACAGGAAACAAAATATGCTAATATTTCGAATTGTTTATTTGTATATAAGTATTCAACCAAATCTGTAAAGTTTTCTGCATAAAAAGCTTTTTCTTCTTCACTTTCGTTATTTACCATAGAAAGCATTGAAATAATTTGATTTATTACTTCTGTAGAATCTGTTATTGAAAGTTCCAAAAGTCTTGGGAAATAATTTTTCCCATTGTTCAAAATAGCTTCCCCAGATACATTAATTGCAATTTTTTGTGAAGCAATAAAATCAGCAGCCGCATCAGCACCAACTATTCCAGAAATGATTGTAAAATGAATCTCTTTTAGATTTTGTTCTGACTTAATTATATTAGAAACTTTTTCCCAACCACGACGATCTGGAGATTTCTTTAGATTATCATAATCGTTTGTAGTTCCATTTGTAGAATCAAGCATCTTTGGATTTGATTTTATGTATCTTATAATTCTCGCATCAATATTGTTTTTTTCGGCCCAAGAAGTCCATTCTTTCACTTCTGGACAAAATTCATAAATATTAAAACGAGATATTAAAGCTGGATCCAAATCTGTAAGTTCATATTCATCACCATTGTTTACTGCAGAAATAATTCTAGAACCAGGTGGCAAAGATTTTCCAGCAAGTTTTTTATTCAGTGCCAAATCCATAATTACTTGTAAAATTTCTGGACGTGCACGATTCAATTCATCCAAAAAAAGAACAATTGGATTGTCATCTGTAGGAAACCAATAAGGAGGCATAAAATCTGTTAATCCAGTTTGTTCATTAAATTTTGGTAATCCAATTAAATCCCCAGGATCACTCATTTGTCCTAAGAATAAAGTAACAACTTTTATTTTTTTCTTGTTAAAATATTCTGTAATAATTTGAGATTTTCCAATTCCGTGTTTTCCACAAAGCATAATATTTTGTTCTGGCGGAGTTACGTCCAAAATTTTTAAAAGTTTGGCTGTGTTGATTTTATTACTCAAAAAATACCTCTTCGATTTTTGCACAAATTAATATAGTCAAAATTATCTAATTGTCTAATAATTTTTCTAAAATTTATACAAAAAAATTTATTTTGAGTTTGAACCTCTTTTCCCAAATAAAGGATTTAACATTTCTGAAAAACAATCTTCAATAAATACTAATTGAGTATAAGATACATCTTCTTGCAAACTATAAGCTGTGATTTTTACATTTGGAAAATCTTTTTGCCACCATTTTGAAAGATACAAAGCATAAGTACTTCCGTTTTGATTTCCAAGATTAATTCCTAAATGTTGATACAATCGATTTTGTAATTCATCTTTTTTGCTTCCAACATAAAGAACATTTGAGTTTTCCACTTTATTGTTTTTTGGAAGGTTGTATTGAAATTTCTGTGCTCTTTTTTCTTTTTTCTTCTGTTCAAATTTATTTTTTACTGCTTCAATGTTATTTACATTTTCAAGTTCAAAAATGTAAATGCAGTTTTGTTTGTTTCCTAAAGATTCAAGTCTGGTAACAAGAGATTTTTCAACATTTTCTGAAGCTACAGAAATTAATTCTTCTGATGTGATAACAATTGGTTCACAAACTAAATCTTTGTCTGTAATTGCAGCAACAATTTCCTTTGTTTTAGAAAGTTCGTTTAAAAAATTGTCTGCTGTTCTGTTGTAATTTGTTTTTAAGTTTTCGAATTGTTCCATAAAAATCTCCTTGGTGATTTCCCATTCAATCTGTTAATTAAAGAATCTAAAATTAATATAGTATTTTTTTATTCTTCGTATAGGAAATCTTCTGGCAAATCTTCAAGTACAGTGGAAATAACTCCAGCTTTGATTCCTGCAGCTTTTCTTCGCCTTGCAGGAACAATTTTTTCTATATAACAGGAATCACAACAGCGTTTATCTTCTCCCCAGGTCATTTGTTCTTGTTCATATGTCCAATATCCCCATGTAGCTTTTCCGTAATCGGTATACCTGTTATTGCAAAAACAGCATTTTCCTTCTTTATCCATAAAAGGCTTATTCTTCTGTTTTGATTATTTTGTATACTATCGTTGCATAAATCAATCCAAGCATACCATTTACAATAATATATGGAGCAATTTTTATTGCTGTAAAAGCAAAAACTAAATTGGAAATAATGAATAAAATAAAAAAGATTCCAGAAAGTACTTTTATATTCGCACCGCCAGTTCTTCCTATTGTAGAAATTCCCATACTTCCAACTAAAGTCAAAGCAGAAAGAAGTCCACTTCCAACTGTTAAAAGTAAAACATAAGTTTCTGTTTTATTTGCTGCATAAAAACCATATCCAATTAAAGCTGCAAGTAAAATTGCTATAATTGTTAAAAACACATTACACTTCATAAAAAACTCCTATCAATAAAACTGTAAAATTACAATGTTGGTGGAACAACAGGTGGAATTGGTGGTACTGGTGGAACATTACTTGCAAAAATCTCTGCTAATTCAAGAATTGTTCCTGCCTTTTGCCAATTTGCCATTCCGTTTTTCCAAACAAGGCTTTCTTGATTAAATTGACCAGAGTGAGCCATGTTTTTTAATGTCTGAATATCATAAGGTCCAGTGCTTTGTCCATTTACAGCTACATTAAATTGTATAGTTGGAGGAATTGGTGGAACTGATGAAATAGATGTATTCATTACATTTTGAACAGGTTGGTTTAAGTTACCCATCATACCGTTTACCATTCCTGCCATATTGCTTCCAATTGCACTTCCCATAGCCATTCCTGCCATCATACTAGTAGGATTAAAGCCAGAACCATTTCCTAAATCAATTCCAGTACCGCCAGCAGCTCCCATTTTGCCCAAGGCTTCAGCCCCAGCAATTCCAACACCAGCTTGTAAATCCATTTGATGAGCAGTAAGATTTGTGCTTTCTGTTTGAAGTTTTTGAGCACGTTGCATTTCTTCCCGTTGAATACGTTGTGTTTCTGCAAGATTTTCCATTTGAACTCGTTGCATATCTTGCATCTGTTTGATATTAACAGCAGCTTGGGCTTGTGTTGTTTGGGTTGTAATATCTTGAGTAACTGCTTTAAGTTGTCTATAACCTTCAGATGATTTATCACATTCTAAAGCATTTACATCAAGGCTAGAAACTACAACTCCAAATTCGCTTTCAAGGCGGGATTTTAATTGTTCTTGAATAGCATCGCTAATTTCTAGGATTTTTCGTTCAAGTTGAATAACAGGAATGCCTTTATCAGAAGGAATATTTGAAACAATTCCTTTGGTGTATTTTACAACTGCGTCTTTAACTTGCTTTTGGAAACTTTCCATATCAAAATTGATAAGACGATGAAGTTTTATAAATTCTTTGTAATCTTTGATTTTGAATTTATAAGAGCCTCGAACTGCAACAGGAACTCCATAATCTAAAAAGCGTGGATCAAAAACATCAAAAAATGGAACTGCAAAATTTGAGTTTATAATTCCAGAAAGATTTATAAAATAGATTTCAGCTTGAAAAGGACTTTCACCACCAAAGGCAGAGCCAACAATACTTGCAAGAATTGGAAAATTTCCTGTTTTGATTGTTTGATCAAAAGGACCTTCTATAAAATCTTGCATTGTTCCGTCTTTTTGAGGATAAACAAAAACCGCAACTTCGCCTTCTTTTACTCTAAGACTTGAACCATAACGAATAGAGTTTTCTTTTTTTGTGGAATTAACATCAACTCCAACAGGTCGCCATTTCCAAACTAAATATTCTTCTTGATCACAGCGGATAACATCCATTAATCCGCCTTCATTTTTTTTGTTGAATAATCCCATGGCTAAAACTCCTTAGTATTCAGGTCTTGCCCAATTTTTTAACTCCCATAAAGAAAGAGAATTTGAATCGGTGCGTTGTTTAAAATCTTCTATAAGTTCTTTGTATTTATCTACATTATCTAGCTGTGTCCACGAAATATTATTAACTTTAATTTTTTTTAGATTGATACTATCGATTGGTAAATGTGGAGGTTCTGAGATCCAATCTGCACACCAGTAATATTTACACATCATATTAAAAAGTTTTTGGCAGGTTCCAAAATTCAATCTATTTCCAAGATCTTCTGTTTTCTTTTGAAGTTCTATAATATTTTTAATATGGTCATCATCAGAAACTTTTTCTTGATAATTCTTCTTTATCAAATCATCAAGAAAGTCTTTTACGTTTTTTCGAAATTCTTTCTTTTCTTTATCTTTTGTTATGTTTTTCCAAACTTTATTATGTTCTACAGCTGCTCGCCAAGAAAAAATAAAGAATTCTGTTTGTAAAAATTTATTTTTTTCTGCTTTCAAAATTTGTCTCCTTTAAAATAGTTAAATTAATAGCTTTTATTTTAGATAAACATCTTTCGAAGTATATCCCAGTTCTTCGCCCTTTTTTGTACAACGAAGGAAATAATAAAACATAAATTTTTCACTAGCTAAATTTATAATTTGTGTGTCTATTACAGTTTCGAATAATTCAAATTCCCAATCCAAATTATATTCTTTTTGTATTAACACCTCTTCGTTTACTTTAGCACTTTCTAATGGTTCCCAACAATAGTAGGAAGATATTGTTGTTGGTTTTTCATATATGGAATAATCTAATCTTAAATCAGCTAGCTTTTTATCAAGTTCAGGCTTTATTTCTTTCGTGCATTTTACATAAAACTGTACATAAACGGAGTCAGAGTCGATTACGCCTATAATTGGATCTGAGATTATTTCACAATAACTTGAAGCATGTGCAGGTAATATTATATTTTCCTTTGGTATACCGGTTGGCTTAATATTTTTCATTAATTCGGCTATTTTTTCATCTTTTTTTGTGGCATCAATTTCTATAGACCAGCATAAAACTAAAAAACTAACACCCATCATAATGCCTAAAAGCATTACCCAAAACATAATTGGATGTCTTCTTGCAAAAGAATTTTCTCGTTTTTTTTCTTTATTTATCTTTTTATTTGCTTCTCGTCTTTTTTTTAGAATCTCATTGTAGATATTTTTTGCTTCTGTTATTTTTTCACGCCATTTTATTATTTGAGTTTGTAATAGGTCTTCACTTGGAAGTACAATTTCAATTTTGTTAGCAATATCTTCAAATTTACTTGTAAAAGAGGCAATACGTTTACTGTCTGCTCCATTTTTCAAATCTGTAAGCAAAACAGAGGCAATAAGGCTTAAAAAGTTTCCTAAATCTTCTCTTGTATTTGGAATAGGAAACGCAGCAACGAAGTCTCTTTCTTGTTCTCCTTCATATGCTATCAACCCTTCTTGAAATTCTTTCATCAATTTATTAGTACTAGAACTGTTTAATTCATGTCCACAATTTGTACATACTGCGCTTAAACTAGGAATTTCTGCTCCACAATTTGGACATTTTTTTACGCTACCTACATATTCTTGTTTTCTAACATTTTCTGTGCCTGTGCTTCCAGCAGGTGTTCCACAGTTTGAACAAAACTTTGCATCGGCTGCAAGTTGGTTGCCACAATTTTGACAAAAGGCCATATTATTTCCTCCAAAATGGCTTAATATAAATATTTATTTACAAACTCTTTTTCCATAAACATTATACTCCAACCTTTCAAAATCCCTTTGGTCATTTTTCCCAAAAATTTTGGGAATTTTTCCTAAAAAAATGCTGTGAGCTTTTATATTTAAAATTGTATTTTGGTGGGTTTAACTGTGTTTACAAGTTACTTATGAGAAAAATGGAATATCAATAGAATAGTAAAAATTGTAATTCAAGGTTTTATATAAACATAGTCATATAATGAGGGATTGTTTTCTTTTTTTCTGCAATTCCAAGATTTCCATCAACAATTTTGTAGCCGAACTTAACATCATCTTTTTTTAATATGGTATCTAAAGATGATGTACTTCCTTTTTTTGATTTTACTTCTATTGGAACAACAGAACATTCTTTTTCAATTAAAAATTCTACTTCGCTAGAGCTATCATCTCTTTTGAAATAATAAAGAGGATATCCTTTTTTTACTAAAAAATCTGCAATAAGATTTTCATAAATTCCACCTTTTGCACTTCCTTTTAAAGAATCTGTTAGAATGGCTTGTTTCATTTCAAAGCCATACATGCAAATTAGTAGCCCAATATCATTTGTATAAATTCTAAATTGTTCTTGTCTAACATAAGCCGCTAGTGGAAATTCTGGAGGAACACAATTATAGCAATATCGAATTAAATTTGCATCTCTAAGCCAATCAAGACAATTTGCATATTTTCTTGCAGTTCCTCCTTTTTCAACTTCTCCGAATTTAAATTTTGTATTTTCTTTTGCCAGTTGCCTTGGAATTGAAAGATAACAATTTCTAGCTTTTGGTTTATCTGCTGTTGAAGCATATTTTGCAATGTCATTTAGATAATCATTTAGGATTTTTTGTTGTTCATCATGAACTTCATTATAATTATTTGTTTCAAGGAATTTATTTATTACCGCTGGCATTCCGCCAACAAGCATAAACTCTCGTAAATATTTTTGCATAATTTTATTAGTTTCATCAGGGACAGGAATATTATTTTCAAAATTATTTTTTAGGGAAGAAATTACTGTTTTATCAATTCCAATTGCCCATAAAAATTCTTCAAAATCTAGAGAATGCATTTCATATTGGCGTTCATAACCCACAGGAATAGATGAAATATCTTTGTAATTAATTCCAAGAAGAGAGCCTGTTGCAATTACATCAAAATTGTTTTGTTGTGCCAAAAATTTTAATGCAGTTCGTGCTTGTGGACATGCTTGTATTTCATCTAAAAAAAGCAGTGTTTTATTTGGAACAAATTTTATCCTTGGAATTCGAACTGTAATTTCTTTTATAAGATTTTCTACATCAAGAGAACCATCAAAAGCAGCTTTCATTTCTGGATTTTTTTCAAAATTAATTTCTATAAAATTTTCATAATGATTTTTAGCAAACTCACGTACAATAAAAGTTTTTCCAATTTGTCGTGCACCTTTTATGAGCAAACATTCATTTTGTTTTGTATTCTTCCAGTTTTCTAGAAAATTATAAGCCTTTCGTTCTAACATAATTTAATTATGCATATTTTTAGATATATTTTCAAGAAGAAATTGCATATTTTTTAGATATATTTTTAGATGTAATTTGCATATTTTTAGATATGTTTTTAATATTAAAATGCATATTTTCAGATGTATTTTTAACAAATTTGGGAAATTTTCCCAGAATCAAATTTTATTTTTGTGCTATAATCTTGTTATGTTGCAGAATTTTTTGAAAAAAGTTTTTAAAATCGAACTGATTTTTATTTACCTTGCTCTTACCATATTTTTTTGTACTGTTTATTTTAAAAGTGTTTGTAATGAACAAATCCAAAAATTAGATACAAATATGCTTTTGCTTCAAATGAATCAACAAAATCTTTCTTTGGAACAAAAAAATCAAATTGCAACAGAACTTCAAACTTCTTATGAAGGCTACACTTATTTTGATCAAGAATTGAAAACAGAATTAGACGCACTTACAGAAAATATTCAAAAAGGAATTCAAAATTCCCAAGTGATTTTAGATTTTCAAAATCATATTCATCAGGAGCACACAAGATTGAATTTTGGATTTGATTCTCTTTTGTACAGTTCACTTTTTTTAATTGCCATTGCTGCGTTTATCATATTGGAAAAGTTTTTCAAAAAATCTATGCAATTAAAGGAATTAAAAACAATTCAAAGTGAACAAAACGCTTTTAGTCTTGAACTTCACGACGGAGTTGCTCAAAATCTTGCGGCTCTAAAAATCTATTTGGAAAAAGAAGACATTCCAAAATCCAAGTTTTATGCAAATCAATCCTTAAACGAAATTCGATATATGATTGGTTCTGGCAACATCAATTTTTCTGATGATTTTGAAAAAATGGTAAATGAAATTGCTCAAACTTTTGAAACAAACTTTGGAATAAAAACAAATGTTTATACTGCCAGTAAAAAAATTGAAAATCTGAACAAAAAGGCAAAAACTCATCTTATTAGAATTTTACAGGAATCTCTTTCAAATATTTCCCGTCATTCAAACGCAAGTCAAGTTGAAATTAAAATAATTGATGGAATTGATGATTTTAGTTTTATTATTTGTGATAATGGACAAGGCTTTGATGTAAAAGAAGTTGAACAAAAAAACAAAACAGATTCTGTAAAACATTTTGGTCTTGGAAATATTAAAAAGCGGGTAAATATAATTGGCGGAACCGTTGATTTCATAAACAAAGGAGGACTTACAATTGCAATCAAAATTAAAGATTCTGTTTATAGATGACCACAATGGTTTGCGTGAAGGAATGATTTTTTTGCTAAAAAATAAAAATCCTTCTTTTGAAATTTCTGGTGTTAGCAATGTGGAAGAAGGAATTGAACTTCTTTCAAAAGACAAAGATTTTTCACTTGTAATTTTAGACCTAAATCTTGATGGAGAAAAATCTTTAGAAAAAATTCCAGCAATTAAAAAAGTAAATCCAAAAGTTTCTATTCTTGTTTATACAATGTACAATAGCGAACATCAAGTTGCAAACGCTGTCCGTTGTGATATTCAAGGTTTTATTACAAAAGAATCGGCGGTAGAAGAATTGGAACAGGCAATTGTGGCAATTTCAAAAGGAAACACATATTTTAACAATGTGGCAAGTAAAGTTATAAATTCTCTTTTGCCTTCAAAAAACAAAGAACATAATATTAAAGATGAAAAATCATATCTTTTTGATAATTACAAAAGTTTGAGCAAAAAAGAAAAAGAGATTTTTATTTATCTTGCAAAAGGTTATGAAATTTATGAAATTGTAAAGCTTTTGGGTAAGTCAGAAAAAACTATTTTGAATCAAAGAACAGCAATTTATCACAAAATGTTTATTCAAGACAGACACGACCTTATAGAAAAAGCAAAACTTTTAGGCGTGATTTTTTAGTTGATGGTGAAAATTATGAACTATAAAAAACTTTTATTTATTACAACTTTTACTATTTTTAGCA
Source organism: Spirochaetaceae bacterium (assembly GCA_017416145.1). GTDB lineage: Bacteria > Spirochaetota > Spirochaetia > Treponematales > Treponemataceae > Treponema_I. Next base: position 27,439 of record JAFQDD010000007.1, on the reverse strand, counting down.
TTGCAATAAATTATTGTTGTTCCTATCTTGCAGGACTTATTGCTTTTCCTCTTTATCTTGATTCAATTATGACAATTGCAGTTACAGCTCTTTGTGGCTTTGTTCCAGGGGTAATTTGTGCTTTTTGTAGCAATTTTCTTCTATCTATTTTTGCAAATACAGGAATTCTTTTTTCTTTGTGTCACATTTCCACAGCTGTTGTTGCACACTTAGTTTTTAATGATGAAAAAAAGAAAAATCTTGCTTCTGGAAATACCCATTTTTCATACACTACAGAAAATTTTATGTGGATAGGATTTTTTGCCGCATTTACAAATTCTATTTTGGGAGATTCAATTTCCTACTTTTTTTATTCAGCAAACACAACAATTCCCCAAGTAGACAACGCAGTGCAAGGAATCTTTGTTGCAACAAAAAATCTTTCTTTTGCAGCCTATTTTGGAGGAACTGTTACAAACATAATTGATAAAGTTTGTAGTGCAACATTTTGTTTATTTGTATACAGATTTGTAAATTGGGTAAAGAAAAGGATGTAAAAACTGTAGACATTTCTTTTTGCGTGAGGGAATTCCAGCCATTTCATTTGGAATCTTGATAAAAGCCGAAGAAGCAGAAAAAAATGTGCTTACACTAAAAAATCTTTTAACCCGTGACCAATTTACAGATATTTCTGTGGAAGAAGCTGGAAAGATTATTTTAGAAAGCAAAAACTAAAACAAATTACGCTTGTAAGTTTGTAAAAAAGCTGGTCAACTTTTTATGGGTATAACCAGCTTTTATTTTAAATTAACCATTCACTCCATTTTACAAGTTGATGTGTCTATAGAGTTTGAAGATTCATTACAAAAATTCTCTCCTTCATTATCATATAAGTAACAATTTTCGTATGTGCCACAAGCTTGGTCTTCTACAACAATACCATCATTTGCACCGTCATAAATCTCACAATCTATTAAAGCTGGATTTGATCTTTCACCTACATAAACTAGGGCATATTCTGTATTGTGGTGGATTTTACACTTTGTAAACTTCGGAGTTGCATTTCCATATATATTCAATCCATTATTATCTCCAATATTATAAATATTGCATCCTTCAAAGGTACCACTAGCTTGGTCTTCTACAATAATACTAATTCCACCACCATTATAAATCTCACAATTTGTTAAAGTTGGATTTGATGTATCACATAATTCAACTAGAGCAAATTCTGTATTGTCGTGAATCTTGCAGTTTATAAACTTTGGAGTAGCATTTCCATCTACACTTAGACCATTTTCTCCAACATTATGAATATGACATTCCTCAAATGTACCACTCGCTTGACCTGTTACAGCAATACCAATTTCAACAGAGTTATTAATCTCACAATTTTTTACCGAAGGATTTGCAGAATCACTAAGTAGTAAATTAATTCCATTTGAATTTATCAATTTTAAGTTCGTAATTCTTGGACTAGAATTATTCTTACAAAAAATGTTATTCCAATAGCTATGTGCTACTAGAGAATTTTCTAATATTCCACTTTCCTTGGAGTAAACAAGCCCTATGTTTTGAGAATCTAACAAAGCAACATTTTTTAGAATTGCCCTACTTGAGATTTCTATTGCTGTATATCCATCAGTATCTAATTTTGTAAATTCCTTGTCATCGTCAAATTCATATTTTTTATCTGCGTAGTTTTGCAAATTATCAAAAGATATATTTTCTTTATGAGTAAATACAACACCTTCAATTTCTACATTTGCTGTAATTTTACAAGTTTTTGTAGAATCCAGAACAATAATTGGTAGTTCATCGGAAGATTTTTCCATTATTGAATCAGTAGCACCAACTAACTTTACTTCTTTATCAAAATTAATGTGTTCATTGTAAATTCCGAATTCAAGAATAATGGTTCCATTGTCATTTATAACTTCTAAGGCTTGTTTCAAAGTTTTTATTTCTTGATTTTTTCCAACTCTAATAGTTTTATTTTTTCTATCACTAATAGAAAAATTCGTTGTTTTTGAAACACTTTTCTCTTGTTTTGTACCACATTCTGAACAAAATTTTACTCCGTCTTGTATTTCAGTTCCACAATTACCACAAATCATATATTTCCTCCAAATTTTACTATAGCGTAGGTTGAATTTTGAAATTTATATGAAAATTATTCGTTCCCTTAAAAAAATTTAAAAAAACGAATACAGTTTTAATCTTTTATAAACATAGATTTTTTCATTATCGGAGATGGTAATATCAACTACTCTCTCTCTGGACATACAAACTGAATTGATTCTTTGTTTAAAGCATTTTCACTAAAAGTAATTTTTTTTCGTTACAATAGGGACAACAAACAGTTATTAATTCCTTGTTTCTACTCATTATTCAATTCTCCTATATTTATTATCATCTAATAATTCATAGATTTAAGTCGTTTAATTAAACTTACAATAATAATATAGATTGTTTTTTCCGAACGTAAAGTTTTTCTATAAAAAATATAAAATTTTCTCGAATTTATTCAAAATTTTTAAACTTACACAACAATATTATATATAGAAAGATTTTTAGACACGAAGGAGCGGTTTTATGAAACCAGTTGATGAACTTACTTTCACTGATGACTATATGTTTGGGTATGTGATGCGCAATGAAGAAATTTGCAAAGGGCTTTTGGAGAGGCTTTTACAAATAAAGATTGAAAGGCTAGAATATCCAGAGCTACAGAAAAGTATTACCCCACATTATGAAAATAAGGGTGTTCGTCTTGACGTTTATGTGCAAGATTCTACTCGTGTTTTCGACGTAGAAGTACAAAATATCCTTGACGACGAACTACCAACCCGAACACGATATTATCAGTCTATGATGGATATTGATTTACTTTTGAAAGGGAAAAAATATTCTGAACTAAAAGAATGTTATGTAATTTTCGTTTGTAAGGATGACTTTTTCGGCGAAAATCTACCATGTTATTCGTTTTCAAACCTTTGTCACGAAAAAACAAATCTAGAACTGGGGGATAAAACCCATAAAGTCATTTTTAATGCCTCTAGCTTTTCAAAAGAAAAAGACCTAGAAAGAAAATCACTTTTAGAGTATATTAATAATAAGAAATCAACATCGGATTTTACAAAAATGATTGATCAACTTGTTGAAAAAACTAAGGAAAATCAAACTTTTAGAGGTGACTATATGGCTTGGGGTTTAGCAGAACAAGACGCAGAAAAGAGAGGCTACAATGCTGGTATTGCTGACGGTGCAGAACAAAAAGCCATTGACACTGCTAAGAAGTTGCTACTTATGGATTTATCCATTGAAAATATAGCAAAAGCCACAGGTCTACCTTTAGAAAGTGTTCAAAAACTTGCTGAAATACAAGAGTAAATATTTTCAAATTTTATGGGAAAATTCAAGGGTTTTTCCAATTGATTTAATGCTTCCTTTTTTCTTGCATTTTCCCAAATCTAAATGAGAATTCATCCACGCTTTGTAATTTTTCTCTAAACAAATAATTCCACCATCAACAACTTTCGGCATCTTTTAATCGAGAGACTAAAACCTGATAAAAATCCAATCTTCAAACTATTCCATTTTACAAGTTGAAGTGTCTATAAAATTTAAAGAATCATTGAAAAAATTTTCATCTTCGTTATCATGGATATAACAATTTGTATATGTGCAACTGGCTTGGTCTATGACCCAAATTCCAGACCCCATATTATTGATAAAAGTGATTTTTTCATTTGTTTTAACCTTAAAAATCTAATTTGTTAAAATAATTCCAGAAACGCAAGTATCTTTCCATAAATCACCTGGATAAACTTCCTGAATAATTGCTCGAATTCTATTTCCTTCGTGACCTTTACAGTCAACAAATTGTGGATTCGGTGTGTCTTCTAGAATTTGTTCCCATTCTTCTTGTGTGTCTAAATCAACCAATTTTATTTTTTTTATTCTTGTATTTTTTGAGTATAATGATTGATTCGTAATCGAAACAAACCCATTTATTATGTAAAAGCCACTTGCTGAAAAAAGTCTTTCTCCATGATATCCTGCCAATTCAAATTCCAAATATTCCCCTATTCCATAATCTGAATCGTTTTCTACCCAAGGTAAATTTAATTCTAGTCTATACAAATTATCAGGAGAATAAATTTTATCTTTTTCTGTAAGGTTACTTGATGATTTTATTAAAAGTCCATTTAATATCATTTTTTTTGAGTCTTCATTTATTCCAATAAAAAAGGGTGTATTTATATCTCGATTTTCTTCATCATAATATACGATGCACAAATCAGAGTTCTTTAATATCAATCCAGTTTTATTGTTTTCGTTGTTTTTTCCAATTTGATACGGATCTTCATTTTTCAAGGATAACACAACTTCCTTTGGATAAACATAATTACCAATTTCTAAGCCAGTTATATTTTCATATTTTGCTGTATCTTGGGAGATTACAATATTATCATAACCTAAGTCGTATTCGATGTATTTGTTCTCGCTTATGATATTATCATCTTCTTCATAATATTCAATTTCACAAAAATCATAAGAATTATTTTCGGCTAAATATCTTTCAGTCCAATTTCCATGATTATCAATTTTTAATAAAGAAAAATCATATATTTTTTTTGCAAATCCATTACGAACACTATAGATTTGAGAAACAGGATTATCTCCAGCCATTTGGATAATTTCTTTTGCATCAATTTTTCCATCAATGAACAAATTTAATTCAAATTCATTTTCTCTATAATAAAATCGATATAAATAGGTTTCATCTTTGTAAACAGTTTCACGTTTTATAAGTTTATTGTCCTCAAACTCTAAAGTTATCGTATTAGAATATGAAGATAATCGACCATGATGTGAAATAAAGTCTTCATATATTATAAATCCGTTAGGTGTTATTTCTTCACGATATATAAAATAATCGTCAATCTTGTTACTTTTTTTACAAACCATCATATCTATTTCATCATCATAATAATATTCAAAAGAATAATCGGTATCACCAGGAATATCATCTTTTAAATATTCATAATATGTTCTCACTAATACATTTTTATCATCGTATATATAGTTTTTGCTAAAAATATCTCCATACAATGGTATATATTTTTCAAAAACTAAATTTCCTTTCTCCCAATTTGCTATATAGGAAATCCTTTTCTCGGCATTGTCATGTTGTTCATAAACAATTAAACTTTTTATACCATCTTTATTAACAACTTCATTGTTATACCTAAATGTTTTTGGGTTTTCCAAATAATAATGCCAATTTGGACACAAAAAATGTTCCCTCTTTATGATAATGCGCTCAGGAATTACTTCTTGAACTTCTTCTTTTACAGGTTCTTGACTCTCTTGTTGCATAATGGTGTCTGTTTCAATCGCTATTTTATTTGAAATTTCATCAGATTGATTAGTTTTTAATTTTTCCTTTGCACAACTAGTTAATATTATGCAACATAAAAGAAATCCTAATTTTTGTAGTTTGATTTTCTTCATTTTTTTCTCCGAAATTATATTACTTTTAAAGATGCTGTTCCTCCATGAGTCAAAGCAGAATCTATTATTCTAGCAAGTGTTCTTACATCCCTGTCAGACATTTTGATGCATCCCCATGTTGTTGATCCTGTTCCACTATGAATTAAATAACCTTCATCTCTTTGAGTTTCTTCATCTTTTACCCATTCTCCATCAACTTTTGAATATGTAGAAACATCTGCATATGCGTTTGTACCTATTTTTTTGGGACCAATAAGTGGATTTTCAGATGTTTCACTACAATATAAATCCCATTTACCAGATGGAAACTGTTCTGGAAAATAGTTATATCCGTTAAAAGACACTGGAATATTATTTCTTTCTTCTGGGGTTTTTACAATGTTTGTTGCATCAAATGCTATAGTCTTTACTCCTGCTGAATAATCGACAGTTCCATCGTCATTTAGAGTCCTAACTGTAACGTATAATTTATTATTTGAGTTTTTAGTATAAGTGACTGTAACATCTGTTGGTCTAACATTTACATGACCAAATTTTGTATCAGAAATAACTCCATTCGGTAACTGAATAAAATCACCTGCAATAATTTCAGCCAACCCCCACAAATCCACAAAATTTATCGGATTATTCACAGCCAGTGTGTACCAGTTAGTGCCGTCTCGGATTGGGTCTGATGTGATGAAGCGACCAATGGAGCATGAATAGTCTCTGAAGCCGTAGTTGTTTAAACCTGTGTTTGAGTTGTAGGATTTTCCGCTATATCCTGCTACAGATAGATAATCGTGATAAAGGGAAGCGTATGGACTTACGTTTGTTGTTCTTGTTTGATACCACGAAGAAAATCTGTAATCGTTTTTTGATGTATTTTCAGTATCAATTTGTTGCCAATCTGTGCTTTCTCCAAAAAGTGCATCCAAATCGTACCCTTCTTCATAATCAACGTAATTACTTTTGTAAATTGGTTTTCCAAAACTATCATAATTATATGATTCTGAAAACCCAGAGGTGTCGCTTACTTGTCTTGTGGAACCATGAATATCACTTGAATAATAAGCATTTGACGTTCCAGCTGTTAAAGCCACAAGATTTCCGTCTTTGTAAATATAGGATTTATTTTCTTGATTTTGAGAATTTTGACTTTCCTCAATATATCGATAACGATAAGTTGTTTCTAAGTCCTCACCTTTCAAAGCATTTAAACCTTCTTCACCAAAACCAGTTTTCAAAGCTCCTCTAGCCTCTTTATATGAGTTTTCATACAAAATATTAAACCCAAATCCTTCATATTGATAAGCTGTGGTTGTATCGTTTTGTGTTGCATATATGCGCCGTCCAAAAGAATCATATTCATAATATTCTTCTGTTTTAGTCTTATTAAGATGGTCAAATATCAAAAGTGATTTTATGCGATTGTCATTATTGTAAGAATAATACACTTCTTTTTGTGGTGAAATTTCTTTTATCAAATTTCCATTGTCATCATATTCAAAATTGATGTAAAAACAGTCGTTTTCTACAAAAGCTCCAAATGCTTTGCTTCCAATCAAACGATTTTCACTATCATATTTATATAAAATTTTTCCAAAGGGATTTTCTTTTGATATACGATTTCCACTTTTATCATAATTGTAAATCTCTACATTAAAAGTATTTATCGATGTTACAATATTTCCTCTACCCATTTGTATTTCGTTCAAAATCTTTTGGAAGTTTGAGATTTCTTCATAAGTCAAATATTTTGCTATGCCATTCAATTCAACATTTTCAAGAATCTTTCCACCATTTTCTTTGATTTCTGTTTTTTGACTATTTTCTAAATCTTTATCAACCGAAGAATAAACAACTCTTAATCGTCCCATTTCATCATAATCATAAAGTGTAATTTTTCCTTGATGATTAATTTTTCCACGAATAAAGCCATTTTTGTCGTAATAATATCCTTCAGAAAACAAGATATTTTTTTGAGAATCTCGTAAATATCGATATAAAACTCGACCTGCTAAATCATACCCTGTGTATTCTTTGTTTCCATTTCCATAAGTTTTCGTGATTTCTCGACCTAATTTGTCATAGGTAAAGGTAAGATTCACATCATTTTGGGAATCTTTGATTACAAGGATTTCTGAGTTTTTGCCGTATGTGTATTCAACTTTTTGATTTTTGTTTTGAACTCTAATTTTTCTACCCGCTTTATCATAACTGAACTCTGTTGTCTCACCAGTTTGTAAATCAGTTTGAAGAATTAACAAGTTTCCTTTGTTATACTGGTAATTTACATTACTTTGTAAACTCTTTTCTTCTATTATGCGTCCAACTTTATCATAAGTCAATATTTTTTTGCTTCCATCTGAATATTCTGTTATTTCTTCGTATCCTAGAGAATTAACTCTTTTTGTAAAAGTTCTTTGAACATTATTTCCATCAATTTTTGAAGTAAAATCACCAGTTTTATCATAAAAATAATTTTGTTTGATTCCAAATGAGTTTATTTCTTCTGTTAGTTGTCCAAAATCATCTAAATTTTGAGTTAATTTTCCATCTGTTTGTTGAGTTTCACCATCTTTGAAAATCACTTTTTTGCCATTTTCAAAATATTCATAGCTTTCTGTAATCACATTTCCGATTTTAACTTGTTTTAATCTATCAAAACTATCATATTCGTAAGTTTTTTCTTCTTGAGCTAAAGTTTTTTCTTTTACAAGGCGATTACCAGAATCATATTCATAAAAAACTGATATTCCAAGAGGATTTTCAACTTTTATCAATAATCCACTTTCATTGTATGTGTATTTTTCAAAGCTTCCATCTGGAAAAGTGATTTTTTCCAGCAATCCAACTGGATTATAAGAATATTCTGTTTTATTTTCATAGCCATCATAAAATGCAACTACTTGATTTTGAGAATTGTATTCGTATTTTGTTTTATTGCCTTCGCCGTCAATTTCAGAAATCACATTTCCAAAACCATCTAAAATTATTTCAGAAAAAACTTCATTTCCATAATTTATTGAAATTTTTCTATTATTTTCTGAATATTCCATTTCTGTGAAAGCCAAAGATTTTTCAATATTATCACTTTCGCCATATATTTCTTGTACTAATCGATTTTCTGAATCATAAACATAATAAATGCTTTTATTATAAGATTTTACACTTTCCAAAAGTCCTTGATTATTGTAAGTGTAAATCCTTTCAAATCCTTCTCCATCAATTTCTTTTTTCAACAATCCTGATTTTGTATAAATAAGAGTTTCTGTTCCATAGGAATTTTTCACAACAGATGGAGTTCCAAAATCTGTATATTTATAGAAAGTTTTGCCATCAAATTGATTTTTAACACTTTCAATTCTTCCAGCTTTTGTGTAATTATAGCTTAATGTTTGAGTTTCTGTACCATCTCCAAGATTTGATAAACTTTCAAGTTGATTTTGGAAATTGTATTTATACACAATTTCTCGCTCCAAAGGATCTTTTACTAAGATAGCATTTTCACTAGCGAAATATTCTTGTAAACTCGATTTTTTACTAGTGGCATTTTCTTCTAATTGCTCCAATTCTGCTTCAGACCATTGATAAAAAGGTTTTTCTAAAAGTCTTGGATATTTTTCTTTTATTTTATTTACTTCAAAAACGCCTTCTGTTCTTGTTTGTTTACTTCCAGTTTTTTTCGTGAAAACATAAAATCCTTGATTTGATTTTTCACTTGTTTTTAAAATCCCTTCTTCAGTTCCAAAAGCTGAATATCTATACTGAGTTTTTTCAAAATCAATTTTTTCCTCAACCAATAAATGTCTTGCATCATATTTATAATTTGTTGTATGACATTGATTTAGAATTGTATCAGTTTCCGTTTTTTTCACTAAGTCAAAGCGATTATTATATTCATAAAGCACTTCTAATCCGTTTTTTTGTTTAATTTTGGTTGTAAAATCTGTGTAAAAAATCTCGGTTTCTAGATTTCCATTCAAATAAGTTTTTACAAGTCGATTTTCTTCATCATATTCATAATCAACTTGCCGATTTCCACTTTTTTCCTGAATCTTGTTTTGATTTTCATCATAAAGATATTCAGTAATTTTATAATTTCCACTTGTTTCATCAATCAATTCTGTGATTTTCGTAATAAGTCCAGATTCGTCATAGTTGAAACTTATCAAATTAACATTATTTACTTTGTAATTTTTAAGATTTCCTCGAGAATCACGAACATAATCGTAAACAATTCCATCTCCATCTACGTATTTTGTGATATTTCCAAAATTATCATATTGATAACGAGTTGTGATTACAGTTGATGTTTTATCATTATAATCTGTAATTTCTTGTTTTATAAGATTTTGATTATCATCATAAAAAAGTTTTGTTAATATATTATTGTTAGTTTGGGAAATGAGATTTCCTTTTGAATCATAGTCATTTTCTTGAACATTGCCACTTGAATCAGTTATTTTTGTTGTTTTTCCATTTTCATCAAAGAAATATACAGTTTGTTCTCCATCGTGATTTGTGTAAATTGTGATTTTTTCATCTGGATAAAAGTCAAAATTTTCTCTAAAACCTTCTTCATTTTCTGTGCTTGTAGTCAAAATATTTTGATTTTTATCTTTTTCTTCGTGAAAATAAGCTGTGTAACTTCCATCTGGTTTTATAAACTTTGCTAAAAGTCCATTTTCTGAGTTATAAATATATTCATATGTAAGGTTTTCCGGTGATATTACTTTTTTAAGTTTATTATTTTCATAAAAATATTTGTATTGTTTTCCACTATTTTCATGTTGAATATTGGATATAAGTCCTTTTGCATTGTAATAAACTTTATATTTTTGGTTTTCAGGAGTTTGAATGTCGATAATTTGATTATTTTCTTCTCTAGAAAAAGTAGTTTTGTTGCCATTTACATCTTGAATTTCAATTAAAAAACCATTTGCATTATAAGTTTTTATTTCACCATTTTTTTGATAATAGATATAACCATTTTCTGTTTCAGAGATTTTTTCTTTATAATTCAAAGAATTATCTTCATTTAAGAGAATCCAGTTTTTTTCTGATTCACTTTCTAACAAAAAGCGTTTGATTCCTGAATTGCCCTCGATTAAAGTTAAAGTACTTTTCCCTCCTTCAAAATATTCTCTTGGTAAATTTTCAAAACTGCTTCGAGTGTTTGTATTTTTAATTTGTTGGTTTATTGACTTTTGTTCATACAAAAACGCTAATTCATTATTTTTTAACAAAATATTTGATTCTATTTTTTCAATTTCTTCTAGAGTCTTTGTTAAAATATTTTTGTTGGAATATAAATGATTTTGAAGATTTGTGATTTCTTGAATTTTATTTTGGATATTTTGATAATTTACTTCTGCTTCAAAAATTAAATATGAATCGCTAACTAATTGTTTTATTTCTTCAGCATTTTCTAATAAATCATAAAAATGATTTTTTAGTTGTTCACATTCAGAAATTTTATCGTTTAAAATTGACATTGCATTTTTATAATTATCTGTATTGTAAGTAGTTTCAATAATTGAGATTAAGTTGATTTTTTGACTATCTAATTCTTGGATATGATTTTTGTACAGAGTGATTTTTTCATCAATTTTAATATCAAGTCCACGAATTATTCCTTCGTCTAAAATTGTAAAAAAACCTTCTCCAAAACTTCCTACACTTTTGTTAAAACTTGTATAAATTCTGTTTATTATAAAGCTTTTTGTTGAAAAATCTGTTTCAGTTTGAACAAACTCTCCATTTGTAATTCTAATTGGGTCTCCAGTTGTTGTAGATTTTTTCCCTTGTTCATCTTTTTTTGTGTTTTCCTTGGCTTGTTCTTTTTCCTGTTCTTCTTGCTCTTTTTGTTTTTTTTCTTCTTCTTCCTGCTCGGCTTGAGTTTTCTCAGCCTCAACTTCTGCACCATTTACTCTAGGTTCACCTTCTAAAAGAGGATTTGTTTCTTTGTCGAGATTTTCTAAATCTTTTTCTGCTTCTTTTGTTTTATCTTTTTGATTGTCTAATGCTTCTGCTTTGCATGTGCTGCAAGTTTCTCCAGATGATGAAACAGATGCCCCACATGAACAATAATATTGTGGTGTACTTGGTTCATCTGGGTCATCTGGATCATCTGGATCATCTGGAGAACCACCACCTGGATTATACCAATTATCACAAGTACAGCCACAACTTTCACATACATTACAGTAGGAACTACAAAGTTCTGTAATATATGCTTCACCAATATAATATCCACTGCAACTATAAACTTTTTGTTGGTTAATAAATCCGAAAAGTATTAGTAAGATTAAAAATAAGATTTTCGACTTAATTTTTGTCATTTTCCCCATCCTTTTTTTCAAAAAATTTTCTTACTAACTAATAAGAAAAAAAATTCAAAAAGTTTAAAAAAAATGGGTGTTTTTGGGAAAAAAAATGATTTTTTTTTAAGAATTTATATTTATTGAGATTTTTTTTAATGATTCAGTTTTTTTATTAAAAATGTAAAGTCTTTCTTTTTAAAAGCGAATTTTGGGAGAGAGTTTTGAATAAGCTTAGCCCAGACATTAGGGGCGTTAGTTCTAGGTTGTGAAGTGAAACGGAGCAACCTAGAATGGAGGCGTAGGCCGGAACCCCGGTTGGCTGGAACCAAGGGGATTTTGGTTGCTCCTAATATATTTTATCTTAGAGTTAGAATTTCTGTGTGGTCTTGGAAAACTGCTACAGTGTGTTCTTCGTGGGCGGAGAGTTTTCCGTCGGCGGTAACGATTGTCCAGTCGTCATCTAGAACGCAAACATCGCCAGTGCCAAGGTTTATCATTGGTTCGATTGCCAAAACCATTCCGGCCTGTATTCGTGGGTTTGCTCCTGGTGAAGGTAGATTTGGGATTGATGGGTCTTCGTGAACTTCTAAGCCAACTCCGTGACCGCAAAATTCGTGAACTACACCAAATCCAGCTTTTGATGCAACTTCATAAACAGCATTTGAAATGTCTTTGATGCGATTTCCAACTTTACAAGCTGCAATTCCGGCTGCAAGACATTCTTTTGTAACAGTCATTAGTCGTTCGGCTTCTTCTGAAACTTTTCCAACCGGAATTGTTACTGCTGAATCGCTGATATATCCGTTTAGGTCGATTCCGATGTCTAGGGAAACTATGTCGCCATTGTGGATTTTGAACTTTTTGCTAGGAATTCCGTGGATAACAGCGTCGTTTACGGAAATACAAGCGGCTCCGTCAAAGCCTTCTCGGTACCAAGCTGGTTTTCCGCCGTGTTTTGTAATAAACTCCACGCACAAATCGTCAATATCTCTTGTGCTCATTCCAGCTTGAACTTGGGGGATAAGCCATTTATACAAATCTGCTAAAAGGTGGCAAGATTCTCTAATTCCTGCAATTTGTTTTTCGTTTTTTAATCGTATCATTTCAAAATCCTTTGTTCAAAATCCTCTGTTTTGAAAAATCTTAAATTATATATTTTTTTAGATTTAATGGGATGTGTATTCCGCTGTCCAATTTTTTTGCTTCATTTATGCAAATTGTGGCGGTTGCTCCGTCCCCTAGTCTATCATAAGCTCCTGCCATTTTCAAGAAAAAGTGAGCTTCATCTTTTTTTGGGAAGTTTAAGTCTAAAGCCCGTTCTAAAGCGTCTAAAAAAAGTTCGTCTGGAACTGTTCCTTCTAACTGGCGTTTTAAAACTGTTTTTGCTAGGAGCAATACTTCTGGGAAAAATATTTTGAAATATGGATAGGAATATTCCATTTTAATAATCTGAAGCAATAGCAAAATTGCATCATAAAATTCACCTCGGAATATCATTTCTTCAGAAAGAATAAATCCATAGTCCATAAAATCTTCCCGAGTAAACCAATATGATAATGAAAAATTTGGTATTTCTGTGTTGAGTTTTTTAAAAAGTGCTACAGCTGCATCTTCGTTTTTGTGCATTAAATCAAAGAAAATAAGTTTGCATTGGCTTTCTTCATCTGTTCGAGCCGCAAGCCATTCTCTGTAATTGAAAGAGTTTTCGCTTTTTGAACCTCTTTCATAACGAGTTTTTAGGTCGTATTCTTCATCAAACATTGATTTTTGATGAAGATCAGATAAAATTTCGTAGGCTTTTAAAACCAATCTAAACTCTTCTTTTTGGGAAGAGTTTAGTTCGTCTTGTGAGGATAAAATATCAGGATGTAATTGCTTAGCTTTTTTTCTAAATGCCCTTTTAATTTCAGAAGCTGTTGCTGTTGGAGAAACACCTAGAATTTTGTAGTAGTCTTGGGGCACAATTAGCCTATTTTTTTACCAACGTAAGCTGCATGATCCACGTTATTTATCACTTCAAAATAGTCAATCATCATGCCTTCTTTTTCCATTTTTCGCATAACTGTGTTACAAAACTTTTGGGAAAATAGTCCGCTTTTTATAACTAAAGCACAACCTTTTTTACCAGAAACATTTCCACAAGTAGCTAAAACTTCTGGCAATAAAGCAGGTACTTTTTTTCCTGAAAATGGAGTTGCTGGAACTACAACTGCAATATATTCGTAAATTGTAAGGTGTAAATTATCTTTATCTAATTTTGCGTCTTTTACATCAACTAAATGACCATTGGCAACAGCTGCTGCTTCCAGTTTTTTTAAGATTTTTTGATGTTTGTCGTTGTCTTTTTTCAAAAATGATAAAATAAGTGTTCTCATAATAATCCTTTACGTGTTTGTTTAAATTATTATACTAAATTTAAGCAAGTTTATACAATTGGTCAATCATTTTTTCTTTCACAAGTTGAACAGAGCAAGGTGCATTTGTAAGAATTTCTTTGTATGTAGAGGATAAAATATCATGTTTATCTTTGATATTTGGATCTAATCCTCCAAGCAAAATGAGGTCTGCTTCCATATTTTCTGCTGCTGCCACAGTTTCAGACCAAATTGAACCACTTTTTAGTTCTGTTTGTAAGATTACACCCTTGGATTTTGCTAAATCTTCTACATATTGTAAATATCGCTGTCCGTCTGATGTTAAACTGGATTCGTATTCTTTACTCTCTTCAGAAACAAAAAACTTGTTTAATGTTAATTGTTTTAGCGTTGCTGTATCAACAACATAAATTGCTTTTAGTTTGCAGCGATACAATTTCGACATCAAGATTCCATATTTTGCTGCTTGAATTGAGGATTCTGAACCATTAATTAAAACCAAAACATTTCGATACAAAGGTCTTATCATTTATCCATCTCTCCTTGATTTTAAGGTTTTTAGAACAAAAACATTTTCTCTTTCTCGTTCTTCTAAAACGCCTTCGATATATTTTTTTGTTTCTCGATTTTGTGGAATAACCATTTTGTCAAGGGCGTTTACTCGTCGTTGTGTTTTTTTTACTTCTGTAGCAAGTCGCCAAACAATAGTACGGATTGAAGCCATTTCTGTAAGCAAAGCAAGTAAATCAAAAAAATCTGACATAACTTTATCGGTATTGGCAAAAGAATCTGTATAGGAATAAAACAACTGTTTTTTTGGCAGTTCTACATCAATAGAATTAAAAGTCATACCACCAATAATTTGAGTTTTTTCCGTAATCAAAAAATCATAGTGGATAGCTTTTGAAATTCGCTCTACTCGGTCGCCACCAACAGTCATAAGCATTTTTTTTAGCTCTGGATATGCTTCTTTTACTTTTTTGTTAATTTTTTGCTCTAAAAGTTTTACTTTTTCAACTAAACGCATTAACTCCATAACAAGGATTTCACGCTTTTGTTCAAGAAGTTCATATCCATCTTCTGCAACTGCTAATTGTTCTTTTATGTGGAGAAGATTTGATTTTGTTGGAGCTATGTTCAATTTAGCCATTTTTTATTCTTCCGTCCAATATTTTTCAATATAATCAGGAGATATTCTGTATAACTCTGATTTTGGAAGTTCTTTTAAAACTTTCCACCCGATTGTAAGAGTTTCTTCAATAGAACGATTTTCGTATTCTCCTTGGGATAAAAACTCTTTTTCAAATCTTTCACCAAATTTTAGATATTGTTTATCTAGTGGCGAAAGTTCTTCTTCCCCAATAATTGATGCAAGATTTCTAATTGATTTTACCTTTGAGTAAGCTGCGAAAAGCTGACTTGAAACGTCTTTGTGATCTTCTCTTGTCATGCCTTTACCGATTCCATCTTTCATTAGACGGCTCAAACTTGGTAAACCTGCCACTGGCGGATACATACCTTTTTGAGAAAGTTCTCTATCAAGAACAATTTGTCCCTCGGTGATGTAACCTGTTAAGTCTGGGATTGGATGGCTAATATCATCATTTGGCATAGTTAATATTGGTATTTGGGTAATTGAACCATTAGACCCTTTAATTTTTCCAGCTCGTTCGTAAATTTCAGCCAAATCAGAGTACAAATAACCTGGATAACCTTTTCTACCAGGAACTTCTCCACGAGTTGTAGAAATTTCTCGAAGAGCTTCACAATAGTTTGTCATATCTGTCATTACAACCAAAACGTGCATACCTTTTTCATAAGCAAGATATTCTGCTGCTGTTAGGGCACATCGTGGAGTAATAATTCTTTCGATTGAAGGTGCATCTGCCAAAGATTGGAACATAACAACTTTTGACAAAACACCAGACTTTTCAAACGTATTTTTGAAAAATTCTGCAACGTCGTATTTAATTCCCATTCCTGCAAAAACCATAACAAAGTTTTCATCGCTATTTAAGATTTTTGCCTGACGAATAATTTGGGCTGCAAGTCTGTTATGTGGAAGACCGTTTCCGCTAAAAATTGGTAATTTTTGCCCACGAATCAAAGTATTCATTCCGTCAATGGAAGAAATTCCTGTTTGAATAAAATCCCGTGGATAAATTCTAGCGTATGGATTAATTGGATATCCGTTTACGTTTACTTTTTTTGAAGAAATAATTTCTGGATATCCGTCAATTGGTTTTCCAAGTCCGTTGAAAATACGACCAAGCAAACCTTCTCCAACTCGCAATTCCATTGGAGATTCTAAAAATTCGATGGAAGAATCGTCTAAATCTATTCCAGTTGTTGTTCCAAAAACTTGTACAATAGCAACTTCTTCAGAAATATCAATAATTCGTCCTGTACGTTTTTCCCCGTATCTATCTCGAATTGCAACAATTTCACCATAAAAAACATTTTCGCTACGTTTTACAACGATGATAGGACCATCTACAGAATTTACACCTTTATATTCTATGCCTTTCATATTGTTTCCACCTTGCGATAAAGTCTTTCTAGATTTCCAAATTCATTTTCAAAATGATTTTCTACTTCTTTTATCATTTCAAGTTTATCATTTGGAACAGAAGTTTTTATACGAATAATTTCCTCTTTACAAGTTAATGTATTGATTTTTAGCAATGGACAACCTTGTTTGATTACTCCCAAAGCTCGTTTGTAAAAGCCAATCATCAACTGAAGAATAAGAATCTGTTTTTCTGGAACTGAGTAAACATCAACTTCGTCAAAAGCGTTTTGTTGCAAAAAGCCGTTTTTTATCATTTCTGCAACGGAAAGAACAAGGCGTTCTGTATCTGGCAAAGCATCTGGACCAATTAGGCGAACAATTTGCTCTAATCGCTGTTCCTTTTTTAGCAATTCCAAAGCTTCTAAGCGAATTCCAGCCCAACGTGGATCAAACTTATCCCACCAATCTCGAACTTCTTCTGCGTATTCTGAGTAGGAATCTATCCAGCCAATGGCAGGATAATGTCTTGCGTTGGCAAGTTCTCTGTCTAACGCCCAAAAGCAGCGAATAAACCGCTTTGTGTGTTGGGTAACAGGCTCAGAAAAATCACCACCAGGTGGAGATACAGCACCAATTACAGAAACAGAACCTTCTTCTTGGCACAAAGCATTTACACGACCGGCTCTTTCGTAAAACTCTGCAAGTCGTGTTGGCAAATAAGCTGGGAAACCTTCTTCTGCAGGCATTTCTTCCATACGTCCTGAAAGTTCACGCAAGGCTTCTGCCCAGCGGCTTGTGGAATCTGCCATAATTGCCACATCCATTCCCATATCACGGTAATATTCTGCCAAAGTGATACCTGAATACAAAGAAACTTCACGGGCTGCCACTGGCATATTGGAAGTATTTGCAATTAAGATTGTTCTTTCCATCAAGGAGCGACCTGTTCTTGGGTCAATAAGGGATGGAAATTCAGTTAAAACGTCTGTCATTTCGTTTCCACGCTCACCACAGCCAATATAAACAATTAAGTCAGCGTCGCACCATTTTGCAACGGCGTGTTGTGTCATAGTTTTACCAGTTCCAAAGCCACCAGGAATTGCAGCTGTTCCTCCTTTTGAAAGTGGGAAAAACACATCTATAACCCGCTGACCTGTAACCAAAGGTTCAGAAACAGTTAATTTTTGGGAATATGGTCGAGGTTTTCTAACTGGCCAATATTGTGAAAGATAAATTTTTTCGCCTAAATCTGTTTCAGCCACCACATCATTTATTGTAAAAGACGCTTGACCAGAAATTGATGCTAAAGTTTTTCCTTTAATATTTGGTGGAACCATAATTTTGTGCATAATTGAAGAAGTTTCTTGTACTGTTCCAATTACACATCCTGGGAAAATTGAATCACCTTGATTTTTACAAGGCACAAAATCCCACTTTTTTTCTGTGTTTAATGGTTCTGTTCTCTGTCCCGGAAGCAAAAAACAACCTGCATCATTGTACATATTTTCAAGAGGACGCTGGATTCCGTCATAAATTGTTCCAACAAGGCCTGGACCTAGACGAACTGAAAGAGGTCGCTTTTTACAAACAACTTCTTCACCAATTTTCATTCCAGTATCATCTTCGTAAACTTGGATTGTAGCAATTCCTTCTTTTTGGCGAATTATTTCTCCAATTAGTTTTGCATTTCCCACATCCACAACATCATATAATCCACAGGATTCAAGACCTTCTGCATAAACAATTGGTCCCGAAATTCTAGTTATTTTTCCAATTACTTCACTCATTCTGGCAATCTCCCGCCAAAAAGTGCTAAAGCTAAATCTTCAGTATATTGCTCTTTGATTTCAGCAATTTTTTCTTCTAAAGTTGCTCTACACTTTGTTTTCAAATCTTCAGAGGTAATAATGCAACCTCTAAAATCTTTTGACATTTTATCTTCAACTTCTTTTACAGAAAGTATTTTTTCAGTTGATAAAACAGAATTTACAACTTTTGTAATTTCATCTTTTGAAAATCCATGAAATTCTACATTTACTTTTTTTTCATTAAAAGCAAAAGCATATTTTTTTACCAAATTTTTGATAATAGTTAATTTTTCATCGCTGGAAAGTCTTTCCAAATATTGATTTATGGCTTTATCTATAGAATCATTTTCAAAATTCACTAGAAAACGCTGTTTTTCAAGAGGAATAGAAGCTTCTTTATTTTTTTTGTAATCATCAATTTTGAATTGATATTCAGCCTTTTTGGTTTCAGCATCTTTTTCAAAACGATTATTTACATCTTCAAGAATTTTTTCACATTCCAGCGTTGCATTATTTAAAATGCGATTGGCTTTTCTACGAGCATCTTCTCGAATTTCCTTGTCTAATATTTCTGTTGAACGTAATTCTTCCATAAAATCAACCTGAACAAATGTTTAAATTTGGATTCCTATAGCTTCTCGAATTGAATCAGTAAGAGATTTTTTACCTGCAAGAGGTCCATGAATACCAGGAACTTCCACAACAAGGGGAAAATCTCCTTTTTTTTGCCAAGCCAAAACCTCGTCTTCTAATAATTGAGAAACTTCTTCTGTAAGAATTAAAACCTTTGGTCGTAATTCGCTTACAGGAATCGATGTAGTTTTATTTTCAATAGAAATTTTTTCTTGACCAGTGGCCTTGTTAAAAGCAATTAGAGCATCATCTTTTGTAACAACCGATTCCCCTTTTACTCCAACTAAACCAAAGGCAAGAACAATCTCTCTTTCTCCAATAACAAAGTAATTCACATTATTCCTTTGTTAAAGAATGATAATAAGCAATGCTACAAGGAATCCCCATAGACAAATACCTTCAGCAAGACCAACGAAAGGAAGTGCCTTTCCTGAAAGTTCTGGGTTTTCACTCATTGCACCCATGGCTGCAGCACCAATTTTTCCAACAGCCATACCACCAGCTATACAAGCAACTCCTACTGCGATACCAGCTGCAATGTATTTTGCGGCACTAGATGAAGATTCAGCTGTAGCCTCTGCACCTTCTGCAAACAAACCTACACAGGCAAAAAGCATCATAAATGTTGCAATAAGAATAACTTTGCGATTCATATAAAATCCTCCAAAATTAGATTTTTTCATTGTATATAAACTTAAAAGGAATAAATTCCTTGCCAGTTTCAGTAAAAAATTTTGAGAAAAATTCGTAATATTGTAGACGAATTACTTGAATTGCCACAATCATTCCTTCAAGAACAATAACAATGGCATTTCCGATTATTAAAACAGCAAGTTTTCCAATAAAAATTGGTATTAAATTACTCATTGTAAAAATGATATAACTTAAAACTGCGTGAGCTAAAGCAAAGGCTCCAACCCGCAAAAAACTTACAGAATTTGATAAATAACTTGAAATCACTTCCAAAAGTTCTACAACACCTTGAATTAAAGCAGAAAACAAACCGTTTTCAAAAATAGGTTTATGACCTTCCACAAGTCGCTCTAGAGGCTCTGCAAAGAAAACTCCAAGTAAAGTGATTCCAATAACAATCCAATCGTAAATTGCAATAGAAGCTCCAAAAGCAAAAATCCGAATAACCATTACAATCACGTACCAGAAAAATACTGTTCCACAGATTCCTGTTTTTCCAAAAATCGCTTTTCCGTACTGTTTTAATATAAAATTGTTAATGATATTGATAATTAAACCCACAGAATTGATTACAAAGCCAACACCAATGGTAAACAAGAAAAACATAAACATATTTCCAACAGTATCCGCAGAAGGCATCATGTGAAGGATTGGAGCAAAAGCATTTTCTTTTCCCACAAACAATCCTGTTAAAAACTTTCCAACTGGCTCTAAAATATGTTCATTACAGAAAAATTCCCCAGTTAAAAGCCCCATTATGCTACTAGAACATCCAATAGCTATGAAAATAGGACCAAATTTATGCCAAGATTTAAAAAATGGAATCCAGTGTTTTGTAAGCAAAATCCCAACAATTACAAAAACCAAACCTTGCCCTAAATCCCCAAACATTATTCCAAACAAAAGAGTAAAGAAAAAAGCCACAAATGGAGTTGGATCAATTGTTCCGTAAACTGGAGAACCATAGCTAAAAATCATTCTTTCAAAAGAAGAAACAAATTTTCCGTGTTTTAATTTTACAGGAACTTTTTCGTGTCCGTCGCTTACAGATGGCACTTCCTTTGGGTCGTATCCACGAATAGCAACTCTTCCCTCTGTAAGCTCATCTAAATCCTTCATAACAACGTCGCTATCAGTAGCTGGAATCCAACCTGTGATTCTATAAACAAGCTGTGTTGCTTCAAGTTTTTCTTTTATATCGTGAATTTGTTTTCCAATAGAAAAGTTCCCTAAAAGTCTAATAATTTCATCTTTATGTTGATTTTTGTAGTTTTCCTTTTCCAATTTTAATTCTGAAACATTTTTTTCAACTTCAGAACACTGTTTTTTTAAACTATCCAAAACATCATCTGGGATACCTTTAAAATCAGAAGGAATTTCTAGTCCAACAAAGCCAAAACGCTTTAATTCTGTATCTAAAGCAAACCTGCCTTTTTTAGAACTGGCTGCAAGAATTCGTGTTTTATCTTCTCCAAGGGGAACAATAACAGCCCTTTCTCCACAAGCAAACTTTAATTCTTCAAAAACAGAAGGATCAATTTTACCGATTCGCATAGATAAAAAAGATAAATGTTCAAGTTCGCTATAAGATACTTTAAGGTTTGCAAAAGCTAATGCTTCTTGATAAGCATCTTTGACTTTTTTTTCTTCTTCCAAAGTAGCCATTTCGTTAGATTTTAAATCCTCAATTTCTTCCAGAATTTTTGAAGCTAAATCAAAATCTTCTTTTGTAGGATTTTTAGAATCTGGAGAATAGGAATCGATTTCACCAATTCCAAGATAATTTTTTGCATCCAAAACTTTTTGAAAAATTTCTCCAGAAGGATTTTGAGTATTATGAATATTTTCCTTTGGTAAATCTTGAAATTGGAAATTGCCTCTTTTACCAAGAAATTCCAAAACAAGGTCAATATCATCTTTTAGAATCATCAGTTCTATCAGTTTCATTGTTGCAGTTTTACCCATTTTATCCTCCTATTTTAAGCAATTTCTCCAATACGTAAACCTTCCACAGCCTTTCTAATACAATCTAATTCGTGCTGTTTTACAAAAAACCACGATATTAAAACATTTGCTGTAAAAGGATATTGATGAAAAGATTTGTAAGCCTTTTTCACCAAATAGATTTTCGCACTTTGCTGAACCCAAATTGGATCAATAAACCAAACATCACCATCTAAATTATCATTCAAAAGTTTTTTGTATTTCCAATTTTTCCATGAATCATAAGAATCTAAATCATAATCCAAGATTTTAATTGCTTCTCCACACAAAATATCCTTGTCAGTAGGATTTTCGCCTTGGAAAAACAGATTTTGTATAATATCTTCTTTTGACATTTCATAATATTTTTTTAGACGTAAGGCCCAAATGCAATTATCAAGATTTATTTTTTCTAGGATAAAAGACTCAACAGGTTCACGCTCCGATTGTGGAAGTTTTTTTGTATTTTCCCAAAGAGCTTTTATGTATTGTAAATCTAATTTGTGGTCAAAAAATCTTTGTTCATCAATAGAAGGTACAGTTTTGTACCAATTAAAATCGGATTTTTCGGTGATTTTTTCTAAATCTGGCCAATTTTTTATCTTTAATTCTGAATATTTTCCAATATCAACCAATTTCGGTAATTTTGTTTCACCGTTTGACAATGCAAACACAATTTCTCGAAGATTTCCATAATCAAAGGATTTTAACAAAAAAAGAGAAACCTTATCTGGTTTTGAATAACAATTAAGAAGTTTACAAAAATCTTTTATAAATTGATTTTCAGCCTTATTTTCGATTTCTTTTGCCAACAAAACTTCTGGAATTAATGGAACTTCATCTTCAAAAAGTAAAGTCCACAACTCAGAAAGTTTCTGCTGCTCAAAGATTTTTTCAGTTCGAGGACCTACAAAGGATTTTTTTAACATTCCACTGGCTTTAGCATAAACAAAGGCATTGGCACTTGCTCTATCCATTGTCACTTCCAAAAAGATATGATTCAAGTTTTGTATTTAATGCTCTTTTATCCTGATTAACGGTGGATATAGTTGCTCTAAATTCTTCAAAATTTTTATCATAATTTGAATCAATTTCTGATTTTTGTTGAAAAAAGTCATTTTCTAAAGTTTTAATCAGTTCTTCATATTTTTCTTTATAAATTGTATCTGCTTTTTGTTTTGCTTCTAAAATACGATTATCTGCTTCTGTTTGAGCATCCATAATCATATTGGCTGCTTCAGCTTCTATTTCTATTAAGTGTCCAATTACATCTGTGTCAGTCATAAAATTATCCTAAAATCTATTGATTATATGGTACACCGAAATTGGAAAAAAAGATAGGAAAAAAATATAAAAAAAAGCTGTCTTTTAGTTTATAACCAAAAGACAGCTTTCTCAAAAATCAACACTGAATTAATTTAATTCTCTGTCGTATTTACAGATTGTTTGGTAAACTCCATCAGCATCAGTTTGTTCCATTAACTCTGCAACAAAACCATTGGCTTCGATTACAGTGGACAAATGTCTCAAAACTCGTAGATGAAATTCTGCATTATCTTTGGATGATAAAAGCAAAAACACAAGATGAACAGGCTTGTTGTCCAACGCTTCATAGTCAATTCCAGACTTTGAAATGCCAACTACTCCCATTACCTCATCAATTTCATCTAGTTTACCGTGTGGAACAGCAATTCCCTCTTTTATGCCAGTACTCATTAAACTTTCACGTTCTGCAATGGCATTTAAGATATTTTGTCGATTAAGATTTGGCTTTAGAGCAACTACTTTTTCAACTAATTCCTCAAAAACCTCTTCTTTTTCTTCACTTTCAAGATTAACACAGATGGTCTTTGGATTAAAAACCTGACCAAGAATCATGTTTTACCTCTGATTATTCTGTAACAGTTGCTGAATCTTCTTGCCAGTATTCTTCTGTAGTAGTTGTTGATTCTTCAACAGCAGCACCTTGAACAGCAGCATCCAAACTTGTTGATTTTGGTGTTTTGTTCAACAATGCAAGACCAATAATTAACACAAAAAATACTGTTACTAAAACATAAGTTGTTTTTGATAGAACATTTCCAGAACGAGCACCAAAAGCTTCTGAACTTTGACCTCCGAAAATTCCACCCATTCCGTTTCCTTCATCGTTTTGAAGTAATACTAATAATACTAGTAAAATACAAACGATAACGAATACAACTAATAAAATAGTTCCGATTACGCCCATTTTTATTACTCCCAATTTTTACGAAGTAAAATACTTCATTTATTTTTTCAGAAATTTAGGGATAAACCCATTTTAAGACATCTTACTTGAAAAAAATCTTTTAATCAATAGACCCACGCAAAGTTGCTGCAAGTTCTTTCCAAACAACTTTATCTTCTGGAGAAAGGGTTGCAAAATCAGCTTGTTTTCCCCAAGCGGAAAAATCAATAAATCGACTAGTTCGTTCAAGAAGTTTTTTGAACTTTGTTTCTTGGAATTCTGAAAACCACTTTGGAATCTTTTTTCCAACCAAGGAAACCATTTGAGAATAGTGAACTGCACAAAGTCCATCAGATTTTAGCAAGATTTCTTTTAGTTCTTCTTCGTCTTTTGAACCAAGTTTTTTCGCTTCTGCAATGAAAACTAAAAAATCTTCTTCTATGCGATTTTGCTCAAAACAAGCTAAACATGGGCTTTTGTATTTTCGCATTTTCTTTTTGCTAAAATCTTCTACTTTTTCAGCCAATTCTCCTTGTCCAAGAATTGCAACAGCTAAACCATCTCTGTAATTTAGCAAGGTCTTTGAGTGAGTCTTGCAAAATCCCCCTGCTTCTCGGTATTGAGCTCTAAAAGTTCTGTCAGAAATATGCTCAAAAAGCATACCGTCAATGTAGCGAGTTATTCTCTCGTTTACAATATTACAAATTGGACAACCTGGATTTTCGCAGGTTTTTTGTAAAGCAAAAAAGTTTACGTGTTTGTCATTAATTTTATCAGTAGCCATAAATCAATTATAACACTAAAAAACGATTTTTAACACTTCTTCCATGGTAGAAACTGGATAAAATGTTAAACCTTTTTTTACTTCTTCTGGAATTTCTTCTAAATCACGTTGGTTTTGCTTTGGAATAATGATAGTTTTGATTTTATTCCGCTTTGCAGCAACAGTTTTTTCTCGCAATCCTCCAATTGGCAAAACTTTTCCTGTAAGAGAAAGCTCTCCTGTCATAGCAATATTTGGCTTTATTTTCTTTTTTCGCACCAAACTCATTAAAGCAGTTGCCATTGTTATACCAGCAGAAGGACCATCTTTTGGAGTTGCTCCCTCTGGAACGTGTAAGTGTATAGCGTTTTCATCAAAATATTTTAGTTTGCACAACTTATTTTTCAAAGCATAAGAGCGAACCCAACTCATAGCAATGCTACAAGATTCCTTCATAACATCACCAAGTTGACCAGTTAGCTGTAATCCACCCTTTCCAGCACCAGATGGTAAATCCATAGCTTCTATTAAAAGTGTGTCGCCGCCCATACTTGTCCAAGCAAGACCAATGGCAGTTCCTGGAATATCAGCTTTTATGATTTCTTCTTCGTTAAAAACTGGTTTCCCAAGATATTTTTCAATATCCTTTGGAGAAATGCTTAAGGTTTTTCCGATTGCCTTGTTGTAAGCAGTTTTTGCAGCCTTAATGTCAGATTTGATTTTAGATTCTTCTGCTTTTAAAAGATTTTCCTTGGCTAAAATCACTTCTTCTGAGGTAACAAGTTCTGTGGCGTATTTTCTGTGGATTTTATCAAGATTTTTTTCAAAATTACGCACTCCAGCTTCTCTTGCATAAGAGTTTGCAATCAATAATAAACTTTCTTTGCTATATTTTACCTGATTTTTCTTTAACCCGTTTTTTTCAAGACTTTTTGGTAAAAGATAATTTTTACCAATTTCAATTTTTTCTTGGTCAATATATCCAGAAAGAGAAATAATTTCTGCCCTGTCTAATAATGGATCTGGAATCGTGTCTAAACTATTGGCAGTTAAAATAAAGAGAATATTTGAAACATCAAAAGGTAAATCCAAATAATGGTCTCTAAAAGCGACATTTTGCTCTGGGTCTAAAACTTCAAGCAAAGCACTAGCTGGATCTCCCTTGTAGCTTGAACCGATTTTATCCACTTCATCAATTAAAAAAACAGGAGAAGCAGTTTTTACGATTTTTAAACCTTGTAAGATTTTTCCAGGCATTGCACCAACATAAGTTCTTCTGTGACCTTTGATTTCAGCTTCATCATTCATGGCTCCAACAGAAAATCTGTAAAATTCCTTGTTCATGGCTCTGGCAATAGAACGACCAACACTGGTTTTTCCAACTCCCGGAGGACCAACTAACAAAATAATAGAACCTTTTGAATCATTTTTTAGTTTTCTAACAGCCAAATATTCAATAATACGCTTTTTTACATCTTCTAGACCGTAGTGATCCTCGTCTAAAATTGCTTTTGCAGCATTTATATCATAATTTTCTGGAGCAGGAGCTTCCCAAGGCAAATTTGATATAAGTTCTAAGTAATTTCTAGAAACAATGTATTCAGAAGAATTTGGATCCATCAAGGAAAATTTATCAAGCTCACTTTCTACAGTTTCTTTGATTTCTCCTTCAAAATTAAAAGAATCAATTTTTTCTTTGAATTTTTGATAATCAGAACTTTTTGCATCAGTTGTCATGCCAAGTTCTTCTTTAATTGATTTTAATTCTTCCCGTAAAAAATATTCTCGCTGATTTTTTTCAACTTTTTCATTGATTTCAGCAGAAATCTTTTTTTGAATGCGTAAAAGTTCTTGCTCCTTTTTGATAAAAACCAAAACCGTTTCCATACGGCGGCGAACATTTAACATTTCAAGAACTTTTTGCTGATCCTCTTTTTCTACATTTAATATAGAAGCGATAAAATCAGCAATTTTTCCTGGCTGGTCAATATTTACCATATTTAGACGCATTTCTTCGGAAAAAAGCGGATTATTATCAGAAATTTCTTTCATTTCGCTAATTAGAGTACGAGTCAAAGCCTTTACTTGAAAAGTATCGTTTTCTTCATCCTCTAAATATTCAACGGCAGCCACAATTGGATTTGCATTGTTTAAGAATTTCTTAATTGTAAAACGCTTAATTGTGGAAATAAAAACATTTAATCCCCCATCTGGAAGATTCATTTTTTTAATAATACGAGCCACAGTTCCCACTTCATATAAATCATCTCCAGTAGGATTTTCTGTATCATTTTTTTGTAAAACAATACCAATCAAAGAATCGTCTTTACTTGCGGCTTCTATAACTTTGATGTCCTCTTCAGAATTTATCATTAGAGGAGTAAAAATCCCTGGAAAAATTGGACGTTGAGAAAGTGTAATAATTCGTAATTTATCTGATAAAATTTGATCTGATGAAACAATTGATGAATCTGACATAAAATCCTCAAATTAAATATTTTTAAAAGTGTTAAATAAAATATACTAATAAAAAGCAGTTTTTGGCAAGAAATATTTTGGTGAAGGAAAAGCCCAGACAAAAAAAATTACACCCCACAATTTTTTTAGTTTACAAGAATTTTTTACCGAAAATTCTTAATTCTTAATTCTTAATTCT
>JAFQDD010000006.1 GCA_017416145.1 Spirochaetaceae bacterium | reverse complement strand
TATTCTCTTGTTAATAATGCCTGGTGGCCATAGTGGAGAGGTAATACCCGTTCCCATTCCGAACACGGAAGTCAAGCTCTCTTACGCCGATGATACTGCTGCAAAGTGGGAAAGTAGGTAGCTGCCAGGCTTCTTTTTTTTTAAATCAATTTTTTATAGGGCTGTCTAAAAAGTTAGGCAGCCTCATTTATTTTAAAGTAGGATGTTGTATTATATTGATATTTATGTTGTTTAGTTTTTTTTCTAGGAATGTTAAGAGTTTGAAAGGAGAGTGCTTTCATCAGTGTGTTTTTAGGGTGAAGTATTGAGGTGGGATATTAGCTAAAAGCAGGGTGGCATAAACATTTTTATGAGCCTAGCCCGAATTGGAAGGGCGTCGAAGGCGTAAAAAAGTTGCATTTTGTATTGGGGGAAGGGTGAGTTTGGGAATGGTTTACTTTGATAGAGTGAGATAGAAAATGGGATTAAGTTAAATATGAGTATTTGTTTTGGAAAAGGAGAATGGATAGATTGAGAAAAAGGTGCAACTTTTTTATGGAGCCGCGGTAGACGGCGGAACCCTGGAAAGTCGGAACAAACTGTAATCGGTTGCTCCTTATATTTAAAATGAAAAATGATTGAAAAATGATAATTTTTTTTTGGAATTGTGGAAAGAGTGGGGTATAATCTTGTTGAGGGTTATGAGAGTTTTGGGGGATGTTATGAGAAAGATTTTTTTGTTGGTTTTGGTCTTTACTTTGAGTTTTTGTATTTTGGGGTGTGATTTAGGTGAGTCTGTATCTGGACCTCGAAATACTTGGTGTAGGCGAACCATAAATGTTCAGGGTGTGGATATTGACTGTTATTTGCTTTATTCCGAAGAGGGTTATGAAAACAGTCAGCTTAATTCTGAAAGATTTCCTGGAAAAAGAATTGAACCTGGTTTGACGGTGGTACTAAATCCTCGTACTAATGATGTTTTTTCTACTTTTACATCACAATGTTATACTGTGAAGCATTTTGGTTTGGGAGAGGCAAAGGCTGAAGCAAATCAAACTGTTGATGGAACTGATACAGCTCCAAAAACATTTACTGTAAATAATTTTATGTGGAATTCATTATGGTTATTGAATTCGGCAACATTTAGTGCAAATGGAATTAGTACAAATCCTCCAAGTTTGTTGAGACAGGATGGAGATTTGAATTTTATTGACGATTTAGAGATTCCTGAATTGTCTTGGAAGCAAGTTTTGATTGCGATTTTGGAAGGTCTTTGATTCAAAATTAGTTTAAATTTTTTATTTTTTGATTAGAATGGATGTTAAATATTTAGAATATTTGAGTATGATATTTTAATCTAAGTTGGAAGCTGTCTTGGAAAAGGCAGCTTTTTTATTCAAAATCGAATTCTAAAAAATCTTTGTGAATCTTTTCTTTTGGAAATGTATTAAGATAACTGAAAATTTCATCATTGTTGTGCATAATCTTATTTTGAGAGCAAAATTGGTGAAATATTTTTAAGAGTTTTTCGTTGTGTGGACTGTTACAAACGTAGGATTCTCTAAAATATTTATTGTATAATGTAAATAGTCCTTGGCGAGGAAAGTTTTTTTCTAGCTTTTGGTAAAAATATTCTCGATTTCCTTCTCGGAGTGTTAATCCAAAATCGAAGTTTATTATGCCTTTTACATCATATTTTTTACAGGCTTCAAGGATTGATAGCAAGTTTTCTTCAGTGTCGTTTATAAAGGGCAATATTGGACAAAGCCAAACTACAGTTGGGATATCACGTTTTTGCATTTCCGAAAGAATTTTTAATCGTTGACTTGTTGGGCAAACATTTTCTTCGATTTTTTTACAGAGGTTATCGTCGAAGGTGGTTAAAGTAATTTGCACTACTGTTTTTGCTTTTTGGTTGATTCTGTCTAAAATATCAATATCACGTAAAATTAAGTCACTCTTTGTTTGGATAGCAATTCCAAATCCGTATTTTTCTATCAATTGAAGAGCTTTTTTTGTGTATTCAATGTTTTTTTCGGTTGGAGTGTATGGGTCGGACATTGAGCCAGTTCCAATCATGACTTTTTGTTTTTTCTTTTTTAGAGCAATTTCCAAAAGTTCAAGAGCGTTTTCTTTTACTTCAATATCTTCAAAATTGTGTTCGATTCTGTAGCATTTACTTCTAGAATCACAATAAATACAACCGTGTTCGCAACCTCGAAAAAGATTGATCCCGTTTTTAGCTGATAAAATTGATTTTACAGATTTGTAGTGCATAATTTATTATACAACAATATATGATTTTTGGGGATAATAGACTTTTATTTTTAGGTAATAATTGATAAAATATCAAAAAATTAAGGTTTTTAGAAAAAATGAAAAAGATTTTATATTTGATTTGTGTGATATGTTTGATTTTTGTGTTTTCTTGTTCAAAAAAGGTTGAAAATCATAGTGATATTGAAAATGATTTCGGTGGGGAAAAATCTGATGAAATTGAAGTTGCACTAAGTCCGGAAGAAATTGAAAGGCAAAAATATGAAAATTCAGTTTCCGATTTTATCAGTAAGATGACTTTGGAAGAAAAAATTGGTCAAATGTTTTTGGTGACAATTGGCGGAACTGAATTTTCGGACTTGTATTATGATGTGGAGAATTTTATTGCACCTGGAGGGTATCTTTTATTTGCTTATAATTTTGTAAATGGGGAACAGGGAATAAATTTTACTTCTGATATTGAAAATTGGTTTGGGAAAAATGATTTGATAAAACCATATTTTTCTGTTGATCAAGAAGGTGGTCTTGTTAATCGTCTTCGAGATGTGGCTTCTCCTTTACCCTCAGCTTCTTCTGTGGCAAAGTTTTTGAAGCCTGATTTAGCAAAAGCAATTTATGATTATGCTGCAATGCAGTTGGCTACTTTGGGGATTCATGTGAATCTTGGACCTGTGGTTGAGATTCTCACAGAGGAAAACCAAGAATTTTTGGATACTCGTAGTTTTGGTGATAAGGATAAAGTTGGGATTTATTCTGATATTTTCATAAAATCTATGCTAGAAAATGATGTTTATCCTGTGGCGAAGCATTTTCCTGGGAATAATGCGGACGATCCTCATTTGGGATTACCTGTAATTGATTTTGATTTATCAAAAG
The DNA here is from genome assembly GCA_017416145.1 of Spirochaetaceae bacterium. Classification (GTDB taxonomy): domain Bacteria; phylum Spirochaetota; class Spirochaetia; order Treponematales; family Treponemataceae; genus Treponema_I. The sequence continues at coordinate 89,242 of JAFQDD010000006.1, read as the reverse complement.
TAAATGATATTTTGATTGCTCCTTTTGAAAAAATTGAGGATAAAGAAAATATTGGGGTTTTGGTGGCTCATTCGGTTGTACCAGCCTTCTTTGATGGGAATGAGGCTATTCCTTCTTGTTTGTCAAAAAAAGTGGTTACAGAGTTGCTTGAAAATCAGTTGGGATATAATGGGTTGATTTTTTCTGATGATTTGTTGATGGCAGCTTTGCAAGAAAATGGATATGATTCTGTGGAAGCAATTTCTATGGCAATAAAGGCGGGTATCAATGTTTTGATGATTGCACAAAAGGAATATATGCCTTTTATCGAAGAAATTGTAAAATTAGCTGAAAATGATGAAGAAATGCTTTTACAAATTGAAAAATCTGCGAAAAAGATAGTTGATTTTAAAGTGAAGAAAGGTTTGCTTGATTATTCTGAGGAAAAAATCCAAAAAGGAAAAGGACTTACTGCTGAAGAATTGGCTCAATATCAAAGCGAAAAATATGAAAACTTTTTGAAAGCTTATAACCAAGGAAAAGATTTTTATCAGATGTATTGGGGAAACTAGTTTTTGTAATTTATTATAAAATATGACTATATTATATATAATTTTTTTGAGATTTTAGTTTTTGTGTGATATATTGTAGTCGGAGAAAATATGAGTAAAGCTGAAACTTACGAAGAGTTTTTTGAAGAAAATGTTAAAAAAATAAATGTAATTTGCGGAAAAATTATCGGACTTGTAATACTTGTTCCAATTTTACTTATTATTTCTGTAAAATGTGGTTTTTTCTATATGCCAATTGATTGGCTTGTTTTGTTTACTTGTTTTATTATTCCTTATGTAATTTGTCAAAATATTCTCATACGAAAATGCAAAAATCAAAGATTTACTACCTACTTTACATTGTTTGGTTTAGAGATTTTGGTTGTTTTTTTAGGGTCAAATGGATTTGTAAATACATATATTTCTTGTGCATTGATACCCTTTATTAGTTGTTTGTATTTCAATCGAAAACTTACAAATGTTGTAACAATCTATTGTTATATTGGAATGTTGGTTTCTCTTTGGTTTAAAAGTCAAGTTGCTTATACAATCGTAAATGATTCTCCAAATCCTTTACATTATTTTATTGCGTATGGAATTGGATTTTCTATTGAATATATTTTCGTTTTTGCAATAACCAATGCAATTACAAAACGCTGTTGTGTTACTTTGGAAAGTATTTATGCTTCAAATAAGCATATTCGCACGGTTCAGCGAAAAATTATCAGTAGTTTTGCAAATCTTGTGGAAAGTCGGGATTCTCTAACAGGAGAACACATTAAGCGAACTACAAAATATGTGGAATTGATATCTCGGGAATTGCTTTCTAAAGGTTTGTACGCAAACGAATTAACTGAAAAAAATATTGAATTGTTTACAAATGCGGCTCCGCTTCACGATTTAGGAAAACTTCATGTTCCAGATCATATTCTTTGTAAGCCATCAAAACTTACACCAGAAGAGTATGAAAAAATGAAAATTCACCCAGCTGAGGGTGAAAACTTAATTCAACAGAATCTAACTGGGGTCGAATCCGAAGAATATGTGAACTGTGCAAGAATTATGTCTTTGTATCACCATGAAAAATGGGACGGAACTGGCTATCCAAACGGAATTTCTGGAACTAATATTCCACTTTGTGCAAGAATTATGGCGGCAGCAGATGTTTTGGATGCTTTGTTAAGTCGGAGACAGTACAAAGAACCAATGTCTATAGATAAAGCAATGAGTATTTTTATGGAATCACGGGGAACTCATTTTGAGCCTTGCATTGTTGATGCTGTGATAAATTGTAAAGATAGGATTTATGAAATTGCAAACGAATAAGAATGTTTTTAAGGCTGTTGGTGAACGAATTATCTTTTTGGATGAGGAATTTGCAATTATAAACAAAATTTGTGGCGAAGTTTGTAGTTTTGATGAAGGCAAGATTGACGAAGGATATTTGCCAAAGGTTTTTGAAAAGGAAATATGTGAAAGACTTGGAAAAAAGCCTGAAATAATTGAGTGCGTAAATAGAATTGATAAGCCCGTTTCTGGTTTGGTGATTTTGGCTTTGACAAAAAGGGCAAACGCTGAACTTAGTAATCAGTTGAAGATTCACAAAATCCAAAAAGTCTATTATGCAATTGTGGAAGGTTGTTTTAAGCCTTTTCCTGTGGATAAAGAAGCTTGTTTGTTACGACATTATTTATGGTTTAATTCAAAAAATCAAAAAGCTTATGCAAGTAAAAAATCTGAATATCAGTATAAATTGGCTGAACTACGATATAGGGTTGTTGGGGCTGGGGAAAGATATTCTTTTTTGGAAATTGAGTTAATAACTGGACGAACTCATCAAATTCGGTGTCAACTTTCTGAAAACAAAATGCCTATAAAAGGTGATTTGAAATATGGTGCAAAAAGAAGTGAGAAAATGGGTGGAATCAGACTTCACGCTGGAAAAATTGCACTATTTCATCCTGTAACAAAAGAATATTTAGAGTTTTTTGGAGATTTTCCTTTTGAGGATAATTTGTGGTTGGAAGTGAAAAAGTCAATTAAAAATATAGAAGATTTGGAAAAGTAAAATGGCAAAACAAAAAGTAAAAAAAACTGGAAAAGAACTATTTTTTGAATATTATCAAAATTTATATGGTAGTCGATTTGATAATTTAATTGATTCTCTTGCTTTAGAACCAAAATATTTTACATATCAATATGATGAAAAGTCAGAAAAATATTTTTTGGATTCTGGTAGTGTTTTAGCAGCTTTGTGTTTGCCTCTAGAAAATGCTGAAAATATTCTTGATATGTGTGCTGCTCCTGGTGGAAAATCTTTGGTGATTGCAAAGCATATGAATAAAACTGCAAATCTGACTTCCAACGAGTATTCCAAGGATAGATATATTCGCTTGAAAAAAGTTGTGGAAGAACATTTGCCAGAAGATGTTGCTTCTCGCATTAAGACAACTTGTTTTGATGGAGCTACTTGGTGTAAATATTTTGGGGAAGTGTATGATGCGATTTTGTTGGATGCTCCCTGTTCTTCAGAGCGGCATGTGCTTAATGATGAAAAATATCTTGCACAATGGACTTCTTCGCGAGTAAAAAGTCTTGCTATAAAACAGTGGGCTTTGTTGAGTTCTGCTTATCGAGTTTTGAAGCAGGATGGATATTTGCTTTATTCTACTTGTGCTTTGGCTGTTGAAGAAAATGATGGAGTTGTTTCTAAACTTGTGAAAAAGTTTCCAAATGCGAAAGTCTTGGAAATTGATTTTGAAAAAGTTTACAAAGAATATGCTGATTTACCAAAGGCAGAAAAAACTCAGTTTGGTTATCACGTTATGCCAGATATGACTGATGGAGCTGGGCCTTTGTATTTTGCTTTGATACAAAAACAGTAAAAATGGTTGATAAAGAATAGGTTTTTCTAGACTGATATATATATTTTTGCTATTATAATTACGGGTGATGGAATGATAGAATCAAAGTCTCGGGAAGAAAAACTCCAACGAATAATTGAATCTGAAAAAACTCTAAACGAGATAAAAGACGTTGATGTTTTGCTAGAACGTATTCTCACAGAAGCAAGGGATATCGTTCACGCAGACGCAGGTTCGATTTATATTATCGAAGAAAATAATTTAAAGATTCGTTATGCACAAAATGATACTCAACAAAGAAGACTAGCTCCAGGACAAAAACTTCCTTTTCAATCATTTTCTTTTCCTATAAATGAAAAATCTATGTGTGGATATTGTGTTTTGACTCAGGAAATGATAAATGAGCCTGATGTTTACGCAATTTCCCCTGAAAAAAAATATTCTTTTAATAAATCTTCTGATTTAGTAACCGGTTATCGTTCAAAATCAATTATTGCAATTCCTCTTGTTACGGTTAATGGCACAATTCTTGGTGTGTTGCAAATTATCAATCCTCAAGACAAATCTGGAAATATTATTCCTTTTGATTCAGATGCAGTTTTATATTTGAAACATTTTGCCACAAGTGCAACTCAGGCTTTGGAAAGAACTTATCTTACTCGGGAAATGGTTATGCGTATGGTTGAAATGGCTGGATTCCGAGATCCGAAGGAAACTGGTTCTCACGTAAATCGTGTTGCCAGTTATTCTGTGGAAATTTATGATAGATGGGCTTTTAAGCATAATATTGACAAGGATGAAAGTAATAGATTCCGAGATGCTTTTCGCATTGCGGCTATGCTTCACGATGTTGGAAAAGTTGGAATTTCGGATTTGGTGCTAAAAAAGCCTGGAAAGTTTACAGAAGAGGAATATCAAATTATTAAAGGGCATACGTATATTGGGGCGATTTTGTTTAAAAACAAGCAATCGTCTTTTGATAGTATGGCTATGGATGTGGCTTTGCATCATCATGAGCGATGGGATGGAAAGGGATATCCTGGAAAGATTGATATTAACAATATTGATATTGAAAAACCTAGTGAAATTGTGGCAGAACCTATGTCTGGTGAGGAGATTCCTCTATCGGCTCGAATCGTGGCTGTGGCGGATGTTTTTGACGCATTGTCTTCTCAGCGAGTTTACAAAAAGGCTTGGACAGAAGAGGAAGTGTTAAACGAAATAAAAGCCCAAAGTGGAAAGCAGTTTGATCCAGAGATTGTGGATATATTTTTAGAATTGGTTCCACAGATTAAGGCCATTCAAAACACTTGGCCAGATTTATAATATCTAAAAGAAAAGCGAAGTTTTCTATTTTTGTGAATGAAAACTTCGCTTTTTTGTATAGTTTTTGTCTAACAATTAGTTAGTTGATGCTCTTAATGAGCCCTAATCATTATTTTTGCCTGTTCCAAAATAGAATTCTAGTAAATCTCCCCAACTGTAGTCTTCTCCAAAGTCTAGGTCTGTTTTGTAGAAGTCTGGTGCGTAACCGTCCACTAAGTTTGTTCCGTTTGAAGCCAGTGCAGACCCAGCGATGGTCATACCGTAAGGACATTCTGTTCCATAGTATAAACTATCATTATTTTCCAACATATCTGGACCTTCTCTCCAAGTGTAGAGAATTGCGTTTTTTAGGGCAGTACAAAGTTGAATGGTTTTGTCTTGTAAAGTGTCAAGAGTTTGTCCGTATTGGATTTCTTCGTTAATATCAGTTTCTGGATTGTCGACAAGAGTAATCTCTGCAATGTATTCAGTTAAAAAGCCGATGTCGTGTAACCAAGTGAATGTGCCTTGATATATAGGTTTTGGTAAAGCTGGGGAAAAATTACTAGTTAAGAATTGTAAACCAACATAGTAACTTAATCCTGATGGATCATTTTGTATGGAAATTAGATAATCAGCCATATCATCCACCGATTCTGCAACAGCTTCTACTTTTGATAAATCAATCAACGAAAATGTACAGGCATCTTGTAAATGGTAAGCAGCCAAGCCTTCAGCTGACCAACTTGGATATTCTCCGTATTCTTTAAAATATGGCTTGATATAATTTTTTTTCCCAATACTCAATTTCTGTTTCCCATCTTTCTGACCACTCTGGATAAGCATTAGGTAAAGTCACAGTATAAAAATATTTAAAATCATCAATAATGCCTTTTCCGATGTCTTGAATTGTGGCATTTTCTGAAATATTGTCCAAGATTTTTGTGTAATCTAGACCGTATCCAGGAACTGTGTTTGCAGAGCCAAGTAGATATTTTGCATAATTTCGGAATTGGTAAGAATCTTCGATGGAAGCTCCAAGACAAACATCAAAAATTAGCATATCAAATTGTTCTTTGTCTTTTCCATAACCTGCTGCTTCAAAAGCGTCTGACACGTCCTTTGTTTTTAAGAAAGCATTTTTTTCGTCAGAAGTGTAATCCCAACACAAGCCTCGTCTTTGGGAAATGTCTAGGGCAGAACGAGGACCGCCACCGTGATTGCTAAATTGTAAAATTTTGTGGTCTGCCTCATAATAATCATCAACCCATTCTAAGAAATTGATTAGAGTTGATTTATCACCCATATTTACTTCGCCTGTTTTTTTGGTTGTATCGTAGTTTATCCAATCTTTGGCGGTGGCTGTTAAGTCTAAAGTGTTGCTACATAGTTGTTCAGCATTACTTGTAGAATCTGCTCCTAACTCTAAAATTTGGGTTGCAGTTCCTCCGTAATTTGTTCCAGCAAGTTTCCAACCGTCCCAAAGGGCAACAATTTTTACACTAGGTTTTGAGCCTTGTTTTAGGCTGTATTGATACAAGGCTTCTTCCATTTCGTTTAGGTCTAGGTAAAGTGCATCGTGTAAATCATTATCCCCATCAACATACATAATAAAAAGATAATCGCACTCTTGTTTGTCATAAGTTTCAAGGACTTTTACTGGATCAGGGGTTCTTGTGAGAAGTGGCTCGATAATGTCGGAAACAGTTCCCGATACATCACAATTTGTAAAAAGAAAAATTCCAATAAAAAGTGAAATTAAAATGATAAAAATTTTTTTTGTTTTCATAGGGTAAATTATATCATATAAATGACATAATTCAAAATATCATTTTTGTGAATTGAGAGAATTTGTGATGATTTCTTGAATCAATGAATCTTTTTCTGAGGGATTGAATTGTTCTTTTGGCAAAAAATAAAGTTTCCAGCTGTTGATTTTTTCTTCTTTTTCTAAAATTGGGATAAAATCTGGATTGTTTTTGCAATAAATGATTGTAAACCAATTTTGTAGATAAACAAAATCTTCTCCGATTGTGTATCTATCTCGTTTTGTGAGGGGCGTTTCGATTGTGAAATGTCGGATAAATGTGTCTTGGTTTTCGGATTGTTGGTTTAATTGGGTAATAGCTTTGTGGAGATTGTAGGCTGATATTATGTTTGCTTTGTCTTTTTCTAATTGATTTGCTATAGCTGAGCCTTTTCCAAAAACTTCGTATGGATTTAAAAACTTTTTAAATGTTTCTGTGGCGTTTTTTTCAAGTTGTTCTTTGGAAAACTCTTTTTGTTCTGTTTCTATTTTTTCAGGTTTTCTAAGCAAATCTGGTTCAACGCCACCATATTTTTTGAAACGCTTAATTTTTTTTGTGAAATCGGTAATAACTTTTGTTCTACTAAGTTTTTTCTCCATAACTTTAGTTTACTTCTAGATTCTAAAAAAAACAACCAAATCCAAATTCAAATCCAAATTCAGAATTCAGACTTCAGAATTCTGAATTCTGAATTTGTATCCGCCTACGCCAGATTGGAAGGTTTTTTGGCTTTGCCAAAAAGTCCGAAGGACCGAGCCTCTGGCGGGACCTGGAAAGCTGGACGCACGTGAGGGAATTAGGTTCGTTCTAAATATTTTAAATATCCTAAAGTAGATTTTTTATTTTTCCGATAAATATAGAGTTAGATGTCAATTCTTTTGGGTTGGCGAACTTAATTTGGTGGGAATTAACTTTTAGGGGGATTTTATGATTCGTGGTTGGTACACTGGGGCTTCTGGTATGAATGCTCAACAGGCTCGGCTAGATGCAATTTCTAACAATTTGGCAAATGTGGATACTACTGGTTACAAAAAGGATGTGGCTATTAGTAAGAGTTTTCCAGAGCTTTTGATGCGTCGGATGAATGATGATGGTGTGATTGTTAATGAACTTGGCTCTTATGATGTGGCTCCTGTTATTGGGAAGTTGGGGCTTGGTGTAGAAACTAACGAACTTTATACGATTTTTGAACAGGGTTCTTTTAAGGAAACTGGTAGTTTTACTGATATGGCTCTTAGTGGGGAAGGATTTTTTGCGGTTTCAACTCCGAATGGGGAGCGTTACACAAGAAACGGTAATTTTATGGTTGGAAAAGAGGGCTATCTTGAAACTAAGGATGGTTATCCGGTTCTTGGGGAAAATGGTTATATCAATGTGGCTGATGTGCGGTTTAAGGTGGACGCTGACGGTATAATCACTGATGAAAATGGTAATGAAATTGATAGATTTAAGATTGTGCGTTTTGATAATGAGCGTTATCTAAATAAAATGGGGTCAAGTCTTTACAATACTAACGATATTGCAGGGGAAGCTTATATTGCAGAAGGTAATGAACGTCCGACTTTGATTCAAAGTTATGTGGAATCTTCTAATGTAAATGTTGTAAATGAAATGGTGCAGATGATTGAAGTGAATAGAGCTTATGAGGCGAATCAGAAAACCATTCAGGCTGAGGATTCTATGATGAGTACTCTTTGGTCAAGGGTGGCTGTTAAGGCTTAATTTTAGTGGAAGTGAGGTTTTAAGATGGTAAGAAGTTTATGGACTGCTGCAACTGGTATGAATGGTCAGCAAAATAGTATTGATGTAATTTCTAATAACTTATCAAATGTAAATACAACTGGATATAAGCAACAAAGAGCTGAATTTGAAGATTTGCTTTATCAAAATATAAAACTTGCGGGAACTCCTGCAACTGAAGATACTGTAACTCCTGTTGGTATGCAAATGGGTACTGGTGTGAAGGTGGCTGCAACTCAGCGGATTTTCACTCAGGGAAATCTTCAGGCAACTGATGTGGCAACTGATATTGCTATTAATGGGGAAGGTTTTTTCCGTGTTCAGCAATATGACGGAAGTTATGCTTATACTCGGGATGGTTCTTTTAAGATTGATTCTAATGGTCAGCTTGTAAACTCTAATGGGCTTCGGGTTATGCCAGAAATTATTATGCCAGAAAACTTTGAAATCAATACGTTGACTATTAGCAATGATGGTCGTGTTACTGTAAAGGTTTCTGGAAATGATGATCCTCTTGATGTTGGTCAATTGGAGATTTATCGTTTTGCAAATCCTGCAGGGCTTACTGCTGAAGGTGATAATCTTTTTACTGTAAGTAATGCTTCTGGGGATGCTATTGCAAGTCGTCCGGGGCTTGAAGGGGCAGGTACTACAAAGCAAAGATTTTTGGAAATGTCTAATGTTTCTGTGGTAAACGAAATGGTGCAAATGATTGTGGCTCAAAGAGCTTATGAGTTTAACTCAAAGGCTATCCAAACAAGCGATGCAATGTTACAAACTGCAACAAGTTTGAAGCGGTAGTTTGATGTAGGGCTGGTTCACAGGGGATAAGCTGATACGCTGTGAAGGGGCTTGATACGCTGGGAAAGGGCTGGTTCACAGGGGATAAGTTGTTACGCTGTGAAGGGGCTTATACGCTGCGAATGAGCTGGTTCACAGGAAATAAGCTGATACGCTGTGGAGGGGCTTGATACGCTGTGAATGAGCTGGTTCACAGGAAATAAGCTGATACGCTGTGGAGGGGCTTGATACGCTGTGAATGAGCTGGTTTGCAGGGGATGAGCTGTTACGCTGTGAAGGGGCTTGATACGCTGCGAATGAGCTGGTTCACAGGAGATAAGCTGTTATGCTGTGAAGGGGCTTGATACGCTGCGAAAGGGCGAGTTCACAGGGAATAAGCTGGTACGTTGTGAAGGGGCTTGATACACTATAAAAAAAGCTAGAGAATTTCAGGTTAAATGAAATCTCTAGCTTTTTTTGTTTTATGGTCCAAGCTTGTGTTTTTTTGAAGTTAGTAATTTCATTTTTTATCAAAAAATAATGCGTAAAATTTTATTTTTGCAAGAGTGATTGTAAGGTGTTTTACAGTGTTATTAAAATAAATTGTGAAATTTTTGCTTTGAGTATAAAGTAAAAATATGAGAAAAATCTTATTTATCTTGTTGTTGAGTTTTTTGTTTGTTTCTTGCGAGTTTTTGCCATTAATTGATGATACTCTTTCAATAATTGTGGAAGAAAATTATTATGATGAAACCTTAGATAAGAACTCTCTTGATGGTATTCGTCAAAATGCTTTGTGGTATGCAAAAGAATATTGTAAATATGATACAGTTTATTCTATGAGTGGTCAGGATGTGATTCCACCAAGAGCATTACGTGTAGATTGCTCTGGAATGGTTATAAATTGTTACAAATATGCAATATCCAATACTGACTATAAATTACCTTTTACTGATGCTTCGGCTTATAGTTTATTTTCTCAGTATACAACGCCAACTAATGCTCCTCAGTCTGGTGATCTAATTTTTCTAACTTACACTGGCGGAAAAGTAGGTCATGTTGGTATTTTTGTCAAAGAACAAGGTGGAAAAGTTTATTTTATTGATTCTAGTGAAGCAGATTCGAGTAAAGCTGTTCAGCAACGAAGCTATTTGAAAACTGATTCAAAAATAGTTGGCTATGGTGTAATGAAATTTAGATAAATTAAACCGTTTTTTTCTTGTATTATCACCACTTCCTCCTGTATAATTTTTTTTGATACAGGAGTTTTTTTCTTGTGTAATTATTAAGAAATTTGTTACACTTTTTTTATGATAATTGATTTTCACACACATTTAGATTGGTATCTGGATAAAAATCAACTTTACAAGGAAGTTGCCAATTTTTCTGGAATGATTGTGGCATCTTCTGTGGATTTAGAATCCTTTGAGAAAAACAAAGAAATTGCCAAAAACTGTAATGAAAAAGGACTGAAAGTTGTTCCCACTTTTGGAGTACATCCTGAAAATGCAGAAAAGTATGAATATCACCTTGAAAAACTAGATGAGGCTTTGAATCAGTCAAAAATCATTGGGGAAATTGGCATGGATTTTTACTGGGCGAAGGATGTTAGTAAAACTGCCCAAGAAAAGGTTTTTAGATATATTTTGGCTCATTGTAACGAAACTGAAAAATGTTGCGTAATTCACACCAAGGGGGCGGAAAAAGAAATTGCTAGGATTTTGGAAGATTATCCAAAGGCAAAGCCCATAATTCATTGGTACAATGGTCCAAAAGATGTTTACCAACTTTTTTTGCAACGGGGATATTTACAGACTTTCGGTTGTGAAACTTCTAGAAATCCTTATTTGCAGCATTTGCTCAAAATCACGCCAAAAAACTTGATATTAGCCGAAACAGACAATCCCACTGCGGAACCTTGGCTTGGGGGAACTGACACAAGCATAAATCTAATAGAAAAGATTTACGCTGATATTGCAGAAATTTTGGAAATGCCTGTGGGAGAACTTGAAAAAGTGATTTTTGAAAATGGGAAACGGGTTATATAGTAGAAAATGCAAAATAATGAAAAATTTATTATAATTATGATATAATAAAAAAAGGAGGAAGCTTTATGAGTGAAAAAGAGATTGAATATTCAGTTTTTTGTATAGAAAATGTAGCAGAGCAACTTGGTAAAACTGGCACAGAAATTTTTAATATCTTAAATCAAAGCGGACTTTTACATAATTATATTCTTCCATCCTATGAAGCACTGCATAGCCAAAGCAAACAATATATTGTAAACGAAATAATTTCAGTATTAAAAGAAAGGAATCTCGTGGCATGAAATTGTACCATGGTTCAACTCAAATTGTGGATAAACCTCTTGTTTCTGTTGGTAGATCTAATCTTGATTTTGGCAAGGGCTTTTATGCAACAGATTTACAAACACAAGCTGAAAAATGGATAAGTCGTTTTGTTTCTTTAGGTAAAAAATCTTTTGTGAATATATACAATTTTGATAATCAGAATATTGACACAAAATGTAAATATAAAAAATTTCTTGACTATAATGAAGAATGGTTAGATTTTATTATTAATTGCCGTTCTGGAAAAAATGATTATTTGAATTTTGATATTATTGAAGGTGGAATTGCAAACGATAGAGTTTTTAATACAATCGAATTGTATTTTTCAAATTTAATTGATAAAAACACAACACTCAATCGTTTGAAGTATGAAAAACCAAATAATCAAATATGTTTCATAAATCAATCTGTTATGGATGACGTTCTACATTTTGAAGCCTACTATGAAATTGGAGAAAAATTATGACAGCAGATAAAACATTGTTGCAAATGAAATATGCTCGTATAATTTCTCTTCTTTCTAAAAAAATGAAAATTTCTGAAGAAAAAGCAATGGACCTTTTTTTTAATTCAAACACATATATTTTTATGAGCAAAGGGCTAAGTGATTTTCATTGTTTAAGTGATGCCTACCTTGTAGACGAAATAGTATTAGAGCAAAAAAGCTAAAATTCTGAAAAATCCTCTTTCTCCGACATTTCTTGTCGTTGTTCCTGTGATAAATTATTCTTAGAAACAGGAGATAAGTCGAATATGATGGCCATTAAACCCAGAATTGTGGAGTTTGTTGATTATGTTGATAAAACATACAAAAATGAAGAAGTAATTTTTCCAGATTTCCAAAAATCAGAAGAATCGAAAATTCAAGCAGAAAAAATAATTGAAAATACAGGAGATGATAAATCTGAAATTATAATCAATGTGAAATCAAGTAAAGAAATAGATGAAATAATTTATTATCTGATTTCAATTCTTTTAAGTAATGATTTAGCATCCGTTTTGAATATGGTATATTCAAAACCTGAATCAGGCATTGAAATTTTTAGCAATTTTCAAAATGTTGTTGCTAAAATATACGAAATGAATGTTGCGTTTAACATCAATAAATAAGGAGGGAAAAATGTACGGAGCGATTTTAGGAGATATTATTGGGCAGCCTTATGAATTTGGACCAAATAACATTAAAACAAAGGATTTTTCACTTTTTACAAAAAAGCCTCGATTTACAGATGATTCTGTGATGACAGTTGCAATTTGTGATGGCATTTTAACCGCGGGTTTTGACGCAGATGAAAAAACAATGAAAAAATCAATGATTGAAGCTATGCACAAATGGGGAAATCTTTATCCAAATGCGGGATATGGCGGAACTTTTATTCGTTGGTTAGCTATGAAATCTTATGAGCCTTACAACAGTTGGGGAAATGGAAGTGCAATGAGAGTTTCTTCTGTGGGCTGGTTTTTTCAAACTTTGGAAAGAACACGGGAAGTTGCAAGGTGGTCGGCGGAAGTGACTCATAATCATCCAGAGGGGGTGAAGGGAGCGGAAGTTGTGGCAAGTGCAATTTGGATGGCTCGAAAGGGAATTCCGAAAAAAGAAATTAAAACTTATGTTGAAAAAGAGTTTGGTTATGATTTGAGCAAAAGTTGTGATGAAATTCGGCCAGAGTATTATTTTGATGTAAGTTGCCAGGGAACTGTGCCTCAAGCAATCACTGCATTTTTGGAAGGAACTGATTTTCAAGATGTAATTCGTACCGCAGTTAGTCTTGGAGGAGACTGCGACACGTTGACTTGTATTGCAGGTGGAATGGCAGAAGCATTTTATGGAGTGCCAGAAAATCTTAAAGAAAAGTGTTTGGAGTTTACAACAAAGGATATGCATAAGGTGATGGAAAGGTTTGAGAAGGGGAAGGAAAATATTGTTGAATAAATGAAACAATAGTGTTTTTTAAGAAGATAGAATTCGGTAAAGAGTTCTATCTTTTTTTATACAGCGACGCTTTGTGTCGTTCCTCCTGTGGTAAATTAAAAGCATAATTAGGAGAAAGAAAATGAACATCCCAACAGAAAAACTAGAACGCCAAAAATTGGCACAAAATCTTTTGAAAAACGCAGGACTTTTTTGTGATGAAGTTCCAGAATTGCTTGAAAACTGGATTTTGTACACTTCACCTTACAACAGTAATGAACTTTATTTTTTGCCAATGCTAGAAAAACTCAAAGAAAATCCAGATTTTGTACCAAATCAAAAAGTGGAGTTTTTTGTGAATATTTCAGAGGATTTGCTTTTAATGACAGAATATTCTCTTCCAATTTGGTGGGTAGGATTTTGGGAATATTCACTTTGCCAAAAATGGATTTCTGGAATTGCCGTGACAAATGAAAATATCATCATTTTTAGCGAAGAATCTTTCTGTCCAATTTACATAATAGAAACAGGTTTCCCTTGTGGTGCTGGTGGAGCTTATGATTCAATCCCAAACAAAGGTAACATAACAGTTTTTAATAGAAAAGATTTTTCAAAAATCAAAACCCAAGGAATGACGGTTGCAAAAACAGACAAAACAATCAGTGATTTTATGTTTAAGATGATAAACAAAAATAATTCCTCTTCTGGAAATATATTTGAAAGCTTAAAATTTAATATCAAACAAAGATTGATTTTGATGCGTTATGGATTGGGAGTTAGAAAATTCCTTTACCGAAAGCCCATAAATTATAAAAATCAAGAAGAATTGAATCGGGCTTTCCAAAATTATATAAATAAAAATGGAATACCGCTTACAGAAGAAGAAAAGCAAACAGGAATATTGATTGAAATGCGTCCTCCAAGAGAGTTTGATAAAACCTTTTGGGTTTCAAGTTCACCAACTTTTCAAAAAGTGCTAAGGGAAGATGTGGATGGCGATTTGTTAAAGATTGAGAATCTAGGATTTATGGAAAGGCTTGAGTGGGAAAAAGTAAAGGCAATTTAATAATTGTGGAAGAATGTTCAGCTACGACAGTCTATGGCGTAGATATAAGTATAAAATATGTATATTGATTTTTGGAGGATACTGTATGAATAAAACAAAAAATTTTCTGTTTGAAGTTAAAGGATTTCTTGATGCAATTTTTGAGAAACTGGTAAACATAACATTAGAGAATAAAATGTGTATGTCACGGATTCTTTATGTTTTTTTACTGCCTTTGTTAATGCTCTATGTAATGTCACCTTCCCCTTGTTTCCACATTGAAAAACTTTTATTGATGGAAGCAATTTTTATGGGAATCGTGTGTTTTTTCTTTCGGCTTTCTTTAAGAAAAGGCTTTGTGCTTTTAGGAATATTTTTGATAATGTCTTTTTTGTTTACAAAGTTTTTGGGAAATACACTTGTCTTGGCTTTTTTGAAATTGTTTTCAATTAACGAAGTTTATAGATTTTTAGTTTACTGTTTTGCAACTGGAGTGATTTTTGTTTTATTTGGGGAAGGCTTTTTGAGAATAGTTGGAAAGACAAATTCTAATAATTGCAATTTTGAAAAGAAAAATTCAGATGTTTTATCAAAAGTGTAAAACTGGAGGAAATTAATGATTAAAAAACTTTGTACTCTTGGAACAGCAGTTCAACCAATACCTGGTGTTATGAGATTAGTTTGTGGACCAATTCCTTTGTTTATGGGAACCGTTATTGTACCTAGAGTGATTCGATATTTTGGGGAAAGCAAAAAAGAAAAAATTAAGCTTGGAATAACAGATAGCAAACTAAAAATCATTGTGGACGGAATTGATTCAGATTTTGTGAATGATTCTGAAAGGGTAGAAAACTCTCTATCTGAAATTGAACGCAGCATTTCTTATTGGAAAAAAATCAATTTAATAGAAGAAATTGAAGTGATTTGTGTTTTGCCAGAAACTAAAATTGGAAAATCCGTTCAACTTGAAGTTTTGTTTTTCTCGCAAAAATTGGCAGAAACTTTGAAATCAAAAATCAAAATTATAGAAAAGCAATTTTTTTATGATATTCAGCCAGAAATTGCAGAGAGTGAAGTTGAAGAAAAACTAAAACAAAAATTAAAAACAGAAATTGGATTAAGTTGCAAAATTGTTATTTCACCGAACGGAAAAATTCAATTTAAGTAAAAATGTGGTGGCAAAATTACAATTTGCTTTGAATCAAACTAATTACTTGATTTTTGATTGCTTGGCGGTCAATATCTTGTTTTTCAAAAAGTTCTGTTGGACTAATATTCAATGCATGGGCAATCTTAAAAATTGTTGTGATTGTAGGAACTTTTTGGTGAGATTCAACCATGGCAAGATATCCCTGAGAAATTCCTGCTTCCAAGGCTAAATCCAACTGACTTAATTTTCGAGCCAGCCGTTCTTCTTGAATTCGTGTAGCCACCTTTAGTTCTTGAGCTTCAATTTCATTTTGGAAATCTTCTTGTTGGTTTATATCCATAGTTATAAGTATAAAATACTAAAGAAATGGGTACAAATAACTAAAGAAATAAGGTTTGTAATCTGTAGAGATAGTGGGAGAGGTAGTTGTTTTGTGTAATCACGGTTAATTTAATGGTCATTAAATTAATGTGATTAAATTATGAGTGGTAAAGAAATTTGAGAGAAATGAGATTTACAAATTACAAATGGCGTACAAAGGGATGTTTTGTATACAAATATTTTTGAGAATTATGAATTACATTTTTTCGGGGCTAAAACAACCAGAAATTAACATTTTTTCGGGGCTAAATTTGCCAAAAGTATACACTTTTTCCGACCTGAAACGATAGAATGATTACATTTTTCGGGGCTGTTTTTTTTGAATTTTATTTTAAGTACCGACAGTTCTTGTCGTATAGAGGGTGGTAGAATGAAAATATCAAAAGATAAGTTTTAATATTATCTATAGAAATAATTAGACATCTCTGTAGTTCTGTGATAAAATTATTAGACAAAGGTAATCAACATGTCGGACAAGAGAAATAATAAAGTTCAGCGTTATCGGCTGCTTCAGATTGATGAAGAAATTCGAAGCGGTAAGTTTCCAAATGCAACAAGTCTTTCAAAGAAAATAGAAGTTTCAAGTAGAACAATTCAACGTGATATTGAATACATGCGAGATATGTACAATGCTCCAATTGAGTTTGATGCATATAAAAATGGCTATTATTACACAGAAGAAAATTTTTATATCAAAAGCGTTCCTTTAAGTGAAGGCGAACTTTTTTCAGTAGCACTTTTTGACCAACTTTTGGAGCAATACAGAAATACTCCATTAGAAAATGATTTGCGTTCGGTTTTCAAAAAGATAGAAATGAGTTTGCCTAACAAAATTACTTTAGACTCATCATTTTTGCAAAATCAAACAACATTTATTCCCGACCAAATGGGAATAATCAATCCTGAAAATTTTTCCAAGATTTTTTCTGCTCTAAAAAATCGACACGTTTTAGACTTTGAATATCGTCCATTACAAAAAACAACTTGGATGACAAGACGAATTAATCCTTTACACGCAGTATGCCAAAAAGGGAATTGGTATGTTATGGGGTTCTGTCATGATAAAAAAGATATTCGCGTTTTTAATTTTAGCAGAATGCAAAACGTAACAGAATCAAAAGAAGAATTTGATATTCCAGAAGATTTTAATCCAGACAAATATTTTGACAAAGAAATTGGAATCTGGCTAAGTGCCACAAAAAAATACACAGTAGAACTTTTGATTTCCGCAGAAATAGGTACTTTTGCTCTTGAACGCAGCTGGAACAAAAATCAAAAAATTGAACAACGCGAAGACGGCAGCGTTTGGGTAAGTTTTGAAACAACTCAGCTTCCCGAAGTAAAACGATGGGTTCTTGGGCAAGGAAAAACTGTGAAAGTGCTGGGACCGGATGAGTTGATAGAACAGGTGAAAGAAGAAGTTGCTGCGGTGATGGGGATGTATTGAGAAGGGGATTATGAGTTATAGAATCGGGTCGTTTAATTGTTGCAATTGTAAAGATAATAAAAAAAAATTAAAACAAATTATAAAACTCATAAAAGATGAAAGTTTAGATATGCTTCTTCTACAAGAGTTTAGATTTGATAATGAAATAAAATTACCTCCAAAATGGCAAATTGAACAATTTACACTGGCTTATCAAAAAAAATTGGACGAAAAGTGGTATGAGAAACATATTGATATCTTGGAAGATCATGAAGATGATACAAAAGGTGAATATTTAAGAAATCCTAGAAATGATACAGGTTATGCAATTATGTATGACTCTTCAAAATTTACTAAATTAGATTTTTCTGGCGATACTCGTTGGAATAATATATTGAAATTTAGAAATTCTCTAAATAATGTAGCTCGACCACCACAAGTTGAAATATTTCAAGTAGAAAGATCAAAAATAGAATTTGCAATTATGAATCTTCATTTAACTTATTCTGGTAAATTTAATTTAATAAAACAAGTTAGTCCTTTGTCTGGCGTAAGATATGATCCCAATTTTGATAAAATGGCGAAAGTGAAAAAGGCTCGTGTTGAAGAAATGTGTCATATTTTTGAACTATACGAAAAAGTAAATAATTATTCCAGTAATGGTTGTCATAGAACAACATTAATTGGTGGTGATTTTAATTTGCAGATGCTTTATTTGCAATATATACGTAATACTCCGAATAGTATTTCTCTAAAACTAGCAAATCAAATAGATGATGTATTTAAACAAAAAGTTTATACAACGACAGAATACAATAAAAAATATTCAAATATTAAGGACTCTTCTGCTGAATATAATAAAAATCTTAATGCGTACATCGATAAAAAAACTACTTTACACAAATTAAAATGTGAAAGTGAAGATTACTTTTATAACTCATATGATCATTTTATTGTAAACCAAGGTCATATAAAATCAGACAGAATTAATACAGTAAAATGGTATAAAAATGATGAGGGTGAAGAAGATAATTCAATTCACTATCAAAAGTTATCAGATCATGTACCTGTATATATAGATTTGAATCTTACATAAAATATATCTTACAACCAAACAACAGGAGGAGCAAAATGTTTGGAACAAAAAAAGAGCTTTTAGAAATAAAAACTGAGTTAGATAAAATAAAGAATCAATTGATTATTCCTAAATCAAATTCTGAAGAAATATCTGAAAATGAAAAAGAGCTAAAAAAATGGGAAACAGGAAAAATCTCTGATAAAGAAAAACTTATGGCAGCTTATGCTTTGAATCTTTGTACAGTTTCGGTTTCACAAATTGTAGATTACAGCGATTTAGTTATTCTTGAACAAGAATACGAAGCAATCTTAAATAATTTGAATCTTGAAAATTTTCCAAAAGATGAAGCTCTCTTGGATATTTTAAAACAAATTCTTGATACAATTACTTTCTTTCGAATTCAAGAAGGTGATAAAAAATTTATTGACCGTGAATATCAACAAAAAATGAAAAATGCAATTTGGTCTGCTGTTCCAAATATCGGTTTGATTGTTGCTGGTGGAAATCCAATAACAATGGCAATCTCTCTTGCTTCTCAAGTTGGTATTGGTTATATGAACTACCGAAAAGAAAAGGCAAATAATCAACTTGAATACGATAAACAAAAATGGCAGCTTCAACGTTCTGCAATAGAGCAATTTAATGCATTGCGTAGAGAACTTTTTACAACAGCGTGGCGTTTAGCAGATAAATATAATTTTTCAGATGAATATCGTTTAACAGAAAAACAAATCACACAATATAACGATATCCTAATGGATGAAAATATTTTTAGAAAATACGAGCGACTTTATACAATCAAAGAAAATTTTGAAGCATATCCTCCATTTTGGTATTATTTAGGAAATGCTGCAAATGCAGTTGCACAAGAATATTTTGAAGAAGATAAAACTGTTTATAACAAATATAAAGACCTTGCACTTGAGTCTTTTAATCAATATTGGAAAGTGAACAATCTTCCATTGTTGCGAAAAGATGATATTGCAGCTTCTTGTGCTTTAGAAAATATCGATTTACTTATACAAGATGGCTTAGAAACCAACAAAGAAAAAATTAATGAATTATTGGGCATTGCAATTAAAAACGCTGGAAATTCTTGGGATATTATACAACTTTGTACAATGAATTATCTTAGATTAGGTAATTTTGAAGAAGTAAAAAAATATTTAAGAATCCTTGTTACAGAAGATTATAATGCTCCATTTAATGCTCAAATCTTAAGTCAACGTTATGTAAGAGAAGCGATTGAAAAAAATGATGAAATGTTTAATTATCCAGAATATACTACATTATGTCGTTTTGTAAATTCTGGCTATTTGTATCCGTGGCCAAAAGATTTTGATAATATAAAAAAATTGGAAGATGATTTTTATAAATATCAAAAAGCTATCTTAAAATGGAAATACGCAAGTGTTGTTATTAAGCTTATAGAAAAATATACAGTTTTATTGAATCGTCAAACACAGTGTCCTGCTGATGATTATGAAAAAGAATACACAGATTCTTATTTCTTAGATACAGTAGAAAAAATAAAAATCAGGAATTATGATTTAAAAAGAAATCCAGCACAAGTAAATAGGGATGAGTATGTATATATTTATATTGATGTATTAGAAAAATTTGTTTCTGCTGTAAAAAATGTACCTTTGTTTGAACCTGTGGAAGAGGATGAAATTAATTTGAATCCAGAAGATAAATCAATATTTAAATTTTTCTATCCCGACCTATGTACAAATGATATTAAAGAGCCAATTATTAATCCATTTGACCAAAGAATTCAATTCTATACTTTAGTTAAAAAATTTGTAAAATCAATGGTCGAAGAAATTAAGAAAATTGACAATGTTGATAATACTGAAATCAATAAAAAAGAAAGCGAACTTGTAGAACTTTGTACAAATGAAAATATTCACTTGCCAGAGATTCCAATTTCCAAAAACGAAGAAAAATCAAAAGAAGAAACCACGTCATATTTTTCAATAAGAGATATATATGGAGAAGACGCAAATAAAATAAGAGAAGAAAAGAAAAGAAGGGGTGAGCAATTAAAAAGAATTAGAAATGTCACTCTTGCTGAAGGTAATAAATTGAATTTCTTGATTCAAGGTGATGAAGATTTTAAAAAATATGTGAGAACTAATTTACCAAACGAACTTGAAGGCTTAAGAAAACAAAATGAAATATTAGCAATTTTAGATGATACTACATTCTCTAATTGTGATTTAGTATTTGATAAGGATATGGTTCATGTAATTAAAAAGAAAAAATATGAATGTGGATGTAACTATTCTGAAATTAAGTTTATTGAAAATTCTAAAGAAGAGAAAGTATTTATAATTGATGATTTTAGATACTCAAACAAAAAATTAGATTTTGAGAAATTTAAAGAGCTTATCGATAAATTAAAAGTAGGTTCGGTGGCAAATACAAAATTTTCAGGAAATTCTTATCCGTTATTACGAAAGATAAAAATTGAATCTGAGCGATTTTTGAAAGAATCACCCATAGAATCATAAAAAAATCTTTCTCCGCCACTTATTGTGATTTTCCCTCATTGTAAGTGGCGTTTTTATGGTATAATATTCTCATGGCAAAAAAAAACGGAAAAAACTCATTGTCTCTGAATTTATATCTACGGAAAATAAACTCTATATATCACTTCTAATTTATATCTTGAAGTAGACGCGGCAGTTTTTTTGTAAAATACAATTTTTTTTCTTTCCGACATTTCTTGTTATGTAAAAAAGTAAATTTGATTTAATAACATATGATATGTTGTTATTGGGGTAAAAAATTGTAAAACGTTAAAATATCCCCTAATAACTTGTAAATAACTCGTAATGATCCAATATAGCATAGAAAGGGTATTTTTCATAAAAATATGCCAGACTTTATGTAAAATGGAGAACTGTTTTAATTAAAAGTATACTATTAATAATAGTTTATTTGTTTTTAGTTCGTTTGAAAAAAAATCAATTTATTTTACATCTCCGACGCTTCTTGTCATACCTCCTGTGTTATCTTTTACTTATACACAGGAGGTATTTTATGTTTTATCGAATTATTAGGGATTGCCTTATTGTTGCAGATTTTGTTATTAATGTAAAACTTTTATCTGTTTATACAGAGAAAAATCCAAAGCTCAAAGTTGTAAAAGACAATATCAAAAAAACAGGAAAAGATTTTTCTGTAAATTGCAAAAAAGTTGGAAAATCAATTTTAGATGCAATGAAAAAAAAAGAAACTACAGTTTGTGAATCGTAAACACTATAGTGTTTAGATAAGGTTATTGACATAACCTTATCTAAAGTTGTTTCTTTATTTTTATTGGAGGATAATATTATGGGAATTCTTGGTTCTATAATGAATGGTTTTAAAAAAAATGTAGCAGAAATGGCTTGGCCTCTGTATGAAGAGGCAAGAAAAAAAAGTACTGCTCAGTTAGAAAATTTTTTACAAAATGAACCAAATTATGTAAAAAAGTCAGCTGTTTTATTAGCTCTAGCTGAAAAAGATAGTTATCAAACAGAGAAAATTTATAAAGAAAATAACCGTGCCTATGATATACAATTAGGTAATTTATCTAGTTATTATAGATTTAAGCCATTGGTTGATAGGTTCTTTCTTAAATATGCGAAGGAAAATGGTGGACTTTACTAAATTAATTTTAATAAAAAAAACAGGTCTTGTCAGAAAATTTGCTTACTCTTCATTTTCGCTACAAAAAAACTGGCAGAATACAGGTCAAGCATTTTCCTCCCCGATAGTTCGTGTTATGTAAAAGCAAATTTGACTTTATAACATATAATGTATTGTTATTGGGGTAAATATTTATGAAATATCAAAATATACCTCAATAACTTGCAAATAACACAACTTTAATCCCTATATTAAAAACTTGCCTAAAACAAAAACTTTTAAACTTACAAGTTAAAAACTTGACAAAAATCTCTCTCTTTACTTATACTTAGTTTATGATAGATTTGCGAGAAACTCCATATTATAATGAACTCTCTATTTTGCGAAAAGAATATTTAGAAAAACTTTTGTCATGGAAAGATAAACATGTTATAAAAGTTATAACTGGAATTCGACGCTGTGGAAAATCAATTGTTTTGCGAGATTTTTGTAAAGAAATATCAAAATCTGTTGTAGAGAATCAAATCACTTTTTTTAATTTTGAAATGCTTGAGAATGAGGAACTCAAAGATTATCATCTTTTGTATACAACAATAAAAAATCGACTTCGAGCAGACAAAATGAACTACATTTTTTTAGATGAAATTCAAGAAGTGCCAAATTTTGAAAAAGTTGTTGATTCTCTTTTTGTAATGCCAAATGTTGATATTTATTTAACAGGTTCCAACGCAAATATGCTTTCTAGTGAAATTGCAACTCTTCTAAGTGGACGATATATCGAAATAAATATTTTGCCTTTTTCTTTTTCAGAATTTCAGCTTGGATATAAATCAAAATTTCAAAATTATAATTTAGATCTTCCTTCTCTTTATACAAAATATATTACTTATGGTGGGTTTCCGTATCTTCATAAGATTTATGAGGAAAACGAAATTATAAAAGATTATCTTCAAGGTTTGTATTCAACAATTGTTTTAAAAGATATTCAGCAACGAAAAAAAATTACTGATACGTTGTTGCTAGAAAAAATTGTGAAGTTTGCTTTGCAAAATACGGGAAATTTACTTTCTTCAAAAAAAATATGTGATACTTTTGTTTCATCTGGTAAAAAAACATCTCCAGCTATGGTTGAAAATTGTCTTTCTTCTTTGTGCGAAACTTTTTTATTTTATAAAATAAATCGTTATGATGTAAAAGGAAAAGAGATTCTAAAAACTCTAGAAAAATATTATGCAGTTGATGTTGGACTTCGTTTTTTTATGCTTGGAGCAAAATCTGGAGATGAAGGTCACATTCTTGAAAATATGATTTTTCTTGAATTAAAACGTAGGGGCTATCAACTTTATATAGGAAAAGTTGATGATACAGAAATTGATTTTGTTGCAATAAAAGATGCTATTCCAACTTATATTCAAGTGGCTTTAACAGTTAGGGATGAACAAACTTTGCAGCGAGAACTTCGACCTTTACAAATGGTAAAAGACAATTATCAAAAAATTTTAATCACAATGGATAATAGTCCAGTAACATATCACAACGGAATAAAACAAATTTTTGCATTAGACTTTTTGAATGGTGGAGAAGTGTAAACGATATTTTTTACATCCCCGACACTTCTTGTCATACCTCTTGTGTTATCTTTTACTTATACACAGGAGGTATTTTATGTTAAAAAGAATCATTGTTGATTGTCTTATTTGTTCAGCTTTAGTTGCTGGTGGAAAGATTATTTCTAATGTGGCAGAAAAAAATCCAAAACTTAAAGTTGTAAAAGACAATATCAAAAAAACAGGAAAAGTTTTTTCTGAAAATTGCAAAGAAGTTGGAAAATCAATTTTAGATGCAATGAAAAAAGAAAAAACTACAGTTTGTGAATCGCAAACACTATAGTGTTTAATAAAGGTTATAGACATAACCTTTATTAAAGAACTTTCTTTATTTTAAGAGGAGAATCTTATGGGATTTTTTAGTGCATTAATGAATGGATTTTCAAAAGCTGTTGCAGATAATTTATGGCCTGTTTTTCAACAAGCTCGAAAAATGGATGAACATACTCTTAGAGCGTATATTGAAAATGAAACCGTTTCTATGAGAAAAGCAGTATATTTGTTGGCTATGAATAATATAAATCCATATTACTCAAAAGAAATTTATGAAAATTCAAAAACCGAATACAACAATTGTTTTGATAATTTAAAACGTAGTTATAGATTCGAATATGAAGTTAATTCATTTATTCTTAATATGAGTAGATATTAGATTTTGCTTTATCTAAAAAAATATGGTAATATTAATTATTACCATAGATTGATTTTGTATAATTTGGAGCTGGAATGAGTTATAGAATTGGATCGTTTAATTTGTTCAAATTAAACTTCGAAGCTGACAAGGAAAAGAAAAAAGATTTTGAAAAAATCGCAAATATCATTCGAGATAATCATATTGATATTTTAGCAATTCAAGAGGCTTTTGCTCGTGATGCAGTAGAACAAATTGTTTATTTCCTTGGTTCTTCTCATTATAAATTTTCTTGGGAACAACCAAAAAGAAAAGGTGCATCCTCTCAACAACTAGAAGGGTATGCATTTATTTGGGATACACGCAGAATCAGACTTGCAAAAAAAAAGGAAAAAAGAACAAACAGAATAATTGATGCCAATCCTCAAATTTTTACTGGTTATAACGCTTCAATAGGTAAATCTATTAAAAATGAGTTTGGACAAATAATTAAACATCCTCGCCTTGCTCGAGATCCATATTATGGTCGTTTTTCTCCTGTAGGATTACCTCGAGTTGAATTTAGAATAATCAACACTCATATTATGTTTTCAAAAAATAAGGAAATTGATGAAAAAGAAACTGAATCTAACCTTCAAAAAGGAGATATTCATTATAGAAGAAATGAATTCCAAATGCTTGCAAAATCTATTTATAATAAAATTGCAAATTCACCCCAAGACAATAAGGTGTTTTATACTGTAATTGCAGGGGACTATAATTTGTGTCTTTATGAACAACCAACCTTGATGCATAACGAAATAAAACTTGAAAATATGACTTTAGTTACTGTTCAACACAAAAAGACTTCATTAAAAACTCCACCGTCAGCAGAAAATAATCCTAAAAAATTGCAAGAATTTAAAGAAAAAATAAGAACATTAGAAGATTGTTATGCACACAATTATGATCATTTTTCTTATGCCAAAGAAAAATTTGATGGTGTGAATGTCTCTTACGATAGAGTTGAATCATTAAAGAATCACACAAAATCAACAGAACATTTTGACAAACTACAAGAACACAGAAAAACAATCTCTGATCATGTACCAATATATTTTGATATTGAATTAAATCCAAATGCTGGAATGATATTATCTTATAACCAAACTAAAGGAGGAGAAAAATGTTTGGAACAAAAAAAGAACAAGAAAGGTGGGAGAATGGTGAAATCTCTGATAAAGAAAAACTTATGGCAGCTTATGCTTTAAATCTTTGTACAGTTTCGGTTTCACAAATTGTAGATTACAGTGATTTAGTTATTCTTGAACAAGAATACGAGGCAATCTTAAATAATTTGAATCTTGAAAATTTTCCAAAAGATGAAGCACTCTTGGATATATTAAAACAAATTCTTGATACTGTCACATTTTTTAGAATTCAAGAAGGTGATAAAAAGTTCATTGACCGTGAATATCAACAAAAAATGAAAAATGCAATTTGGTCTGCTGTTCCAAATTTTGGCGTGATTTTAGCGGGTGGACCTAATCCATGGGCAATAGCAACAGCTCTTGCTGCTCAAGTTGGAATTGGTTATATGAACTATCGAAAAGAAAAGGCAAATAATCAACTTGAATACGATAAACAAAAATGGCAACTCCAGCGTTCTGCAATAGAACAATTTAATGCTCTTCGTCGTGAATTATTTACAACAGCATGGCGTTTGGCAGATAAATATAATTTCAAAGATGAATATCGTTTAACAGAAAAACAAATTTCACAATACAATGATATCCTAATGGATAATAATCTTTTCAGGAAATACGAGCGACTTTGTGCAATCAAAGAAAATTTTGAAGCATATCCTCCATTTTGGTATTATTTAGGAAATGCTGCAAATGCAGTTGCACAAGAATATTTTGAAGAAGATAAAACTGTTTATAACAAATATAAGAAACTTGCACTTGAATCTTTTAATCAATATTGGAAAGTGAACAATCTTCCATTGTTAAGAAAAGATGATATTGCAGCATCTTGTGCTTTAGAACATATCGATTTATTTGTACAAGAAGGAATTGAAGCCAACAAAGAAAAAATTATTGAATTATTGGGTGTTGCAATTAAAAACGCTGGAAATTCTTGGGATATTATTCAACTTTGTACAATGAATTATCTTCGTTTAGGTAATTTTGAAGAAGCAAAAAAATATTTAAGAATCCTTGTTACAGAAGATTATAACGCTCCATTTAATGCACAAATTTTAAGTAAGCAGTATGTAGAAGAAGCGATTGAAAAAAATGATGTAAAGCTTAATTATCCAGAATATGCTACATTGTGCCGTTTTGTGGATTATAGATATCTGTATCCGTGGCCAAATTCAATTCCTACAAGTGATGAAGAAAAGATGGATTTTTTTAATGTCTTTTTGTGTGACCAAAAAACACTATTACAATATAAATACGCTAATAGCATGATTAAGTTAGTTGAAAAGTATACAATTATATTGAATAGACAAACTCAATGCCCTGCTGATTCTTATGAGAAGGATTATCCATATTCATATTTCTTAGATATTCCAAATAAGATTGAAAAGCGAAAAGAAGATTGTAATAGAATTGGTGTTCTTGTTAGTTCAAAAAGAGAACTTGGTTATGTCTATGTAAATGTTTTTAATGATTTTGTAAAATCCATAAAAACACTTCCACTTTTTAATCAAATTAAAGAGGAATTTATAATTGAAAAACTTAAAGATGTGAAAATTTCTAGTTTCTTTGATTTTGGTAAATCTGAAGATAAAAATGATGAAATAGAAGATATTTTTGATGAACGCCTTCATTTTTCAACTATTGCAAGTAAATTTATCAAAAAAATAGCTTTAATTATCAAAGATTATTTTGCTATTAATAATGCAATAGATGGAAAAGAAATAAATGATAGAGAATTGGAATTATTCAACTTTTGTGCAACAGAAAATATACCTTTACCTTCTTTAGAAATGAACAAGGAAGAAGAGAGTTCAAAAAATGATAAAAAAGAAGAAATCTCTTTTGGAAACATTTGGGGTAAAGTTGCAGAAGAATATGCAAAGCAACAACTTATCAAAGAAAAGCAACTAGAAGTTCTAAGATTGTATAAAACAGAGCTTGAAAAAAATAAATTACGAATTCTTATAAAAGGTGAAAAAGAATTTATTGATTATATTGGAAAGAACAAGATTGAATCTAGTGAAGAAATTCTTGCTATTTTTGATGATAAAACACAAAAAAATGAAGATTTATTTTTCTTCTATGACAAAGTTCTTTTACAAGAAGGAAACTCTCCTTTAAAAGTAACAAAAGCGGTTGGAAATGCTGCAAAAGATGTTGCTATTGCAAATTTAGGTGTAAAAGGTGTTGCAAAAATCTTCGGACGGGGAATACCTCTTCTTAACATACCATTATTGGTTGCCGATGGATTTGTTGTTTATAACGGATATTTTAAGAGTTTAAACAATAGAAAACTTATTGCAGCCCCTTATCATGAATTAAAACAAAATGATATAAAAATAACAATAGGAGACTATATCTATGATAACTCTTCTATTGACGTTTCAAAATTCAATGAAATGGTTGCAAAGTTAGCTTCTAATATTCCTCAAGATAATTCTAAAACAAAAACAAGCAATATAGAATGTTTAGAAAGACTTAGTTTTGAAGAACCAATAGGAACTGTTAACTAAAGACAATTTTATTTAATTCTTAATCCAACAAAACAAAATCTGATCTCCCACCCAGATTTGTTTTATCTTCCCGCCACTTATTGTGATTTTTCCTCACAGTAAGTGGCGTTTTTATGGTATAATATTTTCATGGCAAAAAAAGAATCGAATCAAATATACGGAAAAAACTAACTGTTCCAGAAATCATCTCATATTGTAAAGAAACTTTGGGTATTACTTTTAATATAAAATCTGAAGAAGAAGCCGCTGTTTTTCTTGCAAAACACAATTATTTTTTTAGATTAAAACAATATGCAGATTTTGGAGAAAAGACAAAGTCTGGAAAATTTATAAATGTTGATTTTGGGCAGATGGTGGAACTTTCCACTGTTGATATGTTTTTAAGAAAACTGATTCTCAAAATGACTTTAGATTTTGAGCATTATCTTAAAGTTAAAATCATAAATGATAGTCAAGAAAATCCTTCTGATGATGGATATGCTGTTGTAGAAAATTTTTTGGAAACTCATAACCGCGTTCGTCATCTTATTGAAAATTTGAATAATTCTTCCTACTTTTATAACAGACAGGTTTTTGACAAATATAAAGAAAAAACTTCTGTTTGGAGCATTGTTGAAATGCTTGGATTTTCAGATTTTATTGATTTTTATGCACATTATTATCAATATTTTCATCTAAAATGTGAATACACACCTCATTTTGACTCTGTTAGGCGATTAAGAAATGCAGCTGCTCACAATACTTGTATGATTAGCAATTTAAAACCTCAAAGTTGGTTTAAATCTGATATCGAAATTAATTTTGAATTGCTTGGTGCAAATCTTGAAGTTGGGAATGGGGTAATTTCAAGTTGCTTGAAAGTTCCAGTTTTAAATGATTTTGCTGTAATGCTTTCAAATTATGTAAAATTGATTTCCTCTCCAAAAATTAAAGAAAAAACTTTGGAAGAAATGCAAGAATTTTTCAACGGAAGAATGATTCTTCATAAAGATTATTTTGAAAATGTGAACGAAATTAAAAATGCTTATCATTTTGCAAAGGATGTTTTGGATTATTATTGCAAAAAAGTATAGTTTTTCAGTCTAAAACTGAAAAACTTGGCAATTTCACAAACTTTTTCTGTCGCAAACACAAAAAAAGCTGTTCAAGATAACTCTTAAACAGCTTTTTTGTTTCTCTACTTGTTACAGACTAAATAATCCCCAATCCTGTCAACAAAATGATAAACAACAAAATCGGAGCCACAACTTTTATCATTACAACATAAAGAGTTTTGCGGCCGAATTTTTCGCCGTTGAGGGTGATTTCTTCAATGGTGGTTTTTGGTTTTACAACCCAGCCAATGAGGATACAAGTTAGAAGTCCAACAATTGGCATTAAGATGTTGTTACTTGCGTAGTCTAGAACATCAAGGATTTGACCTACAGCACCAGTTGGGAATTTCAAGTCAAAGTAGAATACGTTGTATCCAAGACAAACTAAGATTGAAATCACGAAAGTACTTGCGGCCATTATCAAAGTGGCTTTTTTGCGGCTCCACTTGAATTTGTCCATTACGCTGGAAGTGATAGCTTCCAAAATTGATATGGCAGAGGTTAGGGCAGCAAAAAGTACCATCACAAAGAAAATCAACCCAATGAATTCGCCAAAAGCCCCAAGGGAAGCAAAAACTTTTGGTAAAGTGATAAACATCAATCCAGGACCTGCGGACATTCCTTCTGTTCCAGAAAATGCGTAAACCGCTGGGATAATCATCATTCCGGCCAAAAGGGCAATTCCAGTGTCGAAAATCTCGATTTGATTTACGGATTTTACAAGATTTGCTTCTTTTTTCATATATGAGCCGTAAGTTACCATAATTCCCATAGCGATTGAAAGTGAATAAAAAAGCTGCCCCATTGCATCAAGGACGATATATAGGAATTTTTTGAAAGTTAGCCCTTCAAAGTTTGGAATAAAGTAAACCGCAGCACCTTCAAGCCCAGTTCGAGTTACACCGTTTGCATCTGTATGTTTGATGAACAAAGAATAAATCCCAATGAATAATACGATGATTATCAAAATTGGCATCAAAATTCTAGAATATCGTTCTATTCCTTTTTCAACACCTTTGTAAACAATTACAAAACAAAGAATTGCAAATAAAATTGTGAAAAAGATTGGTTGCCATTGAGCGGTGATAAATCCAGTAAAAAATTCATCAGCGGCAGTTACACTTCCTTGGAAAGCAAGATATGAAAACATATATTTCATTACCCAGCCACCAATTACACAATAATATGGATAAATGATAAATGGAACTACAAAAGAAACTACGCCCAAAAATCCCCATTTTGAATTGATTTTTTTGTAAGCTGTTAGTGGACTTTCTTGAGTTTTTCGTCCAATCGCAATTTCTGTAATCAAAAGTGCAAAGCCAAAAGTTAGGGCTAACACAACGTAAACCAATAAAAATAATCCACCGCCATCTTTTGCAGCAAGATAAGGGAATCTCCAAATATTCCCAAGCCCAACCGCACTACCAGCGGCAGCCAATACAAAGCCTAAAGAATTTGAAAAAGAACTTCGTTGTTTTCCTTGATTTTCCATAAATCACCTCATTTTTTCTGTGATGTTAAGTGTACCACAAAATAAAATAAAGGTCATTATCTAGGAGAATAAGGGGGGGGATTTTTGTGGGAATTCCTAAAAATGAAACTAAAAAGATTTTGCTCTTGTATCCAGTTAGACTGATAAAATGACTTTTCACAAGCTGGGAAAAGAAAAAGCTAGAAATTTTCAGTTTGAAATCTCTAGCTTTCTTTTGCTTTTCATCTTAATCTACTCAACACAATATCTTGCTCGAGAAGTTTCTGTTTCAAATACATCTATTGCGTACAAAAGTTTTGCGGCGTTTTTTGCTTTTTTTGCGATAATTTCTTTTTCAATTTTTTCATTATCTTTTAGAGTAGGGCAATCTGCTTCAGTTTCCAAAGATTTTAGCTGGATTTTTAGTTGCTGAAAAATCCACATGGCAATACGCTCTGCACTTGGATTGTTTTTGAAAACCAATTCTCCATTTTCTGTTAAATCGTTTAGATTGGTGTGATCCAAAATTTTTACAACGGTTCTTAAAGCACCTTTTAAAATCCCAAAATCCAAAAGCATACCACCATCATCCAGCTCTTTTCCTCTTGCGTGAGCAAAAACTTTATAATTGTGACCATGAAGGTTTTCGCACTTTCCATGATAGTCTTTTAAAAAATGTGCCGCAGCAAAATCAGCTTCAACTCTAACTTCAAACATAAAAAAAATATAACACAATCTTACATTTTCCGTCTATACATCCCACTTTTAAAGAATTTTTTTTGAATTACAAAACTTTTATAAACATTTCCCAAAATCTTTAATATTTAATTTGAAAAAGTGGATTTTTGGATTAAACTAAATTTTAATACTGTTTTAGGAGTTTTTGTAACAATGAAAAACAAATCACAAGTTCATAGTTGGAAGTTCGTTCAAAATGGGGGCTTAATACAAGCTCAAATATCCACTATTGATGATATTTTAAATTTAGACAAATTAGACCCAAAGTTTTGGACTGCTTTGGCTTGTCCTGTTTCTGGTTTAGAGTATAGCGAAGAAACCTTAAATCTTTTAGATTCAGACAAAAATGGTCGTGTGCGGGTTCCAGAAATTTTAAGTGTTGTAGATTATATTAAAAAATATTTTGCAAAACCAGAAATTATTATGTCAGAGGGAGATTCTATTCCGCTAGATTCTCTAAGTGATGCGGATTTTTGTGCTGGACATTCTGCAAAAGAATCTGCTCAATCTGTTTTATCAATTTTGGGAAAATCTGACGCTACAGAAATTTGCTATGATGATGTTGCTAGTAGTGACAAACTTTTTTCTTCCTTTGTGATAAATGGTGACGGAGTTTTACCTGCAGATTGTATTAACGAAGAAAATATTGCAGCTGTTGTGAAAGATATTATCACTTGTACTGGTGGCACAGATGATATTTGTGGTGAGAAGGGAATAGACCGCTCTCAAAAAGAAGATTTTTTCGCCTTTGCAAAAAGTGTAAAAGAATGGCGAGAAGCTGCCATCAAAGATGAACCAAAAATCTTTTTCTTAAAAGATAAAACAGATGCCGCCGCCGCTGCCTTTACCAAAGTTCAAGATAAAATCAACGATTTTTATTTGCGTTGTTCCCTAATCAATTATGATGAAAATGCAAAAGAAATTTTAAAAGCTCAAACTGACAAAATGTTCCTAGATGAAAATGGAAAACTTTTGCCAAAAGAAGCTCTTGCTGAACTTCCAATTGCAACCTGTGAAGCTGGAAAACCTTTGCCTCTAGATTCAACAGTAAATCCAGCTTGGGCAGCTGAAATGGAAGATTTTAAAGAAAATGTAATAAAACACCTTTTCGACAAAGAAATCAAAAGTCTTTCAGAAGTAAATTGGCGAAAAATTGAAAACTTTTTTGAACCATATTTGGCTTGGTACAAAGCAATGCCAGAAAATCCAGTTTCAGTTTTGGGCTTAGACAGAATTAACGAAATCTTAAACTCAGATGCAGAAGCCATAATCGATGATTATCTTACTCGAGAAGAAAATCATCCACCAGTTGCTCTTGCTTCTGTAGAATTGAAAAAACTTATTTTGATTCGTCGTGATTTTATTAAACTTTTGCGAAATTTCGTGTCCTTTGTGGATTTTTACACTCCTGGAAAAAAAGCAATTTTCCAAGCGGGAACTCTTTTTCTTGACGGTCGTTCTTGTGAATTATGTTTCAAAGTTTTGGATATTGCAAAACATGGCACAATGGCAGCTCTTTCCCAATGCTTTTTAGTTTATTGTGATTGTGTGAAAAAAGATGCCTCTGGTGAAAAAATGCAAATTGCAGCTTTAATAAGCAACGGTTCTACAGACAATCTTTTGGTGGGTAGAAACGGAATGTTCTTCGATCGCCAAGGAAATGATTGGGACGCCACAATCGTAAAAATCATCGACAATCCAGTTAGTATAAAACAAGCCTTCTGGGCTCCTTACAAAAAAATTATGCGGCTAATCCAAGAAAAAATTGCAAAATCAACTAGTGCTGCGGAAACAAAAGTCTTTGATTCTATGGCAAATGTTGTAGACAATCCAAATGAAGCTGCAACAACTGTTCCAACTAAAAAAACTGATGTAGGAACAATAGCTGCAATTAGCGTTGCTTTCACTGGTGTTGCAACTGTTGTTGGTGGAATAATGGAAGCTTTCTTGGGGCTTGGAGCTTGGATTCCTCTTGGAATAATTGGCATAATTTTGTTAATATCAATGCCTTCTATGTTAATTGCTTGGCGTAAACTTCGCTTAAGAAATATCGCTCCGATTTTGGATGCTTCTGGCTGGGCAGTAAATGGTAATGTGCGTATTCCAACCCTTCTTGGAGATAGCTTAACAAAACTTCCAGTTTATCCAGCAAAATCCTTTTTACCAACAAAAGATCCTTATGCAAGTAAAAAGTTCCCAATTAAACGGGTAATTTTTGCCACTGTTTTGGTTGCACTAATTGTTTTAGCATTGGTTTTAATCATTAAAAATCCGAATGGAATTGCTGGTGTTTGGGAAAATATCAAAGCTCTTTTCGGAAAATTCTCTATCAAAAAATAAGGGAATTTATAAGAAACTAAAACGATACTAAAATATTGACCAAAACCCCAATTTCGTGATATATTCATCCTCGCAAGATATTTTGCGGGGATGGTGGAATTGGTAGACACGCCAGCTTGAGGTGCTGGTGGCGCGAGCTGTGCCTGTTCAAGTCAGGTTCTCCGCAAAAAAAGGCGTT
Source organism: Spirochaetaceae bacterium (assembly GCA_017416145.1). Lineage (GTDB taxonomy): Bacteria > Spirochaetota > Spirochaetia > Treponematales > Treponemataceae > Treponema_I. The sequence goes on along the minus strand of JAFQDD010000006.1, from coordinate 55,474 downwards.
TAACTTTCGGGTTAAACGCCTTTTTTTTGCTCTATACTTTTTCAAGAAGCAAAGTTTAGACTTGTAACTACATTACTTTACAAAATAAATTATTTATATATAATTAAATCGGCAGTAACGGAATCCAGTTAAAATCTGGAGCGGTCCCGCCACTGTAAACGAATAAAATCTAAAACATTAGCCATTGTGAAAACGAGAAGGCGTTTTAGTTTGCAATTAATGCATATTTCGTAAGCCAGGAGACGACTGTCAAATCTCATTTTTTCTTACAATCCCGAGGAGGAAAGTATGTTAAATCGCCGTATCTTTATGGTCATTTTTCTACGCAAATAGAATGAAATCTATTTTTATTATTCTTTTTTCTCTTTGTGTGGCAAATTTCTTTTTTGCAGAAAATGTAAAACAAGATATTGACCTTGGAACAATCGTCACATATATCAATTCTGATTCCCAAGAACTCTATTTTTCTCAAGAACAAATTCAAGATTCAAATGCAAAAAATTTAGCTGATTTTCTTTCTTCTAAAAATTGTCTTGTAATGAATACTGGTGGACTTGGTAGTTCAGCTAATATTTCTATCCGTGGATATGCTGGAGCTTGTATAAAGGTTTATGTGGATGGAGTTTTGGCAAATGATCCAAACACTGGGGAATTTGATTGGAATTCTATTCCATTGGAATCTATTGTTTCTATAAAAATTCAAGACAGTTTAGCTTTAGGTCAAGAACAATTTTCTGGTTCAGCAATATCAATTAGTACAAAATCTTATTCCTCTAGAAAGTTATCTGTTTCATTCGAAAATCTTGCATATGATACAAGTCCTTTTGATACTCAAATTTATAATTGTATTTATCAAGATTTATTAGCGAAAACAGCTTTTAAACTTTCGTTATCAGGTACAAAAGCAAAAAATCAATATTTGAAAGTCGATTCAAGTATTTTATCTGACCAAAAATTTGTTTCGTATGGAGGAAGTTTTTCTTGGAATCGATACATAAACTCTCACAGTATTGGAAGTTCTCATACTTTTATACTCAATAATGTTGAAGTTCCAGCCTCTCTTACTCCTTTTGGTAGACAAAAAACAACTTTTTTTACTAATACTTTTCAAACAAATTTGGATTTTCCCTTTGGATATACGCAATTGAAATTTACCTATGATTTAGACAATTTAGATTTTATAGTTCCCTCAGATAATTCTGAAAATTCAAAAAACATTTTTCATTCGCTGACTTTGCAACTAAATCAAACACATTATTCAATTCCATTAAAATTTGGAGAATTTGATCCTGCTTTTTCTGTAAAAATAAGTTTTATTTATGGTGATTTTCAACTATCAACGGATTCAAATTTTTCGCCAAAGCGTTTTATGATTTATCCATCTTTTTTAGGCAAATATTCTTTCAAAAAACTAAAAATAGAATCAGTGCTTGGCTATCTTTTTTTACAAGACTCGATTTCAAAAACGAAATCAATTTTTCATCAAATAAATGCTGCTATTTCATTTGATTTAGCAAGTATTATAGGATTTTCTGTTTCTACCCAAAATGCTTTACCAACTTTTAATCAATTATTTTGGAATTATTCAAAATTAGAAAACAAAAATTCTAATGAAAAAATTTCTTATCACGGGAATCCAAATTTAAAACCAGAATCCGGCTATTCTTTACGATTTAAATTTATTCCTTTGGGACTTTCTGTTGGAATGAGTTATTATCAAAATAAAATTCGGTGGATAAATGGATATTATTCAGAACAGAATTTTATTTCAATGTTTCCAGAAAATTCTAGTGCAGCTTATTACTTTGATGGCACATTGAGTATGAATAAGGTATTTTCTTTACCAAATTCTTTTTCTATTGGTTATGATTTTTTGTTTTCTGCTACAAAGAGTTTTTTGCTTGATAGGGAAGTCTATGGAAATCAGATTATGTGGGTTCCTTTTTTTGTGTTAAATTCTAAAATCAATTTTGGGTATAAGAATATATATTTTGATATAAAATATGATTTTACGTCAAAGCGATATACATCAAATTACAATACTTCTTATTATTCCCCAATTCATCTTTTATCGTTTTCCTTTTCTATTAAAGTAAAAGAAAATCTTAGTTTCTTGTTGTCAGGAGAAAATTTATTAGATCAAAGATATTTTTATCATGATAATTATTCTGCTCCTTCAAGAAGTTATTCAATAAAAATCAAGTATACATTCTAATTTTTATTCTCAACTTATCGTAGAAATAAAATTAGAAAAAATATTTAGGAGAAGTGTTTGTCTGAAAATTTACGGTGCAAACTTACTTATTATAGGAGGTTCAATAATGAACAAATTATTAACAAAAATCTTAAGCATTACACTTTTAGGATTTTTATGCTTGTTTTTGGGTTGTGACCAACAACCTGCTGTTGGAGGTTTGGAAAACAATCTATTATATGATTTTGTAGGAAAATCTTACAAATCAGATCATAATGAAGTTTTTTCTATCACTAAACAAAATGATTCAATAATTGTGTCTTATGATGGTTCTGGAAATGGAAAAGACGAAACTGATACAGTTGGAAGTATTCTCTCTCATCGTCCTTGTGAGAATGGTAATCTTTATTTGGTAAAATGTTCTAGTCACTCAAATTATGTACAATCACAATACCCAGATTACGATGAAGAAAATCCACACTCAAATTGTTATACAATTTTGTACGTACGTTCATTAACTGAAGCTAGTTGCCAGTGGGGTTTCTTCTACGCTACAATCGACAGCAAAGGAACTGCTTGTTTCTCAACTTCTGACGATGCTTTACCTTATTTAGACTATTCAAAAGGTTCTTGGGAATATTTATCGGAAGGAGCAAAAATCTAAGTTTTTTTTATGAAAAATAGGTCAAGGGAGTAGGTAAAAAATCCCTTGACCACCTGTATTATCAAAACTTATTCAACAATTTTTGCAACTGCTGTAATTGTTTTGTCTCGTGGCTCTCCTGCAGGATAACCGATTGCAGCACAACCGTAAACTCCGTGGCTTTCTGGAATACCAAACTCTGTCAAAAGTTTACGAACTTCCACATTATCATAACAATCTTTTACTTGGTTTATCCAAACACAACCAAGCCCCAAACTTGAAGCCCCAAGATAAATATTTTCCATAGCACAAGCATTATCAACTTCTCGGAACCGACTTTCTTTTTCATTGGAAGTGATAATTAGCAACTTTGGACAATACATATTGTATCCTTCGTCACGACCAAGTGCCTTTCCAACAGTTCTTGCAAAGTTCAAGATTTTTTCTTGATTTACGATTGCTGTAAATTGCCAAGTCTGTTGATTCATTCCACTTGGTGCTGCCAAAGCACAATCTAAAAGAGTTTGTACGATTTCTCGGCCAATTTCTTGATTTGAAAATGCTCTAATTGAACGTCGGTTTAATATTGATTTAATTGTTTCGTTCATTGATTTTCCTATTTTACAAGAGTGTATTTTTGTTCAGAATGAGAACCACAATCATGACTTCCACAACCGTGATCTCCGCAAGTATGTTCACCCTCTCCGTGTTCGTGATCGTGATGGTCACATTTTACGTTAGGATTATAATCGAGAGTTCCAGCAATTAAAGCTTTTGCAGCATCATCTGCTTTTCCAGTAACTCCACCAAAAATCTTTATTCCTTTTTCGGTTAATGCACTCTGGGCTCCACCGCCAATTCCGCCACAAATCAAAGAATCAACTTTATTATTGGCGAGAAAAGTTGCCAAAGCTCCATGTCCGCTGCCATTTGTACCAACAATTTCTTCTTTTATGATAGAATTATTTTCTACATCATAAATTTTAAATTGTTTTGAGTGACCAAAATGCTGAAACACATTTTCATTTTCATAAGTAACTGCAATTCGCATAAGTTTTTCTCCTGTATTTAAGTTTTGAAAAAAAATAGTTAATTTTTCGCTTTTCTTTATTTATAAACTTTATATTATCATTTTTTTTAAAATATAAGAAGAAATAATTAAAAATAATAGCAAAATTGATACATAAAATCCATCTTTAAAATTACTAAAAACTCCAAAATCTACATATTCAAAAAAAATTACTATTTTTCATTGAAATTTTAGTAATTTTGATATCTAACCTTGACTTATGAGTTTTAATTGATAAAATGTAATATATGAGTGATTATCTAGATTTAAATAACGAGGAATTGCTAAAAGATTTTTTTAGTGAAGCCCAACAACAAGTCGAAAATTTAGAAAGCAATATTCTTGTTATAGAAAATGATCCAACAAATCATGAAGCTATAGATGAGATATTCAGAGCTGCCCATACTCTTAAAGGTGGATCTGCCACAGTGGAAATGACTGAATTAACAGAATTTACCCACGCTGTGGAAGATTTATTGGATGAATTGCGTTCTGGCACAATTCCTGTTACAGAACCAGTTGTAGATTCTCTTTTGTCTGCCATTGACATTATTAAGATAATGCTTGATGAACGTGCAAATGGTCAAATCTATACAGAAGACGTTGAACCAATAAAAAATACATTAAAATCTTTTATTCCTGCAAAAGAAGGAAAAAAGAAAAAGTCCGCTCCACCAAGTATGCAACCAGCACCACGTCAACCTGTTCAACAACCAGTTGTTCAAGAGACTCCAAAAACTGATTCTGTTGCTCTTTCTGAATATGAACTTTTAGAGTTAAAGGAATCTTGCCACGATGGTGAAAAACTATGGAGTATCACTGTTGAATTTGACGAGAGCAATCCAATGAATAGTGTTGGTGGAATTCAAGTATTCTCCGCAATTAGAGCAAAGGGTACAGTGTTAAAAACTGTTCCTGATTTCGATGCTCTTTACGAAGATGAATTCTATCCTAAAGTAGTATATTATGTTGCTTCTGCCGCTACAGCCGAAGAATTAGAAGATGTTACATTCTTAACAGATGTTACACTAAGTACAGATGCAAAATGTCTTGAAAATGCAAGTGCTGCACAGGTTACACCAGTTCAAGAAGCTCCAAAACCAGTGGAAGTAAGTACTCCTGTTGTTGAAACTGTTGCACCAGCTCCAGTTGCTACACAAAGTGTATCAGAAGAGCCTGTTGTGGATGATGTTTCTCTTGTAGAAAAAGAAGTTGCAGCTGCTCAACCTAAAAAAGTTACTCCAAAATCAAGTAATACATCACAAAATAGTACAGTTTTAAGAGTAGATTCAAAACGAATTGACTACTTGTTAAATCTTGTTAGTGAAACTGTTATTACAAAAGCTGCTTTCAACCAAACATCAATCCAAGTTGGTGATTTACAAACTCAATTGCAGTCAATTGAAGCATCATACAAAGACAAAGTTCATCGATTGTTTGAACAAATTCCACGATATATGGAATCTATGCAAAATGGTGCAACTATAAAAGATGTAAAATCATCTCTAAATCAAGATTTTGGTGATTTATTCAGTGTATTTGAACCATTTGATGTTTCTTTCAAAAATATCGTTGGAAAATTCCGTTCTTCAACTCAAAACCTAGGTCGTATTGCAGGTGAGTTGCAAGAAGGCGTTATGAAAATCCGAATGGTTCCAATTAGCCAGATTTTCTCACGATTCCCTCGTGTAGTTCGGGATTTAAGTCGTGATTTGAACAAAAAAATCAATCTTGTTATCGAAGGTGAAGACACAGAACTTGATAAGTCTGTAATTGATGAGTTGCTAGATCCTATTATGCACTGTGTTAGAAACTCTCTTGATCACGGTATTGAAACTCCTGATGTTAGAAAGGCTGCTGGAAAAAATGAAGAAGGTACACTTCTTCTAAAAGCTTCTAACGAAGGAAATATGATTGTTATTGATATCGTTGATGATGGTCACGGTATTGATGTTGAAAAGATTAAAAATAAAGCTGTTTCACGTGGTTTAATCCATCCAAACAAAATTATTACTGACCAAGAAGCATATCAGTTAATGTTCTCAGCTGGTTTCTCAACTGCTGACAAAATTACCAATGTTTCTGGACGTGGTGTAGGTTTGGACGTTGTTAAAACCCAAATTGAAAAGTTAAATGGTTCTATTATTGTTACTTCTGAACCAGGATTAGGTTCAAAATTCAGTATTCGCCTTCCATTAACTGTAGCAATTATTCAAGGTCTACTCATTAGAGTTGGTTCTGAAGTTTACTCAATTCCAATTGCTTCTGTTATTGAGAGTGTTCGTGTTCATTCTGATGAAATTAGCAAAATTGACAACTATGAAGTTCTAAATGTTCGTAACGAAGTTGTTAGTATTTTACGCTTAAGTCGTCTTTTTGGAATCAAGAATACAGAAGAATCTGAGTATAGTTTCATTGTAATAGTTGGTACAGCCGATAAAAAAGTTGGTGTTATGGTAGATGCCTTGATTGGTGAAGAAGATGTTGTTATCAAGCCTTTGCGTGACCAATTTACTAATTCACCTGGTATTGCAGGAGCTTCTATTTTAGGTGATGGTTCTGTATCACTTATTATTGATGTAAGTCAACTTTTGGAACTTGGTGTAAAACAAGAATTAAGTGCTCGAAGTGAATTAAATTCATTTGGTGAGTAAAGAGGTTTTTATGGAAACTAATGCAGAAAATATCATTGCAATGCAAAATGAAACCGAAGATACTGTAGATAGTCGCAAGGAATCTGTTGTAAATATTGATTTCAAAATGGTTGCATTTTCTTTGGCTGGAAAGGATTATGCTATTGATATCCTAAAAGTAAAAGAAATTGCAAAAGCAGGAAGATTTACATACGTTCCAAATACTTCTCCATTTGTATTGGGAGTTTACAATTTACGTGGTGATATTATTCCGATTATAGATTTGCGATTGTTTTTCAATATTCCAGTTCCTGAACGTACTGGCAATGAAATTGAAAATATGATTATCGTAACTGTTGAAGACCAAGTTTTTGGTGTGGTTGTAGACGCAATTGACAAGGTTGTTGGTATTCAAAAAAGTACTATTCAGCCACCACATCCACTTTTTGGTGATATTTCTATAAAATATATTGCTGGTGTTGTTGAGAGCAATAACCATCTATATATTTTGTTGGACATTGATAGAATTTTCTCATCAAAGGCAACAAAAAGTGAAAAACGAGAACTAGGTGATGATAACAGAGCTTCTCAGTATAATGATGTGAATCATCATGTTGCGAAAAAACCTCAACAAGTAATTCAACCTGTAAAACAAGTTGTTGAAGAGCCAAAAACAGTTGATTTTAGCTTTATAAAAGAAGGCTTACAAAACTTCCGAAGATTTACTGTAAGTGAAGTCAATATGGATTGGATTCGAGAGCGATATTCAGAATGGGAAAAAGAAAGAAAAGATAATCTTCAGTTGACAAGCGATACTGATGCAGATGCTTTCTTAAAAACTTTCTATTCAAAACATTCTGGTGCTTTTTGGTCTGAACAATATGCAAATGAAGTTTATGAATGTCTTCCACAAAACGAAGCTAGACAGATTGTTGTTTGGAATCCAGGTTGCGGAAAAGGTTTTGAAACATTTTCCTTGGCTTGTGTCCTAAAAAAGCGTTATCCAGATGCGAGAATAAAAATTTATGCCCATGAGGTGGATTTGTTGAGTATTTCAAATGCTCCTCTTTTAACTTTACCACCTGAAGTTGCTGAAACATGGTATAAGCCTTTTGTTTCAAAAACTGTAACAGGTGAATATACATTTATCCAAAACATAAAGGATATGATTTTGTTTGAATACCATGATTGTATGCACACAAATGCTATGCCTGCTGTGGATGTAATTTTTGCTCGAGATGTTCTTTCCTTTATGAATGAACAAGCTCAAAAAGATTTACTATCTGAATTTGGAGAAAAAGTTAAGGGTAATGGATGTTTGTTCTTAGGTGATAATGAACAAGTTCCTGTTGGAAATACTAGTTGGTCAGCAAAATCAGCTAACCATATATCAATGTACTTAAAGCATTAAGGAGAATATAAATGCGCGTTGAATACATTAATCCATTTGTAGAAACAGCCTACAGTATATTAAAAGAAGTTCTTGGTGGAGAAGTAAAACGAGGTGATTTGTATCTAAAATCAACTTCTCAACCTGTAATGGGTGTAGCTGCCTTAGTTGGTCTTGCTGGAGATGTTGAGGGTCGTGTTCTATTTGATATGACAATTGATACAGCATTAAAAATTGCATCAACAATGAATATGGAAGAGTTAACAACTTTTGATGATTTGGCAAAAGCAACAATCACAGAGTTGGCAAACTTAATCACAGCTCAAGCTGTTACAAAACTACATGATTTGGGATTCCGTTTTGACTTAACTCCACCAGCATTGTTTACTGGTGAAAAAATGGAAGTTTCTAACCATGAAGTTGAAGCACTTATTGTTCCAATGATTACTGAACAAGGTAAGGTTGAAGTTAACGTAGCAATTCGTGAACATATGTAATTGCGAGTGTAAATAGAAAATAATAGAGGAGATAATAATGAAAACTAAACAAGATTTTCCGTCAATAAACGAAAGACCACCTGAAGGAATCAAAGACGATGGAACAAAAGTTCGTGTACTTGTAGTTGATGATTCTATCTTCGTTGCAAAACAGCTTGGTCAGATTCTAACAAGTGAAGGTTATGAAATTGTAGCTACAGCAGAGGATGGAAAAGAAGGTCTAGATAAATACAAAGAACTTTATCCAAATGTTGACCTAGTTACAATGGATATTACAATGCCTAAGATGGACGGTATTACTGCTCTAGAACAGATTATGACTTTTGATAAAAATGCAAAAGTGGTAATGGTTTCTGCTCTAGGAAAAGAAGAACTTGTAAAAAAATCTTTGATTTTAGGAGCAAAAAACTATATTGTAAAACCTCTTGATAGAAAGAAAGTTCTTGAAAGAATTGGTACTGCATTAAAATAGTTTGTTCTAACTGAGCAAAAAAAAGCGAAACTCAATCGGGTTTCGCTTTTTTTATACAATGTTGGAAGAACTGATAAAAAAAGAGGCTAAGAAAGAATCTTAACCTCTGTAAATTATAAATTAGTTGTTGTTTTTTTCAGCATCATTGGCACGAATGGCTTTTCTCATGATTTTGCCGCTAGTAGTTTTTGGCAAAGCTTCTACAAACTCCACAATACGAGGATATTTGTAAGGAGCTGTTGTTTCTTTTACAAACCGCTGAATATCCTTTACAAGCTCAGCATTTCCAGGTTTCCAATCCTTTGCAAGAACAATAGTTGCCTTAACAACTTGTCCACGAACAGGGTCTGGAGCACCAGTTACAGCACATTCAACAACAGCAGGATGTTTCATCAATACGCTTTCAACTTCAAAAGTACCAATTCTATAACCAGAACATTTTATAACATCGTCACAGCGACCAACAAACCAGTAATAACCTTCTTCATCCCGCCAAGCATTGTCTCCAGTGTAATAAAATCCGTCGTGGAAAGCTTCTTTTGTTTTTTCTGGTTCACCGTAATATTCGCAAACAAGCCCTGGAAAACGGCCATTTGTAGAAGCAAAAGTTTCCATATCAAGTTTAAAACAAAGTTGACCTACAATAGCGTCTCCAACTTCTTCGTTGTTTTCATCAAGCAAACAAACATTGTAGTAGGGACAAGGCTTTCCAATAGAACCTGGCTTAATTTTTTCTCCTTCAAAGTTAAACAAACTTACAGTAGTTTCAGACTGCCCAAAACCTTCGGTGATTTCAAGACCAGTAATTTCCTTCCATTTGTTAAAAACTTCTTCAGAAAGAGGCTCGCCCGCTGTAGAACAGTGGGTTAAAGAGCTAAAATCAATATCAGACAAATCTTCTTGAATCAAAAAGCGATAAATTGTTGGCGGTGCACAGAAAGTTGTAATCTTGTGTTTTTGAACCTGATGCAAAAAATCTACCGGCTTAAACTTTGCGTGATAGTCATAAACAAACAAAGCAGTTTCACAAATCCACTGACCATACAATCGCCCCCAAGAAGTTTTTGCCCAACCAGAGTCTGCAACAGTTAAGTGAAGCCCACCTTTTTGTACGTGCTGCCAATATTTTGCAGTTGTAATGTGTCCAAGAGGATACAAATAATCGTGAATAGCAAGTTTTGGATGGCTAGTTGTTCCAGAAGTAAAGTAGCCAAGCATATAATCTCCGTTAGAAGAAACTTCGCTTCGTGGCAACACAGGGAAAGGCTTTGCATTTTTGCAACCAGCTGTAAAATCAACCCAACCAGTAGGTGGATTTTCAACAGGACGGTCAATTCCAAAAGGACTAACAAAAACCAAAGATTTTACAGTAGGACTTTCGGCCATAGCTTCGTTAATATTTGCCACAACATCTGGAACATTAACAGCCACAATCATCTTAATTTTTACAGCATTATTTCTGTAAACAATGTCCTCTTTTTTTAGCATATGAGTAGCTGGAATTGCCACAGCCCCAATTTTGTGAAGAGCAAGCATACTAATCCAAAATTCGTAGCGGCGTTGCAAAATCAACATTACAAAATCCCCACGCTTAACGCCCTGTTCCATAAAGAAACTAGCCGCAGCGTCTGAAAGCTCTTTCATCTTGGCAAAAGTTATTTCCAAATAATCTCCTTCATCATTTGTCCAAACAAGAGCCTTTCCATCAGGATTATTTTTTGCAATTTCGTCCATAACGTCATATGCAAAGTTAAAGTTTTCTGGGATTTTTAATTTATAGTTTTTTACAAAATCCTTATAATTTTCAAATTCAGTTTTTTCTAAAAATCGTTCTTCCATTTAAAAAAATCGCACCTTATACAAAAAAATTTACAAAATAATTGTAATAAACTGACAAGGCTGATCATCTGCATTTTGCATACCGTGAGGTTTTGAAGAATCAAAATACAAAGAATCGCCCTCTTTCAAAATAATTTCCTGCTCTCCAATCACAATGCGGACTTTTCCTTTGACGACGTAGTTAAACTCCTGACCAGGATGGGTTGTATAGTGAATCTCTGGAATATCCCCAGGATTAATTGTTACCAAAAACGGATCAGCTTTTCTGTTAGCAAAACCAAAAGCCAAACTTTCAAAATGATAATCTGCCAAACGATTTACAGTAACGCCCTTATCTTTTGGTGTTACAAAATAAGAAACCTTATGAGGCTCATCTCCAGTTAAAAAAGAGTTCAAATCGACATTATATTTCTTTGCCATACAAAACATTACGCTAAGCGGAATATCAACTTCCCCAGATTCATAAGTCATGTATTCTTTTGCAGAAATGCCACAAGTTGTAGCCGCTGCCTCAATAGACAAGTCTAAAATATCTCGTAAACCCTTTAATCTGTCTGCTACAGCCTTAATATCTTGATTCATAATAGTCTCCTGTATCCTTATTGTCCTATCAGTCAAATAAATAGAATACTTCATTATACATAATTTGTATTTCTTCAACAAGTACGTATTATTCTTGTCTTGTAGAAGTCCAATTTATAGGGTAATATTTTTTTATTGAGGGAACACTTTTTCTCACGGAAAGTGTCTAAATAATTGAAAAGCGATTATGCTTTATGGAATTGTACAATGAATAACAAAAAAACTGTAGGAATGGAAGATTTTTCTGTTCTATATGAAAAATACGGTCCAATGGTTTTGCGCCGTTGTCGTTACATCTTAAAGGATGAAGAAAAAGCACTTGATGCAATGCAGGATGTATTTGTTCGTATTCTCGAAAAAGAAACACAGATAACTTCAGTTTGTTCAAGCCTTTTTTACACTGTGGCAACTAGAGTTTGTTTGAATAAGATTCGTTCAGAAAAACTTAGAAGTGGTCCATCAATTGATAATTTGGTGATGGAAATTTCAGATAATGCTACAGCAAATCACGAAGAAGTAACGGATGCAGCATTGTTGTTGGAACAAATTTTTAGTACTTCAAAACCAGATACAAAAGAAATGGCAATTCTTCATTATTTAGACGGTTATACACTTGAGGAAACTGCTAAAAAAATGAATATGTCGGTTTCTGGTGTTAGAAAAAGATTACGTGCATTACGGGCAAAGGCTATAGAAATTTCGGCCTTGATTGTTTTTGCACTTTTTAACAAAACGGAGAAATTGTATGAGTAGAAATACCTTGATATTAGAGCAAATTCAAGTGGGAGAGTTGGATACAAAACAATATTCTGGAGAAAATCTTTTTATTAAATTAGGAGAAATCCAAGAATCCAATGCTGAAATATTGCAAAAATACCCAGTTGATAAAATAAAAAAACTTGTAGAGGCAAAACTTGCAAAACAAACCAGTGATAAATCAGTTCCTGTAAATTATGAATTTAGGAAACATTTGAATATTCAGAGAATTGTGGGAATTGCTGCTGTTTTGTGTTTGGCTCTTGTGTTGCCATTTTTTGTGGGTAAAAATCAGGCTGAAAACCATGGTGGAATTACTTTAGAGCAATCTATTCTTGAAAATGGCAAAGAAAGGGCAAAGGGAAGTAGTAATATTTTCGTGTACAAAAAATCTGGAGATTCTGCACTTCGCTTAAAAAACAAGGCAAAAGTTTCAGAAGGTGATATTATTCAAATATCATACGTGGCTTCTGGTGCGAAGTACGGTGCCATTATTTCTATTGATGGAAATGGATATTTGACTCAGCATTATCCAGAATTTGGAACTAAGGCTTTTGAATTGGATAATAAGGGAGAAATTCCACTAGATTTTTCTTATCAATTAGATGATGCACCAGATTTTGAACGATTTGTGTTTATCACTTCTGATAATCAGTTTGATATTTCATCTTTAATGGATTTTGTTGATAATTCTAAGAATATTTCAAAATTAAAAGATGAAAATCTATCAAAATATTTTCCAGAGGATGTTAAAATAAAAGAAATTCTATTATTGAAATAATCAAAATATTTATATAAAAACTTAATTTATTAGGATATAAAAATGAAAAAAAATATAATATCAATTTTGTTAATTATTTTTGCGATTTTTGCAATTTTTCCACAAAATCAAGAAGGACAGGGAGTTGAACGATACGCACTTTATATTGCTTCTAATCTTGGTGGCGAAGATAGAGCTACTTTGCGATATGCAGGAAGTGATGCGGAAAAACTTTCTGAAACTATGATTGAGCTTGGAGGCGTGAAAAAGCAAAATAGTTTTGTTTTGGTTGATTCTACAAAGGCTGAAATTGATGGGGCTTTTAGAAATATCACAGCTATTATCAATAATTCAAAATCCAGTGCAAAACGAGTGGAGTTTTTGTTTTATTATTCTGGACATTCTGACGAAAACGCTCTTCTTTTAGGTGAGGAAACTTATGATTATTCAGAATTAAAGGCAAAAATTTCTGATGTGCCAAGTGATGTTCACGTGGTTGTATTGGATTCTTGTTTTTCTGGGAATTTTATTCGGGCAAAGGGTGGTTCTCGCCAAAAATCTTTTTTAGTTGATGATTCTTCAGTTGTAAAGGGACATGCCTATCTTTCATCAAGTTCTGAAACAGAATCTTCTCAAGAATCAGATGATATTGAAGCATCGTATTTTACTCAAGCTTTGATTTCTGGATTGCGAGGGGCTGCGGACACTTCTGGGGATAATCGAGTTTCTCTAAACGAGCTTTATTATTATGCTTTTAATGAAACTCTAAAGCAAACTGAAACTAGTGCTATTGGAACTCAGCATCCATCATTTGATATTACGCTTGTTGGTTCTGGGGACTTGGTGATGACTGATATTAGCACAGCAGAAGCAGTTTTGTTGTTGCCTTCAGAAAGTCAAGGTCGATTTTTGGTGAGAACTTTGGAAGGACAGTTAGCAGCAGAAATCAACAAAAATAACAATACATCAATGAGTTTAGCTTTACCAGCGGGATTTTATTCTGTAACAATGATAGGAGATACTTCTACAACACAAGCTGCGGTAAAACTTACAAAAAATACAGTTTATACTTTGGAAACAGCTTCTTTGAAAGAGATAGAGCTTTCTCAAGGTGTTGCACGTGGTTCTTCTGTAAATGTGGAAAATGCAGGAACTTCTCAAGAATATTTGTCTGATGAAGAAATTGAAGCTATTTTTGCTAGTGAAAATACTCAACCAGAGGAAAATGTTAGTCTTGTAAAATCGCAAGAATGTAATAATTGGCCTTCAACTTTTGCTATTAGTATTTTTCCAGGATTGGGAATTCCTTTTGATAGCAAAGATGTAAGATTTGTAATTTCTCCATTTATGTCAATGCAACATTGTATTTCAGGTTTTCAAATAAATGGCTTTTTCGGAATTACCACAAACAAAATGCAAGGTATTCAAGTATCTGGTTTTGGAAATGTTGCTTTGAAAAAGGTTTTGGGACTACAAACCGCGGGATTTGTAAATGTTTCAACAAATGAATTAACTGGTGTTCAATCTGCTGGATTTGTAAATGTGGCAACTGGTTTTGTAAAGGGTTTTCAAACAGCAGGTTTTGTGAATGTTTCAACAGGAAATTTTATCGGTTTCCAGTCAGCAGGTTTTGTGAACGTGGCAAAAAATGTTAAGGGTGTTCAACTTGCAGGTTTTGTGAATGTGGCTAAAGATGTAGAAGGACTTCAAGTTGGTGTAATTAACGTGGCAAAGAGTAATACTGGAGTTTCTTTTGGTTTGATAAACATTATCAAAGATGGAATTTTTGATCCAGCTGTATATTGGGAAAATGGAGAAATCTTTATTCAATATCAAGGTGGAACAAACGGATTTTATACCACATTTTTGGCTGGAACTCCAAAAGACTTTAGTTTTGATTATGGAATTATTGGAGCAGGAGCAGGTGTTAGAATCGGAAAAGGTTTCTTTGGATTGGATTTAGAAGTTTTGTATAAGCAATTTCTTTGCAATAATATAGGTGAAAGTCTAAAGGAAATTGAATATCTTGAAGACAGAGATTATGGTCAGTACATTAAAGAAACTAACGAAATTATTACAGGCTATTGTTACCCAAGCGTTCGTGCTGCAATGAACTTTAGATTTAGCAAAAACTTTGGATTGTTTGTGGCTGTAAATGGAGACTTTGAAGTAGAAAACTGGAATGAAGAAGCATTTGGACATAGAACAGATGACAAAATCAATTCCTTTTCACTTGGTGGAACGAATGTTAAAAATCATATTTACTGGACATTTGGTTTGAAATTCTAAGTCGAATTGAAAAAGGAAAGGGGCAAAAACTTGAATGAAAGTTTTTGCCCCTTTTTTTGTCTTTTATGATTTGTTTGTATCTGAATTAAAGGTTTGGCAACGCTTTTAATTCATTGTAATTATTTTCTGTATTAAAGAACTTCATCACATCAAGTAAGTTTTGTGATTGAGTTGAAAGTTCTTCGGCCATAGCAGAAAGTTCTTCTGAGAAAGAAGCATTTTGTTGAACAGCATTTGACAAATTGTTTACAGTTGCACGGATGTTTTCTGTGCCTTCGTCTTGACTACGGTTTGCAATTACAATTTCATCAATAAGTTGTTCTGTTTTTTCAACTTCCTTGATAATGGAATCCAAAACAGAAATCGCTGAATCTGCTAAGACAACGGTTTCTCCAGAAATTTCTGAAATATCTGCTGCAGAAACCGTTGTATTTTCTGCAAGTCGTCTAACTTCTCCTGCAACAACAGCGAAACCTTTTCCTGCTTCACCAACTCGTGCAGCTTCGATTGCAGCATTTAATGCAAGTAAGTTTGTATTTGAAGCAATATCTTCGATAATTGTAACTTTTTTTGCAATGTTTTTTACTGCTTCAACGGCATTTGAAATGGTTTCTCCACCAGCTTTTGTGTCTTTTACAACTTTGTGGGTTAGATTTCCAGTTTCCTCTGCGTTGTGACTTGTTTCGTTAATGGCATGAGCAATATTGTTTACTGCACTTGCGATGTTTTCGGCAGCCAAAGCTTGTTGAGAACTAGAACTAGATAATTCCATACTAGCAGCAGAAATTTGCTCTGCTTTTGCTGCCAAATCGTTGGCATTTGTTGAAACTCTTTCTATTACATCGTAAAGTTTTTGGCGTAATTTTGAAACTGAATCACAAATTATGCCGATTTCATTTTGATTTTTAGAAAATTTTTCCAAGAAAACTTTTTCATGTGAAGAAAAGGATAAATTACCTTCTGCAATTTTTTCAATGTATTTTGCAACTTGTCTAATTGGATTAACAAATTTTTCAGCAAAGAATCCAATAAATACAGCAGAAATTACTAATATCAATACGCAAATATATCCACAAACTACAGCAGCAGATTTCACTGGATTGTAAGCAACCTCTTCTGGAGTTTCGGCAAACAAAATCCAAGATGTACCTTCGATTGGAGCGTAAGAAATTGTGTATTCAACACCGTCAAGATACACGTAATTTTCCACAGAAGATTTTCCACTTAAAGCTCTGTCGTACAATGCACAAATGCTTTTTGCCATTGGGTTTGATTTTGCCATTTCATACATATTTTCATTATTTTCAAGATTAGAAAAATCTTGGTCAACAACTGTATTTCCATCTTTATCTATCGCCCAAACAGAACCTTCGATACCGTCGTAAAAATCTTTAAGAACTTCGCACAAAAAGTTTGCATCAACAACGGCAAATAAAACACCAAAAATCCGATTGTTTTCATCATACAATGGAACAGAATACATAGAAACTAGTGCATTATCAGATTTTGCTAAAGTTGGAGAAGTGATAAAACTTTCTCCTTTTGTGGAAGCCATAAAATAATCTCTAGAAGAAACATCAGAACTATTTCCATTTGTCATATAGGAAATGCCATCTAAACCAGCGATTCCAAATCTTAAAATTCCATAGGATTTGTTTGCATTTGCGTCGGAAACAAGATATTGGATTTTGTCTTTGATAGGAATTGATGAATCACGGATTTCGTTTTTTCCAGCAGCAACATTTAAAATTCTGAAATTTGATTGAATTTCACCTTGAAGGATTCTCGCACCGTTTTTTGCATATTCATAAATAGAAGTTTCAATTTGACTATTTAATGCACTAACTAATCGATAACCTAAAAAAGAAGTCATTGAAATACAAGCAACAAATACTACCAAGGTAATGATAACAATTAAATCGAATTTTATAGATTTTTGTTTATTAAATTTAAGTTTAAGATTTTTCAAAACAACCTCCAATTTATATTCTAAAGCAACTTTGATTGGTTTTAAACTTAACGCAAAATAATAAGAAAAAAAATGTGATAATCATAAAAAAAGTGCTATAACTTGATTTTTCAACACTAAAATTCGTATCTGTGACTAAATTTTCTTGAAAAATCATATTTGTAATGATAGAATGAAGAAATGAACGATAATATTTCACCTGAAATTGAAGCTCTTTTGGCTTCAACTTCCTTTGATGATGATGATTTTCCAGTAATTGAAGAAGATCATACTGTGATTCCAAGTGGAATACGACGAACGCCTACTTTTTCTAATGAGCCAGAAGTAAAACGAAAAAGACTTCCTTCTGAGCCAGTTGATTTAACAATTAAAAATTTTGATCCAATTGAAAACTTCTTTTCTGATAAACCTAATGAAGTTTTTTCTGATCCAAATTATTACAAAGCTGCTCTTTCTGGAGAAAATGAAACTTCTCAGCGTTTACATACTTTGCTCTCAAAATATTTATCTTGCCAAGACCCAAAAGATAGAACTGTTTATCGTCAACAAATGGTAAATGTTTATTGGGAATTTGTAAAATCAGTTGCTCCTAAAATGACTTCCACAAGTACTCATCTTGCAAAAAAGATGTTAGTTCGATTTGCGGTTGTTTTACCAACTTTGTTTACAGCTGAGCAAAAAGAGCTTTTTTCTTCTGTTTTCGTTGAAAATGAAAGTGGGGAACCAGTTTATTATTTGGATGAATGGTTTAAAGATATTGGTGCTGGTCGATTATCAATTTCTGCCACTGACGAAGCTCGTCCACAAAGAAAAACTGGTGCTCCTGGCGAAGAAACTAACCGTTTACAACAGCTACAAAGTAAAAATAGCGGTAAACTTCAAACTGCTGAAAATATGCTTTTATCAAAAGAAAGTGAGCGGGGAATGGTGGAGGCAGAATTAAAATCACGCATTGATATTTTGTGTGATCACCCTGTGATTCCTGGATTAGAACCTCATAAAAGTGCTTATTCCGAAGCTCAAAAAAAATTGCTTACAGAAATCAATGATAGATTGAGAATGCTTTTAAAATTGGATAAGGAAATTGTTTCTCACTTAAATGAATTTAGAGAAGCAAAGGAAATTGATAATAGTTTAAGCGAAAAAATTGCTGCTTCTGGTGGAATTACTGAGGCTAGTTCTTCTGATTTGCAAACGGAACTTGAAACTGTTCGACAAATGGCAAAAATGACAGTTGGTAGACAAGGAAATCACTTCCCTGTTTTTACACGAGAGTTTTTCCACTGTTTGCCACGACAAACTGGTTTTAGAGAAAACGTAATTGATATGCTAAATTGGGTAGAAAGTGTTGATCCAGGGGCATTTTGTCGTATTCACAAAAATGTGTCTAACCGCATTGTGCCTTTTGTAATTCTTGTGCCAACTTACGGTGATACAGGATTTTGCTGGGAACCTTTTGACCGCTACAATCGTGTTACAAGCCGTGGACGTATTGTTGTGCCAATGTATCCAAAAAGTTTGCAAATTGCGGTTTTAACAGCTGTTGCAGATTTAAGATGGCAAGTTGCAAAAGAAAAAGCTTCTTATTATTGGATGGAAGAAGGTCTAACTGGTCAATATTACCAGTGGATTTCAGCCCAAAAATTAAAAGGGGACCTAAAATCTTTCTTTATAAACGATTACGTTTTGTGGATGACAAAAGAAAGCGAAGGTGTGCAACGACTTGATAAAGAAGTTCGAGCAATTTTCTGGCGACACATTCCATTTGCCCAAGAAATTAAAGAAAAACTAAAAACTCGCAGTTTGATTTATCAAGAATTATATCAACGGGATGTAAACCGTTCAATGTCAGACGGATATTGATATTTGCTTTTTGTGGAAAACACACTGAATGCAAACTGTAAAAACCCCCTAAAACTAATTGTGAGTTTTAGGGGGTTTTGTTTAGCTTGGTAAAACGAAAAAAAAGTGATTCAAGTTCCTAAATCAATAAAGAACTCAAATCACTTAGTAAAATCATTTCAAAATGTTTTATTTGTTCAAGTATTTTTGAACAACGTCGTACAAGAAATCTACAGTTCCATCAATTCCAAGTAAACTTGAGTTTACACAAATATCATAAGAACTTGCTTTTCCCCATTTTGTTTTACAATAGTAGTCGTGGTAAGCTGCACGGCGTTTATCGTGTTTTTCAATTTTTTTGATAGCTTCTTTTTCTGATAAATGGCGAACTTCCTCAATGCGAGTAATTCTGTCTTTTAAATCAGCTGAAATAAAAATTGAAAGAACTGGTGCAATTCCTTCAAAAATCTTGTCAGTACAGCGACCAACAACAACGAAAGAATCATCGTCAGCAGCTTTTGATTTTAGCAAGGCAAATTGAAGTTCAGCCACGTTTAATTCTGGAGAGTTTGAATATCCCCGAACAGTACGAGTGAAAAATCGCTTTGGTTTTTCGTCGTAACGAGCTAAATCTTCGTAAGATGAACTTTTAATTTGGGAAATTTCATCTAAAAGATTTCTATCTAAAAGTTCAATTCCAAGTTTATCTGCAAGTTTTTGACCAATTTCATGACCTGCACTACCATATTCACGTCCAATAGAAATAATTAATTGTTTTTCCATAGTATTTCCAACTTTCATTAAGGGATATTTATATTATATCACACTTTTACAAATAACGCACGAAAATAAATATTGTGCTTATCAACATTACAATTACTGTGGCTGGAACGCAAAGTTTACAGTATTTTCCCCAGCCAATTGGGTGTCCAGCCTTTGCAGCAACAGAGGTTCCAACAACGTTTGCACTAGCACCAATTGGAGTTGCACTACCACCGATATCTGTACCAACAGCAAGTGACCAAGCTAAAGTTGTTAATGGCATTCCTGTTGTTACAGCTAGAGATTGGATAACAGGAATCATTGTGGCTGCAAATGGAATATTATCAATAAATGCAGAAGCGATTGCAGAAACCCAAATGATAATTCCAATCATTACAAACATATTTCCGCCAGAAATTGTTTCGATAAATCCAGCAATCAATTCAAGAATTCCAGTTTGTTCAAGACCGCCAACTACAATGAACAATCCAATGAAAAATAGAACAGTTTTGTAGTCAACGTGTTTCATGATTTCTAGAATATGTTTTGGAGCTGTAATCACAGTTAAAACTGCTGCTAAAGTTCCAATAAATGCCACAGAAAGTCCTGTTGCAGAGTGAGTTACCAATAAAACAACGCTTAGTAAGAAAATTACTGTGCTAATTGCAAATCCTGTTTTGTCAACAATGGCAGATTTTGGTGTTGGCAAAGTTGATAAATCCACGTCTTTTCCAGCATCTTTATAGTCTTTTTTGCAAACTAAGAAAAAGTAAACAACTGTGAAAACTAACCCGATAGCAGCAATAGCACCTGTGTTCATTAAGAAATCAGAGAAAGAATAGCCTAAAGCTGTACCAATGATGATATTTGGTGGGTCACCACACATTGTTGCAGAACCACCAAGGTTAGCACAGAAAACCTCTGCCAAAATCATAGCAACTGGATTAAACTTTAGAAGCTGAGAAAGCTCTACAGTTACAGCTGCAAGGAAAAGGATAACTGTAATACTATCAATAAACATTGCAAGAACAGCTGACATTACCATAAAAGTTACAAAGATTGGAAGAACCTTGTATTTTACTGTTTTTGCAAGAAGCATACATAGCCAGCGGAAAAATCCAACACGAGCCATACCTTCAACCATAATCATCATACCAGCAATAAAGATGATTGTTGCCCAGTTTACACCGCTAGTTGATTCGTGAGCTTCTTTTGCCCACCAAAAATCCAACGTAAAAATGCTATGGAAATTCAAAGTTTCTACAATAGCATCCCAAGAATGTAAACCTACTCCAAAAACTAAAATGAGAGTTAGTAAACCACAAGCAAGTGTGGTATAGTGGCGTTCAATAACTTCTGTAATTACTAAGAAAAACATAATACAGAAAATTGCCACAGCAAAGATTTGAGCTAAAAGCATAACATTTCCTCTATTTCTGCAATTATTTTTAAGATTATGCAGACATTACGCTATTTTACCGTTTATATGAAAAGTTTACAACCATTTAACAAAAAAAAGGACTGTTAGATTTTAGTTAGAAAGGGAAAAATATCAAAAAATTATCCTATTTATAATATTTATAATAAAAAATTTACAAAATTGAAAAAAGCAAAAAAAAGAGCCTAGCAAAAAACTAGACTCTTTTGATAATTTATAAATTTAAACTAGAAATCAGCTAATTTTGGAGCACGTGGATATGGAATAACATCACGAATGTTTGCCATACCAGTTACATAGCGTAATAAGCGTTCAAAACCAAGACCAAATCCAGCGTGTGGAACAGTACCGTATTTTCGTAAATCTAAGTACCACCAGTAATCTTCTGGATTCATACCAAGTTCTTTGATACGATTTGTTAGTTTTTCTAAGTCAGATTCACGTTCAGAACCACCAATAATTTCTCCAAGACCTGGAACAAGCATATCAACGGCACGAACAGTTTTTCCATCCTCGTTAAGTTTCATGTAGAAAGCTTTAATTTCTTTTGGATAGTTATAAACCATAACAGGTTTTTTGTAGATTTTTTCTGTTAGGCAGCGTTCGTGTTCAGTTTGTAAATCACATCCCCAGAATGCTTTGAATTCAAAAGAATCATTGTATTTTTCAAGTTCTTTGATAGCGTCTGTGTAAGAAACACGAACAAATTCTGAGTTTGCAACGTGAGTTAAAGTTTCAATAAGCCCCGGTTGAACACGTTGGTCAAAGAATTTCATATCCTCTGTACATTTTGTTAAAGCCCAGTTTAGAAGATATTTAATAAATTCTTCAGCAATGTCCATATCATCTTCTAGTTCAAAGAAAGCCATTTCAGGTTCAATCATCCAGAACTCAGCTAAGTGACGTGGAGTATTAGAGTTTTCGGCACGGAAAGTTGGACCAAAAGTGTAAACACGAGAAAGAGCAGTTGCATAAGTTTCTGCTTCTAGCTGACCACTTACAGTAAGACTTGCTTTTTTACCAAAGAAGTCCTTGCTGTAATCCACAAGATTTTCAGCCTTTTCAGGATTCATACCCTTAGCACCAGCCTTAATTCCTTCTTCTGCGATACGTGCCATATCCAAAGTTGTAACTTGGAACATTTCACCAGCACCTTCACAGTCAGAACAAGTGATTAGGGGTGCGTTAAAATAGAAAAATCCCTTTTCTTGGAAAAAACTGTGAACAGCAAAAGCCATTTCACTTCTCATACGAGCAACAGCTCCAAACATATTGGTTCTAGCTCGAAGGTGAGAGTTTTCACGCAAAAATTCTACAGTGTGACCCTTTTTCTGCAAAGGATAATCGCTTGGAGAAACGCCCAAAACCTCTAGAGTTTCAAGAGCAACTTCCACAGCTTGACCACTAGCAGGAGAAGGAATCAATTTACCAGTAGCTTTAATAGAAGCACCAGTTGTAACATTTGGAAGAGTATTTTCTATATTTTCATTATTTGGATTAGCATTTTCACGATCAAAAGTCAACTGAATGGTGGCAAAACAAGAGCCATCATTTACCTGAATAAAACATAAGTTTTTTGAATCACGCTTAGTGCGTACCCAGCCGCAAATTGTAACAAGGCGGCCATCTGGTTCTGAGACCAAAATGTCTTTAATTAATTGTGTTTTCATAAGTTGCATTATAATATTTTTATCCCATCTTCTTCAAGTAGATAAAGTAAATTACAGATTTAATGATTAGAAAATAAATAGAAATTTTTATTTAGTTTACGGGGTCATTTTTTGCTTCGCAAAAAAAACGGGCTTTCCGCAATTCGCCGTCTACCGCGGCTCATCCACTCCCTAACGGTCGGGACAGCTCCGCTGTTGCTCCAATCCCTTGCCTAAAAAAAGTTGACATACATATTAAATATGACTATTATATAACTATATTATACAGTCTTGGAGGTTATATGACAGCTCCACTTTTTGATATAAAAGCAAAACTCAGCGAATACGTAACATTTGCAGAAAATGGTGACGTTATAGAAATTACAAAGCATGGAAAAACTAGTGCTGTAATCATTGGAATTGATGAATATATTCAATTAAAGAAAAACTATCGTCCTTCATTTATAGAACACGTAAAAAAATGGAAAGAAAAAACAGGCGGACTTGAACAATCCGACTATGAAGCCTTTGAAAAAAACTTAGAGAGAAACAAAGAAAAATATAGTGAGGAGAGCATATTTTGAAAGAAATCTATTTACTAGACACAAATATTATATCAGAAGTTACAAAGCCACTTCCTTCACAAAATATCTTAACCAATTTAGAATTTTATCAAATGTCTTCTGTAATTAGTAGCATAACTTGGTTTGAACTTCTAAAAGGTGTAAATTTGCTCCCAGAAGGAAAAAGAAAAACCGATTTGTATTCTTTCTTGATAGATTATGTAAAACCATCCTTCAAAATTATTCCTTATGATGAACATGCAGCCTTTATAAATGCCTCGATAACACAAAAACTGATTTCTATAGGATTTCCAACCCCAATTTTAGACACACAAATTGCCTCAATGGCTATTGCCAACAATTTTATTCTTGTTACAAAAAATATAAAAGACTTTCAGATTTTCAAAGATAAGTGCAATTTAATGTTGGAAGAGTGGTAGGGGGATGGTGAGAAAGAAATTATACAAAACCATAGCGTAATTTAATTATTGGAAATGCCTAATTTCAGGCTACGGTTTCGCAGGGGCTCAACCGAGACTCGCTAAAATTGCTGCGTCACTCGCAATTTTCCGGCTTTTAGCCGTCGCTCCCTACTCCCAAAGTAAATCGGCTTTTGCTGAAATAATTGAATAGGGAGGCTTGTTATGACTTTAGAATTAGTTATTGCAGTAGTAACTTGTGTTGCAACTGTTGCTAGTACAGTTATAGCATTGCTCTCTTTCCTAAAAAAGAAAGATAAAGAGTAAAAATAAAGCCGCCACATAATTTGAAGTGCACCCCAATTATTGGACACTTTAACTAGGCTGATTTTAAGGACTGATTCCTGAATTGTAAAGGGGTCAGTCCTTTTAATTTAACTTTAATTCTTTTTTCGTTGTACCAA
The DNA here is from genome assembly GCA_017416145.1 of Spirochaetaceae bacterium. Classification (GTDB taxonomy): domain Bacteria; phylum Spirochaetota; class Spirochaetia; order Treponematales; family Treponemataceae; genus Treponema_I. Next base: position 31,244 of record JAFQDD010000006.1, on the reverse strand, counting down.
GACAAGTATTCAATCAATTCCTTTTTGAAATGTTCAACAGACTCAAACTCCTGTAAATACAAAAGCTCAGATTTTAATAAACCAAAGAAATTTTCCATTACAGAATTATCAAGACAATTCCCTTTTCTGGACATGCTCTGTCGGATTCCTTTTTCTTTCAAACGCCTCTGATAATCATACATCTGGTACTGCCAACCCTGATCAGAATGAAGAATCAGATTTGTCCCATCAGGAATTTGTGCAAATGCCTTTTCAAGCATATCAACTGTCTGAGCATAGTTCGGGCTTTCAGAAAGATTCCAGCTGATTAATGACTGGTCATGTAAATCAAGAATTGGGGAAAGATAAAGCTTTGTTCCAAACAGATTAAACTGTGTAACATCTGTAACCCATTTTTCATTAGATTTTGTTGTACTGAAATTCCGGCTCAAGAGATTTGGAGCAACTTTTCCAACCCTGCCTTTGTATGAATTGTATTTATGCTGGCGGACCTTACACACAATACGTTCTTCATGCATAAGTTTCTGAATTACTTTGTGGTTTGTTGACTTTCCTCTGTTTCTGAATTCTAGAGTAATTCTTCTGTACCCATACCGCCCTTTATTTGCATGATAAATCTGCTGAACAAGTTCTCGCTCTTCTTTGTGATTATCTTGCTTTGGATGAGATTCTGAGTAGTAAAATGAGCTTCTTGGCAAACCTGTAAGTTTTGTCAAATCTGCAACGGAGTAATTCTGCCTTAATTCTTTGATGACTCTGATTTTTTGTTCTTTGAGTCTTTTTCCCGTTGTTTGTCTTCCTGAATTAAGGCACTTAATTTTTTTAGGTATTCATTCTCCATGCGAAGATATGCCAGTTCTTCATCTTTCGTCCATTCTTCTCTTGGTTTGTTCGGTATTAAACTTTTCTTTGGCATTTTTGAACGCCTGCCTTGTTTCTGAAACAGAGCTTCTGTACCACCGGTAATATACTTCTTTCGCCACGCACAGATTGTCCCTTGATTTGTTATTCCAAAAATCAAAGCTGTTTGCAGATCTGAAAGATGATGCTCTTGCTGATAGTTTAACACTTTTAGCTTAAATTCTCCACTAAAATGGCGTGTTGGTTTTGTAAAACTACCTGTCAATTTATATTGTGCAACCCATTGTTTAAGACAAGTTCTTGCGACTTTATACTTTTTGGCAACTGTTTCAGTTCCACCTTCTCCTGATATATAAGCTTTTACAACTCTTAACTTATACTCTTCTGAGTATTTAGACATAAAAAATGCACCTCCTAAAATTGAACTTTATTTGTCCAACTTTAGGGGTGCACTTCAATTGACCGTTTTCGTGGCGGCTTTTTATCCGTACGTGGAGACGTCCAAATTGAGATTGGGCATTTCCTTTCTTTCAATATATATCTTGTTATGTTTTTTTGCAAGTAACTTATTTTTCCTTACTTCTCCCCAAGAAAATCTTCCAGTGTGTCTACAACTTCGCATAAGTTTTTGCGAAGGCGATTCATTAAATCTTTTGTGCGTTTTGTGTCGTAGGAAATGCTTGTTTGTGGTGGCAGGAGTAATTCGTAAGGTTCAACTTCCAAAGCGTTTGCAAGAGAAACAAGAGTTTCAAAGGAACCCCATTTTTTGCCGTTTTCAATATCGCTTAAAAAACTTGGACTGATGTCTGCTTTTTCGGCGAGAGTTTCTTGGGAAAGATTTTTTGATTTACGTAATCGTTTTATATTAGAGCCATATACAGCATTTAATTCTTCATGTTTCATATTTAAAATCTAACTTCTCTTTTTGTAGAAAAGAATAATCTTAAAACGAAATAATTCTCTTAAATTTGATAAAACTTCTCTTTTAGTATAATATATTAGTGAAGTAATTCTCTATTTGATGAACTATCTTCGCTAAATGATTATTAAACGGACATACAAAATGGCAAAGAAAGAAGCAACTACAGATTTATGGGTACACGATTTATTAAAGGAAGCAGGAATTAAACTTGATGCCCAAGGAAGTACAATAAAAGAAATTGATGATGCGTTAAAATCAGCTTCTAAAAGAGGAACAGGAAAAGCTGGGTTCCCAGAATATGTGGGTGTTGTAAAAGACTTTGTTATCGTTATAGAAGATAAAGCAGATTTGAAAAATCACATAAAATTAGATTCTAACAATCTAATTAGTATGGAAACAAAAGATATTACAGATTATGCTGTAAACGGAGCCTTGTTTTATGCAAAACATTTAGCCCAAAATACAAATTATAAAAAGATTTTTGCGTTTGGAATTTCTGGTTCAGAGAAAAAACATAAAATCACTCCTCTTTTTGTTGATGACCGTTGCAATCTTTTTGAACTAGAAGATGTGGAATCATTTATTTCATTCAATTCTGAAAATATTGATGAATATTATTTGCGTGATGTCTTAAAAGAAGCTACTGAAAATGAAAAAGAACTTGCAGAAATTTTGGCTGATGCGAAAGAACTTCATGAGTATTTGTTTAAATATGGAAATATGAAAGATGAAGAAAAACCTCTTGTAGTTTCTGGAATTTTACTTGCTTTACGAGAACGTGATAATGGGAATTTTAGCATTGATTCTTTGGTTGGTGATAATCAAATCACAGACGGACAAAAAATCCATAATGCCATAATTTCAAGTTTCCAAAGAACAGATTTATCTCCGATTACTAAAATAGATAAAATTATTTCTCAATTTAATGTAATAAAAGATAGTACAAAATTAAATGAAGTTCATTCTGCATTAAAGAAAACACCGTTAAGATTTTTTACAGAATTTTTAGATAAAAAATTATATAAAACAATAAAATATTCAAAATCAACAGAAGATTATTTGGGTAGATTTTATGGCGAATTTATGCGATATTCTGGCGGAAGTGGACAATCTTTGGGAATTGTTTTAACACCTCGGCACATTACTGAACTTTTTTGCGATTTGCTGGAATTAAAATCTACAGACAGAGTTTTTGACCCATGTTGTGGAACAGGGGGATTTTTAGTTGCCGCTCTTCATACAATGCTTTTAAAAACAAATAATGAAAGTGAAAAATTGAATATTCGTAAAAATCAGTTGTTTGGAATAGAACTTCGTCCAGATATGTTTACCGTTGCAACAACAAATATGATTTTGCGAGGAGACGGAAAAAGCAATCTTCACTGTGATGATTTTTTAATGAAAAATCCAAAGCAACTTCAAGCAGATTTTCGTGCTACAGTTGGAATGTTAAATCCCCCTTATTCTCAAGGTTCAAAACAAGATTCTAGTTTGTATGAAATTGCGTTTACAGAACATCTTCTAGATTCGCTTTTGCCAAATTCTCGTTGTGCAGTAATCGTTCCTCAAAGTTCCATGACTGGAAAAACCAATGAAGAACAGCAAATAAAAGAAAGTATTTTGAAAAATCACACTTTGGAAGGCGTGATAATGCTTCAAAAAGACACTTTTTACGGAATTGGGGTAATTCCGTGTATTGCAGTTTTTACTTCTGGACAGCCACATCCAAAAGATAAAATCTGTAAGTTTATAAATTTTGAAGATGATGGATTTAAGGTTTCTCCCCACGTTGGACTTTTGGAAACAGAAGCTGCCAAAGACAAAAAACAACATTTACTTGATGTGTGGTTTGACCGAATTGAAGCTGAAAATAAATTTTGTGTAAAAACAACTGTAAATGCACAAGACGAATGGCTACATAGTTTTTATTATTTTAATGATGAAATTCCAACTGATGCTGATTTTGAAAAAACTGTTGGGGATTATCTAAGTTTTGAATTTAGTATGATAATGCAAGGTCGTCGCTATCTTTTTGAAAATGTTGATTCAGAAATTGAAGCTGAAAAAGCTGATAGCGTAAAAAAAAACTTTAAATTAAGCGACAGAGAATGGAAAGAGTTTAGAATTGGAGATTTGTTTGAAGTAACAGGAAGTGTAACAACAAAACCTCAGAATTTAATAAAAAATGGTTTTATTCCAAGAATTACGTGTTCAGCAACAAACAATGCTTTAGATGATTTTTATCAAAATAAGGCAACTGAAAAAGGTGGTGTTCTTACTGTTGATAGTGCAACTATTGGTTATGTTTCTTATCAATCCCATGATTTTATTGCAACCGATCATGTAGAAAAAATAACAAATAAAGATCATTCTTATATTTCAAGATTTATAGGCCTTTTTGAAAAACAATGCATTGATAAAGCAACTATATCTAAATATGGATATGGGTATAAATTTGCTCAAGAAAGGATTAAAAATCAGAAAATCCTGCTTCCCGTTTCAGAAAATGGTGAACCTGATTATGACTTTATGGAAAATTACATTTACGAATTGGAACAAGAAAAACTTTCTGAATACAAAACTTACGCACAAAAACAATTATCAAAATTATATTATCAAGAAATTGAACCATTGGAAAATAAAGAATGGAAAGCATTTTTACTTACAGATTTATTTGATATAATACAACGTGGAAAAAGATTGACAAAGGAAAATCAAAAAGACGGTTCAATTCCTTATGTTTCATCTTCTGCACAAAATAATGGAGTAGATAATTTTATTTCAAACGGAACAGGAGTCAGAATTTTTGAAAATTGCTTGAGTCTTGCAAATAGTGGAAGTGTAGGCTCTTGTTTTTACGAACCTTTTAAGTTTGTTGCAAGTGATCACATTACACATTTAAAGAATTCTAAAAACACAAAATATTCATATTTATTTACTGCAACATTATTAAATCGTCTTTCCCAAAAATATAATTTTAATCGAGAAATTAATGATAAGAGAATAAGTAACGAAATAATCATTCTCCCAATCACATCCGACGGAAAACCAGATTACATTTACATGGAACAATATACAAAAAATCTTATGTTGAGAAAATATTGTGAATATTTAGATTATAAATTCAAAAAATCTCAAACAATTTATTCTTTTTCTGACCCATATTTTCTTGTGGCTGAAAAATCATAACAAATTTTGAATATAATCAATAAATATTATAATATTTGTTGATTATATTCATTAAATATTATAATATTTATACTATGAACGGAATTGAAAGAGATTTAAAAGCAGTTTTAGAGTCAAAAATTGGAAAAGGAAAAGTTCTTTTATTGATTGGACCTCGTCAAGTTGGAAAAACAACTCTTTTGAAAAATATTCTTACCTCTGTTTCTTCTGAAAAAAAAGTGCAATTTTGGAATTGTGATGAAAGTGATGTAAGACAGTTTCTTTCAGAAGCCAATTCTGCAAAATTAAAATCTTTTGTAGGGAATTCTGATTTTATAGTTATTGATGAAGCTCAACGAGTAAAAGATATTGGGCTTACAATAAAACTTCTTCATGATTCTTTTCCGAATGTTCAGCTTGCGGTAACAGGTTCATCTTCTCTAGACTTATCAAATTCAATAAATGAACCATTGACTGGAAGAAAATTTGAATATAATCTTTTTCCTTTTTCAACAAATGAACTTGTAAATCATACTTCAATGTTAGAAGAAATGCGACTGTTAAAAAATAGGCTTGTTTATGGATTTTATCCCGATGTTGTAAATAATCCTGGCGAAGAAAAGGAAATCCTAACAAATATTGTAAATAGTTATCTTTATAAAGACGTTTTTGAATTTCAAGATATTAGAAAATCTTCTGTAATAGAAAAATTGGTTCAAGCATTGGCTTTGCAAGTTGGAAGTGAAGTATCGTTTAATGAACTGGGAAATCTTTTAGGAATTGATACAGTAACTGTTCAGCGCTATGTTGATTTACTTGAAAAAGCTTATGTCATTTTTCATATTCGGTCCTATAGTCGCAATGTTCGTAATGAATTGAAGAAAAGTATAAAAATCTATTTTTATGATAACGGTGTGCGTAATTCTGTAATTTCTAATTTTTCCCCAGTTGATTTAAGAAGTGATATTGGAGTGCTTTGGGAAAATTTTTTGATTAGTGAAAGAATAAAAAATAATGCATATCATAACAAAAATGCAAAATATTATTTTTGGAGAACAACTCAGAAACAAGAAATTGATTTTATAGAAGAAGCTGAACAAAATCTTTTTGCTTATGAGTTTAAATACAATCCCAAAAAAGCAAATTCAAAATGTCCACTTACTTTTTCAAATAATTATCCAAATATTCCATTTGATGTAATTACTTCTGAAAATTACATGGATTTTGTAGTAAATAAAAAATAGGTTCTTATCACAGGTAGTTTTATTATTAGCTGAACGGGCAAGGGATTGGAGCAGCGCCAAAGGCGTTCCGTAGGAATGGAGCGCGGTAGACGCGGAACTGCGGAAAGCCCGGTTTTTTGGTTGGTGAGGTTGGTGAGCGTAGTCGAACCAAGGCGAACCAACCAAAAAATGACCCCCAAAATATGTAATTTGTTTTTACATTTTCTGGGGTCAAAAGTTTGTTAAACGTTGAATTGGTCGATTTGTTGGTTGATTTCTCCGATAGAATTATTTACGTCTAGAGAAATATCTTTTAGAGCAATTTCTGTTTCTTTAATGGATTCAATACATTGGCTTAATTGTTCCATACTGTTTTTAATCTCGTTGGTTGTGTTTTGTAGGTTTTCAACGCTCTTGATGATTTGTTTATTGGCTTTTGAGATTTCCAATCCGCAATCTTTTACTTCTGTAGAACTTGTATTCATTGAAACTAGTGAAGCGTTGATTTTTTGGGAATCAGCAACTTCTTCGCTTAGTGTTGTTTTGATATTTGTTACGATTGTGTCTGTTTCTTTGATTTGTGATGCAACGGAAATAAAAGCCTCGCTAGATTGTTGTGATACGCTAACGATTGCTTCTATTGTATCTTCAATGTCTTCAAGGTGTTTTCCGATTGTTTTTGTCTGTTCTGAGGATGTTTCAGATAATTTTCGTATTTCGTCTGCAACAACACTAAAGCCTTTTCCAGCTTCTCCTGCGTGGGCGGCTTCGATAGCTGCATTCATTGCGAGTAATCCTGTTTGGGCGGTTATGTTCTCAATGGTTTGGTTTGCTTCTTGTAGCAATTTTGATTGATTTACAATTCGTTCGATTTGTTCATCAACGTCTTTTTGTTTTGCAGAACCTGTTTCTGCTTTTGAAATCAATTCTGCAAAGGCTGATACTAGTTTTTCGATATCATCAGAAACTGAATTTATACTTGTTATCATACGTTTAACAAAGGTTGAAGCTAGATAAACGTCTGAAGATTGTTCTTCCAAAGCTCGTTGGAATGAATGTATAAATTCTGTGTTATTTTTAACAGCTTCTGATGTGAGTTCTACGTTGTTGTTTTGTTCTTGTAATTGAGTTCCTACGTTTTCACTGCTGTCAATAATCAATTTTATGGAGTTCGTTGTGTTTTCAGTACGTTGTTTTAGGTCGTGACCTACAGATTCTAGTTTGTGGCGAGAACCTTTGATGTTTGTAATTAATGATTGGAGAATTTCTGTGAATTTGTTGAAACTTAAAATTACATCTCCAATTTCATCATTGCGTTTTACTTTGATGCGTCCTGTCAAATCTGCATGACCACTAGCAATTTCTGAGATGGAAGTTTTTAGTGATGTATTTAAATTGTTTAGTGGTTTCATTGTTCGAGAGATAATAATAATACTTACTACAATTATGAGTAATACGGCGAAGATTCCTAAAATAATAACGTTTTCTTTTAGGAAATCTAAGGATTTGAAAAAGGCATCGTAAGGAACTGTACAAACTACTTCCCAATCGTATCCTTCTACTGGATATGAAATGGCTAACATTTTTTCATTTGTGGAGTGATTTGTGTAATATTGTAATTTTGGGTTGTTTGTTAGAGAAAGAATTGTACTTGTGTATTCTTGTAATCTGGTTTCGTTTTCTGAATATTCTTTGTCTACGCTAGTGATTATTTCATTTGAAATTTTGTTTACGATAATTGGGTGAATATTTGGAAGAATTTCTACGCTGTTAGCTATATCGTTAATTACGTTACCTCTTAGAACGGAAACCATACAACCTAAAACTTTGCTGTTTGAATCTTTTACTACTGTTGATAAAAACATCAAAACTTGGTTGTTTACTGATGAAAATCGTGGATCTTCAACATAATCTTTACCTGTGGAGCAAGGACCTACAATATAGGGCTTGTCTTGTAATTGTAAAATATTTCCGTTAGGAAGGGCGAGATAACCGTCTTTGTCGTAAAATGCGATGTTTTCGTATTTGTTTGGAAATTGTAGATAAAATGGTAAAAAGAATTGACATTTTTCTAAGACATCAGTTTTTGCTTCAAATTCTTCCATTGTGTAATCAGATTTTGTTATAACTGGCAGTTTCGCAAAGGCGTGAATTAGGGCGAATTCTTGGTCTACTTTTGCTTTGATTTGTTTTGCTGAACTTTTTGCGATTTCAAGAAGAGTTTTTTCGACTTGAATTGTATACTCTTTTGCAGCATAATCTGTAACATAAAATCCGATTCCAACCATTGAAATAATTGCAAGTAGTGAAATGATAAATGTTAATCTGATTTTAAGTGATTTTTTCATTTTTTCCCCTTGTACATCTATGAAGTTTTTTTTAGTGTATTTTCTAGGCTATGTTTTGTCAAATTATAATGAATTATTTTTTTTAATGTTAAATTTTCTTCTTTTTTTGGTAATAAAAGTATCTTTATTAGGGATTTTGTTCAGTTCGGGCAAGGGATTGTAGCAGCGCCAAAGGCGTTCCGTAGGAATGGAGCGCGGTAGACGCGGAACTGCGGAAAGTCCGGTTTTTTGGTTGGTGAGGTTGGTGAGCGTAGTCGAACCAAGGCGAACCAACCAAAAAATGACCCCAAAAAAAATAAAAAAAAATCCTAGTTTTACTGACATTTATGGTATTTTGAGGTTGACAGTGAAATATGGTTTCTTTATACTATGCGATTAAATACATAAAAATATTAGGAGAAAACGAAACTATGGCTTACTATTTTGAAGAACCATCACACACTTTTGGGGAATATTTACTTGTTCCAGGATACACTTCTGCTGAATGTATTCCTGCTAATGTCAACTTAAAAACACCTGTTGTAAAATTTAAAAAGGGTGAAGAAAGTGCTATCACTATGAACATTCCTTTGGTATCTGCTGTAATGCAATCTGTTTCTGATGACAAACTTGCCATAGCTCTTGCAAAAGAAGGCGGTATTTCTTTTATTTACGGTTCTCAAACTATTGAAAATCAAGCTGCAATGGTTGCTCGTGTTAAGGGATACAAAGCTGGTTTCGTAACTTCTGATTCTAACGTGCGTCCTGATTCAACTTTGCAAGAAGTTGTTGATTTGAAGGAAAAAACAGGACACTCAACTGTGGCTGTAACTGCTGACGGTTCTCCAAACGGAAAACTTGAAGGTATTATCACAAGTCGTGATTTCCGCATTGGTAAGGCTGATATGTCTGCAAAAGTTGCTGACTATATGACTCCTCTAAAAGACTTGATTACAGGTGAAGACGGTATTTCTTTGGCTGAAGCTTCTGACATTATTTGGGCAAAAAAGCTAAACTCTCTTCCCATCGTTGATAAAGCTGGAAATCTAAAATATATGGTTTTCCGCAAGGACTATGCTAGTCATGACACTTTCCCTCTAGAACTTGTTGATTCAAAACAACGCTACATTGTTGGGGCTGGTATTAACACTCGGGACTATATGGAACGGGTTCCTGCTCTTTTGGCTGCTGGTGTTGATGTTATGACTTTAGACTCTTCTGAAGGTTTTACAGAATGGCAACGCCGTGCTTTGCATGATATTCATGAAAAATGGCCTAATGCAAAGGTTGGGGCTGGTAACGTAGTTGATCGTGAAGGTTTTATGTTCTTGGCGGAAGCAGGGGCAGACTTTGTAAAAATCGGTATTGGTGGTGGTTCTATTTGTATCACTCGTGAACAAAAGGGTATTGGCCGTGGTCAAGCAACTGCTACAATCGAAGTTGCAAAGGCTCGTGATGAATATTACGAAAAAACAGGTATTTATATTCCAATTTGTTCTGACGGTGGTATTGTTCACGACTATCACATGACATTGGCTTTGGCAATGGGTGCTGACTTTGTAATGCTTGGTCGTTATTTTGCTCGTTTTGATGAAAGCCCAACAAACAAACTTATTGTTAATGGTAGTTATGTAAAAGAATATTGGGGCGAAGGTTCTAATCGTGCTCGTAACTGGCAACGCTATGATATGGGCGGTTCAAGCAAACTTTCTTTTGAAGAAGGTGTTGATTCATACGTTCCATACGCTGGAAGCCTTCACGACAATGTTTGTATGTCTATGAGCAAAATCCGTCATACAATGTGTAACTGTGGTGCTATGACAATTCCTGAACTTCAAGAAAAGGCAAAAATCACTCTTGTTTCTCAGGCTTCTATTAACGAAGGTTCTGCCCACGACGTTATTGTTAAAAACACAAGCTTAAGAGCTGAATAAGATTTCTTGAATAAGATTTTTTATAGATGAAAAATGCCCCGAAGTTGCTGGAAAGTGAAGTGCTTCGGGGCTTTTTTTTGTTTTTGTTTCTACAATGTTTGAAAAACCAAAACAAAGGTGAGTCAAGGATTTACGTAAAACGTCCCTTGGTCACCTGTATTTCCGTCTTGATAATCTACACAAGCTTTCTCAGCTATGATAAAATTACTTTATATCATAGTTTGAGGAAGTAAAAAATGACACGCAATATAAAATCTATTATTCTGTTATTAATCTGTATTTCTTTTTTAGGTTGTAACAAAACTCAAAAAATATCAAATTCTGAATTAGAAAAAAACGATGATAAAACAAATCTTTCTTATAAAACTGAATCAGAGATTGTGGAATTCCAAGATGGAGATAAGGAAAGTTCTAAAAAAAATGAAACTAGTAAATTTAAATGTTGGATAAAAAGTCCAGAAGGTTTACGAGTTAGGAAAGCCCAAACATTAGATAGTGATGTAATTACAGTTTTGGAAAATAATAGAGAAGTGGATGTTATTGAAGTTGGTCAGCTTGATAGAATAGATAATAAATATAGTTTTTGGTTAAGAATAAAAACAGATTCTATTGAGGGCTGGATTTTTAGTGCCTATGTAAGTGTTGTGCCTGAAAAAATTAAAACAGATGAAGAAGAAGAATTAGAAGTAAATTATGAAAACTTGCTAGGAAATTGGTTTTCTGGCTATGTTGAATATTATCCGAATGTAAACATTGAACAAGCTTCTTATTATATGACATTTTTGGAAAATAATTTTTATCGTAGCGGTCTTAATTATAGGGGTGTTGGACAAAGTGGAACTTATATTTTGGAAGATAAAACAATTCATACAAAATATACAATGATAGGTGAGCCAGATCCTACTGAATATGAAACTAATTATCTTGTAAAAAAACTTACAGAAACAACATTGATTTATACTCAAATATCTTCAGAAAAAGAATACGTAGAAGATAAAATTTTGCATAGATACCCAAAAGCTGTATTAGAATTACGAAATAAAACTATGTACGAATGGTTGAATTACATAAATATATATGGAAATCAAGAATTTTATAATGGAACTAATCTATTTATGTATTCATTAATAAGTGGTCAATATGAAGTTGCTTTGTTACTATTTCATTCTGGATTAAAAGATATTAACGCACAAAAATGTAATATTAGTTATTCAGAGTTAGTTCCTGATGTGTTTTATCAAGAAGAAATTTTGAAATACATAAAAAAAGAATTAGAATATTTAGAAAAAGAACAAGAATTAGGATTTAATAATTTAACTATAGCTAAAAATAAATATTATAGGATTAATAATAAAGATGGAGTAAAGGTACAAGAATTAGAAAATCCCATGTCAAAAGTTATCAATACTTATCCTGATAATTATGTTGTATATGTTTCCAATATTGGAACAGAGGTAGAGATTGATGGAATACATAATAAATGGGTGAAAATACTACATAATAACGATCCTGCTGGTTGGATTTTTGGTGGTTATCTTAAAGAAATTGAACCATTTCCCAAAGATGCTTTAGATGAAAATGAATATAGATACACAGATTACAAAACATCTTACGGAACTTTAACTCCAACTATGTTAGATGAAAATTGGGAATCTTTTTACATTTTTTCGAAAGACTACGTTGGTGAACCACAGCAATTTGTTCTTGACTGTTATGATATGTACACGAGTTTGACCTATGATGATTACAAAATTTTTAGCGGGTTATACAAAGATAAGCAGGGAAAAAAAGGATATTTTATTGTAAAAATGGATTTAGAAGAACAACTTGTTTTAGATAAGCATGTAAAAGATTCTGATGACAATTCTATAGTTTTTTTTGAGGCTTGGGGATCTGATTATGAATATTTATCAGTTGGAAGAAAGTTTTATTCAGAATATTGGTACTATATTTCTACAAATAATATGGCGGCAAGATTAAATTGGAATGAAGACTAAAAATAATTTTTAAAAAGCACTTTTTTTTTCAAAATTCTCCCATTTGCACAGGGAACAGGGCTTTCTCTAGAAACTGTTGAACAACTTGCAAAAGAATTAGGTGATTTGAAAGTATATTCTCTTTAGAATTTGATATTATTGAAAATCCCAAAGTTTTTCTTACATCAACCATATTACCGAAAAAACTACAACTCCAAAACTAAGGCATGGAATGAAATGATTATTGTCCAAAGTGCCATGCAGGGAATGAAGGGGATGAAAGGTTTTAGGTTTTCTGCGTAATCGTTGCAGCGGTTTGTGTCTTTTAGGATTTGTTTTGCGATGAAGAATTGTATAAATTTGATTAGTGCTGTTCCACATGCAAGAAAGGAAATAGCAATCCAGATTCGAAACCCGAAAAAAAAGCCGATTCCACTGGAAAAAAAGCAATCTGCTAAGCCCAGTTTGTTTTTGGTGATTTTTCGTACAAGAAAGAAAAGTCCGAAGCCTAAAAATCCTGCAATAATTGTAGAAAGAGGGGAACTTGTAACAAAAATTCCCCCTAAAAGAGAAAAGCCTATAAAAATGTATGAATAAAGTCTTGGAATTTTTTGCGTTTTAATATCGAGATAGGAAAAGTAAACTGAGGATAAAATCATTAGGGATAGAAAAATGTTTTGCACTACAATCATTTTATCACCAAAATTATATAATCATTGTAAGGCTTACAATTAGTGGCATTGTTAAAATGGAAAATAGGGTAGAAATTGCCACTTGTGCCACAGCTAGGCTTGAATCTCTTTTGAACATGGCGGAAAAAACTACAGTATTTGCGGCAGTTGGAGCACTGGCTGCTATCACCATGGAAGTAAAAAGTGTGCCTCGAAGCCCACAGGCGTAAAGAATGCCAAAAACACAAAGGGGAAGAAAAACTAATCGCAAAAAAATTGATAAAACGAGTTTTTTGTCTTTTAGTACGGAAAATGAAGTGATTTTTGCCATGTAGTAGCCAATTATCAACATTGGAAGAGGAGTGTTTAGGGCTGCCAAACTTTGTACTGGGGTTAATATCAAAGTGGGTAATTCTAGTGGAGTTAGGAACAACAAAAGTCCAATGCAAATGCCAATTACGCCAGGATTTATAAAAACCTTTTTTGCAGTGATTTTGGTTTCTTTCCCGCCCATTAAGAAAAGTCCGTATGTCCAGTTTACGAGATTAAAAACCGCAATAAAAGCAGCCCCGTAGAAAACCCCCTCACTTCCCAAAATAGCTTGTTGTAGAGGAAGTGCCATATATCCGCAGTTAGAAAAAACAGTGCCAAAACGAAGAACTATTTGTCTTGATTCTTCAGAGTCTTTCATAAAAAGATGAGTTATGATTATACAAAAAATGTGGATTCCAAGAGCTGCCAAAAATGAAATCCCAAGACCAGTTAGCATAGTTGGATCGTATTCTCGATTAAAAGAATTTACGATAACACAAGGAGTTACGGTGTAAAGCAAAAACTTCGCAATTCCAGAAATGCAGTCTTCTGTAAAAAACTTTGCCTTTGTGCAAATAAAGCCAATTGTCAATAAAATAAAAAGTATTAAAACTTGCTGTGCAACTGATAAAAAACTAGTAATCATAGTCATATTATATGATTAAAAAAATCTTTGTAAAAGTAGTTAATAAAAAAATATGATTTAGAATCAAACAAATTACTCAAAAAAGTTTTACACACAATCCCAAACACCATTACTTTAACTACGCTCAGTAACCGTATACACACGGAATGCTCGTAGAGCCATTCCTGACATCATCCCAGTCCGTGAGGGAAAAACTCAACCCCCCCCCCAGAACCAACCCCGTTTGCCCAGAGTCCAGAGACCGGCAGGTCTTTGGTCGTTCTTTTGGGAAAGAGGGGTGCACGAGGGGAGAAAACCCTTTTAATCGAAAAAAAGGGTTTTCTCCCCTCGTAAAGTTTCCCAGCTTTTCAAAGCTGATTTCTCCTAATAAGTATTTTCGTCCATCTCTTTTACCAGAAACTGTAATGTTTCGTTAGATATACCTGTAGATTCTAGAATTATCTCAAGAGGTATTTTATTTTGAAGTAATTTTTTTGCAGTTTCAAGTTTTGCTTGTTCTGCACCTTGCGAAATACCTTCTTTTTTGCCACGTAGAAAAGAATCTTGGTCGTGTATATTCACAGTATTATACTCCTTTCTGTTGACTTCTTGTTGTTTTATTATTTTTACTACAGATTCAATCTTATCTGTAAAATCATCAACAGGTTTCTTATTGCAAATATACTCTAAAAATGCTTTTATTGCTACATCTTTTTCTTTTGTATATGCCTTGGCGTTAAATACCTTTTTTATAGTTTTATCTTCGAAAATCAAGGTATTATCTTCCTCACAGTGGGTTGTGAATGTATACATTGGCAGTTCTTTGTAAAAAGGATCAAAACTACAGATAAAAATTATATAACTAGTTGGTAATTCAGAGTAATATTCGCCTTTTATCAAATTATCCATATCCAAAATTGACTGATAATATCTAGAACGTAGAGGAATACTTACATCCATAAAATTTTGAAGTTCAATATCAAAAACTTCGTCCTTATCTTTTACATAAACATCAAGGCGAACTCCTTTTGTTTCGTAATAAGGACTAATTTCTTTTTCAATTTCTGGATATTCAATGTGCGTAATATTGATTTTGAGTAAACGTTCTAAAATTTCTTTGCAAATCTCTTTGTTTTGTAAAACCTTTTCAAACATATAATGATCTGAAAATGTTAAATCATCAAATTTTTTCATAACCTCTCCCTTAGGGGAAATATTTTCCCAAACCTTAAAAGTTTCTCTATAATAATATTAAGCAAGAAGTTTAAAAATTTTAGTAAAACTAAAGAGTTTTTTTTGAAAATTTGAAAAAGAATTCAAAACTTAATGAAAAATGACAAAAATGGCTGTCTTTTATGAAGTCTGAGAAAACTTCTAAGACAGCCATAATTTCTCCTAATACGTATTTTCGTCCATTGCGTTGAAGGTGTCTTTTACAGATTGAAGGCGATTTAGCTCTCGAGTGATAATTTTTTCGTAATCAAGGTCTCCTGTGTAGATACGTTCTCGCTCATCTTCCCAATACTGAATATCTGTCAAAAACATAAAGCGAAATTTTCCCATATTTGCAAGTTCTGCCCAAGATTTTGCTTCGTCCCAATAAACTAAACCTTCCCTGTAGCAACTTTCGGCGGTTTCTAAGTTTCGTAAATATTCTTCTTTCCAAGGCTCATCGTAAAAGTAGGCAAATTGTTTGTCCCAAGTTTTTCCAAGACGCAAATGTTGTTCTGCAAGTTTTAGATTTATATGCATCATAAAAAGATAGCGGTATTTTTCCCATTCTTCTTCGTTGGTAATTTTTGCCAAAGCGTAACGAGGATTACAAAAATCTGCGGCGGTGGCTCGTTGTAACCAATAAATATTTTCCATTACATCATCTGGATATTGTTGATAGTGAACGTGAAATAAATTGTAATATTGCTCTTTAAAAGTTATGGCGTAAGAACACAAAAATCCACAAGTAAAAATGAGAAATAAAATTGATATTAAAATTCCACTAAAAAGAGAAGTTGATTTTTTCACCTTTAAACTATCGGAAGTTTTTCCACAACATTCCATATAATTTTTTCAATTTCTTCAATTGGAGAAGTGGCATCAATTTCTATAATTTTAATATCAGAATGTTCTTTAAAATCTGCAATAATTCTATCGTATTGAGCCTTTGTTTTTTCCAAAAAATCTTGTTTTTCGTAGATTTCTGTAACACCTCGCCCTGTAATTCGTTTTAATGATTGTTCTGGCTTAATTGAAAAATAAAACAAATATTCTGGCAATGGAAAATCTTCGTTTAATTTTTTAGGAAGTTCCATTCCACATTCATTTGATTGATAAGCTAGGCTGGAAAAAATGTATCTATCGCAAATACAAATATTGCCTTTTTGAGTTTGTTCTAAGATTCCATCTTTTCCGTAAAGGTGCTCGTTTCTGTCCGAAGCAAACAAAAAGGCAGCTGTGGTTGGGGCAACTTTTACGCTTCCAGAGAGAATTGTACGCAAAAATTTACCAGTTGGTAATTCTGTTGGTTCTACAGTAAAAAAAACATTTTTATTTTGTAGTTTATCCTTTAAAATCTTTAGTTGGGTGGAAGTTCCAGCTCCATCGATTCCTTCAAATACAACAAAGTTTTTTAATATCATAGTGGTTTCCTTGTTTCCTTAAAACAAAAGATTTGATATATTTATAGTCTAAAGATATTCATGAAATCTAAAGTTTTTAAGTTTGGTTTAGGCAGTTTTTTTATCGTTCTCATGTTGGTAACAGCCTTGTTTTTGTTACGCCCTATTTATAATGCCCTAAATTCAACTTTAAATCAAATAAAAGATAAATATTTAACTCTACTTGATGAAAAATTTAACCTAAAACTTAGTATCAATTCTATATCCCCAAACATTTTAACTCGATTAAAGATTTCTGATATTCAGATTTTAGACGGAACAACAAATCAGCCGATTATTTCTGTAGATTCTGTGGTTGTAAGATACAAGTTAAAAGCTCTTTTCCTAAAATCAGAGGATGCTCGACTTTTGGACTTGTCTTTTATTCAGGATTTTCTAACTTCCATTACTGTAAACAAGACAAAAATTACTTGGAATTCTGAAAGTAATGCTTCTGTTTTGGAAAGAATTTTATCTTTGTCTGATTCTTCTAAAGATTTGTCTAATGAACAAAATCAAAAAGAAGTGATAAAAAATGAAAAAAAGCCTTTTAAGTTTAGTATTCCTTGTAAAATTACCTTGAAAAATACAGAATTTCAATTTTCTCACAAGGATATTGTTGCAACATTAAAATTGCCAAATATTAAGTTGCTCCAAAAAAATGGAGATAATGTTGCTACTGGTATTGATTTTAACGGAAATGTAAATTTATCCTTACCGATAAAAACTTTGGATTCTCCTTTGGAAATTTCTAGTGGTCTTCGGCTTCAAGCTGTTGTTAGTGAAGATTTGGAAGGTAGTATCGCTCGATTTCAACTTACTTCTGCCAATGGAGACAAGTTTAGCTTAAACGGGTTAGATTTTGCTGCGGATTTTTCTGATGATGTTTTTTCTTGCAAGGTTTTTAGTGCTGGAGTGCCTTTTAGTATTTTTTGTGGATTTGATACAAAGATTCATAATCTAGAAGTGGCTTTAAATGCAAAAAGATTTGACCCTTTTGATTTTATAACCCTAAAAGACAAAAAATCTCCAGTAAACAAGGCTTTGGGAAGTTATTTATCAGGTTCTTATAAAGTTAGTTATGGTCTTGATTCAAAAGATTTAACTTATTTTGCGAATGGGACACTTCACGTTTCTGATAAATTATTTGCTGGGGGAATTGACGCTTCTTACAATGTTTTTGGAACTTTAGCAAAGGTTTCTGTGAATAATCTAGTTTGTACGTCTCCTATGTTTGATTTTGATTTCACAGGTTCTTTTGATATCAAAAATCTTTCTCCCCAAGGTGAAATTTTCATAAATAGAGTTGCTTTGCCTTCAGGAAAAGATTTGTCTGCTGAAATTTATGTGGATAGACTTTCTAAAGGATTTATTTGCTTTATTCCGCAGCTAATTGCTGGAGAAGATTTCTTAACAGCTTTGCAATTAACTTGTATTCCACAAAAAGGCTCTTTGGACTTTGCTTTTGAAGCTTATGATTATTCTCATTTTGAAAGTGAAAATCCTGGAAAAATTGCGGCTTCTGGTAGTGTGTTGTTTGAAGAAAAAACTTTTTTACAAACTAGTGTTTCTTTAGAAAGTGTATTTTTAAGTGGAATATTAAAATACGCTTCCAATTTTATGAAAAATCCAGAAAGCCTTGAAAATCTGTCTAAGGGATTTTTATCTCCATATATTATGACCTTGGATTTGTATGCTTCGACGGATTTTTCAACAGTTTCTTACAATTTGCCTTATGCCGTTGTTGCTAACACGCAAAAAGATGATGAAATGCTTTTGCTCTCTCTTGACGGAAACGAAACAACAGTTCAAGTTTCTCGTCTTGATATTACAGCCTTTGGTCAAGAATTTACTTCTACCATTAGTGCTGATGCTGATAACAAATACAAAGAGGTTTTCTTTTCTTCAAATTTTACGCTTAATTCTTTGCCATATAGTTTGTACGGGGCTTTTGCTGCTGGAGAATCTTTGGTTCTTTCTGGAGATTATGGATTTAATTTTTCTATGGATTTTTCTTCAAAAGAGGCTCTTCAGGGGTTGCTTGAAATTGAATCTTTACCAATAAATATTTTTGATTATTTGATTACGATAGAAACTGCTGCGGATTTTAGATTTTCAGATTTGGAAAACTGGATTGTAAACTTAAATTCTCTTCGATTGATAGAAGAATCTAATAAATTTAAAAATTCTCCAACTATTGATTTATCTGCAAGAATTGATCCTATTGGAATTCAAATTGATTCTGTTGCTTATGGAGATTCTATTTCTGTGCTAGAAGGAATTGGCTCTATAAACTGGAATTTGCAAAAGGGAATTTTGGATTCGGCTTCTGTTTTGTTGGAAGTTGCTAGTGAATCCACAAAGGAAAAGATTTCTGTGGATATTTCAGCTTCAAATCCATTTTTGGAAAGTTTTTCGTCAAGTGCTTTTGCCGAAAATTTTTATTTAACTGGTCAAATTGGAATCGAAAATCTTTTAGCTGGACACATTTTAGATTCTCAAGAAGATAATTCTCTTTCTTTGAATGTTTCGCTTTTAGGTCCAATAAACAACTTGTTTGTTACTGCTGATATTTTAGATGCTGCTGTAAAACTTGGAAAAAATTATATGAATCTACATGGAACTGTGGTTCTTGAAGACAAAACAATTTATTCCTCAGATATGAATATGGATTTTGGGGGTATAAAAGTTTCACATATTAACTTTGATTTTGGATTAAAGGATTTTTCTGGAAAACTTTTGGGAGATTTTGATTTTACTTCAAGATTTATTTCTGCAAAAACACCTTTTGAACTAACTTTTACACCTTTTACTCCTGGAAAATTGTCTAGTTTTATGGCCGATTTAAATCTAAAAAAATTAGAATCCACAGCAACAAAAACTATTGAAAATTATCATTTAAGAGTTTTTAAAACTCCAGCAGGATATGATTTTACAGGTGGAACAAAGGAATCTATAGTTGGATATTTTAGAAATTCTGGTGAACTTTACGCTTCTATTACAGGAGAATTTCCTGTTTTGCTAACTGCTCAAGGAAGTATAAAAAACAATCAGTTTGATATTTATCTTGATAATATAAAGGCTGATATTAAAAATATTGGTCCGATTATTGCCTTAAGTCAGTTCACAATGAAATCTGGTTTACTTGAAGGTGATTTTCATCTTGGTGGTTTGCTTTCAGATCCAGAGTTTACAGGTGATTTTGTTGTAAATGATTTTGTGATTGCAGTTCCTGATTATGTTGCAGTGGATTTAACTGGAAAAACTGTAAACATCCAAGCAAGGGATAATTCATTTGTAATTGATGATGCACTTTTTACTCACGGAAAATCTCAAGTTGGTTTGGATTTGGAAGTTTTGTTTGATCGTTGGGCTTTTGAAGAATTGTTTATCCATGTAAAAACTTTGAACAAAACTTTGGTTCCAGCAGCTTGTATCGTTCCATTTTTGGATATAAAAGCAAATGCTGCGTGTGATTTGGAGATGTTTCTTACAACTAACAGTTTTTCAATTACGGGAAATGTGGATACTCAGGATACAATTGCTTATCTTTCTCTTGGTGGAAGTGATGATGAATCAGATTCTAAAGAGGAGAAAAAGAGTGATTTTACAGTAAAAATGGATTTAACTGTAAATATTGCTCCAAAATCCAAATTATTTTATCCAAATCAAGAAAATCCGATTATTCGTGGGCTTGTTTCTGCAAATAAACCTCTTCATTTAGTTCTTGATGATTCTGGATTTTCTATCACTGGGGATTTAAGCGTAAAAGGCGGCGAAATATTATATTTAAGTCGTAACTTTTATCTAAAAGAAGGTCGTATCGTTTTTGATGAATCTGCTGGAAATTTTGATCCAACTATAACTTTTAGAGCTGAAATTCCAGAACGAGATGAATATGGAGATGTTATCAAAATTATTTTGGAAGCTGATTCCCAAAAATTAAGCAATTTTAATCCAATTTTGACATCAAATCCACTTCGCTCTGACGAGGAAATTCGTACTTTATTGGGTCAAGCTTTCCTTGGTGATACTGTTACTTCTGTTGGTCAAGCTGTAGGCCAACTTGCTGTTTCTGGAATTGACTATTTAATTCAAAATAGTGTGTTTAGACAAATCGAAAACCGATTGCGTGATTTACTCAATTTTGATATATTTTCATTTAGAACACAGTTTTTTCAACAGGCATTTAAACAAGCGTTCTTTTCTTCATCAGACAATCCAAATGAAGAAACTCCAGAATCTGGAGAAGAACAGACAAAAGTTTTGAATGCTGGTAACTTTTTTGATAATACAACTGTTTATATTGGTAAATACATTGGTAATACTATTTATATGGATGCGATGTTCAGTTTGATATACAAGCAGGATCCAGAAAAGTTGGATGAGGGAAAACTTGTTCTTCAACCGGAATTGGGTCTTGAACTACCAACTCCATTTGTAAATATTCGGTGGAGTATTGCACCAGATATTACATCAGCACAAAACTTATGGGTTCCATACACTTCTATAAGTTTGTCCTGGAAGTTTACCTTTTAAAAATTGGCAAATCATTCTTCAAAAATAATGTTGAAAGGTTTGTCCCAAAGTTTGCGTTGCAGACTTTCATATAAAAAAGCTGTTTTTCACTAGATTGAAAGATGGCGTAAAAAGTCAGTTGAAAATTAAAAAAAATATTTGACTTTTTAACGGAGTTTTTGTTATGCGTAATAAGCGCTCTATCGTTTTGTTTTTTTTATTGATTGGTTTTGTAACTTCTCTTTTTGCACAAGAAGATTGGTTTTACGGAAAAAAAATTAAAAAAGTAAATTATCAAGGATTAAAAACCTTAACATCTACTGATTTAGATTCTGTAACAAATCAATATATCGGAAAAGACTTTTCTGATGAAGTGTATTCAGAGTTTTTGGGAAGTCTTTTCGCACTAGAATATTTTGATGATATTTCTACAAGTGTGTTACCTTATGATGTTGAACAATCTGCTTGTATTTTGCAGTTTACTGTTGTTGAAAAGCCAACTGTTGTTGGGTTGAAGTTTATTGGAAATAAAAAGATTTCTGCCACTGAAATAAAAGATGAAATTTCCCTAAAAAAAGGTGATATTTATGTTGCTTCAAATCAACTTCTTGATGAACGCAGAATTCGAGAATTGTACTTACAAAAAGGTTATACAAATGTAAAAGTATCTTCACAAGAAATTCAAAACGAAGATGGTGTTACTGTTGAATTTACTATATCTGAAGGAAAACCAACTGTAGTTTCTTCTATTCAATTCAAAGGAAATGAAGTTGTTGCTTCAAAAACTCTAAAAGGACTTCTTTCTTTGAAAGAGGCAAGTTTGTTCCAAAAAGGTGCTTTCCAAGAAACTTTGTTAGAAGCTGATAGACAGTCAATTATCAGATATTATCAAGATAGAGGATATGTAGATGCTGATGTTATTGATATTGTTCGGCAAGTAAACTATAACTCAGAAAAAGACCAAGATGAATTAACGATTATTTTTCAAATAAAAGAAGGTAGCCAGTTAAATTACGGTGGTATGGTAATTTCTGGAAATACAGTTTTTTCCACCGAAGAACTCATTGCTTTGGTTACTTTGAAAGAAGGCTCTGTATTTAACCAAACAAAATTTACAGCTTCTGTTCAAGCAATTTGTGATTTGTACTACGAAAACGGATATACATCAAATCAATTTTATCCAAACCTTGTTCGAGACACAGAAAATGGAACTATTATCTGTCAATTGATGATTTATGAGTATCCAAAAAGTCACATCGAAAATATTATCCTAAAAGGAAATACAAAGACAAAAGACTACGTAATTTTACGTGAATTGCCAATTGAAAGTGGAGATATTTTCTCAAAGGCAAAAGTTGAATCAGGATTAAGAAATCTTTTCAATACACAGTATTTCTCTGCTATTGTTCCAGATTTTGTTTCTGGTTCAGAACAAAACTTAGTTGATATGGTAATCACTCTTGAAGAAGCATCTACAACTTCTGTTGAATTTGGTGTTACATTCTCTGGGGTTGTAAATCCAAATGACTCTCCAGTTTCTGGTTTCGTAAAATGGTCTGATACAAATGTTGGTGGAACTGGAAAAACAGTTTCTACAAGTTTTGTTGCATCAAATACAGAACAATCAATTAGTTTAGGTTACGGAGATTCTTGGTTTTTAGGTTTACCAATTTCTGTTTCTGCTAGTCTTGATTTTTCTCACGCTGATTCTCTTTGTTTACAAAAAGTTTATCTTCCATCTGGTGTTGACGAAACAAACTACTATATGAATTACGATAAATGGACATTTGGTGGTGGGGTTTCTGTTGGTAAACGCTGGACTCCAAATTTTGCTATTCTAACTTTGTCTGGTGGGTTAAATACTAGTTTTGTTAGAAATTCTTATGATGCAGATTTGTATACTCCTGTAAGTTCTGTTATTGCAGAAAATCATGGGAAATTTGGTATCGCAAATACATTGTGGACAAGTTTTTCTCTTGATGACAGAGATATTTACTACGATCCATCTAAAGGTTGGTTTGCAAGTCAAAGATTCTCACTTGTGGGATTGATTCCTGAAAAAGAATCTGAATATTATTTGCGTTCTGATACAAAGGGTGAGTTATATTTTACCTTATTCCAACGCCAAATCTCAGAAACTTGGACACTTAAATTTGTTCTTGCTGGATATTCTGGTTTATCTTTCGTATTCCCAACTTTCTCTGACAAAATCGAAGATGATGGATATCTATATATCGACGGTATGTTTAATGGACGTGGATGGGGAAATCTTGAAACTTACCAAAATCGTGGAAATGCAATGTGGTCAAGCTACTTAGAATTGCGTATGCCAATTGCCACAGGTGTTTTCGCTCTTGATTTCTTCGGTGATGCTGTTGCAGTAAAAGAAAATCCAAAAGATTTGTTCACAAATCTAACATTAGATGATTTTTACTTTAGTTTTGGGCCTGGTATGAGATTCTCACTTCCTCAGTTCCCATTACGTTTGTTACTTGCAAATACTTTCAAATTTGAAGATAATAACTTTGAATGGGACAAAAAATGGCAATTTGTTCTTTCTTTCAATCTTTCAAATAGATAATTTTAGGATAGGATTTTTATATGAAAAAATGGATTTGTGTAATCGCTTTTGTTTTGTTGGTTTCTTGTTCAATCTTTGCTCAGCAAGATATGACCAAGGTTGGAGTTATTGATACTGCAAGAGTTTATCAAACATATTTTAGAGATTCTGCTGGAATTAGAAATTATGAAACAAAACGAACTGAATTCCAAGCCGAAGTTGATAAAAGAACTGCGGAATTAAAAGAGCTTCAACAAAAAAAAGTAAACTATGAAAAAGCTGGTGAAACTTCTGCTGCTCTAAAATTAGAAGCTGAAATCACAACAAAAACAGATTTTTTAACAGAATATACTCGTGTAAAACAAGTTGAATTAGAATCGTTAAAAAGTAAATTGGCTGATTCAGATTCATTTTATGACACTCTTTATACTGTAATCGAAAATATTGCAGAATCAGAAGGTTTAAGTCTAATTTTAAGTTTACAACAAGCAAATGCTATTTTGTGGTATAGCCCATCTGTAGATATTACAGATAAAGTAATCGACAGACTAGCAAATTACTAATATGGCAGAAATTTCTCCTTTAATGGAGCAATACGGGATAATAAAAAAGCAGCATTTAAAAGAAGTTCTTTTCTTTCGAGTAGGGGACTTTTATGAGATGTTTAATGAAGATGCCATAGAAGTTTCTAGACTTTTAAACTTAACATTAACCCATCGTGGGGACGATCCTATGTGTGGCGTTCCCTACCACGCTGCGAAAGTTTATATAGCTCGTCTATTGCGGTTAGGTAAACGTATTGCCATTTGTGAACAAGTTACTCCACCTTCAAAAGGCAAAGGACTTACAGAACGAAAAGTTGTGGAAGTTATTTCTCCGGGAAATACTTTGGAACAAGAATATCTTGACCAAGGTGCAAATAACTTTTTGGGAAGTCTTTGCTATGTAAAAGATTATGTTGCTTTTTCATACATCGATATTTCAACTGGTGAGTTTTACGCTGTAAAATGGAAAAAAAATCAAACTACTCAAGAAATGGCAAAAGAACTTGGAAGGTCGACTCCAAAAGAGTTGATTTTATCAATGTCTATGCAAAAAGACGAAGAAGTAAATTTCGTTCTAAATCAATTTCCAAATCTTACAGTTGATTATGAACAGGATTGGTATTTTTCAAAAGAAAACGCCTACAAAATGTTGCTAAAGCAATTTGGTACAACATCTTTACATTCTTTTTCTTTGACAGAAGATTCGCCAGAAATTGTTCCAGCTGGATTTTTGCTTGAATATCTTACAAAAACTATTGCAACTCAAAACCAAGATAAAATTTTTCCTCAAGTTACTGCATTAAAAACTTTTTCAGATAGGGAATATGTTACAATTGATGATTCTTCTCGCAGAAATCTAGAAATTACTTGGAATTTAAAAGACGGTTCAACCCAATATACATTATTAGAAACATTGCAAAATACTCAAACTTCAATGGGAAGTCGTTTGTTACGAAATCGACTTATGTATCCATTAACAAATGTAGAAAAGATTAGAAATCGCCAAAATCGGATTTTTACTTTTACAAATAATAAACCTGTCTTGGATGAAGTGCGAGAAATTCTTTCTAAAGTGTTGGATATTGAACGTCTTGCAAGTCGTATCGCTATGGAAAGAGCCCACGCAAAAGATTTACAAGCTTTACGACAAAGTTTAGAATCTGTTGTAAATGTTAGAAAACTTGTGGAGCAAGTTGGACTTATCGAAGGAATAGAATTAGAAACCGCACAGAAAATAATTTTTGATATAAAATCTGCAATTTTAGAAGATCCTTCTACAAGTTTTACAGAAGGTCGCTTGATAAAAGAAGGATATTCTGCGGAACTTGATAAAGTCCGAGAATTGCAAAATAACTTTAATGAAATATTAGACGATTATTTACAAGAAGAAAAAGATAAAACAGGTATTCCAAATCTTAAAATAAAATACACTTCTGCAATAGGATATTACATTGAAGTGACCAAGGGAAAAATTCCAGACGTTCCTACTCATTTTATCTTAAAACGAACACTTGTAAATTGTGATAGATACACAACTTCTCGGCTTGATGAACTTGAAAGAGAGCTTTTAAGTGCTTCGGAAACAATTATTGAACTTGAGCGAAATCTTTTTATGGAATTTCGTGGAAGATTGATTTCAAACATAAAATATTTGCTAGAAATTGCAGCTGAAACAGCTGAAATTGATGTTACCACATCTTTGGCATTTAGTGCATTAAAAAATAATTGGATTTGTCCAGAAATTGATGATTCTGGTATTCTTGATATTGAAAATGGTCGCCATCCTGTAGTTGAGTATCACTTAGAATCTGGAGATTTTGTTCCAAATAATTCTTTTTTAAGTGATAAAAAGTTTGCTCTTGTAACAGGACCAAATATGGCTGGTAAAAGTACCTATTTACGACAAAATGCTCTTATCGTACTTTTGGCTCAAATTGGTTCCTTTGTTCCAGCAACTAAAGCTCATATCGGCGTTGTGGACAAAATCTTTTGTCGAGTTGGTGCTTCGGATAACTTGGCTCGTGGCGAGTCCACATTTCTAGTGGAGATGTCTGAAACTGCATTGATTTTACGTTCTGCCACCGAAAAAAGTCTTGTAATCATGGACGAAGTAGGGCGTGGGACTTCCACAGAAGATGGACTTTCCATAGCTTGGTCAGTTTCTGAATATTTGCTTAACGTAATCAAAGCAAAAACATTTTTCGCAACTCATTATCATGAATTGACACGATTGGTTCATCCTTCTTTACAATTATTATGTCTTGATGTTTTAGAGCAATCTGGACAAGTTGTTTTCTTAAAAAGAATAAAAGAAGGGGCTACAACCAATTCTTATGGAATCCACGTTGCAAAATTGGCGGGAATTCCAGATTCTGTGATAAAAAGAGCTGAAAATGTTTTGGCAACTCTCCAAAAAGACACACCTGTAACCATCGAAAATGAAAAACCAGAAAAACCAAAATTAACCATGCCTTCTTTGTTTTCTGAAGAAGAACTGGTTTTAGAAGAAATATTATCTGTAAATCCAGACGATATGACTCCATTTCAAGCGTTACAAGCCATTGCAAAATGGAAATCAAGACTAATGCCAGTTTAATTTCGATTTAGAAAAACTTATTTTCCCAAAAACTTATTAAAATTTTTGGGGAAAAATCACTTTCAAGATTTTACGGAACAATAAACAAGCTAACACAATGAATTTTTTCTACACCCAAGGATAATAAAACCTCTTTGCAGGAATTAATTGTTGAGCCCGTTGTTATTACATCATCAAGCAAAACAATTTCTTTGGGAATTTTCCTGTTTTTCACAGTTTTTGCCACATAAGAATGTTTACTTTCCGAAAGTCTATCTTCTTTTCCAAGTTTTTTTTGCTGAATCTTTGTTGTTCGCTCTAAAAGTCTACAAATCTTAAGTTTGTATTTCTTTTCTAAAATCCAAACCAAATCCTCGATTTGATCCCAGCCTTTTTCGGCGATTTTGTTGGGGCGTGGAGGAACTGGCACAATGGGAATATTTTTAAATCTTTCTTGAAAAATTGGGAAACAAACTTTGCCGAAAAAAAAGACCATTTCCCTATGATTTGCAACTTTCCACATATAAAGCAACTTCTTTTTTTGCAAAACATAGCTAAAAATTGGATAAACTGATTCACAATTCTCAAAAAATCTTTCCTTTTGCCTACATTTCATACAAAAATCTTTTTCAAAAAAAAGTTCTTTTCCGCAGCTTTTGCATCGATTTGTGATTTTTTCCGAAATAAGTTTTTTTTCACAATTTACACACAAGGGCATAGCATAAGCAATTTTTCCACATAAACTACATTCTTTTGGGAAAGTCAAATATGCAAAAAAACTTGCTAAGCTGTGTTTTAAATTAAACAAAAAATACTTCATACATATATTATAAAAAAAAGAATTTTATTATTTTGAGAATATGGAAGGAAAATGAAAAATTTACAAAGTTTTTTTTAATTGATATAATAAAACTTGATAATTTTTATATAAAATGGTGAAAAATGAAACTTTTTATAATTTCTGACATACACGGTTCTCTTTCCGCATTTGAAAAAGCTTTAACGCAATTTGACAAGGAAGCAGCAGATTTTCTAGTAATTTGTGGAGATTATTTAAATCATGGACCTAGAAATAATATTCCAGAAGGATATGACACAAAAAAACTTGCAGAAAAATTAAATCAGCACAAAGAAAAAATAATCGGTGTTCGAGGAAATTGTGATAGCGAAGTTGACCAGATGATGTTGGATTTTCCAGTTTTGGCTCCGATTTCCAACGTGATTTTACCAAATAATTCACGAGTTTTTATTCATCACGGACATCTTTACACCCAAGAAGATTGCAAAAAACTTTTGCCAAAACAGTCTATTGTGGTTTCTGGTCACACTCATATTCCACTTTTAGAAAAAAATGATGATATTATTTTCCTAAATCCCGGTTCAATTTCTATTCCAAAGGAAAATTCTCTACCAGGTTATGCAATAATAAATTCAGATGAAAAGTCTGTAGCAATAAGTATTCACACTTTAGAAGGAGAAAAACTAAAATCTATCAAGATTTAGTTAAAAGAATTTTATGAAAAAATCCCAAAATATTTCTTTCCCTTGGATTTTGATTCTTGGAATAGTTTTTTTAATTCTTCCAATTTTTTTAATAATTTTAAATTGCAATAATAAAATATTAACTTTTGTTTTGATTTTTGAAGCTGTGATTTTTTCTCTTTGCTACTTGTTTTTCACCTTTATTCCAGAAAAAAACTTAACAAAATACATAAAATGCTTGATAAAAGGGGATATTGGAGAAAATCCTCCAAAAGTTTCAAAGTTTTCAACTATTGGTTCCATCGAAAATTTAACAGCAAATTTTGTAGATTCCACACTAAATAATTTAATAAATGACTTAAAAATGGAGATTTTACATACCCAAGATTCTTCAGATGTTTTTTTGGAAGAAGTGCAACGAGCTGTAACAAACTCTTCTAGAATTTCTCTTGGAGCGGATTATATTGATTCTCGGGTTGAAAATCTTGATAATCTGTTAAACGAATCTATCAAAGAAAATGCAAAAATTCAAAGTAGTATTGGGGATTTTAGAAAACAACTTGAAAATCAAACTGAGTCAATTTTACAAACTGGCGAAGTTTTAGAAAATATTGAAAATGAGCTAAAAATTTCTATTAATAATCATGGACAAAATAAACAAGTTACAAAAAATATGCTTTCTGTAACTGATGAATGTGATTCTAAAATCAAAGCCACAGTGAATGCGATTTCAAAAATTTCTGATGCAATAAATGTGGCAAATGGTACAATCGAAATTGTTGATAATATTGCTCAGCAAACCAATTTGTTAGCTATGAATGCTGCTATTGAAGCGGCTCACGCAGGGGAATCTGGAAAAGGATTTGCGGTTGTAGCCACTGAAATCCGAAAACTTGCAGAAACTACTTCAAAACAGGTAAAAACCATTACAGATTCCCTACAAAGTGTAATTGATATAGTTGCTGAAACTACAGCTTTGGGAAATGAAACTGGCATCGCATTTAACGGAATTTCTGTTCAAATTAACAACTTCATAAAAATCTTTGACGGTGTAATCGAGGATTTTACAAATCTTGGCAAAAAAAACTCAAAAATATACACAGATTTTGGAAAAATCCAGACTATGAACAAAGAAGTAGCTGATGAAATGTCTGAAATTAATCGCAAAATTGAAGAAAATAATGCTCACTTGAATCAGATTCAGGGTTGTAGCGAAGAAATAAAAAGCATTGTAGAAAGAAATGCTACCGAATCAATTCAATTAAGCAAAGGACAGGTTCCGGTTTATCAAAATGTAATTCAAAATGCAAAACATCTTGAGCAAATTAGAAAGAGCATAAATGCTTTCAGAGTAAAAAATGTTCCTTTAAATGTTTGGGAATCTGACAAAACTGAACTAAATTTGTTAATCGAAGCCTTGTATAATCACCTTGAATGGACTGTTTCAATGTTGAATTATATCCATGGTCAAGATGATTCTATGAAAAGATTTCTTGCTAGGGGAACTACCAAATTTGATGATTGGTTTTATAATCACGCTTGTAAAGTCTACAAAAATCATTCAAGTATCGAAAATATCAAAAATATTGGCACAATAATGCACGAAAAAGCTTTGTTAATCGGAAAATTAAAGGAAGCTGGGAAAGCTCAGTCTGCCACTATTGAATTTTCTGAGATTTTGGAACAATCTCGTGCTTTACGAGAAGAACTAAATATTCTAAAGAAATTTATTATTAAGCAAAGTATAAATCCTGCAACTCCAAATGTTGTTGCGAAACCTGAAAAAAGAGAAGTTGCTCCGGCAATCCCTGTAAAAATTGAGCCAATGGAAGAAATTGAAGAAGTTCAAGAAATTGAGGAAATCGAAGAATTAGAAGAAATTTAATATTAAGTGGCAAAAAAATACAACCGATTATTTAACGAGGTATTTTAAAATATCCTTTTGATACCTTGTTATTTAGTTAATTGTGGGGTAAAATTAACGAAATGCCTGGCTTAAAACAATTAAAAAAATTTGCACAAGATATAGATGCTTTGGGAAATGAAGCAAATCGTAGAGTTGAAAAATCAGAAACTTTACCTATCGTGGATTTTCCTACAAATATTTCTGAAGCTGATGATTCAGAAAAATTTATTTTTGGACTTCCAGAGCAATCTGATTCAAATGCAAGTGAAAATATAGATACAGATTCCTCTTCAGAAATTACAAGCATAGATTCCCAAGATGATGTGGATGTAGAAGCTCTTCTTGCTTCTGTTGCTCAAGAAAAATCTACTTCTCCAGTTGTGGATATTCCAGCTGAAAATCAAGATACTTTACAACCTGTAGATGATTTTTCTCTTCCTGGTTTAGATGATGGAATTGATTTGTCTGCTTTGGAGGACTTTGATTTAGGTTCTTCAATCGCACCTGAGGATACCTTAGATAATCTTAATGGCTTAAATTCTCAATCAAATAAAGATGATATTTTCCAACCAACAGATGTTTTAGGTGATGACTTATCTGGAATCTCTGCTTATGATTTTACTCCAGAAAATTTGGAAATGGATTTTACTCCAGAAAACCTAGAAACTGTTGATGATATTGAAGAAGTTTCAGAATTATCATCGGTAGATTTGGATGGTGGAAATCCAATAGATTTGGGCGGTGTAACTGATTTTTCAATGCCAGACTTTGGCGAAAGTTCTATAGATTTAGGTGGTTCAGAAGATTTTTCAATGCCAGATTTTGGTGGAAATGACTTTGACAGCACCGAAATGGGTATAGGAGATGTTGGAAGTTCCCAAGATTTTGGAGGCGAAAATCCAATAGATTTAGGCAGTGAAAACGATTTTTCAATGCCAGACTTTGGCGGAAGTTCTATAGATTTAGGTGGTGCAGAAGATTTTTC
>JAFQDD010000005.1 GCA_017416145.1 Spirochaetaceae bacterium | reverse complement strand
CACGCTTTTCTAAGGCTACTGGAATAACAGTTTGCATCTCAAGGTCGATTACTCGGTCGTTATCACGAAGATAAACATCTAATCGAATACCTTTAGTTTCATATCGTGGTGTAAAACTTTGTTGTTTGTTTACGTATTCTACGTTTTTTACTTTGATATCCAGTAATAATTCAACAATTTCTTGACAAATGTCTTGATGTTCTTCCAAAACTGTACAAAACATATAATCATCTGTAAATTCAAGGTCTTCTACAGGTTTGAAGGGCATTTCATTTTTGTGTTGAGCCATCCGAATCCTCACTTATAAAATTGATGAAAGGATAAAACCTTACATATACTTATAAGAGAAAAAATTCAAAGTTTTTAATAAAATTTGGGTGTTTTGTGGTAAAAACGAAAAAAAATTGTTATGCAGAAGTTTTCGCTGTTCGGAAGGTCATTGCTTTTGTGGAAAGGACTGGGTTTTCAATTTTGGGCGTTTACCAGCAACTAGCCCCGGGTGGAAGCCCGAAGTCCACAGCGTAAGCTGGGGATGAGCCGAATAGGCGTTCTCGCAACGAGCATGAAATGCGAAGTTTCAAGCGAGGCTGGAAGACGGGTTGGGAATCAGCTGCTAAAGAAAAACCAAAAGAAACAAATCTTTTTTGTGTTATGGAATAATATCTTTATATTTGGTATACTTTTTTTATGAACGATTTTAACAAATATGGTGTAGAAATTCCAAAAATCCTTTTGCCAAAAAAAGGTAGTGATTTTAAGGCTTGGTCTGTAATTGCTTGTGACCAATATACTCAAGACAGAGATTACTGGGCTCGTTGTGAAAAAAATGCTGAGGGGAAACCTTCCTGTATCAATTTGATTTTGCCAGAAGTTTATTTGAATGATGCTGACAAGGCTGACCGCATTGCAAAAATCCACAAAAATATGGATGAATATGTTGCAAATGGTGTTTTTGCACCAGAAGAAGCTGAGTTTGTTTATATCGAAAGAAAAACTGCTTATGGTCGTGTTAGAAAGGGCTTGATTGTTGCCATTGACCTAGAAACTTACGAATGGAAACCTTTTTCAAAGGCTTTGGTTCGGGCAACTGAAGCAACTATCGTAGACAGAATTCCACCTCGCATGGAAATCCGCCGTGGGGCTCCCCTAGAAAGTCCACACATTATGCTTTTGGTAAATGATGCTGATAAAGAGCTTGTGGAAAAATCTGGGGAACTTGCAAAAAATGCAGAGCCAATTTATGAAACTGATTTAATGGAAAATTCTGGAAGCATTAAAGGTTATGCAATTAAAGAGGGTGCTGCTTTGGATTGTGTAAAAGCTGCTTTGGAAAAATTGTATGCAAAAAATACTAGTGCTGACGGTTCTGTGTTTATGTTTGCTGTGGGAGACGGAAATCACTCTCTTGCAACTGCAAAGGCTGTTTGGGACGAGCTTAAAGAAAAAAATGGCGGCGTGAAAAAAGAAGATGGGACTGTTTCTATTCCTGCAGGATTTGAAAATCACAATGCAAGATTTGCTTTAACAGAAATTGTAAACATTTATGATGATGGTTTAACTTTTGAGCCAATTCACAGAGTTTTATTTAATATTGATGCAAAATCTTTGGTAAGTTTTATGGAAGAAAAACTTTCTGGAAAAACAGAAATTGTTGCCACTGAAGAAGAATTAACAAAGAAAGTTGCAGATTCTAAGGCTGATTTTGGTTTTGTTTATGAAAACAAAGAAACTGGCAAAATTGAGAATGCTCTTTTGAAAACTGAAATCACTGATTTGGCTGTAAGTAAATTGCAACCAGCTTTGGATGAGTTTTTGAAAAATGCTCCAATGCAACATGTTTGCAAAGGTGAAGTTTGCCAAATGGTAAAACCTGAAATCGACTACATTCACGGAACAGAAGAAGTTTTCCGTCTTGGTGGAAAAGACAATGGTACTTCTATTTTGCTTCCACCAATCGCAAAGGACAGTTTTTTCTCTACTATTGCAAATAACGGGCCTCTTCCACGAAAAAGTTTTTCTATGGGTGAAGCAAGTGAAAAACGCTTTTATATGGAATGTAGAGCTTTGTTCGGTTAATTTTTGATAATTTGATAGTCTGGTAAATTGCCAAACTGTGAAAGCCACTTGAAAGAGGGAAGCCTTTTTTGGGTGGCTTTTTTTGTGGATAGGGAGTTTTGTAAAGAAGTATACAAGTGGTCAATGGAGGATTCACTTAAATCTTTTGATGTAACTTTTTTCGGATTTTCAAACATTGTTTATCCAGCATAAAAATCTCTTGACATTTTATATACCGTTTGGTATATAAATATTACTTAGATAAATATATACCGTTCGGTATATATTATTAATTCCTTACATTTTGAATATTTATTTTATGGGAGATTTTATGAACACATTATTTTCAGACAAATTCTTTTATCACATTTATCCTTTGGGACTTTGTGGATGTCCAAAACAAAACGATTTCGCTTCTCCAAGAGGATATGCTTTTGAAAAACTTACAGAACAATTAGACAAAATAAAAAGTCTTGGAGCAAATGCACTTTATATTGGGCCAATTTTTGAGTCAACTGCTCACGGTTATGACACTTTGGATTATTTTCACGTAGATAGACGACTTGGAAACAATGAAAGTTTTGCTGCTTTTTGTGTCGAGTGTCATAATCGAGGAATTGCAGTGATTTTGGATGCTGTTTTTAATCACACGGGACGACGTTTTTTTGCATTTCGAGATTTACAACAGAAAGGTTGGGATTCTCAATATAAAGATTGGTATTTAAATGTAGATTTTTCTCGCAAAAGTTGTTTTGAGGATAACTTTGATTACGAAGGTTGGGCAGGTTGCAAGGATTTAGTAAAGTTAAATCTAGAAAATCAGGAAGTACGAAATCATCTTTTTTCGGCTGTGGATTTTTGGATAGACACTTTCAAAATTGATGGACTAAGATTAGATGCAGCAGATGTAATCTCCAAAGATTTTTTAGATGCCTTAAATTATCATTGTAAAAATAAAAAAACTGATTTTTGGTTAATGGGAGAAGTGGTTCACGGAGATTACAATGATTGGGCAAAAGATGGACGCTTGGATTCTGTAACAAATTATCAAATTTATAAAGCTTTGTGGTCATCATTAAATGACAACAACCTTTTTGAGCTTTCCTACAATTTAAACCGAGAATTTGGGGAAAAGGGAATGTATAAATCTTTTTTGCCCTACAACTTTTTGGATAATCACGATGTAAACCGAATTGTAAGTAATTTGAAAAATCATAAGCATTTATTTTTAATTTATGCTATTTTCTTTTTGATTCCTGGAATTCCATCAATTTATTACGGAAGTGAACTTGGAATTCGTGGAAAAAGAGGCAGTCAAAGTGATTTTGAACTTCGACCCAGTTTACCACCCTTTTCCCAGCTTCCAGATTTTGCCAACCCTATTGTGGATTCCATAGCTTTAACTTCTACAATCAAAACTTTTTCAAAAATTAGGCAAAATCAAGTTGCTTTACAACTGGGAAATTATAAAGAACTTTCTGTAACAAATGAAACTTTTACTTTTGAACGAAGTTATAATGGAGAAAAAATTATTGTGGCTATAAATGCTTCTAATCAAGAAAAAGAAGTTTCGATTGGGAAAAATCACAGAGAATATGGTGAAAATCTTTTGACTGGGGAAAAAATACAATTATGGGAGAAAATTTATGTGCCAAAAAATTGGGTTTCTGTAGTAAAAACTGATGAAAGATAGAATACTCACCTTTTATCCTGCTACAACGCCGTAAACAAAACTGTGAATTACAGCAAAAATCATAGCATCGCTTTTTTCTAGGCGTTTTTGGATAACATCTAAGGC
This sequence comes from Spirochaetaceae bacterium, assembly GCA_017416145.1. Taxonomy (GTDB): domain Bacteria; phylum Spirochaetota; class Spirochaetia; order Treponematales; family Treponemataceae; genus Treponema_I. Next base: position 45,191 of record JAFQDD010000005.1, on the reverse strand, counting down.
TACGGATTGGGATGTTTGGAGGAAAATTCGACTGTATAAAATTTCTTTGCCTCGCATATTTCCAATTTCATTGGAAGAGTTTAAGAAAAAATCTGCCAGAAGTTGCTGAATTTTTGCAAAAAAAGGTTCGTACAATTTTCCAGCTTCGGAATCTGTAGAGGCCGCTTTTAGGGTACAATGTAATCTGTAAAAATCTGGATTTTCTTCTGCAAAATCGATTGTAGATTCTAAGATTTTTGTAAGACTGCGTGTAAAATCTCCAACATATTTAGAGGCAAATTGCAAAGTATTTAAGAAATCAGAACCTTTTTCTTGGATAATAGCAGACAAAAGTCCAGTTTTGCTTCCAAAATAATAATACAAAGTTGGTTTTGTAATTTTTGATTCTGTACATATTTCTTGTATGCCAACTCCATCAAATCCTTTTGCAGCAAAAAGTTTTGTGGCTGTGTTTAATATAAAGTCTTTTGTTTCTGAGTTTTTATCCATAAGAAGGATTATATACCGATTGGTAGGGATTAAACAAGTAAAAAGTGGATTATTGAAAATAAAAATAAATTTGGAGGAAGTTGAATTTAAAAAAAGCACCAAAGAAAAACAAACTGTTATCTTTAGTGCTTTTTCCAAATTATTATAAATTGTATTTGGTCTTAAATTGAAAAGAAAACTGCGAAAAAGTGAAGAATACTTCCTGCAAGTACAAATAAGTGCCAAATTGAGTGGAACCATTTCATACTTTTCATTGCGTAGAAAAATATTCCCAAGGTGTAAACAACGCCACCCAAAATCAAGAATAATAAACTTAAACTTGGGAGAGCTGCACTTACAGGTTTAATTAGTACAATTATCATCCAACCCATAAAAAAGTATGTGATAGATGAGGCAATTCTCATATGGCTTCCGTAGACAGCGTACAAAGCTACTCCAATAATTGCTAATCCCCAAATTATTCCGAAGAGAACCCAACCTTGTATACCATTAAAAGCACCAAGACAAAATGGAGTGTATGTTCCAGCTACGAAAATGTACACAGAACAGTGATCCAAAATTGCGAAAACTTTTTTTGCACCGATTGGAGCCAATGCGTGATACAATGTTGAAATCAAGTACATCAAAATGAGAGTGCCACCAAAAACAGAAACACCAGTTACGTAAAAAGTTTTCATATCTGCTGGAGAATTGAAAACTGCACGTAAAACAAGAATAACTGTTGCAGCAATTGCAAGTCCAGCTCCAATTCCAGAAGCAATTGAGTTAAAGATTTCTTCACCAGTAGAATATCGTTTTTTTCGAGTAACGTATTCTAGGCGTTTTGCTTCTCTTAGCTGTTGTTTTTTTTCTTGTTTTGCAGCTTTTGAAAGAGGAACAACTTTTCCTTTATTTTTTTGTTCGAGTTTTTGTTGTTTTAACTCTTGTTTGACCTTTTTGATTTGTTCTTTAGAAGTTCTTTTGATTTCGATAATCTTTTCTAAAGCTTCTTGATCAAGAGTTTTTTGTACTTCGATTTCTGCCATTTTGTTGTCCTTAATTTTTTTTATGTAAAAATATCAAGAGATTCTTAGAGTTTCTGATATTTTAGACACAGATTTTTTAGTTTTGTTGCATTGATTGACGTTTTATTTCGTAAAGTAAAACGCCACAAGCAACTGAAACATTTAAACTATCAAGTTTTCCACAAGTTGGTATAGAAATTATTTTATCACACTTTTCTTCAAGTAGTCGACTAATTCCAGAGCCTTCGCTTCCCATTACTAGAGCAATTTTTCCTTGCAAAGAAGTTTGACCTGCGGTTTCTCCACCAGCGTCTGCGCCGTAAATCCAAAATCCTGCTTCTTTTAGTTTTTCAACTGTGCGAACCAAATTTGAAACAACGGAAGTTTGCACCCAAGCAGAAGCTCCTGCACTGGAGCGACCAATAATTTCACTTTCGGAAGCTCCACGGCGTTCTGGTAAAACTACTAAATCCACGCCAAATTGGTCGCAACTACGGATAATTGCTCCAACATTGTGAGGGTCTGTGATGGAATCTAAAATCACAACAATGCTAGAATCCTTGTTTTCTATAGATTTTAGGAATTGGTCAAAATCAACTTTGTTTTCTGAAATTTGCTTTTCATTTTCAGAAATAAGCACAATTCCTCTGTGTTCCTTTGCTGTTTCAGAAAGGTTTGACACAAGGGAATTAAGCTCTTTTTCTGTGGTTTCTGAACAAGGAATCCCTTGGGTTTTTGCTTGGGAAATAATCTTTTTTACCCTAGGACCTGGTTTTGCATACAAGATTTTTAAGCCAGTTTCCTTTTTGTTTTGAGAACTACGAATTTTTTCTTCTACAGAGTGAAATCCAGTATAAATTTTCATGGATTAGCGACCACAGCATTTTTTGTATTTTTTACCTGAACCACAAGGACAAGGATCATTTCTTCCAACTTTTTCACCTTCGCGAACGATAGTTGTTGGAATAAGTTCTCCAGCCTCATAAATCCAAGTATCATTTTCTTTTTTGAAATAAGCTCTTTCAAGGTGAACATCCCGTAAGCCTTTTCTTGTATAAGTTGCAGAAAATTCTACGATTCCTTCTTTATCAGAGGCTGAACCTTTTTCAGTTCTAAGGATTTTTAGACCTTGCCAAGTTGATTCTTCTGACCAACGGCGAGTTTCTTCTAAATCAATGCCATCTTCTTCGTTTCCAGCTCTACAAGTTTTTACGATATGGTCAATATCGTGAGTTACGTAAGCTGTGTAACGGCTTCTCATCAATTCTTCAGCAGTTTCTGCTTTTTTTGTTCCTGCAATAATTGGTCCACAACAAGCACCAAATTCTTTTTTTGAGCCACAAGGGCATAATTCATTGTCTTTCATATCGATAGAAGTATACAAAATAAAACAATAGAGGTCAAATATGTCTTATTTTAACTGTGGAATATTTGGAGAATCTAGGTATTTTTTATTAAAAATTTGAAAAACTAGTCAAATTGAAAATTGTGATTTATACTATTATTATGGAATATATTAATAACATAATAGAATACTACGATGAATTATATACAGTAACTGCTTCCCAAAAGAAATTATTTGAAGATTTAACAAAAAATTATTTACCTGCAAAGGTTTTGCGTGTTGGATGTGGGACTGGCTCTCTAGAACATTGGCTTTCAAAAAATGGCCATGATGTTACCGGAATCGAAACAAATCAAGAAATGTTAGAAACTGCAAACCGTCGTCGCCGTTTTCCAAATATGGCTTTACGTTTTTTTCAAATGTCCTCTTTGGAAATGGTGCGTTTTTTAGGCAAAGGATTTTACAACGTAATTTCTTGTTTGAATAATGAGTTAATATTCAGAAACGATGAAATACTTTTACGAAAATTCTTTTTTGATTGCAAAACATTAGTGGCAGAAAAAGGAGTTGTGGTTTTAAATCTAACAAATTTTGATAAATATGACTTAAACAAGGATTTTGCCCTTCCAGTCAGAGAAAGTATCCGCTCAAAATTGATAACAAACATTTCTTCTCGTGATGGAAAACTTTTCTTGAATCAAACTTTGGAGCATTACGGTAAAAAGCCAATAGCTGTTTTGCGGGATGTGGAAATCTCCCCAGTTAGTAAAGCCGATATCGAAAGATTTGCAAAGGAAGCTGGTTTTTCTGATATTCAGTTCTATGGTGATTGGGATTTATCTCCATTAACTGAAAAAAGTGATAATATTGTGGCGATTATTAAATAAATAGGATGTTGGAAAAGGATTTTTTATCTAAAAAACATCTCTAATTAGACTTAAAACATTTTCCTCTAATTATAAAAAATGTCTTTCGCTTTTTCGTACTCAGAATAAAAAAAAGAATATATTAAAATTCCTAAATCCATTCCAATATCAAAATATAAGTTGAACTTTCCCTCCGTAAACCTAGTACCAACAGAGGCTGTTAAGCCTTCGATTCTCAATTTCTTGGTTTTCTCTTTATTCATATAAAGCGAAAGTCTTAAACCACCTTCTATATTGTAAAATTTTAAGTTTTGTGGGTTTAGAGTTTTTATCGAGAAAAAAGGTTTTATTTCAATATTCTTTTTAAAATGAAAAATATCATAAAAAAATGTAAAATTTAATAATCCAAATTGTACTTTTTCATTTTCCTCATTGGCAATAGAATAAATCGATAATGGCTGAAAGGACATTCCAAAACCAGATTCATAGTCTGAAAAGGCAAAATCTAAAAAATCACCTTTTATAGCCCAATCTTTTTCTTTTGAATTCATTTGTCCACCAAAGGATATTTGACCTATATCAAAAGAAAAACGAATATCATTTCCATAAAGACATGATACAAAAAATAAAAATGTTAATAACAGAAAAAGTTTTTTATTCATGGAACCTCAGAATATCATCAATTTTTTTACTTACAACGTAAGTCTTATTTAAACGAATAATGTAAAATTCCTTAACCAATGGAAAATTCCAAAAAATAGTATGTTTGGATATTTTCTATATGCTAAAAGGGTTATTGCTTGGTATAGAAATGTTGCAATAAAAGTTCGTATATCTATTTCCCCATGTAAAACATAAAATAAAAATGAAACCAATGTTATAGAAACCCATTTAGGCATTTTAGTTTTATCAAGTTCCTGAAATAAGCACCACTTAATGAGTATTTCTTCAAAGAAGCCACTAATAAAAAATAGGAAAAAATAAAAGAGACGTTGGGAAATTGGAAGAATATCTAAAGTTTTTTTTATGTATCTACCATTTATGGTAAGTCCGTATGTTATTAAAATAAAAATTACAAAAGCTGATATTATTAGGATTTTTGTAAGTTTTGGTTTATCAATTTTTGAATATTGTTTTATTTTTTCGGGATTAAATGGGTTATCAATACGACAAATTATGATAAGTGTTAAAATCATAAAAATAATTTCTGCAATATGTTCTATCATTAAATCTATTTTAAATATTTTAAAAAATGTAAAAAAAGCAAAAGTAATAAAATATATCAATAGATAAGATTGTAGTTTAGAATTTTTTAACATTTTTAAACTCCTGAAACTTCTCTTGCCCAGGCCTCTTTTAGATCTGGACAATCATTTGTACCCGACTTTATTATTAATCTAGATAACTCATGCTGTACGTAATACGCAGGTTCCAATGAATATACCATTTTCCTAACCTTTTACTTCACATAAAATAAATTATTTTCAAAATCAAATTGAACAATTTTGTCCTTAAACAACTCTATTCCAATTGTGTTGTTATAAAAAATTACATTTCGTACAATATCCGGAATATTCATTAATCTACCCTTCGAATTTTGACATTTTACATTCTCTAAAACAAAATTTCCAACTTGCAAAGATTCTATATTTATATAAGAATTCCATTCCAAAAGTGATTTGTCAAAACTTTTTAAATAATCTTCATCTTTAAAATCATGTTTTGCCCTTCCGAAATTTTCTCTTATTACAGCAAAACCTTTTGTTCCAAAATCAATAATAGCTGTATCTGGATTTCCGTTTATATAAATAGGAATTTCATAAAATATATTATCAAGAATATTAACTTCCACCATTTTTATTGGCATTGAATCAATTTGATATTCGCCTAATATTACTTTTTGATTCCTAAAATCAAAGGTTACTTTTCCAAAATTTTTAAAAAAAGATAATCCAATAGCTCCGTCATAATCGATTCCTTGATATGATGCTTTAAATTCATCCTTTCGATATTTAAATTGTGCGTTCTCTATAGAAACCTCGTTTTCTGTTTCCAATGACACCTGCTTGATTGTGTATGTCCCAGATTCTGAAAACTTAGTTTTTGGAAACATTTTTTTTATTCCTCGTTTTGAAAGAAAATTTACATCAAGTCCTGAATCAAATTCCAACTCTAGTTTTACTATTTTATCTTCTGAAGATTCTGTATAAAAAGTGAATAACGGCATATATCCATTAAATCCGTAAGAAAAGGGAATTTCATTTTCAGAAAAATCTGTAAAATCAACTTTTGTATTTGTGGATGAACAAGATAACACACACAATAAAATCAAAATAGAAAATAAATTTTTTAGTATCTTTTTCATTTTATGTTTCAACTGCTTATTGCACAATTATTTTTAAGTTCTGAAATAAATGTACAATAAGACAGTTCTTTCTCCTAATTTCTAGTCTTTTGGTATTTTAACTCCAACTGTCTTGAAGAAAGACTTTGTATTACTAAAAAAACTGATTGTTATAGCCATGAGAAAAGAATAAATAAAAGAAGTGTGTTTAGAAGAAAACAAACACGGAAGAATGTCCAATTTGTTAAATATGGAAAATACTGAAAACAACTTTTTTTATGATAAACTCATCTCTCTATTTTTAATCATAAATAAGAATTCTCAACTTGTCAATTGTTTGTTTTACATTTTTTCTTTTTCTGTAATTGTGTCATTGATTCAAAAGAACTAAAAATCAATCTTGGCTAATATAATGTGAATATCAAAATTTTACACGATCTTCAAGCTTTACATACATATCGTCTTTGTTTGTAATTCCGTAAGTATCATAAAACTCTTGAAAATTGGCAATTACTAGATTTACTCTTGCCCTAGGAAGAGCGTGTTTATCATTTTGAGAAAGAAAACTCAAAACTTGTTTATTCGCAATTTCAAAATTTAATTGAGCATAAGATTTAAAAAACTTTTCATAATTAGGTTGTTTAGTGTTATTCAAAATATTCAAACAAATTTGCATTCCAACAATGTCGGCAATGTTTTCTGAAACAGTAATTCTTCCATTGTTCGCTATACCGTAAAAATCAGAATAACCATTATATAATTTTTCAATTTTGTTACACCAGATTTTATATTTTTCTAGTGATTTTTCATCCCACACAAAAGAGAATGATCCAAGATGATTGTAATTTATCCAATCTTTGTCAAATGAATGTGAAATTTCGTGGGCAATGACAAATCCTATTTTTCCAAGAATTTCTTCGTAGGAAAACTCCATCGAATAATGAGGAGGTTGCAAAAAACCAGCAGTAATGGTAAATGAATTTGTGTACGGATCATAATAGGCATTTGGTAAAAATGTAGCATCCCGCCAAATGAATTTATCACTATACAGTTCAACATTTTTCATTCGCCATAATGTTTTCTCTTTTGTTGCTGTATAACAATTCTGTAGATAATTTTCTGGGTTGAATAAAGTTTTAGTTTCGAAATAATCTAAAACTACCTCAGGAAATCCTACTTTAATTGTCATTTTTTCAAGTTTTCGTATTGCAATTCTTTTCCCTTTTTCATTTAATAACTCTGTATTTGTAATCAGAAGTTTACATTCATTCACAATATCTTTTGCTAAATTGACTATATTTTCTTTTATTTCTGTGGAACAATATTTTTTTATATAAATCTCATCCAAGTATGAGGGGAAACATGTCTTAAGAGAAGATAATGTCTCTAATTTTACAGTCTCATCTGTAATTTTTTGGGGAATAGTTCCATATATCAGTTGTTCAAGCTCTTGATATTGTGTTACAAACGCTTCTGATAAATAGTTACATGATTTTAATAAAAGTCGACAAACTCCGTAATTTTTTAGTAATTCTAGATTTTCTGGTGAAAAAAAACTGGCAACATACTTAGTGTATTCAAAATCAAATGTAGCTAAATAGGATAAAGTTGGATATCCTAAATCAAAACAAAATTTACGAAAATTAAAGTGCTCAAACAAATCAGAGATATTTTCGAATAGAATTTGTTTGCTACTTACATTTTCTAGTTGTTGTTCAAAAGTTAATTTCTTTTGAAACAAATGTACCTCAAACTCAATAAATGATTTAGAAATTTTTTTTGCATTCAAATCATCATGCTCTGCTAGAACAAGCAAATTTTCTACAATTAATTGATATTTTTGTTGATTTTCTAATGTTTTATAGAAATCTGTATTTAATATTGGTAATACAGAAAATTCTGTTACAATATAGTCATTCTGGAAATTAAACAAAACAGAAATACCCATTTCTTTATAAAGAAGAACTTCAGCATATATTAGTTCTTCTATGGAATTAGCATTTTTATAGTTTTCTAAATATGGTTTTATTGGTTCATAACCTAATTGATTACGCAATTTCAAATTTGTACCGGAATGATAAAAATCCATAAGCATTTGTTCTTTTCGAGTTTTGTTTTCCTTGGATTCTAATTCTTCGAGAATATTTATTAAATTTACATCAATGATATTTGAAATTATTGTTGTATTTGAAATTTTCATTTCAGAAGAAAGATTCGGAATATTTTCAATTATTTTTTCTCTGTTTATTGCTGTATAATAATCATCTTTTAATTGTACTGTTTTTACATAATCAGATTCATAACTTATTTCATTGGTAAATTTTGTTCTAGCTGTACATCCCGCAAAAATGATTATAATTCCAAAAATTATAGCGATTAAATGTTGGGATAATAACCGAAATCCCTTGTTTTTCTTCTTTTTCATTTTAGACCCATTTTTAAAATATGTAAAAGTACTAATGTATTTATATTTTTTTTCCAAGTAGAATAATTTTAAAAAGGTGCTTTTTTTTCGGTTACACAGTTTTTCCGCCCCATGCATCCGAGTTTTCTCTTTCAAAGGCTAGTGTTTTTTCAAAATCGGCCTCTGGGGAGCAATTTTTTTCGATTTCGAGGGCGGTGGTGTGTAGGCGTTTTATACATTCGGACTTGTCTTTGTAGCCAAGTTTTGATTTTTCTATGCTGTCTTGCAAAACTTGAATTGCGTTGTCGTAAACTTTAAGAGGAACTGGGAAAGGGTGTCCGTCTTTGCCGCCGTTAGCAAAGGAAAATCGGGCTGGGTCGTAAAAGCGGCTTGGTGTTCCGTAAATCACTTCGCTAACTAAGGTGAGGGTTTGCAAAGTTCTAGGGCCTAAGCCTTGGGTTAGGAGTAAATCTTCAAAGTTGTCTGTTGGTGTGGAATAGGCGGTGGCAAGAACGGCTCCTAAGCGTTTTAAATCCACGTCTTCTGCTCGAACTTCGTGATGAGATGGCATTGTAAGATTTCTATTATTATATAGAAGAATTTTTGTCTTTTCCGGTTCTGGATTTTTAAAAAGTTCTAGCTCTGTAGCGTTTTTCAAAGGACTTTTTGGAAATGAGTTTGTTTCGATTATTTGTTTACATTCTTTAATTATCTTTTCTGGATTTTCTTTTGATATTTGGATAATCGCCTTTTTTGTGGGATTTGCATCTTTTGCTGTAAGATTTAGGATTTTTCCACGGTTTTCGCCGATAACAGCTGTGTGGGGCTCTTCGCAAAAATCTTTTACATTTTCTGAGCACCAGTGATACCGTCTTGCTTTTTGGGTTTCACCGTTCATTCCCTGTTGCACAACAGCCCAGTCTCCTTCATCTGATAAAATAAAATTATGCTGATAAAGCTGAAATCCGTCTTGAATGGCTGTGCTATCAACCTTTGCTGTAAGTTTGCTGGTGCGAACGAGGTTTTCTCCGTCTAAGCCTGTGGCATCTGCTAGAAAAAGAAGTTCTTCTGGGGTTTTTCGAGAATATTTGCCACGTCCGCCACAAACGCATAGCCCAAACTCTTTTGCACGACGGTTTATTCCCCGTTTTAGAGCGTACATTACGCTGGTTGTAATTCCAGATGAGTGCCAATCCATGCCAAGAACGGCTCCCAAAGACTGAAACCAAAGGGGATCGCTTAGTCGGCGGAGGACTTCTTTTTTCCCGTAATTGATAATGAGAGATTCTACAATTAAAGTGCCAAGTTCCATCATTCTGTCAGCAAGCCATTTTGGAACTGTGCCAACGTGAAGTGGTAAATCAGCGTAACCTGTTCTTTTTATCACTATACAAGTGTAATGTAAAGAATTGTTTTTTGCAAGAGGTTTTGTATTATTCTTTATATCTTAACTATTTTACAATTTTTAGTTATATTTATGTTTTGAATTTAATAATTTTAGGTGAGTTATGGAAAAAAAAGAGTTCAAACCATTTATTCCTGCAAACAAGGTGATGCCAGAACTTACTGTTACATCAATTATTTTGGGATTGATTTTGGCAGTGGTTTTTGGTGCAGCAAATGCTTATCTTGGTTTGCGAGTCGGAATGACAATTTCTGCTTCAATTCCTGCGGCTGTTATTTCTATGGGAATTATTCGTGTGATTATGAAACGAAATTCCATATTAGAAAATAATATGGTTCAAACTATTGGTTCTGCAGGAGAATCTTTAGCAGCTGGAGCAATTTTTACTATTCCAGCACTTTTTATGTGGGCTGCAGAATCATCTTCTGTAGCAGTTCCATCATTTTGGAATATTGCAATTATTGCTCTGTTTGGTGGAATTCTCGGGGTTTTGTTTATGATTCCCCTCAGAAATGCTTTAATCGTAAAAGAACACGGAGTTTTGCCTTTTCCAGAAGGAACAGCTTGTGCTGAAGTGCTTTTGGCTGGTGAAGAAGGTGGTCACAAAACAAAAATAGTATTTTCTGGGCTTGGAATTGCAGCTTTATATAAATTCATTACAGATGGAATAAAGCTTTTCCCTTCAGAAATTGCGTGGAAAATCAAATCTCTAAAAACTGGCTTTGGTCTTGATGTTTTACCAGCTTTGACTGGAGTTGGCTATATTTGCGGACTAAAGATTTCTTCATATATATTTGCTGGAGGCGTTCTGGGTTGGTTTGTATTGATTCCTGCAATTTCTTTGTTTGGCGGAGAAAGTTTGATTGCACCTGGAACTAGTTTAATCGGTGAAATGGGAGCTGATTCGATTTGGAGCACTTATATTCGCTATATTGGAGCTGGTGCTGTGGCTGCAGGAGGAATCTTCAGTTTAATAAAATCACTTCCACTAATCATTAGCACTTTTGGGAAAGCAATTAAAGGTTTTGGAAAATCTTCTGAATCATCAGAAAGAACAGAAAAAGATATGCCAATGATTTTTGTACTTGGTGGAAGTTTAGTTATTGCACTTTTGATTTGGCTTGTTCCTTCTATTCCTGTGCCATTTTTAGGGGCTCTTTTAATTGTTGTATTTGGATTTTTCTTTGCAACTGTTTCCAGTCGAATGGTTGGACTTGTCGGCTCATCAAATAATCCAATTTCTGGAATGATTATTGCCACCTTATTGATTGTTACTCTTGCACTAAAAGCAGCTGGTTTTGAAGGATATTCTGGAATGGCTTCCGCAATTTGTATTGGAACAATCGTAAGCATTGTAACTGCTATGGCTGGAGACACTTCTCAAGACTTGAAAACTGGATACATTGTTGGTGCAACACCAATTAAACAACAAATTGGTGAAATTCTTGGTGCTGTAGTTGCAGCTATTGCCATCGGTGGAATAATGTATTTGTTAAATAGTGCTTGGGGATTTGGTTCTGCTGAACTTCCTGCTCCACAAGCCACATTGATGAAACTTGTGGTTGAAGGCGTTATGGGTGGCACACTTCCTTGGGGATTGATTGTTTGTGGAGTTGGAATTGCTGTGGTTATCGAAATTCTTGGGATTCCAGTACTTCCATTTGCAGTTGGATTATATTTACCAATTTACTTATCTGCACCAATTTTTATTGGTGGGCTAATTCGCTGGTTTATCGAAAACAGAAAATCCGCAAAATCAGAAGAGGAAAAGAAAGAAGCAGCAGACAACGGTGTGCTTTATTGCTCTGGAATGATTGCTGGAGAAGGATTGATTGGTATTTTGTTGGCTGTTTTTGCTGTGATTCCAATGGGAAATGGTAGTTTGGCTGACAAAATCAATCTTGGATTACCACTTGGAAATATTGGAAGTTTAATTTTCTTTGGATTGATAATTGCATCAATATTTTATTTTTCCTTCAAAAAAGATAAAAAATAACTAGGAATTAAACAAAAATAAAGGGGCTACAAAAGAGAAATAACTCAAAACTAGCCCCTTTTTTACAAAAATATGAAAAATAATCTGCAAAAAAATTATCTAGACATAATATTTATTCCCGAAAAATCTATTTCTTGGAAAGAAGAAGAAAATTTTGTTATCCTTGATGTAGAAAACAAAGGCTTTTTTAACCGCATTGCCCAAAAATTCTTTGGACAACCAAAAATTAGTCATATTTCCCTTGATAAATACGGTTCAACATTGTGGAAACTTTTAGACGGCGAAAATACAGTTTTCCAAATCGTAAAAAAAATGGAAGAAGCTTTCCCTACCGAAAAAGATAAAATGCTTAATCGAGTTATCACTTTTTTACACAACTTGCAAGTAAATAAATATATTATTGGCTAATTCATAATAATTGCAAAACTATATCAAATAATTTTTCTACTCTTGTTTTAATAATTCTTTCTTTTTGATATAATACTTTTATGAAAAACTTTCTAAAATCTATCAACGAAAATTTTTTAGGACTTTTAGTTTGTCTTGGAATTGCCCTTCCTTCTTACTTTTTCGGAAAACTTTTTCCTGTAATTGGGGGAGCAGTTACCGCAATTGTTTTAGGAATGATAATTAGCCTATTTTGGAAAAACAAAGGCAAGGCCGCTGCTGGAATAAAATTTACATCGAAAAAAATATTACAATGGGCTGTAATCCTTTTGGGTTTTGGGCTTAATCTTAATGTAATTTTTCAAACTGGAAAGCAATCTCTTCCAATTATTTTAACAACAATTTCCACTTCTTTGATTTTAGCTTTCTTAATGTGCAAACTTTTAAAATCACCTTCAAAAATTTCCACATTAATAGGAGTTGGTTCTTCAATTTGTGGTGGTTCTGCTATTGCAGCAACAGCTCCAGTAATCGGTGCTGATGACGAAGAAGTTGCTCAAAGTATTTCTGTAATCTTTTTTTACAATGTTTTGGCAGCAATTTTGTTTCCACTTTTGGGAAAACTTTTAGGATTTAACACTTTATCTGGAGAAGCCTTTGGAATATTTGCAGGAACTGCTGTAAACGACACTTCTTCTGTAACCGCAGCCGCTTCAACTTGGGATAGTATGTGGAATCTTGGAAGCCAAACCTTAGACAAAGCTGTTACAGTAAAACTTACAAGAACTTTAGCAATTATTCCCATCACGTTGATTTTAGCAATTTATCAAGGAAGTAAGGCTAAAAAAAGTGCTATAAAAAATTGTGAAGATGAAAACAAATCTGAAAATCAGGCAAGGTTTTCTCTAAAAAAGATTTTTCCTTTTTTTATCCTATGGTTTATTTTAGCCAGTGTGATTACCACAGTTTCCACAAATTTTGGCGTTCCTTCTAGTTTTTTTGCACCACTAAAAACGTTAAGCAAGTTTTTTATTATTATGGCAATGGCAGCCATTGGACTAAATACTGATATTATAAAACTTGTAAAAACTGGGGGAAAACCGCTTTTAATGGGCGGCGTTTGTTGGATTGGTATAACTCTAGTTTGCCTTTTTATGCAAAAAATCCTTGGAATTTTATAAAAAGTTATTTTTCTCTAACAAATTTTATTGACACAAAAGTTAAAAATGTTATATTATAAATTGTTAGTATAAGATAACTTTTTTGAAAGTGTCTTATTTTTTTTGCAGAACAGTTAGTTCTTTCTAACAAATTTTTATACGAGGTGATATTATGAGTTTAAGAGATGCTATTGAAGGAATTGAATACAAAATTCAACAAGTTTTCACAGATGATGAAGAATTAAAATCATTTTTGTTTTCTCTTGGCTGTTATTCTGGTGAGCCTATCACCCTTGTTTCACGAAAAAATGCAGGATGCGTAGTTTCTATAAAAGATGGTCGCTACAGCATTGATAATCAACTTGCTTCTGCAATATTAATCTAGTCCCCAAGTCTGACAAGAAAACTGGATTATAGTTCAAATTGTGCTTTAATCCAGTTTTTCTTAGTCTTTTATGTTAGTTATATCTAACAAATGTATACAATTTTTATATTAATATAAATGGAGAAAAAAATGAGAATTGCTTTGACAGGGAATCCAAACTCTGGAAAAACCACAATGTTCAATGCCCTAACTGGTCGCAACGAAAAAGTTGGAAACTGGGCCGGCGTTACTGTAGACAAAAAAGAACACGCCATTAAAAAATCTTTTTCAACACAAGAAAATGTTATTGCTGTTGACCTTCCAGGGGCGTATTCAATGTCGCCTTTTACAAGTGAAGAATCAATTACAAGTTCTTATGTTAAACAAGAAAATCCTGATGCAATTATTAACATTGTAGACGCTACAAATTTAAGTCGTAGCCTTTTCTTTACAACACAACTTTTGGAACTTGGAATTCCTGTTGTAGTTGCTTTAAACAAAAGTGATATTAACGAAAAGAAAGAAACAAAAATCGATGTTGAATCTCTTTCTAAAAAACTTGGATGTCCTGTTGTTAAAACAGTTTCCAATTCTGGCGACGGATTAAAAGATGTTGTGGAAGCTGCAATTTCTTTGGTTGGAAAAAATCAAACCGCTCCATATTCTCAAGGTGAAATTGATTTAACAAATAAAGCAGTTGTAGAAGCTGCCGACAGAAAAAGATTTGAATTTGTAAATAAAATTGTTGCTGATGTAGAAAGCCGCAAAATCCTTACAAAAGACAAAAACATTGGAGACAAAATTGACGCTGTTTTAACAAATAAATGGCTTGGAATTCCAATTTTTGCTGTTGTAATGTTCCTTGTTTTCCAAATTTCACAAGTTTGGGTTGGAACTCCAATTGCAGATTTGCTTGTTGGTTGGTTAGAAACTTTCCAAGGTTGGGTTGGAGGATTCTTTGAAGACGCAAATCCACTTTTGTCTGCCTTGCTAGTTGATGGCGTGATTGGTGGGGTTGTTGCAGTTGTTGGATTTCTTCCACTTGTTATGGTAATGTATTTCTTAATCGCCCTTCTAGAAGATTGTGGATACATGAGCCGTGTTGCAGTTGTTTTGGATCCAATTTTCAAAAAAGTTGGTCTTTCTGGAAAATCTGTTATTCCTTTTGTAATTACAATTGGTTGTGCAGTTCCTGGAATTATGGCAAGCCGTACAATTAAAAACGAAAGAGAACGCCGAGCTACAGCAATGCTTGCTCCGTTTATGCCTTGTGGTGCAAAAATCCCTGTGATTGCGCTTTTTGCTGGTGCTTTCTTTGATGGAGCTGGTTGGGTAAGTACAGTAATGTATCTTTCTGGAATTGTTTTGATTTTCTTGGGTGCTTTGCTTGTAAATGCAATTGCTGGTTGGAAAGCTAAAAAATCATTCTTTATTATTGAATTACCTGAATACAAAGTTCCTTCTTTAGGGGGAGCATTTAAGTCAATGTGTAGTCGTGGATGGGCTTACATTGTAAAAGCTGCAACAATTATTCTTTTGTGTAATACAGCAGTTCAAATTATGCAAACATTCACATGGAGTTTTGCTGTGGCAGAAATTGCAGACACTTCAATTTTGGCTAGCATTGCTCGTCCTTTTGCATACTTACTTGTTCCAATTATTGGTGTTTTAAGCTGGCAAATGGCAGCAGCCGCAGTTACAGGCTTTATTGCAAAAGAAAACGTAGTTGGAACTTTGGCTGTTTGTTTTGTTGGACTTGAAAACTTAATTGACACAGAAGAACTTGCACTTATGGAAGGAGCTGGAACAGAAGTTGCCACAGTTTTTGCAATCACAAAAGTTGCTGCTTTGGCATATTTGATGTTCAACTTGTACACACCACCTTGTTTTGCCGCAATTGGTGCTATGAACGCAGAAATGAAAAGCAAAAAATGGCTTTGGGGCGGAATTGGCTTACAACTTGCAGTTGGATACACTGTAGCTTACCTTGTTTACACAATTGGAACATTGATTACAGCTCCAGCAACTTTAGCAGCAGGTCCAGCAATAGCAGGGGGAATTGCAGTTGCCATTATGGCAGGAATTGTAGTAGCTTTGATAGTAAACGCAAACAAAAAAGTAAAAGTGGAATATAAATTGAATTAAGAATTAGGAATGTAGAATTAAGAATTGATTTTGATAAATTGCGAAAATCTCGCAATGACTGGCAATTTTTCATCATTCTTAATTCATAATTCTTCATTAAAGTTGGAGGTTTCCTATGATGAATATTATTTTAATAGCAATTTTAATCCTCATTGTAGGAAGCATCTGTTTTTATCTTTACAAACAAAAAAAGAAGGGCAACCATTGTATCGGCTGCCCTTACGCAGGAAAATGCGGGAAGAAGGGGTGTGATGGGAAGTAAATTCCTGTATTTATTATAAAACAACAAAGGGCTAACCATTTTGTGGAAAGCCCTAAATTATTTGTCAGTTCAACCTTTTATTTAGTTAAAGTTATACTAGTTTCCATAGTTGTGTAGAAAGCTAATAACATATAAGACATTGTTGTTGATTCTTGAGTTGAACCATCATATGTTGTAATACTTTTTACCAAGTTTAAAGTAATTTCGTTTTCTGAACCGGAAATTATAAACATATCTGTTATTTCTTGTCCACCTTTTTCAAAATCAAAAGTAATTTTGTTTCCTGATAAAGAATAAGTACCTGAAGTAATGTCATTATTTTTATTAAATTCAAAAGTTTGATCATTATACAAAGTCAAAGTTGTTGGTTGGAAACCTTGAATAGAATATAACCAATCTCCTTCTAAAGAAAAATCTAAGGTAGTATCATTTTCTGTTCCTGATTCATTTTCATCGTCATTTGTTGAATCATCGTCTGGATTTTCACTATTATTGTCATCTTCTTTTTCTACTTTATAAAAAGAGGCCTCATAATAAGAATACAACTCTAAATTTTCTTTTGATGCTTCATCTATTGTTTGTAATCCATCATATGAACCATGGAAGACTTCTCTTTCGGCTATCCAGTCTCTGTCTAAATAATACTCATTTTCTGAAACATATACACGCACATCATCACGTACTGCCCTATTATCCCATTCTTGTTCAAATTGGTACGTTTCAAATTGATATAATCCAATTTTGAAATATAGCTTAATGCCATCATAACTGCTTAATTTTATATAGGTTGACTCATCCAATCCAATAATTAAGTCCATACAGCAATCATAATGACATTTTATTATAGGATATCCCACAGCTTTTTTTTCCATTGTTTCAATAATGGTTATTGGATATTTTTCATTCCATTTTGTGAAATTTTTGGCTAATTCTTGCCAAGAATCATACTCTTGATTGTCATATTTATATCCAAATTTTTCTTCATAATCATAGTCGTAAAATCTGTTTAAACGTCCATCAAGACTAAATACCTCATAAGAAAACATATCACTCTTTAGAATATGATTATCTTCTAATTCACAAGTACAATATAATTTAATTGGGAATGTTTTACCATTAAATACAACTGAATCTTTTTTGAAAATAATTGATTCCATTCCTTCATATTTTGAACCTAAAAAAGGTACAGAATAATCCTCTGAAAAATCTAAATAAGAATCTGCTGTATATTCTCCTATAAATTTTTCATATACATTATACTTTGCTTCTTCAAATTTTTCTTCATCTGTTAGTTCTACGGTTTGCTTACATGAAGAAAAATTTAAACCAATTAAAATAAGCAAAAATAATTTAATAAAATTTTTCAATTTTAATCTCCTATTGTGGTCTTAAAAACCACTTATATTACAAATATGTCTTAATTTTACATCTTTATATGTCATTTTACAACACTTTTGTATATTTTATGTTGTGTAATATCATTTATAAAATCAAAAAGTTAAGAAAAAATTATATGTATGGTTGCAGATGACATTCAAAAGAGACTTGGTGAAAATTTAAAGAAAATTCGCAAATCAAAAAATCTAACTCAATTTCAGTTGGCAGAGTTAGCTGATATTTCTGAAGAAACAGTAAAAAATATTGAATTATGTCGTTGTTGGACTAGTGAAAAAAATCTTGCAAAAATAACAGAAGCGTTAAACATTGACGTTCACAAACTTTTCTTGCCAGTTGAAAGTTCAATACAAAAAGATTCCGAGAATATATCTCAAATTAAACAAACTATTGCAGAAGAATTAAAATCATATATCGAGCTAAAACTGAATGAAATTATTAGATAGGCTTTCTTTTACTTTACACTATACAAAATACACGTTATAATTTATTTATTGGAAATGCCTAAGTTTCAGGCTACGGTTTCGCAGGGGCTCAACCGAGACTCGCTAAAATTGCTGCGTCACTCGCAATTTTTCGGCTTTTAGCCGTCGCTCCCTACTCCCAACTCTAATCTAGCAATGCTAGAAATAAAGACTAGGGAGGCTGTGCAATGAAAGCAAAAATCATTTATTTGATTTTTACAGTAGTGGTAGGAATTGCTACTATTGTAAGTGCCGTATTTGCAGTGCTCTCTTACTACAAAATGTAACAGAGTAAAAAAATAGCCGCCAAGTCCCTCAACTGGTGCGGCTATTATCAAACCTGTGGAGACGACCAAATGAATTTGGGCATTTCCTTTCTCTTAATCTAGCACATCTTCGCCCAGAAGTCAAACGAGAAATAAGGTGCTAAAATCATCATAATAATCTTTCCCATCCCTTTTTTCCACTTTTTTCAAAACTTGTGTTATACTATTTTTATGCAAGAACAATCATCGGTTTTTACAGAATATCCTCGTCCGCAACTTAGGCGGGAATCTTTTTTTAATTTGAACGGAAAATGGTTGGCAAATGAAAGTGAAATTATTGTGCCTTTTCCGCCGGAATCTCCAGCTTCGGAATATAATGGAAAACTTTGTGCAACTTATGAATATAAAAAGGAATTTGAACTTCCAGATGATTTTGTGACGGCACTAAAAAATCAAAATCAGAAAAATCGAGTGATTCTTCATTTTGGGGCGGTTGATCAAAAAGCTACAGTTTTTGTAAATGATATTTTTGTGGGAAGTCATCTTGGAGGCTATCTTCCTTTTAGTTTTGATATTACAGATTATCTTGAAAAGTATTCTGAAAAGCAAAAAATCACTCTGGTGGCAGAAGACAATTTGAATCATTTTTTTCCTTACGGGAAACAGAAAAAAAATCGGGGCGGAATGTGGTACACTCCAGTTAGCGGAATTTGGCAGACAGTTTGGATGGAAATTGTGCCAGAAATCTACATTTCAAAAATCAAAATTCTTCCAGATACAAAAGGTTTTAATTTATTTGTGGAAACAACTGACACAACAAAATGCAAAAATGCTGAACTTCCACTTGCAAAATCTGATGCCACTAATAAAAATGATTTTTACTTTAGAGTTTTGATTAAAGGAAAATCTGGAAAAACTTACACTTTTGATTTTTCAGAAACAGATTTTAGAATTGATTTGATTGATTCGGATTTGCAAACAAAAGATGATTTTGAACTTTGGACCTGCGAAAATCCCAATCTTTATGATTTTTCTGTTAGTTTGTTTTTGTCAAAAGAAGATTTAGAAAATCAAAATACAAAAGATAAAATTGAATCTTATTTTGGTTTGCGAGAAATTTCTATTTTGGAAATTGAAGGAAAAAAACGCATTTGTTTGAACAAAAAACCAGTTTTTTTGCACGGCGTTTTGGATCAAGGGTATTTTGTAGATGGAATTTATCTTCCAAAATCTGAAGAAGGTTTTAGAAAAGACATTCAAAATATGAAAAGTCTTGGAATTAACACTTTGCGAAAACACATTAAAATTGAGCCAGAAATTTTTTATTACGAATGTGATAAAGCGGGAATGCTTGTTATGCAAGATATGGTGAATAACGGTTCCTATAATTTTATTCGGGACACAGCAATTCCTACAGTTTTTTCAAAAAAAGGATTAAGATATCATCTAAAAGATAAAGAGCCAAAATCAAAACTTAAACAATTCTTTTTGGAACACAGCAAACAAACAATCCAACATTTGCATAATCATCCTTGCGTAGTTTATTACACAATTTTTAATGAAGGATGGGGGCAATTCAACGCAAATTACGCTTACAAAGTTTTAAAACAAATTGATTCTTCTAGGATTTACGATACGGCGTCGGGATGGTTCAAAAATCCAAAATCCGACGTAGAAAGCGACCACATTTATTTTAAAACCCCGTCTTTGATTGACAGAGCAAAAAAATGCAAAAAGCCTTTGATAATTTCGGAATGTGGTGGCTACACTTTGGCGGTAAAAAATCACCTTTGGAACCCAAAAGCAAAATACGGTTACGGAAGTTGCAATTCTAGCCAAGAACTTACCCAAAAAATTGTGGAAATGTACCAAAAGATGATAATTCCAGCGGTAAAAGACGGAATCTGCGGCTGCGTTTACACCCAACTTAGCGACGTAGAAGACGAAATCAACGGATTTTTCACTTACGACCGTGAAATTTGCAAAGTGGAAAAAGAAAAGATGTTAGAAATAAGTAAAGTCCTCTTCTTGACAAAATGATAGTTATACTATCATAATGATATTATAACTATCAAAAAGAGGTAAGCTATGTATCATTTTTCCTTTGAATTTTCTATTGAAACAAAGACTGGTATTTCCAATTACACATTTTCAGCAAATGAAACTTGCGATTTATTTGATTTCAAAACAAATTTTCAAGATAATCGACTAATTGCAACAATTATCCCAAAAAAACAATTCAAGATTCTTTCTGCGAAGACAAAATTAGCAATGAGTTGTCAAAAAAACGATAGAATAATGTTAAACGGATATCAATCTTGGACAGATACTCGAGAACTTACTTTAAAAGACAGACTTTTCGGGATAAACCATATTCCCAAAAAAATCGCGAAAAAATATGGATTTGAAAATTATGGGGATTATCCCTTTGTAAAATATTCAGGAAAGAAAGGCGAATTACACGGATTTACCTTTGGATATATTCGACAGGATAGTATTATAAATTTTGTAGGCTCTTTGGATGAATCAAAAGGGTATACAATTTTAAAATATTCTGGGAAAAATCAACTTTTATCAATTGAAAAAGATTGTGCTGGTCTGGAAATAACAAAAGAATTTGAAGTTTTTGATGTTGCATTTTTATCAGGGGAATACGATTCTGTTTTTGATAAATGGTTTGAAATGCAAGAAAAATACCATAATTTCAAAAAAACTAATGCAAAGCCTATGTGCGGATATACCAGTTGGTATAGACATTATGAAGATATTTCAGAGGAGATTATCAAAAATGATTTGGCTGGAATGTTAAGTTTGCCACAAAAGATTGATATTTTCCAAATTGATGATGGATACGAAACTGCGGTTGGCGATTGGCTTTCGATTGATGAAAAAAAATTCCCAAATGGAATAAAAACCGTCTGTGATGAGATTCATAATCAAAATATTCTTGCTGGATTATGGTTGGCCCCGTTTGTTTGTGAAACAAAATCAGAAATTTTCAAATATCATAAAGATTGGCTTCGTAAAGATGAAAATGGAAATTTTGTAAAATGCGGTTCAAATTGGTCAGGATTTTATGCTTTGGATTTGTATAATTCAGAAGTAATAGCGTATTTAGAAAAAGTTTTTGATACTGTGTTAAATCAATGGGGATTTGATATGGTAAAATTGGATTTTCTTTATGCGGCCGACAGAGTTCCCACAAAAGACAAAACTCGCGGTCAACAAATGTGGGAAGCTATGGAATTGTTACGTAGACTTTGCGGAAATAAGTTGATTTTAGGATGTGGCGTTCCCTTAGCTCCTGCTTTTGGGAAAGTTGATTTTTGTCGAATTGGTTGTGATGTAAGTCTTGATTGGAATGATAAAATGTATATGCGAATGTTGCATCGTGAACGAATTTCTACAAGAAATACAATTTGTGATTCAATTTATCGCCGTGGCTTAAACGGACGAGCTTTTTTAAATGATCCAGATGTTTTTTTGCTACGGGATAATAATATTAAACTTTCAGAAAATCAAAAATCACAGTTAGCCACAGTGAACGGACTTTTTGGTTCACTTTGGTTTACTTCCGACGATTGCAGTTTGTATTCTCCTGAGAAAATTCAAAACTTTTCAAAGGTGTTAAAACTTCATAAAGCGAAAAATATTAAAGTTAGGGATAATAGAAAGTCTGTTTTTATAGAATACAATCTTGATGGAAAAGAAGAACAACTTTGCATTAAATTATGAAAATAAGCGAAAGATGCTTTCTATTTGCAGTTCAAAAAAAGGCTGATTCTTGATTTAATATTTTTCAAAAACCAGCCTTTTTCTATAATTATTTATCCAATTTTCAAGTTTTTATACAAAGCTTTTTACAAAAATCCAAATAAACCAGCCTACGGCAATCATTTTGATTCCAGTACCAACTAAGAATCCTAAAAATGCTCCAAAAGCAGATTTTAGAGAAACTGACCAGTTGTTATTTGTATGAATCATTTCTCCAATCAAGGCTCCCACAAAGGGGCCACAAATAATTCCCACAGGACCAATAAAAAATCCTACAATCAATCCAATAGTTGAACCAACAGTGGCACTTTTGCTTCCTCCAGCATTTTTGGTCATAGAAACAGGCAGGATATTATCCAAAACAGAAACAACAACTGCCACAACGCCAGTGATAATTAAAAGTGTAAGCGAAATATCGTTGTAATCAGAAAAATATGCAAAAACTAACCCTGCAAAAGCAAGTGGAGCACCTGGCAAAATTGGAACAAAAGTGCCCAAAAATCCCACAAACAATAATAGACCACAAATTATAGAAAATAAAAGATCCAAAACTTCCTCCAAATATTTCAATTTAGCTTTATGAGCAACATTTCTTGTCATCCACAACTCTTGTCAGAGTCCAGAGGGCGACTAGCCCTTTGGTCGTTATTTTTTTAGCAATGCTGCAAATGGATTGTAACTCATTCCGTCATCGCTACCAGAACCAAAGTTTTTGCCACCATTTCCGCCGTTGTAGCTTCCAGGTTTTCTATCGTTTGCTGAGCGTTTTCCAGCAACCACAGCAACAGGCTTTTTCTCTCCTGGGCGAACGGCACGAACAACTCGCACCTTTCCTTCGCCGCCTTCAGAACTAGCTGGTTTTGCTCCTCCTCCTTGTCCAAGACGGTTCATAGCATCACTTTTTAGAGAAAGACTAATGCGTCGTCTGTCCATATCAAGGCCGATAATTGTACATTCTTTAATATCACCAACTTTTAAGAATTCCATTGGGTCAGAAACAAAGCTATCACTTAATTCAGAAATGTGAAGCAATGCAGTTTCTTTAATTCCCAAATCAACGAACGCACCAAAGTCAACTACGTTTTTGATTTTTCCAGTAACCTTCATGCCTTCACGCAAATCTTCAAAAGTCATTACGCCTTTTTGCATAATTGGTTTTGGATATCCATCACGAGGGTCACGGTTTGGCTTTTTCAATTCATCAATAATATCAGAAATTGTTTGGTCCCCAAGATTATATTTTGATTTTAAGTCTGCTCGGATTTCTCCAGAAACTTCTTTATTTGATTGAATACAGTCGTAAACCACACGAGCAGCTTCATAGTTTTCTGGGTGAACCCAAGTGTTGTCTAATGGATCAGAACTTTCTGGAATTTTCAAGAAACCAGCACATTGTTCATAAGCCTTTGGTCCAAGTCCAGAAATCTTTTTGAGTTCTTCACGATTTGTGATTTTTCCGTTTGAATCACGATAAGCAACAATTTTCTTTGCCAATGTTCCGTTGATTCCAGAAACATATTTTAACAAAGATGCAGAAGCTGTATTCAAGTTTACACCAACATTGTTTACAACAGAGCCAACAACTTCATCCAAAGTTTCTGAAAGTTTTTTCTGGTTTACATCGTGCTGATACAATCCAACACCAATTGATTTTGGGTCGATTTTTACAAGCTCAGCCAATGGATCTTGCAAACGGCGACCAATAGAAATTGCTCCACGAATTGTTAAGTCTAGGTCTGGGAATTCTTCACGAGCTGTATCAGAAGCAGAGTAAACAGAAGCACCGTCTTCGTCTGTAACTGTGTACATAACTTCTGGGAAGTTTTCGCTAATTACTTTTGAAACGATAGCTTGAACTTCTTTTGTACCAGTTCCGTTTCCAACTGAAACCAGCTGAATCTTGTATTGCAAAATTGCTTTTCGGATTGCAGCAGCAGCTTCTTCTGGATGTGTAACTTGATTGATAACAAAATATCCAAGATATTTACCTGTTTCATCAAGGGCAGCACATTTTGTACCTGTACGAATACCAGGGTCAACTCCAAGAACGCGAGTTCCCTTAATTGGCTGAGTCATTAAAAGGTTTTTCAAGTTTTCAGAGAAAATACCAATTCCGTGGTCATCAGCGGTGTCTGCTTCATCGCTTCGGATTTCACGAACAACAGCTGGAGAAAGTAAGCGAACAAGCCCATCTTCCACAGCCTCAGCGTGATACTTATTGTTGATAGAATATTGCTTTTTCAAAAGTGCGATTGCACCGTCCACATCCACATTTAGAGAAACTTCTAGCTGACCTTCTCTTTCCCCACGGTTAATAGCCAAAATGCGGTGAGGCTTAATTTGATTTAGAGCTTCTTCATAATCCCAGTACATTTGGTAAACAGAAGTTTTTGCAGCTTCTTCATCCCCAACACCTTTTACTTTCATTGTTCCAGTTGAAAGGTAGAAATCCAAAACCTTTGCACGATTTTCGCTTTCTTGAGAAACACGTTCTGCAATAATATCCTTTGCACCAGCAAGAGCATCTTCCACAGAAGCCACAGACAATTCTGGAGTTTCGGCATTTTCTTTTACAAAATCTTTTGCTTTTTCTTCAAGTTCTGAATCAGAAAGCTCTAACATTAAATCTGCAAGAGGTTCTAAGCCTTTTTCCTGTGCCACCATTCCACGAGTTTTTTTCTTTTTCTTGAATGGAGCCCACAAATCTTCAAGCTCTGTAAGAGTTTTTGCATCCATTACAGCATTGTAAAGATGTTCAGTTAATTTATTTTGAGCAAAAACACCGCGAATAATTTCCAAACGGCGGTTTTCTAGGTTTGAATAACTTTTGAATTTATGATCACAATCACGAACTTGAACTTCGTCCAAAGAACCGTGAGCTTCTTTTCGGTAACGTGAAATAAAAGGGATTGTACATCCTTCGTTTACAAGAGAAATAACAGCTCCAACTTGAGGAATACGAATATTTAATTCTTCTGCGATTTTTTTCATGATATCAACTTCGTTAACAACGAGGCCGTCAATCATTTCTTGGGTAAATTCCATGAAATCTCCAAAATTTTCTAACAGTTTTTTCTGTTTTAAGTTTTGATATTAGGCAATTTTTGCCTTTTCACTTTTTAAGTGGACTTCTATACTATACAAATTTTAGGTTTTTTTCAATATTTTTTTTGCGTTTGTTGGTTAATGAAAAAACAACAGCATCGAGTTTTCTTAAAAAAAAATTATCCTTGCTTTATACTTGTTTTTATGTAAAAATTAAACTATGAAATCAGACGTATATTTTACAAATTTTAGAACTACTTTAACTGAAAATCTTTTGCAAAAAATTCAGCGTTTAATCAAAAAAGCTGGAATTGAAAAAATTGATTTTCAAGATAAGTTTGTTGCCATTAAGATTCACTTTGGAGAACCTGGAAACTTAGCTTTTTTACGTCCTAACTACGCAAAGGCTGTAGTTGATGTTATAAAATCCCTTGGTGGAAAACCATTTTTAACAGACTGTAACACCTTGTATGTTGGTGGCAGAAAAAATGCCCTAGATCACATTGATGCAGCTTACTTAAACGGGTTTTCTCCATTTTCCACAGGTTGTCATGTAATTATTGCAGATGGATTGAAGGGCACAGATGAAACCTATGTTCCAGTGCTAGACGGAGATTATGTAAAAGAAGCAAAAATCGGTCGTGCTGTAATGGATGCAGATGTTTTTATTTCTCTAACCCATTTCAAAGGTCACGAAGCAACTGGTTTTGGTGGAACAATCAAAAATATTGGAATGGGTTGTGGCTCCCGAGCTGGAAAAATGGAAATGCACTCCGCTGGAAAACCTCACGTAAATCAGGAAAAATGCGTGGGATGTGGAATGTGTACAAGAAATTGCGCCCACGATGCAATCACTATCACAAACAAAAAGGCAAGTATCAATCATGATAAATGTGTTGGCTGCGGTCGCTGTATTGGTTCTTGTATAAAAGACGCTGTTCTTCCTGGAAGCGATGATTCAAACGAAAAGCTAAATTGCAAAATGGCAGAATACACAGCTGCTGTTGTTCGTGGTCGCCCATGTTTCCACATTTCTTTGGTAATGGATTTATCACCATATTGTGATTGTCACTCAGAAAATGACGCACCATTTGCTCCAGATGTTGGAATGTTTGCTAGTTTTGACCCAGTTGCCCTAGATCAAGCGTGTGCAGATGCTGTAAATGCTCAACCTGCAAACAAAGGCTCAATCTTAGACGAAAGAGAATGTAAATACCACGACCATTTTACAAATATCCATCCAACAACAGACTGGAAAAGCCAAATATCCCACGCAGAAAAACTTGGGCTTGGTACAAAGGACTATAATTTAATAGAAGTATAGGTGATATTTATGGAAAACAGAGAAGATTTGTGCTGGAAACCTTGTGGAAAAAATATTTTGCAAAAAACACCAATAGGCTCTCTTTGTGAAATAGAAAGCGTTTCCCCAGAAAATGAAAAAGCAAAATATATTGTGCTAGATGCTCCAGATTGGGTAATTGTAATTCCTGAGTTGGATGATTGTTTTTTAATGGTGGAACAATGGAGACACGGTGCAAATCAACTCTGTAGAGAATTTCCAGGTGGTGTAATTGATAAGGGAGAAACTCCAGAACAAGGAGCTTTACGAGAATTACTTGAAGAAACAGGATACAAACCCAAAAAGCTTACAAAACTTGGTTCAATGAGCCCAAATCCTGCAATTATGAGCAATCATGTACATTTTTTTCTAGCTCAGGATTTGGAAAAAGTTGGAAATCAAGATTTAGACGCAGATGAATATGTAAACTTCTACAAAGAAAAAAAAGCCCAAGTTATAAAAAACATGGGCTCTTCTGTTTATCAGCACGGGCTTATGGCAAGTGCTTTAATGTTTTATTTGCGTACGCTTCTTTAGAATTCGCTGCCTTATGGAAAGGGCAATTAGTATTCCAATTCCGGCGGCTATCATCAAAAGGCAAAGAATTTGCCCCGTAGAAATGTTTCCCCAAGACACATTTAGATAAGTTGGAGCATCTTGTACAGAAGCGATTCTATAACCAAGTTCTACATCTGGTTCTCTAAAATATTCTATGAAAAAGCGGAAAATTCCGTATCCAATTGGATAAAGTCCTAGGATAAAACCGTCAAAAGGTTTCTTTTTGCGAACAAACCACAATATTAGGAATAAAACAATTCCTTCAAAAAAAGCTTCGTAAAGTTGGCTTGGGTGCCGTGGAAGATTTACCAAAGTTTGACCTTCTGCAATAGGCATTCCGATTTTGTCCACGATTTCCCTTACCCAAGGGATAGATACAGAGAATCTTCTAGCATTTGGGAAAACCATTCCCCAAGGCATTGTGGTTACACGACCAAAAAGTTCTCCGTTCAAAAAGTTCCCAAGGCGACCAAAAGTATATCCTAGCGGAATGGAAATCCCCATAACGTCAATCCATTTTAGGACAGGCTTTTTGTGCCACAAACACCAAATTATCATTCCTAAAAGTCCACCCACAAATCCACCGTGGTAAGACATTCCAGCAAGTCCTGTGAAGTTCCAGTTTTCATCAAAAGGCCAAAAAATTAGCCAAGGTTTTTTCCAGTAAAGTCCAGAAGTGTCATAAATCAAGCAAGAAAAAATTCTCGCACCTACTAAAAGCATTAAAATGCTGAAAGTGAAAAAACTAAAAACATCGTCTATGTTGGCTTTGTAGTTTTTTGTGTCTAATGCTCCTTCTGACATTTGTTTTTTGAAAACAAAAAATGCTGTCCCAAAAGCAAAAACATACATTAAACCATACCATCTTAAAAGTGAAAGAAATGGCACTCCTGGGAAAATTTCTGGATGAATCCAAGACGGAAAATTGATATACAACGGCATTATAATCTAAATCCTTGTGCTACTGCTTTTGAAAGCTTTGTTCTAAGCAGGTTAATTTCTTTTCGTAATTGAGTGATTTCATATTGTTGAGATTTTATAGTTTCTCCCAATTCTCCAACTGTGATTGCACCACTTCCCATTAAATCTTCTACATAAGAAAGTCTTGCAGCGTAATCTGTTTCTGCTTCAGAATCAGCTGTGGCAAAAGTTGCTGTTAAATCTCCTTCAAAGTGAATAGCTTCTGCACTTAACACTTTGTCTGCTACGCGGAAAATTGCCTGAGATAAAACAGACTGTGGTTTGTAAACAGAAATTGGTAAACGGGAAGATAATGCCACATCTTGCATCGGATCTTTGTAAATAACTCCAAGATGTTCCAATTCTAGACCTAAATATTCAGAACAAGACCGTTTGATTTTATAAGCTTTGTCTGCATCTTTTGGGTCGTCTATCATATTTAAAACTAGACGTGGACAAAATTGTTTCATTCTGTGTTCAAAAATTTCTGCACTGGCAGGGTCAACTTCTTTTATGGCTTCTATCAATTTTGGAATATAGAGTTTTTGTAGTGAAGAAGAATCTTGCTTTAATCGCTCTAAATATTCATAGGCCTTAGAGTTTTTTTTGAAAGAATTATACATCAAACGGAAAACAGCATTTTTCAAGAATAGGTAACCGTTTAGAGTTGCTGTAACCGTTGGAGCTGTAACGATTATTCCTTGAGGTGATAATAAGAAAAAGTCAAGAATAGAAAGGTGAGTTCCCGCTCCCAAGTCTAAAATTAAATAATCAGCATCAACTTTTTGAAATTCACGGATTAGCTCGTTTTTTTGAGAATTTTTTATAGAACTAAGTCCTGGAATTTCTGCATCTCCTGCAATAAATGAAACATTTTGATAATCGGTGGGACAAATTATTTCGCTAAATTTTGATTGTCCAGAAATATATGTACCAATTCCAGCTTTTGGTGCTTGTTGTCCTAAAACTAAATGAAGGTTTGAAGCTCCCAAGTCTAAGTCTGCTATAACAACTTTTTTTCCAGCTTTGCCCAAAGCGATTGCCAAGTTTGCAGAAAGAAGGCTTTTTCCAACGCCACCTTTTCCACTTGCTACAGGAATAATTTGCATTTTGTTTCTCCAATAAAATCTTCTATATTCTATTATAGAGTTTCGGCATTTTGTGTAAACAACAAAACTAATATAACATCAAATAAAAAAAATAACAGTATTTGAAACTGAAAAATAAGTAAAATTACAAAAACCTTTGTTTAATTAGGAAGTTCTTTCTCAGTTACAAGGAAAAGTTTGACATTTTTTCTTCATTATCTTGTATGCACTTCTTAAATGAGATAATATACAGATATGACTAAAAAAAATAAAATTATCGTTGTAGCACTTTGCTTTTTTACTGTGCTTGTTTTGTTTATTACTCCAGCTGCTTGTGCCTCAAAAGTGGAACAAGTCGAAAAAACGGATTTACAAAAACTTCAAGAATCAAAAGAATATTTAGAATTGATAAATGCAGTTTTTAGTTATGTTGTACAAAATTATGTTGATGAAGTTGACCCAGAAACTCTCTATCGTGGAGCTATGGAAGGTCTCTTAGGCTCTTTGAAAGACCCATATACAACTTATTTAGATATGTCTCAACAACGTAGTATTTCTGATACAACAGAAGGTCAGTTTGGTGGAGTTGGACTTACAATCACAAAAACAGATTACATTGAAGTTACAAATCCAATAGAAGGCACTCCTGGATGGAAGGCTGGAATCCAAATCGGCGACAAAATCATAAAAATCGGTGAAACTGATACAAAGGACTTAGTTTTAGAAGATGCAGTTTCTTTGCTTCGTGGTGTACCTGGAACTGATGTAGAAATTACTGTACGCCGTGGAGATTCTATGGAGTTTAATGTGGTTTTAACTCGAGCTTTAATCGAAGTTCCAACTGTAAAATCTGGTTACATAAGTGAAGCTCCTGGAAAAACTGCTTTTTTAAGAATTATTGAGTTTACACCTTTAACATCAGCTAGAGTTCAAGAGGCTTTAGATTATTTTATTGAAACTGGTTTTACATCCTTGATAATCGACCTTCGGGACAATCCAGGTGGCGTTTTATCAAGTGTAGAAGAAGTGGCTGATAAGTTTATTGATAATGGAGTGATTGTTTCAACTCGTGGTAGAAAATCCTATTATTCAGACGCATATTACGCAAGTCCAGAACTTACAACAATGCCAAAAAACATTCCAATTGTTGTGTTAATAAATGGAGGTTCTGCTTCTGCTTCAGAAATTTTGGCCGGGGCATTGAAAGATACTCGCACTGCCTATCTTGTGGGAAATAACACTTATGGAAAAGGCTCTGTTCAAGAACCTAGAGGACTCCCTTACGAAGACGGTATGAAAATTACAATTGCAAAATATTACACACCATCTGGAGCCAATATCGACAAAATTGGTATTCCACCAGATGAAGAAGTAAATCTTCCTGGAGTTTCCCAAGAACAACAACAAATTTATGTTGATTTAATGAACAGCAATAAGATTTACGATTTTGCAAATTCCAAAGAAAATATTACAGAAGCTGAAATTAGTGCTTTTGCTGAAGAATTGTACAAAGATTATCCATTAGAAAAAACTGTTTTACGTAGATTGATTAGAATCTATTCAATTACTGGGGAAATTTTTTACGATTTAGATTATGATACTCAACTTCAAAGAGCAATCGAAATTGCTAACAGTAAAGATTTTTACAATTTATTAGAAAATACAAAAACTTTGCTAGAAATTGAAGAAGAAAAAGCTTTGGAAGAAGCTGCCAAAGAAGTTACAGACGAAGCTGAAAAATCTGAAAACTAATGCGACAATTCATTTTCAACGGAAAAACAGAAAAAAACGGCTCAATTATTGTTACAGGTAAGGATTATCGCTATTTAATGAATGTTTTGCGGCTCAAAATCAATGACAAAATTGATGTTCGGCTAAAAAACGGTAATTTAGAACTTATGGAGATAATCCGCTGTGACGGCAAAACAGCTTTGCTAAAACCTGTTCCAAGAGCCGAAGCAAAGGAAGCAGCTCAAGTGACTCAAGGAGTTTCAGCCTTTTCCATTTCTGAACAAACCTCTGCCACCCAAAAAGAATATTGGCTTTTTCAGTTTATGCCAAAGCCTCAAAAAATGGATTTGATTATTCGTCAAGCTACAGAATGTGGGGTGGCAGTCATTGTTCCAATTGTGGGGGAATTTTCTGTAAATCAAGATGGAAAAGGCCGCCTAGAACGCTGGGATAGAATTGTAAAAGAAGCTCGGCAACAAAGCGGTTCTCCAGTTTCTACAAGGATTTTAAGCCCCGTTTCAGTAAACGAAGCTGCAAAAATCTGGGAAGAGTTTGAATCGTCAGAAAAAAGAGCTTTTATTTTGCACGAAAATCCAGAAAAGGGAGTTTCTCTTTTTAGTGGAGATTTTTCAGAAAATAAACTAATATGTAAAGATGTAAAAAAAATAGCCCTCGCTGTAGGATGTGAAGGGGGATTTTCTGAAAAGGAATACGAAGCATTAAACCAAGTTGGATTTTTGCCGTTGCATTTTAAAACCAATGTGTTAAGAGCAGAAACAGCTGCATTGTATGGAATAGCAGTTTTACAACAGAGTTTTGAATTGTTTTGTAAAGAATAAGAGGAAGATTATGGACAATTTATTACAAAGAATAGAATTATTAGGTGTGCCAGTTGATATTGTAAAGCCTGAAGATATGGAAAAAGTACTGTTTTCCTTGCATGACCAAGCTGGAATCAAACAAGTAATTTTTATATCAGTTTGGGATTTGCTAAAAGCCCGAAGAAATGCAAACTATATGAATTGTCTAAAAAATGCCGCATTAGTTTTGCCTACTTCAAAAAGTATAATAAAAGGTGCAAAATTCCTAAAATTGCCTATCCCAGAACGCTACAATCCATTTTCGACAATCATTTCACTAATGACATATTTGGAAACTAGATATAAATCCATTTACTTATTAGGTGGTCACAAGGGAAGTTTGATGGATTCTGAAAAAAATATTCGATCAACTTATCCTGGACTTCAAATAGTTGGTCGCTACGTAGGCTATTTCCCAAAATCTGTAGAAAGAGATGTGGTTTCAGCAATCTACAAAGCAAATCCTGCCTTGGTTTTGGTAAGTGAAGGTATAAAAAAGGGCGAAAAGTGGATTTATGATCGTCGAAATCAGTTTGGATCAAGTATTTTTATATATCATAAAGATATACTAAATATTTTCTCCTTGCGAAAAAAACGCGTATCAAAAGAAACTTTCCAGCGTGGAAACGAAATTTGGCACGAAATATTTCACAATCCAATGAAATTATTTTTAATTTTTCCTTTTATGTGGTATAAAACTTTGCTAATTTGCAACCGACTTTTTAAGAAGAAAAAATAGTTCTGCGAATATAGCTATACTTTTTTGTTTTTCAACTTTTCGTGGAAAATATTGGAGAGTTTATGAGAAACAAAAAAGTTGATGTCTTGTTTTTTACAATGGAAAATTGTCGGGAGGATTTTTTTCTCTTCTTAAGGGACAAAAATTTTAACATTATCCAGAAAAATTGCTTTTCAAAAGAAGAAAGTTTTGATGATTTGAGAGTGATTTTTGTGGATTTTTCTTTTTTATGTGCTTTTGATTTTTCAATCATAACAGAAATCCGCAAAAAGTTTTATTGGGCACAAATTATTGTAATATCAGAAGAAGAATCTGTTTGTTTTGCAGTTCAAAGTATAAAATTCGGTGCAGATGATTATTTTGTTTTTCCCTGTAACCTAGAACTGATTATTGAAAAGTTAAAATCAAAGGGTTTGATTGAAAAAGTAGAAAATGAAGATGTGCTTCCAGAATTTGTTGGTCGGAACAAAAAAATCATAGAATTAAAACATCAAGTATTAAAATATGCAAAAACTGATTTCCCAATTTTACTTGTGGGTGAAAGTGGAACTGGAAAAACTTTGTTAGCAAAACTAATTCACAAACATTCAAAAGTTGCGAAATATCCATTTTTTGATGAAAATATGGCCACAATTCCAGAAAATCTTGTGGAAACTGTTTTATTTGGGTCAAAAAAGGGAATCTATACAGGTGCAGAAAACCGGGTTGGTTTAGTAGAAGCGGCTGAAAACGGAACTTTGTTTTTAGACGAAATTACAGAAGCATCTTTGTCAATTCAAGCGAAGTTGCTGAAAGTGATTTCAGAAAAAGTTTACAGACCTTTGGGGTCAGTTGTTGAAAAAAGAGCAAATATTAGATTTATCACTGCTTCTAACGCAGATTTAGAACAAGCCATTGAAAACAAAACCTTTCGCGAAGATTTGTTTTACCGCATAAATCCTTTAACTATAAAAATCCCATCATTAAA
This sequence comes from Spirochaetaceae bacterium, assembly GCA_017416145.1. Lineage (GTDB taxonomy): Bacteria > Spirochaetota > Spirochaetia > Treponematales > Treponemataceae > Treponema_I. Next base: position 11,831 of record JAFQDD010000005.1, on the reverse strand, counting down.
AGACAGAAAAGATGACATTCCCTTGTTAATTCAGTATTTTTTAGATAAATCCAAAACCGAAATTACTTTTGGAGCTATAAATATGTTGGTGGAACATAATTGGAAAGGAAATGTTCGAGAATTAGAATCAACTTTGAATCGAGCTCGTTGTCTTTGTACAAATAATACAATTACAAGAGAAGATTTAATATTTTATTAAAATAATAGGTTTTTTCTTTGTATTTTACATAAAATGCTGTACAATTATACTAAAGTAGTTGTAATATAAAAATGTAAAACGGTTTACTAAAAAAATCAAAATCGAGGTGATTTTATGAAATTAACAGGAACTGCCATTCCTTTAGGTGCAATAAAAACAAAAAAAAGCGTTGGTTGTGGAGAGTTTTTGGACTTGATTCCCTTTGCAGACTTTTGCAAAAAAGCAGGACTAAAAATTATCCAACTTCTTCCAGTAAATGATACAGGCACAGAAAGTTCTCCATACAGTGCTTTGTCTGCTTTTGCTTTACATCCTCTTTATGCAAGTTTGGAAAAACTTACAGAGGATGATAAAATCCTTGCCAAAATAAAAAAACTTCAAAAAAAATACAAAGATTTTGAACGATTTCCCTACAAAGAACTTCGCCAAGAAAAACTTGCTTTGCTTCGAGAAATCTATTTATCAAAAAAAGAAGAAGCAAAATCTTCAAAAGAAATTGATACTTGGCTTTCACAAAATCCTTGGGTAAAAGAATATGCTGTTTTTATGCATTTAAAAGATGTAAATAACGAAGCTTCTTACAAACAGTGGAAATGCCACAAAAACGTAACAGCAAAAAAAATAGAAGAACTTTGGAATGATCCAAAAACAGTGGACGAACACTTTTTCTACGTTTGGCTTCAGTACAACTTGGACAAACAATTTTCAGAAGCCGCAGAATATGTTCGCTCCCTTGGAATTATGCTAAAAGGCGACATTCCAATTATGATGAACGAAGATTCTGCCGACGCTTGGGCAAACAAAAACTTTTTCAACGATGATTTACGAGCAGGGTCTCCAGTAGACGGGGAAAATCCTACAGGACAAAACTGGGGATTCCCAACATACAACTGGAAAAACTTAAAAAAAGCAGATTATTCTTGGTGGAAAAACCGCTTAATATCAGCTTCTAAATATTATGATATGTACAGAATTGACCACGTTCTAGGATTTTTCCGAATTTGGGCAATTCCTTACGGAGAATGTACAGCAGTTCTTGGTCACACAGAGCCTTTCCAGCCAATTACAAAAGAAGAGCTTGAAGAACTTGGTTTTGATAAAGAGCGAATTCGTTGGCTTTCAAAACCTCACGTGGAAACCCGAACAATCGAAGAAGTAAACAATTTTGATTATCTTGGCACCCACGGACTTTTACACAAAATTATGGATAGAATTGGGGATGAAGAACTTTGGCTTTTCAAAGATTCCATTAAAACAGACCAAGATATTTGGGATTGTGATATTGAATCCTATTACGTAAAAGAAAAACTTACCCAAAAGTGGCGAGACCGAATGCTCATTGAAGTTGAAGGAGGCTACTATCCAATTTGGACATACACAAAAACTACAGCTTGGGCTTCTCTAAACAACGAAGAAAAAGCTTTGTTTAGCGAACTTTTGGCAAAGAAAAACGAAAAAATGGATAAACTTTGGGAAAAACAAGCTAGAACCGTTTTGGGCGAACTTACAAAATCCACCAAAATGATTCCTTGTGCCGAGGATTTAGGAGCAAATATTGAATGTTTGCCAAAAGTTCTTGGAGATTTGGATATTAGAAGTTTATGCGTTGTTCGTTGGAAACGTGATTGGGAAAAACCTGCTCAACCTTTTGTTGATTTTGAGGATTATCCAGAAAAAAGCGTTGCAACCACTTCTGTTCACGATTCAAGCACCTTGCGTTTGTGGTGGAGCACAGAAAAAGACGCAGAAGCATTTTTTGAAGCTTTCCCACCAGAAGATGAAACTATAGAAGTTGGAAAATACAATCCAGAAACTGCAAAATATCTTTTGCAAAAAGTTGCAACATCTAATAGTATGTATGTTATCAATCCAATACAAGATTTTTTAGGTCTTGCAGAAAAATACTACGCAGAAGATATGGAAAAGGAACGGGTAAACGTGCCTGGTAGCGTAAATGCTTTTAACTGGACATATTGTTTGCCAGTAAATGTTGAAGATTTACTAAAAGATAAGGAACTAATTTCTGCCATAAAAGAAATTGCAAAAAGAAAATAGGAGCAAAGGAGAAATTTAATGGAATTCCACGTTTCAAAGAAAGTAAGAGATTTGTGCAACTTTGATGAAAGTCTATTTTCATTTAATGGAAATGTGATTTTTACCAATTTTAAGGCTGTAAGAACTTTCGCTCAAAAAATAAATGCCACAATGAATCCAGTTTTAGAGTCAAACAAGATGATAAAAGCTGGTCAGTTAAATGCTATGGGTTTAATTGACGAAATTTTCCACTATATTTGTGGAGAATTTAGAAAATCTGAAAATCCAAAGGCATTTACAGAACTTTACGAAAGCCTACAAGCAAAACTTGGAGAAGAGGCTTTACATCAACTTTTGGTGGATTTTAACACAGAGTTTCCGCCAGTGGCTGTTTATCAAGGAAAAATCTCCATTGAAGACTATCTAAAGGGAAGCACCGACGGAATTGATAACAAAGTTTCTACTGTTGAAGAAATGATGTTGCTTTGTCTTGCCAACGAAAATCCAGCTTTTCTTCCTTTTAAAATCCTTTTTGATGATGAAAAGCTCCAAAAAAACAAGCACTACTACAAGGCTTGGGCAGAAATTCAAAGATTTTTCAAAGGTCAGCCACTTTTTGGACCTTTCAAAAACGACCTTATTACAATGCTTAGAGAACCAAGCGTTTTCTCTCCACACAGCCTAAAAGGCCAACTAGATTATATCCGTCAACACTGGGGCGAATTGCTTGGAGAATGGATTTTAAGACTTCTTTCTGGAATGGATATGATTTCTGAGGAAGAAAAACCAGGCTGGTCTGGACATTTTTCTGGACCACCACCAATGGATCCATACAATTTTTCTAGCGACTCTTTAATGAAAGAATACGAACGCTTTAGTCCAGACCGTGAATGGATGCCTCGGGTTGTTTTGATGGCAAAAACTGTTTTAGTTTGGCTTGACCAACTTCGTAAAAAATACAAAAGAGATATTTATCGCCTAGACCAAATTCCAGATGAAGAACTAGACGCTTTAGCTCAAGCTGGTTTTACAGGGCTTTGGCTAATTGGGCTTTGGGAACGCTCTTGGGCAAGTAAACGAATTAAGCAAATTTGTGGTAACCCAGAAGCAGCAGCCAGTGCTTACAGTTTGCACGACTACGATATTGCAGCAGAACTTGGTGGATGGCCTGCACTAGAAGATTTACGCCGCCGCTGTTGGTACCGTGGAATTCGCTTGGCTTCAGATATGGTTCCAAATCACACAGGTATGGATTCTAAGTGGGTTGCAGAACGTCCAGATTTATTTATTCAGTCAAGAGATTGTCCTTTCCCAGGCTACACTTTTAACGGTGAAAATCTTTCTATTGATAATAGAATTTCTGTTTATCTTGAAGATCATTATTATTCTAAAAATGACTGTGCAGTTGTTTACAAACGAGTTGATAATGCAACTGGAGACACACGCTATATCTATCACGGAAATGATGGAACTGGTATGCCTTGGAACGACACAGCTCAAATTGACTTCCTAAATCCAGAGGCAAGAGAAGAAGTTATTCAAAAGATTTTGCATGTGGCAAGAAACTTCCCAATTATTCGCTTTGACGCAGCTATGGTTTTGGCTAAAAAACACATTAAACGCTTGTGGTATCCAGAACCAGGCCAAGGTGGAGATATTGCCAGTAGAGCAGAACACGCAATGTTTACAAAAGACTTTGAAGAAAGAATACCAAACGAATTCTGGCGAGAAGTTGTTGACCGCTGTGCTGCAGAAGTTCCAGACACACTATTACTTGCAGAAGCATTCTGGATGATGGAAGGCTACTTTGTTAGAACTTTGGGAATGCACCGTGTTTACAACAGTGCTTTTATGAATATGCTTAAGCGAGAAGAAAACCAAAAGTATCGTGATACTGTTAAAAACACAATCGAGTTTGAGCCACAAATCTTAAAGCGCTATGTAAACTTTATGAACAACCCAGACGAAGAAACAGCTGTGGCTCAATTTGGTCGTGGAGACAAATACTTTGGTGTATGTACATTGATGGTAACAATGCCAGGTCTTCCAATGTTTGGTCACGGTCAGCTTGAAGGCTTTGAAGAAAAATACGGAATGGAATACACAAAAGCCTACAAGGACGAAACTCCAGACTACGACTTACTAGAAAGACACAAGCATGACATCTTCCCATTGATGAAAAAACGCTATCTTTTCAGTGGTGTAGAAGACTTTTTCTTCTATGATGTTTGGAGCAATGGCAGCGTAAACGAAAACGTATTTGCTTACAGTAACCGCTACGGCGACGAAAGAGCAATCGTTTTCTACAACAACGTATACAATCAAGCAAACGGCTGGATTCAAACATCTTGTAAATATGCTGTAAAAGACGCAGATGGTAATATCCACCAAGAAACAAAGAACTTGTGCGATGCTTTGGGACTTTCTTCTGAGCCAAACACATATTTGATTTTCCGGGAACACAGAACTGAAAAATGGTACATTCGTCGTATTTCTGAAATCAGAGAAAAGGGAATGTTCCTAAGTCTAAACGGATTTGAATATCAAGTTTTGATGGATATGTCAGAAGTTAAAGACGATGCTACAGGTAAATACGGAATCTTGTGCGACACACTAAACGGAGCTGGAGTTCCAGACATTGAACAAGCTCTAAACGAGATTTTCTTAAAAGACTTGTATAAAGCTCTTTCAGATTTTGCCACAAGAGATTTCTTTGTGGATATGGTAAAAATTTGCAATGACGGTAAAAATATCACCAAAACTATTGGCAAATACAAAGAAAAAGGTCTTAAATATTTTGAAACACTTGTGGATTTTGTAAACGGAAACTACGGGGCAGACACTGTTCTTGGAAAAGATAGCAAAATCAACAAAACTCCTGCTGAAACAGCTTGGAAAGCTCTTGCAAAAAATCTTAGTGAGTTTGCAAAGCTTACATCTATCAAAAATAAAGATAGATTACTTCTAGAAAAAGATGTTGCAGCTCTTGTAAAATATCTACAATCTGGATTTGATTCAGAATATTTGTACAAAGTTTGCTTTGTGGCTTACTTGGTTTGTTATTCGGTAAAAGGTGTTTTTGGAAAAGAAGCAACATCTCTTGATGCTCAAAAATTGATTTCATTGTGGCATTTAGACAGAAAAATTCGAGATATTTTAGCTGATTGTGGCTATGATTCTCGTGCTTCATTTGAAGTTTTTAAAACATTAATCGAAACTACAGAACTTTGTGATTGTTCTCTTGCTAAAAAAGAAAAAAAAGAAGTTGCCTATGGATTTATTAAAACTTTAATTGAAAATCCATACAACAATGTGATTCTAGGCATAAATCAATTTGATAATGTTCTTTGGTACAACAAAGAAAAAGCTGATTTTGCATTATGGATTACTGTTTTACAATTTGCTATTTTGGCATTAAAGAAAACAGAAACAAAGGCACTTTTAGATGTTAAAGATTTAATTGCAAAATCTTCTGAAAAATCTGAATACAAGGTAGAAAACTTTGTTGCATTGTTAAAACCAGCAGAAAAAGCTGTAAAGGCAAAAAAGACACCTGCAAAAAAGGCTGAAAAATCAACAAAGAAAGCTACTGAGGAAAAAGCAGAAAAACAAGTCAAAAAGGCAACTGTGAAAAAAACAGAAGCAAAAAAGACTACAAAAAAAGAAACAACCAAAAAATCAACTAAAAAATAGGTTGAGTCAGGTTCTACAATAGTTTGAGAACCTGATATTTTGGAAAGAATGAAAACCGCCTAAGACAAAGAAGTTTTAGGCGGTTTTTTTTGTGGAAAAAATGATTTAAGGAAGTATTAGTCTTGTTTTGAAGACTGGCGACTAATTAGGCCGGCCGCCTTGTTAAAGATTTTTTCGATGTATTGAGCTTCTCCTTCTGACAAAGCGGCTCTTGCAAAGACGGATGTCCAAAAATTTTCCATTTCTGGGCGGCCGGTAACACTGAAAAAGCCAACTTTTTTTAAATCATCTGTAAGAGAGGTAACTGTCTTGGATAAGCGTTCTAATGTGATTGGGGTGTACCCTGTTAGGGTAGGAACTTTTAGGTGTTTATAAAGTTCATAGCAAATGATTTGTACTGCGTGGGAAAGATTTAGAGAACCAAACTCTTCGTCTGTAGGGATTTTTACTCCCAAGGTACAACATTCTAGTTCTTCGTCTGTTAAACCCGTTCTTTCGTTGCCAAAAATTACAGCAACCTTTCCATTTTCAATATCATTTACCTTTGTTGAAAACTCATCTGGTGTTAAAAGCCATTCTTTTCGTTTTTTTCCACGACGTCTTGTGGTTCCAGCAGAAACATAACAATCTTTTGTAGCTGCTTCTATTGAATCGAAAAAAACAGCATTTTCCCAAATTGAAAAAGCGTGAATCGCTAAGGTTTTTACTTTTTCTTCGTCGTAGTCGGCTTTTTTTCCAACGATTCTAAGTTTTTTCATTCCCATGTTTGCCATGGCTCTACAAGCAGAGCCAATATTTCGGCTTTCATCTGGGCGGCACAAAATAATATAAATATCATCTAGTTTCATATTATTTATGCCTAATTTGTTGTTCTGTAGAGTTTTACGATTTCTGTACCAGATTTATGTCTGTATTTTAAGAATAATGTGTTGGTTTTAGAATCGTAAACGTATCCAGAAGAATTGTAGGTTTCAAATCTATGGTCTGTACGGAAAGAAAGCTCGTAAATTTCGATAGATTTGAAAGGTTTGATTCCGTTGATTATTACGTAGTGAGAATCTCCTTGTGGGAAATCTAGGGAAATTGTGCTTGTATTTTCCGAATCTGTTTTTATTGACATAGATTGTGCTGCTGTCCAAGCCCAAATTGGTTCTGTTAATGTTTCTTCTAGAATTACAAGATGTGGATAGAATTTGTTGTTTCTTGCAGCCAAAGGATAAATTGTTGCAAAAGATTCAACATCAGAAGCATCAATTCGTGATACTCCAATGTTAAACATTAAACGACCAACGGCACAAATATCAGGATTTCCAATAATTTCACCGTAGCGAATTAGAGCATCTCCTGTTTTTGCATAATCTAAACTCGAAAATTCTACATTTTCTTGAGCAAAACTGAAAATATCATCCTTTATAGAACAATATTTTTCGATAATTCCAAGGGCTTTTTGAGCAGGAACTTGTAAAACATCAGCTTTTTCCTTTGAAATTGGATACAAATCAGCATAAAGCTTGATAATTCCACTAGCTTGAAGTGGTGTTGGTTCAGCAGTTCCTTCTTGAGTTAGCAAAGATAAGGATTTTACAGCCTCTGGTGTGGAGCGAGTTTGGATGTACATACTGAAAGCGTCAAATTCAAAAACGCTTGGATTTCCTTGTTCAATGGAATAATTCATTCTGTATGCAATATTTTCGTTTTGCATAACCAAGGTTTTATTCATTTCTACAAGAGAATTGAAATATGGTGCAGAAAGATATGAGCGCTTTGCAACAGTTTTTGCGGCAGCTGGAACACTTTCAATTGCCTGTGAATATTTGCCTTGGGAAGCCATTTCTGCAACGTAAGCTGTAATTGCAATTTCTGAAGCAGATTCTGGTACTTCATTTTTGAAAAGAACTGAGGATTTAACTTTATCAACAGAATATTTGTAATATTCTTCGGAAGATAGAGCCAACGCTTTTGCATCAGCAAAGGTAAAAACTTTTTCTTTTGTGAAAATGTCGTAAGAAGCAATAGGTTCATAATTGTAAAAATACAAAAATTGGGAATCGACCTGAGGAATAGAAAACTCGTACTCTCCAGCTTTAGATGCCAAAACTAAGTTATTACTTCTTTGGTCTGTTAAAGTGTAAGAACCGTTAATCTTGAATGGAAGAGCAATAGCTGTAACTTCTTTTGGTAAAAATGTTTCTATTGATATTGGAGTTAAAACTTCAGTTGATGGATAGGAAAACACAACTTGAGTGCCATCTTTGAAAACCAAATTGAAAGCAGTTTCAGAAATTTGATTCCAAGATTCTAATTCTAAAGGTGTTTGGGCATCATTACAAATATGTGGAATATTGTTATAATCTGAAAATACTGTGATACCCCCAAAACTTACAGAAAAGTTATTTTTTAGTTTAGAGGTGTTGTTTTCATCTGTTGTTTCAGATAAAATCAATCTAATCAATCCGAAAGTTTTGGATATTACAGTTTCATTTCTAAATTGTATTACAAAAATGCCGAAAATAATGGCAGAGTAAAGGATTGTTAATCCCAATAGTTTTCTAATTGGATGTTTGCTCATTTGTTATATTTTAGCTAATGAGAGCGACAAAATCAATATAGGCGGTAATAATGTTTGTCAACAAAAAATGTTTAAAGCACAAAAATGTAATAATTTCAAAAGGAACTTCATGTTTGACCTTGTGCTTAATTATGATTCTATCGGTTTTTACTTTTTCTTGTGAATCTACAGAAACTGAAAACACAGAGGAAGTTGCAGTAGTTGAACCAAGTGATGAAAAACCAGTAGACCAAAAGGAAGAACCACAAAAAGAGCCAATTCCAGAAAGTCCAAAACAAGAAGAACCAGAAGTTTTCACTCTTCAAGCTTTTCTAGAAAAACTTTCTGCAACCTTAAAATCTGGAACAGTTGAAGAAGCCCTTGCTTTGTACAACGATATTCCAGAAGAGTTCGCAAACAATTTTGACCTATTATACGTAAAAGCCTCTCTCCTTGTTTCTTATGGCGATTATGAAAACGCAAAATTGATTGCTAATCAGCTGAAAGAACTTGATCCAGAAAACACTGATGTTTTAATGCTTTTGTCTGTGATTGCAAAAGCTACTGGTTCAAAAGCAGAAAAAAACGCTCTTTTGAAAGAGATTCTAGCAAAAAACCCACGCCACTCCGGTGCAAACACAGAGCTAGGTCACGAACAAATGCTAAAATCCAACTTCAAATTAGCAAATCGCTATTATTTGACAGCACTTTCTGGAGAAGCAAACAATCTTGACGCTTTGGCTGGATATGGACAAAGTTCTTATTATCTTGGAAATATAAAAGACGCAAAATCTACATTTAATAAAATGCTTGAAATTGATGAAACCAATGCTTTTGCTTGGGCTTATCTTGGAAAATTGGAAGCAGAAACTCCAGATTATTCTCAAGCTTTGGAATATGTGGAAAATGCCATAAAATATGAACCAGATTATTATGATTATTGGTTAGATTACGGAACATATCTTCATAACCTAAATCGAAATGCAGAAGCTGAACACGCTTGGACAAAGGCTATTGAATTACGCCCAGATTACTTTTTAGGTTACGTTTATCGTGGCGGATTATATGATGAAATGGAAGAAGTAGAAAAGGCCTACGCAGATTACAAAACTGTAAATCAACTTTATCCAGAATATTATTTTGCTTATGAATCTTTGGGAATTTTGGCTTGGGGGTCAGGTGATTATGCTGCTTCTCGAGATGGATTTTCAAAAGCTTATGAAATTTATCCTGCAAGTACAAGTTATCCTTTGATGATTGCAGCAACTTATTACATGGAAGCCTACGAAAAACAGGGAACTCCAGAAGAAGCCACTCTAAAAAAAGCTGGAAAAGATTATCTTGCAAAGGTTGCTTTGAAAAAATTAGACAGAAATTCAACAGAATACGCAATTGCACGTCTTTTCTATGATAATGTGGCACCTGGTTCTGTGGCTCAAAAAGTTGAAAACGAAACCAATGCAAATAAACGTGGAAAATATTTGTTTTATCTTGCTTTGTATTATCAAATCCGAGGTAATGACAACATAGCTCAAAAGTATTATATTACAGTACAAGAAATGCAAACTCCTATGTTTTTTGAGTACAGATTAAATGACTGGGCTATAGAAAAATATAGAGAAGCAGGAAAATTATTTTAATATTACTTTTTTGATAAGTTAGGAAAAATCAATGTCTCAAACAGAAAAAAGACTAAATTTAAACGGCAGAGAAATTATCTTAGTGGGAACCGCCCACATTTCAAAAGAAAGTATAGATCAATCTGTGGAAGTGATTCGTACAGAAATGCCAGATTGTGTAGCCATCGAGCTAGACGAAGGTCGCTACGAATCCATGAAAAACCCAGAATCTTGGAAAAATCTTGATATTGTGCAAGTTCTAAAAGAAGGCAAGGGTTTTGTGTTAATGGCAAATCTTGTGCTTTCATCTTTTCAAAAGCGAATGGGTGCAGATGTAGGGGTAAAACCTGGAGATGAAATGAAGGCTGCCATTACAGTTGCGGAGGAGCTAAATATTCCTTGTGAAATGGTTGACCGCCCAATTCAGACAACTTTGCGTCGTGCTTGGGGGAAAAACAATCTTTGGGGAAAATGCAAACTTCTTGCTACATTGATTTCTACAGCTTTCACAAAAGAAGAAGTTTCTCCAGAACAAATTGAACAGTTAAAGAATTCCAACGAAATGGATTCTATGATGGCGGAACTTGCTGAATATCTTCCAACTGTAAAAGAAGTTTTGATTGATGAAAGAGACCAATATCTTGCTACTTCTATTTGGAAGGCAAAGGGCAACAAGATTGTGGCTGTTTTAGGTGCGGGGCATCTTCCTGGTGTTGTAAAACATTTGGAAGCTCTTGCAAAAGGCGAAGAATCTGAAGATATTTCAGAGATTTCAAGCCTTCCAAAACCTGGAATCGGTGGAAAAATTGCTGGTTGGATTTTCCCAGTGGCAATTGTGGCTTTGCTTGTGGCTGGTATGTTTGTTGGTGGAGCTCAATATTCTTTGCAAATGCTTATTCAGTGGATTTTGTGGAATGGCTCTTTGTCAGCTTTGGGGGCTTTACTTGCATTAGGCCATCCACTAACAATTTTGGTGGGTTTTGTGGGGGCTCCTGTTGCTACTTTGAATCCGCTTTTGGGGGTTGGGCTTTTTACAGGACTTGTTCAGGCTTGGGTTAGAAAACCAAAAGTTCAAGATTTAGAAACTCTAAACGATGATGTTTCTACTTTTAAAGGGTATTATAAAAATAGACTTTTGAAAGTTTTATTAGTTTTCTTTTTGTCATCAATTGGTGGTGTGATTGGAAACTTTATCGCAGTTCCAACCATGATTTCTGGACTGTTTTAAGATAAGAAAATTTTCTAGGGCATTTCTTGCTTAGCTTTTATCGGGCATCCTTGCCCGACCTAGTAAATAAGAGTAAAAAAAAGGGATTTTCCTAGAATGGAGAATCCTTTTTTTTGATGGTTGTAATTGAAACTTTGCTTTGTGCAAAATTTTTTACATTATTGTGGAAAATCCTTTGCAAGTTGTTGGATAGTCGCAAGGGATAAGCCTGTTCCTTTCGCGATTTGTTCGATTTGTAATCCCATTGAAAGAAAATTTTTCGCTGTTTCAATAGCTTTTTGTTGAATTCCCTGTGAAATACCATCGTCGAAGGCTTCTTGGCGTTGGGCGGCTATATCTTCGTCGTAATTGTATTCACCCCATAACATATTTGACACCTCCGTTGTTTTTCGGTTTAAGTAGTTTGGCATTACGTTTTCCTTGATTGCCAACTGTATTGCCGGTGTAAAAGTCTCTGGATTTTTTGGGTCGTAATGTGCCCTCATAATTTCTACAAATCGATTGTATTCT
>JAFQDD010000027.1 GCA_017416145.1 Spirochaetaceae bacterium | reverse complement strand
TTAAAAGTAAGTTTTGGTCCTTATGAAGGTAGCCAAAACGGCTGGAATGCATATTTGTCTTTATATTCTGATGGAATCTTAGTTTATACAGATACTGTAATTGTAAGTTACGAAGCTGTTGCAGGAAAAAAAGCTCCAAATATGGAAACTGAATTAAACGATGCAGTTATAGAAGAATATACAAATAACGTCGACATGTATAACTCATTACTTACTCGTGGGGATCCAATTTTATATTTTGAACTTGAATATTCAGTAAATGCAAAAAGTGAAGATAACCCAAGTGAATATGATTTTACATATAAAAACTTAAAAGTTTATAATACTTTGTCAGATGTAGTTGTTCAAAACATAGCATTAAACAAAACTGAATCAAAAGTTATGAATCCAAAACAAGATTTGAAGATTTATGATGGAATTGTAGAAAAAGAAAAAAATGTATGTCTAGCGGTAAAAGAATATATTACTTCTCTAAATGAAAAAATTGATACTGTTGCTTTTGATGAAAATAAGAAAAAAGTAATTGTAGAAGTTTTTGTATTAGCGAAAAGTTATCACTTGGAGTTTAATACATCTTATAATTTTTATAATGCATTAAAATTTGTAAAAATTCCACGCAAAAACATCAAAATGTTACAAACCGAAGTTACACAATATATATACGAAATTGTAATGGGAGAAAACCCAAGTTATTTTAAAGGTGATAGAAAGCCACCTGTAGAAGGTGAATTACAGGAAAAAAGACCTGTAGAAAGTGTTAGTTTTTACGATGCTATATATTTCTGCAATAAATTAAGTACTATGTTTGGATTAGTTCCTGTATATTCTGTTGATGGAATTACAGATGTAACAAAATGGAATTATGTGCCACATAAAGAGTATGAATTAGAAGGAAAAATAGAACAAAATTTGAACGCAAATGGATACAGATTACCAACAGTAGAAGAATGGCAATATGCAGCAAAAGGCGGTCAAGATTTTAAATATGCAGGAAGCGACAATATATATGAAGTAGCATGGCATTACAATAATTCTGGCAACATATCACATGAAGTAGGAAAGAAAAAAGCAAATGGATATGGATTATTTGATATGAGTGGAAATGTGTTTGAATGGTGTTGGGGGGATCCTATTTTCGACGGCAGCCGGGTTATTCGTGGTGGTTGTTGGAACAGCACCCCCGGCAGAAGTGAAGTCAATTACGAGAGCTACGGCGGCCCTAAGTACCAGGACAGTTTCAGAGGTATTCGTATAGTCTGTTCTGACCAGTAAATTAAAAAAAAATAAAATATAATATTGTTCTAGGCTTGCTGTTAGTAAGTCCTAGAACAAGTTTGAAAAAAACGTATAACTAGGAGGTATAAGAAAGATGTCTAACAATCAAAACCTTATTGTTAAATTTTCAAAAGAAGTAGCAGACGAATTAAAATACTATGTTTATCGTTTAATTGACCCAAGAAATGTCTAGCGCAATAGAAAATTCTTTTGTAAAATATATTTAACATTTATACGTGTTGTAAAAAATACTTGACAATTACAAAATCAAATGCTAATCTATAATCATGAAAGATTCTATAAAAGCCTTGCGGGAAAAACACAATTATTCTCAAAGTTATTTGGCAACTTATCTTCAAGTTTCTAGGCAAATGTACATCAAATACGAATCTGGTGAAGTTGAGCCTCCTGTAAAAGTTGTGGTTGCTTTGGCAAAACTTTATTCCGTTTCTTATTCCCAGATTATTGATGATGAGTTTTCCCCTAACAAAGAAAAAGTTTCTTACAAAATCCAGCAAGATACAGAAAGTTATGTTGCGTCTCCTTCTGTGAAATACGGATTTTATGATGATAATTCAAATAATCAACTAGGAATCTTAACGACGGCATTAAAAACTCTTTCCAAGGAAGCTCTTATTTCCGTTGGTGCTTTTGTAAAAATGTTACAAGCTGAGCAAATTGTTGCAAAATCCTCTGTTCCAAAATCAAAAAAAGCCTTATTTGACTTAGCAGGAAAAATTTCTCTTGATTCCGATTCCGTAACTGAATTTCGAGAGGCAAGTTTAATATGATTTTGGTTGATACAAACATACTGATTGATTTTTTGAAAAATCCCACTAAAGAAAAAGAATCAATTTTTCAAGAAAATGAAATTGCAACTTGTGGTGTAATCTTTACAGAACTTTTACGAGGTTGCAAAAATCCCAAAGAAAGCGAAAAACTAAAAACTGTCCTAGAGTGTTTTGAATATCTTTCCTTTGAAAAACAAGATTGGCTAGAAATCTCCTCCCTTTTTGCAAAACTGAAAAAAAGCGGACTTACAATTCCCTTTCAAGACGGAATAATTGCTTATCTTGCAATAAAAAATGATTGCCAACTTTGGACTTTTGACAATCATTTTAAATTGATAAAAACTGTGGTTCCTGTGTTAAAGTTGTTTGACTAGAGGAGTTGTAAAACAAAGTTGATATTAGCAGCAATCCCAATAGTAAAGCACTTTGGAAAAATCCAAAGCTTTTAGAGCTTCTTTGTTGATAAAAAGGTTACAAATTCCAGTGTCGCCCCACATTAGATAGTCTGAAGAATCTAGTTTGAAAAGCAAAGTGTCAAAAAACTGGGCTTCTTCTGAAGAAAGGGAATTTCGTGGGTCATCTTGGGTGAAAGCTGGATTTCCTAAAAGGTAACATTCTTGGTTTGAAAGGGCTTTGAAAAATTGGCGACCGTATTTGTTGCCGTTGTCAAAGTTTTTATCGTCTAAATATGAGCGGTAATCCTCTTCTGTCTCTTCGTCAAAAATTTCTTTCACTGATTCTTGGAAAATTTCTTGGAATTGTTCTGAATCAAGGGAAAGGTAGCTGGTGCTAGGTTTTACAGAGAGTTTTATTTCCCCTTGCACTGGACCAAATCCTTCTGGAAGATTTTCTGGTATTTTTGGCTCTGTTAAACTTTCATTCACTGTTTTGTGGAAAATAATACGGAATTTATCTTGGTTTTGGTAGTTGTCAGAATCCATGCCGTAGTAGTCGTCTTCTGGAGAAATAAAAAATTGCAAAATCCCTTCAGTTGGCAAAAGATTTTCTATATCAATTTGATTTTTGTTTGTTTGTAAATCTGTAAAATTTACTTGGAAAACAAGGGCAAGAGGATTCCCTTCTTTGTCTTTAGGGTAGGGAAGAGAATCGTCCCAGTAGGGTTTTCCCCCAATTTTTGTAGAAAATAAATCTGGTGTTTCTTCTTCGTTGATTTCAAGATTAAAACATGGTTTTTGAGTTTTTTCTTGAACAAGTTTTATCAACTTTTCTACAAGTTCTTTTTTAGAAATCTGATTTTCTGTGATTTTTGGTTTGGCTAGAGTTTCTGGTGCTGTTTTGTTTGCTGAAACTGGTTTGTCAGTTTTTTTCTTAAAAATGTCAAATAATCCCATAATCAAATTATATCCTATTTTTGGGATATGTCAAAAATCTTTGGTGAAATGTGTGTTTTGGGAAAGGTTTCGGGGCGTTGCGGGGTGTCCCCGCTAGAGAGGGTAGCGGACAAGACAACAAAGCGAAAAAAATCCTCCTGTTTGGAAGGAGGATTTTTGAAGCGACTTGGCTTGGGAGCGAGGGAGAGACTTCTCCCCCTTTGTTTAAAAAACTTAAAACATTGATAGTAGGTCTTCGATGGTTTCTTTGCGGCGGATTTGTTTTACTTTTCCGTTGGCACAAATCATAACTTCGGCTGGGCGTGGGCGGCTGTTATAGGTTGAACACATGCTCCATCCGTAGGCACCGGTGTCGAGGACGCAAAGTAGGTCTCCTTCTTCAATTTTTGGGAGTAGGCGATTTTTTGCTAGAATGTCTCCTGATTCACAAATGTTGCCTGTTACGGTTTGTTCGGTTAAATCAGCTTCATCTCGGGAAACAAGCTCACCGTCTCGGAAAACTTCAATGTCGTGGTGGGAATCGTACATGCTTGGGCGAACGAGAACGTTCATACCAATGTCTGAACCTGCAAATTGGATTCCAGAATTTTCTTTTGTGGCGTGAACTCTGCCTAAAATCACGCTACCTTCTGCAACACAGAATCGGCCTGGTTCGCTTTTGAAAAGAGGGGCTTTTCCGTAACTTGCAACGAATTCGTCTAGGATTGGCTCTAGGCGGGATTTGAAATCTTCCATTGGGAATTCTTTTTCCTCATCAAGTTTGTGATATGGAATTCCGTAGCCGCCTCCAAAGTCGATAAACTCTAGGTTTTTGAATTGGTGAGCGATTCTTAAAAGATTTGTAACGGCGTCTAAATATGGTTGTGGATCCATAAAAAGTGAGCCAATGTGTTGGTTGATTCCAGCAATGGTGATTTGATATTTTTCTGCAATTTCAAAAATTTGTGGGATTGAATATTCTGCAATACCGAATTTTGTTTTTTTGCCACCAGTAACAACTTTTTCGTGGTGACCAGCCCCAACTCCAGGATTTATGCGAACAGCACATTTTCGCTTTTCTGGCTCAATTTTCATTTGATTACAAACTTCCCCGAAAAGTTCTAGTTGGCTTAAAGAGTCTAGGCTTGTCATAACGCCGTTTTTTAGGGCGAAGGCTAATTCGTAGGGTGCAACGTTGTTTGGCACGAAGAAAATTCTTTCTACTGGGAAACCTGCTTTCATTAACAGAGTGATTTCACCAATGCTCATGGCATCGCAGTTTAGGCCTTCTTCTAGGGCAAGTTTTAGAATGTGGATATTTGTGTTTGCTTTTACAGAGTAGTTTGCGGTGTAAGGATATTTTGTAATAACTTTGGCAACTTTTGCCATTCTGTCCCGCAAAATTTTTTCGTTATAAACATAAACTGGAGTTCCGTATTCAGAAGCAATAGTTTCAGGATTATTTCCTGCAAAAAAGTCTGTGTTTTGGATAAAAGATGTCATGGGTATTTCTCCTTGTGTGTTAGTAGTTCTATTTAGTACTACTAGGGTTAGTTTATAGAAGATGTGGAGTGGTGTCAAGAGGGGCTATTTTGTATATTCACGAAGAGTTGATTCAACTAGATTTCTGATACTTTGAACTACGGAATAACTTAAATCTGTGTCTAATTCTTTTGAGGAAAATCCTGAATCTTTTTCTGGAAAAAAAAGTTTGAAAATATCTATTTCTAGTGCGGTTGTAATTTTTGATAAAGTTTTGTCGCTAGGCCAAAGTCGTTTACTTTCAATACTGTTAATGGTTTGTTCAGAAATATTTGCTTTTTCTGCTAATTCAAATTGGGATAAACCTTTTTCTTTGCGAATATTTTTCAAATTATTTGATAGACGACTTTTTATGTCCAACTCTTCCATATAAAAAAGTATTACGCATTTTGTCTTATTATAACATATATTTATAATACAAAATTATATAAGATTTGTATTGACAATACTTAAAACTGATATTTATAATACAAAAAGATAATTTATGCGTATTTATAATACGTAATGGAGGACAAAATGAAAAAGAAAATTTTTGGAATGATAATATTAGCTCTTTTTGTATTGTCATTTGGATTTTTGAGTTGTAAACAAGAAGTAAGTAATGATACTAATGGTACTAATGGAGGCGGAAATTCAAATCCGTTTATTGGAACTTGGATTTGCAATGCAGAAGGATTAAAATTTGAGTTTACAGAAAATCAATTCTTTGTAAAAGAACTGGGTACTAATTCTATTGAGGGATTTGGTGTGTGTTCATATAATGGGAATCTTGCAGAATTAGTTTCCAGTGATGGAGAAATGTCAGGCACAGCTATGGTAAATGGTAATTCTCTACAAATTACTATGGGTAGTGATACCTATTATTGCACAAAACAATAATTTAATACATCAATAAAAAATCCCTGTAGAACAAATTGAAAATTCTACAGGGATTTTTTTTATATTACACTTTTACTTTTTCTTTACTGGAAACCAGATACCACTTTCGTAGTCTGGGTTATTTATGCCTTTGGAATACCACTCAATATTAAAACCAGCTGACATTTCATATTCTGGATTGTTTGGGAGCCATTCTTTGAAAATTTTTGTGTTTAAACTTTGAATTGCCTTTGGATTTTCTCCACGACATTGAAATTTTGCCCAGTCAACAGTTGGAAATGTAAAGAGTTTCATTTCTTTTGGAATATTTCCGCCTTTGTAACGACCTGCAATCATATATCGAAATTTTCCATTTCCAATGTCATCAATGCAAACACCAAATTCACCAATTTCGTTTTCAAAAATTGCTTTTTCTAATTCAGTTTCTGGTTTTCGTCCCGCAAACATTGAATATTGTATTTTCATAATGTCTTGCCAAAAATCAGGGATTTTTTTGTAAGCTTCCTCAAATGTGAATTCTTTTTCAAAACCGATAACTGTAAAACTTTCAATTTTTTCAAGATTAAAATCAAGATTTTTCATTGTAAAACCACCTTGGATTGATATTTTGATTTGAAGTGGTAAAAATGTTTTCAGTGAAGACTTGTTTTTCAAAAGTTCTCGAGGAGATCGTCCGTGAAAACGAGTGAAGGCTTTTGAAAAACTTTCTGGAGTTTCGTAACAGTATTTGTAAGCAATATCAATTATTTTTTCATTTTCTTCTAGGATTTCTAGTGCAGCGTTATATAAACGTCGATTTCGTAAATATTCTGCCATAGAAAATCCAGTTACAATGGCAAAGCCTTTTTGTAGATAAAACGAGGAGATTCCAACTTCTTTTGCAACGTCATCCGCGGTTATGTTGTTGCAGAGATTTTTCTCCATAAAATCAATTGACTTTTTTAATCCTGTAATCCATTCCATTTTTTTTCTCCATTAAAAATACTTGCAACGCAAATATTTTTTCGGAATTATCCCCTCACACGCAAATAAAATAATCAAAATTTTTTAACAAATTTTTTCAAAAACCTCTTGACTAATAATATATAACGTTGTATATTATATTTATCAGATGGAGGTTGCTTATGAAGAAAAAACATAAGGGAC
>JAFQDD010000004.1 GCA_017416145.1 Spirochaetaceae bacterium | reverse complement strand
CTACTGAATGATTTACAACAATATGAACATATTTTCTAGGATTGCGTGTTTTATCATCAAGAAAACCATATCCACAATAATCGTCTGTAAATACAGTAGTCTTATCTTTGCATACAGTATCAAGAACATTAAAAAGTTGCTTGCCTGTTAGTTTTTTTCCGTTTTTATCTGGAAATGCAACTCTTGCATATACACGATTTGTGGAGCGTTCTTTTACACCAATAACTGGAGTTTTCTTTGTGCCTTTTCCACGCTTTGCTGTACCGTGAATCTGATTGTTTTCTTTTCGAGGTTTCCCACCTATGTATGCTTCGTCAATTTCTACCATTGCTTCAAATGCTTTTGTCATATCTGTGTTTCCCATTGCAGAACGTATCTGTTTAAGCATTCGCCACGCTGTTTTATATGTTACTCCGATTTCTCTTTGAAGTTGTAATCCAGAAATCCCTTTTTTTGAATTTAAGAACAAGTGAATAGCATAGAACCATTTTCTCAAATCTGTTGATGATTTTTCAAAGATTGTGTTTTTGAAAATTGAAAAATGATTATCACAGTTTGCACAGATAAAAAGTTTAGGAGCATCTTTTCGGTGGTAAACTTTCGTAATTTTTCCACAGTGAGGGCAAACAACTGTTTCTCCATATCTAATGTTTATAAAGTAATCTATAACGGCTTCCTCTGTTGGAAACTTTTTCATAAACTGAAAGAATGTCATTTTTTGCCTCCTGTTATCTATAATATATAACGTTATACATTATTAGTCAAGAGAAAATGTACAAAAATTTCAAAATATGATATTATTTATTGCGTGAGAGGGGATAATTCCGTATTTTTTTGCTTCAAATCTGGTTTTACTTTATAATACAGGAAAGATTATTTCTTGTCATTTTTTGGTTTTATTTGTCTGAGGGGGGACTTTATTATATTTTAAACAAACAAAAAAGAGCAACTAAACAGATTTTATATCGGCTTAGTTGCTCTTTTCTTCTATATAAATGTTACTTTTTCTTTAACTGGTTGATTAAGCGATTTTGCCTTCTTTTTTAAGCCAAGCAATTTCATCACGCAAAGTTTCTTCGTAGCTTCTTGTGGTGTAGCCAAGTTCGTTTTTTGCTTTTGATGAATCAAAGCAGTTGTTTCGGGCAAGATTGTAAACGCTAAAAGTTGTCATAAGTGGTTTTGTGCCTCTTTTCTTAGCTTGTTTTTCTAACATTCCGGCCAAGAAATTTGCCATTTTTAATGGAAGGAACACTTTGATTTTTTTACAACCAGCTTCTTTAGAAACCATTTTTGAAAATTCTTTGAAACTAACTTCTTCGTTTCCAAGAATGTAGCAACTTCCAGCTTTTCCTTTTTCGGCTGCAAGAATTGTTCCGTTTGCTAAATCCCGAACATCACAAAGATTAAAACTTCCGTCAATTCCAGCAGGCATTTCCCCGTTGATAATTTGAATAACAGTTCCAGTTGTTTCACCGATGGCAAAATCTTCTGGACCTAAAATTCCACTTGGATGAACAACACAAGCGTTTAATCCCTGAGTTTTAACTGCGTCTAAAACTGCTTTTGTTGCAAGTGCTTTTGACTGACTGTAGCAACCTACAACTTTTTCTGTATCAAAATCATAAGTTTCAGCGATTGCTGTTCCCTTTGGTAATTCTGGAATTGCACCAGTACTTGAACAGTAAACCAATTTTTTACATTCTTTGTGAAGTAAACATAAATCAATGATATTTTGAGTTCCCCCAACATTTACATCCATAACTTTTTGATTGTAGTCTGGATTCACAGTTACGATACTTGCAATGTGCATTACGATTGTTTCGTAGCCTTCTGGAACTGTGAAAAGTTTTTCTAAAGAGTGAATATCACACAAATCACCTTCAACGATTTCAACTTCAGATGGAATAAATTTGATTGCCTTATCTCCAGGCAAAACGAATGCACGAACTTTTTCGCCTCTTTCCACTAATTGACGACAAATTGTACCACCTAAAAATCCAGCAGCACCTGTTACTAAATAAATTGTTTTGTTTGTTGTTGCGTTCATAAAAATCTCCTATTGTTAAGCCCTTTGGCTTTGTTTTCGTTTAAGTTGTCTTTAAGATACAGGAGGGATGTTTATGAAATGTTTTTAAAATGTTACTGAATTGTTAATTTTTAGGGGGAATTGGCATAATAAATCGTATATTAATATAAAAGTGCAAGAGAATAAAAAATATGTTATAATATTTACATAGTTTTGTATTATCGGAAGAATAGTTTATGAGCAATTTTGACTTTTTGAATACTTATTGGCCAGATTTTGCCAAAATAATGGGATTGGCAGAAAATTATGTTTATACAGATCCTGCCTCAAGTAAAAATAAATCTGGATTGTTTTTGGAATTAATGGTTCGCGAAATTCTTAGAATTGAAAATATTCCAGAACCAGAAGATAAAAAAGAAAATACTCATTATAACAGAATTAAATTATTAAAAGAGGATGGCATCCTTCCATATGATGTTAATCAATGGATAAATCAAGTTAGATTAAAAAGAAATGATTCTTCCCATGAAAATTTAGGTTCTTCTTCTGAAGCTTTATTAGTTCTAAAGTTTACTTTTCGTACTGCTGTTTGGTTTATGCAAGTTTATGGAGATGGTTCATTCAAAGCCAATCAGTTTGTTGATCCTGAAAAACCAAAAGTTATTCCCGATTATACCAAACTTGTATTAAATCAAGAACGAAAAATTGAAGAGCAGAATGAAGAAATCGCAAAATATGAAGCGACTCTTTCTGAACACAACAAATTACTAGCAGAACAACAAGCGTTAATTGAACAACTAACAAAAGAACGAGAAGAAAACCGTCAGACAACACCTCAATCAGCATTATCAAAACAAGAAAGACAAAATATTTCTGCAATAGCTATTTCAAATACAAAACTTACAGAAGATGAAACCCGAAAACTTATAGATGAACAACTTCGTCGTGTAGGTTGGGAAGTTGATACTCATAATTTGCGATACTCAAAAGGAACTCGTCCTCAAAAAGGTAAAAAAATTGCAATAGCAGAATGGCCTGTAAACTCTCCAACATCAAAAGATCATCGTGCAGATTATGCATTGTTTATTGATGAAAAATTGATTGGAATTATTGAGGCTAAGTCTTACGAAAAAAGTGTTTATTCAATTATAGACAATCAATGTAATGAATATGCAAAAAACATCAAAGATGAAGATGAAAAATATTTACTTGGAAAATGGGGAAAATATCAAGTTCCTTTTGTTTTTGCAACAAACGGTCGTCCATATTTAAAACAAATAGAAACAGAATCTGGCATTTGGTTTCAAGATTTAAGAAAAGAAACAAACAATCCAATAGCTTTACAAGGCTGGTATAGTCCAGAAGAATTAATGGCAAAATTTACACAAAACGTAGATGAAGCTGATCAAAAACTTTCAAATTTGCCTTATGATTTTTTGCGAGATCCAGACGGCTTAAATTTTAGACATTATCAACTTTCGGCAGTAGAAGCTGTAGAAAAAGCAGTAATAAATGGAAAAGACAGAATTCTTCTTGCAATGGCAACAGGAACTGGAAAAACAAGAACAATTCTTGGAATGGTTTATAGATTCTTAAAAACAAATCGTTTCCGTCGCATCTTGTTTTTAGTAGACCGCACAGCTCTTGGTGAACAAGCACAAGATGTTTTTAACGATGTAAAACTGGAAGATTTGCAACCATTAAACAAAATTTACAATATCAATACTCTTGATGATATTGAACTTGCCTCAGAAACAAGAATTCAAGTTGCAACTGTTCAAGGAATGGTTTCCCGAATTATGAGTGATGATAAAGAAAGAATTCCTTCTTCAGGTGATTTCGACTGTATAATAATTGACGAAGCCCACAGAGGATATTCACTAGACAAAGAATTAAGTGAAGCTGAGCTTTTATATAGAGATCAAAATGATTTTATAAGTAAATATACAAAGGTTATTGAATATTTTGATGCAGTTAGAATCGGATTAACAGCAACCCCTGCAATCCATACAACAAAAATCTTTGGTGAAGCTGTCTTTACCTATTCTTATAGAGAAGCAGTTATAGACGGATATTTGGTTGATTACGATGCTCCACACATTATTAAAACTGAATTGAATCAAAATGGAATTCATCATAAAAAAGGCGAAACTTTAGCTCGATATAATCCAGTAACAAAAGAATTGTTAAATCCAGCTGAATTAGAAGATGAAGTAGATTTTGAAGTAGAAGTTTTTAACAAAAATGTAATCACAGATTCTTTTAATGATGTTGTATTGCAGGAACTTTCAAAATATATTGATCCAGAAGGTGAAGAAAAAACAATTATTTTTGCAGTAAATGACCAACATGCAGAAACTATTGTAAAAAAACTACGCAAAATTTATGAAGAACAAGACATTCCTGGAAAAGTAGTAGAAAAAATCACTTGTGCAATTGGAGATAGAAATCGAGTTCAAGATGCAATAAAAAGATATAAAAATGAACATTATCCAACAATAGCAGTTACAGTTGATTTACTTTCTACTGGAATTGATGTTCCAGAAATTACAAAAATTGTTTTTATGCGAAGAATAAAATCTCGTATTTTGTATGAACAAATGCTTGGACGGGCAACTCGTTTGTGTCCAAAAATTGGAAAAACTCACTTTGATATTTTTGATGCAGTTGATTTATACAGTTATCTTGATGATTTTTCTTCTATGAAGCCTGTTGTTACCAATCCAACTGTAACATTTGATGAATTATTCTCTGGATATGAAAAAGTTGATGATGAAGAACATATTATATTTATCAATGACCAAATAATTGCAAAATTACAGAGATCAAAACGACACATGGATGATAGTCAATTAAATTATTTCTGTGTAACATCTCATTTTGATTCACCAGATGATTTTCTATCAAAAGTAAAAAAAATACGAATGAAATCAGAACAAGATTGCAAAGAGTTTTTAATTAGAAATAGAACAGCCTTTGGATTTACAAAAATTCAAAACACAAATACCAGATATGTTATTGTAAGTGATAAAACTGATAAAGTTCACGAAGTAACAAGAGGTTATGGAAAAGGACAAGAGCCAAAAGATTATCTTGAAAGTTTTTCTACATATATAAATGCAAATAGAAGTAAATTAGAAGCACTAGAAATTGTTTGCACAAGACCAGCTGATCTTACCCTTAAAGATTTAAGAACATTGTCTATAACTTTAGATGCAAACGGATTTAGTTCTATTCAATTAAATACAGCAATAAAACAACTTACGAAAGAAGAATGTGCTGCAGATATTATTACTTTAGTTCGCCGTTATGCTATTGGAACTCCCCTAATTTCACACGAAGAGCGAATTCGTAATGCAATTAAAAAATTAAACAAAGCTCACGATTTTACAGCAGGTGAAAAAAAGTGGATTGAAAGAATTGAAAAATATTTGATAAATGAATCTGTTGTTAATGCTCAAACCTTTGATGAATACATGGCTTGGAGAAATCTTGGTGGTTTTACAAAAGTAAATAAAATATTCAGTAATCAACTTTCTTCTATAATAAAAGAGTTGAACACATATCTTTATGAAGATAAAATCTCATAAATTTGGAGTAAAAAATAAATGACAAATCAAGAAATCGTAAGTAAACTTTGGAATCTTTGTAATATTCTTAGAGATGATGGAATCACATATCATCAGTATGTAACAGAACTTACATATATTCTATTTTTGAAGATGGCAAAGGAAACCAAAACAGAAGATACAATCCCTGAAGAATATCGTTGGGAAAAACTTGTAGTTCATAGTGGAATTGAACTTAAAAAATTTTATAAAGATTTACTTGCATATCTTGGTGAAAATACAAAAGGTCGTGTGCGAGAAATATATCAAGGGGCAAGTTCTAATATTGATGAGCCAAAAAATCTTGAAAAAATAATTAAATCAATAAATGAATTGGATTGGTATTCTGCAAAAGAAGAAGGCCTTGGAAATCTTTATGAAGGATTACTTGAAAAAAACGCCAACGAAAAGAAAAGTGGAGCTGGTCAATATTTTACACCACGGGTATTAATTGATGTAATGACAGAACTTATTGCTCCTCAAGTTGGAGAACGTTGTAATGATCCAGCCTGTGG
The DNA here is from genome assembly GCA_017416145.1 of Spirochaetaceae bacterium. GTDB lineage: Bacteria > Spirochaetota > Spirochaetia > Treponematales > Treponemataceae > Treponema_I. The sequence continues at coordinate 100,279 of JAFQDD010000004.1, read as the reverse complement.
AACATTTGGCTTTATGATTAGTGCTGATTCTTATGTAAAAAGTATTTCAGACGATTACTGCGACCTTACCGAAAAACAAGTAGAGTTTCAAGTAAAAGAAGCCTTTTCTGGTGGAGAACTTGTTCACGAAACTCATCGTTTAGCTTTAATGAATGCTATGCTCCATAACATAGAAGGAAGAATTGTACTTGGCGATACATTAAGCGAAAGTGGAAAATCAATGACAGGTTACGACGTTGTGCTTACAAATCCACCTTTTGGCACAAAGAAAGGCGGAGAACGAGCAACCCGTGATGACTTTACATATACGACTAGCAACAAACAGTTAAATTTTTTGCAACATATTTACCGTTCATTGCGTACAACAGGAAATGCCAGAGCCGCAGTTGTTCTTCCTGATAACGTACTTTTTGCAGACGGAGACGGTGAAAAAATCCGCGTGGATTTAATGAATAAATGTAATTTGCACACGGTTTTACGATTGCCAACAGGAATATTTTATGCTCAAGGCGTAAAAACAAACGTGCTTTTCTTTACTCGAGGCAAAACGGACGAAGACAACACAAAAGAAGTTTGGTTCTACGACCTTCGCACAAATATGCAAAGTTTTGGAAAAACAAATCAACTAAAAAAAGAACATTTTGCAGATTTTATAAAAGCCTACAAATCAGAAGACCGAAGTTCAATCAAAGATGAACGTTGGAACTGTTTTACCCGTGAACAAATTGCACAAAAAGGAAACAGCCTAGACCTAGGCCTTATTCGTGACGAAAGTATTTTAGATTACGAAGATTTACCAGATCCAATAGAAAGTGCAGAAGATGCAATCACACAATTAGAAATGGCGGTAGATTTGATAAAAGACGTGGTAAAAGAACTGAAGAAAATATAGGTTATAATCGCTAAAAATATATTTTTTCTTGATTTTAGCGATTATAACTGATAAAATATTAGTATGATAAAACGCGAAATATACATGCAAAGAATCAGACCGTTTATAAATACGGATTTGATAAAAGTCTTTACAGGAATAAGACGTGCTGGAAAATCTGTAATGCTGGAACTTGTAAAAAATGAACTTAAAGAATCCGGCATAGGTGAAGAAAATTTTCTTTGTACAAATTTTGAACAATTTTCAAATTCTCAGTTTTTAGATGTAGAAAGCCTTTATAAGAAAATTACGGATTTTCAAAAAAACACAAAAGGAAAAATCTATCTTTTTTTTGATGAAATTCAAGAAGTTGATGGCTGGGAAAAATGTATAAATTCTTGTCGTATAGATTTTGATTGTGATATTTACATAACCGGTTCCAACGCAAAACTTCTATCTGGAGAATTGGCAACATATTTGGCTGGTCGTTATGTTGAATTTGTAATTTATCCTTTTTCATTTGCAGAATTTTTTGAAATGAATCTTATTAAAAATCCGAATGTAGATAAAGCCACTTGCTTTATGCAGTTTTTAAAAACAGGTGGAATGCCTTTTCTTTCAAATTTTCCTGATGATGATTCAGCAAAAAGTCAATATTTGATTGATATATACAATTCTGTAGTTTTAAAAGATGTAGTAAAAAGAAATAATATTCGTGATGTTGATACTTTAGAGCGAATTGTTGCTTATGCTTTTTCAAACATTGGACATATTTTTAGCGCAACATCACTTTCAAAATATTTTAAAAGTGAAAATCGAAAAATATCCCACGACACAATTTTGAATTATCTAAAATTCTGTTCAGATGCTTTTCTTTTTTACAAAATTAATCGTTATGATTTAGAAGGAAAAAAAATTGTTACCGTTAATGAAAAATATTATTGTGCAGACCACGGATTACGAGAAGCGCTTTTTGGTAAAAATATTCAAAATATAGACCAAGTTCTAGAAAATATTGTTTGCCTAGAACTTTTGCGAAGAAACTATAAGGTTTATGTTGGGAAAAAGGGCGATTTGGAAATAGACTTTATTGCAGAAAAACAAGGAAAAAAAATCTACGTACAAGTTGCATATCTTTTGGCAAATGACGAAACCATAATGCGAGAATTTTCTGTCTACAATTTTGTAAAAGATAGTTATCCAAAATACGTTGTTTCAATGGATGACCTTGATTTTTCACAAAATGGAATAATTCACAAAAATATAAAAGATTTTTTGCTTATGGAGTTTTAGAAAACTGAAAACGGTGCTTCGACAGGCTCAGCAACCGAAATGAACTGGTCGGTGAGCTACGGTTAATGTAATACAAAAGAATCAACGGAGAATTGAAAGATGAAAAATGAAATAGAACATACCTCTACTATGCTCGGTAGCCAAAATATGAAAAGTTCTCAACGGATGGTGAGCGTAGTCGAACCATATGAATTGCCAGAAGGTTGGAAGTGGGTGCAACAAAATGAAGTGTGTAAACTTACTGATGGTGAAAAACGAACAGGTACAGAATTTCCATATCTTGAAGTAAAATATTTGCGTGGAAAAAAGGAGAAAGACTTTGTTTCTACTGGTAAATTTATCAAAGCAGGTACAAAAGTAATACTTGTTGATGGAGAAAATTCAGGAGAAGTTTTTACAGTTCCAGAAGATGGCTTTATGGGAAGTACATTTAAAGCCCTTGAAATTTCAAATGTAAATGAAAATTATCTCCAATATTTCATACATACAAAAAAAGATTTGTATCGAAATAATAAAAAAGGATCTGCAATTCCTCATCTAGATAAAAAACTATTTTTTACCATGCCTTTCCCTCTTCCTCCAACACTTGCCGAACAACAACGTATTGTAAATCGCATAGAATCAATGTTTGCCAAATTGGACGAAGCAAAAGAAAAAGCCCAAAACGTGGTAGATGGTTTTGAAACACGAAAAGTCGCTATTCTTCACAAAGCGTTTACAGGGGAACTCACAGCAAAATGGCGAAAAGAAAACGGTGTAAGTGATGATTCGTGGGAAGAAAAGAAAATTGGGGAATGTGGAAAATGGGAAAGAGGTCGCTCAAAACATCGTCCGAGAAATGCACCAGAATTATTTGGTGGAAAATATCCTTTCATACAAACTGGTGATATAGCTAATGCAGATATTTACATATATGAGCATAAACAAACTTTAAGTGAATTCGGATTTCAACAAAGCAGATTATTTCCAAAAGATACGTTATGTATAACAATTGCTGCTAATATTGGCAAAGTTGCAATTCTAACATATGATTGCTGTTTCCCTGATAGTGTTGTAGGTTTTACACCATTTGAAAATGTAGATTCCAAGTTTATGTATTATAAAATTAATGATATGCAAAAAGATTTAGAAGCGATGGCACCTGCCACTGCACAAAAAAATCTAAATCTCAAGCTTTTAACATCGGTATCTGTACAAATCCCCACATTTCCCGAACAAGTTGAAATTGTGCGAATCCTTGATATAATTATAGAAAAAGAAACCCGTGCCAAAGAAGCCGCCCAAAACGTCCTAGACAAAATCGCCCTGCTAAAAAAATCAATATTAGCTAGAGCGTTTAGAGGAAAAATATAAAATGGAGAATTAATAAATGTTCAGAGGTTTTAAAATAGATAATATTGATATTTATACAAGTTTTACTGATGCTGAATTGGAATCCTATAAAGCAATTGGTGAAAATATATATCAAAGAACAAAAAGAAAATTTTCAATAACCAATTTTCTAGATGAAGATGGAATATTAGATGGTTCAAAAATACAATCAAATTGTTTTCCTACTGTAGAAGCAGATATTTTTATTTCTCATTCTCATGAAGATTTAGATTTAGTAAAATCTTTAGCAGGCTTCTTGTATAAATCGAAAGGTTTAATATCTTTCATAGATAGTTGTGTTTGGGATTTTGTAGACGAATTATTACGGGAAATTGATGAAATTTATAGCTCTAAAAATAATGGATATTACTCATATGAATTACGAAATCATACTACGAGTCATGTACATATGATGTTAATAACTGCATTGATGAAAATGATTGATGAAACGGAATGTCTCTTTTTTCTTAATACTCCTAGTTCAATATCTATAGAAGAAACAATGGAAAAAACATATTCTCCTTGGATTTATGCAGAATTAGCTATAAGCAAGATTATTCAATGTAAGCTCCCTAAACGATTCGTACAGAAAAGTGCTGAGTTATTTGAAAACTTTTCAATAAAATATGATGTAGATTTAAGTCATCTATACGACTTAAGTCTGGATGAAATAAAGGAGTCTATGAAAAAACAGGACAAATACACAGTTTTAGATGATTTTTATAGTAGATGGAATAAATATTTTTTTCCTCAAAATATAAGAGGATAGGAGAATAAAATGACAAAAAGACAAGTATTTTATAGTTTTCATTATGAAAATGATGTAAGACGAGCAGCTCAAATAAAGAATATTGGTGTTATCGAAGGCAATGAGCCAGTTTCACCCAATGAGTGGGAAGAAGTAAAAAAGAAAGGTGATGCTGCTATAGAGAACTGGATTGATAAAAATATGCAGAACAGAACTTGCTTAATAGTTTTAATTGGTGAAAAAACTGCAAATAGGAAATGGATTAATTATGAAATTAAGCATGCGTGGAAACGTGGAATGGGAGTATTGGGGATTTATATCAATAATATAAGAGATCCTCTATTATGTAAGCAAGGGTATTCTGGATTAAGTGCGAAAGGAAAGAATCCTTTTGAGTATTTTACTTTTGCTTCTGGAAATTTTAGTGATATTGTTCATTGTTATACTCCTAATTCTTCAAGTGCTTATGCTGATATTGAAGAGCATATATCTGATTGGATAGAAGAAGCAATTAGAATTAGAAATCAGTATAAATGATAGGAATTATATAAAATGGCCTTATTTAGTAAAAGTGAACTAGAAAATAGAATAATACAAAAAAGTATTTATAGCTCGGAATCTACAGTCTTACGAGAAGGCATAAAAAATTTTTGTGTCCATGATTCTGCTATAGTTTATGATGTTTTTTTATCTCACAGTTATAAAGATAAAAAGGCAGTTTTGGCTTTAGCGGATGAATTTAAAAATAAATATAAACTTAATGTTTATATAGACTGGTTAGAAGATTCTGAACTTGATAGAACACATGTAAATGCAAAAACTGCACAAACAATAAAAGAGAGAATGCAAAATTGCAAATGTTTGTTGTATGCAACCTCTGAAAACTCTTCTTCATCAAAATGGATGCCATGGGAAACTGGATTAATGGATGGATTAAACGGGCGTGTTGCTATTTGTCCATTAATGGGAGGTTCAGACAGCAATTTTAATGGTCAGGAATATCTCTCTTTATATCCATTTTTATCTTATGAAAAAGCAGAATCTGGTAAAGATACTTTATGGATTAATGAAGGGAGTAAGTATGTAAAATTTTCTGATTGGTTAAAAGGAAAAGAACCATATAGTCATATTTAAAGGAGAGTTATGATAGGTATTTATCAATTAATTATTTTGGGAAATAAAATTAATGACTCAAATGAAATTATACAACAGTTAAAAAACAAATTATATGAATTACATATCTCCAAGAATGTAATTAAGCTAATAGATTCTAATAATATACAAGACTTATCAATAAAGCATCCAGCAATTTGTTTGTACTTTGGTAATGAAAAAAAGAGTGACATTACTATTATAGATAATTTGTTATCTCAAAATATATTGATATTACCCCTTGTTTCAGATTTAAGAGAAGTTCCAAATGAAATACCAGATAACTTGTCAACTATTAATTGTTTTGAGTTTAATACACAAAATAAAATTCCAGAAATAGTTAATATTATACTTGAAAAATTTGAGTTACTTCCTCAAAAAAGAAAAATATTTATTAGTTATAAACGTTCTGATTCAACAAAAGTCGCTCTTCAATTATATTCTTTTCTAAATGAAAATGGATTTTCGCCTTTCTTAGATTCATTTTCAATTCGGCCTATGCTTAATTTTCAAGAAGAATTAAAGAATTATATGGTCGATTGCGATTTAATCCTTTTGTTAGATACTAAGAATTTTTTTGATAGTAAATGGACTATAGAAGAATTTAATCAAGCTAATGCTTTATCCATAGGAATAATACGTCTTATTTGGTCGGATACAGATAGGTCAAAATATAAAGATAGTGAATGTAGTTTGTTTGAAAATATAGAACTTAAAAAAGAAGATTTTACTAATGAAAACTTTACTGCGAACGGAAGATTTAAAAAGAGTTCTCTCAATACAATTAAAATGCAAATAGAAATGTTTAGAGCAAGAAGTATTCAATTTCGTCAAAGCAATATAATAGGAGAAATCAGTAAGTACGCGAAAACTCAGGAAAAGAATATTATTCAATTAGATAATTATCTGCAAATTAAAGAAAATGTTGATATTCTTATAATTCCAACACTGGGTATTCCAAATTCGGAAAATTTCAATTCAGCAAGAAAATTTCTTGATGAACCACATAATAAAAAACAACTTTATTTGCTTTATGATAATCGAAATATTTTAAAATCTTGGTTAAATTATTTAGATTGGATAAATAAATATAATATACCAATAAAGACAGTCAAAGTTTCAAATTTAGAAGAGTTAGGATGGTAAATTTATGAATTATATTTTCTTATCAGCAAGTATTCCTGTTAAGGATAGAAATCCAAAATATTTTACTACAGTGGATGTATTAGCCATTCGCGAAGCAATACGAGCTTTGGTTACAGTTGTATTACCAAAAACAATTCTTGTATGGGGTGGACATCCTGCAATAACACCTATAATTAGAACTGTTTCAGAAAATTTAAATCTTGATTGTAAGAATCATTTGATTTTATATCAGTCAAATTGGTTTGAGGGGCAGTTTCCTCAAGATAACGATGCTTTTCAAAAAGTTATTTATACAAAAAAGAAAGAAACAATTGCAGAAAGCCTGAAAGAAATGAGAAAACACATGATTGAGGATTATGCTTATAAAGCAGGTATTTTTATTGGTGGTATGGAAAGAGTTCAAGAAGAATTTGATGCTTTTTCTAAAGAACATCCAAAAGCAAGACTATTGCCTGTTGCATCAACAGGAGCAGCTGCAAAGATTATTTATGATTCCCAAAAAGAAAAATTTCCCGAAGCTCTAGAAAGAGAACTAACATATATGAATATGTTTAAAACTTTATTGAAAGAAATAATAGAATAGGAAAAATCTATGTCCGAAAAATACAGCGTACACGACTACACAGTCGAACAAATCTTAAACTTCATCAAGTCAAATGAGATTGCAATCCCGGAGATTCAGCGTCCATTTGTATGGAAGGGAAAACAGGTTCGTGACCTTGTGGATTCTCTTTATAAAGGTTATCCAACTGGTTATTTGATTATCTCTAAGAGTCCGGATTTAAAGCTCAAAGACGGAAGTCTTTCTATTGGCAAAAAAATCATGATTGACGGTCAGCAACGTGTTACTGCCATGATGACTGCATTAAGTGGACTTGAAGTATTCAATGCTGATTTTGAAAAGAAGCATATTGCAATTGCTTACAATCCTTTTGCAAAAAATGATGAAGAATGTTTTGCTGTTCAGGACAATGCTATCTTAAAAGATAAAAAATGGATTCCTGATATTTCTGTAATATTCCAGACAAGCTTTGATTCATTTTCTTTTGTTCAAAACTTCTGTGAGACAAATCCTGATATTACACCTAAGGATTTTAATCAGCAGATTACAAAGCTCATCGACATCAAAAATCGTAAACTAGGCGTAATTGAATTATTCGATAAAGAACTAAGTATTGATGAAGTAACAGAAATTTTTATTCGCATAAATAGTCAGGGAACAAAACTTAATCAAGCAGATTTTGCTATGAGTCGTATTGCTGCAAACGAATCTTATGGTGGAAATATGCTTAGAAAAGCAATCGATTATTTTAGTCATTTAGCAGTTGATCCAAAATGGTATTCAGAAATGCTAAAAGACGAAGAATTTTCAAAAACAGAATTTGCTACAAAATTAAAATGGTTAAAAGATGATAACGAAGATATTTATGATCCAGATTATTCTGATATGCTTCGTGTTGCTTTTATGTATAAATTCTGTCGTGGAAAACTAAAGGATTTAGTAAGTCTTTTACAAGGTCGCGATTTTGAATCAAAAGATTTTAAAGAATCAATAGCGGAAGATACTTTTGCAAAACTTTCAGCGGGTGTTCTTGATTACATGAATGAATACAATTTTAAGCAATTTGTTCTAGCCATAAAGGATGCAGGTTTCATTTCTAAAAAACTTATCAATTCTGGAATTACTTTAGATTTTGCATATACTCTTTATCTTTTACTTTTAAAAGATGCTAGTATCGAAAAAACAAAAGTAAAAAATTATGTACAACGCTGGTATGTAATGAGCACACTCACAGGACGTTATATTTCTTCTCCAGAAACAGCAATGGATCATGATTTGCGTCGCATCAAAGACAAAGGATTTTTAGTTTATCTTTCAGAAGTTGAACAAACTCTTTCTGATACATTTTGGAATATTGAACTTGTGCAAAAACTTGAAACTTCTGTTGTAAACAGTCCATATATCAATGTGTTTTGGGCGGCTGCTTGTCGAGATGGTAGAGATTCATTATTTAATGAAGGTTCAAAATTTTCAAATTTAATTACAACAATGGGTGATGTTCATCATATTTTCCCAAAACAATATTTAATTGATAATGGGATAAAAGATAAATCAAAATACAATCAAGTTGCAAACTTTACTTATCTTGATACTCCAACAAATATTGCAGTTGGAAAAGATGAACCAAGCGTATATTTTTCAAAAGTTTGGAATCAACTTATAAACCAGAATTATGTTATTGGCAATCTAAAAACAGAAGATGCAATCAAGAAAAATCTTGACGATAACTGTATTCCTTTGGAAATAAAGAATTGGACATTTGAAAATTATGAAGAATTCTTGTTACAAAGACGAAAACTAATGGCTGCAAAAATAAAAGAATATTACAAAAAACTATAAATGCTATTCTTTATCCATTATCATTTTTCTCGTTGATGGTTCTTCATCTATTATAGCATATTATTTTCTTTCATATTCAATTTTCTTCAGTTTTGTGGTAAAATCAAAGCTGATAGAAAGATTTAAGTGAAAAAAATGCAGTTACAAGAAAATAAAGATTTCCTTACAACACAAATAATTACATATCTCGGAAATAAGCGGAGTTTGCTTTCTCATATTGAGCATGAAGTTGAGTTGATTTCACAAAAACTCAAGAAAGAAAAACTTGTCTGTGCTGATTTGTTTTCTGGCTCTGGAATTGTGGCTCGAATGTTAAAATCCCACGCCGAAAAATTGATTGTAAACGATTTAGAAAATTATTCTGCAATGATAAATAGCTGCTATCTTTCAAATAAATCAGATTATCCAAAGGAAAAATGTGAAAAAATCCGCAATATAATAGAAGAAAAATGCCAAAACGAGAAAATTTCTGGAATCATTTCTGAAAATTATGCTCCAAAGGATGATAAAAACATTTTGAAGGGAGAGCGAGTTTTTTATACGCGAGAAAACGCCCTTTTAATCGACACTTATCGGCATTTGATTGATGAGGTTCTGGAAGATGAAAAACTAAAAAAATATTTTCTAGCTCCACTTTTAACAGAGGCTTCTATTCACGTGAATACCAGCGGCGTGTTCAAAGGTTTTTACAAAGATAAAAATACTGGAATTGGCTGTTTTGGTGCCAGTGGAAAAAACGCACTTTCTCGGATTATGGGAAAAATCCAACTTCGAGAGCCGATTTTTAGCAATTTTGAGTCTGATTTGCAGATCTTTCAAAAAGATACTGTAGAACTTTCTCAGGAACTGAAAAATCTTGATATCACTTATCTTGATCCGCCATACAATCAACATCCTTATGGCTCAAATTATTTTATGCTCAATTTGATTTTGAAAAATAAACTGGATGTGGGAATTAGCAAAGTTAGCGGCATCACCCAAGATTGGAATCGGTCTGTATTTAATAAACCAAAACTTGCTTTACAATCTATGGAAAAAATTATTGAGAACCTTGATAGCAAGTGTGTGATAATTTCTTACAATTCAGAGGGATTTATCACTTTTGAAGAAATGACCGACATGTTAAAAAAATACGGCCACCTAAAAACTGTGGAAATCAATTACAACACATTTCGAGGCAGCCGCAACTTGAAAAATCGAGATATTCACGTTTCTGAATATTTATTTGTGCTGGAGAAATAGATTTTAATTATTTAAACATATCTTCTTCTGAACGAGAAAACTTTAGAAAATCAACAATTTTTTACATTCTAAATTTCCTCTTGAAAAAATTTGGCTAGTGTACACTAGCCAAAGGTCTTAGTCAAGACCTTTGGGCGAAATCTTCGCATTGCTCGATTTCGCCCAAATCTCAAAGGATAAAATCTTAGGAGGATTTTATGAAAAATAAAATTGTTTGTTTATTGTTGGTACTTTTGTATGGATTTTCATTTTTTGCTTGTAACAAGGATGAAAAAAAAGAATTGGAGGTAAATCCGAAAATTGAGAAAGTAAAAAGTGAAAATGTTGTTACAGAAGAAGTAAAAAGTGAAAGTGTTGTTACAGAAGAAGATGATGTGTTAAAAGAAAATCCAGCGTCTGACTTTAGATATACATTGACAGATGACGGTGCAGGTGTGAAAATTACAGAATATATTGGAAAAAGTTCAAAAATTATTATTCCTGCAGAAATTGAAGGACTTCCTGTTTTAGAAGTTGAAAAACTTGCAACAAGAGATCATGAGTATGGAAACTTGTTTTGGAATTCAGCTTTAGGAGAATATGTTTATCCTAAGAATAATGTAACAATTACTCATATTGTTTTCCCTGATTCTGTTCGTTCAACGGTTTATGGTGGATGGACAGGACTAAGTCTTTCAGACTTTGATGCTCTTGAATATGTAAAACTTCCTGCAGGAATAAATTTACAAATAGAAGATTGGGAGATGCCTGAAAGTTATCTTCTAGATCTTTCAAACTGTGATAAACTAAAAACTGTTATTATTCCAGAAGGAAGTAAATATATACCTATACTTTCTGGATGTACAGCATTGGAATCAATTAGTTTTCCATCAACTATTGAATACGTGTCTCAAGCGGCCTTTGCTGAATGTAGTAATTTAAAAGAAATTACAATCCCTGACAATGTTGAAAAAATTTCATTCGCTTTCTACGATTGGATTGAAAGTCATAATCAATTTGTGGGAACAAACCTTAATTTGTCAACACAATCCAAATTGAAACAGTTAGGTTACACCGGGCAATTCTAAAAAAACAGTCAAGTTTTGAACGATTATTTAAGGTAGGTTTTATATGCAAAATCTACCTTAGTATTATATTGTTAATCTTCTTCCCACACACCAAAAAAACTCACAGCAAAGGCGACAGCGACCTCTCCGAATAAAATCACAAAGCTTTATATCCCCATAAAACCGTTTCATTTTGAAATAAACCATGTTATAATAAGAAGAAAAGCTATTCCAACGTAAGATTGTACCGACCTTTTTTGTTTTTGTAGTGGATAGTGAATGAAAAGTTAGGTGGATGCGACGCTGCCCTGTCTTTTTAGGAGGAAATAAAATGAAAAAAAAAGTAATTTTAATGTTTTTGATTTGTGTTCTAGCTTTAGGAAATTGTTTTGCAGAAATTATGGGAAGCAGATTTAAAGTTACAGAATCTGAAAAAGAATTTGATGTTCTTTATTATCTTACAAAAGATATGAAAGTTGCAGATAACAACCAAAATGAAGATGTAAATGTAACGCAAACCTTTTCAATCAATAGAGGAAATATAAATGCTGAAGTTCGATACTCTTTGTTTACAGACATTGGGGAAGATGATAGTGATTTACGAATGCAATTTGCTATGTTGGTGTTTATGTGTATCAACAATATTACAGGTTTTGAAGTTCCAGAAAATGCTATTAGCTCTTTCAATGATGCCGATGTAAAAAACGAATTTAATGGTGATTTTGGCTGTACGGCATTTTTTCAAAATCCTGAATCAGATTATGCAAAAGATTATAAATACATGATGGTTGAATTCTTTTGTAAAGAAAACCAAGGTGTTGTTATGAGGGTTTTTCTTTTTAATGATTTAGAATTTATAGGTATAACCGAAAACGGACAGCTTTCTCCTGACAGTGCATGGTTAGCAAATTATCACACATTTGAATTTATGGAAAAAGACGAAAATGGGAATTTTTTCCATGATTAGAAATGTTGATTTGTGGTATAAGGTGATATTAGACGAATAGTCGGACATGGTGCTTTTGGTAAAAGAATCAGGAGAAATAATGAAGACTTTATATTGCGATAAATGTGGCAAACCTTTTTCGTTTGAAAAATCAAAATTTTATTCATATTCTCATAACTGCAAAAAATGCGGAAATCGTATGGAAGTTTTAACATGCGAAAAATGCAATCATTCTTTCGTATTTACTGGAATTCGTAAAGGTCCCACAATTTATATTTTTTGTGATGAATGTGAATATTGTATTGAAGCAACTTCTGAATATGGCTTTGGTACGACAATGCCTGCAATGATTTTTAAGGGAAGCAGACTGCTGTGCCATATCAAAGGTGCTAGAACATTTCTTGATGCAAATAATAATAAACTTGATATAAAAGTTCCCTTAGAAATGCAAAAAGGAAGTCTTTATACAAGGATTTTTACCCTCTGTCCTTATGTTGCAAAATATATTATGGATAAGGAAAGAGCTGAAAAAAAAGAAGATTGAAAAATTTAATGACGAAGCAAAAAAAATCCAGAATACTTCTTCAAAGTAAAATTGAATTTAATTATGAAGATGATGATAAATAAAATCACATAACATAGCTTTCGTAGCCGACAAACCGGCAAAACCGTTTTTACGGTTTAAGTGCGTTGGTATAGGGGCACTTTAATGAAGGAGAAAAAATGAAAAAAGTATTATTAACTAGTTATTTGTTATTAATGAGCATATTTGTTTTTGCAAATAATCTAAAATTTGAAGAAAAGTTTAATTCTTCAAATACTGTAATTGCTAAAATGCCAGCTGGGAATTTTGAAGGAAATCCAATATACAAACCTTCTGAAAACGAAATCAAAAAAGCTCTTAAAGCTACTGGAAAATCTATACAAGACAATATGTATCAGTTTCCAGATTTTGAAACAGTGCTGGAACATATTGATGAATTCAAATTACAGGTTATCGGATTTGAAAAAGAAAATAAAAAATACATCTGTTTAAATTTTAATGCCTTTGTAAAAAGTCTGGATGAATTGGCTGATGTGCCGATACTTTCGGTTATGAATACATTAAAAATATGGACAGCTTTATATGATATTTCTGAAGATCAAATCTATGCATATAAACTTTTTGGAGATCATTATTATCCTATTCTTGAAAAAAATGGAATCCAACATGTAACTTCTATTTTCTGTGATTTTACATTTATAATCCCGAAAAACTGGAAGACAAATTATTGGTTTTCTGATAGTGTAAATTGTAAGTTTGGGCTTTTACCTTCCGACTCTTTTTCAGAAGATAAAGGATATGATACAACTGTATATATTTTAGCAAACTTTGAAGATGGAAATTCAATTTCTGCACAATCTTTTATGGAACAGGATGAAAACAATTATAAAAATTATGGAATTAATCCAGAATATGAAGTAGTTGATTTTCAAATAGACAACAATGATAAAGTTTTATCATATGCAATGTACAGAAGCTATAATCTACCTAATTCTTTTGTAGAATATATTTTTGTTGCACAAACAGAAAAAGCTGTCTTTACCATGTTTATGGGAATAAGAGGTGGATATAAGGACAGAGAAAAAGAACTTGTTGAAGATTTCAAAAATATCGTACGTACGATGGTTGTAATAAAAGGATAAAACAGACTGACAAAGGTTCGTAGCCGCCGGCTGGTCAAGTTTGCTGCGGTACAACCAGTTGTTATGAGGAAACTCAGATTGGGGTATTCTTGGGGGTAAAAAAATGAATAAAAAAATGTTTTTGTTTGTACTCTTAATTATAATGTGTATTATCACAGTTTCTGCAAAAGAAAATATTCTATCAGTATTTGAAAAATCTTATACAGTAGAAGATTTAGAAGTATGCTTAAAAAATGGTTTGGAAAAATTGAGCATAAATCTTAATGAAGAAGTTCCTGAAGAAAATTTAAAGATAATAAATTTTATTCTTAAGAATACTTATGAAAACAATATACACAAAATGAGAGGCGAAGAAGAAAATCAAGTATATACAAAGAAAACTGGAGAAGAAGCCGTTTTTGATAAGGACGGCAAACTTGTAACGAATCCATGGAATCAAGGCTCCTACAATTATGGGAAATATGAAATGCCAATCCAAAAATTTGAACTTGATATATGGCCGTGGTTAGTTTGGGGAAATGCAAGAAATGATCCAACTACTTTTGAAGAAAGATTTTATTACTATATAATGGATCTTGATAGAGGAATCCAAGAATACATATTTCTAGAAAACAAGAATGACCTAGAAAAAGTGCAGTATTCAAATTTAGGTGAAACAGATAAACTGGTATATCAATTTTTTAACTATTTATTATTCAACAAAACTTATAAATTAGATTTATCAGAACAAAATATTATAGAATATACAAAAAGTGCTGATAATTATTGGAAATATTTGTTACAGCTCTTAGAATTGTCTGGATATAAATGATAATCATATAGCAAAGGTTAGTAGCTGACTGTGAGTCGAGTTCACAGTTTAAGTAGTATTTTAGGACACTGTAGTAATTGACAAATGGGGAATAAATATTGCATAATGCAAATAATAATTCCCGTTTAAGAGGTAAATTATGGGGGAATCCTTTTTTCAGTCCTCAATCATAGACTTGCTAGAACAAGTTACAAAATTGTACTCTATTTCAGATGTTGCTACTGAGTTACAGGTTAGTCCGAGTTCAATTCATCGTTGGTTAAATGGATCTGTTCAGCCCAAAAACTTTATAGCGGACAGATTGGTAAATATGATTTCAAGAAAAATTCCTGCACAGGAAAATGATGAGAAAGATGGTGATTTTACTTTTATAGACTTATTTGCAGGAATAGGTGGTATTAGAAAAGGTTTTGAACAAGCTGGTGGAAAATGTCTTTACACGTCTGAATGGGACGAATTCGCTCAAAAAACTTATAGTAATAATTATCCGTCAAAACATGCGATAAACGGAGATATTACAAAAGTAAAAGCAGAAGATATTCCAGATCATGATGTTCTGTTGGCAGGTTTTCCATGTCAGCCATTCAGTATTGCCGGTGTTTCCAAGAAGAAATCTCTTGGGCGACCTACAGGTTTTGAAGATAAAACACAGGGTACATTATTTCTTGATGTTGCTAGAATTATAAAAAAAAAGCAACCAAAAGTATTTGTTCTTGAAAATGTAAAAAATTTAAAATCCCATGACAAAGGAAATACATTTAAAATTATTTGGGAAACTCTAACGCAGGATTTAGGCTATACCTGTAGTTACAGAATAATTGACGGTCAAAGTTGGGTTCCTCAGCATCGTGAACGAATTGTAATTGTCGGTTTTAAAAATAAAGTTAATTTTTCACTTGATAATATGGAACTTCCGCCAAAAGGAGAAATAAAGCTCGGAAGTATTCTTCATAAAACTGACGGAACAGAACCAAGACTGCCACAAGACGGTGATAAGTATTTTGATTTTGAACATAATAAAGTTTTGGATAAATATACATTAACAGATAATCTTTGGACTTACTTACAAGCCTATGCACAAAAACATCGTTCAATGGGAAATGGTTTTGGCTATGGACTTGTTAATGAAAATGATATTGCAAGAACGCTTTCGGCAAGGTATTACAAAGACGGTTCAGAAATATTAATTTCACAAGGGGAAGGGAAAAATCCTCGCCGTCTTACCCCTCGGGAATGTGCTAGACTTATGGGATTTCCCGATGATTATGTTATTCCTGTTTCAGATACAAGAGCCTATAAACAGTTTGGAAATTCGGTTGTTGTGCCTTTATTTTATGCAGTAGCTGAATTTATAAAACCATTTTTAATTGAAGAAATCAAAAAAGAAAAATCAAAAACAGAACGCATTTATGCAGAAAAAAGAATTGTAATTTAAAGGGTATTTTATGGAAAACATTGTATCAAAGATAATAGAAGATACATCAAACAGTGAAAGAGTATTTTGTAAATTTCTATCCGCAAACGACACAGGAGAAACTGGAGGTCATCAAAGTGGAATTTATATTCCCCAAAATTCAGTTTCTCTCATTTTTAATACTCCAGGCATAAAAGGCGAAAATAAGAAAGTATTTAATAAAATAAAATGGCAAGATGATTTTGAAACAGATGTCCATTTTAATTATTATGGTCGAGGTACACGAAACGAATATAGAATCACTGGTTTGGGAAGAAAATTCCCTTTCCTAAAACCTGAATTTACAGGCTCTTTGGTTGTAATCTTAAAACAAAAAGATACATCATATAAAGGCTATGTTCTTGAAACTGAAGAGGAGATTAATTATTTTCTTGATTATTTTGGAATAACTCCGGCTGAGACCAATCGCTTAATTAATACCGAATCAAATCCTGAAGAAAAAGAAAAACTTGCAATTCAAGAATTTATTAAATCGCTGACAACAGATTTTCCATCGTCAGAACAAATGTCCCTTGAAGCACAAAGAATCCAAAATTTAGTTTTTGACCATAACGAATACATTCAACTAAAGCCAGATGATAAATTGCTTGATTGGACTGAAGTTGAATATCGACTTTTCAGAGCGATTGAACACGATAGATATGCATCTTTAATAAAAAATGGTTTTTCAGATGTTGAAAAATTCATAGAACTTGCAAATCAAGTATTAAATAGAAGAAAAAGTCGTGCTGGTAAAAGTTTGGAGCATCATTTAAGTTCTCTGTTTACAGGAAATTCTATAACTTTTACTTCACAGGGAATAACAGAAGGTAATAAAAAGCCTGATTTTATTTTTCCTTCAATAGAATCCTACCATAATGCATCGTTTCCTGTTGAAAAACTTGCTTCACTTGCAGCAAAAACAACATGTAAAGACCGCTGGCGACAAGTATTAAACGAAGCTGACAGATTGCGTTCGCAAAACAAATTTCTTTGTACTCTTCAACAAGGGATTTCTTCCGCTCAACTTGAAGAAATGAAAAGTGAAAAAGTCGTTTTGGTCGTTCCAGCAAGATACATAAAAACATATCCCCAAAAATATCAAACAGATATTTGGTCAGTAAAGAAATTTATTGAATACATCAAAGAAATAGAAAAATAAGGTATATTTATTTACCGAATTAAGTTTGGTGTATAAATGAATTGAATTTCTAGGTGCACAAGGTTGTGGTTGTATAGTCGGACATGGTACTTTTGGAGGATATTAAGAAATGAGTTTATTTTGTTTAAATGTTGATTTTGAAGAGAAAGATATAGTAAAGAAATTAGGTGCACTCTGGTGTAATGAATTAAAGACTTGGTATATAAATGATAAATATGTTAATCCAATAGATTTCATAAAATGGATTCCAAAAATCATTGATAATGAATTTGCCTGTTTGTATGGAATTGATTTTGAAAATTCTGACTGCAATTGTAAAGTTGTAATGAAAGTAAAATCAAAAAATGATTTGTCTAATTATAAATATTATTTTGATAAGAAGGAAAAATGCTGGAAAAAAAATTATTATTTAAATTTTCAATATTTTGATTCTCGTTATCCAAATATATTTGACAAAAAAGTTGAACAATTGGTAGCAAATGTTAGAAATGATAAAATAATGGATAGACAAATGATAGAACGCTTTGTATCAATATTTTTGAAAAAAAAAGAAATGATTCCTATTGGAAGTTTTCAGTTGAGAAAAAAAGATAATACTTCAACAATAGAATATTTTGAGGATTAAATATGTGTTAATTATGGTGCGAAATTTTCGTTTTTAGGTATAAAAAATGGTAAATATTGATAAAAAGATAAAGGTATTGCAATTTGTGAATGTGTTGATCTAATGAGCATAAAACATGTCGATAAAATTAATTTAAAAGCACAGATTACAAGAGGTTATGACATAAAATTGAAACCTTATGATGAAAATAATTTAATTGGTATATTTGATGGAGAAGTAATTACTCTTGATGATGAATAAAATCACATAACAAAGTTTGTAGCCATCACAGCAGATTCAGGTGACAAGGTCCAACAATAATATTTCTGACAGTGTCTGGAGCAATGTTGCAGAGTTCACTTATAGTGAATAGTAAAATTCGGGGAAAAGCCCAAGCATCAGCCTTTCCCCAAACTCACATCTAATAAACTTACTTTTCTTTTTTGTTATATTTTACTGCCATTACGATTGAATAAACTAGCATAAAAATTACTGCGAAGACTGTGGCTGCAATGAAAGCAACTTTTCCGATTTGTGTGAAGCAGGTTATCAAAATGAATAAACCTAGCAACACAAGAACGAAGCCAGAAACACGGTGAACTTTTCTCCAAACTTCTGGATTGTTCATTGTCCAAGGAGCTCGAACGCCAATAACATGATTTGGTTCAGTTTTTGGAAGATAATTTCCAAGAATCATAAAAAGTATTCCAAGAATAATTGCCACAAATTGGAATGTTTCAATATTTATCCCGATTGGTTTTAGAAGCATAAAAATTCCCACAGCACAAGCTAAAATTGGAATAATCCAGTAAGTAACATTTACAACTTTTTGGTTGTATTCTTTTTTTGAAAAAGTGATAATAAGGTGCATTATCAAATTTATTACAAACAAAACAAGTGGCATTGTTAGGATTCCCCAAAGTTTTGGCAGACTCCATGTTGCTTCGTCATTGTATCCGTATTGTTGTGGAATGTTTTCAGGCAATTTGTCCCAAAGGATAAATCCCACAATAATTGGAACAAGGCAAAGTAGGCTTGTAATAAAAAAAGTTAAGTTAAAAATTGATTTTTTCTCTGACATAAAAATTCTCCTATAAAAAGTTTATGAGGAAGTTTCAACTTCCGAGTATACTTTTTAAGCTGTTTCGCAATGAAATGAGAAACAGCGATAGATTATAAAGTTTGCAACGCAAACTTTACAGAAAACAACTTCGACGCAATTTTAGGAGAAGTTGCTTTCTTTGTCTCCTATAAATAATGTAAAAGTGATAATAAAATGCTTATTTTTTGAATTGGCTGAACCAAAGCATCAATTCTTCAAAAACACTTGCATTTAACTCGTAAAAAATAAAGTTTTTTTGTCTCGATTCCCGAACTAAATCGGCCTTTTTCAAAATCGAAAGATGATAAGAAATTGTAGCGTTTGTCATATCAAACTTGGCTGCAATATCCCCGGCTGAAAGTTGCCCAGATTTTAGCAATTCCAGAATCTCCCGACGAGCAGGGTCTGACAATGCTTTGAAAGTATCAGCAAAAGCCATAATTCCTTTGAAATTCCTCCTTGATTTGTTTTGTATTTAGATGACTTTCTAATTAGAAGTTTTTCTAAATACTTTATACAACAGGATAAAAAACTTGTCAAGAACTATTTAGAAAAAAATCGAAATAGATTTGGTGGTTTTTGGTTGGGAAAGAAATAGTTACTTGTCCAGAAAAAAAGAAAGAGTAGGGAACCTGTATGTTTTTATACTTCCAAATCTTTTACATTTACAACTTTCACATTAATTGGTTTTTCAGATGTAGATACTTTCATGTTATAATTTGCAGGAGTGTTACAAGCGATGTAAAAAGATAAGGGTTCCAGTTCTGAAGGAATTTTTCCTTGTTGAAGAAATCTGTCATAAAGTTTTTTTATGCCTTGGGCTGCATCAGATTTTGGATTTACAGAATTTTTTACTTCTATCATTTTACATCCATTGCCAAGGACAAAAAAATCTACTTCAGTTTGACTTACATCTCTGTAATAATAAATTTGTTTTTTATTATTGTTTAGTTTATTCTTTTTTCTAAGTTCTGCAAAAACAACTGTTTCAATAATGTTTCCAATAAAAGGGGATGATTTTAAATTTTCTTCTTCAATGCCCAAAAGCCAGCACAAAAGCCCTGTATCATTAAAGTAAATTTTTGGTGTTTTTACAATTCGTTTTCCATAATTACCAAAGTAAGGTTGTAACAATGTAATTTGACCAGAAGTTTCTAAAACACTAACCCAAGATGCAACTGTTTTTGAACTAATTCCAAGATTGTTTGCAATATCAGTCATATCAAGTTGGTTTGCATTTCTTATTGCAAGTAAACGAATGAATTGTTCAAAAGTTCGTAGATTTGAAACATTTACAAGTTGACGTACATCACGTTCCAAATAAGTTGCAAGATAACTTGAAAAAAACATATCCAAAGGTAGATTAGGTTCCCGTGTAAGTTCTGGAAATCCACCTCTAATAATAAACTTTTCAAAACTAGCTGTTTTATCATCTGTATGATAATTTTTAAACTCATCCCAAGAAAGTCCTTCTAGTTCTAGAATTGCAGTTCTTCCAGTTAAACTTTCGGAAAGATTTTTCATTAATTCAAATTTTTGACTTCCTGTTAAAACAAGTTGTTCCATTTCGTGTCGATTTTGATCTAATTTATCTTTTAAGTATCTAAATAGTTTTGGTGCATATTGTACTTCATCAATTATTAAAGGTGTTTTGTATTTTTCAAAAAAAGCATCAGGAGTTTCTTCAGCCATTGAGGCAATACTTGGCAAATCTAAAGAAATGTAATTGTAATTTGGTAACATTGATTTTAACAACGTTGTTTTTCCAGTTTGTCTCGCTCCTGTTAATGTTACGCAAGGAAAAAATTGAAGAGCGGTTTTAATTATGTTTTCAAAGTTTCTATAAATCATACTTCAAATATTATGAAATTCAATTTCAAAATTGTCAAGGTAAAGTTAAAAAAATCGAAATAGCTTTTGTAAAAAAAATCCCGATTACTTTGAAAGAGAATCGGGATTATAACAAATTGAAAACTTAGAAAATATGCTTAATTAAAACGCATCTTCTCCAATATATTTTCTTTCTATTTCATCCGCAGAAGCAGCGATATTAGATATTGTTTCATCAAGTAATTTTTCCGAAACTACATTTATAGAAAAAAATTGAGATAAAAAATATTCACCTTTTCCATTTCGTTTTATACAGTAACGTAAGTCGTCATCATTTAAAATATCCAATAAATCATTTCGATTTATTTCTCCTATTAGTGAAAAAATCATAATAGAATCATTTATTCTTGTTACAAAAACTTGTTGTGTTCTCCAATCTTTAAATATGAGTCCAATAACTATCACATCTTCTTTTTCATCATATTCAGCAAACTCATAGTTATCTAAAATATATTTACGTACTTCGCTCCAAGTTTCCATAATAAATCCCTCCTAAATTGTTGATAATATTTCTGCTTTTTTAGCATCAAAATCTTCTTGAGTAATAATTCCATTATCAAGCATCATTTTTAATTTGAGAATTTTCTTTTGTGCAATGGTAAATTCATCTTCTTCCTCAGAGGATTCCATAGAAATATTTTGTGCTGAACTTTTTTTCAAGTTTCTTAATTCTTTTTTAAAAAGATTCCAATCATTTTGACTAATATTGCTTAAAATTAGTTCATCAGTTTCGTCAAAAATATCTACAACTCCTGCTAGAGTTTCATCTTGACGAGCCTCAAATATTTCACCAACTTCATCAAAATCAAAAGAACAAATTTCATCTTTTTTTATTAGAACAACATTTTGATTTGTTAAAAGCATAATATTTTTTTCAGAAAATAAATTATTTACCATACCTTTAGCGATTCTTGTTCCTGCTGCTTTTGCAATCCCGATACCAGCTTGAACAAGACTGCCAAGACCATTAAAGTTTTTTACTAGATTTGAAAAACCTTTTTTAGCTGTTTCTCCTAAATTACTTGCTATTTTACCAGATTCTTCTTCTAAGAAAAAAATTATTTGTGAATTTGGTTTAAAATCACCTTCGTCAAATGCTTTTTCAATTTTTTTATTGTATTGTAAAAGAATTTTCCAAATTGATGGATTATAATCTTTTTCACAATCGATAGACAAATCATCGATTAATTTTTCAACTTGAAATTTTGGAGAACACTCAACTTCATCATCAAATAAATTACTAAATGATTCAAATAAAGCTTGTATTGTAGAACTTTTTGATTCTGTGCAAACTAAAATCTCGTCATTATTAAACAATAATGCAACTTGATTTTCTTCACCATCAACTTCAGACTCTCTTTCTTCGAATGTAAAATCAGAAAATTGTTCTAAAGAAACTTCAACTTCTTCAGAGTTACAAATAACTTTTGCATTTTCTGGATAGAATTGTATCTTAATTTTTCCTTCAACTATTTCTAAAATAACTTGATTATTTTTATCAAAAATATAATTGCCTTTTCCGATTTGTCCGATTATTTCTGAAAAATACATAGTTTAGTCCTCTTTCTTTTTTGTTTCGAGATAAGATTTGAATAAGTGATATATACTTAGAAGAAGTATTGGAAATAAAATCATTAAAATAATTGAGAAGAATCCATTTTTGCAAAATAAGTTAATTGATTTTCTCAATAAGCATTGGATTATTTCTACAACCCACATCACTAAGCAAAAAACTTTCCCTTGAAATGTTGTTGTAAATTTTTTTATTGAATGAATAAAAAAAAGTAAAATGATTCCTAAAATAGTAGTGAATATCATATTGTTTCCTAAAGTTATTTTTTTACACAAGAAATAATTTTATATTTGTATGAGTTTGATGGTGGATGATTTGCATTAAATTTGTTTTTTGCTTCTGTTACGGAATTTGCATCGACAGAAAATCCAGCTGTAGAAATTATTTTCCCATTTTGGATTCTTTGTACTGTAAGTTGATATCTAGCCATATTACTCTCCTATAATCTAATAGCGATATATAGTTATACTCTATTAGATTTTTGTTAAAAAGTCAATCTATTAGTGTAATGATATTATAATCTAATAGAGTGGTGTTTTATGGAAGAAATGGAAATACGCCAGATTTTTGCAGATAATCTAAAAAAAATCAGAAAACAACGAGGATTATCACAATTAAAATTGTCAAATGAAATACAAATGGCTTTCACATTTATCAATGATATAGAAAATTGTAAAAAATGGGTTTCCCCTGAGACTTTAGCTAGATTTTCCACTTTTTTTGAAGTTCCAGTTTCATATTTTTTTCAAGATAATGAAAATGAAATAAATAGAAACATTACTGATGAAGTTTTTATAAAAACAATTTCAGAAGAAGTTACAAAAACTATTCAGAGTGTAAGCAAACGGTTTTTTGACGAAAAGAAATAGGTACATAGGAAAAGAAATCGAGGATTATCTAAAAGAATAATTGGCAAAATTTTTATATAAATTGTATAATTTTTTTGTGAACAAAAACCAAGAGGCCTTTTTTATGATTTCAAATATCAATAAAAAATATTGTTTCAAGATTTCTTTGATTTACTTTGCTAGTGTTTTATTTGCCAATTTAATGGGAATGCTTTTTCCAATGGCTATGGATTTTCCAACTATTGAAGAAGGTAGCATGATAAAATGGATTGCTTTTACAGATGACCACAATGTGATTATCACCATTTTAACTTTTCTTTGCTTTTTTGTGCCTTCTGCAATTTGCGTAAAACATTGTTTTTCTTTTTTAAGAGCAAAAAGTGATGAAGAAGTTGCTCGAAAAATCATAAATTTGCCATTAAAGTTTTCGGTTGTTGGTTCTTTTGGCTGGGTGTTCAATTTTCTAACAGAATTAATATTTTTGTTGTATGCAAAAATTGTTTTGGGGATTCAAATAGGTTTTATATTTTTTACATCAGTTTTGTTTTTAACTATGGAAGGGATTTTTACCTTTGTAATTTCCTACTTGGTTTTGGAAACTGTAAATCGGTTGGCGGTTTTACCAAAGATTTTTCCAGCTGGAGAAGTTACAAAAGTTCCTGGCATTAAAAATCTTTCTTTGGGCTTGATGTTCATAGTTTTCTTTATATCAATTTGCTTTTTCCCTATTGTGTTTTTGCTTTCTTCGTTTATTTCGGTTCATTTGAATAATGGGCTTGAAATCAATTTTGATACTGTAAAAACTGCTGTGATTTTGCTTTTTAGTGGTCTTGCTCTAACTATTACTTTTATGCGACTTTTTACGATTCCCTTGAAAAAGTTGACGGCACAAACTATAAAAATTAAAAAAGGGAATTACGATTCAAAATTAGATATAGTTTCCAATGATGAAATGGGGATTTTAAGCGACGCTTTTAATGATATGACGGAATCTATCAAAGAAAAAGAATTCATGCGTTCTACTTTTGGAAAAATTGTTGATCCAAATGTGCGAGATTATCTTTTAAAAGGGAACGTGGCTCTTGGTGGTGAAACTAGAAATGTTACAATTATGTTTTGTGATATTAGAAATTTTACCGCAATGTCTGAATCTATGAGTCCAGAAAAAGTTGTTTCTTTGTTGAATAAATATTTTACAGAAATGGAAAAGTGCATTTCTAAAAATCATGGAATTATTAACAAATATATTGGGGACGCTGTAATGGGAATTTTTGGCGCTCCTGTAAAATCAGAAAATCACGCTTTGGATGCTTTTAATGCGGCTATGGAAATGAGAGTGGCACTTGCTGCTTTGAACAAAAAATTGGAAGGAAGTGATTTTCCTCAAATTGCTTTTGGAATTGGCTTACATTCTGGTGACGTTTTGGCCGGTAACATTGGGGCAGAAAATCGCATAGAATACACAGTAATTGGGGACACAGTGAATACCGCCAGCCGCATAGAAAGTCTTTGTAAATCTTACCAAAAAGATTTGCTTATTTCGGAAAGCACTTGTCAGCTGATTTTAGATTCTGTAGTTGGCGAAAATTCTGCAGGGCAAAATGATTTTGTGTTTGTAGATGAGGCGGACATTCGTGGCAAAACCGAAAAAGTGAAGTTGTTTACGATGTAGAAAAATATCAAGTTAAAATTTCTGGGTAACGCAGGGAATGGTTTTTAAACTGCCCTTACTTTAGGTTCAAATCTTATTAAAATTGCCCTGACTTTGTGCTGAAAATTGTAAAAATTGACTTGACTTTGTGTTAAAATTCTAATAAATTTGGGTTGACTTTGTGTAAAAATGATAAGGAAAATATGGGATTTTATAGAAAAATACAAAAAGAACTTCAAGAATGGAAAGACTCTCCCTTTAGAAAACCTCTTGTTTTGAGAGGTGCAAGGCAAACTGGAAAAACTACTGTTATAAATCAGTTTTCTAAAGAATTTGATACTTACATTTACTTAAATCTTGAAAAAGAGAGTGATAAAAAATTATTTGAGAATAATAACAATATAAAAGAAGTTTTTCAAATGATTTGTTTTGAAAAAAATACTTCACCAAAAGAAAAGACCCTTCTTTTTATTGACGAAATACAAAATTCTCCAAATGCAGTTATGCAAATGCGTTATTTTTTTGAAGAATTACCAGAGATTTTTGTTATAGGGGCAGGTTCATTGTTAGAAATAATGATGGATGTTCATAAAATTAGTTTTCCTGTGGGACGCGTAGAATATAAGTATTTATTTCCAATGACTTTTGAAGAATTTTTGTTAGCTATGGAAGAAAATCAAGCAATAGATCTATTAAATTCAATTCCAATTCCGTCTTTTGCACATAAAAAAATGCTTGAATTATTTAGATTGTACATTTTTGTTGGAGGAATGCCAGAAGCCGTTCTACGATATAAAGAAACAAAAGATTTTTTGCAAGTTGCAAAAGTTTATAATTCTCTTATTTCTTCCTACAAAGATGATGTTTCAAAATATGCTAAAAACACAAATGAAACAACAATTATTCGACATGTTATAGAAACAGTTCCTTTTGAAGTTGGGAATCGAATTACTTTTGAAAATTTTGGAAATTCAGGATATAAGTCAAAAGAAATTTCTTCCTCTTTAAGAACTTTAGAACGAGCAATGATTTTATATTTACGATATCCCATTACAACTGCAACAATTCCGCTTTTTCCTGATTTTAAATTAAAGCCACATCTACAATTTTTAGATTCGGGTTTAATGAATCATGCACTAAAAATAACAGGATTATATTACAAAGATGATTCATTAAGTGAAATTTACAATGGTCGCTTAGCAGAACAAATTGTTGGGCAAGAAATTATTGCTAACTCTACCAATTTTGAAATTCCTTTGTTTTGGACTCGTGAAAAAAAACAATCAAATGCAGAAGTTGATTTTTTAACGATTTTTGATGGAGAAGTTATTCCTATTGAAGTAAAAAGTGGAAAAGCTGGAACCTTAAAATCCCTACATTCTTTTATAGATAATTCAGAAGTAAAAATTGCAGTTAGACTTTTTAGTGGTGAATATTCAGTTGAAGAAAATATTACCCCAATTGGTAGAAAACCCTATAAGTTGATAAATATTCCATTGTACTGTGTTGCAAAAATAAATGAATATTTATCAAAGTTATAAAATTATTTTTCTTACAATTCTATACAAAAAAGCCACAAAGAGCTGTAACTGCAATTGTCATAATTGAATCAAGATAAAGAGGAAAAGCAATAATTTATTGCTATGCTAAAAATAGTAAAAGTTGTAATAAATAAAAGTTTTTTATAGTTCATATTTTTCACCATCAACTAAGTCTTGTGAGCTTCTTTAGTTTAGGCTAGAGAAGCTTTTTTTTTAGACAAGGAAGGTTTTCCTTTATATTTACAACTTTACTTTTACAATATAGATTATTTATGTATGAAAACAGATTTTATTCAACAGACACATTTTATTGGGGTTTTGGTTCCAGAGGATATTAGGGCCACGCTGGAAGATTGCAGACGATATATGAACGAAGCTTACGGATGCAAGTCTGGGTATGGAACGCCTATTCACGTGACTTTGGTGCCACCTTTTCATTTGCCAGAGGAATTTTCTACAAAGGATTTGGCAATGGCTATTGAAAAAGAAGTGATTTTGGCGGGGAGTGAGCTGAAATTTGATGGCCACATTGAAAACTTTGATGCATTTGGCGACAGAACGATTTTTGCAAAGGTGATTCCAAACGAAAACTGGAATAAATTGCGAGACAAAGTCCTTGGGGCGGTTTTGAAGGCGGCTCCTGGGTGTACAAAAAAAGACAAAAGACCTTTTACGCCACATTTGACAGTGGCAAACAGAGACATTCCTTCTGGAGCTTCGGTTGCCGCATTGCAGGTGATGAATGAATTGAATCTTGTGGAAGATTTTCCTGTGGATAACGTGGCCATTTTTGAGCGTCGCGGCGGAAAGTGGAATGTGGCTTGGTGCGGGGAGATGTGAGGGGGAAATAAAAAAAATAATTTGTATATATGTCGAAAATTAAAAATATGATAAAATATTATTAACAATATATTTAGCAGGGATTTCAAATGAAGGCAAGTGAAACAAATGTATTAAGTTTTATTGGTGGATTAGATAAAGTTTTTATAATTCCTCCATTTCAAAGAAATTATGAATGGTCAAAAAAGCAATGCGAGGAATTATTTCATGATATAGAAAAAGCCTACTATAAGAAAAAAACGCATTATTTAGGTAATGTGGTTTATTATTTTGGCGAAAATAATGGAGCAGAATTTCAAGAACTTATATTAGTAGATGGGCAACAAAGAATAAGTACTATTGTTTTACTTCTTTGTGCTATCAGAGATTGTGAAAAAGATTCAGATTTTAAAGATAAGGAAAAGTGTTGTTGAGAAAAATCGAAGAATTTGAAACAAAAAATATAGGTGTCCCTCTAGAAGAAATTACTGTTGAACATTTTATGCCTCAAACACTAACTCCTTGGTGGAAAGAAAATTATGGTGGAGATCTAAAATCATATGAAATATATGAAAAATACTTAAACTGCATAGGTAATTTAGGAATAATGTCTCAAGGATATAATTCATCAAACTCTAATAAACCTTGGAATGAAAAATTAGAATTTATCAAATTAGTTCAGTTTAATGTTACAAAAGAAGTTTCTTGTAATTTAGAATGGAAAGAGGAACAAATAAAGAAAAGAAATGAAGATTTAGCAAAAAGGGCCTGTAACGCAATTACGGCACCGTTAAAAAGAACAGTTCCTTTAATGGCTACTGAATTTGAGAATGGATTATATCCTGCCTCAGATATAACAACCAATATGAATGGTTCTGATGTTAAATATGTAATTTATGATAATAATATTTTGGATATAAAATCTTGGAGATGTTATTTTAATGAATTTTGTAGAATAGCCTATGAGTTAAATTCTGAAAAATTCAAACAAATTGTTCAAGATAACATTATACACAAAGCTTCTAATAAATATGACAAAAAACAAAAGGATCCTATAATAACCATAAACAAAAATTTTCTTGTTGAACCAAAAAAAATTGGAAATACCGAATTTTATTCAGAAGGCTCTTTAAGTTCTGAGAGGGCAAGAATTTATGCAAAGCAATTATTGGATATCTATAAAATAACAGATAAAATTCAAATTTGTGTTGAAAATAGGGATGAATAGACAATATTCTGATATTTTGCATAGAAGGTTAAGTAATTAAGGATGTTGTAAAGCAACTGCACAATTACTGGAATATTTGGATAGATAAGGAAAAAAGATAATTTTCGTGCTAGACAAAATATTGTCTTAGAAACCGGTTATTTTATGGGGAAACTCGGTAGAAATAGTATTGATATTTTAACTGATAACGATGTTGAAATGCCATCTGATTTATCGAGTTTTGTATATACTGATACGAGTAATTGGAAAATTGATTTATTAAGAGAATTGAAAGTGATTGGGTATAAAGTTGATATGAATGAATTATGTTAATGCTAGAAAAAAAATTATGAACAGTAAGATGGAGAAACTCGATAGAAAATGAATATTAATAATATCTTAGAAGCAAACATACGAGATTTATCTGCTCAAGGAATTACAAGTATTGAATATGAAAGTTTATATAAGGATATAAACAATGAAAGAATAAAAACAATTTTTACATGGCTTCACGGTGGATTTATAAATCTTTTTGGAACAATGAATGAAAGACTTCCAACAAGGGATAATACTGCACACTTTTGGGCTGATCCTAGTAGAGATTTGATTTTTATTATTGAAATGACTATTTCACTTCAAGGATATTTGAAGGGTACTGAATGGGCATTTTCTATTGATGATTACTATGATAAACTAATAAAAAAGTGTAGGGATTTTTTATCTAATAGTGGCGGTAGTTCAATTCCTTCAAATATGGAAAAAATACTTTTATATTATGTAGAACCGATTTTCCATCTTTCAAGATCAATTGTTATTAGTGATAGTAATCAGCCTGTAGTTGCAAACTTGCATCCTATTGGAGAAGGCTCCTATGCAAAGGTTTTTAGTTTTACAGACTCCTTTTATAATAAAAACTTTGCTTTAAAAAGAGCAAAAAATGATTTAGATGAAAAAGAACTTCAACGTTTTAAAAGGGAATTTGATGTAATGAAATCACTTCATTCACCTTATATAGTTGAAGTATATTCGTATAATGAAGAAAAAAAAGAATACATAATGGAATTAATGGATTATAGTTTAGATAAATATATAAGCAATCATAATTCTTCTATTACATTACAAGAGCGCATGAAAATAATTATACAATTACTTCGTGCATATGAATACATACATTCAAAAAATATTTACCATCGAGATATAAACTTTAATAATGTACTTTTGAATGTATATGATGATACTCTAGTGGTTAAATTATCTGATTTTGGTTTAGTAAAAATTCTTAACAGCGAATTGACATCAGAAAATACTGAGGTAAAGGGTGGACTAAATGACCCTGCATTGAAAATAGAAGGTTTTACAAATTATAAATTAGTGCATGAACTATATGCCATAACATTATTGTTTACTTATATATTAACAGGAAAAAGTAATTGGGCTAAAATTAGTAATGTTCATGTTAGAAAATTCATGGAACAAGGAACAAATCCAGATGAATCTAAAAGATTTCAAACACTTAAGGAACTTGAAACTGCTGTAAAGCAATGTTGTAGTGAATTAGAAAGAAATAGTTTTAGCAATATAAACGAGGTCTAAACCATGGAATCATACCAACCACCATTTAAAATTACATCAAAAATAATTGATTACATTTCTCGTATTTCAGAAAAGATTGGTGAAATCAACTCTCTTGAAAATAGTCCTCATCAAGTTAAGCTGCGAAAAGAAAATCGTATAAAAACAATTCATTCCTCACTTGCAATAGAAAACAATTCTTTAACCATAGAACAAATAACTGCAATTATTGATGGCAAACGAGTTTTAGGTAGCCCAAATGAAATTCAAGAAGTAAAAAATGCTATTCAAGCCTATGAACTTCTTTTAACGCTTAATCCTTACGATGAAAAAGACTTGCTAAAAGCGCATTCTCTTATGATGCAAGACTTGGTTAGTCATAATGGTAAATACAGAAATGAAGGTGTTGGAATTTTTGATGGAAATCAAGTTGTTCATTTAGCTCCTCCTGCAGATAGAGTGCCACTTTTAATGGCTGATTTATTTAATTGGTTAAAAACAAGCGAGGTTCATCCACTTATAAAAAGCTGTGTATTTCACTATGAATTTGAATTTATCCATCCTTTTCAAGATGGAAATGGCAGAATGGGACGACTGTGGCAAACTGTAATTTTAAAGGAATGGAAAGAAGTTTTTGCTTGGATTCCTGTAGAAACTTTAATAAAAGAAAATCAATCAGAATATTACAATGCATTAAATTCTAGTGATAAAGAGGCTGATTCTTCAAGTTTTATAGAATTTATACTTTCTTTGCTTCTTAAAACTATTGAAGAAATTATAGAAACTGAAAAAAAGGTTACTGCAAAGGTATCTGTAAAGGTTACTGTAAATCAACAAAAGATTTTGGATGTAATAAAAGAGAATCCTTTTGTTACCCAAGAAGAACTTGCTCAAATTATTGGACTTTCAAGAAAGAGCATTATTCAAAACATGAAAAGACTGCAAGAAAACGGTTTATTAAAACGTGTTGGTGCAGATAAAAACGGACGTTGGGAAGTGTTGGAATAAATAATAGAACAATTTTACTGACTTGATGTATAATAGAATTACAAAAAAATAATTTGATAGAACTGAAAGAATCAATGGAGAAAAAACTTATGACAATTTACGATATTTTAAAAGATTCATCAAATGGTGGAAACTGGAAGATTATTGATATAAATAAGTAATTAAAAGAATTTCTAATCGAATAAACTCCCACCCCAAATCTTCGGCTATGTGCCAAAAAATTGGGGTGGGAAACCTTTTACATTACTGTAATTGGACTACTGACAGTTTCAACAAAATCTTTTCGGGATTGTGTGTTTGAAAGATAGTTTGTTTTGATGATAATGCAGTAAGATTTTTCTGATTCAAGGGTTTCTGGAACAAAGAAGTTTAATTCTGCAGGTTTGTTTCTAAAAATTGTTTCTTTGGAAACCGAAATCCATGTTGATTCGTCTAAATCAAAGCTAAGTTCGCCGTCTGCTGTTGGGTCTGTTGCCGGAGCAAAGTAGATTCCTGAACCAGAACTTCCCAATTTTAGTTTGCTTCCAAAAATTGCCACAGGTTTTCCTTTTGAAATTGTTTGGTCAGTTTTTCCAGTTGATAAATCTGTGATTGTTGTGATTTCTGGATTGTTATCAACATAGACCACTTTATCAACATTCAAGGAATTAACTGTGTCTTGAGCAATTTGTGTTGGAGAAAATTTTATGCAAAATTTTCCGTTGTTAGAAACATCATTTTTGCCCTTTGCAGAACATTTCATTGCAATGTACATAGTGCCAAGGTCAAGAATGTTTACAGCTTTTCCTTGCTCAAGCATTTTTAAGATTTTCTTTTGAATCAGAATTGCCGAATATTGCAAAAGGTGAGGGTCAAGTCCCTTGTTTTCTTCTGCAATTTCAGAAATTACATTATTAAATGTTGCTGTGTTACGACTTACTCTTGCAAAGTAAGATCCATCTTTTTTTAAGTGATTTTGATACAAAGTAACGCTCAATGTTGCGTTACTGTTTTCTAATGTTGAAATATTTTCAATAATAGCCATATTCTACCATCCTTATTTTTTTAGATTTTGCAAAATTTTTTACACTTTTTGCTAAGTGGGCGATAATTTACTTGCAAAAAATCTCAACTGAAAGTAGAATATATATATAGTTTAATGAAAGGTATTCTACTTTTTGTTGATAAAAGGCTTAAATCTATTGGCGTAGGTTTAAGCTATTTTTTTTGCAAGCGTTAGACAATCGTTTTGCACATACAGCCTCCTTTTTATGATGCATTTTGATTAGCATCTTCCAATAGTTGCAAAGTTTTTAATTTATCTAAAAACTTAGGTCCAAATCTTTTAATTAATCCTACGCAAAAAGTCATTACAGGATTAAAAATATATTCTGTAAAAACTTCATCTTCAGATTTTCCAGCTACAACCTGATTAGGGGATAACAATAAACTTGTTAGTGCATCAGTTTGCTCTTCATGGCGTTTCATTTGTTCTGAATCGATTTTGCACAATTCTGTCTTAAAATCAACGCATTTTAGAGCGTGTAAAAAACGTAAAAATATTGATTGAATGCAGTGAGATACTTCATGAGCAATGTTTATTTGTTCCATAAGGTCTCCGTTAAGAGCTTTGTTATAAGTATCGCTGCGAATCACAATCGTATTGTCCATAGGACTGTAAAAAGCAGGAATAAATTCTTCGTAAGGCCAACAATCCTTATCAACAATCACAAAATTATAAGAGGGGTCAAATCTTGGAATAATATTTTCCATTACGAAAATTGGATCAAATTTTTTATCTAATCCATATCCACAAATAATTCTAACCCAAAACGCTAGGCAACTAGTGCCTTCTTTGGAAAGAACTAGTGCAGGGGCAAAATGTTCGTTTTCTACTTCATTCTGACACACTTCCATTAGCTGTAACTCCCGAAACTTCAAAAGATCTAAGAAGTTCCTTTAATTGTTCAACCTGATTAGAAGTCAATTTTGAAAAATCACGAGCAAACATAACCGCAGTTTCAACATAATTACGTTCAGCCTTTTGACCTTCAAATTGCACAGCAACCGCTCCCGCAGTCTGTGCTTTTGCTTCTTCAAGTTCCTTGATTTGTGCTTCATCCAAATTGTATTCTGCCGCAATTTTTGCAACAAAATCTTCTGGAATATCACGTCCATTGTTTTCGATAGCCGAAAGATATGCTGGTGAAATACCAAGCCTTTTAGCCATTGTCCCGAGTACCTCTGAATAGTCAATTCTTAGCTTTCTTAAAAGTTTTCCGAAAGCTGTAACTTCTGCCATTCTTGAACTCCTCTTTTTAATCTCCTTAAAAATGAATCCAACGGATTCATCAGCACGGACAGTCTTTTTTTTACTGTCTAAATATAAAATAATACAAGTTTGAAAATAAGTCAAGAAAAAATATGAAAAATATTCACAAATTTGTAAATAATTTATTTATTGGTGTGAAAATTATTAAAATT
Source organism: Spirochaetaceae bacterium (assembly GCA_017416145.1). Classification (GTDB taxonomy): domain Bacteria; phylum Spirochaetota; class Spirochaetia; order Treponematales; family Treponemataceae; genus Treponema_I. The sequence continues at coordinate 66,673 of JAFQDD010000004.1, read as the reverse complement.
TAGTGTGAACTTGTTATAAACGCAGTCTGTAGTAGTTGTACAGGAAGTCTGTGATGATTTTACAGGGAGTTTGTGGTGATTGTAAAGGGAAATTGTAGTGATTGTACAGGGCTGGTGTAGTGGTTGTAAACGGAGGCTGTATTGTGTGAGGGGAAGTTGTATGATTAGAAAAGGGCTGTTGTGTATGGAAAAGTTGGAAAATGATTTAGAGGGACGTTTTTTGACACTGTGCAGGTGGTAGGATGGAGAATGTATTGAGAAGGATGGATTTTTGAAGAGGAAATTGTGTGGGAAAATGTTTTAGAATAGGTGGATTTGTGGTATAATGATGTGGAAATAGGATTGGTAATTAAAATGACAACAAACGATACTTTAATTTCAAATGTAGGAATTAATATACAAGAAAAATCTGCAATGATGTGGAATGTTGCTAATGTTCTTGCAGGACCGTTTAAACCTCATGAATATGGTTTAGTAATTTTGCCTTTTACAGTTATAAAAAGATTTCATGATTGTTTACTTCCAACCCACAATGCTGTATTAGAAAAATGGGAACAAGTAAAAACTATGGCTGTAAAAGATGGATTTTTAAGACAAGCTTCTGGATATCAATTTTACAATATATCAAAATTTAATTTTACAAGTTTGTTGAATGATCCTGCAAATATTGAAGAAAATTTTAAAGATTACATTCATGGATTTTCAGAAAATGTTCAAGACATTCTTGCTAAGTTTGAATTTGATAATATCATTAAACGCCTTGTAGAAGCAGACGCTCTTTATCTTGTAATAAAAGAGTTTAATTCAGAAAAAGGATATCTTGGTCCAGAAAAAATAAGTGCTGTTGATTGTGGCTATATTTTTGAAGATTTAGTTAGACGATTTTCTGAAAGTTATGATGACCAAGCGGGAGCTCACTTTACAAGTCGAGATATTATTTACCTAATGACAGATATTCTTCTTTCTGAAAGTGACATTGCAAATACAAAAACTTGTACAGTTTATGATATGGCAATGGGAACAAGTCAGATGCTTTCATGTATGCAAGAAAGAATTGCCAAATTAAACAAAGAAACAGAAGTAATAACTTTTGGTCAAGAAATTAATCCTTCTACATTCGGTATTGCAAAAGCAGATATGATGATTCGTGGTGGCGACCCTGACAATATGCGATTTGGGAATACTTTAAGCAATGACCAATTTAAAGGTTTTACATTCGATTATATTATTTCAAATCCACCTTTTGGTATTGATTGGAAAAAAGAAAAAGATGCTGTAGAAAAAGAACATAAACAAGGTGATGCAGGAAGATTTGCACCCGGACTTCCAAAAATTAGCGACGGTCAACAACTTTTTGTTTTAAACGGACTTTCTAAACTTAGTCCTTATGGAAAAATGGCAATTATTCAAAATGGCTCTCCTTTGTTCAGTGGCGATGCAGAAAGTGGACCAAGTGAAATTAGAAGATATATTTTAGAAAACGATTGGCTTGATTGTATTATTCAACTTGGAACCGATATGTTTATGAACACAGGAATTAGTACTTACATTTGGATTTTAAGTAAAGATAGACCATCCGAAAAAACTGGGAAAGTTTTACTAATTGATGCTTCAAAATGTTATGAACCAAGAAGAAAATCAATCGGTACAAAACGAAATGATATTACAGATAAATGTAGAGATTTAATTGTTCAAGCATACAGTGAATATAAAAATGAAAAAGTTTATGGAGATAAAGACGGAATTTATTGTGAAAGCAAACTTTTTGATACTACTGAATTTGGCTATAACAAAATCACTGTAGAACGACCTCAAAAAGATGAAAAGGGAAATATCATAAAAGACAAAAAAGGAAATCCTGTTCCAGATAAAGATTTGCAAGATACAGAAAATATACCAATGAATGAAGATATAGATTCATATTTTAGACGTGAAGTTTTGCCTTATGCTCCAGATGCTTGGTATGACCCTAAAAAAACAAAAGTTGGTTATGAAATTCCTATGACTAGATATTTTTATGAATATCAAGCACCAGAAAAATCAGAAGACATTTTTGCTCGTATTACAAAATTGGAAAGTGAAATAGGGGAATCATTGAAAGCGATTTTGGGTGGAAAATAGGATAATTGCCACACGGATTCGATTTTGCTACGCAAAATCTGGAGGAGAAAGGAAATAATATGGAAACAATCAAAGATTTCATAAAACAACATTGGAATGTATTTTCATCTTCATGGTTTAATTTTGTAATAGCAATAAGTTTCTTTGTATATGTAGGGACTTTATTTTTTTATAGTAAAAAAAGATTGATAATACCTGTAAGAATTGTAAATTTTTTTTTAGTTGTTTCATTATTATTATGTACTTTGATTGGATATTCTCAAGGTTATTCTTTTGCGTGGGATACACAAGATAAAATATATTTAGGTTGTATTATTCTATTTTTTGTTTCAATCTTTTTGGACAAAATATTGAAGTATCATTCTATCATAGAAAAAATCCTTGTTGTGACTATTTTATCTTTTGTATTATTAATTTTCGATGATAAACTTAATATTTTCTATTATCTATTTTTTATCACATTGTTTTTATTTTTTTTGCATATAACCTATTCTATATCGTGTAATAAGAATGTTTTTTTACGTGCATATATATGTTTATCTTTAAACATGATTGTTTATTACCTTATAAACAGTGATAGGAATAAACTTTTCATTAATGAGCCTCTTGTTAGAATTGTATATACTTTGTTTTTTCTCTATTTTGTAATTTCTTCAATTGTATTGCTATGTTTTGTTCGGAAGAATAACGGAAAAAGAAGTTTTAAACAGAAGAATTTATTTTCTGAGAGAAAGTATGATTTAGAAAGATTAAATGAATATTTGGAAAGATATAATCTTATTGGCATTGATGCAATTTGGGGAAATGGGAAATCTTTTTTATTCACTATGCTACAAAGCGAATTTCAAGATAAATACCATTTTATAAGTATTAGTGTTCTTTCTATGCGTGTAGAACAAGTTGAAGCTTTTGTATTAGGAGAAATAGGAAACCTTCTTGAAGAAAATAGAATTTATTCTACAGTGTCAAAAAAAATAAAAGGTTTATTAAAACAATCATTTTTTCACAACTTAGGAGAAACTTTTTTTGGTATTGATTCTTATTCTGAACAGCTCAAAATATTAAAAGCAGATATATCAAAACTTCAGAAACCTATAATAATTACATTTGAAGATATAGATAGATTGGACGAGAAGTCGATAGTGTATAAGATTTTTGCATTATCTGATGCAATACACAATGATAAAATAAAAATATTATTTCAGTATGAAGAAAAGAAGTTGCTTTCGATTCTAGAAGAAAAGAAAGTTTATTTAGAAAAATACTTACAACATACTATCAATTTGACAAATATTAGTTTTGAACGAATGTTAAATTGTTTATTAGAAAATGAAAGATATAAGAATCTATCAAAAAAGGATTTTGATTTCTTAACTTTACCAATAAGAATGTCTTTTGATTTGCAGAAATTATTATGTATAAATAAAGAATTTAACTTAATTAACTATGGTTATCCAATAAGAAAATTTGAATTATTTCTTGAGGATGTAGAACATGCAATAAAAAATGAAATGTTTCATTCTCTTGAAGATTATAAAAAAAAGATAATTACATTTTATTTTATTAAACACTTTGATTATGAGTTATTTGAATTATTAAATGATAAGGATTCTTTTATAGAAAGTTGTATATTTTTTTATAAGGATAAGTCTTATACTATTATTGATGTAATAAATAATTTTGCTAATAAACAGTTTTCGGATGAAGATATAGAAATCATTCTATCGGATGATATAAATCGAAAACATTTTATTTATTTAATTTTATTTGATTATGATTTTGATACCCTCTATAAAGAGTATAAAATAAAAACTGAATCTAGAATTTTGAATCCTAAAGAAATCAATGATAGCTTGATAGGGCTATTGAATGAAGCGAAGAAAATGATACAATCGTATCAATTGAATGATAAAATTGATAGATTAGTCAAAAATCAAATTAGTGCGGGAAAATCTGAAAATACTGATTTTGAGATTGCTGTAAAAGAGATGAATGAAAAAGTCTTAAATCAACCAGAAGAATTGAGAGAAGCTGGGTACAAGAATCTCTCTGAAATGATGTATCATGGAAACTTTGATAAATCTGGAAACCAAACAATTTTTCGTTTTGGTATATCTGACAAGTTTTCGTTGTTTCAGGCGTTTTCAATTTATGAATCAAATGCTTCACAATGGATAAAGTTAATTGATTTTTTTATAAAACCAAAAAGCAAAATTAATTCTCATACAATTCAAATTCTCAATTATTGTAAATTAGATAACAGAGATATTCTTTTACATATATACAAACGATTTTCAGAATTAACTGTTGAAAATAATTTAAATAATACTATTTCATATAAAAAGTTTATTTATGAATATTTATTTGCATTAGTAAGAAATGGATATATGAGAGTTGACCATTTATATTGGATAAATGAAGATGCAAATGAAGAATTTAATAAAGAAATGTATTTAGATTTTATTTTTCCAGAATGTCTTGAAAAGATAAAAGAATTAGAAAAAATTATTGATAATTCTAGTATTTTAAATGAACTTGAAATTATCAAAATGTTTATCATAAAAAATATAGAGTTAATTAATGCAGAAAAAGAAGAAAAAGAATATGTACCACGAATAGAAAGTTCTTCAAAAATTATAGATCCTATTTTGAAAATAACAGAAGAATATAAAAAGCTAAACTTAACTAAATCTGAATTACAAAATAAATTGGATGAGGAATACTTAAATAAAAAAATAAATCTTTATGAATACGAGTGTATTTTGAATAATGTATTTCCAAAAAGAAATGTCGTAGATATTTCGAATCCGTGTGGCAAAATAAACGAGGACGAAACAAAATGCGAAAAATGAAAGACAGTGGAATTGAATGGATTGGTGAAATTCCTGAGTATTGGGAATGTACACAATTTAAGACATTACTAAGTAGAAATGATGGTGGTGTTTGGGGAAATGACCCTACAGATACAGATGTTGATAAAATCGTTATTCGCTCAACAGAACAAACTATTGATGGCAAATGGTGTATAAATAATCCTGCAAAAAGAGACTTAACGACTGAAAATATAAAAGATTATCGTATTGTAAAAAACGATTTACTTATGACTAAATCCAGTGGAAGCTTAGACCATATTGGAAAAACATCAATAGCAGATGAGTACTTCACAAAAAATGAATGTTATTATTCAAATTTCATTCAAAGATTGAGATGCTATGAGAATAAATATTTTCCAAAATATGCTTGGTTCATATTAAATTCTACTATTGCAAGAAAACAATTTGCTTATTTACAAAATTCAACATCCGGTTTAGGTAATATAAATTCAGGAATAATAAATCAAATAAAAGTTCCTCTTCCTCCTCTTCCCGACCAACAACGAATCGCTAATTTTTTAGATGAAAAGGTTTCACAAATCGATTCCACCATTTCAAAGACTCGTGAAAGTATTGAAGAATACAAAAAATTAAAACAAGCTATTATCACCGAAGCTGTTACAAAAGGTCTAAATCCCAATGCAAAAATGAAAAACAGCGGAATAGAATGGATTGGGGAGATTCCAGAGGAATGGGAATGTTTTTATTTATCTCAAATCTTTACTCCTGTAAAAAATAAAAATATAGGATTGTTAGAGAATAATCTTTTATCTCTTAGCTACGGAAAAATTATACGTAAAAACATAGAAACAACTTTTGGATTACTACCAGAAAATTTTGAAGGATATAATATCATTCAAGAAAATGACATTGTGTTAAGATTGACAGATTTGCAAAATGATCACAAAAGTTTAAGAGTTGGAATTGCTAAAGAAAAAGGGATTATTACCTCTGCCTATTTAACTCTTAGAAATCAAACTAATAAAATAGCGAAATATTTTTATTACTTATTGCACTCATTTGATATTGCAAAAGGTTTTTATGGTATGGGGGCTGGTGTTCGCCAAGGATTAAATTGGAATGAAGTTCGTTCTTTACGAATGATTGCTCCCAAAGATATTTCCGAACAACAGCAAATTGCTGATTACCTCGACCAAAAATGTTCCGAAATCGATAACCTTATTACAAAAAAGGAACAACTTGTGGTAGAATTAGAGGCATACAAGAAGTCGTTGATTTATGAAGTTGTTACCGGTAAAAGAGAGGTGTAGGGGATAAATATGAAACAAAAAAAGATTTTAGGTATAAATACACATTTTAATTTAGCTAATACAGATGAACTATCTTTTTCACAGATAGGTTTTAATGATAAAATTTCTTTATATGATTATGATACTGTTATTTTTAGTTCGTTCAATTTTTTTTTTGCATCAGAAGTAAAGAAAGAAAATTATGCAGAAGGATTACATTTATCGTCTTCATCTGTTTACACTTATAGTGTAATATTTGAAAAATTAAGAAAGCAAGTAATAGATTTATTGGATTCTGGAAAGAATATTTATGTAATATTAGATCAAGAAGAAAAAATATATTATATTGATGATTTTACAAAATACAATTTTAATTGTTATTCATATTTACCAATAGATTTTAATTATGATGTTCTTGTTGGAAGTGAGTTTATTATTGAAAAAAAAGAGCCTTACTTTTCTTTTTTCTCTAAAATAAAAGATTATTTATTATATAAAAATATTTTAAATAGTGATTTTTTTGAAAAATTAGTTATTACTAAAAACAATAGCAAAATTATTGGAGGTTTATGTAACTGCAGAAAGGGTAAGATTATTTTTATTCCATCTTTTAATTATTCTAGAATAAAAAATTTTAATGGAAACCAAAAAAGAGATAATCGTGATGAAGAATTTATCAATGCATTATTAGAATTAGAAAATAATTTATCAACGACTGTTGAAGAAAAACTACCTGAATGGACAAATGGTTTTTATATATTAAATGAAAAAGAAATATTGTCTCAAATTTCCGATACAAAAAACGAAGTAAAAAAATTACAAGATAAATTGGAAAGTCAAAACAAAGAGTTAGAGTTAATACGAAACTACAAATATTTACTAACTGCTACAGGTAAACCTCTTGAATTAATTGTAAAACAAGTATTAAAAGAAATTGGTTTCGATTTATTAGAAACAGAAGATAATCGTAGTGATGTTATTGCAAAATACAAAAATATAGACATTGTTGCAGAAATAAAAGGTTTGACAAAAAGTGCTGGTGAAAAAAACGCAGCACAGCTTGAAAAATGGGTTTCTGAATTTATTTCAAAAGAAGGAAGAACTCCCAAATCCTTATTAATTATTAATGCGTATTGCAATCTTCCTTTGCCAGAACGAAAAGAGGCTATTTTTCCAAATCAAATGTTAAGTTATTCAACGCGAAGGGAACAATGTTTAATAAGTACTTATCAATTATTAAAGTTGTTTATTGAAACAAAAGAAAATCCAGACAAATCAGATATATTAATTTCTGAATTATTAAATACGGTTGGAATTTATGAAAAATATGACTAATGAAAAATACTATGATGAAATAAAACCTAAACTAGAGTCTCTTGAAGACCTAAAAAGAAATGCGACAGAAATAGGTCAAAAAGTTGTTGGTGAATCTCTTTTTAAGCAGGATTTGTTTTTTTGTTCTGTTTTGGATCGTTTTGTAAAATTGACTGATGGATTTAAGATTTTAATAAAAAATAGAAATCTAACATGTTCTGGAGCTATGCTTAGGTTGTTATTGGACAATTGTATGCGTTTATATGGGTTAAGTATTGCAGAAAATATAAATGATGCTATTGATATTGTTATTAACGGTGAAAAATTTGACAAAATAAAAGACCTAAAAGGCAATCAATTAAAAGATTGTTATCTAAAAGAACAACTGACAAAATTTGATGAAAGATTTGAAAAAGTTTACAATTCAACATCTGGTTATATTCATTTTTCAGATAAAGGTTTCTTTCAGAGTGTTCGTGCAAGGGGAAATAATATAATTGAAGTACAAATTTCGCCAGAATTAAAAGAAGAATTTAATTCCTTACTAATTGAAGGGCTTGATGCATATATATATTTTTCAACCTTTTTTCTTAGAATGTTTGATTCAATAATCAAAAATAAAGAATCTTATGATAGACAATATAATGAGGATTTAAAATAATGACAGAAACATCCGCAGAATTTGTAATATACATAATCAACGCAATCGCAAATGCACAAAATCTCTATCCTTCTCAATACAATGGGAACTGAATCAATAGTGAATGATGTGCAAACTTATCTTTCACAAAGAGGAGTTTGTTTATGTTAGTTTATTTTCTTAACTCATTTTTCTAATTGAAAATCTGACTTTCTATATCCGGTTCTTTTTGCCAAATTTTCAAGTGTCAAGTGTTCCCAATCAGGTTCATTAAAGTTTTTATCGAAAGTAATTATTGCATATTTATCATATTTAAAAAAATATGTGTTTGCAGGATAATGTTCAACCCAAATAATATTATTGATATTATTTCTTGTTTTACAAATATCAATTATGTTTCTTTTAAAAAAATTAAACAAAAATTCAATTAATCCTAAACGAAGATTGAATATGATAGAAAACGGACAGTCACAAAAGAGTTGATGTGCAAAATCGTTTATAGAAATAAGATTGGTTTCTTTTTTTATAATTTCAATTTCCTGTTTTGCCAAGGATGAAATTGTATTTGTTATGGTTGTTCCATAATTAGGAACTGGTAGTTGAATGAACTCTACTACAATAGGTTTATTAGGTTCTTTAAGGACTTTTATTTGACAATTAGTCAGAAATCGACCAAAATAAGCATCTCTAAAAGTTATATTTTTTGTTTTCATGTCTTTTATCCCCTTTAATAGCATTATCTAAAATTTTAAACTGTTTTCGTAAATAATTTATTCCTAAAAAACGTAACTTATGTAAATAAATCAAATAATAATTTTGGAATTTCTTTTGCATACATTTTGGAACGCAGTGCTTAAACTTTTTTGTTTTTGAAGCCCAACATAAAAGGATTTTTAATTCTTCATCTGTAAGATTACAAGAAAGGTATTCTCGCAGAGATTCAAAAATCCCTTTTGCACCATGAGTACGATCTCCATTTAAATCCTTCCCAGTTTTTTGCCAATATCTATATGACAAAAAATATGGAATAATGAATTTGTCAATATAATCTTGAATAGATACTGAGTCTTTCAGTGTGATTGCTAAATCAAGTAGAGTTGAAACACATAAGGAACCATCTTGAAATACATGATCATAGTTTATTTTATTACTTAAATCATAACAAACAGGTAAAATGTTAGGATAATCCTTATTCATTATTATTCTTAATAGAGGTGCTTCATGTATTTCAAAATTTTCCTTTCGGGCATTAATAATAAATCGTCCTTCAAAGATAATTTCTATATCTGTTTCTTGAATTGAAACTTCTGGAAAATTATCCTTGATGAAGTTTTTACTATTTTCAGTTATTAATTTCCCCACGGTTTTGGACTCCACTTATATTCTTGAGTATTTGAATCTCCTGCAATAGGAAATCTATCCCCAAATTGTTCTCTTAATATCGTTGTAGCACGGTTTTTTGAAGAACTATTATATGCTGTATTTAAATCATCTTTTAGTTGTTTTATACTTCTAATTAATGAATCTATATTTTTTTTGTCTAATAAATTTTCATAGGGAGCTACAGGTTTGTCTATTCTTCTGAATATATTAAGATGAGAATAAATATTATCTACAGTTGATTTTAAAGATATTCCATCATCATCATTTTCAATGTGATTTTCTGTTACAAGAATAGTAAGTTCAATACTTGAAAAATCTATATTGTTGTAATCTCTCCATGCTTTTAGGTAACGTATAATGCGATTTGTTTGTTCGCTTTTTCTATTGCTATAAAACCAATCGCTAAAATCTTTAGAGTCGCTAGTTTCCCATTTATTTGTTTTTTTATTTGCTAGTTTTGCATGATTTCCTTGCATAATGTATACAGGAATATCTACATGGTAGAAATTTCTGTATGCAACTCTGACACAAGATGTTTTATCTTCACAGCCATCTTGTGTATGGTTACATAACGCATCTATTACGAGCTGGTGTGCTTCTTTGGGTGTTGGCCATGTTTCTTCTCTATTTTCATTTATATGTTTTAGATATAAACCATCATCAATGTCTACTTCATTATCTGCAAGTGGATTAAGTGCTGTATTTATTGCAAAAGAACCTTGTCTCATAAATTTAGGCTGATTTATTTGTAATTCATTCTTAAAATGGTTACGTATTTTTTCTCTAACAGCATTTCGACTAGATAAAATTCTTTCTTTTCTGTTTTGTGTTAGTTTAATGGCTTCATTGAATGTTTGAAATTCGGTGTGTAAATTCATTATTTTTCCTCCGTGAAAAAGTTTTGTAGCTTGGTTTTGTTTTGATTAAAGTCACTGGCACTTTGTGCTAATATTTTTTTATAAGATTCTTCATCTGCTGAATCTAATTTTAAATCTAGAAGATTTGTTGGTAGATTTTGCGGTTCAATGCGAAGATATTTTTCTATATTTAATGCTTGGGTTTTGTATAAAAAACTAACAATTTGAGTTGTAGCTATTGAAGAAATCTTCATAGGCAAAGTAACAAGATTTGCATTCCAATTTAAGATACTTGAATTGTGATTTTTTGTAGAAATACCAGTTCTTGTACATGAGCTAGGATTGCCCAAAGATAAAATTTTGATTTTATCATATTCTTTGCCATTCCCTACAAAATATGATATTGCTTCTATAATACCATATAGGGTTGGATTATTTTGCCATAAACCTCCATCAACCAAGCCTAGAAAACTATCGAAGGAATGAATTGGAAAATATGTCGGTGCTGCTGATGTAGCAAGAGCAATATCTACTAAAAGAGTATTTTCATCTCTACATAATTGTCCATTATTATTTGTTTTAAACATTATAGGTTGACAGGTTGCAACATCTATGGAAGGTATGCAAACATAGTTTCTACAATCCTTAATCGTTTTGTTTCCAAAGAATTCTTTCAATGCATTCTTTAAATTCTTATTAGAATATTTGTTTTTGAATAATCCAGGACAACCACGTTTCTTTTTGGGAAAAATTTTTTCACCATGTCTAAGATAAAATTGTTTTATTTCTTTAGTGCTTGCACCTGTACTAAGAGCTAATGCGATAATTCCTCCTGTTGAGGTTCCTGTTATAAGATTAAAATGATTTGATAAAGGTTCTCCATTGAAATATTCTTGTTCAATTTTTTTAAGAATATCTGCTGAATATAGACCGAGAATTCCGCCACCATCAATTGAAAGAATGTTAAAAGTTTTATTCATTTTTTGCCTCCCAATTTTAAGATAATGAAATAAAATTAAATCGGCAATAAAAATCGTAAGCAAAATGTGAAAAAATCACAAATTGTATGTGAGTATTGATTTTTTTCTAATTTGTCAATATATTTATGATATAAATTTATTTATTTTTTAGCTCCAAAAGGAGATGTTTATGTTAAGTCGATTTACTGTTGGTAATTTCTGTTCCTTTGATAAAAATCAAACATTATCTCTTATTTCAAGTTCAATTCAAAATCACAAAGAACGTTTATATCAAACAAATGATTTTAAATTATTGAAGTTTGCCTCAATTTATGGTGCAAATGCTGCTGGTAAATCAAATTTTATAAAGGCAATGGATTATGCTTGTGCTGCTATATTGGTAGGTGTTGAAAATGAATATTTTGAAGAAAAAAAAGATAATTATTTTCGTTTGAACCCTGAAAACAAAACAAAGCCATCATATTTTGAATTTGAAATTTGTATAGATAAAAAGATATATGCCTATGGTTTTGAAATGATAATAAATCAAAAACGTATAACAGAAGAATGGCTTGTAAAACTTAATAAGACTAAAGATGAAATTATTTTTTCAAGAAATACTAGTACTGGTAGCGTATATTTTAATAATGACTATATTAGTGATGAATCTAATTCTCGAATGAAAATATATCTTGAAGATTTTCAACATGTAACTAACAAAACTTTTTTATCAGAAATTGTTTCTAATAAATCTGAGTTATATAAAAATAATGATAAAATGAAAATCCTTAAAGACATTCATGGTTGGATTGGAAATTTAAATATCTCATATCCAGATACTACAATTACAGGTTATGATGGTTTTTCAAAAAAGAATATTTCTGATTTCTTAGATGCTATTAAGATTTTTAAAACTGGAATTTCAGATGTAAAAGCTACTGAAATTTCTAAAGAACAAGCATTGGATAAAATAAGTCCTTCTTTTAGAAAGAAAATAGAAGAAGCAATTCAAAGAACTTGTCCTAAAGATTGTGATAAAGATGAAGCATTTTGTGAAACTTGTGGTTTTAAGATGAATATCAATGGACGACTAATTTTTGTTACATTTAAGAATCGAGAACCTGTTTTTACAGAAATTACATTTGAGCATTTTGGAATAAAAGATGTTCAGTTTTCTCTTGCAGAAGAATCTAATGGTACTCAACGATTGTTAGATTTACTTTCAATTTTGTTTACAAGAAAGGATAATTCTGTTTTTATTATCGATGAAATAGATCAAAGTCTTCATCCACAATTAACAAGAAGGTTTATTGAAAACTTTTTACATTATGCAAAGAGAAAGGACATTCAACTTATAATATCAACTCATGAAAGTCATCTTCTTGATTTAGAGATGGTAAGGCAAGATGAAATCTTCTTTGTTGAATCAACACCAACAGGTGATAGTGTTCTATATCCTTTTGATAGATTTAAGGAACGATTTGATAAAAAAATTGAAAAGGCATATTTAGATGGTCGTTATGGTGGTGTACCTGTATTTGATTCCATCTTTTTTCCGAATGATGATGTTGAATAATTTTTAATGGAGGTGGAATGAGAGTTAGTCAGCCTTACGGTAAGCGTTATGCAGAAGACGAATTTTCACAAGAGCCAAAAATACGATATTTTATTGCTTGTGAAGGTGAAAAAACAGAATATCGGTATTTTAAAGGAATAATTGAATTTCGCACTGAAATAGGAATAAATCCTCTAGTAGAAATTATTCCTATTCGCCATGAAAAAGATACAAGTAGTAATCCATTAAAAATTTTTCAAGATGCTAAAAAAGCAATAAAAAAAGCTTCAAACTTTTTAGATGGGGATAAACTTTGCATTATAGTTGATAGAGATAAACAAAGTTTTACAGATTTACAATATGATGTACTTCTTAAGGCAGAAAAAAACGGTGAAATAAAATTTTGCATCACAAATCCTTGTTTTGAATTTTGGCTTCTTTTACATTTTTCTGATTGTACTGAATATGACAAATTGTTTTTGGTTAATAATGAAAAAGTTGGGAATAGAACTTATATAGAAAAATGTCTTATGGAAAAACTTGGTGGAAGCTATAGTAAAACTCGGTTAAAATTTCAGGACAATTATAAAGATAAAATAAAAATTGCTATAGAAAATTCTAAAAAATATTCATTGATAACAGAAGATCTTAAAGAAAAAATTGGAACAACGATAGGTTTACTAATTGAAGAAATGATAGATAAAAACTAAAAATACACAAATAAAAGAAAATATGCTAGAATATAGGGAATATTAGATTTTGATTATGAGGAATTTTCCCTATGCCACAAACACTGCAAGAACTTCGTACAAAAGAAAAAAACTTTGAAGAATATATTGAATCATACTTTTTATCTAATGATGGTGGATATACAAAAGGTTCTGATGTTTTTGATACGCAATATGGAATTTATAAAAATACACTTATTAATTTTATAAAAGAAACTCAAAGTAAAGAATGGCAGCGTTTTGAAAATCAAAATCCAGGAAATACAGAAGATGCTTTTTGTAAAAAGTTCAATGATGCAGTAATTTCAGACGGTATGCTTCATGTGCTTCGACATGGTTTTAAGCATCGTGGTATTCAATTTAAAGTGTGTTTTTTCAAACCTGAATCTACATTAAATCAACTTTCAGCAGAACTTTATGCAAAAAATAAAATAGAATGTTACAGACAATGGTTTTATTCTGCTACTTGTTCAAAATCTGTTGATATGGTTTTAACGGTAAACGGAATTCCTCTTGTAGCTTTGGAACTAAAGAATCAACTTACTGGGCAAAGCGTTACAAATGCAAAACTTCAATGGCAAAATGACCGTGATAATCGAGAAATTGTTTTTCAGTTTAATAATCGTGTTTTGGTTTATTTTTGTGTAGATTTGTTTGATGTTTATATGACAACTAAACTAAACGGAAAATCAACTTTCTTTTTGCCTTTTAATCAAGGTTCAAATGGTGCAGGGCAAGATGGCGGAAAGGGAAATCCAAGCAATACAGATAAAGATTTTATAACAAGTTATCTTTGGGAAGATGTGCTTCAAAAAGATAGTATGATGGATATTTTTCAAAAGTTCCTTCATTTACAAATAAAAAAAGAAAAAATATATAAAGATGATGGCGAAATTGAAGAAAAAGAAAAGCAAACCTTAATTTTTCCAAGATTCCATCAACTTCATGTAGTTAGAAATCTTATTGCAGATGTAAAAGCCAACGGTAGTGGCAATAATTATCTTATTCAACATAGTGCAGGGTCTGGAAAATCAAATTCTATTGCTTGGACTGCCTATCGTCTTGCTTCTTTGCATGATGAAAATAATAATGCTGTTTTTAGTAGCGTTGTTGTAGTTACAGACCGTACAGTTTTAGATGCTCAATTACAAGATACAATCAGTAGTTTTGATCATACTTTAGGAGCTGTTACTACTATTGATGAAAAAAAGAATTCTAAAGATTTACGAGATGCTTTAAATAATGGCGACAGAATTATCGTAACAACTTTACAAAAATTCCCTGTTATTTACGAAGAAGTTGATAAAGTTAAGGGAAGAAAATTTGCAGTAATTGTTGATGAAGCTCATTCTTCTCAAACTGGTTCTGCGGCTCTTAAATTAAAAACTGCCCTTGCAGATACAGATGATGCTCTTTTGGAATATGCAGAAATAGAAGGAAAGGCAGAAGAAGAAATAGACAAAGATGACAAATTGCTTAAAGAAATGATTACTCACGGAAAGCATAAAAATCTTTCTTTCTTTGCATTTACCGCAACTCCAAAAGATAAAACTTTAGAAATGTTTGGAAATAGATATAACGATGGAAGTTATCATCCTTTTCATATTTACAGTATGAGACAAGCGATAGAAGAAGGTTTTATTCACGATGTGTTGAAAAATTACATGACTTATGAAACTTGCTACAAAATTGCAAAAAACTTTCCTGATAATCCAAATTTGCCTTCAAACAAGGCAACTAAAGTTATCTTAAAATATGCTCAATTGCATCCCACAAATATAAGTCAAAAATCAGAGATTATTATTGAAACTTACATGAACACTACAAAAAATAAAATTGGTGGTCGTGGAAAAATGATGGTTGTAACTGCAAGTCGTCTTGCTGCTGTTAGATATTTTCATGAACTAAAACGGCTTATCAAACTAAAAGGCTATGATGATGCAATGGATATTTTAGTTGCATTTAGTGGAATAGTAAAAGATGATGAGGTTGAATATTCTGAATCAAGTTTGAATGTTAGAAAAAATGGAACTCATATTAGCGAAACTCAAACAAAAGAAGAATTTCATCATAATTTTAATATTTTAATTGTAGCCGAAAAATATCAAACTGGATTTGATGAACCTTTACTACACACAATGATTGTTGATAAAAAACTTCGCGGAATAAAAGCTGTTCAAACTTTAAGTAGATTAAATAGAACTTGTAGTGGTAAAGATGATACTTTTATTTTAGATTTTGTGAATACACAAGAAGAAATTTTTGAAGCGTTTCAACCATTTTATCAAGAAACATATTTAAAGGAAGAAGTTAATGCAGACTTGCTTTATAGTACACAAAAAACACTTCGAGAATATAAAATCTACAATGAAAGTGATGTAAATAATTTTGTAGAAACTTATAAAAAATTAAGTAACAAAGATAAAAATGCATTGGGCAAGCTTAGTGTGGCATTAAAACCTTTTGAATCTGCTTATAATCAAAAATCATCAAATGAAAAATATCAGTTTAGAAGAGAGTTGCGAAAACTTGTTCGTTATTATGATTTTGTAAGTCAAGTTACAAGAATGTTTGATGAAGATTTACATAAGGAGTATATTTTTACCAAATATCTAGTCAAATTACTTCCTCCAGAAACAGAAACAATGATTGATATTGAAGAACTCTTAAGTCTTGAGTATTACAAACTTAGAGAAACTTTCAAAGGTTCAATTAATTTAAAACCTGATGAAAAAGGAATGTATGAACCAGCAACAGAGACAGGAGCAAGTGCAAAGAATAAAAAATCCCCATTAGATGAAATTATTGAAAAAATTAATGAGCGTTTTAAAGGTGATTTTACTGATGGAGACAGAGTTGTAATTGGAGCGTTACAGGCTAAAATTTTTAATAATGAAAATTTAAGGCAAACGGCAAAAAAATCTAATGCACAAGTTTTTATGCAAGGTATTTTTCCAAAAGAGTTTGAAAAAATTGTAATGGAATGTTATTCAGAAAGTAATGAAGCTTTCCAAAATATGTTTGAAGATGCTGCAAAATATAAAGCCATAATGACCTTGTTAGGAGAATTATTTTACAAAGATGCAATGAGCAAAAAAATTGAGTATAATAATTTTGGAGATGATTTTATTTTGAATGTTGCAGAAAAGAATGAAACTTATGGAAAAAAATAAGTATCTGTGTGATGGAAAACTGCTACTGGGCATACCACCAATAATCCCTAGTGCTTTGGAAGGTTTTTTGCCAAATTGGATAGGGGAGTTTTATGCATATTATCAATGGTACAACAATATCCCCAGCGCAGAAGTTATAAATAAAGTTCCCTTAGATTATCTTAAAAAAGCATATCCTGGTCTTCATGATTTAGATTTAGAATTGGCTGTTAAAAAGGTAAGTTAGGTTTGAATTTTCCTAAAAAATTCTATCATTTTTTCCAATATCAGTTATAATTTTCTTATGGTATTTCGATTAACAAAAAAAGCTTCTGAGCAAACTCATATTTCTGTAACAAATGAAGGCCAATCTCAAAATCGGTATTGTGATTGGTTTGTTGATTTGTTTGTTGGAAAGGATAGAAAAAAATATTTTCTAATTACAAATTCCTTTTCTCTTTTTTCTATTGTAATTTCAGCAAAGGGGATTCGTGGCGAGGAAGTTTTTTCAAAAAATGTTCTAAATCAACTTCGAATTTATTTTGAAAAAACTGGTCATTCAGACTTATTTTCCCAATTCATTCAGCCTTTTGAAAATGAAATTATTTTTACAAAAACCAATAGTCGGAGTGTTTTAAAATCAATGGAAGGGCTCAGAGAACGTGCTGTATTTGAAACTGTATTTATTCAAGCAGAAGATGAACAAGAAAAATTCTTCAAGATAAATAATCATATAAATAAGGTTCCTTGTAAATGTGCAAATACAGGTGTTGGAGATTATTCTTTTGGTTATGAACAAATTTCTTCTGATTTAATGAAGTTACCTGCCGTTTTTGAAGAATCTAATGTAAGACAAAAATCTCCAAAAACAGTGTTTCAGTTTTATGCAAAACTAGAAAATTACAATCCAAAAATCTATCGTCGTTTTATTATTTCTCCTGATTTTACTTTTGAAAAACTTGCTTATGCTCTTATGGCAATGTTTAACATGGAAGGAAGTCATTTATATCGCTTTGAACTTGATGAAGAAGAAAGAAAAGTGGAGCCTCTAAAAAAATCTACTCTTTCAGAAAGCCAGACTAATCAATTTGTTTGCCAACTGCCAAATATCATCATTGAGCATTACATTGATGAAGATATGAATAGAATGGATGATATGGTTTTTATGAAAAAATTTGGTCGTAATCCACCAAAGCGATTTACGGCTTATGATACAAAAATAAAAAAAATTATAAATGAAGAAAATGCAAATATTTCTTTTGTTTATGATTTTGGTGATGATTGGACTGTTAATTTAATTTTAGAAAAAGCTAATTTTGAAACAGATTTATCTTTTTCAAAACTTCCAAATGTTTTGGAAGGAAAAGGTCTTGGAATTATTGAAAATTGTGGTGGAGTTTATGGATTAGAAAATTTACGCAACGTGTTTCAGAAAAAATCAGGCGAAGAATACGAAGAACTTTCAACTTGGCTAGGTACAAAAGAACTCGATTTAGATTTTTTTGATATAAAGAGATGCAATGCCATAATAAAATCAAAAATGAAAATATTTGAAGAAAATTATTGGGAATGATTATTATGCAACCAAAAACCGTTCTTTCCTAGTGGAAGAATAACACAATATTCTTTGTATCACACATTTAAACCACAAGTTGAATGACATCCCCTCTTTTTTCTACTATCATTAAATCAATCATTTTTTTTACAAATTTTTCAAAAAAAATCCAGAGGGACAAAATACGACCTTCTGGGTGTTGTAAAATGCAATTATGTTTTCTTGTTTTTCGCAAAAACAAGTGGTGGGGCTAAATAATTTTCTTGGAGGTGCAAAATGGCACATTATTACCACAAAATTGTTAGTCCGTGGTTAAGAACAGATTCTAAAAGTAAGACTGTGGACTTAGGGGCTTTTTCGGACAAGTATGTTGAAATGTTAAAGGACATTCAGTGGATTGGTTCTGAAAAAATCGATGGAACAAACTTGAATTTCTATTACGATGGAAATCACGTTCATGTTTATGGTCATACTGATAAATCTGATTTTAACGGTGAAGTGGGTGAATGGATTGCAAAGTTGATTACTCCTGAGTTTGAGTCGATTTTTGAGCAAATTTTTGGAGAAAAAGAGGCTTTTGTAAATGGTGAACTTATTGGACCAAAAATCCAAAGCAATTTGTATAATCTTGATGATTACAAGTTTGTGATGTTCGACATTTATTGCAAATCAACAGACACTTATTGGAGTCAGGATGCTGTTACTGGAATTGCAGAAAAATTAGGTTTTGACAGAGCCAAAATTGTGATGACAGGAACTCTTGACCAAATTAAGTCTATGGTAGAATCAACACCAGTTTCGTTTCTGAATCCAAAAATGGAAATGGAAGGAATTGTTATTCGCCCAGTTCAAGAATTAAAAAAAGCAAATGGGGAACGCATTATCTACAAGGTAAAAGTTCGAGATTTGCTTGGCAGAAACGCTGCAGGAATAAAGTAGTGTAGCAAAGTGAAAATACCTGCTTTTCAACGGAATATTTGTTGTTGAGCAGGTGTTTTTTTGAAAACAAACTAAAAGTTTTCAGTTTGTCAATTTTCAACTTGTCTTTAGTAAAAATAGATGATAAAATGATATTGGTTTAGTTGTTTATCATTATATTTTACTAAAGGGGTGATTTAGATGGATTATATCAATCGAAATGTTGATTTATGCAAGATTTTAGAAAATAAATCTCTATTTTTGTTTGGACCTAGACAGACAGGAAAATCCTCTTTTATTAAAAATCAGCTTATGAATACTGATGTTGCCATGTTTTGGACTTTGTTAGATGGACGACTTAGGTTAAAAGTTTTGGCAGATCCTAGTATTTTGAGGCAAGAAGTTGAAGTTCGTAATTTACGAGATTGTATTATTATTATTGATGAAATTCAAAAATGTCCTGAGCTTTTGGACGAAGTTCATTTTTTAATTGAAGAACGAAATATCCGTTTTTTGCTCACTGGTTCAAGTGCAAGAAAACTTAGGAATTCAGGAGTAAATCTTCTTGGTGGTAGGGCAACACAACGTCATTTTCATCCTTTTAATTTTGCAGAAATTGGAAATCATCCAAATTATAATCTTTCCTATATTTTTGAACACGGACTTTTACCTTCAATGTTTTTATCTAGTGATATTGAAGAAGATTTGTCTGCCTATGTTGATACATATCTTACCGAAGAAATTGCAGCAGAAGGATTTTCCAGAAATATTCCAAATTTTGCCAGATTTTTGACAGTTGTGTCTATGTCAAATTCTCAATTGATAAATTATACGAATATTGCAAGTGATTCCCAAGTTCCAGTTCAAACTGTAAAACAGTGGTTTCAAGTGTTGGAAGATACTTTGTTAGGATATCAAGTAGAATCTTTTACTAACACAAAAAAAAGAAAGGCAATTACAACATCTAAGTTTTATTTTTTTGATATTGGAATTGCTAGAGCTTTGCGAAATATTCCAGCTCCTAAAGAAAACACAACTGAATTTGGTGAATATTTTGAGCATTTAATTTGTATGGAATTAAAATCTTGGATTGATTACAAACATCCTCGAAGTAATCTGACTTATTGGCGTTCAACTTCTAATATGGAAGTTGATTTTTGTGTTGATGAAGAAATTGCAATTGAAGTTAAGTCTAGTTCAAATGTTACTGAAAAGCATTTGAAGGGATTAAAAGCTTTGCGAGAAGAAGGAATTTTTAATCGATATTTAGTTGTTTGTCAAGAAGAACATCCTCGTATAATAGATGGAATAGAAATTTTACCATGGAAGTATTTTTTTGAAGAACTATGGAAAAATAACTAATAATTGTATTTGGACGCAACACCGCACAAACAAAAAAAGCTGTCCGAATTGGACAGCTTTTGTAATCACTTTGTAACTAAAAATTAGTACTCTTTTTTTTCAGTCTTACGTTTTTTGTTTAGTAATTTGCGTTCAAGAGTAACTTTTTTCTGGTGATTAATTGCAGAAGGTTTAACAAAGTATTCACGTTTTTTGAATTCGCGGATGATTCCTTCTTTTTCAACCATACGTTTAAAACGTTTGATTGCTTTTTCAAGGTTTTCTGAATCGTCAACTTTGATAGTAGCCATAAAATTTCACCTCCTTGCATTTTGAAAGATTCAAAACGTGATAATATAATGACTGAAAAACAGTTTTTAGGCAATCGGTTTTAGGAAAAATGTTAATAAAAATGTAAAAAAAACAAAGAAAATATGGTAAAATTATTTTATCTTAATAAAGGAGCCCCACCCATGCTAAAAATCTACTATTATCCACGTTGCACAACTTGCCAGCGAGCAACAAAATATTTGGACGCAAAATCTGTGGAATATGAATACATCAACGTAAAAGAAAATAATCCAGACAAAGAAACTTTGCGTTCACTCTGGCAAAAAAGCGGCTTGGATTTGAAAAAGTTTTTTAACACTAGCGGCATTTTGTACAGAGAAATGGTGCTTTCCAAAAAACTTACCGCTATGTCTGATGAAGAAAAACTTGATTTACTAGCCACCGACGGAATGTTAGTAAAACGGCCAATTTTGGTTACAGAAAAAGCTGTCCTTGTGGGCTTTAAGGAAAGTGAATGGGAAGGGGCGGTGTAGTTTGGGGGCAAATGCTAGCTTCTTGAAATCTAGTACAGGTGTAAACAAAGTCCTTAAGTGTACACACTGAATCCGCGTGGCGATTTTTTTTGCTGTTAAGCAAAAGGCGTTAGCAAGTAATCCGCGTGATATTTTTATTTTTTTCTTAATAAAAATTTATTTTTTTCAAAATTTTCCCATTATTTTTTTAATTTTTTGAAACTTTTTTTTAATAATTATTATGTAGAAACAATTCTGCAAAATTTTTACTTAAAAGGAAGTTTTAGAATGAAACCAATTGAAGAACTCACTTTCACTGATGATTACATGTTCGGTTACGTGATGCGAAATCCAGAAATTTGCAAAGAACTTTTGGAACGTCTTTTGAAAATCAAGATTGAAAGACTAGAATATCCAGAATTACAAAAAAGTATTAGCCCTTATTACGAAGCAAAAGGTGTTCGGCTAGACGTCTACGTTAAAGACAGCGACAAAATTTTTGACATCGAAATACAAAACGGACGAAAGTCAAACCTAGGAAAAAGAACACGCTACTATCAATCAATGATTGATATTGATAATTTGTTGAAAGGTGCAAGTTACACAGCCTTAAACGAAAGCTACATTATCTTCCTTTGTACCTTTGATCCTTTTGAAAAAGGACTATCTCATTACACATTCAAAACCTGCTGTTTACAAGATTCTGGAGTTGATATAAAAGATGGTGCCATAAAAGAAATCTTTAATGCAACAGCCTACGCAACAGAACAAGATGTTGAAATATCCGCATTCTTAAAGTATATTGATAGTAAAGAAGCCACAGATGATTTTACTGATAAAATTAATCACATAGTGGAACAAGCCAAGATTAACGAAAAATTCAAGGGTGATTATTTAGCTATGAATATACGAGAAACAGATATATACGAAGAAGGCCGCAATGATGGGATTACATTAGGCATTGCTCAGGGTGCAGAACAAGCTAAAATAGAAACTGCTAGAAATATGCTTGACTATGGTGACCCTCTTAACAAAATAGCAACTATCACGGGCTTAGACATGGGAACAGTTGAGCAACTTGCAAAAGAGCAATCAAACCAAAATCAACGAAAAATTCGAGGGTGATTATTTAGCTATGAATATACGAGAAACAGATATATACGAAGAAGGCCGCAATGATGGTGTTGCTCAGGGTGCAGAACAAGCTAAAATAGAAACAGCCAGAAATTTGTTGAATATGAATCTATCTCTTGAACAAGTTGTGCAAGGAACAGGACTTTCTCTAGAAATTGTTGAACAACTTGCAAAAGAACAAGAAAGCCAAGATTAACGAAAAATTCAAGGGTGATTATTTAGCTATGAATATACGAGAAACAGATATATACGAAGAAGGCCGCAATGATGGCATTGCTCAAGGTGCAGAACAAGCTAAAATAGAAACGGCCAGAAATTTGTTGAATATGAATCTATCTCTTGAACAAGTTGTGCAAGGAACAGGACTTTCTCTAGAAATTGTTGAACAACTTGCAAAAGAGCAAGAAAGCCAAGATTAATGAAAAATTCAAGGGTGATCGTGGCGATTTTTACTGCCACATGTCGATTACGCTATCACTATTCAGACTAACTTCTTCACTTGTTATTTCCTTTCAAAATAATCCTTGCACAATACAGTTTCTATGTTATAATGTAAACGGTAAAACAAAACCCATTGACAGAGAGAGTCAGAATGCACAACATTCAACGCACTAAATATCGAAATTTTAAAATATAACAGAAACCAGAATTTTATTCTTTTGAACATTTTAAGAGAATAAAATTTTGGCTTTTTTTTGTTTAAAAGGCTACTGGTTTAATTGCTTACCCAGTCCTTCTAGCTTCCTAAGTGATTTGTCAAATGAAGATTTTGATGTAGATGGGCTTACAGTCGATGATTTGTCATTTACAGTAAAATAGTGATAAATTTTTGAACTTTCTGTTTTTTGCTTTTATATTAATTACGTCGGTAGCATGACTGCCGCATAGAACTGGCGGGTCGCAAGATCTTGCTAGTGGTTTCGGGCTTTGCAGTTGCCCAAGGAGCGGGAACTGCATTTTTTTTGTAGAAGAAGGAGGAGTAGATGGAAAAAATCAGTCAGAATATTTTTGACAAATCAAACATAATAACCGTTTCCTGTCCACAGTGTAACGAAAATCTTTTTTCCTTTAGCCGCAATATCCTTGAAGATGAGGGCGGCATTCAGTTTGTCTGTGCAAATTGCGGCTCTCTGGTAAAAGCCTGTTACACTTCCCCTAAACACGAAGTTTTTGTGCAGTGCTTGTAAGTCAAAAATAAGTTTATGGAGGCAATTTTATGACAAAAACAGCAGACCTTTTTATTTTTGGCAAATTGGACGGCATATATCAGTCTGTAAAAATCACTCCTCTAAAAAAAATTACGGCAGATGAGGTTGAGTTTTATTCAGGTGACGAGAAGATGGATATGGATGTCAGCCTTTGGAAGTTTATGAAGGATAGGGATATTCTCGTCGCAGGAAAAAAGCTCCGCATGACCATAGCAGAAATCAACAAGCGCGCTCTTTTGTGGCAAGGCTCGTCAGAAAGAACTGCAGATGGTCTTTTTAATGCACTTGCCGACTTTTCAAAAAAATCAAAAATCAACTTTCTTGTAAATTATCATAGCGCGGAGGAAGAAGAAATACATGGCGAAAAAAAGCCTGGCCTCACTTTTCACCCCGAAGTCATAATCGACGGAAAACGGCTCATAAACGACTTCCCCGACATTGACCTGAACCGCCGCTATATCGTTCTTGAAGGCTGGAAGCTTTTGGATATTACGTACAGTAAGAGCGATTCACTCCCTGCGCCCGAACGTTTTAAAGATGTTGTTCAAAAGATTTGCGAAAAAACGCTTGTTTCGCTGGATGATTATTTTAATGTGGACTATCGGGTTTCCCTGCTCTTTGGCACTGCCAAAAGTGAATACACAGGTCTTGTGCCCGATGTTCGTCAGGCACTCATAAAAGCCTTCTAAACATAAATGCAACGCCGCTTAAAGGAATAGCCTATGAAAATAGATACAGATATAATACAAGGATTTTTTGATACGCTTACAAAGGACTCAGTTACATCCCATGCGGAAATTATAAGGCAGGAAGCCTCGAAGGATGGAGTCGCTTCGTTTAAAATCAACGGATGGACGCTCTATTCTTATGAAAATCTCCCCGACGAACTTGCTGTCTTTGCAAGGGAGGCACAGTCTAAAGGTGCAGACGCTCTTGGCAAAAAAAGTGATGATGTCCTCATAAAAGAAGAGAATCCACTTATTCGAATAATTGCAGAAAAACTGATGGGAAATCACAGCTACCGCGTTTATCTTGATTACAGATTTGGCTTTGTCAACCGGGAGATTCTTATGTGCGATGAAAAATGGATTTGTGTTTCAGAAGGCAACGTAGGCCAGCTCATGGCTTACGCAGAATATCTGAACGCCAACGAGAAATCAGGAGCCTTTGAGAAGCTTGAAAAAATCGGCCCGCTAGAGATTCACTTTGCAGGCGAAGGTGGCTATTACGTTGGCTGAAACTTGAGGGCTTTCACAGCATTTTGTCGGCGACAGAAACGCAAAAACAGTCTTTGTTCATCTGAATCCGGGAAAGAATGTAAAAATGCCCTAATTCCCTATGTTGAAACTTTGCTCGATGAAATTTTTAGGGCAGCTAGTAAAAATCAGCAAACAGTGATATATTTTAATTGTAATGTGTAAAAAATCAGAAATGCAATTTTCAGTTTTTCTCATATATCAGCTTTCTCAACATTGGAAAAAAACTCCAGCAGAAGTTTATAGAATTCTAAACGACACAAAAATTCTTGATGATTATATTATAAAACATTATGACGTTCTTCATACGCAAGGTAGTTTGGCTTTGATAGAAGATATTTCAGATTTTGCTCGTGAAAAAGGAATTGCAGTATGATTGTATATCATGGGTCAAATCAAATTGAAAATGGCGAAAACGGAATTGACAATTTGGATTATAAAAACTTAGCCGAAGATTTGATTGAAAACGAATTAAAAATTCTATGAAAAATCCTTCTGTAACCGCCCACTACCATCTTCCAGGACTTTTCGAGTTTTACGAATTGTACAAAATCTTTCTTCCTCTTTACCGTGAGCATCCTGAATATTTTTATGATTGGTGTGATATTGCCTCAATTTACGGCTCTCCAGAGGATTGTCTTTGGGGCGGTGGAAGAACTGGTTTTGGAACTGCGGATGCAAAAGACGTTCTTGATTTGATGAATGAATACAAGATTTCTCCGCGGTTTACTTTTAGCAATTCCCTGTTGCGTCCCGAACATCTTACAGACAAAAAATGTAATCGGCTTTGCAAGTTGTTTTGCGATTCAAAAGTTCCTGTGGGTGTAATTGTTCATTCTGATTTGCTGTTGGATTATCTAAAAAATCAGTTTCCGCAATTTTATTTTGTTTCTTCCACCACAAAGGTTTTAACAGATTTTTGTGATTTTGAAAGTGAACTTAATCGAGCGGATTTTTCTTACGTTGTTCCAGATTTTCGTTTGAATAAATCTTTTGAAAAATTGGCTGGACTTTCCCAAAATCAAAAAGAAAAGACAGAGTTTTTATGTAATGAATGTTGCAATTTTTCTTGCACAGACCGCAAAACTTGCTACCAAAACGTAAGCCGCAAAAACCTTGGGGAAGAAGTCCTTAGCCACCAATGCACCGCTCCAGATTCCCAAAAAGGCTACAGATTTTCTTCTGCAATGAAAAATCCCGGCTTTATTGGCATTGAGGACATTCAAAAAATCTACCTTCCAATGGGATTTTCCAACTTCAAAATTGAAGGTCGCGGCCTTGGAAGTGCCATGGTTTTGGAGTTTTTGCTTTATTATTTGGTAAAACCAGAGTGCCAGATTGTTGTGCGGGAAGAAGTTTATTTAGACGGAATGTTGGATTTGTTTTAGTGGGATTTTGTGGAGAGGAAAAACAGTATTTACAAAACAAATGTATAGATGTTATAATGCTCTTAGGAAAAATAATTTGGGAGTGTATTAAAAAATGATGGATAATAAAGGCGATATCGTAATTTATAAAACTCAAGATGGACTTACAAA
Organism: Spirochaetaceae bacterium; assembly: GCA_017416145.1. Classification (GTDB taxonomy): domain Bacteria; phylum Spirochaetota; class Spirochaetia; order Treponematales; family Treponemataceae; genus Treponema_I. The sequence continues at coordinate 40,088 of JAFQDD010000004.1, read as the reverse complement.
AATTAATGTAAAGTTTGAAGATGAAACAGTTTGGCTAACACAAGCTCAACTTGTAGAACTTTATCAAACAAGCAAATCAAACTTAAGTGAGCATATAAAACATATTTTTGAAGAAGGTGAATTAGATGAAAAGTCAGTTGTTCGGAATTTCCGAACAACTGCATCTGACGGAAAAACTTATAATACAAAATTTTACAATCTTGATATGATTATTTCCCTTGGATATCGTGTAAAATCCATTGTTGCAACACAATTTAGGCGATGGGCAACGGAGCTGATAAAAGAATATCTAAAAAAAGGATATGCTCTTGATGATAATCGCTTAAAAGAACTTGGTGGCGGTGACTATTGGAAAGAACTTTTAGAAAGAATCCGGGACATTCGTTCTAGCGAAAAAGTTATGTATCGTCAGGTTTTGGATTTATACGCAACAAGTGCAGATTATAATCCCAAAAGTGCAGAAAGCATTACTTTTTTCAAAATGGTGCAAAACAAACTTCATTTTGCAACTCACGGAAACACAGCCGCAGAAGTAATTTATAATCGAGCAGATGCAGAAAAAGATTTTATGGGGCTTACAACATTTTCAGGAGATTTTCCAACAAAAAAAGATGTTGTCATTGCAAAAAATTATCTTTCAGAAAAAGAACTGAAAGTTTTGAATAACCTTGTTTCTGCATATTTTGACTTAGCAGAAATCAACGCAATAGAACATAACACAATGTATATGTCAGATTATGTTGAACAATTAGATAAAATCCTTTCATCAACAGGAAAAGGCATCTTAGAGAATGCAGGTTCAGTAAGTCATAAACAAGCAGTTGAAAAAGCCGAAGCAGAATATCAAAAGTTTATTCAAAAAAAACTTTCACCTGTGGAAAAAGAGTATTTAGAAGTAATAAAAAACTTGGAAAAAACAGCTAAAGAAAAAATGTAGAAGTTGAAAGCAGAGAAGTAATAGAAATATAGTTCTATAAGTTGTGAAAACTTGACGGAATAAAGCAAAAATATGTTTTGGATTGTTGATTGGTATGCTGGTTTAAAAATCCAAAAATTATAGAGAATAATAGGAAAATATTTTTCTTTACACTAAATACGTAAAAAATCACTACCTTTGCCCCATATTGTTGGCTCCTCTAAACTTGCACCCGCTGATAGAAATAATGGCAAAAATCTTTCTAAAAGATATTGTCTTTCTTTAAAATTAAAATATTGTTGAATATAAAGAAAAAAATAAACAAAAGGAGTTATTTGAATTTCGCCACAGTGAAGTAAATTTGATATTTTTCCCTTATATTCTGTTAAAGCTAATTCCAGGCAATTCCAAGATTTAAATTGTATAGCTTGATATATAAAATTGTTTGGCAAAAATAGAGGGATTCCTTCTGGCGAAAGCAACATAGGAGTTTTCCCAACAGCTTTTGTAATATCAGCACCTGCCGATATGAGTTTTTTACAGAGTTCAATATCATCCTGTTCACATGCAAATAATAAAGCTGTGCAACCTTGTTGTTTTTCTATAGAATCTCCATTACTCCATAAAATAAACTCATCTACATTTTTAGTTTTTTCAATTAATAAATCTATAATTTTGTTAATTTTTGATTCTGATTCTTTTTTATTGTCCTCTATAAATGCTTTCTGAAGTTCTTGTTTCATCATTTTTGCAACATCTCGGCACTTTTCATTTTGCAAAATATTTTCCTTATCTTGTTCTAAGAATCCTGGTGCGAACAAGTTTTTGTAATTTATGTTCGCAATAGGTACTTTTTCTAAAAACTTGTCAAAATTTATTAACTTTTCCTTATAACTTAAAGCGTAGTAAAGGGGTGTTACTTCATCTGCTGAAATTCTATAATCAGAAGGAAAATGATTATTTCCAGTCATTTTTTTTACAATGGTAGAAACAATTTCTATATCTAATGTTTCTATGGCTGTTTGTAAAGGCGAAAGTTTAAAGCGATTTGTTTCAGTAAACAAAACCTTTTTATCAGATCTTTCTAGAATCTTAAAAAACAATTTTTTTACTTTTGGATTTATTGTTTTTATAGGAATTACCATTCCTGTTTGAAAACCTTTACACTTTTTTAATATTTCATGAATTGGAAAGCAATTATTTGTACTTGGCTTATTTATATCTAAGCTTGGATATCTTTTTTTATCCAAAAATAATTCTATAATATCATAAAAATTATTGACTATTGCCCATGAAATTGGAGTGTATGCTACATCGTGATTAGATGAAATGATGTTATTTATTTTTGAATCACTAAGTTCTAGTAAATCTTCTTTCCCTAGAAAATCTGAAGAAAACTCATTTTCTTTTGAGATAATTTCAATATTCCTAAATAAATCCTTTCTAGAAATTTCTTTAGCTTTTTCTCCATATGGAGGAAAATTTTTCCAAAAGTTTTCAGGTGCAAAATAAAAAAGTTTAGAAGCGTCATCTTTCTCATTTAAAAATAAGTCAAAAGATAATCCAAAATCATAAAATTCTTTTGTGTTCTTATCTAATGAAGATTTTGTGTCGCTTAATGGATCAGAATTTTTCTGAATACGATTTCTTGCTTGTGTATGATTTTTCTTGTAATCATAGTAAACAGACACACAAACTGCCTCATGAATAAAGGGTTCTAAACTTTTTCCAGCAAAATATTTCCCTTCTCTAAACGCTTTTTGGTACCATAAAATTGCTTCTGTAAGTTTTTCAAGCATTCCTGTGTCAAGATATTCCAATACATATTTTTTTCCGCAGAACCAGTTTTCAAAGAAAGAAAGAGAATGAGGAAGTTGAGTTTTTAGTTTGTTATAGTCATTTTGAAATTGGATAATTGATTGTGGAGTGTTTTTTTTTAACAAATTGTCAAAGTAGTATTCATTTATAGATATTTCATTAAGTGATTTTATATTTACAAACTGTTCAAAAAAAGTATCAATATTGTTTTCTTGATATTTTTCAAAGAAATTTTCTATTTTCTCCCAATCTTCTATATTAAGTGATATATGTTTTAGGCTTTTTTTAAAATTTATATAAAAATATTTATCAATTAGTATCCAAGTAAATCGCTTATCAAATTTATAAGCAAATTTTAAGACCCCATAAAAAATATTCCAAGGAGGTAATATGTTATTTTTTCTACATCTTTCAATTGTTCTTTTTATGTGTTCAAAAGAATCTTCTTGGGATAATTCTTTGGAAATCAAAATATATTTTTCATCAAGAGTTTTTTCTGGAAAAATCTTTTTAAAGAGATAATCAAGAGATAATGTTTCATTTAATTTATTGGCTGAAACATAGCATATTGCTAAATCTGTAAAGATGGATGCTAAAGTTCCTTTAGCAATATTGTTTATATCATTTTCGAATGGGGAAACATTTGTGATATTTTTAAGATATGCAAAAATAATGTCTGAATAAAATGATTGAACATAACTTTGTGAAACTTCAATAAATTGTTTTCCATCAAGTCGGGATTTTATCAATGATTTAATTTTTTGAATATCAAATTCATTTTCCAAATCAGTAAAAAATTGTCGGATTTTCCCAAATATAGAGTTTTCATCTGTGTAACGAAACTTTTCGTAAACGCATTTTTCTTTGTATGCATCGTTTATTTCAGCGTCAGATAAGTAATCTCTACTTACCAATGCTTCTTTTCCACAAAGTGATATTGCGAAATGTGCAATTTGGCTTAATGTAATATTTCCATAAGATATTTCCTGTTTCATATTTGTAAATATATCATATTTTCTTTCAAAAAATTTGTCAAAAAAATTTTCCCTTAAAAATTGTATGTTTGGTTTCTTATTATTGTCATATTATAAACCCAATATTTTTTTCAAGGAGGCACATTATGTCAGAACAAGAATTCAATCAATTAAAAGAATCTCTAAAGTCTATTTTACGGGGATACAAAAAATTAAACTCCTCTCAAAAAAGTAAACTTAGGAAACTTGGTTTTTCAATTTTACGTTCAAAAAATCATTACATTCTTATTTATAAAGTTTGTGGTCAAGAACTAAAAATTGAAATCAATAAAACGCCAAGTGATAGTCGCAGTGGAATAAAAACCGTAAAAGATATTTCGAATGTGATTAAAAGAAGTGGACTTGTAAAAGCGGTTTAAAAACATTTACAAATTTCGGGGGGGGGTATAATAGAAGAAAGTTTTCAAAGAGTTGGAAAACTGAAGGAGAATTTATGAATATTATTAAATCACTAAAAAAAATAAACTACAAACTTTTTTTATCATTATTAATTATGGGATTGTGCCCAACAATTTATACAACTGTTCGTGTTTTCTTTTTAGGACAGCTGCCTGGAGAATGGGCTTTTTCTATTGCGGGGCAACTTTCTTGGGTAAATCTGTTGTACGAAATTCTAAATGAAGCAATTATTTTACCACTGTATTTTTTCATGGGAAAAGTTATTGCTAAAAAAACAGAATATGAAAATAGAATTAGGACTGGATTAATCATTTCTTTTTGTGTATATGCAGTTTTTTCAGTTTTGATTTGTATATTTACAAAACCTCTTTTATCTGTAATGGCAACAAGTAAAGATATTATTAATGAATCTGTTGCATATATTAGAATAGAAAGTTTTGCAAATATCTTCATTTTATTGAGTAATTTCTTGTTAGTTTGTTTAGTAACTCTAGGAAAATCAAAATATGTTTATTTTCTTACTTTTGCAAAATTGATATTAAGTATTTTATTTGATACTTTCTTTGTTTCAACATTAAATATTTCTGCTAATCTTGGAGTAAATGGAATTGGATATAGCAATATTATTGTAAATATAATTTTATTTGGTATTTCAGTTGTTTTATTATCACGAGAAGGAATTGTGGTTTTTAGTAAACAGAAACTTTCTTTTTCTTGGGCAAAAGATTTTATTAAAATTGGAGGAATCTCTGGATTTGAATCTTTTGTTCGCAATCTTGCTTATATGTTGATGATTTCTAGAATGGTAAATATGGTAAATGAACAGGGAACATATTGGGTTGCTAATAATTTTATTTGGGGGTGGTTGTTACTTCCAATAATTCAACTTGGTGAATTGATAAAACAAGAAGTTTCTACAGATGAAAAAGCTGTTAAAAATAATACGTTAGGTTATTTTTCAATTACAATGATTGTTTGTGCTTTGTGGTTCTTAACAATTCCATTCTGGAAAGGTTTTATGACAAATGTATTACAGTTTTCAGATGTAGATAAATTATTTAATTTGGTTATTGTTCTCGTAGGATTTTATGTTTTATATGCAATTCAAAATGTTTTTGACAGCGAATTTTACGGACTTGGAAAAACAAATTATATGCTTTTTGAATCTGTTGTAACAAATTTAATTTATTACGGGACAGCTTTTATACTTTATTTAACAGGAAAATGGACACCTTCACTTATAGGAATTGCTTTGTTGTTTGGTGTTGGAAATGCGTTTGATAGTATAGTTTCTGCTGGTGCATATTGTTTCTTGTTGAAAAAAAAGAAAATAAATATTTTTGAGGTGGAATAATATGAAATTAAAATCAATTTACGAACATATGGAAAATGCCACAAAAAAAATTCCCGAAAATGCAAACTGTAAAATAATTTTTCGTCATTCCATTCGAGGAAAAATAGATTCTGGCGTTGGAAGAAAAGTAAAACTTACAGATGAAGGTGTGGAATTAGCTAGATTCTTTGGGCGAAATTTGGAAACTGAAATAGGATTTGTAGCTTCAAGTTCTTGTGATAGAAATATTCAAACTTGTGAAGAAATCCTTTTGGGCGCAAAATGTAAAAGAGAAATTATTATTGCTCCTAATGAATTGGAAGGTCCACAAACAAAAGATAAGGGTTTAAGTGATAAAGTGTTTGAACAATATAATTTTGCAAACAATGAAATTATTTATCAAATGAAAAAAGATTGTTTACCTGGATTTAATTCTGTAGAAGATGCCACTAAAATAATGGTGGACTTTATGTTTGCAAATGGCAATAAAGAAAATTCTGTTGATTTATTTTGTACTCATGATTTTCAAATGGCAATATTATATGCAGGACTTTTTAATTTTGCAGAAACAAAAGATAGCATAATTAACAATAAATGGCCAATGATGTTAGAAGGAATGATTTTTTGGGGAAATCGAAATCATTTTTGGAGTGCATGGCGAGGAGAAGTAAAAGAATATAATGATTTTTAATTCAATTATTCATTTATAATTCTTTTTCTTTTGCGTTAGGGATGCACCTGCACGAAAGGCGCAAAGTAAAATAATTTACATTCATCCAAACTTGATAGCAATTGAAGATTGCGTAGAACTCGGAAATGCTCGCCTCTCCCCTTGAACCGTAAGGTGAAGGGGAGAGGCTCATATAACCCCTAGCACATAAAAAGTTTTTATTACAAAAACGGAATCATATACACTGGTAGGTAATGGATGCCGTTTTCCCATTTGTAATCTTTTGTATGAATAACATACTTATTTTTGATTCGGCTACTGAACTTGTCACAAAATACGTCTAAAGATTTATGTCCTCTGTAGTTTCCAGATTTTACTTCAATTGGATTGATTTTATCTCCTGTAGAAGTAAGAAAATCTATTTCATACAAATGATTTGATGTATTACTTTGCATAGTGTAATAGAAAAGATTATTTCCTCGTGCAACTAAAATTTGAGCTATTGCACATTCAAATACATATCCCAAATTTGTTGAATTTACCTCTCAGAATAAAATATAACGTAAATCCCCCTTCGAGTAAACTTTATTTACACGCAAATCCCCGTTCAATTTATAAAATCTGTTATTGAATCGACGGAGAAAGGTAAGCGACAAAAATTCATTATCCTTTCAATATTCGTTCACAAATTTCGTTTAGTGCATTATTGTAATCTTGAGGGTTTTCCAAGTCTGTTAAATGTCCTGCATTTTTGAGCAAGAAAAACTTTTTGTCCGGGGCTGTAATTTTGTCAAAATATTCTTTTACGCAAACATAAGGTACTTGCCAATCATTTTCGCCAGAAATAAAATACACAGGGAATGGTGGTTGCAAAAAGTTGGAAGTGTCATAGTCAATGAGATAATCCATGAGTAAGGTGTTTCTTTTTGAGGCTGCAATATTTCCTTTTAAATCTTTCCAAGAGAATACCGGGCTTTTTAGAGAAATCTTTAACATAGAAAAAGTTCCTTCTTTGTATCCGCAAATACCGTATTTCATTTGAATCACCCGAAATTTATTACATTTTGCCAAAGCATTTTCTTTTGTAACTGATTCAGGATAATTTCCAAGTTTTAGAAGCTTTTTTTTGTCTTTTTGATTTGCCAATTTGTAGCAATGTTCAAAACCTACTTTTTCTCCTTGCCGAAAATTGATAACTTGCCCCATTCCAACATAGGCTGAGATTTTTTCTGGAAATAATTTTGAATATTCTAATCCCAAAATACTTCCCCAAGAGTGTCCAAGGATAATTATTTTTTTCTGGTGATATTTTGACTTTAAATAATCAATGATTTTGTCCAAATCAGAAATGAGAATTTTTAAGGTAACTTTTTCTTGTGAAGCATCTTTTAAGTTTGTTTTTCCGCTTCCTCGTTGGTCGTAAAATACAAGGGTGTAATTTCTGTTTTTGGAAACAGTTTTGTAAGCAAGGTAACTTTCCGATTGCCCAGGTCCTCCATGCAAAAACAAAACCAAAAAATCTGATTCGGTAGGGTAATGTAAAAAATAATGCTCTAAATTATTGATTGAAACGTATTCTTCAAAAAAATCATTCTGTTTTTCCATAATTTGATTATAGCAAATTTTTGGAAGTTTTAGAAAGATTATGGCTAAAAATAAGGAATCCCATGAGGTTATTGCCAAGTGAGAATAATTCAAAAAAAATGGTCATGAAAATTCATTCTGAAGTAATTAGTCAAACTGGAGGATATGAAGGATTAAGAGATGAAAAGTTGCTAGAATGGATTTATGCGCATGAAAAAGAATAATACATAAAAAAATCCCCCACCTTCCGACATTCCATCTTCCAGTGGGGGCTCTTGTGGCCAAAGAGAATCTTTCTTCGGGCAACTCCTACCCGCAGACACCGGTAGTTGAGCGAAGTCGAAACTACAACAACTTCGCTCTAATTTCTTCGTTGCTCATGCTTGTTAAATAAGCTGGTGGCACATCAAAAACTGTTTTACAGCCTGTCATGCCTTCGCTGTTCATGCGGCAAACTGCACGTGCGTAAGCGACAATAACGCTTGAAGTAAATGCTGGGTTTGAATCAAGTTTTAGGCTATATTCAATTACGTTATCAAATTCGTTGTTCCAGCCTGTTTTGCCTGTGCGGAAAACAAATCCCCCGTGTGGAATGCCTGAATGGTCCCGGAGCAATTCTTCTTCGCTAATAAAGTTTACTGTTGTGTCGTAGTCGGCAAAGTAGTTTGGCATTTCTTTTATTTCTTTTTCAACACGAGCTTTGTCTGCTTCTGTTGCACCATCTTCTAAAACAACAAAACATTCCCGAGTGTGTTTTTGGCGAGTTGTAAGTTCAGGATTTTCTCCACCCCGAACAGATGCCAAAGCAGATTCCACTGGAATTGTGTATTGTTTTGCGTTTTTTACACCGCTAATTCGACGAATTGCGTCTGAGTGACCTTGGCTAACGCCTTTTCCCCAGAATGTGTAATCGTTGCCATTTGGCAAAATTGCGTTTGCGTAAAGACGAGCAAGGCTAAACATTCCAGGATCCCAACCAGCACTGATTAAAGCTGTTTTTTTGTTTGCTTTTGCGTTTTGGTCAACGGCTGCAAAATGTTCTGGGATTTTTGCGTGAGTGTCAAAACTGTCTATTACGTTAAAATATTTTGCATATTCTGGAGTTTGTTTTGGAAGATCAGTTGCACTTCCGCCACAAATAATCAAAACGTCAATTTTATCTTGATAACTTAGAATATCATCAATTTTTACAACAGGAACACCTTCAGTTAAAAGTTTTACAGTGCTAGGGTCGCGACGAGTAAAAACTGCCACAAGCTCACAATCTGCATTTTGTTTGATGGCACATTCAACGCCTTTTCCAAGGTTTCCGTATCCTAAAATTCCAATTTTCATTTTTATTTTCCTCCAAAAAGTTGGTAAATTACTTTGTTTGTGTTAGTAGTTCTTTTTAGAAACACTATAAATAAATTACTAAGATAGATGATTTTTGTCAAGGGGAGAATATTTGCCAACAAAGAAAAAAAAGCATTGGCTCAAAAATTGAACCAATGCCCATTTTATACCCAAGTGTTTTTTTTGGGGATTTTAAAATCCCCACCTCTACAATCTGGCGTAGGCTTATACTAAATTCCTACAAAGTGATTATCAACTTTGTCCTTTAGATAAGCAATAAATTCTTCTACCTTCATAATTTGTTGAGGACGACCATCACGGAAACGAACTGCAACAGTACCTTCATTCATTTCCTTTTCTCCAACAACAAGCATATATGGAATCTTTTGTAATTGAGCAGTTTTAATTTTGCCCTTCATATTGTCAGTTCCATAATCAGCTCCAGCACGGAAACCTGCGTCTTCAATTTGTTTTAGAACAGAAGCTGCATAATCATTAAAAGTTGGAGCAACTGGAATCATCGCAACTTGTTGATAAGAAAGCCAAGCAGGTAAAGCCCCAGCAAAGTTTTCAATCAAAATACCGATAAAGCGTTCCAAAGAACCTAAAACAGCTCTGTGAAGCATTACAGGATGGTGCTTTGCGTTGTCGCTACCAATGTATTCAGCGTTTAGTCTTTCAGCAGAAGGAAGCTGATAGTCAACTTGAATAGTACCACATTGCCAAGGACGACCCAAAGCATCAATCAATGTAAACTCAAGTTTTGGCCCATAGAAAGCACCTTCCCCAGGTTGAAGCTCATACTCTAGACCGCATTTTTTACAAGCGTCAGCCAAAGCACCTTCAGCTCTATCCCAATCTTCGTCAGTTCCAACCCGTTTTTCTGGGCGAGTTGAGAATTTTACAACGATTTTATCATCAGTAAAGCCAAAGTCCTTGTAAATATCCTTTAACAAAGCACAGAATTTTGCAACTTCTTCTGGAATCTGGTCTTCAGTACAGAAAATGTGAGCATCATCTTGCACAAACCCGCGAACACGCATAATTCCGTGCAAAGCACCACTTGCTTCATTACGAGTACAAGAACCAAATTCTGCCATACGTAAAGGCAAATCCTTGTAAGAACGTAAACGATTTTTGAAAATCTCCACGTGACCAGGACAGTTCATTGGCTTTAGAGCAAACAAACGCTTTTCACTCTCAGTAATAAACATATTTTCCTGATATTTAGCCCAGTGACCACTTCTTTCCCAAAGAGAACGAGGCATAACAAAAGGAGTGTTTACTTCCACATAACCATCTTTTCGGATTTTTTCCCGAACATAGTCCTTAATGATAGAATAAAGCATCCAGCCATTTGGGTGCCAGAAAATTTCACCAGGATTTTCCTCATCAATATGGAAAAAATCAAGTTCCTTACCGATTTTTCTGTGGTCACGCTTTTCAGCCTCAGCAAGCATATTCAAATATTCTTTTAACTCATTTGGCTTTTCCCAAGCAGTACCATAAATACGAGTCAACATAGGACGCTTAACATCCCCACGCCAGTAAGCCCCAGCTGTTTTCATCAATTTAAAGCTTTGAGAGTTGATTTCTTTAGTATTTGCCACGTGAGGACCACGACACAAATCAGTGTAACCATCTTGAGTGTAGATAGAAATTTCTTCACCATCAGGCAATTCATTAATCAATTCAATTTTGTAAGGTTGATCTGCAAAAAGTGATAAAGCTTCTTCTTTAGAAACTACTTTGCGTTCAAAATCGTGATTCCCGCTTACAATGCGGCGCATCTCTTTTTCGATTTCAGCTAAATCCTCTTCCTTGATAGGTCGACTCAATTCAAAGTCATAATAAAACCCATTATCAATAGAAGGCCCAATAGCTACCTTACTACCAGGAAACAATTTCAAAACTGCTTCCGCCATAACGTGTGCTGTACTGTGTCTAATTACAGCAAGTCTTTCTTTTTTTTCGCTCATAATACATCCTTTGGCTCGTAATTACATCTTACGGAAACCGAAATAATAAAACCATTATAGACAGAGAAGACATTTTATTCAATGCCGAACCGAGAAATACCAACCATAATTAAATTTCTAATTTAATATTTGGGGCCATTTTTTGCGTCGCAAAAAACCGGGCTTTCCGCAATTCGCCGTCTACCGCGGCTCATCCACTCCCTAACGGTCGGGACAGCTCCGCTGTTGCTCCAATCCCTTGTCCGACATCACCTTTTTACAAACAGGCTAAACCTCAAAAATGTGTATATTTTGCACAAAATTAACCTCAAAAACGTGTAGATTTTCATTGTTTTAAACCTTAAAAACGTGTATATTTCCTAATCAACTTTTTATGGGAGAAGTAAAATGTATCATGAAGAACTTGATAAAATAAATGATAGAATATATGAAAAAGTTGCATCTGATGATAATTCAGTTATGTGTAAAAATGTAAAAAAATTAGATCCTGTCGAAAAAACTGTTTTTTGTGCATATCAGTATTATTTAGAACAAATGAATGATGGATTTATGGCAATTTTTACAGGATACATGAGCCCATTAGTTTTTGAAATAAGAGAAGCATTAAAAGAAATAAATGCTAAAACTAATTTAGAATTATTAAATTTAGCAATTAAAAAGGTAAATGTAGAAAATAAAAGCGAAGCTGATTTTTTGACTGATATAGAAAATGAAGAACTAGAACACTTATATGATGAAGAAACCGAAGATGAATATTGTGATTATTTAAGAGAACTCGATAGGCAAATTTTAGACAAAGAAGATATTCAGGATTTGATTTTTGATTATTGGAAAAAATCAACGCAACAAAAATAATTACTAACAACTATTAAAAACAGGATTGCCAGAGAAATGTGTTTTTCATTCGCTACGGATACCCCCAGAGTTTTGTCTAAACACGTCACGCTGTTAAGTCGTGACTGAAATCAACCCAAAACACGAAGCTAACAAACCCAAACAACTAAAATAAATCTCTATTGCAAGAGTCCAGAGGGCGGCAAGCCCTTTGGTCGTTCTTTTGGGAAAGCGGGGTGCTCGAGGCAAATTGCGAGACTCGCAGCAATTTGCACTTTTTATCGAAAAAAAGGGTTTTCACCCCTCGAATCTATTGACGTGATTTTCTCATTTTGGTAATATGTCTTACTAGCATTATATAGGAAGGTTGTTATGTCCAGAAGATGTGAAATTTGTGGAAAAGGCTCAATGAGCGGAAACAAAGTAAGTAAATCATATAATCACACACGTCGTTTGTGGAAGCCAAATATTATCGAAGTTAAAACAGAAATTGGTGGAACAACAATGACAGTTAAAATGTGTACACGTTGTTTACGCAGTGGTTACGTTACAAAAAAAGTTTAATTTCCAAAACTTTTTTAGAAGACGCCCTTTCCAGAGAAATCTGAGAAGTGGGCGTTTTTTTTTGCATTTTTATTCCATTTTATAATCAAAAATAATAAAAGTGATGTATAATCAAAAGTGAATAAGTTATAAATCTATAGATTTCGACTTATTTGTTTTGGAGTATACTTGAACAACCGGTTGCTCTATGATAAAATATATATATTACAATTGCAAAGTGGCAAATAGGGGGCAAAAATTATGACAATTTTGCAAAATATCAATCGTTTAGTATCTTATGGATTACTTACAAAACTTTTTCCAGAAGAAGACACAATTTACACACAAAATAAATTGTTAGAACTTTTCAAGCTTGATGGATTTGAAACTTTAGAAGAAGCAAAAAATCTTCCAACAGTTAAAATCGAAGATTTAGAAGAAATTTTAAAAGAAATGCTTGATTATGCAGTTAGTCAAAATTTTATTGATGATAATATTGTAGAAAAAGATTTGTTTGATACAAAAATTATGTCACAGTTAGTGCCACCTCCTTCTGTTGTGCGAGAAAAGTTTGCTTCTCTAAAAGCAAAATCTCCAAAAGATGCTACAGATTGGTTTTATGATTTTAGTTGCAACACAGATTATATTCGTCGTTATCGAGTTGCAAAAGATATGAAATGGAAAACTTCCACTGAATATGGAGAGTTGGATATTACAATCAATCTTTCAAAACCTGAAAAAGATCCAAAGGCAATTGCAGCAGCCAGAAATGCAAAACAAGGTGGATATCCAGCTTGTCTTTTGTGCAAAGAAAACGAAGGTTATGCTGGGCGAATGAATCATCCTGCACGACAAAATCACAGAATTATTCCTATGAAATTAAACGGTGAAGATTGGTTTATGCAGTATTCACCTTATGTTTATTACAACGAACATTGTATCGTTTTTGATGCAGGTCACATTCCAATGGTGATTTCAAGAGAAACTTTTGTTCGACTTTTAGATTTTGTTGAAGAATTTCCACATTATACAATCGGAAGCAATGCAGATATTCCAATTGTTGGTGGCTCAATTCTAACTCACAATCACTTCCAAGGTGGAAATTATATTTTCCCAATGGCAAAGGCAGAAATTATCGAAGAGTTTAATATTCCAGAGTTCAAAGGTGTAAAATGCGGAATTGTAAACTGGCCTATGAGTGTTATCCGAATTGATTCAAAAAATAAGGCTAAATTGATAGAAGTTGCTTCTTATATTTTGGATAAATGGCGAGGCTACACAGACGAAAAAGCTTTTGTTTTTGCAGAAACTGATGGTGAAAAACACAACACAATTACACCAATTGCTCGTCGCCGAGATAATATGTATGAGCTTGATTTGGTTTTACGCAACAATATCACAACAGAGGAACATCCTCTAGGAGTTTACCATCCTCACGCAGAACTTCATCACATCAAAAAAGAAAATATTGGGTTGATTGAAGTTATGGGGTTAGCAGTTCTTCCATCAAGATTAAAAACAGAACTTGCAGCTTTAGGTGAAGCAATTTTGGCAAATGAGGATATTAGCAAAATCGAAAATCTAAAAGCTCATGCTCCTTGGGCAGAAGAAATCAAGGCAAAATATCAAGATTTATCCAAGGATAATATTGATGAAGTGCTAAAAAAAGAAACCGGACTTGTATTTAGCAAAGTTTTACAGGACGCAGGAGTTTACAAAAACTTAACAGATTTCAATAGATTTATTGATATTTTGTAATCAGTTACAGTTTGGGCAAGTTCCCCAAATATTAGTTTGCTTTTTTGAAACTACAAACCCTTCTGGAAGCAAGTTTTCTGGAAGGGTTATTTCTTTAAATACGTCAAAAACTGTGCCACATTTTATACATTTAAAATGCAAATGATTTGAGATGTCCGCATCGTAGCGAAGTTCTCCGTCTTCGATTGTAACAGTTTGAACAAGCCCACAATCAACAAGTTGTTTTAATGTGTTGTAAACCGTAGTTTTTGATAGAGTAGGGATTTCTGGATGCAAAGCCTGATAAATTGTGTCCACAGTTGGATGAATAGGATTTTCTACAAGAAATCCATAAACCGCCATTCTTTGAAGAGAGGGGCGAATATTTTTTTCAGATAATTTTTCAATAATAGTATTTTGATTCATAAGCATATAATAACCATTTTTCATCTAGTCGACAACTTTTCCATGTTGTAAACTAGCAATCTTATAAAAAAAAGACTTTTTCCAGATAAGCCCACCCGCCAATCTGAAAAAAGTCAAGAAAATCTTATTTTCCAAAGTATCTTTCTAACAAGCCTTTGAAACCAGCACCATGACGTGCTTCGTCTTTTGCCATTTCGTGAACTGTGTCGTGGATAGCGTCGTAGCCAAGTTCTTTTGCCCGTTTTGCAAGCATTAGTTTTCCTTCACAAGCTCCACCTTCAGCAGCTGTTCTTAGTTCTAGGTTGCGTTTTGTAGATTTTTCTACAACTTCCCCTAAAAGCTCTGCAAATTTTGCAGCGTGTTCTGCTTCTTCAAAAGCGTATCTTTTGAATGCTTCAGCAACTTCTGGAAATCCTTCTCTGTCAGCTTGGCGGCTCATTGCAAGATACATTCCAACTTCTGTACATTCACCCATATAGTTGTCTCTAAGACCTTGTACAACTTCTGCATCCAAGCCCTTAGCTACACCAATTTTGTGTTCATCAGCCCAACCAGTAAAAGCAACTTTTTCATTGAATTTATCTTTTGAAACTTTACATTGTGGACATTGATCTGGAGCTTCATCTCCTGTGTGAACATAACCACATACACTACAAACCCATTCTTTCATATCTTAACTCCTTCTAAAAGCAATTTCGCTTTGTTAATATTTATTGTTTAATTACATATTTGTAACCATTACAAATATGATAATATTACACGTAATAAAAAAAGTCAAGTATTTTTTTTCAAAATCAAACATTTTTGTAAATGTTTACAAAACAGGTTTGTTTTACCCAAGACTTTGGGAGGAGTCAGCTTTGAAAAGCTGGTAAACTATTTGGGGGAAGGAAAACCAAACTTTTTCGATGCGTAGTTTTTCCTTCCCCCAAACCCCCAACCTTTCCTTGCAACGACCAAAGGGGGTTCCCCTTTGGAAACCCCGAGATTTTGGAAAGACAGGACGTATAGAGGGGACAAATTGTGAGACTCGCAGCAATTTACATGTACTGAAAAAAAAGTTTTTCGTCCATCCATAAAGGTTTTTACATTTTGAAAATGTTTAAAATTAAATTTGTTAAAATTTAAAAAACCCCTTAAAATAAAACTAACTAATAAATATCAATATGAAAAAATTGATAAATAAATCTCACAATCAGGGTTTTGGAGGAAAAATGAAAGCACTTTTTATTGGTGGAACAGGCACAATCAGTACTGCAATTTCAAAAGAATTAATAAAACAAGGGCACGAACTTTACTTAATCAATCGGGGAAACAGAAACAGCGAATTATCAGACAAAGTTCATTTTATTACTTGTGATATAAATAAAGAATCTGAAGTTGCAGCTTTAATCAAAGATATGACTTTTGATGTGGTGGCAGATTTTATTGCTTTTAATGTATCTCAACTTGAACGGGATTTTAGACTTTTTAAGGGAAAAACAAAGCAGTTTATTTTTATTTCATCAGCTTCAGCCTATCAAAAACCTTGTAGCAATTACAAAATCACAGAAGATACGCCTTTAATCAATCCATATTGGGAATATTCTAGAAACAAGGCAGCTTGTGAAGATTATTTAATGAAAGTCTATCGAGATGAAAATTTCCCAATTACAATTGTACGCCCAAGTCACACTTACGATGAACGCTCTGTTCCTCTTGGAGTTCACGGAAATAATGGTAGTTTTCAAAACTTAAAACGTATGATGGAAGGAAAACCTGTTATTATTCACGGAGATGGAACTTCTTTATGGACAATTACCTATAATTCAGATTTTGCAAAAGGCTTTATTGGTTTAATGGGAAATATCCACGCTTTGGGACAAGCTGTTCATATTACTTCAGACGAAACTGTAACTTGGAATCAGATTTACGGAATTATCGCAGATGAACTTGGGGTAGAACTAAAACCTTACTACGTTTCTTCAAGTTTTTTAGCAAGTGTTAGCAACTACGATTTAACGGGCTCTCTAATTGGGGACAAAGCCTGTTCTGTGGTTTTTGATAACTCAAAGTTAAAGCGTCTTGTACCAAACTTTGTGGCTACAGTTCGAGCAGATCAGGGAATTAGAGCCACAATCCAATATATTTTGAAGCATCCAGAATATCAAAAAGAAGACAAAGATTTTGATATTTGGTGCGACAAAGTAATTGAAGCCCTAGAAAAAGCAAAAACTGCTTTCTAAAATTTAGGGAGGCGAATAAAAATATTTGATATTCGTCTCCCACTTTTCTTTAATAATTAAATCCTTTCTTTTATAATTTATTTTTCATCTTTCTCTTGATTTTTCTAAGTTTAAAGAGTAAATACATACTCATGGCAACTTTTATTTTGATTATCATCTATATTGCTTTTATTAGTTTGGGGCTTCCAGATGGAATGTTGGGAGCTGCTTGGCCTACAATGCGTTTTGATTTTGGAATGCCTGTGGGACACGCTGGTTTTGTTTCTTTTGTAATTTCAGCAGGAACTATTGTTTCTTCTTTGTTGAGCGTAAAATTGATACGAAAACTTGGTACTGGAAAAGTTACCGCATTTAGTGTTTTGCTTACAGCTATTGGACTAACAGGATTTGCACTTACTCCAAATTTTTGGTGGCTCTTTCTTTTTGCAATTCCCCTTGGAATTGGAGCTGGGGCTGTAGATAGTGCCTTAAACGAATATATTGCAGAACATTACAAAGCAATTCACATGAATATGCTTCATTGTTTTTGGGGAATTGGTGCATTAACTGGACCACTAATTATGTCTGGATTTATAAAAAACACTTCTTCTTGGAGACCTAGTTATGGTCTTGTGGCAATCATCCAATTTGTATTGGTTACCACTTTGTTTTTTTCTCTTCCAATTTGGAAAAAGCTTGAAAATCAACGAAAAGAAAAAGCTAAAACAGAAAATCAAGAAAACTCTGAACCACAGCAAAAAAAGTCTACTTTAGAAAGTCTAAAAATCCGTGGTGTGAAAACAGTTTTAATTTGTTTTATGACATATACAGCTATGGAATTGATGTTAGGTCTTTGGGGAGCCACTTACTTAACATCAATTAAGAATTTTGAGCCATCACGGGCTGCAGCCTGGGTTTCTTTGTATTATGGCGGAATCACATTAGGACGATTTCTAGCAGCCTTCTTATCAATAAAATTGAATAACAAGCAACTTATTCGGCTTGGTTCAATTCTAACCATTGTGGCTGTGATTTTAATGCTTGTAGGTCATTTCCTATCTAAAGGTGATATTTTTACTCTATCTGGATTTGTTTTGTTTGGCTTAGGCTGTGCACCAATTTTCCCAGCTATGCTTCACGAAACTCCAGAACGCTTTGGAAAAGAAAATGCTCAATCAATTATGGGTTTTCAAATGGCAATGGCTTACACATCATCTACGACCTTGCCCCCAATTTTTGGATTTGTAGCTTCTGCCACAACACCAGCTCTTTTGCCTTGGGTTTTAGCAGGATTTGCAATTATTTTTTACATTTTTTCAGAAAGTTGTACACGAATCTTTAAAAAATAAATATACTTAAACTATGGATAAGAAAATTTACAAAGTATTTGATTATCTTGAATGGAGAGGTGATTTGGATTTTGATGCTTCTCCTTTCAATGAAATCGATGCAGCAATATTATGTTTGCTTTCATATTTAGATTTTACAGGTTTGGTTCCAAAGGAGTTTTCTGGCGAAACCTTCGATATCAAAAAAATAGAATCTCTATATTTTGGACGAGCTTTACCATCAGATTTACGAATAATTGATTTGTTACGAGCTTGTGCAAAAACAAAAAGATTTTCAAAAATTTTACCCTATGGACATATTTCAAAACTTGATGGTGAAGAAGAAAAACAATTTTGTGGTATTACATTTGTTTTACCAAGCAAAAAGAAACAAGCCTGTGTAGTCTTTCGTGGAACTGATGTTACTCTTATCGGTTGGAAAGAAGATTTTAATATGATGTTTACTCATCCGGTTCCTTGCCAAGAAGAATCTCTAGCCTATTTAGAAAAGGCGACAGCTGCTATGAAATTTTATGATTTGTATCTTGCTGGTCATTCAAAAGGTGGAAATGCTGCCATTTATGCAAGTGGACTTTGTTCCCAAAAAACTTTTAATCGTTTGAAGTATATTTACACTTTTGATTCTCCAGGCTTTGATAGAGATTTGGTTGATACCAGTGTTTTTTCAAGATTAAGTAAAAAAATCAGCTCCTTTGTACCGAAGGATTCTGTTATCGGTATGTTAATGGAAGTACCAACTGCATATTCTGTTGTTGATAGTGATGCTTTTGGTCTTGCACAACACGATATTTTTTCTTGGTTTTTGAAAGGAATTGCATTTCAGCAAAAAGAATCTTTATCCAATTTTAGTATTGGCGTGAAAAAGACAATGACAAAATGGCTAGAGCTTTTGGATTTATCGCAACGAAGAGATTTTGTAAATTCTTTGTTTAGGATTTTGGAAGAGTGTAAAATTTACGAAGTCCGAGATTTTGAAAAAATTTCTTTTTCAACTGTTGTAACTGCGATAAAAAGTTTTTCAGATTTAGATTCTACATCAAAAGAATGTGTTTTAAAAGCAATTGGCTTGTTTTTTAAAGCAGCCCACAATAGGGAAGAAATACAGTTAGATGATTTTTAAAAGCAAAAAGGCTGTTCTATAGAAAATCCTAGAACAGCCTAGCAGCAACAATCTATGAATATAGATTATATTAAAATTTATTTACTAATTACAGAATGTTTTCTGAAATCACTTGGAGTCATTCCCTTGATTCCTTTGAAAACCCTTGTAAAATAGTTCATATCACTAAATCCAACAAAGGATGCCACATCTTCAATACTAGCATTACTTGTTTCTAGCAATTCAATAGCCTTATCAACACGACGCTGATTTATGTAGGTTGATATTGATTGCTTTGTTTCTCGATTGAAAACTGCTGACAAATAGTTTGGACTCACATTAATTGCAGAAGCGATTTCTGGTAGGTGAATATCAGAACTTAAGTGTGTATTTATGTAATTCAATGCTTGTCGAACCATTGGAGTGTATTTTATCAATGAGTGTTTTGAAACCAATTTACAGTATTCTGTGATGAAAGTTTCTTGCATTTTGTGAAGTTCGTCAACGCTGTTTGAATCTTCTATTGCAGAAATGATTTGATTTGAAAGACTTTCGATATACAAAGGATGAACATAAGCCCTCTCTGCTGCCTTTCGCAAAATCGTATTGTGAATAATACAATTATTTTTAGTATTTCTAAGGGGATCTTTTACTCTGCGAATATTTTCCATTTCAACTCGTAAAAGACGCCAAGTTTGCATTGCACCTACGCTATTTCCTTGTGTAACATCTGCTTGCATACGTGTTTCAAGAGAATATCTACGTTCTGCTTGTGCCATATAAATATGTTCTTCTTCAACGTAATAATTTGTTGGATCAACCTTTTTGTTTGAACCAAAAGGATAAACAGTGCGACATTCAGGCTCGTTTTCGATTTCGTATAACTGACCTAAACAGATACGCAAAACTGTTACAACTTTTGAAGTAGAACAAACAGGTACCGAGTGATAAAACATTTTTAAAGGAGTAGTGTATGAAGCTTGTAAACTATTTCGTAGTAAAGCTTTTTGAGTGATATTTTCTGGTGGTTGTGATGAAAAATATGGTCCTAGTGCAAGAAAGGAACTTTTCCCATCAATTTCAGGAAGCTTGATAACTGCCCATTTTAAGAAAAAACAATCTTCGATATCGTAAACTGTCTTTTCCGGGATAGTGTTAAAATACTTCAAAATTGAAGATGGTGTGAAAGACGTACCTGCCATAGATGGAGCTAAGGTATTAAAAAACTCTTCGGCAGATTCTTCTGAGTTTTCTATCTCTGTAACGTGAAGAGATAACAATGTTTCAATGTATTCTTTGGTAATTTCAATAATTTTTTTCATAAGGCTACTTATATATATTGTAAACTAGGGTTGAAGAAAAAACAAGGAAAAGTGTAAAAAAAATGCCTTTTTTGTAAAATTTTCACAAAAAAGGCATCCCTTTTTTCGTTATCTTGCGTATTCAATAATTCGTGTTTCACGAATCATTGTAATTTTTATTCTTCCAGGATAGCGTAAATCGGATTCGATTTGTTTTGCAATATTTCGTGCTAAATCTTTTACTTCCATTTCTGGAATTTTTTCGTTATTTACTAATACCCGTAGTTCGCGTCCAGCTTGAATTGCATAAGCTTTTTCAACACCTGTAAAACTTTCTGCAATAGATTCAAGGTTTTCAAGACGTTTTACATAGTTATCTATGGTTTCTCGTCTTGCTCCAGGACGTGCTGCGGATATTGCGTCTGCAATTTGAACGATAATAGCTTCAATGCTTTGTGGCTCGATATCGTTATGGTGAGAACCAACAGCATTTACAACTTTTGCATCTTCGTTCATCTTACGAGCCATATCCATACCAACTTCTGCGTGGTTCTGGTCTGAATCATTTTCAGCACCCTTACCAATATCGTGAAGTACAGCGGCTCGTTTTGCAAGTTCTCTGTTTGCACCAATTTCTGCTGCTAACATTCCTGCAATAATTGCAACTTCTTTTGAGTGGTTAAGAACATTTTGTCCATAACTTGTTCTAAAGTACAAGCGACCTAATGCTCTAACACCATCTTGACTCATATTATGGATACCTAAGTCAAATAGAACTTTTTCACCTTCTTCGTAAATCTTGTTTTGGATTTCACGAGTAACTTTTTGCACAATTTCTTCAATACGTGCTGGGTGAATACGTCCGTCAGAAATCAATCTTTCTAGAGCAACCTTTGCAATTTCTTTTCTAACTGGATCAAAACAAGAAATAACAACGGCTTCTGGTGTGTCATCAATAATGATGTCAACGCCCGTTAATGTTTCTAACGTGCGAATATTTCGACCTTCACGACCGATAATTCGACCTTTCATTTCATCACTTGGTAATGAAACAGTTGCAACTGTAATGTCGCTTGTAGTTTCTGTAGCAATTCTTTGAATTGTTGAAACTAAGATTTCTCTAGCTTTCTTTTCAGATGTAAGTTGAGCTTCTTGCTCAATTTTGTTTAAGAGAGCTTGTGCATCGTGTTTTGCTTCATTTTCTAGATTTTGAATGATTAGATTTTTTGCTTCTTGGGCTGTTAATCCTGAAATTCTTTCTAGTTCTTGACGATACTTTTCTTCTTGGGTTGCAAGATTTGCTTCTTTTTCTGAAATTTGCTGTTCACGGGCAACAAAATCCTGCTCTTGAGCATCTAAAGTTGCCATTCGTTTGTCTAGAGTTTCTTCTTTTACTGTGAGTCGACGTTCATAACGCTGAAGCTCGCTGCGTCGCTCACGATTCTCCCGTTCCTGCTGATTGCGTTCCCGAATGAGTTGATCTTTCGCTTCTAATAAAATTTCCTTTTTTTGTGCTTCTGCTTCTTTTATAGCATCTTGTTTTACACGCTCTGCCCTTTGTTCTGAGGCAGATAGTTGAAATCTGGCATAAAGCCAGCGAATAGTCCATCCAAGAACAAGTCCAGCAACAGGGAGGACAATAAACCATACTAAGTCCATACTTTTCCTCCATGCTAGATTAGTTCAAATACTAGAATACCACAGGATTCGGTGATTTGTCAAATAAAAACGTATAATAGAAGAAAGAGTATAAAAATATAATTGTTTTAATAGCAAATAAATAGAAAGTTACATTTTAAATTCTTCACCAAGATAAATTTTTCGAGCTTGTTCAGAATTTAATATATCTTCTTTTTGTCCTTGAGCCAAAATTTGCCCATTGCTTATGATAATTGCTCTGTGGGTAATCTCTAAAGTATCACGAACATTATGGTCGGTAATTAACACTCCAATTCCTCGTTCTGAAAGAATTGTTATCATATTTTTGATATCAGCTACGGCGATTGGGTCGATTCCAGCAAAAGGTTCGTCCAAAAGCAAAAATTTTGGTTCCATAGCCAAAGCTCTTGCGATTTCAGTACGCCGTCTTTCACCACCAGAAAGAGAGTAGGCTTGTTGCTTTGCTAATCTTGTAATAGAAAACTCTTCTAAAAGGGATTCAAGTTTTTGTTTACGTTGAGTTTTTGATAAATCAGGACGATTTTCCAAAACAGCCCAAATATTCTCTTCTACAGTGAGTTTTTTAAAAACAGATGGTTCTTGAGGAAGGTAGGAAATCCCGAGTTTTGCCCTTTTAAACATTGGTAGTTTTGTTATATTATTTTCGTCGATAAAAACATTGCCGTTGTTAGGACGGTAAAAGCCTACAATCATATAAAATGTCGTTGTTTTTCCGGCTCCGTTGGGGCCTAACAAACCAAGGACTTCTCCAGTTGTCATAGAAAAATCAACTCCACGAACAACTTGTTTTTTTCCAAAATTTTTGTATAAATCTTTTACAATTAAGTTACTCATTATTTTCCTCTGGGGCATCTTGATTTTCGGATGATTTTTCTTCTTTTTTGTCGACTACAGAACCTCGAACTTTTCCATCAAGGGAAATTTCTTCAGTTTTCATATTTAATGAAATATCTTGGGCGGTGAATGTATCACTATCTCGTACAATTTTAGGATTCCCTGATAAATCAAGTATTTGCTCTTTTTTTCTGTAGATTCCTAAAGTTCCAGTACAAACTGAATTTTTGTGATTGATAACCACGTTTATTTGCATGGTGGCAACTTCAAGATTTTTATCATATTCAACGACACTGGCTGTGGCAGAAAGTTCGTTTTCTGTATCATCAATTTTTACATTTTCTTTTAAGATAACAATTCCTGTGTTTTTATCATATTCAAGAGAATTGCAGGAAAAAGCGAAATTTGATGTCTTGTAGCGACCAGAAATATTGCCTGTTGCTGTAATGAAATCATAATTATCACCCCTTAGGGAAATTTCATTAGCAAAAAGCTCTAAATCTTCGTTTTCTATCCAAGCATTACCTTTTAAAATTGTGGAAGTGTTATTTTCACCGATGGAACCTGCCATAGAATTAGCTTTGAAACTAATTGTGTCGGAAAAAAGAAAAGTTGTTATAATCAAAAAACAAAGTGATATCAGGGATTTTTTAGTCTTTTGTTGTAATTTCACCAGAAACTTCTCCTGTAAAAACGTATGAGTTGTCATATCCGCTGCCTGAAAAACCGTATCCTTCGATTTTGATTTTAGGTTCTTTTTCGGAAATAATATAGACTTTAGATTTTGCTGGATTTTGGAAATCCGTTGTAAGTTGTTCTGAATCGTCATCCCATTTTAGGCTTGAAGCATTTATCGAAACATTTTGTTCAAAACTTTTTACCTTGATGTCATCAAAAAGATAATATAAACCTTTTTCCAAGTCAGCAGAAAGCAAAGTTCCTTTTCCTTCTGCGGATTTTTCTTCTGATTCGCTGTAAAGAGTAAAACTGATATTTTTTGCGTACATAGCATCTTCGTTTGCGTATTGTTCGATTGTGTCAGCAGTAATTTCCAAGTTCAATTTACCTTGATTTATGCGAGTGTACTTTGGATTAGTAAAAACAAATTCTGGAGACTGAGAAGAAAGGGAACTTTCAGAATTATAGTTTAATGAACAAGAAGATAATAAAAGAATTTCGAGAGAGAATAAAATTAAACTGAGATTTTTTTTGCTATTTTTTAATATCATCTTTTATAAAATTACCATTAAAAAAACGGTTTTTCAAGGGTTGATTCTTATAAAAATACTTGAAATATAAGACATGAAATTGTAAAATGTCGAAATGAAACATATAGCAGAACTTACAGTCCGTTCTTATGAATGCGACTCTTACAATCACGTAAATAATTCAGTATATTTAAATTATCTAGAATTCGGCAGAATGGAATTTTTACATGCAATCAATTTTGATTACAAAGGAATCGTGGCTGCTGGATATTATCTTTATGTAACTCATATTGATATATACTACAAAAGTTCAGCTTTTTTAGACGATGTTTTGGAAGTGACTACAGAATCTGCAAAATTAGGCAAGGTTTCTGGGGAGTTTAAACAAGTTATTGCGAAAAAAGACGGAACAGTTTGTGCAGAAGCAACAGTATCTTGGGCTTGTGTAACAACAGAAGGTCGACCTTCAAAGATTCCGGAAAACTTTGTAGTTCCAGGTTTGATTCCTGAGAAAAAATAATTTTTAGGACTTTATTATGGAAATATTTGTTTATATCGAAATGGTAATTAGCATAATTAGTGTGGCTGTGGTAATTTATGGTGTGCTAATTTCTCTAATTGCTTTTGTTAAAACTGAGTTTTTACGGATAAAGGGCAAATATTCGATTTTGAGAGTTCGGGTGATTCGAGCTGATTTAGGAACTTATCTTTTGTTGAGTTTGGAATTGTTAATTGCAGCAGACGTAATTAAAACGATTTTGGAGCCAGGAATCCAAGAACTGATTGTATTGGCTGGAGTCGTTTTATTGCGAACTATTTTGTCATTTTTCTTGAACAAAGAAATTCAAGAAATTGATAAAGAAAGAATCGAACATCCAGAATCTTTTACAGAAATATAATATTCATAAATAATGAAAAATAATTTTTCAATTAACAAATTTCTTTCTCGTCTAATTTTTGTAATCTGCTTGATAATAATTTTAGGAACTTTTTTTGCTTTGGTAAAAAATCTGTTTTCAAGTGAAAAAAGTTCTACTGAACAAAATTCACCACTTCCAATAGAACTTGATTCTTTTGAAATTTATAAAAAACTTGGAAAAATTAGAACTGCATCAAAAGACGGTATTCCCATTGTCATAAGCGTATATTTCCCTTTTGAAAAAGCTGACACAGAGTTTTACGAGGAAATATCTGTAAAAAATGAGAGCATAAAATCTGTAATATCCAGTTATTTTCCCGAATATTCTTTAGAAGAATTAAAAAGAAATGGGGAAAATGTTGTGAAAGCAGATTTACTTAAAAATATTAACGAAAAATTGGTTTTAAACAAAATTGATGAAATATATTTTGAAGAATATGTTTTTTTTAATTAATTTACGAAATTTTATGCAACCTTTTTCATAAAAATCTGTCTAATAAGTAAAGACAAAAAGCAAAAGGAGATTAGAAAAATGGAAAACGCACCAGTAGCTGCACAGGTTATTTTAGCAATTGTTCCTATTGTGGGCATTGTTATTGGAGGAACATTAGTTTTCTTCTATCTTTTGTGGCGCCATAAGCAAATTTCCCTACAAGTAAAAACTGGAAATTATAAACCTTCTAAGTTCAACTTAAAGATTTTTTCTCTTTTACTTGGAATTTTGCTAACTGGAATCGGGCTTGTTCTAACTTTATTTTTTGCTTTGATGAATGGTCTTTCTTATCAAGTATTGGGCGGACTTATTCCATTATCTTTGGGCATTTGTTTTTTAATCTTTTACAAGTTTTGTCCTACAAAAATAACTGAGAATGCTTAGTAAAGATGAAATACCTGATAAAAAACTGATTTCCCTAATAAAAAAGGGAAATTCCAATGCTTTTGCTTTGCTGGTAAGTAAATATCAATTCAGAGTAAAATCCTTGGGAAAAAGTTTTTTTAGGAATGAAACAGATGCAGAAGATTTTGTTCAGGATGTATTCTTAAAGGTGTATACAAGTTTGGACAGTTTTCGTGGAGATGCACAATTTTCGACTTGGTTAATGCGAATTGCTTATAATACAGCTATAAATTCTGTAAAACGCGCAAAAGAGTATTTGCCCCTCAATGATGAGTTTGAAATAGAGGATTCAGGCTTAAATCCAGAGGAAAGACAGTTGAAAAAACTTACTGTTCAAGCTGTACGAGAAACCTTAAAAGAAATCCCTGAGAAGTTTGCTGTTTGTCTTGATTTGTATTTTTTTTATAATTTTTCTTACACAGATATTAGTGAAATGTTGGATTTGCCTGTAAATACTGTAAAATCCCACATTTTTCGTGCAAAAAAATTGATGAAAACAAAATTGGAGGATGTTTTATGAAAAAGGAAAAATGTAAAGAGATGATGGATCAATTCCTTCTCTTAGACAAAAATCAAAAAATCCCTCTAAAGATTACTTTGCATCTTTTGGCTTGTAAAGAATGTCGCACTCAAGTCAGATTGTGTACCCTTGCAGAAAAAGCCAGTGCGAAATCTTTAAATGAAAAATCACCTTTGAATAACGATACTTTAATTTCTATAATGTCAAAAATCAGTCCAAAGACTATGAAGCAGGAAAAAGTAAAACACGTAAGTCTTGCTCATTGGATTATTATTGGGCTTGTTATGCTTGTGGCTATGCTATTTTATGGAATACAAACTGTTTCGCTTAATTCATCAATTATAGTTTTACCATTTTATTTATGTTTTGCTGGAATTGTTTGTGTTTACTCTGCATTGTTTGTGGGAAGTAATTTGGACTTTTTCGTGAAATTGTTTGACACACCACGGGGTTCTGCGGTCTAAGGATTTCTAGTGTTTTATTGATAAAAAGCTTTCTATTTGAACTGTGAAGTTAAAGTGTACCTAAAATCTTAAAATAAGTTTTGGGTACACTTTTTTTATCTAATTCCAAAGAGTTTGAGGATTTACTGCAACTCCGTTTTTGTAAACCGTAAAGTGAAGGTGAGGACCTGTACTTAATCCAGTACTTCCTACTAACCCAAGGACGCTAGATGCTTCTACATATTGTCCAACACGAACGTTGATTTTGCTCATATGGGCGTAGAGAGTTTTGTATCCTGAGTGGTGGCGTACAATTACGTAGTTTCCGTAAGTATCGCTCCAACCAGCAGTGGTAACAGTTCCAGCAAGGGCAGCGTAGATTTTTGTTCCAGTTGGACAAGCCATATCGATTCCGCTGTGATAACTTCGTTGTCCTGTGAAAGGACTATTTCTCCAGCCAAAATATGAAGAAATGTAATACCAAGCTTTAATAGGACGTTTGAACAAATCACCATTGATTTCTTGTCGAGTTACCCAATCAAGTTCTGCGTCTGGTACAAAAAGAGTTGTTCCAGCAGTCAAAGATTTATTTACTTCTAGATTATTTACAGCACAACATTTTGCCACATCCACTTTATAGTTTTTGGCGATGGATTCCATAGTTTCGCCGTCATTTCTAACGGTATAAATAATTCCTGGAATATTTGGGATTCTAAAATAATCTCCAGGCTGAATCGTGCGAGTTTGGCGAATATTGTTTACGCTAATAATTGTATCTTGGGTGATTCCAAAGTTTTCTGCAAGAATACCAACCATATCTCCAGATTTTACGCGGTAAACTGAATAGGAAAGAGAAGGATAGTCTGATTGTGGAGTATCCTCTGAAATTATTTCTGAAGCCATAATAGCTGTTTTTTCAGAAGTACTCTCGAATCCCCCCACACCAGAAATGTCAATTATTTTTGTGCGACGGAGATTGTTAAAAGTAATTTGACTAATATCGGTGTTGATAACGGGTTTTGGCTCGATATATTCTTCTTTTGGGAACAAATTTATATCACAAGAAAAAAGAGAAAAAATTAAAGTAATAGAAAGTGTAATAAAAAAGAGTTTTTTCATTTTTTATTTATTCCCACAAGGTATGTTTCAAAACTTTCAGTACGACAAGCTTCTGGCTTAAATCCCTTGGCTTGAACAAAGATTTCTCTCATCTTTTTTAAGAAGGCTTGTTGATCTCCCCCTTGGAAAATTTTTACAACGAAGTTTCCACCGGGTTTAAGCATTTGTTCTGCGTAAAAAATTGCCAATTCCACAAGACCAGAAGAACCTGCTTGGTCAACAACTTTGTTTCCTGTGGTTTTTGGTGCTGCATCACAAATTACAGAATCGTAAGGACCAAGTTCCAAAGCTTTTTTGCGTATCTCTTTATCGTACAAGTCACCTTGGAAAAATGTCAAGTGTTCACTTTTAACATCTTTTGCAAGAGGATTTATATCAATTGAGGTAACGTGGCCTGTTCCGTCCAAAGTGCGAAGGGCAAAAACTGTCCAAGAGCCAGGAGCGGCTCCTAAATCAAGAACTTTAAAACCCTTTTTTAGCATACCAAATTTTTTATCTATTTCTTGTAATTTATAAACGGAGCGAGCAGGATATCCTTCGGAAAAGGCTTTGCGGCTCCAAAAGTCTGGCTTTTCGTAACTGTTCATATATTCTCATTATCGGCAATAAATGATATAATTTTAGTGATATGAAAGAACAATTTACACAAAGACTAAAAAAAATTGAAGATGTTTTATCAAAAAAATTGCCAGAAAATTTTAGTTCAAATTGGCAATGGGAGATTTTTAACACTTCATCAAATCAAGAATTTTCTCAAAATGAAATCGAAAAACTTGTAAAACCATGTAGAGAACTTTTATCCCTTGGTGGAAAAAGATGGAGACCTTTGCTTCAAGTTCTTTGTGCAGAATATGTGATTTTAAACAAAAATGGCACAGAAGTTGAAAATCAAATTAATTTAGAAAATGCTTATAATCTTGTTCCTTTGGTGGAATTTGTTCATACAGCAAGTTTGATTCACGATGATATTGAAGACGGTGCAGACACTCGCCGTGGAAAACCTGCCGCCCACATAACTTATGGTGTGGATGTGGCAATAAATGCTGGAAGTTTGCTTTATTTTGCAGCACCAGAGGTTTTGGAAACTTTGCCACTGGATGAGAAGCTAAAAATCAATTTGTATCGCACTTTCATGACAGAGCTTCGTCGCCTTCACCTTGGGCAATCTATGGATATAAACTGGCACAAAAACAAGACTTATATCCCTTCAAAAGAAGAATATATGACAATGGTGGGATTAAAAACTGGAACTTTGGCAAGTCTTGCTGCAAAAATCGGTATGATTTCTGGTGGTGGCACAGAAGAAGAAGCTAGTTCTATGGCAGAAATTGCCCGAAAAATTGGAATTGGATTTCAAGTGCTAGACGACGTAATAAACTTAACCACTGGAAACAAGGGCAAAAAACGTGGGGACGATGTAGTAGAAGGTAAAAAAAGTTTACCAGTAATTTTACACATTGAGTCAAAACCAGAAGATTTGGAAAAACTTGTTAATTGTTTTGAAAGAGCTTCGAAAGAAGGACCAGATTCTCCTGCTGTGGAAGAATGTATAAATATTTTGGAAAGTTCTGGAGCAATTGAAAAAGCAAAATCAATTAGCAAAGAATTGATAGAAAGTTCTTGCAAGGAAGTAAAAAACTTTTATCCAAAGGCTGAAATTGGAGAAGAAATTTCTGAACTTTTTACTTCAATGTTGCTATAATTGATATTAAAGTTGATATTAAGAGGAAAAATGGATAAAGAAGCTGTAAAACTTAATGAACAGGCTATAGAGCTTTCTTCTCGAGGAAACTACAAAGAAGCTATAGCTTGTTTTTTGGGTGCAATTCACATAGAAAAGAAAAACGGACTCTTGTGGTACAATCTTGGAATCACTTACAGAGATTCTGGAGATTTACAAGCAGCAAAAAATGCTTTGTTTCAGGCTCATAAACTGGATTCTGATAATGTGGAGATATTGGAAACTTTATCTCTTGTTTGTTACGCAGCAGAAGATTTACAAGATGCTTATGTTTGGGCTTATGAAGCATTGGAAATCAATCCACAAAATGCTTATATTTGGAATAATATTGGAGTTTATCACTTTTCTGAAAGCGATTTTTCAGCAGCAGCAACAGCCTTTGAAAAAGCCTTGTGTATTTATCCTCATTATTATGATGCTTTGTTTAACTTAAAGGATACTTACCTTGAACTTGGAAACAAGGTTGGTGCAAAAGAATGTGAAACCAAAATGCGTGAAATTAGCAAAAAGGGAAAATATAATGTTTGAAAAGGTTCAAATTACCAAAATCGAAGAAAATCAAGTAGAAGTTGTTCCGCTTATTACAGATGCTTGTATCAATTGTAATAAAGGTTCTTGTGGAAAAAGAGGTACTCCATTTTATGTAGTAAATCCTAAAAAGGTTGAAATTAAGATTGGGGATGTGGTTTTGCTTAAAAATTCTCTTGTTTTTCAGATTTTTCAGGCTGCATTTTCTTTGGTTTTGCCAGTTTTGGCAGCTATTGCAGGATATTTTCTTATGCCAGAAAAAGAAAGTTTACAAGTTTTGGGGATTTTGCTTGGATTTGGAATAACAGCGGCTATTGTTACGATAACTTCTAGATTTTTACCCCCTGTAAAAAGTCAAATTGATAGAGTCCTTTAGGAAAAAGTAATGAAACTGATTTTAGCTCCTATGGCTACATTGACTCACCAAGCCTTGCGAAAAACTGTGGCAAATTTTGGTGGCGTAGATGAATATTACACAGAAATGATAAATGCCTCTTCTTTGCTTCACGGTGGACAGTTTGAAAAGTACTATATTTTAAATGATGTGGAGCCAGAAAAAACAGTTTGGCAGCTTACTGGAGATGAAGCAAAGCCACTTTCAGAAGCCGCTGCTGTGGTAAAAGGTTGTGGCGGTATTGGAATTGATATAAATATGGGTTGTGCAGCTCCAGCAATTTACAAGTACGGGGCTGGAATCTCTTGGATGTTAAAACCGATTTCAGAAACTTCTAATATGCTTAAGTCTGTAAAAAATGCCATTGGTGAAAAACGGCTAAGTGTGAAAATCCGCCTTGGGGACGAAGATTTTACTATGGAAAAACTTTTCGCCTTTGCAGATATGCTTGTGGGAGAAGGGGTTAGCCAGATTGTTTTACATCCTCGAACAAAAAAGGAAAAATATACCCGACCACCAAAGTATAATTTACTAAATGAGTTTTGCCAGTATGTGAAAGAAAACCATGCTGGAGTAAGCGTAATTGGTAATGGCGGAGTTAGAGATGTGGCAAGTTACAACAAACTTTTGTCTGTGGCTCCAACATTAGACGGAATAATGATTGGTCGGGCCGCAGTGGAAAAGCCTTGGATTTTTGCAGAGCTTAAGAAAAGCGGAAAATCTTTCGAGGGCACTGGGGAAGAGCTTGAAACTGAGATAGATTTGTATCAGGTGGCAGAGGGATTTTTGGAAGATTTGTGTCAGTTTCAGCCAAAGGAATTTTATCCAACTCGAGCAAAGCGATTTTTTGAATATTTTATAGACAATTTTTTCTTTGGTCATTCTCTAAAGGCGAAAATCCAAAACACAGATGAAAAATCAGAGCAACTTCAACTTTTGAAAGAATATTTGGAACGGAACCCTCAGGAACGGTATAAAAAGGTGAGATTGTAGGTGTTGGGCTGTGACCAACAAAAAAATCCACATGAATAATAAGATAGTTATGAGAAAAATCAACCCATATATAATTTTTTGTTTGCTCTTGCTTATAATTATTTTATCCTATGTTTTTGTAAGTAACAAACTATTTATCAAAATAAATAATATGGATAATGAAAGTACTGAAAAAAGTTTTGAGAAAATTGAAAAAGATGGGCTTGTATTTTTTTTAGTTTATAAGGACTCAAAATTTAGTTTTGGGTCAGGAAATAAATATCTTTATATTTTTTCACAAAATAAATTGTTGTTAGGAAAATGTAAATTTGGAGAATTTCCATTAACGATAAAGCAAATAACAAAAGAAGAAATTATATTAGAAATAAGTAATTTTTCAGATACTGATTACGTTGAATCCTGGATAAAAAAGAATAAAAGAATATGGAAATACAAAATTGTTTATGTTAAAAAAGTATTTTAATAAATTTGTTTTCCTTGTTATTTTCTGGCTTGGCAATTACTATTATGTTGTTTAATGTTGAAGAAAAAATAATTTTACTAATTCCTATAATGTTTTTGGTTTCGATATTTTCTATTTCTGCTTTTTACAAACAAATTCAAATCTGCTAAAATTCTAATTTGAGCAGAGGACACCCTGTTGTTATATTGGTTAGTAACACCCCGTTACATTAGTTAGTAACACCCCGTTACATTAGTTAGTAACACCTCGTTACATTAGTTAGTAACACCCCGTTACATTGGTTAGTAACACCCCGTTATATTAGTTAGTAACACCCTGTTATAAATGTCAAAAAAATCTTATTAAATACAAATATAATTATAAGTTGTATCGCCTTCCTCAGCTGAACCTATTTTTGTTTATAATATTGAAGTTGAGAATGCACATACTTATTTTGTTTCTGACAGTGAAATTCTGGTTTACAACAAGTCTGAAAAAATGCTACATTTGGGAAAATATTATTGGTGGAATGAAAGAAAATATATTGAAAAAAGCTGGAAAATATAATAAAAGAGTTGGAAATAATCCTGATGAGATTTTGATAATCTACCAAGTAATGCACAAACAGCCATATTCTCATTTGCATATCAAAATGGAACAGGTGCTGTTCCTTCCGATTTAGTTGAAAAACTAGCCAACGGTGACTACTCAGGTGCTGCTGATATACTTATAAAATATGGCCAAGATAATGGATATTCAAATAGACGAAATGACGAAGCAAAGTTATTACAAGAACTTTCAAAACAGAAAAATTCTACTGCAAATTAGGAAACAACCATGAAAAAATATTTTATATTTTTGTTTTTATTTTCAACATTTTTATATGCAAACGAAAATTACATTTCTTTAAACTATATTTCACAATCAGATAATTTTGAAATTATAGATTATGTTCAATTATGTGTTGATTCGAGAACTGAAGAATCAATGAAAATAACAATATCAAAATCAATAATTCCTTTACCTCATGTAATAAATAATAGAATTACTGCGAAAAAAAATAATGATAGATATGAGTTTGATTTTATTGATAATTTTGGAAATCATGCTTTTGGCTATTTAGTTTTTATATCTCCAAATATGATTGATTTTTATATTGATTGTAGTAAATTTTCAGATGAAGGTAAAAATCTTGGACGATTATATGGAAATAAATATTTATTAGTAAAAACTCCATACATTATTGATCCAGAGGATTTAGTGACAAAATAAAGAATTGAGGCGAAAAAGTGAAAAAAATTATTGCCATTTTTTTATTATATTTCCTATATTTTCAATTTGTTTTAGCAGAATCAGAAAATATGATTGATTTTAAAGTTAGCAAAATTCTAGATTTAGAAAATGTGATTACTGGTAAATATGATTTTTCTTTGATTGGTGAAAAAATCAGATATTATGAAAAAGTAATTTTATTTGACGGTAAAGAATATGAAATAGAAAAAGTGAAGATTAAACTTTGGTCAGAAGATGATTTATATAATGAAACTCGAGGTACTGGGTCTCGTGGTTTAACCTTTGAAGATTTTTTTGCAGAAGAAAATGATTATATAAAAGTTATTTCTATTGATGTAGTTGGAAACTATAATTTATTTGGTACGTATCTCTTTGTTGTAAACAAAAATTCAATAATTACAGAATATTCAGGTGTTTATTATTTATTGGAACCTGTTTGTAGTCAGGAAGAGTTAATCAAAATCAATCCGAAGGACTTTTCAGATAATAATTTGGAACAACCAGGATCAGAAGTGCAGAAAAATGGAAATGAAGAAATATTTGCTATTTATATCGAAACTAGTAATGGAGATTTTGAAAATGTTAAACAAAAATAGATTAAAAATTATCACTTTAATATTTATATTATCAACTATTTTTTCTTCATGTTGTACAAACAATGTTATTGAAGTTTCAATGTCTCCAATTTTAAACGATGATTTGGTTTTAACTCTTATTAAGAATTATTCTTTAGGTAGTGAAAATCAAGATTATACATATAAATTTCAAAAGACAGATTTAATAAAAATTACAAATAATCTAGAAATATTAATTCAAGTATCTATTGATAATATGTACAACTATTTGGAATGCATTGAAACTGAGAAAAATTATACTTATGTCTACCCATTTTTTGATGAAAAAAACGAGCTTTGTTTTAATTCAAAGGAAAGTTTCGTATATTCTTATTTTCCTGAACATAAAAATGCTTTTAAGGATGGAGAATTCGTTGGATATTATAAATGTCCCTATTTGAATTTTGAAAATGAATTATATCTTCTTTCGAATCATTATTCTTATTATAAAATCTTTGGAGAAGCAATAAAAGAGCATAATGAATATTTTTTATTTGATACAGAAAAATATGATTATCACTTAAACTATTTAATTTCTGTTTTCAGTAAGTTAAAATAAAACAAAGGTCTAAAAACGAGGAAATTTTTATAAAAAAATGAAATTACTATTTCCATATTTAATATTGTATATATTTAAGAAAGATCTTTTAAAAATATTGCAAAAAACAGTGTTAATTTTCATACAAAACAAAATATTGTAAATACAACAACCGGTTTATTTATTGAGGAAAAAATTAATGAAACACGAAAAACATGTAATGATTAGTTTTTGCTTAATAGTTTATTTTTCCGTTATATTATTTGTTTTGGGAATTAATATGTCAGATTTTTTTAAATGGTTATTAATTTTTATTGACACAGTAATAGTTTTACTAATTTACTATTTTGTAATCAAAAAAATAAGAGGATGTAATTCTTCTCAACAAAATATTTCTGAAGAAAGAAAAATAAAAATAAAAAACAAACTGAATAAAATAAAAAAAATAATTTCTTTTTTAACTTATTCATTTATGATCATTTTTTTATTTGCAGGTTTAGTAAATAATGGAGATTTTTATGTTAAACACATTTATCCATTTTTTCAAAACAGGTTCTCTAATAACAAAATATTCAATTGGATAATTATAGTATCACCTTTGTGTTTAATTATTGCAATATATAATCTTTATCATGAAATTATAAAAATAATTGATGAAAAGTATAACTTATAAAAAATTCTAAAGGATAAAAGTACTCATAATTTTTCTTGCAAATTCCACTTTTACCATGCACAAACTAACTCTATGCAAGAAAAGACTTTGCAGAATCCAAAAAATCGCACATCCAATATTCACTCAGGTGAATTTGGAAGTATGTTTATAAGATTCCAAAAATTGTTTTAAAACAAGATGGAGATTAAAAAACTTGTCAAAGCTCTTATCAATTTTTTTAAAAATTCTAGATTTTTTCAATGCAGTTTTAATGCTAACACTTGAACAATACCAAAAATAATTGCATATTAAAAAATAGATATGATATAATAACAACGGAGGTTAATTTATGGACGAAGAAAACGAATTAGATTCAATGCAAGGAATCTCTGATGAAAAAATGACAGACTTATTTAATGCCTCTATTGAAATTGAAAACGAAATATCTAGATTAAAGAATGTACCAATTGCACGATATGATGTAGTGCAAAAAAAAGCATATTTTGAATATCCAGATGGACATATTGAGTATGCAAAAGAAGCCTGAAATCATAGTTTTTGCAGGGCCAAACGGTTCTGGAAAAACGACAGTAACAAAACTAGCCAAGATTATAGAACCCTATATCAATGCTGATGACATAAAAGATTTGCAAAAGGTGGACATGATGTTCCAGCAGATAAGGTGATTTCACGTTACAAAAAAGCGATAGAATTGATTCCAGAATTAGTTGAAATATGTGATATTTGTCATATTTATGATAATTCATTAAATCAAGCATTTAGAATTTTCAAAAAACGAAAAACAGAGTATTTTTATTGGGAAAATGAATTATGGAATTTAGAACAAATAAAAAATCTCGTTGATAAAAAATAATTTGATTTTTCCTTATTCCCCATGCTAAACTAACTCTATGCAAGAAAAGACTTTACAAAATCAATCCAATAGTACATCCAACATTCACTCAAGTGAATTTGGTGCAATTTCTTAGATGCATTACACTTGTTTTGTTTATAATTGCAGTTTGTGTTTATTTAAATATATATGTGTCTATAACAAATGAAAAAAATATCATAAACAAAATTTTCTATTTTGAGATTTTTAGTCAAAAAGCATTTCTTGAGAAAATTGAAAACAAAAATTTAAAAACACAAATAAAGAAACGACTAAATCTTTTTTATTTACTACTCATTTCTACCATGGTACTAGAGGTTATATCTATTTTTACTAGGAGTTTTTTATGAAAACTAAACAAATAAATTTAATTGGGATAATTTGTTTCATTATTTCATTATTCGCTTGTTCATCCTCAATGGAAATAATTGTGGAAGATTCAGAACACATTTTTTCAAAAGAAGATATTAGTATGATAGAAAAATTAAATACGACACAATATAAATTTGTTATCCGAGTATCCAACAATTATTCCCAAGATACTGATTTTATAACAATGTCAAACGATTACATTTTTGAAAACAATTTAAAAGACAAAAATCCTATTATCTACTATATAGGTATGAAAAATCGAATAAGTAGTATCCAAGCAACAAATTTTGTATCTGAACAAATAAGCCAAGACGATTTTGACAAAGCTATGTCAATAATGATAAAAAACTTTAAAAATGACTTATATGTACTTGGGATTACAGAATCAATTAAGTATTTAGATAGCGTCAATGATGATATAGAACTGTAAAAGCAGTTTTTCCATAATATTTCTTGCTTTTACATTATTCCCCATGTTAAACTAACTCTATGCAAGAAAAGACTTTACAAAATCAAGTCAATAGCACATCCAAGCAAGATGATGATAGGATTTGGTGGAATCAAACAAATGAAGCAATAACAGAAAAAATACCAGAATCCATACGAAATAATAACATTGATACGTCAGGGGAGCCTACTGTTAGTCCAGACAAATTTACATATAAATTCTTTGGAGAAAAGGATACAAATTGTGATGAAAAAAATAATTAAGTTTTTCTGTTTCCTTATAATTTTGTGTATTTTTTCTTTATCTATAATGTCTATGGCCAAACATCCTTTTCTGGCTAGGATATGGGGATTAAAAGTTGCAGAAAATGTAAAAAGTGATTTAAAGAAGTTAGGATTTAACGAATTTTATACTTTGAGTAAAACTGATGCCTTTGGTTATTTTTTTACTTCGAAATATGAACTTATTACCACTACCAATAAAGAAATATTTATTACTAATTTGCAAACTGGAAAAAAGGACTTAATTATAAATTTAGGATATGTACAAGATGACATTTCTATTATCCCTTTAGACGTAAAAGACAGTTTTTTGTATTTTCTACTTGATGATGGAAAAGTATTTTCTTTCATTGAAATAAATTTAACTAACAAAGATTACAGAGAAATATATAGAATAAAAACTTCTGCAATAGAAAATGTTTGGTTAGATTCTTTTTCAATGAAAATTTATATTGATATGTATGATAAGATTGAAATTCACGATATTAGAACAAATAATATAACGTCAATTAATACACCAACTGCTTCTTTACTAGAATTTTGTAATAATTATTCGAACGCTATATTTTTGAATATGGAGAATCAATGTTTAGATATTTTCGATTTAGAAATTGAAAAAAACATTTTGTCTATTCCAATTGAACAGAAATATACTGCAATTCGTTTTATGGAAGAACAAAAGGATAACATTTATTTTGCTGTTAATCGGCAAAAACGAAATGAATCTGATTTGGTAAAAATAAATTTTCAAACAGGTACGTTTGAAAATTTATTAGAGAATTTTGAGTATCGAGTTGGGAAAATATATAAAGTTTCTCAAAATGAATATTGTTTTGAAGTCTACACAGATGATTCAAAAATTGTTTTCTGTTATTTTTAAGTTGATATTTTTGAAATATTTTATACAAGATATAAAAAATAATAAGTCTTTCAAGCCGAGGCAGAAAAACCACTGTAATAGACGTGCAACTGACTCACTAGATTTTGGATATCTTGGAAAGCATGAATATGAATAAAAAGCAATATAATTTTATAAAAAATAATTTTATTCCTGCAATAAAAAATCTTGGCTATGAATTACAACATGAGAATTCAGAATTGCTAAAGTTTAGCTATAATAAAATATTAATATTTAGTTTTTTTATTCATAAAGATTTTATACAGGGGATATGTATCTATAATGGAATTGAGAAAAAAATGTTTCAAATTGAAAATTTATATTTACTAGATGTGAATCCCAGATATATGGAACGTCTAAAACGCTCTACAAGTCAATTTTATTATGACAATATAGAAGAATTTATTGGAATTTTTAATTGCTTCTATGATTTAGTTTCTAGGAATACAAACTCTATTGAACAAAATGGAATACATCTCCTTATGGAAAAAATGGAATACAACAAGTCACAATATAATGAACAACACAAAAACTTGAGTGATAAAGAAAAAATTTTAATGGAAGTTAATAGAATAACTGATTGGAATGAAAATGTCCGTTTTACCGAATCCGATTTAATTTTGTAAAAGGATAAAGTATTCGCCAATTCTAGGCTCGTAAACATACATCAAAATTTCTTCTTTTTTCATAAAATCCTCTTATAAAACTTGTAAAATCGCTAATTACAGTTTAAAATTACAGATTGTTAAAAAACAGTTTTCCTACAAACAAGGTGATGAAGTAACTTTTTTCATCGGCAACATGCAAATGGGTTTTTCTGTCCCAGGGAAAAGATGTATAAGTCCTCTTCACATACTCACACGGTAAATATGGCAACAGTTTTAAATAATTCAGGAATAAATAGTAATGCAGTAAATTCCGTCCTTAACACACAACAGGAGAAAAATTAAAATGAAAAAAATATTTTTTCTTTTTCTAATTAGTTGTCTATTTTCATCACTTTTTTCATTTACGCAAAGATATAGAGATTATTTTGGTTTACTTAATTTCACAGATGATTCTTATAAAGTATCGTATTTTTTCTCTCCGATATTGAAGGAATATGAAAATTTAAATGCTTACGGGAAAAAACTAATTTTAGGTGAAAGATATATTCGTATAGGTCCTGGGCATTATAGTGATGAATTTTCAACTTATATAATAAATAAAGGTATTAGTTTTTCATCCTATGCCTACGATTACACACGTTACTATAAAATGGGATGGTTTGCTCGATTTCTTTTAATTACAGAAGAACTTACAATAAAAGATCAAGACGGAAACATTCTTTTAACATTAGAAATATTAACCCCAGAAGATTTTGAAGTTAAAGAGGACTATGGAGATGTTGATGCCAATTTAATACTTGATGAATCTTCCATTGAAAAATGGAAAGAAAGACAAGAAAATTTTAATATTGAAAATCAACAATTTGGTAC
The DNA here is from genome assembly GCA_017416145.1 of Spirochaetaceae bacterium. Lineage (GTDB taxonomy): Bacteria > Spirochaetota > Spirochaetia > Treponematales > Treponemataceae > Treponema_I. The sequence continues at coordinate 342 of JAFQDD010000004.1, read as the reverse complement.
AGTTTTTAACATGAAAAATGAAAGTAATAAAACCATAAATATTGAATACAGTCTTTCATCAATGCTTACAGAAAATGTTGAAAATCAAACTTATATACTAGATTTAGGAACAAATCAAATATCAATAAATTCTGGATTGCTACAAGAAGAACAAAGCCTTATTTTAGAAGATGGAAGTTCAGTTTTAATATCAAATTATAATTACGATTATTGGAAACTAAATAAAATGGGGTGGTTTGCACAATTTATGTTAATTACTGGAAAATTTGTTGTAAAAGATGAAATAGGGAATGTTATATTAAACTTAGATACAATCACGCCAGAAGACTTTGAAGTAACAGA